>CAWJPV010000011.1:0-487087 GCA_963844785.1 uncultured Acidobacteriaceae bacterium | reverse complement strand
ATGGACTTCGACAGCCGGGAGGCCTACCGCAAACGCGTGGCTGAAATTGCCCGCCACTCCGATTGTTCCGAGCTGGAAGTGGCGGAGGCAGCGCTCACGCTGGCCATGGAATCGCGGGAAAAACACCGGGTGGAGGATCCGCGGCTGCGCCTTCGCCGGGCACACATCGGCTACTACCTTATCGATCGCGGCTTTCCCCTGCTTGCCTCACGGGTTGGCTACCGCCCCCGGTTCATCGACCGCATACGGCTCTCGATGCGCAATCATGCGGATGATTTCTATATTGGCGGCATTCAGATCATCACCGTGGTGCTCATAGGCCTGATCCTGGCCCCCCTGGTGCCCACTTACCCGATCTTTGGCGGCCTTACCCTGGCCTTTCTGCTTTTACTGCTCCCCGCCACCCAGGGTGCGGTCGACCTGGTAAACAACACCATCACCGCGGTTTTCAAGGCCTATGCGCTGCCCAAGCTTGACTTCTCGGAGGGTGTGCCGCAGCAGTTCACTACATTAGTCGTGGTGCCCACACTGCTGATGAAAGAGAAGCAGGTGCGCGAGCTGTTCGACGAGCTCGAGGTGCGGTACCTGGCCAACCAGGACCGGAACATCCACTTTGGCCTGCTCACCGATCTTCCCGACTCGGTGACGCGTCCGCGGCAGAACGACACCGACCCCTTGGTCGATTTGGCCATTGAGCTCACCGACGAGCTGAACGAGCGGTATGCCTCGGCGGGAGCCGGATCGTTCTTCCTGCTCCACCGGCACCGTATTTTTAACGCGCGCCAGGGCGTTTGGATGGGCTGGGAGCGCAAGCGCGGCAAGCTGCTCGACCTCAACAAGCTGCTCAAGGGGCAGTTTGATCCGTTCCCGGTAAAGGCCGGCAACCTGGCTGCGCTGGCGCACGCGCAATACGTCATCACCCTGGACTCCGATACGCAGCTTCCGCGGGGCACGGCGCACAGCATGATTGGCGCCATGGCTCACCCGCTCAACCGCGCCATCATCGATCCCGACCTGCGCATCGTAACCGAGGGATACGGAATCCTGCAGCCGAGGGTCGGGGTCAGCGTGCAATCGGCATCGCGCTCCCGGCTGGCCTCCATTTACTCCGGACAGACGGGCTTTGACATTTACACCCGCGCCATCTCAGACGCCTACCAGGACCTCTATGGGGAAGGCATGTTTACCGGCAAGGGCATTTACGAGATCAATGCGCTGCACGCAGTTCTGGATCGACGCTTTCCGCGTAATTCCCTGCTCAGCCACGACCTGATCGAGGGATCGTATGCGCGTGTCGGTTTGACCACGGATATCGAGGTTATCGACGATTACCCGTCGCACTATAGCGCCTACACGCGGCGTAAACACCGCTGGGTGCGGGGCGACTGGCAGATTGCCCAATGGCTCTTCTCCAAGGTCCCGGATGAATCGGGGCGGTATGTCCGCAATCCCATCGCTACCATCTCGCGCTGGAAGATCTTCGACAATCTTCGCCGGTCGCTGGTGGATGTGCTTACCTTTGCTTTGCTGCTCGCCGGCTGGCTTGGATTGCCCGGCGGCGCGCTCTATTGGACCGCGGTCACGCTGTTCCTGATGTTCGTGCCGTCGCTGGTCCAGTTTGTCTTCAGCGTGGGCCGCGCCTATTTCACCAAGCTGCCGGGCGCCATGCGCGACGCGGTGAGCGGCTTTGGCCAAGGCACGTTTATCAGCCTGCTTACCCTGGTTTTCCTGCCTCACCAGACGATGCTTACCCTGGACGCGATCATCCGTTCACTGGTGCGCAGCTTTATCACCGGTCAGCGCCTGCTGGAATGGGAGACTGCTGCCGAGGCTGAGGCTACAGAGAGCCACCGCACGCCGGTCGACCGCTACCTTGCTCTGACTCCCGTGGTCACCCTGGTGATCGGCGCGCTGATCTTGCTGCGCCATCCGGAATCAATGCTGGTGGCGCTCCCCATTCTTATCCTGTGGGGCTTTGAGGGGGTCATCACCGCGTGGCTTAACAGCTCGCCACAGCACACCAAGCTGAAGCTCACAGCGGAAGAGGATACGTTCCTGCGCCAACTGGCACTGCGTACCTGGCGCTACTTCTACCAGTTCGGAGGGGCGAGCCACAACTACCTGATCCCGGATAATGTCGAGGAAGACGGTTTGTTTGAGGCGGCGCGCGTCTCACCTACCAACTTTGGCCTGTTGCTGAATGCCCGTCAGGCTGCGAGCACCTTTGGCTATCTCACCATTCCGGAATTCATTACCCTGACCGAGCGCAGTCTTGTGACCTACGACAAGCTGGAGAAGTATCGGGGCCATATCTTCAATTGGTACGACACGCGCACGCTTATCCCGATCCATCCCATGACTATTTCCTCGGTTGATAGCGGAAACCTGGCGGCCTCGTTCTATACCTTGCGCAGCGGGTGCCGCAGTATGCTGCGCGAGCGGTTGTTGAATCCCGCACTCTTTGGCGGCATTCGCGATCATTGGCAACTGCTTACCGGGTTGCACGATGTACCTAGCGGTTTGGAAGGTCTGGAGCCGCCTGCGGCGGAGGCGGACGCTGATACCTGGATCGCCTGGGCTCTGGCCAAGGTGGACGCGCCTGAGTTCTCGGTGGCTGTTCCCGAGGGCAGCGAGTCCTCCTGGTGGCTGGCTGAAATCCGCCAGCGGATCCATGCGGTGGTGCAACTGGTTCGCGATTACATGCCCTGGCTGCTGCCCCAATTTGCGCCGCTGTTCGCATTGCCTCCCTTGCAGGGACTTCGCGAGACTGCCATCGCGGTGCAGACGGGCGCGGCGAGCGGCTTCGCTGCCGATCTGGATGCCCGCGTCGCCAAGGCCGCAGCCGGCATGGCTTCCACTGCACCGGAGGTCAAGCTGGCGCAAGAGTTGCGCCGCGCGATCATGCCGGCGCGGGAAAGCCTGAAGACGCTCACCAGTGAACTGCACGCGCTGGCGTCGGAGGCGATGCGTTTTGCTACGGAAATGGACTTCGGCTTCCTGATGGATCGTTCGCGTCTGCTGCTTTCCATCGGTTATGAAATCGAGCGGCAGCATTTGCACCAGGCCTGCTATGACCTGCTTTGTAGCGAAGCCCGCATTGCGGCATTCATTACTGTGGCCAAGGGAGAGGCGCCGCAGCAAAGCTGGTTCAAACTGGGACGCATACACACCATGGCCTATGGGCACGCCGTGCTCATCTCCTGGACCGGCACCATGTTCGAGTATCTGATGCCGTCGCTGTGGATGCGCAGTTATCCTGACACCCTGGTTTCACGCACGCTCAGCGGTGTGGTGGCGATCCAGCGCGCCTTCGGGAAAGAGCACGGCATCCCATGGGGTATCTCGGAATCGGGGTGGGCGGGCATGGACGACCATGGACACTACCACTACCAGGCCTTCGGCATACCCCAAATCGCACTCAAGTGGGACGCGGTGGCGGGTCCTGTGGTCTCGCCCTATTCCACCTGCCTGGCGTTGGGCATCGATCCCGTTGAGTCCATGCGAAACCTTAAGCGCATGGCGAAGATGGGCTGGAGCGGAGCTTATGGGTTCTATGAGGCTGCGGATTATCAGGAATCGCTGAAAACACCCAAGCTGGTGCGGGAGTGGATGGCCCACCACCAGGGCATGGCTCTATTGGCCGTGCTCAACCTGCTGTATGACAACATTGTGCAGGATTGGTTCCACGCCAATGCGCACCTGGAGGCGACGCAATTGCTGCTGCACGAGAAACCGATGCATAAGGCAGCGCTCAAGGCTGAGTTCCAGGCAGCACAGCCGCGCAAGAAGGCTAGCTAAGAGGGTACCTCCGGGCTGAAGCGGGTGTGTGAGAACTACTCTCCACAATTGAGTCCCGTAGGGAGGACACGGTCCTGGGTTGGCTGCCGCGAAGTCGCTAATGGTCCATTTCAGATTCGGAGGTACCCAGGATTGCATCCTGGGGCATTTTCAGCCGTCCCTGCGGGACTGATCGAGTCGTGAATCGATACCCAGGACTACGTCCTGGGCTACTCTCAGCCGTCCCTGCGGGACTCAATTTGGAACGGTAGTTCTCACGCAGACACTGAAGCCCTCTCCGATCGCTTACTCTACGGCACGGCTGAAGCCGTGCCCTTCGTGAAAGCGGTTTCTAGGCTAGCGGCAGGTCGCGCGCCTTATCATCTTCTTCGTTCTTTCCCAGGGCCTGTTGTACGCCGCGGACAAGCGCTTCGGGATTGAACTCGGCCCGGATTATCTCGTCCGGGCAGTCACTTTCGATGTTCACGCGGTAATTGCAGACAAAGGCAACGTGCTGCTCGGGAACAACTTTCTTGATCTCGTCGCAGAGGTTCTGGGCGCTCTGCACCCGGACATCGGACTCAACATCGATCAATACCAGGTCGTAATCGTTCTGGCCCACTTCATCCAATGCCCGGCTCGAATAAAGCGTCGACTGCACCTCAAAGCCGTGCATGCGGAGAATTTCGTCGCGCAAACCCTTGATGTTCTCCCGGCTGCTGACGTGGAAGATCCTCTGCCGTCCATTGCTGCCTGTAGCTGTGGGTTGCATCAAACCGATGCTACCAGTACCGGAGATGATTTCCCAGGTATGTCTTTACTTAACAGAGTTCGATCTGGCCTCAGCGCTGTGCGGCAGCCCGATGGACGGGACCAGCATGTCTTCCTTGCGATGAATGAGGGTGGTCGCATTGAGCGAAGCCAGCTCAAAGCCGTGGCCATGGGTGATGGCATCGGTGGGGCAAGCTTCCACGCAGTATCCGCAGAAGATGCACCGATTGTAGTCAATGTTGTAGACCTTGGCGTACCGCTCCGAGCTGGAGATTCTCTGCTCGGCCGTGTTTTCGGCCGCTTCAATGTAGATGCAGTTGGCCGGGCATGCCGCCGCGCACAGGAAGCAGGCAACACATTTCTCCAGACCATTCTCATCCCGCTGCAGCACATGGGCGCCCCGGAAACGATCCTGAAAGTGAGCACCACGGTTGGGTCCCGGTCCGTCCGGGTAGTTTTCCACCTCGGTGGGCTGCAGCATCTCACGAAAGGTGATGCTCATTCCCTTGGCCACTCCCGCTATGTTTCGCACGATGGACATAACACAAGTATACGATGCCGGCGGCGATTCCCTTCAAGGGTCCTATGAACTGCGTAGCCGGTAGGCCAGTACGCTCCAGATAATTCCGCACATTAACTCGAAGCCGGAGAGCATTTGGGTTGTAGGGCGTGCGGCCTGGTGGAAGTGCTCGAGAAAGACCATCCCCACCCAAAGAGATACGAGTCCGCCAAGAGTGAGCAGGAACAAGTTGGGGCGGTCTTCTCGCAGCTTGATGGCGAGCGCTATTTGAAAGCATCCTGCTCCCAGGGCGTGAATCCCGGCAAGCAAAGCGAGGGATTGGGAAGTCAACATCAGGGAAATGCCGATGTAAATACCCAGGAGCAATGCGAAGCAACATTCAGCGAGCGCCAGCCACCAGAGATGGAGGCGATGCTCATAGGCGAAACCGGCTGCTACTCCTAAGAGAAGGCCGTTGCTTAAGACGAAAGAGCCGAGCAGAAGGCTTAGATAGACGAGGGTCACGGGATCGAAGAAAAAGATTCCCAAAAAGCTGCTGGTAAGAAACAGGACGACGGCAAAGACGACGGCCAGGCCTCCGCGCACGGCAAAAATCCACCAACACAGTGCGAGTGGTTGCACCATTTCGAGATTATTCAGCGCCCGGGAATTCATGCGGCCTTGCCCAGGGCATATTTGGCTGGTCGATCAGGACGGCTTTGGCGAAAGAAAAAATAGATGATGACACTCACTACCGCGGCATACGCACACCACAGGGAAGTGAATTCATATCGCTTGAGCAGCATCACGGTGAGCAGACCGATCAAGTTGAGGCCACCCAAGAGGACCAGGGTACGGAAACCTGAAAAGAAGAGCGCCCCGCAGGTCGCAGTCACGTAGAGGATTGCGACCACGGTGGTGGTGGTTATCTGGTTGGTGTAAACGATGCCGTGGCCGGCTGCGGAGACGTGCAGGGGATAAGCGATCAGCCCCCACAGCAAGTAAACCGTCAGTCCGGCGCCCAAGAGTGAAAAATCAAGCATCCGCCGCTGCCGGCCCCCGGTTGGCTCGATCAGCAGCACGCTCAGCGGCAGTAGAAAGGGGAGCAGGCCCTGGGCATACAAGATGTAGGCCGCGGCAGCGTCATGGGTCACGATGGATGGAAGCCTACCATCCAGCCCCAGCCATACAAACCCCTCGGTGAACTGATGCAGCGCAAAGAGGAGTGGCACGGCTGCAAAGAGCAGCTCGCGCCGATGCTTGACTTCGGTCAATGTCAGCACTCCGATAGAGCCCAGTACGGCGCTGCCGATAAAGTTCGCGCTAGCTGAGAAGCACACGAGCCCCCTCCACAAACGAATCATACGTTAGCACCTTGGCATGCTTTCCTGCCCTGTGGGGTATCATTTCTTGCGGCCGCTGCTTGAGGGTCCGCTGCCCAGGAGCAACGACTGAATGCTTGCAGAACACCCTACGCGAAAGAGATTTTTCCTCGCCTTCCTGCTTTTCCTTCTTAGCGCCATCTCTTTTCTCGACCGTACAAATATTTCCATCGCGGGCCTGCAGATCAGCTCAGAGTACGGCCTGGGCAACCAGCACCTGGGTTGGATCTTCAGTGCATTTCTCATTGGCTACGCCGGCTTTCAGGTTCCCGCAGGGTGGCTCGCGTCGCGCTTTGGTCCACGGCTGGTGATTGCGCTGGGGGTGGTGTGGTGGGGTGTTGCCACCGCGGTCACCACGTTGATACCCGCCGGCATCTCCCAGGCTGTGGTGCTGCTCATCGCCATTCGTTTCACACTGGGCGCCGGCGAAGCGGTGATTTACCCGGCGGCTAACCAGTTCGTCGCCCGCTGGGTGCCGGAGCACGAACGCGGAGTTATCAATGGACTGATCTTCGCAGGAGTGGGTGCGGGCAGCGGCCTCACTCCCCCGCTGCTGGCATGGTTCATCCTCCATCACGGATGGCGGTCCGCATTCTGGTTCAGCGCCATCATTGGAGTGATGGCGGGAGCGGTGTGGTGGTGGTTCGCGCGGGACACCCCCGAGGAGGACCCTAAGGTCTCGCCATCGGAGCTGAAGACCATTCGCGAGGGCATCGCTGAGACTACCGCATGCGATGGCGACGGTTCCGCTCCAGCGGTCATCTCCTGGTCGGCCATCTTGCGCCGCCGCGATCTGCTGGCATTGATCGTGAGCTACTTCGGTTTCGGCTACACCGCTTGGATCTTCTTCAGCTGGTTCTTCCTCTACATGGCGCAGGTGCGGGGTTTCAATCTCAAGACCAGCGCGATGTTCTCCATGCTTCCCTTTTTTGTCCATGACCGTCGGCTGCCTGGGTGGGGGCGCACTCAGTGACCGGCTTACCCGCATCTACGGATTGCGTGTCGGCCGTTGCGGATTGGCTGCGGTCGCGTTCCTGTTTACCGCTGTCTTCCTGGTGCTGGGGTCGAGAGTGCAGAGTCCGCAACTAGCCGGGGTGATCCTGGCGGGGGGAGCCGGCGCGTTGTATGTCTCGCAAAGTTCGTTCTGGTCGGTCTCGGCTGACATTGCTGGGCGCAGCTCCGGCGTCTTCTCCAGCATGGTCAATATGGGAGCGCAGATCGGGGGCGCCGTGACCGCATCGCTCACTCCCTGGGTGGCGCAGCGTTTCGGTTGGACTACTTCCTTTGCAATCGCTGCCGCACTCGCTGTGCTGGGGGCGGGGCTCTGGATGACGGTGCATCCTGAGCGCCCGTTGAGCGCATGACCATGACTCGACTACTGCAGAGTGCGCTGGTAGGGCTGGTTTTGACGGTATCCGCATTGGCCGCAGAGGTGCGAACGCCGACACAAGAAGGCATCGTGTACGGGGTGGCTGACGGCCAGCAGTTGACCATGGATTACTACGCGCCCAAGGGCGCTGGGCCGCATCCGATCGCTATCATCATTCATGGCGGCGGCTATCAGCGGGGCGATAGCAAGAGCGGCAGTGAGGCCTACTGCGCGGATTTCCTGGCGCCGGCGGGGTACGCGGTCTTCTCCATCAACTATCGCCTGGCGCCGAAATATCCCTATCCCTACATGGTGTATGACGTGGAACGGGCGATCCGCTTCCTGCGCCACAATGCGAGCCGTTGGGACGGGCAAGCGAATCGTATCGCTCTGGTCGGTGGGTCGGCGGGCGGTTTTCTGAGCAACATGGTGGGGCTCTTGAATTTGCCTGGTGATCCGTCGGCGGCCGATCCAGTGGATCGCGAGAGCGCCCAGGTGCAGGCCGTGGTGACACTGTTTGCGCAGAGCAGTTTTGCCACAGTGCCGCTGAATGCGGATGTGCACGCGCTGCTTGACCCGTTGATCAAGGAAAAGGGCGAGGCGGCGGCGCTGAAGGAAGCGTCTCCTATCACTTATGTGCACAAAGGGGATCCGCCGTTTCTGCAGATTCTTGGCGACAAGGATGAGTACATTCCTTTTAGTGAGGCGACCAATCTGGATGCGGCTCTGCGTAAGGTTGGGGTGTCGAGCGAGATTATTCGTATTCCTGGCGGGATGCATGGAACCGGCGGCTGGAACAAGCTGCCGGGCGTGCCCGACTGGGAGGTGCAAATGACCGAGTGGCTCAATCGTACTCTGGGTCACTCGGGGACCGTGGGTGAGGGGGTTCGCACACGGGAGCCGGCGGCGCCACCGCCTTAAGCACATCGAGAGCCGTTATCCCACTCAATCCCAAAGAAGGCTTGACCCCGATTTCCTGCCACCCTGCGCAAGAGACGTCCGCGTGTGCGCCTTTCATTAAGGAAAGGCGCATGGAGTGTATCAACGCCACAAGCCTCGACAGGAAATCGGGCAAATGGGGCACCTAGTATTTGTTGCTGGTGGGGCGAAAACTGTGGTGGGCTTCGCCCGTCTTTTTCGGCCCAGGTACGCTTTGGCGAACCTGGGGCACCCGTCCTGTTTCCGCCAGACCAGTTTAACGGGAAAAGTTGCCGGGATAGAGACCTGGAATCCTATACCGTGCGAAGAACGAACGACGGTCACCCGTCCAGTTTCCTTGAGTTTTGTTCGAGCACAGAAGACCGCCGCTACAGGCCTGCATGACGCATGCGCACGGCGTACAAGGAGTGGTCGCTGAGCAGGTAGAGTGTGCGACGGTCTTTGCCGCCGAAGAGGATGTCGTGCGGACGCTCGGGGACGTCGATGCTGCCCAGCGGCTTACCCGCCGGAGTGTAAGCAAAGATCTGGCCGGCGGCTAGATATACGTTGCCGTCGGCGTCCTGGGCCAGGCTCTCTCCACCCTGCTCCACAAACGTGGTGACCTGCGATAACGTGCCATCGGGATTTAGCAGACCGCAATAGGTGCGCTGCTCGGCTTCATTCGTGGCATAGAAGGGTTTGCCATCCGTTCCTTTTACTAAACCATAGGCTTCCAGGACAGGAGCCCATTTGGTGCCGAAGTAGGGCTCGCCCTGCACGATTGGAGCGTTGGTGGGGATGAAAAGACTCCCGTCGGGGGAAACGAACTGATAGGTCGTGCGCGTGCCCAGACCTTTCTCAAACATCTGTTCCAGCGATGTATACGTATAAGGCTGGGTTGCGGAGAGAGTCTCTGCGAAGTCACCATTGAACCAATAGTCGACCGGCAACGCAGGAGTAAGACCGGGCCGCGCAGCGGCGGGCTCGAGGGGCATGAGCGTGAGCTTCGCTTCGGGATCTGAGGAGTTGGGATTCAACGAGTACGCGGTGAGCTCCTTGCCGCCGGAAGAGAGAACGATGAGGTCGCCTGCCTTGTCGAAGACGAGATTGACGGGATCGAGCGGAGCATCACTCACCACGACGGATTGTTGGGACTCCGGCGACCAGCGGTAGATGCGCTGAAACTGCGCGTCGACAAAGTAGAGCTGCCCGGCTGCATCGATGGCGGCGCCGGAGATATTGAAAAAGCCGGTGGCGAGGCGCTGCACCTGAGCGCCTTTCTCGATGAGGTTCGCATCGTCCGCGCGGGGCGCGGTTATCGGCTTGTCATCGTTGATATCAAGGTGGGCGAACTCACGATCACGCACCTGGGTATGCAACGTCTGATCGACGATGGCGTCCTCGAACGGCACCTTGTTGGAGCGCACTGCCTGACGGCAGACGCCAGCGGCATCGCAAAAGCCGATGGAGCTGTTGGCATCCACATGCACGTTGCGGAAGTGGATGTTGTTGGAATCTGCCACTCGCACCGCGTAGGGGAAAGGCTTCTCCATGTGGGTGACGCGATAACCGTGATAGTTGGCGATGGTGAGATTATTGGAGCCGTCGATCTCAAGTGAAGAGGCATTCTGACTTTCTCCGCTCTCTTCTTCCGTCTGCAATGCGTAGAGCTGCCAGTTGGAAACATTCTTCAACTTGAACTCCGCACGGACATGATGTTCGCTGGAGATCTCATACACGAAGCCGGGGATGGTGGTGTTCGAAATCTGCATGCCGGCCTGGGCGAAGGTGTCGGGCGTCCAGATATTGGCAAAGGTCCCTCCGCCTCCATCGACCCAGAGGCTGGGGTATTGCGAGTCCCACGGACGATGCGGATTGGGATCGGCACTGTGGGTAGCGTTGTAGGGGTTCATGCGCGTGCCATCGGGGTTGTTGGTGCCGTGACCACCGAGGAAGCGGACATCGTCCACGAGCGAGTTCTTGCCCGAGCGCCAGAGAAGAGCTGTAGCGCGGGGATTGAAACCGCCGGTAAAGATGCCCAGGCCGGTGATGATGTTGGCTCCGCCGGCAGGCGCGAGCAAGAGCGGCTTGGGAGCGCCGGGTCCTTCAAACCCTGGGGTTTCGTCGGGGAGATCGAATTGCGTGGTGCTGGGGTGCAGGCCGATCAGGACGGTGCCGGGGCGAAGGGTGAGCGTCTCGTGCAGCAGGTAGCGCCCGCTGGGGAAATAGAGCACCGGGTGCTCATCAATGGCCTTCTGCAGCGCAAGCGTGTCGTCGGTTTGGTTATCTCCTTTGACGCCGAGGGTGGTGACATTGACCCAGGTGCTGGGGGCAGGCAGCGGAGTGATGGCGGGCGGCGCGGGGGCCGGCATAGCTGCGAGTGGTGAGGACTCGTAGCGAGTCTCGAAAGCCGCCTTCGCGCCCGGATACGCCAGCCCAAGGCCGTGGGAAAAAACACTGACGTGATACGTATCCGCAACTTGTTTGAATTCGCGGCCGCTCTCGCGCAGCTTCGCGAAGATGGGTACGTGGCTACAGTCAATGTTCTCAAAATTGATTTCAGTCATGCGGCTGGCATCGTTGCTGATCACAACGGCGGGCCCGGTGATGTTCTCGAAGCGGCTGTCTTTGATCCAAAGCTGATCGGAGTAGTGGGGGTCGATCGAGACCGCGCTGGGAACGTTACGGAACTCATCGTGGACCAGGGTGAGGCCAACTTCGTTCTCGCGGATGGCGGCTTCCCGCTGGCCGTCAAAGGTGGAATCGATCAGCGTGAATTGCCAGGCCGGAGAAGGCTTGCGGGCCATGATGCCGAACTGGCCGCCGTGGAAGTGGAGATCCTCGGCCTCGTTGGCGACTTCATGCAGGCCGGCGAATCCGGAGCCTATGTTGAAATCGATGTGGCTGAGAAAGGCGTGCTGTGCGGCGTGGAAACGAATAGCGACCGCGCCGGCGTTGCCGGAGCCGATCTCGAAGTCCACGTTGCTGATGGCGGAGTAGAAGGTGCCGGGATTGGCGTCGGGAACTGAACGGCTGGGCGGCGGCACCACGCCGCGCGGCGTAGGCGGCGGATGGTACAAGGATCGAGTGCCCGCGGCTTGCGGCCGGGGACGAGCTCCGGCGAAAAAGAACATATAGGCGATACCGTCCTGGTATCCGGGCGTGTTTTCGCCCAGCACGAAGACGGGCCGTTCTGCTCCGTAACCAATGATGCGCACGCCCGGCCAGAGGTAGATGGTACGGGTGATGCGGTAACGTCCCTGAGGAATGAAGACGATGCCTTCCCCTTTGCCGGCCTGCAGCTTGTCGATTGCTGCTTGAATCGGTGCGCTATCGTCTGCCTGTCCATCCGCGTGCACATGGAACTCCTCGGCCGTGAGGTAGACGGCAGAGGGATCGTCCAGCCGCACTGGATAGGTGGAAGCCGCGAAGCAGGGTGCGGTGCTGAGAAAAGCCGCGAGCAGCAACAACAAAGGTTTCATGGGGTCAGCCTTGCGAACGAATATTGGACTGGTATCTATGGTGTGCCAGTGCGAGGGAATTAGATAGGAGACTGTCCAACGATGCAACAAGTTTCACTGGACAGAGTAACAAGAAAGCCCGATACCGCATTGCGGTATACCACTTTTCCTTTGACAATGATGCAACCAGTTATCTATAAAGTTACCCGCTCCCCTTACTAGATAAAAGACGCTGGTAACGGCATTTTTCTGTCTAATGAAGCCGCGATGTGGTGCGGCGATCGCATGCGCAAGATCAGCGACGTGAGGCGCACGATTGTGTGCGGAGGAGCAGCACACCGTCTAACCGGGAAAGAACCAAAGGGGGAACGTAACAATGTCAGATTCCAATGGATGGAAATTTAATCGCCGTGGTGTGCTTAAGTCTTCGATGGCCGTGCTGGGCGGCAGCTTTCTCAGCCGTTACAGCCTGGAAAAGGCTGCGGCTGAACAAGCGCCGGCAATCAAGAATGTGAACCTGAACTCCAGCCCCTCGACGCTGAAGATTACCGATATGCGCTACGCGATCATCGTCAAGCCTGGGCCGAGCCCATGCCCCATCATTCGCATCGACACCAACCAGGGCGTGTATGGCCTGGGTGAAGTACGCGATGCAGCGGGCTTTCAATACGCGATGGTGCAGAAGAGCCGCATTCTTGGCGAGAACCCGTTGAATGTTGACTTTCTCTTTCAGAAGATCCAGCAGTTTGGCGGTATCTCCCGGCAGGCGGGCGGTGTGGCCGCGGTTGAGATGGCGCTGTGGGATATTGCGGGCAAGGTTTACAACTGTCCGGTGTACCAGATGCTTGGCGGGCAGTGGCGCGACAAGATCCGCATCTATGCCGATACGACGGAGTCGGATGACCCGAAGGTGTACGGACAACGGGCCAAGGAACGCGTGGCCATGGGCCTTACGTGGATGAAGATGGACCTGGGAATCAATGTGCTCGAGGGGATGCCGGGCATGGTGATGGAGCCCGCGGGGCAGAGCAAGTGGGAGCTGCGCAATCAGCCTCATCCGTTTATGGCTACAGAGGTGACCGATAAGGGCATCGACAGGCTTTGCGAATATGTCGCTGCGGTACGGGAAAACATCGGCTACGACATGCCGTTGTCCATGGATCACCTGGGCCATATCGGGGTGAAGTCCTGTATCAAGCTGGGCAAGGCGTATGAGAAGTACAACCTGGAGTGGATCGAGGATGTGATTCCTTGGTACTACACGGATCTGCTGAAGGAGATCACCGATGCCAGCCCGACGCCGACGATCACGGGCGAGGATATCTACGAGATAGCGGACTTCCAAAAACTATGCAGCGTGCACGCGGTGGATAAGATCCATCCGGATCTTGCCACCTCGGGCGGAATTCTACGCACGCACAAGATCGGTGATATGGCGTTTGAGTATGGCGTGCCGATGGCGATGCACTTTGCCGGGACTCCAGTAAGTTGCATGGCAAACGTGCACTGCGCGGCCGCTACCCGCAACTTCCTGGCGCTGGAGAATCACTCGCTGGATGTGCCTTGGTGGCAGGATCTGGTCAATGGGCTGGATAAGCCAATGATCAACAAGGGGTTCATTAAGGTTCCGGATAGTCCGGGGTTGGGGGTTACGTTGAATGATGAGGTTTGCAAGCAACATTTGAAGCCGGGTACAGGGTATTTTGAGCCGACACCGATGTGGGATGAGTCTCAGTCTAGCGACGACGCTACTTTCAGCTAGGGGATACTCGAAGGAGACGAGGGCGCGATACCTGAAAGGTATCGCGCCATTTTTGTTTTGGTAGTGGCCTTCGTTGCGGATCGAGTGGAACCGCAGGTCCCTCCACTGCGCTACCCCGGATTTCCTGTCGAAGTTGGTGGCGTTGGCACACTTCATGCGGCTTTCTTAACGGAAAGCCGCACACGCGGCCATGTCCAGCGCAGCGTGGCAGGAAATCCCGGTACGCTCCGGTTGGGATGACAAGTTTAGGGCGACTGCACACTTTTAAACTCTGTGAGGTGGATGTGAAGACCTACACTACATGCATCCGTTTTGCCAGCGTTTGCAAACAACGTGCCCAATCATTTGTTTACATCTAAGTTAAGGCGTTCGTGGGGCTTCGCCCCGTCATTTTCGGCCCAGGTACGCCCGGGCGAACCTGGGGCACCCGTCCAGGGGTAAAGACCGGTTGTTGTCCTGTTCGCCCGTTACACAACTATCTGTCCAGTTCCATCCAGGGGTAAAGATCGGTTGTTGTCCTGTTCGCCCGTTACACAACTATCTGTCCAGTTTTGTCTAGGGGGAAGGATTGGTCTTTCCCCTATTCATCGGTTACGCACCCAAGGGCAGCGCTCTTTACGCAGCGGATGTACTTAGCTAATGTGCCTCGCTCCGCTTTGTAGGGCGGCATGCTCCAGGCCTTGCGGCGCGCAGCTAGTTCTTGTTCCGAGAGGGCCACGGAGATTTCGTTCTTGCTGGCGTCGATGGTGATGACATCACCCGTGCGCACCAGCGCAATCGGGCCGCCTTCCTGGGCCTCCGGGGTAACGTGGCCTACGATGAAGCCGTGGGAACCGCCGGAGAAGCGGCCGTCGGTCATCAAGGCCACGTCTTTGCCCAAACCCGCTCCCATGATTGCTGACGTGGGGGTCAACATCTCGGGCATGCCCGGACCACCCTTGGGGCCTTCGTAACGAATGACTAGGACCTGGCCTTTGGCTATCTTGCCTTCCTCCAGCGCTTTGACCATCAGCTCTTCAGAATCGAAGACGTTGGCCGGGCCGGAAAAGCGGAGGCCCTCCTTGCCCGTAATCTTGGCCACCGCGCCTTCAGGGGCCAGGTTGCCTCGGAGTATCTGCAGGTGACTGCTCGCCTTGAGCGGATTGGAAACCGGGCGCACGATCTCCTGACCGGCGCGCAGGCCGGGCAAATCCTTTACATTCTCAGCCAGCGTCTTGCCGGTCACGGTGACGCAGTCGCCGTGCAACATCCCCTCTGCGAGCAGCATCTTCAATACCCCAGGAAGGCCGCCGACGGATTGCAGGTCTTCCATCACGTAAGCACCGCTGGGTTTGAAATCGGCCAGCAAGGGGGTTTTGTCGCTGACCTTCTGGAAATCGTCAATGGTGAGAGGCACGTTCACAGAGCGCGCCATGGCAATCAGATGAAGCACAGCGTTGGTGGAACCACCCAGGGCTGCAACTATCACCATTGCGTTTTCAAAGGCCTCGCGGGTCATGATGTCGCGGGGCTTCAAATCGAGCTCGAGTAGATTCAGAATGGCGGCGCCGGCGCGAAAACATTCGTCGAGCTTCAGGGAATCTTCCGCGGGCGTTGATGAGCTGTAGGGGAGGCTCATGCCCAGAGTCTCGATGGCGGACGCCATGGTGTTCGCGGTGTACATTCCGCCGCACGCGCCAGCTCCCGGACAGGAGTGGCGCACGATTCCCTGACGCTGCTCCTCGGTGATGGTGTGGGTGATGAATTGGCCGTAACTCTGGAAGGCGGAGATGATGTCCAGCTTCTGGTTGCCCAGATGGCCGGCGCGGATGGTGCCGCCGTAGACCATCAGGCTGGGCCGGTTCAGTCGCCCCATGGCGATCAGGCATCCGGGCATGTTCTTGTCGCAACCAGGAATGGAGACGTTGGCGTCGTACCACTGGGCGCCCATCACGGTTTCGATGGAGTCGGCGATCAGGTCACGGGATTGCAGCGAATAGCTCATGCCGTCGGTGCCCATGGAGATTCCATCGCTTACCCCGATGGTGTTGAAGCGGAGGCCAACCATGCCGGCGGCGGCGACTCCTTCCTTCACCTTTTCGGCCAGATGCAGAAGATGCATGTTGCAGGGATTGCCTTCATACCACACGCTGGCGATCCCCACCTGCGGCTTGGCCATATCCTGCTCACGCAGGCCGGTCGCATAAAGCATGGCCTGGGATGCCCCTTGAGACTTGGGCTGTGTAATCTGGGAGCTGTACTTGTTCAGTTTGGTCGATTTGCTCATAACGATCAGTGTATCTTCTGTTTTTGGTCGCGGGGACCCTGAAATGCAATCAACGATTTGGTGGCAGTACGGCATTCTTTACGAGGTGTATCCGCGGTCCTTTCAGGACGCCAACGGCGATGGCATCGGCGACCTTCAGGGCATCCTGCAGCGGCTGGATTACCTGGCCGGATTAGGCATTAAGGGGGTATGGATTGCGCCCTTCTACCCGTCGCCCATGGCCGATTTCGGCTACGACATTGCCGACTACTGCAACGTCGACCCCATCTTCGGGACCCTGGCCGACTTCGACCAATTGCTTCGGGCTATCCACGAACGCGGCCTCAAGCTGATTCTCGATTTCGTGCCGAATCACACCTCTGACCAGCATCCCTGGTTCCTGGAGAGCCGTTCGTCCCTTACCAATCCCAAGCGGGACTGGTATCTATGGCGCGATCCTGCTGCGGACGGCGGGCCGCCCAACAACTGGCTGAGCAACTTCGGCGGTTCAGCGTGGACCAAGGATGGCAGCCAGTACTACTACCATTCGTTTTTGAAGCAGCAGCCGGATGTGAACTGGCGCAACCCGGAGCTGCGGGAAGCGATGCTCAACGTGCTCCGCTTCTGGCTGGATCGCGGCGTGGATGGGTTCCGCGTGGACGTAATGTGGATGATGATCAAGGACGATCAGTTTCGCGATAACCCCGTCAATCCCGCGAGCGCTCCGGATGCGCCTGCTTCCCTGCGCCTGCTCCCCGTCTACAACACCAACCGCCCGGAGGTGCATGCCATCGTCGCGGAGATGAGGGCGGTGCTTGATTCTTATGGCGACCGTTTGCTTATTGGAGAGATTTATCTGCCCTTCGATCAGCTTGCGACCTACTACGGACCGAATCTCAAGGGAGCGCAACTCCCGTTCAACTTTCATCTGATCCTGTGCCCATGGAATGCGGAGGCAATTGCCAAGGTGATTACGGAGTATGAGGCGGCGTTGCCGGTGGGCGCGTGGCCGAACTGGGTAATGGGGAACCATGACCAATCGCGCATTGCCACGCGCATCGGTAGCGCGCAGGCGCGCATCGCGGCCATGTTGCTGCTGACGCTCCGAGGCACGCCTACGATGTATTACGGCGATGAAATTGGCATGACTGATACCTCGATACCCGCCGCAGAAGTACAGGATCCAGCGGAGAAGAATGAGCCGGGCAAGGGCCAGGGACGGGACCCGGAGCGCACGCCGATGCAGTGGGATAGCTCGCGACTCGCCGGATTCACCACGGGGACTCCGTGGCTTCGGCTAGGGGCCGACCATGCGACGGTCAATGTGGCCACACTATCTGACCAGAGCGCGTCGGTACTGAGCCTGTATCGCACCCTGGTCGCGCTGCGCAACGGGAATGCGGCCTTGAACAGCGGCCGGATCCAAGGGGTCGCCAGCAAAGGGCGCATTCTGAGCTACGAGAGGGTTGATGAGGAGCAACGTTTTGCGATCCTGCTCAATTTCAATCAGAGCGATCAGGAGGCTCCGATCGCCGCCGGTCACATCGTCGCCTCGACCCACATGGATCGCGCCGGAGAGGTGGTCGAGTCGAAGGTCTCGCTTCGACCGTTCGAAGGAGTGGTCATCAAGAACCAGACGAGTTCTGAATAAAATCGCCTATGTCTGTTCTCAACTCCATCCGCGTGGTCGAACTTACCGAGGCTCTGGCCGGGCCTTACTGCGCCATGATGCTGGGGGACTTTGGTGCCGACGTGATCAAGGTCGAGCGCAGGCAGACCGGCGACCAGTCGCGAAGCTGGGGACCTCCGTTCGTGGGCAGCGAATCCGCTTATTTTTTGGCTACCAATCGCAATAAGCGTTCGCTCTCGCTCGATTACGATCAGCCGCTGGGGGCTGCGATCCTGCATCGCCTGCTGGCTACGGCAGATGTCTTCCTTATCAACCAGCGTAGCGTCGCTTCTCTGGAACGCCGCGGATTCGATGCGGAAACCATTTGCGCGCGCTATCCGCGGCTTGTTTACTGCGCCATCTCGGGCTATGGACACTCGGGCCCCAAGTCGGGGCTGCCGGGCTACGACATCATCGCGCAGGCCCAGGCGGGGATCATGAGCTTTACCGGGGAGCCGGAGGGTGAGCCGGTTCGCTATCCCATCGCGATCGCGGATATGGTCTGCGGTCTCTACTCCGCTTTAGGAATTCTTGCCGCATTGCTGGCGCGGGAGAAGACCGGCACCGGACAGGCGCTGGATATGGCGCTCTTCGATTCGCAACTGACACTGCTCATCAATGCGGGCAGCAGCTATCTGAATGCCGGCGAATCTCCACAGCGCTGGGGAAATGCGCATCCCAGCATTGTTCCCTACCAGGTGTTTCGCGGCGGCGATGGGCGCCATTTTGTCGCCGCCATCGGCACCGATGCGCTGTGGCATCGGTTTCTCCGGGTCATCGATGCCACGGAGACATTGGGCGCTGACCCACGCTTTCGCAACAACGCGTTGCGTACGGAACATCGACTGGCACTGATTCCTGCCCTCTCCACCATCTTCGATAAAGCCCCTGCGCACGAGTGGCTGGGGCGGCTCAGTGCGGAGGATATCCCCGCGTGCCCTATCCACACGGTGGGCGAAGCGTTAAACGATCCGCAGGCACTGGCGCGTGGATTGATCGTGGAGATTAAGCACCCGACCCTCGATGTGGTGCGCAGTATCGCCAACCCGGTGCGGTTTTCGTCCACGCCGGTGTTGTACCGGCTCCCCCCACCATTGCTGGGCGAACATAGCCTTGAGATTCTGCAGAGTCTCGACTACTCGAGCGAAGAAATTGTCGCCGCGATGCGTGAGCACGCTATCTAAATCTGCTGTCAGCTTCGTCATGTCGTGACAAATCGGCTAGAGCGACGCCCGCCGGAGAGGTTATCATTAAGTAACCCAACTCGCTCGATCACGTTCGTTTGCTCGCAGTTTCCTCGTCGCTCCTTATGGTGGCGGCTTTCGACGGAAAACACCCCCTTTGGAGAGACTCCCATGAAGGTTTACGCGAAACTGTTTCTCTTTTTTTTGTTTTCTGCCTCGGTTCTTTGCGCGCAATCGTCGCTGACCTCTTTACGCGGAACAGTGACGGATACCAGTGGCGCAGCAGTTCCTGGTTCCCTGGTCACTATCGAGAACAACGCAACCGCATACCACGCCGAGCGCACTGCGGACGGCACCGGGGGCTACCAGTTTCTGCAGCTTCCTCCCGGAACGTATAGCATCACGGCGACCAGCATCGGCTTCGCCGCGCAGACGGCTGTCGCGGAGCTGTTGGTAAACCAGCCGGCCACCGTCAACCTTACGCTCTCGGTGCAGGCGGCGACCGTCACCATGAACGTAAGCGGTGGGTCGGAGACACTCAACACCACCGATGCATCGCTGGGTAACGCGGTGAACAACGCGACCATCGAGGCACTGCCCATGGAAGGCCGCAACGTGCCCGACTTGCTGAGCCTGCAGCCCGGCGTGCTCTACCTGGGCCACAATATCAACCAGAACTTCGATAGCCGCAGCGGCGCCGTGGCCGGCTCGCGCTCCGACCAGGGCAACGTCACCCTCGATGGCGTAGACAACAACGACCAGGTGAATGGATACGCCTTTACCGGAGTCCTGCGCTCAACGCTGGATTCGGTGGAAGAGTTTCGTGTCACCACCACTAACGCCAACGCGGATGAAGGCCGCTCCTCGGGCGCACAGGTAAGCCTGGTGACCCGAAGCGGAAGCAATCAACTACACGGCAGCTTGTACGAATACAACCGCAACACCATCACCGCGGCCAACAACTGGTTCAACAAGCAGGCGCAGGCCGCCGCTGGAGAACCTAATATTGCGGGTAAGCTCATCCGCAACACCTTTGGCGCCGCATTGGGCGGACCGGTCAAAAAGGACAGGCTCTTTTACTTCCTCAACTACGAAGGGCAGCGCACGGCTGAGAACCAGCAGGAGACGTCTATTGTCCCAACCGCTTCCTATGCTGCCGGCAATGTGTCGTATACCAGCGGCGGCCAGAACGTTACCCTGACGCGGGCCCAGATTGCCGCCATGGATCCGAATTGCCATGGAACCGGCACCTGCCCGTGGGGACCGGGCGTGGACCCCTACGCTTTGCAAACCCTGGCGCAATATCCCTTGAATAACGGATTTGTCACGGGCGATGGCCTGAATACCGGCTCTTACACCTGGTCTGCGCCCAACCCTACGGTGCTGAATACGTATATCGCCAAGATCGATTACGTTCTTTCTGACCGTAATCGGCTATTTGTGCGCGGGAACTTGCAAAACGACAGTGAGCTTTATGTCCCGCTGTTCCCGGGCCAGCCGCCAAGCAACAAACACACCGACAATACCAAGGGCATCGCGGCCGGCGACACGTGGTCGCTTACTAACAACCTGGTCAACAGCCTTCACTACGGTTACGTGCGCCAGGGCTACGCCGACCGTGGCATCGGGCAAGGATCGTACGTCAACTTCAGCTTCGAGAGCGGCGTATTGAGTAATCCCACGGCCACGACCCGCAGCACCATTGTCCAGGTGCCGTCGCACAACTTTATCGACGACCTCTCCTGGAGCAAGGGCAAACACACCATCGAGGTGGGGGCGAATTATCGGCTGATCCATAACAATCTCAATAGCGACGCTCTTTCCTACGATTCGGCAGCCATGATCGGATTCGATGTGAGCGGCTCCGGTTTTGCCGGCACCGGTCAGAGCTTCGACCCGGATGCTTTTGGTTTTCCCAAGGTCGACAGCACCTTCGCCAACTCTTACAACTTTGCTATCGCCAACCTTGCCGGGATCATCTCTCAGGTCACCAACCAGTACAACTACAAGGTCTCTGGCGATGGAAGTACCGGCACGCTCTACGGGCAGGGCGCCTTCGTGCCTCATAGCTACAAGGCCAACGAATTTGAGTATTATGTGCAGGACGCATGGCGCGTTTCGCCTCGGCTAACGTTGACTTTTGGCCTGAGGCACACGCTGTTACAAGCTCCGTACGAGGTCAATGGACAGCAGGTACAGACCACAGTCAGTCTGCATGACTGGTTTGAGACGCGCGCTGCCAAGGCGGCTGTGGGCGTGGTCGATCAGCCCACCCTGTCCTTCGCGCCCTCTGGCCAGGCGCGGGGTCTGAAGCCTTATTGGGACATGCAGAAGAAGAACATTGCGCCGCGTTTCGCCGTCGCCTTTGCTCCTGATTCTTCGACCTCGATCCGCGCGGGCTTCGGCATGTACTACACTCACTTCGGCCAAGGCATTGTCAATTCCTTTTCGCAATACGGATCCTATGGCCTGCAGGGTGAGAAGCAGACTCCAAACGACGCGCTCACTCCCGATGACGCTCCGCGCTACACGGGACCGCATAATATTCCCAACGTCAACGGGGCCATTCCTACCTCCATCAGCTACCCGTATACGCCATCGACCGACCCGTTCAGTACTGGTTTTGAAACCGCGATTGGGCTCGACGACAAAATCAAGACGCCTTACACGCTAGCAGCAGATTTTTCCGTACAACATGAGCTGCGCGGGGGCTTCACCCTCGAAGCAGCTTACGTTGGCCGCTTTGGCCGCCACCTGTTGCAGCAGATGGATCTCGCCGAACCGCTCGACCTGGTCGATCCGGTCTCCGGGCAGGATTTCTATAACGCGGCGACAACGCTGACCAAGGAGTTTTATGCCGGCGCAACGACCGTGCAGCCGGTAGCGTACTTCGAGGATATGTTCCCCGATGCGGCGAACCAGGGCGCAGATGGTTCAGGAAAAATCGGGAATACGGCTACGCAGAATATCTACACCAACCTGATCAGCGTGTATCCGGTCAATGCCTCCTACGTTCAGTACAGCCTGGATATTCTTTGCAGCCCGGGATGTGGCGGCAAAAGCGGACGTTTCTATAACCCGCAGTTCAATTCCCTGTTCAGCTGGGTGTCGAATGGCACGAGCAATTACAACGCCGGCCAGGTGGTGCTGCGCCATGCCATGAGCCATGGTCTGCAAATGGACTTCAGCTATACGTTTTCGAAATCGATGGATCTGGGCTCCGATACGGAACGTTCCTGCGTGCAGTGCGGGGCCAACGCGGAGTCCACTTTCAGTTGGATCGTGAATGCGTTTCGGCCGGCAGAGAATTATGGCGTCTCTGACTTCGATACCACCCACCTCATCACCGCGGATTGGGTTTACCTCTTGCCCGTGGGCCGAGGACGGAGATTTCTTCAGGATCCGCATCCCGTGGTCGATGCCCTGGTGAGCGGCTGGCAGCTTTCCGGCCTGGCGCGCTGGACCAGCGGCCTTCCCTTCACGGTGATGGCGGGTAACGGCTGGGAGGTGGATTGGTCACAGGAGAGTGCGGTAGTCAAGACTGCCCCGGTGAAGATGCATAAGCATCTCAACTCCGAAGGGTCTCCCGAGGCGTTCGCCAATCCTTCCGCGGTGCTGGGCGGATTGCCGTCGGGACCGCCTATTCGCAATCCGCTGCCGGGTGAAGCGGGGAGCCGCAATGCCTTCCGCGGAGATGGGTATTTCGGTATTGATTCCGGGCTGTCGAAGGCGTGGAAGATTTACCGGGAGCAGACGCTCAAGTTCACTTGGGAGGTTTTCAATGTGACTAACTCTGTGCGCTTCGACGTCAATCCGCTCACGTCTCTGCAGAACCAGACGTCGAGCGGCGAATTCGGGGTGTATGGGGCGGTGCTGACGCAGCCTCGTATCCAGCAGTTTTCGCTACGGTATAGTTTCTAGGAAATCGCGGGATGACAAAGAAAGGCATGTCGAGTGCTGTAGTATCCCACTCAAGCCAAAGTATGGCTTGCATGGGGCACCCAGCCTTTGTTGCCGCTCAAGCAAGCGGTGCCGATACTGTGTAGAGGATCAAAGTATGGGTATTGAGCTGGTTGACCGCGATGTACTGCTGGTGATCGACGTACAGAATGATTTCTGTGATGGAGGCGCCCTCGCGGTGCCCGGCGGCCAGGAGGTGGTGCCCGTGATCCATCGCGTGGCTGCGCTCTTTCGCCACCTGATCATGACCCAGGACTGGCACCCGCCGGATCATCATTCCTTTGCTTCGAATCATCCCGGGCGAGTTGCGTTTGAAACCATTGTGACGGCCCACGGCGAACAGGTGCTGTGGCCCGACCATTGCGTGCAAGGGAGCATGGGAGCTGCTTTCTACACGCACCTGCAACCGGACAATGCGGAGCTGATCCTGCGCAAGGGCTTCCGCGCGGATATCGACTCCTATTCGGCTTTTCGGGAGAACGATCGCATCACCCGCACCGGGCTTACCGGCTATCTGCGGGAGCGCGGACTGGGGCGAATCTTTCTCGCCGGCCTGGCCTACGACTACTGCGTGCGTCACTCGGCCATCGACAGCATGCAGGCCGGCTTCGAGACCTACGTGATAGAGGATGCGTGCAGGGCTATCAGCATAGGAGACTCGGTCGCTGCCACCAATCATGTCTTCCATGAAGCCGGCGTGCGGCGCATCACCAGCGAGATGCTGGGCGCGTGAGTCTTACTCTGCGCGCGCTGCTCCTGGCTCAGCTTTCGCTGGCGCTGATTACGCTGCATGCGCAGGATAGCAGTGTGGTCCCGAGAGCCCAGGAAAGCCAGCAGATTCCCGGCCCACGATGCCACTTTGTCCCCGACGAGGATACCGCCCGAGCCAGCTTCTGCACTCCGGCCGAGATCGTGGAGTGGCTGGCGGATATCCAGCACTGGCGCGGCGAAGTTCGCTTGCGCATGGGCTACGATGGGAGCCAATACGATCGGCCGGAGCTGCTGTGGACGCAGACCAGCTTTATCCAGCCGCAGATGATGATGCACGATCGCTATTTTTACGATCCGGCCCAGCAGAAATACACCGTCGATCGCTATCTGGATGACGTCCATGCGCGCTATGGGGGGATCGATAGCGTGCTGCTGTGGCATACGTACCCCAACCTGGGCATCGACAATCGCAACCAGTTTGACTTTTTTCGTGACCTCCCCGGCGGCGCTGCCGGCTTGCGGGCGATGATCGATCGCTTTCATCAGCGCGGCGTGCGGGTGCTATTCCCGGTGATGATGTGGGACCAGGGAACACGCGACGAGGGCATCTCCGACCAGGTGGCGATTGCCAAGGAACTGGCTGCCGTGGGCGCCGACGGCATCAATGGAGATACGCTGTTCGGTATCTCCCGCTCCTTCCGTATTGCGGCGGATCAGACCGGCCATGCGCTCGCGCTGGAACCGGAGGAGGGGCCGATCAGCGACGAAATGCTGGTCTACAACAACATGAGCTGGGGGGAGGATTGGAAGGATGAGTTTCTGCCTCCAGTAAGCCGGGACAAGTGGCTGGAGACCCGCCACATGGTGAATGTTTGCCATCGTGAAGCGCATGACCGCAACGACGATTTGCAGCAAGCCTTCTTCAACGGGACCGGCTACGTTTCCTGGGAAAACGTCTGGGGCTGGTGGAACGGGATTGTACCCCGGGACGGCGAAGCGCTGCGCCGCTGCGCTGCCATCGAGCGGGCTCTGGGGAAGCAACTCAACAGCCCGGAGTGGGAGCCCTACAGCGGCACGGAGCAATTCGGCATCTTCGCCAGCAAGTGGCCGGCTGAACACGCGGTAGCGTGGACCCTGGTCAATCGCAATCATTACCCTGTCTCGGGGCGGCAGCTGGTCACCAAGCCCATGCCCGGCGCGCACTTTTATGACCTGTGGCACGGATTGGAGTTGAGCCCGGAGTCGACGGGCTCCTCCGCTGCGCTTTCTTTTGCCATCGAGGCTGATGGCTTCGGCGCGGTTCTTGAAACGGATGCTCCACTGTCCAAGCCAGTGCTCGATCTGCTGCAACAAATGCAGCATGCGAAGCCGCTGGAGAGCTATTCCGCGAGCTGGCAGACCGTACCGCAAACCATGGTGCCGACGGCTGCGGCCCCTGGCTCAGGAGCGATGCCGACCACGATGATACTGATCCCCGCGGGTGACTATGTCTTCCGCGTGGCCGGCCTTGAGATCGAGGGCAACAACGAGGAAGGGGTCGACGTGCAATATCCCTGGGAGTCTTCGGCGCGCCGCTTTCATACGCAGCAAATGCATATTGCGCCATTCCGTATCGATCGCTACCCGGTGAGCAATGCGGAGTTCAAGGAATTTATGACGGCTACCTCTTATCATCCGGCGGATGACCATAACTTCTTGCGTGATTGGAAGGACGGCACCTATCCTGCGGGCTGGGCAAAAAAGCCGGTCACGTGGGTCTCGATCGAAGACGCACGCGCATACGCGAAATGGGCGGGCAAACGCCTGCCCCATGAATGGGAGTGGCAATATGCCGCGCAAGGCCAGGACAACCGGAGCTATCCGTGGGGTGATGCGTGGAATCCGGCAGCGGTGCCGGCGCCCAGTATTGGCCGCGAGATCGACCCGCCCAGCGATTCCGACACCCACCCTGCAGGGGGCAGCCCCTTCGGGGTGATGGATTTGGTGGGCAACGTGTGGCAATGGACAGATGAATACTGCGACGCGCACACCTGTGCGGCCATTCTGAGAGGGGGCAGCCATTATCAGCCTCAGGGGTCGCGCTGGTATTTTCCCCAAGCCTATCGGCTCTCGGAGCACGGGAAGTATTTGCTTATGGCGCCTAGTCTGGACCGCTCGGCGACGGTGGGATTCCGGTGCGTGCAGGATCTTCGTTGATGATCGCCAATCAGCATTCGCGTGCGGTTCAGGTTTCCCAGGACTGACCCCGGATTTCCCAACAAAGTTGTTGTTGAAGGATGGGTAGATCCACCGCAAAAAAATCTAATTTGGACAAGGCTGATTCTCAGCCGTCCCTCCGGGACTCAATTCGTAAGTGAGGTATCACGCAGGACTCACTACAACTCGGCTAACGTTATAGTGGACTTCTTGCATGAAGCCCTCCGTCATTATTCTTGCGTTTAACTCTGTCGACACTTTAGGGGCAACGCTCGCCCAGGCAAAGCAGATTTCCGACGACCTGCATGTGGTGGACTCCTTCAGCACAGATGAGACGGTCGCGCTGAGCCAACAGCATGGGGCCCAGGTGGTGCAGCATGCGTTCGAAAGCTATGGAGCGCAGAGAAATTGGGCCATCGACCATCTTGCACTTCGCTACCCGTGGCAGCTGCACCTGGACGCCGACGAGCGGCTTACGCCGGAACTGATCGCGTCGATGCAGGCGTTGCCGGAGAACCCTGACCATTCGGGCTTTCTAATTGCTCGCCTGGTGCAGTTCCTGGGGCGGCAGATGCGGCATGGAGGCATGTCGCCCACCTGGCACCTGCGGCTTTTCCGCAGCGGCGCCGGACGCTGCGAGGAACGCAATTATGACCAGCACTTCTACCTCACGCAGGGTTCTACCGGCCAACTCCAGGGCTACATGATCGATGAGATCCGCATGTCGCTCTCAGAGTGGACAGCCAGGCATAACCGTTGGTCCGATGCAGAGGTGTTGGAGCAGACCCAGGCTGTCGATGCGGTGCGCATTCAGCCTCGCCTTTGGGGGAATCCGGTGGAGCGCAAACGCTTTCTTCGCGGCCTCTACAATGGCGCTCCACTCTTCGTTCGCCCCTACGCGCTTTTTTTCTACCGCTATTTTCTTCGCCTGGGCTTCCTCGACGGATGGGAGGGGTTCATCTTCTGGACCCTGCAGACATTCTGGTTCCGCTTTCTGATCGACGCCAAGCTGTTCGAGCAAAGGAAAAGCAAAACGATTTAGAATGACAGGATCCATGGAGGAACCATGCTTCAAGTTGTTGTGTGATTGGTGGAGCGCTTCTCGTGTTCGGCGCGATGACGCTGTGGGCAAGCGGCGGCCAGTTCAAGAGCGATAACGACCACTAGTTTCGGGGTTTGCCTTGCAGGTGGGCGGATCAGGAAACGACGGGCAGCTTGACGGTGAATTCGGTTTTTCCGGGTACGGAGTCCAAGTTGATTTCTCCGCCAAATTTGTCCACCACGATATGGCGAACAATGTCGAGGCCCAGACCAGTGCCCTGACCCGTGGGCTTGGTAGTAAAGAAAGGCTCAAAGATCAGCTTCTTGTTTTCTTCGGGGACGCCGGACCGGCATCGGCAATGGCGATACCGACGTTGTCGCCCTCCACCCAGGTGCGTACTGCTCACGGCGCCCTTTTGCGGAGATGCGTCGATGGCGTTGTCGAGCAGGTTGGTCCAAACCTGGCTAAGACCGACGCCACAGGTGGAAAGCGGCGGCAGGGCGGGGGCAAAGAGCTTCTCCACGACCAGCTCTTTTTGGCGAAACTTGTGGCCCAGAATGACCAGGGTGCTTTGAATGCTGTCGTGGACGTCGAGCTGATGGCGCTGCGGCTTGTCTTCGTAGGCGTACTTCTTCACCGCTCCGACCAGGTCGGTCACCCGGGAAACGCTCTCTTCAATGGTTCCCACCAGCTGGACGCTGGAGATGAGTGCCTCCATCCAGTTCAGCGGATCGGATAAGGTGTTGCCGGGAAACTCGTGCTGGGCGCATTCCAGGGTCTGGGCGTTAAAGCCGATGGCGGAAAGGGTCGCCGCCAGCTTCCAGGAATTTTCAATGCCGTGTTCCTCCAGCCAGGACGCCAATTCGTCTTCGGCGTCGGCCTGGTCCATGGAGCTCATCGCATTTGGTTTTTGCGGTTTCAAAGCCTGCTCCTGCAGAACGCGCAGGCACTCGGTCTGCCCTTTGGTCATGGCTTCATCGTTAGCGCACATGCGCAGACTGATCTGTTGCAGACGGCTCAGGTTTTCTCGCATTTGCGAGGCGGCGCGCCGGGCCGCGGCACCGGGATTATTCAGCTCGTGCATCAGGCCGGCAGCCATTGTGCCCAGCGAAATCAATTTTTCCCGATGCAGCTCCTGGGACTGATAGACCTGCAATCTGCGGGCCATGTTCCCCAAAACGCCCATACGCACCTGGGGGCAGGCAAACATCAGCTTCCAAAAAAGCTCTTCGCGCAGGTAGACGACGGTGCTGGCCTTGAGCACGGTCACCACCGCTTCCGTGTCCTTACCCGTCAGCAAGGGAACTTCGCCAAAGGTCTCGCCCGCTCCCAGTGTGCCGACGAGCGTCAGTTCTCCATCGGGCTGACGCTTCTGCAGGCGAAGCTCGCCCTCGAGCAGGATCCAGAAGCCACGGCGGGTGCGGGTGATGTCCATCAGATCAGCGCCCTGCATCGGCGTGGATCAATTCAACCGATTCAAGGCACCGAAGCTCCTGCAGCGCGATGCCGGCGAAGACCGGCACTTTCTGCAACTGGGTAAAGAGGCTGGCTGCCTCCACCTGCTCTACTCTCGAACTTTGCTGAACGTCTGTCATTGGCTTAGAACGCCGCCAGGTATTGGTGGATAAATTGCACGGAAATCGATCCCTCGCCGACCGCGGACGCTACCCGCTTGATCGAACCGTGGCGCACATCTCCGGCAACAAATATTCCCGGAACGCTGGTCTCCAGCAGGTACGGCTCCCTGGGCTGGTTCCAGCTCTTGGCCATTTTTCCGTCCACTTTCAGGTCAGGACCAGAGAGCAAAAAGCCGTTGGCGTCGCGCATAATCGCGTCCGGGAGCCAATCCGTATTGGGCGCCGCACCGATAAAGATGAACAAACCACTTGCCGGCACGGTTTCCTCCTGGTCAGGCCCACATACTCGCAAACAGGACAAGCGGCTCTCACCCAAAGCTTCGACCACCTGGCATCGCGTCTTAACCTCAATATTCGATGTACCGGCAATCTGATCGATTAAATATTTCGACATGCTGTTCGTAAGCGAATCCGCCCTTACCAGCATGGTTACCTTTTTGGCGTACTTGGAGAAGTACATAGCTGCCTGGCCGGCCGAGTTTGCCCCCCCGATAATGTAGACATTCTCGTCTTTGCAGGCCTGGGCTTCGGTCATCGCCGCCCCATAATAGACCCCAGCCCCGGTTAGACGCTCTACCCCCGGAGTGATCAAACGGCGGTAATAGACGCCTACAGCGATCAGACAAGCGTGGCAGGAAACTTCCCTTCCGTCGGCCAACTGCACGATGTTGTAGTTGTTCTCGGTGCGGATGCCGGTCGCCTTCTGGGTCAGCATTTCGGCCCCGAACCGTGTGGCCTGGATGAGGGCCCGCCGGGCCAGGTCTTCGCCTCTCACTCCTTCGGGAAAGCCAAGGTAATTCTCGATCCTGGAACTGGAGCCTGCCTGTCCTCCTGGCGCTTCATCTTCGATCACCAAGGTGCGTAGACCTTCCGACGCGCCGTATACCGCCGCCGCCAACCCGGCTAAGCCCGCTCCGACGATTACCAGGTCGTAGAACTCCTTGGCCGCCTGGGTGCGCAACCCGATCTTGGCGGCCAGTTCCATTTGGCCGGGCTGCACCAGGGAGGTACCATCCCCAAAAAGGACCACGGGGAGCTTACGGTCATCCAGGTGGAAACGGTTGAGCAGCTCTACGCCTCGGTGTTGAGCTCGGGATCGAGCCAAACGTAGGGCACCTGGTTGCGGGAAAGGAAGTCCCGCACCTGGTGGTCGCGCAGGGTGTAGCGGGGCCCCACCACCCGTAAACCTTCGAAGGGTGGCTTGTAGCCCTCCTTCCAGGTTTCCAGCAGGTCGTTCAGCACCGGGTAGAGGCGCTCTTCGGGCGGATCCCAGGGCTTGGTCAGGTAGTAGTTGATCTTGGCCGTGTTGATGGCCTGGATGGCCGCCTCGGTGTCGGCGTAGGCGGTGAGGAGAGCACGCTTGGCGTCGGGGAAGTATTCCATTGCCTTGCCCAGGAACTCCACCCCGGACATTCCCGGCATACGCTGGTCAGAGACAAACAGGGCGACCGTGTCTCCCCGCTTTTTTAGCTGGTCACAGGTGTCGAGTGCCGCCTGGCCGGACGCCGCACGCTGAATGCGATAGTTCGCACCGTATTGGCGGCGCAAATCCTGGACCACCATCTCCAGGACACTTACGTCGTCGTCTACCGCGAGGATCACTGGCTTGCCCATGCTTCTTTAGTGTATTGAAAGCGCGCCGGTTCGTCTCGTTTCGCACTGTTTTCGCTACACCCAAATCCAGTCACGACAGCAACTTGAGAGCGGGCCCCTGCCACTTTCGTGGGGTTTCATTTCCTGCCCAAGCCGCTAGGCTTGAGAACACCAGCAAGTCAGACTCTCAGCGCTCGTTAGCGGAGAGGGAACGTACTAAAGGCGTCGCAAAACAGAACAGTTTAGAACGAATGACGCCGGCTGGCCGATAGCGTGAGTATGCGGTTGCCTGGGTATCTGGGCAGTACGCGTCGCACAGGCTGCGGCGGGGTTAAGGCAAGAAGATTGCGAATCGAAGCGACACGAGGCACAAGGCAGCACGATGAATAAAATTATCCTGGCTGACAACCAAGCAATCTTTCGCGCTGGCATTGCAAAGGTCCTGGCGAGCGAAGAGGATTTCCGCGTAGCCGCACAGTGTGCGGACCTGGAACGTCTGCTGCTCTCCGTCGATGCGTACCGCTCCTCGATCGTTCTGTTTGCTTCCGCGCTGAGGCCCGAATATCAGGATTTGATGTCGCACGTGAAGGCCGCTGGAAGCCGGGCTGTAGTGATTGCCGAGAACGGCGAGCCGGCGCAGATTTTTACCGCTCACGATATCCGGGGCGTGGTGTATCGCAATACTACCGGCCAGGCGCTGGTGGAGTGCGTGCATCGGGTGATCAAGGGCTTCTCCTCGATTCAACGGCCGGCTGAGGCTATCGGTTCTGAGGAAGAGGATTCTGTGGGGGCGCGCGTTCGCGACCGGCTTACCCCGAAAGAGATGAAGATCGTGGCCCTGATTGTGCAGGGCTGCAAGAACAAAGAGATTGCACTGCGGTTGGGGACCACCGAACAAGTGATCAAGAATTATCTGCGCAGTGTCTATGACAAGACGGGAGTTTCGGATCGCCTGGAACTTGCCCTGTTTACCATTCACCATCGGATCCTGGCGGCGGCCGCGGCAGAGGCTGGCAACTCGGTCCAGATGCGCACCGCGTAAGGGCGGAGCGTACCTCAGGGCCTAAAGGCCTCGTCAGTCCCATGTTGACGGCACGGCTAAAGCCGTGCCCTTCGTTTTGAGTCTTTTCGCAGCCTGTAGGGGCCCGTCAGCGGCTAAAGCCGAATTCGTTGCAACATTTACGTACGGGCTGAAGCCCGTACCCTTCAAAGGCCAGAGTCTTTTCGCAGCCTGTAGGGTCCCTCAGCGGCTAAAGCCGAATTCATTGCAAAGCATTTACGTACGGGCTGAAGCCTACCCTTCAAAGGCCGACTTTTCCGCAGCCTTGAGAGGCCTTGCCCCTCTCCAGAGGGTCTCTCGCCTCAAATCCAGTTGAGAATCCGGCTGGGGCCGCTGTGTTACTGTTGCCTTAGACCACCTCCGGGGTGCCCTGCGTTTGGCCCTGGCCCAAGGAAAATGCCGCAACAGTCGAACCTGTTTTCGTCCAGTCCCCAAAACGGCTCGACCGTTCAAGAACGGCAACCCGCGCCCCAACGACCATCCCGGGTTCCGCTCTGGCTGCGCCGGGTGGAGCTGTACCTTTACGTCGTTATCCGCATATACATCGGCGTGATTGTACTGGTGCTTCCCTGGTACGCGCCGTTGTGGGCAGACAATCAACTCATCAACTACTTTCCGCGCGTAGGCACGTTTTTGATGTACGGCGCAGTGCGCGGAATGATTTCGGGTCTCGGCCTCCTGAACCTTTGGATTGCGGTTATGGAAGCTGTGCACTTCCGCGGATCCCACTCTTGAGCATGAAGCATAAGACCGGCAAACCGCCCGACCTCCATCGCGCTCCCCTCTCTTACCAGAACCCTGCGTTTGTGAACAGCCCCGACGGGCGGCTGGTGCGCATCATCTCTGAATACTCCGAGCCGCTGGCGCGTTTTCGGCGTGAGCGCATTCAGGACACGATCGTGTTCTTCGGGTCAGCACGCTTCCGCGCGCACGAGGACGCCAGTCAGGAACTCGAGCTCGAACTTCTGGATAAGCCTGGATCCGCAACGGCAGCGCCGGACGCGGAGCAACCGGCGACAGAGGAGGAGATGGCCAAGGGAACAGCGAGCGAGTTGCGCCGCCGCCGTGCAGAAGCAGGCGTGGAAATGGCCCGCTACTACGAAGACGCCCGGCACCTGGCCTCCCTGGTGACCAAATGGACGCAGACGCTGAAAGGGCGCCGCCACCGGTTCGTCGTTACCTCGGGAGGTGGACCTGGCATCATGGAAGCCGCCAACCGCGGCGCCTACGAGGCCGGCGGCAAGTCCATTGGGCTCAACATTCGCTTGCCCTTCGAACAGGCGCCCAATCCCTACATCACGCCTTCGCTGAACTTCGAATTCCACTACTTTTTCATGCGCAAGTACTGGTTTGCGTACCTGGCCAAAGCTTTAGTCGTCTTCCCCGGCGGCTTTGGCACGCTGGACGAGATGTTTGAAGTGCTGACCCTGGTGCAGACGGAAAAGCTGGCCAAGAAGATCTGCATCGTGGTTTATGGTTCGGCGTACTGGAACAGCATCCTGAACCTGGATGTACTGGTCGACAAAGGCGCAATTTCCGCCCAGGATCGCGCCCTGTTTCAAATGGCTGATACGCCGGAAGAGGCCTTTGAGCTCCTTAAGGCGGACCTGACCCGGTACCACCTGGAACCGGAAGCGCGGCGCCAGGCGCCACCGAATGTGGAAGAGGAGCCCCTCCTCAATCCCGACATCACTGGTACCCGATAAGCGGGGAATCCGGTCACTTTCGAGACGAAAACGGGTTGTCCAGCTTGATTCCAGCCAAATTTCGATATCTATTCGCTTCCCAGTAACTCGCTGTTCATGGATTGCACTACATACTGGGCACATGAGAGCGATCACGCAGTTACTGTGTGGCAGCACGGGCCAGGGTGCGGTTGCTCCGACGTAGGCAGACGGATGGAGGAAGAGATGACAGGATCCCGTATCTCGTATCTCTGGAACAACAATCGCGCGGCCATGGGCTTCGCTTCTGGTGTCTCGCTGCACAGTCATACCAACCGCTCCAAAGAGACACTCGACTTCATTGTCAAACTGGCTAATGAGCACCGCATCTTCAAGGGGATCATTTCCCGGGAGGAGAAGCGTTGCCAGCAAAAGCATCGCCTGCAGGTTAACTACGCCGCGAGTTACTGGACTCCGCCACTCACTCCCAGGCTGGCCTTTGATTTGGAGAGCCGGCAGATTGCGGAGCAGCTCCAGGTGCAGCCGCTGGTATCGATCACCGATCACGACGACATCCAGGCGCCGATGCTGCTGCGCACCGTGGCCAGCGCTCGCCACATCCCGGTTTCGGTGGAGTGGACGACGCCCTTCGGCAAGGACCAGGCTTTCCACCTTGGCATCCACAACCTGCCCAGCGCGTCGGGAGCCGAGTGGATGCGGCGATTTGAAGAATTCACCGCCAGACCTTCGGACGCGCGGTTGACGGAGATGCTCTCCGCACTACACGACCTTCCCAACGTACTGATCGTCTTCAATCATCCGCAGTGGGATCTGTACAAGATCGGCGAGGAGTTGCATCAACATCGGATGGAGGAGTTTCTCACTCAGAACAGCGGTTTCATTCACGCGGTGGAGCTGAATGGCCTGCGTAACTGGGAAGAGAACCGATTGGTGAAGCGGCTGGCCGCTCGTTGGAACAAATTGCTGATCTCCGGGGGCGACCGGCATGGACTGGAGCCGAACGCCAATGTCAACCTGACGCAAGCGACCAGCTTCAACGAGTTCGTCTATGAGATCCGCCGCGAGAATCGCAGCCACGTGCTCTTTATGCCGCAATACGCGGAGCCGTGGAAGCATCGCATCATGCGCTCCACGCTCGATGCCATTCGCGACTACCCCGACTTCCCCGAAGGATCGCGGCGTTGGGATGAACGCGTCTATCACCCGGACATGCACGGGGTGGATCGCCCCCTCAGCCAGCTTTGGCCTGACGGTGAGGCGCCGGCTTACATGCGCATGGTGATCCAGTTTGTGCGCATGCTGGGGAGCAATCCGGTCAGCAACAGTCTGCGGCTTGCCTGGGATGAGCCACACGAGTTGCAATTTGCGCTGGGCGAGCAGGAAGCGTTTTAAGCGCATTGGAAGACCGGCAAAGTCTTCTCGGTACGCTCGCTCGCGGATACACTCTGCCTATGCGCTCGACGGCCCCCAGGGTGGCGTACTTTCCCGATACCTTTTACGAGATCAACGGGGTGGCCCACACCAGCCGGCACTTTGAGGCCTTTGCGCAACGAAGAAATCTGCCTTTCTTTTGTCTGCACCCGGGCAAGAGGGATAGTGCGATACGCGAGCACCAGGTGGGGGAACTTACGACGCTTGAAATTCCCCGCGGCAGCGCAGTTTCGTTTCGTTTGGAAAAAGATCTCACCTTCGATCCCGCATTCTTGCGCCACAAGAAATTTCTTGAAGAACGGCTGCGCGCATTCCGCCCGGATATTGTCCACATCACCGGGCCGAGTGAGCCGGGGATTCTGGGCGTGTGGCTGGCGAGGAATCTGAAGGTTCCGCTGGTCGCCGCGTGGCATACCAATCTCCACGAATATGCGGCGCAGCGATCCGCATGGTTTCTGCGCATGCTCCCGCGTAGCAAACGATCCGCCGCGGAAAAGAAACTTGAAGACTCCGCGCTGCTGGCTTGCGCCCGGTTTTACCGGATGGCAGAGGTTCTGTTTGCACCCAATGTCGACTTATGCCGCCTGCTGGAGCAGTCCACCGGCCACCACTGCGCGCTGATGCCTCGCGGGGTCGATACGATTGCCTTCTCTCCAGAACACCGCGACCGCAGCGGGGCAGGAGAGCCGTTTGTGCTTGGATTTTGCGGGCGCCTGTCGATTGAGAAGAATGTATTTTTGCTGGCGCGCATTCGGACGGAGTTGATCGCACGCGGCATAAGTGATTTTCGTTTTCTTATCGTGGGACATGGCAAAGAGGAAGGTTGGCTGCGGCAACACTTGCCGAATGCGGAGTTCACCGGGGTGCTTCGCGGCGCCGAGTTGGCGCGGGCTTACGCGAATATGGACCTCTTCGTGTTTCCTTCGCACACCGATACTTTCGGCAATGTCGTGCTGGAAGCTTTGGCGTCCGGCGTTCCGGCGATCGTCACACCCGATGGCGGACCGCGGTACATTGTGCAGGATGGAGAGACGGGTTCGATTGCTACAGACGACGGATTTTCGGCTGCGGTGGCGAAGCTTATTCTCGATCCGGAGCTTCATGCGCGGATGAGATTGGCATCGCGGAGCTATGCGTTGTCGGCTTCGTGGGATTCGGTGTTCGAGGGTGTTTACAGCACGTATGAAGAGGTGCTTGCCAAGCATGCGCGCTGAGGATGGAGGGACCTGCTGTTTCTCTACTGAACTTGGCCGATGTAAACGCCGTAGGGTGGCAGTTTGATCGATGCGGCCGAGTCGGGCTCGGTGCTTCCGGGGGTTATCAAGAGAGTCTTAAGCTGCTTGCCGGTTACTCCTTGCGGCGATAGATCGAACGCTGCGGTTTGCGGGTGTGGGGTAAAGTTACAGACGACCAGGACAGATTGTCCGTCCGCCGTTTTACGTAACCATGACAGAATGTTGTTGTCATCCACATTCAACATGGTCAAGGCGCCATCATGCAGCGGTGGGTTTTCACGACGTAACTGTATCAACCGCTGGTACCAGCTCAACAACGAATCATCCTCACGGGATTCGATCGCGACATTCACCGTTTTGGACGATGGAGGCACCGGTAGCCAGGGTGTGGCCGACGCCGGGGTAAAACCGGCGTTGGGGGAACCGTCCCATTGCATCGGCGTACGCTCGCCGTCACGGCCTTTTTCCGCCGGCCAGCCGATCTTGCCAATGGGATCCTTCACATCTTCGACGCGTGTGGGGGGCGTGGTCGTCATCCCCAACTCCTCACCGTAATACATCATGGCCGTGGAACGCGTAGCCAACAGGAGGGTCGCGATCACCCGTGCGATGTCCTGGTTGTGCTTTCCGTCGCCATAACGATTCCAACTGCGGGCATTGTCGTGGTTGTCAAAGACAAAGAGCGGCTGGTCGTCATCGATATCGTGCTCCGCCTGGTCAATGCGGGTGCGGAAGACCCCGGCGTCCATTTTGTTGAGAAAGCCCACTTGCATGTCCATGGGCATTTGCAGTTCGTCGTGGTCTGCACCGTACCACTTGCGCAACTCTTCGATATTCGGCAAATACGTCTCGCCGATCAGAACACGGTCGCCCGGAAAACTGTTAGTTACCTTGCGCAGATCACGCATTACCTGGTGGACCCGAGGCAGGTTGTTGGTCATCGCGTCGTCAAGATTCGGGTCGCCATACGCATTGGTGCCAGGCAACACCTTCTCGTCCCGCAATTGCTCATCTTCAAACAACGTGGGTACGGCATCCAGGCGGAAACCGGCCACTCCTTTGTTCAGCCAGAAGCGAAAGGCTCCGAAGACAGCCCGCTCGACCGCTGGGTTTCTCCAGTTCAGGTCGGGCTGCTCGGCATAGAACTTGTGGTAGTACCACTGTGACGTTTTGGGATCAAACTTCCACGCCGAATGGCCAAAAACCGACTGCCAGTTATTGGGAGGTTCTCCGGGACCCTTGCCGTCGCGCCATATGTACCAGTCACGCTTGGGGTTGGTCTTCGAGCTCTTGGACTCGATGAACCAGGGATGTTTGTCCGATGTGTGGTTCATCACCATGTCCATGATGATCCGGATGTTCCGTTTTTTGGCTTCGGCCACGAGGCGGTCGAAATCCGCCATGGTGCCGTATTGCGGATCGATCGCCTGGTAGTTGGAGACGTCGTAGCCGAAATCTACCTGGGGCGAGGGATAGATGGGCGACAACCAGATGGCGTCGACCTTCAGGCTCTGGAGATAGTCGAGCCGCTGGGTGATTCCGTTGAGGTCGCCAACACCGTCGCCGTTCGAATCCTGGAAGCTGCGGGGATAGATCTCGTAGATGACCGCATGTTTCCACCAGGGTTCAGGGGTTGCCGGGGTTTGGGCAGGGGCGCCGGCAAGGCTCAGGACAAGGCCGGCAAATACCACCAGCTGAATTGCGATTTTGCGCACAGGCCAATTTACGCCTCATTTCTTTTTAAGGCGATCGAAATCCAAGCCGAAATGAGGGTCTGACTTTGTTCCATCAATCTTGAACGGCACCTCTGTGCCGGCCCCGTTTTTCTGGAAGTACTTATCGACGGACATCAACAAGACGCCTTTCCAACCCCCAACCATCCGCGACACGGTGGCTTGCATGTCCGCGGTTCCGGTGAAGTTGAATCTGGCGCCATCCAGGCTATAGACGCCGGCCAGCTTGATGCTTGCGCCGGGAATATCGTAAAGCACGTTGGATAAATTCAGGCTCGCATCCGCGAGGTTGAAGTCGCCTCTCATCTGCGAGCGCACTAACTGCATCTTTCCGTCCCTGGCTTCCTGGGTGGCCAGCTCCACCTGACCCTGGCTCCTGAGGCTGAGTTCGTCGATGCGATTCTGGATTTTTTCGCTGCTGAAGCGCCCGTTGGTGATAGCAAAGTTGCCCTGCAGCCGCAGCCTGTGGGCGACGTCTTGCGGTCCGGGCGGCAAATCCACCTTGGTGTGCAGCTTGACTTGGCCCTGCATGACCGGCGGATCGGTGCGCACTGCGAGGCGTAGCAGATCTTCGATCCTGGCCTGGTCCATGTTTACATCGAGGTAGACGTGGCGTCCCGGCTCTGCCGGGTCGCGCACCACGTATCCCCGCGCGGTGAGGAAGGAATGGAGAAACTGCGCCTTGACCGGCTGCAGATAGGTGTTGCCGTCCGTGCCGTCCACAATGGCGTGGAACTCAGTGTGCAGCGGGACCTTGTGCCCGCTGATCTTCACTTGAAAGTCCGGGGTGTCGGTCTTGCCATCGACCACGATCTTGTCCAGAGTGCCCTGGTATTTCCCCTGGGAGGAGAGGATCCCGCCGATGCCCTTGAGGGTGCCCAGGTCGGCATGCTGGAAGGAGTAGGTGCCGCCCACAGCGGTCTCTCCCGGCTGGGCCGCGTTCCAGGGGCCGAAGTAGCCCCGGGTCTCGATCTGGCCTACCGGCTTGGGGTTGGTCAGCTTGGCGGTGAAATCCATCGGCTGGCCGGCGCCTATGGTGCGCAGCTTCAGGCTCTGGATGACAAATTGCTGCGGGAGCTTGCCCGGCTTGTCTGTACCCAGAGAGAGCACGGTGTCAGTGCAGTCCAGCTCGCCGACAATGATGCTAACGTTGCTGCCTTTACCCTCGCCGGTGTTCAGCTGGGGTAACGATTTGCGCTGGCTTTTAGGCGGCAGATTGATGCGCAGCCCCTCTACCTCAACGTGACTGATGTGCATGGGGGAACGGACCAGGCTGCGATACCCGGTACGGAAGGCGAAGCGCCGCACGGAGAACGTCGGCGTGGCGGATTCGATGTTGTAGGGATAGATGGCGAGGTCCTTGCCCGAAACCTCGAAACCGCGCAGGAGCGAAACGTCGAAGGCTCCCATTTCCACGCGGCTGTGGAAGCGGGCGGAAAGGCTTTGTATCAAACGCGCCCGCAGGATTGGCTCCGCCCGGGAAAGAAGGATTTCGAAGGTAGCTGCCGCGCCCACGACGATTACCAGGGCGCCAATCCCCAGCCAAAACAGTGCCCTATTTCTTCGACCCACCACAACCTCGCCTTTCATCTTAGACGGCATGTAACATCGCAGCGAGGAGGGAAGTTTGCGATGACCGTCCGGATTCTTGCCCTCTTGATGCTCCAGTTTGCGGGTCAGCAGATTTGGGCTCAGGCACTCCCCTCACCTTCGCTCCCCATCGATACCTATATTCACCAGGGATGGGATAGCCTCTCCCGTTCCATGTCGGAGTGCAAAACCCTGGTCGACCCCAAGGTCACCACTCCGCCGGTGCTTTATCTTCCCTTCGGCGCGCCGACGCCGCCGGAACTGCTGCGGCTGCGCTCGCAATGCAAGATCCAGATTGCCCACCTGCCCCATCGCATCGAGCACCTGGGCGATGTGAAGGAATCGGAAATTCCGCAGCCTGGATTGCTGTACCTGCCAAACCGCTACGTGGTGCCGGGGGGACGGTTCAACGAGATGTTCGGCTGGGATAGCTACTTCATCATCTTAGGCCTGTTGCACGACGGGCGGGTGGATCTGGCCCGCGGTATGGTGGAGAACTTCTTCTACGAGATTGAGAATTATGGAGCGGTGCTCAACGCCAACCGCACCTACTTTCTCACGCGCTCGCAGCCGCCGCTGCTGAGTTCCATGATTCGCGCCGTCTACGACGCGGCGATTGCCCGCGACCGGTCGCCGGCCAATCTTGCGCGGCAAAGACAGTGGTTGACCCGCGCCTACCCCTATGCCCGGCGCGATCATGACTTCTGGCTAAGTAGCATCCACCGCGCCGGGAACACCGGGTTGGCACGGTATTTCGATATCGGCGAGGGGCCGGTGCCGGATATCGCCGACCACAGCAGCTATTACACCGACGTGATCAACTGGCTGGTCGTTCATCCCGACGTGCACACCAGCTATCTGATCAAGGCGCCGCAAAACCCCTCTCCGGCCGAGCAGGCGACGCTCGACAAAACCAGTTGCGACCCGACCCATTCTGTCGTCTGCGGCCTGGCGTGGGCCCACGGCTACCGCCTAACCCGTGACTTCTACAAGGGCGACCGCGCGGTGCGCGAGTCTGGTTTCGATATTTCGTTCCGGTTTGGTCCCTTCAGTGGCTCTACACACCATTACGCCGCAGTCGGCCTGAATAGCCTGCTCTACCACTACGAGCGGGACTTGGCCGACTTTGCCGATATGACCGGCCAGGGGGCGCAGCGTGGTGAGTGGTTGAAAATGGCCGCAGCGCGCCAGCAGGCAATCAACAAATACCTGTGGAACCCCGGCAAAGGGATGTTCTTTGATTACGACTTCACTACCGGACAACAGTCCAGCTACGTGTACGCGACGATCTTCTATCCTCTTTGGGCAGGCTTGGCTACGAAGGATCAAGCCGCGGCCGTGGATAAGAATCTTGGGCTGCTCGACCGGCCGGGCGGCCTGGCTTGCAGCACCTACGAGAGCGGTCTGCAGTGGGATTTGCCCTTTGGCTGGGCTCCCCTGAACTGGTTCGCAGCCGACGGCCTGTGGACGAATGGCTACATCAACGATGCGCACCGGATTGCGGAACAGTTCACCCATACTGTCCGCACCAGTTTCGAGAAGGAAGGGACCATCCACGAGAAATACAATGTTGAGACCGGATCGTCGAATGTCGACGTGATCGCCGGTTATCAAAACGTGATCGGTTTCGGCTGGACGAATGCCGTCTATGTTGAGTTGGAGCACTTGTTAGAATCGACCACCCCAGGAAAGAAAAAGAATGACCCTTAATCACACGCTGCCTCCTCCGGAGCGTCGCGCCTTTGGACAGTCCCGGCGCAAGCAGGTGCGGCGTCAGGAGCACAAGCGGTGGAGCGCGTCGGACCGCCAAACCGATCCCATCGACGCGTTGGCCGCCTCCTCGGTTGGGCGGGTCGCGTCGCTGCTCTCCATCAAGTGGCAACGGATGGCGGCTTCTCCCTTCGGGTTCTTTCGCGGCGCCGTTTCGGTTATGGCCGCAGACCTGGCGGTGCTGCCCCATACCGGCATCTTTACCCAGCTTTGCGGGGACGCTCATGTACGCAACCTGGGCGCCTTCGCCGCGCCCGATGGGCGGCTGGTCTTTGACATCAACGATTTCGACGAAACCATCCGCGGCCCGTTTGAGTGGGACGTGAAGCGTATGTCCACTAGTTTCGTCCTGGCCGGCCGCGAAGCGGGTGGCAAGAGCAGTGCATGCGCTGAGGCGGCGGCCATTTTGCTGCGCAGCTATCGCCGATCCATGCACGCCTTCGCGCGCATGGCGGTGATGGATGTAGCCCGCTATCAGGTACATCGGCTGCAGCGCGTCGCACCGCTATCCCAGGTGTTGCGCAAGGCCGAAAGGGCAACGCCGCAGTACAACCAGGCGCACCTTACCGAACTGCCGGCGGGACCCGTCAAAGGCGAAAAAAAAACGCCGCCTCACCGCATCTTCGTCGAGAACAAGCCTCTGCAATTCCGTCTAAGGGCTGCGAAGGCGGACCTGGTTCTCGATTCGCTCAGCTTGTACCGCGAGAGTCTGCTGCCTGAGCGCCAGCACTTTTTCGATCTGTACCGCCCGCTCGACGTCGCCTTCCGGGTGGTGGGCACAGGCAGCGTTGGGTTGCGCGATTACGTGGTCTATATGGAGGGCAACGGGAGTGACGATCCGCTCTTCCTGCAGATCAAGGAGGAGGTTAACTCCGCTTATGCCCCGTACCTGGGAGAAATGGGAGCGCCGCAACACCAGGGCCACCGCGTGGTCCAGGGCCAGCGTTCGATGCAGTTCCAGTCCGACCTCCTTCTCGGTTGGACCACGATCAACAATCGCCATTACCTGGTAAGGCAGTTGAATGACCACAAGGGGTCGGTCGCGATCGAAGAACTCAAGGGCGAAGGACTGAACCAATATGCTGAGATTTGCGGCGAATTGCTGGCGCGGGGTCACGCACGCTCGGGCGATGCGATTGCGCTTTCCGGCTACATTGGTACTTCCGATCGGTTTATCGATGCCATCGTGGAGTTTGCAGTCGATTATGCGGACCAGACGGAGGCTGACTACAAGGAGTTTATGCGTTCCCGGTTCGCGCCACATACTGCGAGCAAGAAGGCTCCAGCGAAGAAGGCGGTCAAGCGCAAGCCCAGACGCAAGAAGCCGCAGGTGATCACGGAATCGGTTCCTCCGGGTTAGGGGGTGCCGCGTTGGTTGCGCAACAAATCTCTCTCATCCTCACCAAGCCAATTCCCCTGGACGGGTGCCCCATGTTCGCGCTTTCGCGTACATGGGGCACCCGTCCAGGGGAATTGGCTTGCTGGCAAACCGCGAGAGCGGAGGACGAATTGACAGCCACTCTGTTCGGTTACTGGTGGCGTAGGGCGCGGACCGGATCCACACGGGATGCGCGCCTTGCTGGGCCAAAGGCTGCCAGCAGTGCGATAAAGAGCAGCAGCACAGAGGCGCTGGCCAAGGTTAGCGGGTCGGAGGGCTTCAGTCCGTAGAGCATTGCGGTCAGAAAGCGCGCCAGCATGAGGGAGCCACATACTCCCAAGGTGACGCCTGCCACCGCCATCCATGATGCCTCACGCAGCACCATGCGAAGCACCTGCTCGGCTTGCGCTCCGAGGGCCATGCGAATGCCGATTTCGCCCGTGCGTCGCGCCACCGTGTAGGCCATGATGCCGTAGATCCCGATGCAGGCCAGCACCAGGGCCAGCAGGCCGAAGCCACTCGTCAATTGGGCAAAGATGCGTTCGCCTGACATGGTGGCCTTGATCTGTTCCGTCATGGTGCGCACATCGATCAATGGCAAATCCCGGTCCATCGACCCGACAACCATGCGTACCTGGCTTAATATGCTCCCCGGCTCCGCTTGGGTATGGATCTCAACCACCATGCGGCCCAACACAAGCGCTTGCGAGTACGGCAGGTAGAACGTCGGCGGGGTCTCACTGCGCAGATCCGCATATCGGGTGTCGGCGGCAATGCCGACGATCTCTACCGGTGCGTTTACTTCGTCTCCGTCGGCTTCAAAGGTCTGGCCTATGGGGTTTTGGTTGGGAAAGAACTGCCGCGCCAGGGCGCGATTCACCACTGCGACTTTGGTCGAGGTAGCCGTATCGTGAACGTCGAAGCCGCGTCCCTGCAGAATTGGGATGCCCATCGTGGGAAAGAAATTCGCTCCTACGTGGTTAGTCTGCACGCGCACGGCTTCCGTCTCCACTGGCCTGCCGGAGACATGAAAGGTTGATCCTGAATGCCCATCGCCAATGATTGCAATGTTGCTCATGCTCACCGAGCGGATACCGGGAATCGCCGCCAGCTTCTCTTCCAGTTGCTGGTAGAACACCATCATCTGCGCATCGCCGTATCGGGTACGCGGCGGGTTCAGACGAAAAAGAAGGATGTGGTCGGCGCGGAATCCGAGCGGGGTGTGATTTAGATTCGCCAATGTGCGCACGAAAAGACCGGCGCCAATGAGCAGGATGGTCGAAAGCGCAATCTGGAAAATTACCAGCGCTTTGCCAAACCACATCCCGTGTTTGCCTGCAGTCGCGTGATCTGCGTCGTGCAGCGCGGTGTTTCCATCGGAGCGTGTCGCCTGCCACGCGGGCACGATGCCGAAGAGAAGACCTGTGGTCAGCGCAAGTCCCGCGGTAAAGGCCAGCACCCGCCAATCAAAATCTACTTGCGTCATGGCAGGCTGCGATGGAGATGCAAGCAGGCGCGGGATCACATTGCGCCCCAGGTAGCCCAGCAGCAGGCCCACCACGCCGCCCAGGGTGGAAAGCAGCAGGCTCTCCGTGAGCACTTGTCGCAGGATGTGCATTCTTCGCGCTCCCAGCGCGAGCCGCGTGCTCATCTCGCGCTGCCGGGTAGCCGCGCGCGCAAGCAGCAGATTCGCCAGGTTCACGCAGGCTAGCAATAGGACAAGACCGGCGAGCGCGAACAAGACATACAGCGATTTCGCGAACTTGCTTTGCAGATAATCCAGTCCTCTCTCCCCGGGTTCGAGCCGGAGATGCAACTGATCCATCCCTTTGGCCCGCGGCAGGTCAGCCATCGCTTTCTGCCGCAAAACGAGATCGAGCGCCGCTTGCGCGCGCGCCTCAGGCACATCGGGACGCAAACGCGCCAGGATCAACACCCACCAGGATTGTGGATTATTCAGCAGAGACGTACTGCCTGAGGCCGTTATTTGTGCACGGGGCACGAGCAGCGGCTGCATGGTCAAGGGCACAAAAATCCGTGTCTCCTGTCCCATCTGCAGGCCGGTAAATCTCGCTGGGCTTACTCCGACGACAGTGACGGGGACTCCATTGACGAAGATGGTTTTGCCCAGCGCCGAGGTTGACCGGCCGAAGCGTTCTGCCCAATAGCCCTCGCTGATGACGGCCACGGGGCCCTTGCCGGGCGCCGTGTCGTCGGCAGGCATGAGGGGGCGGCCAAGAAGCGGCTCCACGCCCAATCCGCTGAAGGCGTTGCCGCTCACCATCTCGCCGTCAATCAGTTCCGGGTTCCCATCGACGGTCACCGTCAGCGGAATCGGTTTGAAGGCGATCAGATCGGCAAAGACCTCGGTCTTTTTCCGCAGCTCTTCGAGTACCGGGTAGGAGAAGGCGGTGCTGCTCAACCCGCCTTCCTCCGTTGCCCCAACATCGCCCCACACGGGAGGTACCGGCTGCTGGTGGCCGCTCACCCAAGTGAGCAGCCGCAGGTCCTGCGGGTTCTTCACCGGCAAGCTGTCCAGCAGCACTTTCTTGGCGATGCTGAAAATAGCCGTGTTGGCGCCGATCCCCAGCGCCAGCGAGACGACAGCGATGGTGGCCAAGGATGGGCTGCGGCGGAGCTGGCGTGCAGCAAAGCGCAGGTCGCGTCCTAAATTGGCGAGCGACATCATCGACCTCATTTCTCGTTGGCTTTGCTGCAGCAGGGGAATATTGCCAAATTGACGGTGTGCGGCGGAACGAGCTTCTTCCGGGCTCATGCCACGACGAATGCCCTGCTCGGTGAGCAAGTGGAGGTGCATCCGCATCTCCTCGTCGAAATCGAGGTCAGCCCTTCGCCTGCGAAATAAGTCGCCCAGCCTGGCCACAAAAACGCGCATCCTCATCTCTGGCCTTCCTGGCCTAATACACGGCCGATGACACCCGAGATACGCTCCCAGTTTTCCGTCTCCACCGCTAACTGCTTCAACCCACGCTTGGTGATGGAGTAGAACCTGGCCTTGCGGTTGTTCTCTGAGGCGCCCCACTCGGAAACGATCCATCCTTGTTGTTGCAGCCGCAGCAGGGAGGTATAGACGGTGCCCTCGTTCAACTTCAGCACCTCCTCACTCAATTGCTCCAGGCGGCGGGCAATCCCGAATCCGTGCAGAGGACCCAGCACATGGAGGGTCTTCAGGATCATCAGATCCAGCGTGCCTTGTAAGACTTCTGACCGTTCAGCGGCCAAGACAGCTCCTTTGGATATTGCAAGGAAGATAACATTGCTCCCTTGGAATGTCCATAGGAGTAAACTCCGGCTTTTGCTGGTAGTAGTTAGGCAATGCGACAATGGGAGCAGCGCCTCGGCGCTGCTTTCTTATGCTTCAACTTTCTGCTGCTGGAAAACGGTTCGGCCCCCGCGTCCTGTTCGAGGATGCCAACTGGCTCATTACGCCCAATGAGCGCACGGCCCTGGTGGGCGCCAACGGGACCGGGAAATCCACTCTGCTCAAGGTGCTCGCCGGCAGCGAATCGCTCGACTACGGCACTCTGCAGCGCACGCGCGGCATGACCATCGGCTATCTCCCTCAGGAAGGTCTCGAACTCCGCGGGCGGAGCGTTTTTGAGGAGTGCCTTTCGGTATTCGCCGAGTTGCGCGACATGGAACAGGAACTCGAAACCCTTTCCACGCGCCTAGCCGAGTTCGACCCGGCAACGGCCGAATACGCCGCGGCCGCAGATCGCTTTTCTCATCTCGACTCCCACTTTCGCGCGCATAACGGCTATGCGCTCGACGCGCAGGTGGGCTCGGTACTGAGTGGGCTGGGCTTCAGCAAGCATGACTGGTCACGACAGACGGAGGAATTTTCCGGCGGATGGCAGATGCGTATCGCACTGGCCAAGCTGCTTCTGCAGAAGCCCAGCCTGTTGCTGCTGGACGAGCCGACGAATCACCTCGACCTCGAAACTCGCAATTGGCTGGAGGACTACCTCCACGGCTATCCCAATGGCTACATTCTTATCTCCCACGATCGCTATTTTCTCGACGTCACGGTCGATAAGACGATTGAGATATGGAACAAGGGTCTGCACGTTTACCACGGCAACTACGAAAAGTACCTGGTTCAGAAAGATGAGCGGCGCGCGCAGCTGGCCGCGGCTTACAAAAACCAGCGCGAGCATATTGAGCATCTTGAAGCTTTCATCAGCCGCTTTCGCTATCAGGCCACCAAGGCCAAACAAGTGCAGAGCCGCATCAAGGAGTTGGACAAGATCGTACGCATCGAGATCCCGGTCGAAGAGCAGGCGATCCATTTCAGTTTCCCCCAACCGCAGCCTTCTGGCCGTACGGTCGTGGAAGTCTCGGACCTGGCCAAGAACTATGGTGCCAAGCAGGTGCTCGAGGACGTGAGCTTCACCATCGACCGCGGCGACCGCATCGCGCTGGTGGGCGTGAACGGCGCGGGCAAGTCGACCCTGATCCGCATGCTCTCGGGGATGGAGCCGCCGTCGAGCGGCACGCTGCGCCTGGGGCACAATGTGACCGCGGAATATTTTGCCCAGGACCAGTACAAGGTGCTGGAGGGCAATGCCCGCATGCTGGATGACATCAGCAACACCGCGCCTCGGGTATCGACCACCGAGCTGCGTAGCCTGCTGGGTTGCTTCCTCTTCTCCGGCGACGATGTTTTCAAACCGCTCGGCGTGCTTTCAGGAGGAGAGCGCAACCGCTATGCCTTGGCCCGCATACTGGTGAGCCCGGCGAACTTCCTGCTGCTGGACGAGCCTACCAACCACCTCGACCTGCGGGCCAAAGATGTGCTGCTCGAGGCAATCGCTGCGTTCAATGGAACCGTGGTCATGGTGTCGCATGATCGCTACTTCATCGATCGCCTCGCGACCCGCATCTTTGAAGTGGAGGGTGGACACGTGCACGTCTATCCCGGCAACTACGAAGACTATCTGCACCGCAAGCAGATGGCGGAGACAGGGGGGAGCGTGTCGAATGGCGCCTCGCCTGTAGAAGTGCCGCAGGAGACGGCTAAGGTCGACGCGGCAGCGGCCAAGGGTCGCCGGCTTAACCCGATCAAGCTGCGCCAGTTGCAGGAGCGCTGCAGCTTTGTCGAGGAAGAGATTCCGCGGCTGGAGAGCTCCATCGCCAGCGCGGAGGAATCGCTCGGGGTCTATGAGAGCGCAGAAGAAACACAGCGCGTGACCCAATTGCTGGAAAATTTGCGTGGACAACATGCCTCGCTTACCGCTGAATGGGAAGAGCTGGTCACGCAACTGGAGCAGCAAGCGTAGCGTAGCGTTACAAACTGGTTCCTGTTGCCATGGAAGTTGCAGGGGAACACGGACCAGATGCATTAGAGTAAAGCCAGCGTCGATAACACTTTGATGACAGTCTTGAGTACACCCACCCAACGTAAAGGCTTCGCTTCCCGCTCATCCGCATTTACTGTCAGCGCGGGTATTCTGCTAAGCCGGCTCCTTGGGCTGGTGCGGGACAGGGTGTTTGCGCATTACTTCGGCAACTCAAACGCTGCGGATGCGTTTCGCGGCGCTTTCCGCATTCCCAACTTTCTGCAAACTCTGTTTGGCGAGGGTGTCCTCTCCGCTTCATTCATCCCCGTGTATGCCCGTCTGCGGGCGGAAGAGCGGCACGAGGAAGCCTCGCAGCTGGCCGAAGCGATCTTTGCCATTCTCTTTCTGATCGGTTCGCTGATCACTTTGGGTGGCGTCTTCGCTGCTCCCTGGCTGATCGACGCGATTGTTCCCGGCTTCCAGGGGGAGACGCGCCTGCTCGCCATCCAACTGGTGCAGATCCTATTTCCCGGAGCAGCGCTGCTCGTTCTTTCGGCATGGTGCCTGGGGATTCTGAACAGTCACCGAAAATTCTTTCTCTCCTATACCGCGCCGGTGATCTGGAATGTGGCTATGATCGCCGCGTTGTTATGGAAGGGTGGACATGTTGGGGAGTCGCGGCTCGCCATTATTATTTCCATGGCTTCGGTCATCGGCAGCGGCCTGCAGTTTGCAGTGCAGTTGCCGACGGTGCTGCGGTTTCTGCGCCCCTTGAATCTGCGGTTTGCATTCGGCACCGAGCATGTGCGGACCGTGGTGCGAAACTTTTTCCCGGTGTTCCTGAGCCGCGGAGTGGTGCAGATTAGCGCGTATGTCGACTCGTTTTTGGCCAGCTATTTGCCCGTGGGCGCGGTATCTGCCCTGGCTTACGCGCAGACCCTGAATACCCTGCCAGTGAGCTTGTTCGGCATGGCGGTTTCTGCCGCTGAGCTACCGGCTATGTCGAGTGCTTTGGGAACGCAGGAGGAGATAGGAGCCGTACTGCGGCGGCGACTGGAACTGGGCCTGCAGAATATTGCTTTTTTTGTGGTTCCTTCAGCGGTGGCTTTTCTGGTGCTGGGCGACGTGGTCGTGGCCACCATTTACCGCGGGGGGCACTTCACAGCCCACGATGTGACCTTCGTGTGGAGTGTGCTGGCGGGTTCGGCTGTCGGGCTTTTGGCTTCGACATCCGGAAGGTTATATTCCTCTGCGTTTTATGCGTTGCGGGACACACGCACGCCGTTGAACTTCGCGATTATTCGCGTGGTGTTGACAGTGGTCATGGGTTATCTATTCGCGTTGCCGCTCCCTAAGCTGCTGGGCATTGATCCCAGCTGGGGCGTCGCGGGGCTCACGCTATCAGCGGGAATTGCCGGGTGGGTGGAGTTTTCCTTGCTGCGCCGCGCTCTCCAGGCACGCATCGGCGCCGTGGTATTGCCGCCTTACCGGGTTGCACGGCTTTGGGCTGGCGCACTGGTAGCGGCTGCTGTTGCTTATGGAGTCAAGCTGGTGCAGCCATTCCATTACCCGCCGCTGATTGGGTTGTGCGTGCTTTCGACGTTTGGGTTGGGGTATTTGTTGTTCACCAGAATGGTGGGGGTTGCAGCACCGGGTAGTTTGCAGAGACTACTGGGCAAACGCTAAAGCCGATTTTGAGACGGACGGGTGCCCCTCACGGCGCTACTGAGCCTCTGGATCAAAAGCGATCGTGGGGCTTCCCCCGGATTTCCTGTCGAGCTTGTTGGCGTTGGTGAACTTCATGCGGCTTTCCTTACTTAAAGCCGCACACGCGAACCTGTTTGGAGCCTCGTGCAGGAAATCCGGGTCGCCCCGTCTTTTTCGGCCCAGGTACGCTTGGGCGAACCTGGGGGCACCCGTCCATTGCCACTGACATTGGTTTGGGGGTAGAAGAAGAAAGCGATCCTTACGCTATGCCTAGCTTGTGCATGTAATCGGCGTCGATTTTCAGGCCTTCCATGGGCGGTACGTTGTAGCCTTCCTGCTCGACGAAGCAGTGCTTCACTACTCCGGCCTTGGCTGCTTCTTCGAAAATGGGGCGGTAGTCGATTGAGCCTTGCCCTAGCTCAACGATCGTGGGCACATTCGTGACCGAGGAATCGGCGGTGATTCCCTTGAAATCCTTTACATGCAACATGCTGATGCGGGTGGGATATTTCTTCAGATAGTCGATCGGGTTCGCACCTCCCACGGTGACCCAGCCGCAATCCATCTCCATGGTGACGTGGGCGGGATCGGTCAGACGCAGTAGCTCATCGTAAGGCACCACGCCGTCTGTTTTGTGGAACTCCATGGTGTGGTTGTGATAGCCGAATTGCAGGCCGGCGGCACTTACTTTTGCCCCGATGGCATTGAATTGCTCTGCATTCCAACGCCAATCTTCAAGGTTGAAAGCGTTCGTCCTATCCTTCGAGCTAAGACTCTTCACGCGCGACGGGTCCTTGAAGCCAGGGAAAGAACAGATGATGTAATGGACACCCAGCTCTTTGTTGAAGGCTAGAATCTCATCCAGCTGCTGATGCAAATTGTCTGAGGAGTAATGCGCGCTCACCAGGTGCAGGCCGGCATTGCTCATGGCCTGCTTCACTTCCGCGGTGCTGTGATTGTAGTAACCGGCCGACTCTACCTCGCGAAAGCCTATCGAGCCAATCTGCTTGAGCGTGCCGTCGTAATCCTTTGGCAAAAGCTCGCGGACCGAATAGAGCTGAAGCCCCAACGGTACATGCAAGGTCTTGGCGTAAGACTTGCTGCTGTGCAGAAGCGCAGAACCATAGATGAGGGAAGCGGAACCGGCTTTAACAAAATCTCTCCGTGATTGTTTCACAATGACACCCTTTTCCTTTCGCTGTACGGCTAGAGCAGTTTCGCAATTACGTGGCCTCATAAAGATCGCGAGGTGTGGTTTTCCTTGAGAGAAAACCACGAAAAGGCCTTCTGCTTCGGTCTGCACCCACCGCGAAACTGCTTAGTTCGGAAGGCCGAATGCAATGATATTCGATCCCATGGTGACAGCGACATATTGCTGATGGTCGAACATGTAGGTCATCGGAGAAGAATGCGGCGACTGGCTGGTCTGGAAGCTCCAGAGTGGCTTACCGGTCCTGGCGTCGGCGGCGGCAAACGCACCGTCGTCCGCGCCGTACAGAACCACGCCTCCGGCGGTGCTGAGCACGCCGCCCATGCTCTCCGCATTGCCAGTCTGGGGAAGCTCCCACACCGCTTTGCCGGTTTGGATGTCAAAAGCGCGCAGAACCCGGCGGCCCTCGTCGGACGGATCGGCGCCGAAGGACCCGCCCATGTAGCCGTGCCCCAGCTGAAACGGCATATCAGTGCGGGTGAAGATGCCGCACTTGTCATTGGTCTGCACGTAGTAAAGCGAGGTCAGTGGATTCCAGGAGGCCGAATACCAGTTGGACGCGCCGTTCAGCCAGGGGCAGACAGGGGTGCCCTCATGGGTTGGTTCGTGGCCGGGAGCGACGATGGGCCGGCCCTCGGGGGTTAGACCAGTTGCCCAGGTGAGCTTAGTGGTATATTGCCGGCCGAGCAGAAACTTGCCATTGGTGCGGTCGAGCACATAGAAGAAGCCGTTGCGGTTTGCCTGCACCATCAGCTTGCGTGGCTTACCGTTCCACATGGCATCGATCAGCGACGGCGGAGCCATGGCGTCATAGTCATGCACGTCGTGGGGCGTGAACTGGAAATACCACTTCAGCTTGCCCGTCGCGGGGTCGAGGGCGACTACCGAGTCGGTGTAGAGATTGTCGCCCGGCCGAGCGTCTCCAATCAGGTCATCGCCGGGATTGCCGACAGGCCAGTACAGGGTGTCAAGATCCTTGTCGTAGGTTCCCGTCATCCAGGTGCCTCCGGATGGATGATCGATTCCAGGTCCCTGCCAGGTCTCCGAGCCCGGCTCGCCACGCTTAGGCACGGTCCAAAAGCGCCACAGTTCCTTGCCTGACGACTGGTCGAATGCCGCCACAAAGCCGCGCGCGCCCTCGTCTCCGCCGGAGATTCCGGAGATGACCATGGAGCCGACCACCAGCGGGGCGCCGGTCGCGTTGTAGTTGTTGTGCCAGTCGGCTAAAGGCGTCTCCCAGGCGAGCGCACCGGTAATGCGGTTGAGCGCGATCAGGTGGGCGTTGTCAGTCACCATGAAGACCCTATCGCCGGCGACGGCCACGCCGCGGTTGGCGCCGGAAACGGCGTTGCCGACCAGTCCCTGGGTGCGGGAGCGCTGGTAGTGCCATATCTGGCGTCCGCTGCCGGCATCGAGCGCATAGCATTCGTTGACATAGGTCACATACATGATCCCACCGGCAACGATGGGAGTGGCCTGCACGCTGCGCGTGTTAGGCAGGGTAAATATCCATTTTGGCTGTAATCGCGAAGCATTGGCGTTGGTGATCTGCGTGAGGTCGCTGTAACGGCTACCGCTTGTCTGGCCGTTGTAACTGGGCCAATCGGCCTGCGACGTCACTACCCTGTACTCACCGGAATCCATCTTGCGCAGAAGATAGAGCTGATGGTCGTCTCCCAGCAGCTGCATATCGCTGGCCGAGCTGTTTAACGCAGTACCCTTGAGGGTTTTTCCGTCTTCCAGGGTGACCGAGGCGCGCGCAGTGGCCGCGCCCCAAAAGGGCTTTAAGGTGCGCAAGAAGCTGATGAGGTTGGCCCGCTCCTGATCGACGACATCGGGAAACGCGGGCATACCCGAAGAAGGCAGGCCATTGTGCAATAGCCTTATCAGCTCATCATCGGTGCGCAGCGGTACCCGCTCCACAATCGACGGCGCAAATTCGCCCCCCATGCCGTTGGTGCCATGGCAGGGTGCACACCGGGTGGCAAAGACCTGTTGACCTGCCGCCTGGGGAGAGCCCGGCGGCAGCTTGGGTGGAGGAGGAAACTGTGCCTGGGCGCCCCCTGTCGATAAAACCGCCAGAAGGCCGCTCAAGATCACCGTTCTTACCGTTGTACCCACCCGCAGCTTTCCGATCCCACTCGGCATCGATCCCATCCCCCGGTTGTTGTCGAGTCTCTAGATTAATTTGTCTTCCCGACCCGCATGACAAATGTCAGCCTTTCTTTTTGACAAAAGACACTACTGCTCACGATCCAGCGACGAGACGATGTCACTGGAAGCAAAGGGGGCAGCTATGGCCGCTAGCGTCGTTCTTGAACCTTGCCACAACACAACTATCGACCAGCCGGAGGGTTCCGTGATTGCCTCTCTGCGTAGCGTGAGCAAGAGATTTGGCCAGCAGATCGCGCTGGACCGTCTGTCACTCGAGCTTCGCCGGGGAGAAGTGGTCGCACTGCTGGGGCCGAATGGCGCCGGCAAGACCACCGCCGTGCGCCTACTGCTGGGGCTGAGCCAGGCGACCTCGGGGGAGGTGCGCATCTTCGGCGGAAACCCGCGAGATCGAGCCAACCGCTTGCGGCTGGGCGCGATGCTGCAGGTGGGCCGCATGCCGGAGACGCTGCGCGTGCGCGAGCACCTGCAGCTTTATAGCAGCTACTACGCAAACCCGCGGCCGCTCGAGGACCTACTGTCGATCGCGGGACTGGTAGGCCTGGAGGACAAGCTTTTTGGGACGCTCTCCGGCGGACAAAAGCAGCGCATGCTCTTCGCTCTCGCTCTTTGCGGGGATCCTGACTTTATCTGTCTCGATGAACCGACACTCGGTATGGATGTCGAGGCCCGGCGAGCGATGTGGGAACAGGTACGCAAGCTGGCGGCGAGGGGAAAGACCATTTTGCTCACCACGCATTACCTGGAAGAAGCGGATGCGCTGGCCAGCAGAATCGTCGTCATGCAAAAAGGCAAAGTGATTGCGGAAGGGACGCCGCAGGAGCTCAAGACCGCGGATGGCTCACGCTTTATCCGCTGCACGACATCGCTCCAAGCTTCCTTCGTTTCTGCCTTACCGGGAGTGACGAGCGTGGAGCAGGATGGCAACGCGATGCTGGTGCGCACGCAGACTCCTGAGGCGGTGCTGCGCACCATGCTTGCGCACGACACGGCGCTGAGCGGGCTGGAAGTGCGGACCGCAGCCCTGGAAGATGCCTTTCTCGCGCTCACCAACAACCTCACCGCAACTGTGCAATAGGAGGCGCCATGGCCACGACAATCGCCCTCAACATGCCGCGCACGCAGCCATCCCTGCCGCGGGTCTACTTCAACGAAGTGCGCTTTGAGTTGTTCAGGTTATCGCGCAATCGAGCCTACCTTTGCTCCATGGTTGGCTTTCCGGTGATCTTCTATCTGCTGTTCGGTGTCACCAATAGAAATTCGGTCTTACAGGGCCATACCATGGCCCGCTATCTTCTGGCGGGGTATGCATGTTTTGGCGCTATGGGTTCTTCCCTCTTCGGCATTGGCGCCGTACTGGCGCTGGAGCGGGGCCACGGATGGCTGGAAATGAAACGCGCTAGCCCCATGCCCGCGGCAGCTTACTTGCTGGCTAAATTGTGCGTAAGCAACCTCTTCGCCGTTGGCATCACGATTCTGTTGATGATTCTGGGAAGCGCCATGGCCGGCGTCCACATTACGTTCATAGAAGCGCTACAACTGTTGTCGGTAATTGCCGCCGGCGTTGTGCCCTTCGCCAGCCTGGGTTTGGTGGTTGGCCTGTTGATGCCGTCCAACGCTGCGGCGGGGGTAATCAACCTGATCTATCTGCCACTGTCGTTTTGCGGCGGACTGTGGACACCGATTGAGGCGCTGCCCCATTGGCTACAGGCGATTGCGCACGGGTTACCATCGTTCTGGTTCGCTCGCCTGGCGCTCGGATCGCTTGGTTACAGCGATAGTTCTGCTTTGTTGGCCTGGGCGCTGCTAGGGTTCTATACGGTAGTATTTTTGCTAGCCGCGGCGTTTATCTTTCGCAGGCAGGAGGCTCAGGCCTAATCCATGACGCCACACTCGCCCGAGCGTCGGAACCTTGCCGCGTGGTTTAGCAGTTGGCTCAACAGTGACTGCCCGGACCCTGCGAATCAGCTTCCCATGAGGAACTGGCGGCGTTGGATCAATTATGACCACACCATCTGGTTGGTCTTCCTGGGTTTCTGGTCTATCGAGCCTTACATGGTCCACGCTTCGCGGGGTAGATGGCTGGGGTTGATTCTCGCTGTGGTTCTCTTCGTGCCTAGTTATATGTTCGCGCATAGCGGCCCGCGCAGGTTTCGTTGGGTGGGCGTGCTGGCCATGTTTGTCATAGGCCTGGTGTACACGCCGTTCAACGAGAGCGCGTGGGGGGCCTTTATCTTTGTAGCGGTCTCGATCCCTGAACTGTCCGAATCGACAAATACGGTAATCAGCCTTTTCCTTTTGCTAAGCGGAGCGATCGCCATAGAGAGCTGGCTCTTGCAGTTCTCTGCATGGGTATGGAGTTTGGGCATCTCCATGCCGCTGCTGTTTGGAATGAATCAGCTAAGGATGAAGCAAAAGTGGCGCGCGGACGCTAAGTTGCGCGTGGCGCAGGATGAGATTGAACAACTGGCGAAGACCGCGGAACGAGAGCGTATTGCTCGCGATATGCACGATATTCTTGGCCACTCTCTCTCGCTGATTGTGCTCAAGAGCGAGTTGGCGGGGCGCCTGATCGCGAGCCAACCTGGCCGGGCGGCGCTCGAGGTCGCGGAGATTGAGACCGCCGCCAGGCATGCTCTGGCTGAGGTGCGCAAGACAATCACCGGGTACCGCTCCGAGGGCTTTGCCTCGGAGCTTGTCCGCGCAGCCCAGATATTGGAAACAGCGGGGGTGCGATTGAACAGGCCGGCGAAAGCACCTTACCTTACGCCGCGACATGAGGCCACCCTATCGCTGGTACTACGCGAGGCGGTAACCAATATTGTGCGCCACGCTGGCGCAAGTGAGTGCTCGATTGAAGTATCTACGGCGGAAGACCGCACGCAACTGGTGATCGCCGATGACGGGCGAGGCGACATTCGCCAGGAAGGGAACGGGTTGCGCGGCATGCGGGAGCGAGTGCGGGAACTGGGCGGCAGCCTCTCGCTGGACTCGAATCGTGGCACTCGCCTGCTAATCGAACTGCCCCAGTTCAACGGGAATGCAGAGGTCATTCAGCCGTGAACAAACAGATTCGCGTCGTCCTGGCCGAGGATCAGGCGATGGTGCTGGGCGCACTGGCGGCGTTGCTTGAGATCGAGAAGGATATCGCGGTGGTGGCGCGGGCGCGCAATGGCCGTGAGGCCATGACGCTGGTGGCGCAGCACTCACCCGATGTCCTGGTGACCGATATTGAAATGCCGGAGATGAGCGGGCTAACGCTTGCAGCGGAAGTGCATAGCCGGTATCCGCGGGTGCACATTGTGATTCTTACTACCTTTGCCCGCGCGGGTTATTTGCGCCGCGCGATGGATGCCGGCGCCCAAGGGTACATGCTCAAGGATCGCCCCGCGGCGGAGCTGGCAGATTGCGTGCGACGCGTGTGTAAAGGGCTGCGGGTGGTGGATCCTGAACTCGCGGCAGAGGCGTGGACGCAAGAGCCTGACCCGTTGAGCGAACGAGAGCGGCAGATTTTGTGGAGGGCGGGTGAGGGCAAATCGGGGGCGGAGATTGCGATGGATCTTCATTTGTCCGAAGGCACGGTGAGGAATTATTTGTCAGAGGCGATTAATAAGCTTGGCGCGGCTAATCGCATCGAGGCGGCACGGTTGGCGCGGAGTAAAGGGTGGTTGTGATGCTTGTTTTGATAGAAGCGGGACGGGTGCCCCACGTTCCCCCGGATTTCCTGTGGAGCTTGTTGGCGTTGCCGAACTTCATGCGGCTTTCCTTACTGAAAGCCGCACACGCGGTCGTGTCCGGTGCAGCGCACAGGAAATCCGGGTCGCCTCAGCGTACGTGGGCCGAAGATGATATGTTTCGATTGCTTTCCCTTTCCTAGCCGCGAATCCGGGGTCTATCAAGTAAAAGCTTTCGTCGGGCTGCGCCCGGCTTTTTCGTCCCAGGTACGCTTTGGCGAACCTGGGGCACCCGTCCTGTTTCCGTCCTGTTCTCGTCCTGTTCTCGTCCTGTTCTTATACGAGTCTGTGTCGCGTACATATCTGTGTCGCGCCGGCCTCTCTATCCAGAGACGATGACAGTTGTCATCTGATTCTTGTGACAAGGTGCACTGTTTTGTCTTTGTGCCGGATGCGATTCTCAGTCCATGAATCGCTGGACTGACATCTTCCTCTTTGCAGCACTGAGCATCGGCGGAGATTTGCTCGCGCAAAACTGCGGCAACCTCAACGGCACAGTGCTCGATCCTTCCGGCGCCGCCGTCGTTGGCGCAGCGGTGCATCTGCAGGCGGCAACTCCGCAGGACACAATCACTGGGCCGCACGGCAGCTTCGTCTTGCATTGTGTTGGTAATGATCCCTACCAGATAACCGTCGACGCCAACGGGTTTGCGGAGAGCCAAGTGAGCGGCCGCGGCTTGGCAAACATTTCCGTTCAGCTGCGGATCGCGGATGTTCACACCGAGGTCGAGGTCGGAGAAAACAGCGGCGTCTCCGTCGATACAGACCATGGCGCGGGCACGCACACGCTGACAGCCCAAGACCTCCAGGGCATGGCCGACGATCCAGATGACTTCAAACGCCAGTTGCAGGTGCTCGCCGCGAGTAGTGGAGGGGCTCCCGGGCAGGCCATCATCACCGTCGATGGTTTCCAGAACAGCAGCTCTCTGCCGCCGAAATCGTCCATCGCTTCCATCCGTGTTAACCCGGACATGTTCTCGTCGGAATATGATCGCCCGCCTTACCAGGGTGGTCGAGTCGAGATCTTCACCAAACCAGGGCGCGATTCGCTGCACGGAGCCCTCTTCTTTACCGACAGCGAGTCTGGACTAAACGCGACCGACCCCTTCGCGGTGAGTGCTACTCCCGCAGGCAAGCGGCGCTATGGATTTGAATTCGGCGGCCCCATTCGCAAGCAGAAGAGCGATTTCTTTCTCGCCCTGGAGAGACGCGACATCCACGAGTTCAACGTGGTGAACGCGGTTGTTTTGAATAGCCAAGGCGAGGAATCGCCGCTGAGTCAAAATGTTCCGGCGCCGCAGCTTCTGTGGATCGGCAGCGCGCGCACAGATTGGCAGTTAAACGCCAAGAATATGCTGGCAGCGACGTACTCCGCGAATGTAAACAACTCCGACAACGTGGGCAGCGGCGGCCTGGTGCTGGAGGAGGCAGGCTACGGCAGCACGGTGAGTGAGCAGGATCTGCGGCTGACCGATATCTTCACCCTCAGCCCGACCCTTCTGCATGAGACCCACATCGGCTTCACCTGGAAGAACACCACGGATGTGCCGCTCTCGACCGCGTCCAGCCTGCAAGTTGCCGGCGCTTTTACCGCAGGAGGCGCCACGGCTGGCCATCTGCAAGACCGCGAGCGCGATCTGGAAGTGGATGACGACATCCTGTGGACGCATCACAAGCACTCGGTGAAGATTGGCGTCGCCTCTCTGGGCATTATGGTTCACGACGTCGATCCGGATACGTTCAACGGGGCCTTCGTCTTCGGAGGCGGCCTGGCCCCGGTTCTCGGCGATGGTACGCAACAGACTTCGATCTCGGGATTGGAGCAGTACCGGCGAACTCTGCTGGGCTTGCCCGGCGGTGTTCCCACCACCTACAACGTCACCCAAGGCACAGCGCTGGTTCCCTTTACACAGTGGCGTGTGGCGGGTTACGCGCAGGATCAATGGACGCTCAGGCCAAACCTATCCCTTGCACTGGGATTGCGCTATGCCCTGCAGACCTCGCCCGGCAGTTTTGGAAACCTGGTTCCCAGGGTAGGCATCGCCTGGTCGCCCGACCGCAAGCAGCGGTGGGTGATTCATGCCCGGGGCGGCTTGTTCTCGAGCGCGGTTACGCCGGACGTGACCACCGAGGCTTACCGGCTAAATGGCGTGCGGCAAACGCAAACGCTGCTTTATTCGCCTTCGTTCACCCAACCACTCATGCCCACACCTTCTACCATCGCGGTGGCAACGACTCGCCAATTCGCGCCCGGTCTGGGGCAAACATGGTCGTTCCAGTCTCAGCTTGGCGTAGAGCATGAGCTGCCGCAACACTGGCATGCACAGGCCAACCTGTTTGACGCGCAAGCCTGGGGCACGCTTCGCTCGCGCAACATCAATTCGCCGCTGGTGAATGAAAGCACAACCAATCCCCTGCTTGCTCTCCGGGCCATTGCACCGGGCAAGAACATCTTCGAGTTTGAGCAGTCCGGACACCTCCACGGCCAGGTGGTCTTTCTGGGAGTGGATCAGCACAGCTACAAGCGCTTTGGCATCTTTATCGGTTACTTATATTTCAACCTGAAGACGGATGCGGATTCGGCCACGCTGTTTCCGCAGTCCAGCTACTCTGAGCGCGGGGAAACAGCGCGCGCCGCCTGGGAATCAAGGCAGCGGCTGTTCGCCATCGGGCAGCTGAATCTCCCGGCGAAGCTCTCGCTTACCAGCCAATTCGATGCTTCCTCCGGAGACCCTTACAACGTAATCACCGGCATGGATAACAATGGAGACGGCGTCTTCAACGACCGCCCCTCGCTTACTGCGCAACCGGGCACCGGCACCTATCAAACGCCTTTCGGCTTGCTGAACACGACGGCTCTGAATGGCTCGTTGGGCCGGAATGCAGGAACCATGCCCGCGCTCATCCATCTGGACAGCAACCTTAGCCGCACCTTTGAACTTCATTCCCACGGCCTGGCTGCCGACCGGCATCAGAGCGTCACGCTGAATGTGCGTTCGGCTAACCTGCTCAACCACACCAATGTGACCACTGTAGGCAACGTGGTTGGCTCGCCTACGTTCACTCAGCCATTAGCCGCCGAAGCCGCGCGACGAGTGGAGTTCGGTATCCGATACACCTTCTGAAAGGAAAATGCCATGTCGAAATTTCTTACCTTGTCTCTTCTTCTCTGCAGTGCGGTCGCGTTGGCCGCGCAAACCGTAGAGCCTGTGCTTCCACCTCCGATGGCGCCCGAACAGATCGTCTACCGGCACTGGCCGGAGCAGTTTGTGCAATGGATCGGCCCGGAGCTGCCCTATACGATGATTGAACTTTATGTCGACCCGAGCAGCGGCGCGACGCCGCTCTACGAAGCGGTGCTTACCGAGCGGGCCACGGGCAAGCGGGTGCATTACTCGAACCAGCAGCAGATGGTGGATATTGACAAACGCTCGGGCGCGGACGCCTACCTTACGAATATGCAACTCGACCGCCCGGCAAATGCGGGTACTGGCGCTACCTATTTATTGCGCTTTGTCGATCACACGGGCCAGCCAGTGTCGTGGCAGTGGATTCAAGGTTCTGACATGAGTGAGCGCGGCGGGGGCAGCTCACCTGCCGGTGCGGAGCCGCCGGTGCTGATGTATCGCGGACGCTCGGCGGTCGCTGGTGAAGGCTCGGCGATCAAGATCGGGAACACAGTCAGCACTGCCGACGTATGGACGGAGATCAGCCAACCGCCCTACTTTGTTGCTTATCATGGCGCGTCCTCTGAGAACGTCGACTTCGCTGTCTTTGCCGCGGCGGGACAGCAATGGACGACGATCAGTGGGCCAAAAACTCTGGCCGCCGGCGCGGAGTGGAAATTGAAGTCGCAGGACGGACTGGGCTGCAGCTTGGGGGTGCAGGCAATGAATGGCGATCATGCGACGATTCTCGAGACGGACGATCATCTGCCCGGCAGAACAATTGCCATCGAAGCGACCTGGACAAACGGGGCATGGTCGATCGAAAAGATGCACTACTCCGCAGTGGGAGCAGATGCGAATCAAGGGTTGACGATCTCGTTTTCGCCGGGCGCGACTGCCGGCGGAGCGCAGTCGAAATTTGAGGTCACCGTCGGACGCAAGACACGCATTGCAAGCGGAACCGTGCATGGAGACCCGACCCAACCGCGCGTGGGATGGGAGTTCAAAGATCCCGACTGGCTGCGCGGCAAGACCGCATGGATCGGCAGTGCGGTGGTGAGCCCCAAACCAGCAGCCACCGAAACAGCTGCCAAATGACGCAAATCTCTGAGAGAATATGCCGCGAAGGAAATAGACTTGCGGCATGCATGCGACCTTTGAACACCTTTTCTATGGGTTAATTCTGCTGGTTGCCGGAGTGGGGTGCGGGCTGGTGAATACGCTCGCCTCCTCGGGATCGGCGATCTCGCTCCCGGTGCTGCTCATGTTCGGGCTGTCGCCCCTGGATGCCAACGCAACCAACCGGCTAACAGTGCTTTTTGGTTCGCTGATGGCCTTACGCACATTCCAGGCGAAGGGACAGGTGGAGTGGCGCGCCGGACTCAAGATGTGTATTCCGGCCACGTTAGGCAGCGTGGCCGGGGTACTGGCGGCGGAAAGGATTCCGGGGCGCAGCATGGCACTGGTGATCACCGCCGCCGTGATGGCGGCTCTTCTCTTGCTGGTCTTCAAGATGAAGACCGTCCTGGAACACCCGAAGCCGGGTCTTACCGGGATCACCCCAGCGGGCATGTTCGCCTTACTGTTCGTCGGATTTTGGATGGGCTTCATTGTTCTGGATGGGGCTACCTATCTGCTGCTGGTGCTCATCCTGATGTTCCATTACGACCTGATTCATGCAAATGCGTTGAAAATGCTGCTGGGGGTCGCCACCACACTGGTGCCGATCCTGATGTTCACAGGCCACGGGAGTATCCGCTGGCCGGAGGGGCTGGTCATGTCAGCCGGTAGCGTCGCGGGCGGATTCATCGGCGCGCGCCTCACCATGCACGAACGCGCGAGGTTCTGGATCTACCGCATTCTGGTTGCGGTATTAGTGCTGGAAATTATTCACCTGGGCGTGCAATACGTAGCACCCTACATTCCGCCGCTTCTGCGGCATTGACAGGCCAGGCATGAGGGCATTATTTCTGGCGTGACTCGGCTTCGGCCAGCCATCCCCGGCGTAACAGCTCCGGGGGAACACTGGTCAGGTAGGGCTTGATGTCGAGGATGGGTGTTCCGTCGAGCATGTCGACGCCTCGAACATGCAGCCACGCGCTCTCCCTACGAATCAACTCCACAACGGTAAGTCCAATGGGGTTGGGACGGCGGGGAGAGCGAGTGGCAAAGACTCCGTGGGGCCGCTCGTCGATGGGCGGTACGCCGACCAGGTCGAAGTCACCGGAGCGGTGAAACTCCCAGAGGATGAAGAGGTGGGAGAATCCCTCGATGTCGATGAGCCCAGGCTGGAATTCGGGCAGGAGCTTGAGGACACCCGCGGCATTATGTTTCGCGTGCAGACCCTTGGGAATCTCGCTGGTTTGGTGGTACGGGCTGCTTACAAATCCAATGGGCTGGGGAAGGAACATATAAGCTCCTGTCTTCGCTCCCCATGATAGCTGCGGCGATTTGCTTGATGCCGTTGACAGATCGTGAGACGGTGATAGTGATGAAGATCGCCAGCTGGAATGTAAATTCGATTCGCGCCCGGCTTGACCAGGTCACTGCGTGGTTGAAGGCGCGCACTCCGGATGTGCTGCTGATGCAGGAGTTGAAGGGCGCAGAGTTTCCCGCGGAAGTATTCAAAGAGCTGGGCTATGAGAGCGCGGCGGTGACGCAGAAGGCTTATAACGGGGTCGCGATTTTGTCCCGCTCTCCGATGCAGACGCTCAATACGACCCTGGCCGGCGATGAGCTGGATAGCCATGCACGTTACCTGGAGACGACGATCGATGGCATCCGCGTGGTCAATATTTATCTGCCCAACGGCAATCCCGTGGGAAGCGACAAATTCGCCTACAAGTTGGCCTGGATGGACAGGTTAGAGAAAGAGATGAGGGCCTGGCGGAAGGAGGATCTGCCGGTGTTGATTGGCGGCGACTTTAATGTGATTCCAGAAGATATCGATTGCCACAAGCCTGCGTCATGGATCCATGACGCGCTGTTTCAGCCGGAGCCCCGGGCACGCTACCGGGCCCTGCTCGCTCTTGGCTATACGGACGCGTTCCGTGCGCTGCACCCAGACGAGGCCGGCCAGTTCACCTTCTGGGATTATTGGCGACAGGCGTTTGAACATAATCGCGGCATTCGTATCGACCATTTCCTGCTGTCGCCTAATGTGGCCGACCGTTTGCAAAGCTGCGAGATTGATCGCGGACCGCGGGCTCAGCCGCAACCGTCTGACCATACGCCCATCATGGTGGAGCTGCGATAGTCGACTACCGCGGCGGCTAAGCTGGCTGCGGAAAAGTGCCTGCAGTGGACCGAAGCGCTGTAACTGCGTAGTCCCGCGGATCGCAAAAGGCGTCTATGCTTCTGGCTAGCATGACGTCCAGACGTTATGACTCTCACTGGACAAGTCTGGGGGATGCTCAATATCTCAGAACTGGACGATTTCGAGTTGCTCGTCCGCACTCACAGGGCACGGTTACTTCGGCTGGTAGCTTTTTCAACCGGCGACCAGGATCTTGCTGAGACGGTCGTTCAAGACTCCCTTTTAAGAGCCTACAATGCTCGTGATAATTTTCGCGGAGACTGCAGCGTGGGCACATGGCTGCGTGCCATCACCTTGAATGTGATGCGGGACTACCAACGGCGGCAGAAGTTCCAATTCTGGAAGAAGGCCAGCCTGACGGGGGTATCCGTTTCTGACGCGGCAATTGCGCTGGCCAGCGGTGATCCGTCGCCGGAAACCCGAATGCTGGCCCGCGAGCAGGTACAGCGAGTTGAGTTAGCGTTGAAATCCTTGTCTGAGAGACAACGGAGTGTGTTCATCATGCGGTTTCTGGATGAAATGGAACTCGAAGAAATCGCAGTAGCAACGGGTTTACCGACACCCACGGTAAAGACACACCTTTACCGTGCACTAAAGGCGGTTCGACTTCGCTTAGGAGGAATGCGATGACTTTGCGTCATCTAACGGACGAGCAGCTGACAGATCACCTTTCAGGAGTCTCGCTGCCGGCAATTGATGATCACCTGGCGGCATGTGAAGCCTGCCGGCAAGAGGCGGCCTCGATGCGCGCCTCGTTCCAGGTGTTCCATCACGCGAGCATGGAATGGAGCGAAGCCAGGCAGAATGCTGCCGGCTCCGCGCCTCGATTAGGCCGTGCTGTGCCGGCGTGGCGTCCAGCAGCCGTTTGGGCGGTTGCCTGCGTAGCCGTAGTTGCAGTCATCCTGCTGTTCGGCGTGCTACGCCGGGCGGTAAAGACTTCGCCGTTCACGGGTGGAAATGTTGCCGTACCTGCTGCCAGCGACAGCAACACCGCGGAACTTAGTCAGGACAACCAGCTTCTAGCGGCGATTGATAAAGAACTCGATTCCGCAGATTTGTCTCCGCGGAAGATGTATGGAATTTCTGAATCGGCTAAAGCCAGGTGAGGCAGGCCTCTTGAAGCAGGAAAAGAAGACCATGCGATGGACGATCTCAGTGGCGGTTGTGTATCTGGTCGTCAGCCTTGTCGGGAGTTCACCCCTGTGGGCCCAGGGACCCCATGGCGGTGGTGGACCTCCGCACGGGGGGCCCGGTTCTCCAGATATGCCGCCGCCTGGTGGCGGTCCGGGCGGTCCTGGTGGTCCCGGTGGCGGTCCGGGTGGCTCGAACAACCAACATTCTCCACCCCCAAGCGGCGCGGGAGATGGTACGCAGAGCACCATGCGTGGTGGCTTACAGCTCGGCCCTCCGGGGCGCTGGTGGGATGAGAAGAACTTCGCCAAAAGCCTCGGTTTGAGCGCCGATCAGAGAAAGCGGATGGACGCAATTTTCGGAGAAAACAAAGGAACCTTGCTAAGCCTCTACCACTCCCTGGAAACAGAAGAAGCGGGTTTGGAACGGCTAACGACTGGTACTCATCTAGATGAGGAACAAATTTTTCGGCAGATCGACAAAGTGACAGAGGCTCGCGCGGCGCTGGAAAAGGCGAACGCCCATATGCTACTCGAGATTCGAAAACAGATGACCGACGAACAAGCCGAAAAACTTGACGAGCACCGCCCTAAGCCACCCAGCTAAATAAATCGTGTAGTCGTTCCCTCTACAGATAGACGTCTCTCTGGATGGAGAGAGAGATGATCGACAAATATCGCGCCTTCACCCGTCGCCGGTTTATTCGCTCCAGCTTTGGCATAGCAGCCACACTCAAGCTTCAGAGTGCTGCCCAGGCTCACGGTCTTCCACAACCGAAGAACGTATGCAGACTCAGCGCCCAACAGGAGACTGGTCCCTACTACATTCCAGGAGAGCTTCTTCGCTCCGACATCGGGGAGGGGAGGGCCGGTGTACCTCTTTCCCTGCGCATCGTTCTGCTCGACTCACGAACGTGCACACCCGTGCCCAACGCAGCCGTCGATCTGTGGCATTGCGATGCCGTGGGACTCTACTCCGGCTTCACCAAACAGGAGCCCATGGGGCCTCCCGGTCCAGATGGCGGCCCTCCCGGCCCACCACCCTTTGGTTCTTTTGAAGATGGCCCTGGCGGACCTGGGCCGATGGAGCCGCCACCAGACCACGCACCGACAGATAAGCTCAGCTTCCTTCGCGGCATACAGCTCACAGGAGGGGATGGAAGCGTGGGTTTTCGCACAGTGTTTCCAGGTTTCTACATGGGGCGTACCAACCACATCCACTTCAAGGTTCGCATTGGCGGTCATGCTTCCGGCAAATCGTACGACGCCGGACACACTTCTTACGTGGGACAAATATTTTTTCCCGAGGAGGCGACTGCGGAGATGATGCAGCACGATCCGTATCGTCGCCATAAGATCCATCGCACAACGCTCGAAGAGGACCGAGTCTTTGGCGAGCAACAGGGCGAGCTTTCCATTGTCCAGCTTCGGCCTCTCAACCCGGAGCACCCCGCGGCCGGGCTGGCTGCGGAGTTCGTAACCTCGTTCGACCCTGCGGCTGCCGGCCGCGCCGGTTTTGGCCCTGGCCTTGCCTCCTTGCGATAAGTAGGAGCGCAACGACGATTGTGTAGTCTCAGCGTTCAGCGATCGCGTCCTTGGAATCACAGTTGGTATTTGGTCACGAAGATGGTGAGATTCAAGCCCCTCCTCAAGACAGGCTGGTTCGGAGATTCGATAAGCGTGACTCCGAACCCCAACTCTACCCGTCCGGCGACGATTGCTGCTGTGGGCGGCTCAGGAACTCAGAAATGTGGATACGACAGCTTTCCCTGGTAACAGTTGTTGTGTCGCTGAGCGCTGTCGCGGCGCAGGCTAAAGTGCAACATCTCACCCCTGCAGCACCGCTCACGCCGGAGCAGACAGAGCTGATAGAAAGCTCCTTTGCCCGGGAAAAGGTGACGATCGAGGAAATCCAGAAACATACTCCCCTGGTGCAGACGTATATCCAGAACACACGGCCCGATGCCAAACTCTATTCCGTGCCCACATCGGATGAGTACATGCTCAACCGGGTGGATTTTGCTAAGGCATTTACGGCCAAGGCGTACAAATCGAAGAACGATGGTGGCTTCTTCAAGGGTTCCGTCAAGGCATTCTCCTCGTTGGGCGCGGCTTTCAAAATGACGTACTCTTCCACTGGATTTATGGACATGATGTTCGTTGACCCGACGAATTACGATCGGGCGCATTATGACTTTGCATTCGTACGCCGCGAGTTTCTCGGAGAGGTGCGGACCGAGGTGTTCGATGTTCATCCGAAGCCCGGGAATGGTTCTGGCCGCTTCGTAGGCCGTGTCTGGATCGAAGATCAGGGCGGCAATGTGGTTCGCTTCAATGGCTCGTATACCCGCAGTGCTTTGCAGCAAGCGGCGCGCTATTGGGTTCACTTCGACAGCTGGCGGAACAATATCCAGCCAGATGTGTGGTTGCCGGTCGCGATTTACGCGGAAGAGGAGGACCGCCCCGAGGCCTTGAAGCCCGGTGGATTCCGTGCACAGACGCACTTCTGGGGCTACTCCCTCAAGGTGCCGAGCCACGAGACGCAAAGCACATCGGTGGTGGTAGACAATGTCACGGACCAGAGCGAGGGTGGCCAGGATGTTAGCCCGCTCGAAGCGCAGCGAGACTGGTATTCGCAGGCGGAACAGAACGTGCTGGATCGCCTGGTCGAGGCTGGGCTAGTCGCAGCTCCCAGCGATTTCGACAAGACGCTGGAACAGGTCACCAATAACCTTATCCTCGGGAGCAAGCTTACTCTAGCCGGCGAGATTCACTGCCGAGTTCTGCTTACTACTCCATTGGAGTCGCTGGCCGTGGGCCATACGATTCTTGTCAGTAAGGGCTTAGTGGACGTGCTACCGAGCGAAGAGGACCTGGCGGCGGTGCTTAGCTTCCAGCTGGCGCAGATCGCCCTTGGCCACCAGATTGATGCGCGCTACGCCTTCGACGACCGGCTGCTCTTTCCGGACGAAGCCACGTTTCAGCAGATCCGGATGAACCACAGCGAGCAGGAAGATCTCGACTCGGCCAAAAAGGCGGCAGAACTGCTTCGCAACTCGATCTATCAGGACAAGCTGCACAACGTCGGGTTGTTCCTGGCGCAATTGCAGGCACGGGAAAAAAGTCTTACGGCTCTGTTGACCCCGCGCTTGGGTGATTCCCTGGTCAAGCCGGATGGGACGCCGTGGCTTTCTGAGGTATGGAAGGAGCCTGAGCAACTCGACATCGATAACCTGACCCAGATCGCTGCATTGCCACTCGGCAGCCATCTTAGAATCGATCCCTGGGACGATGAGGTTCATTTCCTTCACGTGAACGCGCAGCCGATTCTGAACGCTCGGGAGAAGATGCCGCTGGAGCTCACCCCGATTTACTTCCGCCTCAGCCGGTATGGTTCCGGGTCGCACGCGGCGTTGTCTCCGGCGGGGGATGTGAATGCGAGCGCTGAGGAGGCGCCGAGACAGTGGTAACTCCCCCGGTGATAGCGATTGTGGGGCTTCGCCCTGTCTTTTTCGGCCCAGTTACGCCGTGGCGAACCTGGGGCACCCGTCCCAGTTTTAATAGGGGCTGATTAGGTGGTTAGGTTGTAAATCAAGCCGAAGGGATCCTTCAGGTAGCAGCGCGGAAAGTCGGGCTCGTCCTTGACGATTAGACAACCGTTTTTCACCAACCGCAGCTTGGCTTCTTCGACATTGGCCACCGTCACTTCGAAAACTGGACCCAGCGCGTGGCCGGTCTCGATAAACAGGTTGATGTGTTCGCCATGAAGACTAATCATATTAGGTTCTTCGCCGGTGATCGCGAAACCCAGTTGGTTGACATAAAATGACGCGGCTTTCTTCGGGTCTGGTGCTTGAATCAGAATGTCGGTGCCAAAGGTGTTTGCCATGTGACTCCTTCCTGTCAACTTGGAACGCTTTCCGCAAATGACTTCAACCTCTACAGCGCTATGTCTCACTGCCTTCGAGACCAGCTCCATCGAACAACAAGATATGAGTAGCGTCGGGGCTCGCAACGGGCGCAAAGCCGATCCTCTCGTAAAGGCGTGCCGCATTCGTGTTGTCCGCACGCAAGCGTACACAGCGGAAGTGGGTGCGTGCTTGCTCGACGAGAGTGATCAACAGTGCTCGGCCAACGCCCTTGTTCCTCCACGCTTGCCTTACATAAATCTTCCTGATTCGGCCTATTTCCGTACGGCCGGCAAAAGGGTCAATGTTAAGAGCTCCTACGGCAACCAAAAGGCCCTGGTCCAGATGGCCACACAGGATCTCTCCCGGAGCATCGAAGCGGTTCTCTCCGCTGGCCCATTGCTCCACCAGGGTTTGAATGAAGCTGTAGCCCTCGGCAAGTGCCTCCGACTGCAGGCTCTCCATCCCCGAGATTGGCAACTCAATTTTCTGGATCGAGATCATCGCCTAAATGATAATGACTGCGAGTGTCTGGCCATCCGGCTGCACAGGTTTGAGTCGCTTTTTGGGATCATTCATCTAATGTGCCATGGGTAAGCGATTAGGCGTTTCGGTACTGGATCTTGTGGGCATGCGGCCGGGCGAACCGGCAAGCAGCGCCATCGGCCGCTCGGTGGATTTGGCGCGGCACGTCGAGGAGTGGGGGTACCAGCGCTATTGGCTGGCGGAACATCACTCCATTGCCGGCCTGGCCTGTTCGGCCACGGCGGTCCTGATCGGGCATGTAGCGGCCGCAACCAAGACGATTCGCGTGGGTAGCGGTGGCGTGATGCTGCCCAACCACGCGCCGCTGGTGGTGGCGGAACAATTTGGAACCCTCGAGGCACTGTATCCGGGGCGCATCGACCTGGGGTTGGGACGTGCTCCGGGGGGCGACTTCTCGACCATGCGGGCGCTGCGACGGGATCTGCACCAGAGCGGAGACGATTTTCCGGCGCTGCTGGAAGAACTGCGGACGTACCTGGGGCCGGAGAAACCAGGGCAGGTAGTCAAAGCGATTCCCGGGCAGGGGAGCAATGTGCCGATCACGCTGTTGGGGTCGAGCGGATTCAGCGCCCAACTGGCAGCGATGCTGGGGCTGCCGTTTGCCTTCGCTGCGCACTTTGCGCCTGAATATCTATATGCAGCAGCGCAAATGTACCGCGAACGGTTTCAGCCCAACGCGGTGTTGCGCCGTCCCCACTTGATGGTTGGCGTGCAGGTGATCGCCGCGGAGACCGATACGGCCGCCCGGCGGTTGTTCACCACTCCGCAGCAGCGCTTTCTGCAATTGATCCGCAGTCGACCGGTGGAGTTGTTGCCTCCGGTGGATTCCATGGAGCCACTGTGGCAGGAGTTTGAGCGGGAGGCAGTCGAGTCCAAACTGCGCGCGGCCATTGTGGGATCGGACGCAACGGTGAAGGCAGGGATCGAAAGGCTGATTGCGGATACAGGCGCCGACGAGTTGATCGTGGTGACGGACACCTACGAGCATGCGGACCGGCTGCAGTCTTATCAACGCCTAGCCGCCATTGCCAACACGATCGAGGTAGAGCCCTCGGTGCATGCACGCGCCTAAACGTGCGGGCTCCCAAGCCGCCGTTGGCTGCCCTGCCAACGGCGGAGGCGATCGAAATGACAAGGCAATCCCGGTAAGCGAGAGGATGGCGGCCCCGCGCACCCGCTCTACACCTCAGCCCACTGCCGCAATAAGTTGTGGTAGATGCCGGTAAGTTGCACGGCCGCGGGGTTTGCCGGAAGGTCGCGGTTCACACGCTGGGCGGCGTTGTCGAGGTCGAAGAGCAGGGTACGCTGGGCGTCGCTGCGCACCATACTCTGGATCCAGAAAAACGATGAGATGCGCCGGCCGCGAGTGACCGGCTCCACCCGGTGGAGACTCGACGATGGATAGACCACCATGTGTCCCAGGGGCAGCTTGGCCTGGTGAATACCGTAGGTGTCCTCGATGATCAGGTCGCCGCCATCGTAGTCTTCTGGCGGCGTGAGGAAGAGGGTAGCGGAAAGATCGCTGCGCACACGGTGCGAGCTTCCTTTCACGTGGCGGATCGCATTGTCTACGTGGGTTCCGAAAGACTGCCCTCCGCCATAACTGTTGAAGAGCGGGGGAAAGACCTTCATGGGCAAAGCGGCCGAGATGAAGAGCGGATTCTGCCCCAGAGCGGTCAGGATCATATCGCCAATCTCCAATGCGGCCGGGTGTCCTTCAGCGATTTGCAGATTGTCTTTGGCCTGGGCCGACTGATGGCCGGCGGTCACGCGGCCATCCACCCACTCGGCTGACGATAAGGTTCGCCGCGCGTGCGCTATCTGCGCGGCGGTCAAGACATCGGGAATTGTAATCAACATGGGTACTTTTACCTTTGCTTAGAACTTGAAGTTGAGACCGAAGAGACCGGAGGTGCCCGCGCCGGGCACGATGTGGGCGGGATGTATTTCGTCGATGTAGTTGCGGTTGGCGAGGTTGAAAACGTTCGCCTGCAGTGACATATTGTCGGTCAGGGTATAGCGCGCCATGGCGTTGAGCACGACGTAGCCGGGTACTTGCTTGATCAGGCCGGTGGTGGGGTCGAGCGGGACCGTGGAGCTGGCGGTACGGCTATCCAAATAGTTGCCACCGCCGCCAATCGTCAGGCGAGAGATGGGTTGGTAGGTCGTCCACAAGTTAAAGAGATTGTCGGGCACGTTCGCCAGCCGGTAGCCGACCGCGAGTGGATAGTATTGCGACTTCACCACTTCGCTGCGCATGTAGGTGTAGCTGGAGAGAAGCTGCCAGCGCGTGCTGATGCGGCCGTTGAGCACCAGCTCAGCGCCATCGACGCGTTGTGTGCCGGCCAGCACGTAGAGCAGCGAATTGGTAGGAGAGGCCTCGCGCGCGTTGTCTTTTGTGGTGCGAAAGAGGTCTGCACGCAAAGAAAAGCGGGCGTTGTTCAGGTCCCACTTGGTGCCGGCTTCATACGAACGGTTGAATTCCGGCGCCAGGTTGGCGGTGCCGGTACCGGCGGGTCCAACGGTGAGTGAGAGGGCCTCGGCCGATGGATTGAAAGATGTGCCGTAGTCGAAGTAGATGCTGCCGAAGCTAGCCGGCTTGAAGACCGCAGCCGCTCGCCAACTGGGCTTGCGGTCCAGGCGGGTGGGATAAGTAATGGTGGGCGGCCCCTGAGCAATCGCGCCTCCCGCAACAGTCATCTTCGGCGTGGGATAAGCGATGCTCTTTTCATCGGTGAGGAAGCGGTCGAAGCGGGCGCCACCGACCAACTCCCAGTGGCTACCGAACTGCATGGTGTCGAGCAAATAGAGGCCATAACTGGTGGAGGTTACATGAACGTTTGATGAGGGTGCGGAAATGCCGCTGAAGCTCTGGCTTTCATCGGGAGCCAACAGATTCGCGGTGGGGACGGTATTGATGGTTTGCCCGGCCGGGTTGACGTAGTTGAAGGTCGGGCGTACAGGATCAGAGGTTTCGCGGCCACCTTCCGCTCCGATGACCACGACGTGGCGGATACCGAATGTCTTCAAGTGGGCAGTGGCATCGAGTTGATCCCACAGCAAGCCTTCGTTGCTGAAGGTAGCAATCTGATTGCGGTTGACGGCGATATGGCTGAGCGGCGTCGCGGGCGTAATCGAGCCTGAGGTAGCGGTGTTTAACTGCGGCTCGGTGATGCGCGCATCGCGCTGATTATTCGCAAAGCGTATACGGTTGCGCAGAATCGCCCAATCGGAGACGTCGTGCTCGAGTTTGAGCGTAACCATGTCCACGTCTGTGCGCAGGTAGTTGCCGTCGCGAAAGCCGTAGTAGTTGTGGCGCGGGACCGGCGCCGCACGATTGAAGTACCAGGGAATGCCATAGTCGGGAATATCATTTTCCGCGAAATGGAAATAGCCGGCGGTGAGCCGGTTCGCGGTGCCCATGCCGAGAGCCAGACTGGGCGCCACACCAAAGCGGCGATTCTCCGTGACGTCGCGCTCGGCCACATTGGATTCGTGGGCCATCAGGTTGAGTCGAACGGCGTCCCCGTGGGCGGGGTTCCCGAACGGCTGGTTGATGTCGGTAACGAAGCGCCGGGTAAGGTCGGTGCCGAAGTCGCCTTCGGCAATGATGAATGGATGGTTTACGGGCGCCTTGCTTTCCTGATTGATCACGCCGCCGGTGGAGCCGCGCCCAAAGGTCACGGACGACGGGCCCTCCAGCACTTCCACTTCCTGATAGTTGAAGGAGTCGCGATAGTAGCTGCCGAAGTCGCGCATGCCATCGAGAAAGATGTCGTTGCGGGCGGTAAAACCGCGCAGGGTAAGGTTGTCGCCCTGCGATCCTCCCTCGCCGGCCGCCAGGCTGATGCCCGGAGCATTACGCAGGGTGTCGCGTAACGTGGTCGCACCCTCCTCGTGAATCGTCGCTTGGGAGATGGTGGTGATTGATTGTGGCGTATCCAACAGCGGCACTGGGTATCGGTCCAGACTCAATTGCGGAGAAGAATCCTGGACCAGGACCGAGTCGCTTGCTCTGACGGAGATGCTCACGCGGCCAGTACTGTCGATCTGATAGGAGAGGCCAGTGCCGGCCAGCAAGGAGCGCAGCGCCTGGTCTTCTGTGTATAGGCCGTTCACCCCGGCTGATTTGAAACCGGGAAGGGTCTCCGCCGGCAGGGAAAACGTGACGTCTGCTCCGGTTACGCGCTGGTAGGCGTTGATGGCTGCCTCGAGAGGCCCGGCAGGGATGTCCCAGCGTCTGACGGTCAGGTTCTGTTCCTTACCGTTCGCTGGGACTGCGTGAACGTCTTGCGCACGGGCCGGCATGGCCCTGGTGATCGAGACGGCAGCATAGGCGGCTACTGTGCCTGCGGTGAGCCAGGCCTTCCCTCTAGCGGTGCGTCCGCGATCTTTTGCTGTGGGAGGAGTGGGACGGGAGCGATCTCTCATGCTGCAGTCTCCTTATGCGACTGGGTCGCAAGAGCGTTCGAGGGAACGCCTGCCACCGGGTTGAAAGCGGCATCAGCAGAGACCTATAGTAGGAGGCACTGCGGCTGCCAAGTCGTAGGTTTCCCGGGTCCTCGCATCTCTCGGCCAAGAGTTTTATGCGGGGACTTGGGTCAGGTTGGGTTAAGTACAGCTTTACAAATGTACGACCATTTCGGTCTGGCTTAATATACGATCCATTCGGTCGCATTTCAAGTTGATCGCCAAATCTTGACATTCTTTACATGAAAACAGCCCGCGGCCCCGCGGCCAGGAGCGAGCCAACCAGGCGCAAAGATGATGGGAATTGGGGGCGAATTTGGATTGCGAGCGGACCCGGAAGAAGTCGGTCTCCAGCAGGAGACTGACTTCTTCCGGTTATTTGCTCGGGATGGCGATGACAACTTTTCCGTATCCGAGCTTCCCTTGGACGGCTCCGCTGTAGGCGTGTGATGCCTCTTCGAAGGGAACCACGGCGTTGACATAGGTCTTGAGTGTTCCGGAGTCAAGCAGGCTGGCAACTTCCAGCAATTGTTTCTGATTTGGCTCGACGATGAAGAAGGCATTCTTCACCCGCTGCTCTGCGTTGTCGGGAAGACCTGAGACGATGGTGACCAGGCGGCCTCCGGCGTTCAGTGTGCTCCAGGATCTGTCGAGTGGGTCCCCTCCCACGGTGTCGAAGACCACATCGACTTTACCGCTGCGATCCTCGAAGCGCGGTGCCCGGTAGTCGATGACGTCATCTGCGCCGAGTTCAGCAACCAGTTGCAGATTTTTTTGCGAGGCGGTGGCGACCACATGCGCGCCATGGAGGTGCGCGAACTGCACGGCAAATAAACCGACCGCTCCCGCTCCGCCTTGTACCAGCACCCGCTCACGGGGCAGAAGCTTTGCGTGTTGGAACAGACCTTGCCATGCGGTTAAGGCTCCGATGGGTACTGTAGCGGCGGCTTCGTGGGTGAGCGTCACCGGTTTGGGCGCGATGCTCTGCGGTTGGGTCACGCAAAACTCGGCGGTTGCGCCGTCAACAAACCAGTCGCTCATGCCGTAGATTTCCTGACCTACCTCAAAGCCCTTGGCGTTTTTCCCAAGTGCAGCGACGACACCAGAGAACTCATGTCCAGGTACAGCACCCTTGCGCGGGGTTCCGTCTTTCGCACGAGTGGTGGGATACCAGTTCAGTTCGGTGTGGGTTACGCCCACTGCACGGACGCGAATCAGCAATTCGCCTTCGCCTGGCTCCGGTTGCGGCAAGTCGATTTCGATGAGCGCCGGTCCCTGCCCTGAATTGTTTACCTGCATTGCTCTCATCGGTAATCTCCGGGTCAACAAACAAGATGATTGGGGATGCGCATGAGGTGCGCAGATATTTTTGCGTTCCACCCTGCCTGCGTCGCTTCCTGCATAATCAAAGGCAATGACTCTGCTTTGGAAACCGGAGAACTGGCCCCTGCGTCTGGCTGAACTGGAAGCTCGCACGGGCGATATCAAAGAGGCGCCGCTGCGGCGCGACGTACGTTCGCTGGGCATGCTCTTGGGGCAGGTCCTGCGCGAGCAGGCGGGCGACCAACTCTTTGGCGAAGTGGAAGAGCTGCGGCAGATCGCCATTCGCCGCCGCGAAGCCCAGAACGGCGAGGCGGGAGAGCCGTTCTCGAGCGCACTGGGCAGCGTCCAGTCGCTGGACACTGTGCAGGCCTATCGCCTGGCGCGCGCCTTCGCCTTTTACTTCGAGCTGATCAACCTGGCCGAGACTAACCATCGCAAACGGCGGCGGCTCTCTCTGCAGCTTTCTGGCGACACGCAGCGCGGATCCCTGCGGGGAACGCTGCGCGCCATGCGCGCTGCAGGCATTTCCGGCGAAGCGGCGCTGGATTGGCTGCGTTCGATCTGCATCATCCCCGTCTTTACCGCGCACCCCACCGAAATAGCGCGGCGGGTGGTGATGTTCAAGCGGCGCCGCATTGCAGATTTGCTGGAACAACTGGATCGCATCCCGCTCTCCGACGAGCAACTGGAGCAATACGAGGAAAGCCTCACCGCGGAAATCACCGCGCTGTGGGAGACCGATGAGGTTCGAACTCGCCGCCCCACGGTGCGCGACGAGGTGAAGATGGGCCTCGACTACTACGATGCTTCCATCTATGCCACGCTGCCCGGTCTGTATACCGAAGTAGTCGCGGCCTTCGAGGCGGAGTACGGCATCTGCCTGAGCCTGGCCGAGATGCCGGTGCTGCTTTCCTTCGGATCATGGATCGGCGGTGACCGCGACGGCAATCCCTACGTGACGCCGCAGGTCACGCGGGAAGCGATGCAGATGGCGCGCGATAATCTGCTGGCGCACTATCAGCAGGAGCTGCAACTGATCCTCGATCTGCTCACTAGTTCGGCGCAGCAGGCGCCGATCAGCGTCGAGCTGGAACAGCGTCTGCAGAATTATCTCGACGCAGTCAACACCACCGGCCAACAGGCCTTTGGAGAACGCTACGAGTACGAATCGTACCGGCGCTTCCTGAGCTGCGTCCGGGTTCGGCTTGCCGGGATTGGCAATTCCCCCTCCGACGGGTACCCGCCGGTCATTCTGGATGCGACGCTGGCTGGTCTGCCGCCTTACAAGTCTGCCCAGGAGTTCCTCGATGACCTGCAGCTGGTGCATGCGAGCCTGGTGGAGAACCGCGGCCCACGGTTGGCCCAAGCGCTGATTGATCCGTTGCTGCTGGAGGTGCGTACCTACGGCCTTCATTTACAGACGCTGGATATCCGCCAGCATGCGCGGCTGCATACCGCTGCACTCGAAGAAGCCTCCGCGTGGAAGTGTGATCCGGCGCGCGCATCTTCCGTGCCTGCGGCGCTGACCCCGGCCTCGGCTGACGTGATCGAGACCTTCCGAACGATTGCTGAGCTAAAGGCATCGTGCGCGCCTGAGGCCATTCGTCACTATGTGATTAGCGGCGCTGCGAGCAGCGAGGATGTGCTCAATGTGATTTGGCTGGCGCGGCTGGGCGGCGTGCGGGTGGAGGGCAGTGGCGCGGGTGCGGGCGACCCGGGCCTGATGCCGGTTCCGCTGTTCGAATCGATTGAGGACCTGCGCAATGCACCGGCGATCTGCCGCGAGTTGTGGCAGTCGCCCAGCTATCGCCAGCTACTGGAGTCGTGGAACAACACGCAGGAGATCATGCTGGGGTATTCCGACTCCAACAAAGATGGCGGCATGCTCACCAGTACGTGGGAGATTTTTCGCGCCCACCGCGCCCTGCACCAGGTGGCCAGCGAGTGCGGTGTGCGCTTGCGCCTCTTTCACGGGCGAGGCGGTACGGTGGGCCGGGGCGGCGGGCCTACGCACCGGTCCATCTATGCTCAACCGGCCGGCGCCTTTACGGGGCAGATCCGCATTACCGAACAAGGCGAAGTGTTGAACTGGAAGTATTCCGACGTGATTCTGGCGGAACGCAATCTGGAGCTGATGATCGCGGCATCGCTCGATGCGCTGGCGCGTCCCAATGCGCGCAACCCGCAGGGGCATTTCACCGGGGTGCTGGAGCCGGAGTGGGAGGCTGCCTTCGCGGAGTTGTCGGACGTGGCCTTCGCCTTCTACCGCGAACATATTTTGGAAGACCCGGAAGTGCTGCAGTATTTCGAGGAGGCCACGCCGGTCGCCGAATTGGAGCATGCCAAGATCGGTTCCCGCCCATCGCGACGCGGCGGGCGGCGAAGTCTCGCCGACCTGCGGGCGATTCCCTGGGTCTTTGGTTGGACCCAGAGCCGGCAACTGGTTCCGGCATGGTTTGCTGTTGGCTACGCGCTTGAATCCTATGGGCAGAAACCAGGCGGGGCGGCTGTGCTGGCGACCATGGCACGGGAGTTCCCGCTGTTTATTGACCTCATCCGCAATGTGGAGATGGCACTGGCTAAATCCGATTTCGGCATTGCTCAGCTGTACGCCTCGCTGGTGGACGATGCCGGGCTTCGGGATCGCGTGTTTAACAAGTTGGAAGCGGAGTTCCATCGCACGCGGAGAAGCATCTTGGCGATTACCGGGCAGACGGAATTGCTGGAGAACAACCAGGTGCTCGCGCGCTCGATTCGCTTGCGGAATCCTTATGTCGATCCGATTAGTTTGATCCAGGTCGACTTGCTGCGGCGTAAGCGGGCTGGAGACAATTCCGATGCTATGAATCGGGCTATCTCGGCGACGATCAATGGGATTTCTGCCGGTTTGCGCAATACGGGCTGAGATGGAGACAGTTTAGTGCCGCGCCTCCGGCGCTCCCACGGCAGGCCGGGGCAGGCAGATCATCTTCGAGATCGATCCCCAGCCCTCCCGGGCTGGGCGGGTGTTTGGCGGCCGGCCCTCCCCTGGATTTCCTGTGGAACTTGGTGGCTTCGGTGAGCTTCATGCGCCTTTCTTCATGGAAAGGCGCACACGCGGTTCTCTCCAGTGCAGCGTGGCAGGAAATCCGGGTCCGGGCGTAGCATCCGGCGCAATTTTGCTGGGTAGAGTAGGGATCCCCGCTTTAGGTTTCGTAGGCTACGCAGACCTCGGATTGGTCGGGAAAGATGTAGGCGGCGAAGTCTTGTTCCGACATGGTGAAGCGGCTCTCCCATAGCTTTTGCAGGGATGGAATGCGCTCGATCACGTGGCCGAATTCAGGCTTCAGGTACACGATGTAGACTTCTCGCGGATCACGGCGCAGAGACTCCTCAAGATTCCGCATCACGCGTTCGAAGACCGGTCCGACAAAGGGATGCCACATGAAAATGACCAGCGGGACCGTGGGAAAGACAAATTCCTGCACGTCACTGAGGATGCACTGCACATCCTGGCATTGACGGGTGGGTGGTTGATAGAGAGAGATGTTCCGGGTCGCGATGGCTTGCAACTCGGGAACGAACTCGACACCAAGCACCTTTTGAAAGGGGAAATTGGAGGCCAGCAGCATGATGCGGCCCTTTCCCGCTCCCAGGTCTACAAATGTGAAGCGCTCGAAATCGATCTCCAGGCGCGCAAACGCCTGCTGAAAGATCGAGGGAGCCGTGGCATAAAAGCCGGTGTTGTGGATGCTCTTCCTGCGCCGGCTGTCCACTAGCTCTTCGGCGCCAATCAGGCCGCTGGTGTCGGTTCCGAATTCGGTGTCGAAGGGATGCACCGGGTTGAATTGCTTGGCCGGCTTGGAGCCACGCGATAGGCGGCCCATGATTTTGCCGGGGGCCGCGGTCAAGGTCCCCATCACTCCACGTTTCGCCACGGCACGCTGCAGCACAAAACCCACATGACTCAATTTCACGCGACTACCCCCACTTTCTTGAGTTTCGCAATTCACCAGGGGATGAATCTCCGGATGCCAAGCACGAGGCGGGGCGTGGGGGGTACGCCAACCCGGAGTTACGGATAGCACTAAAGTAGCACAAGATACAGCGAAAGAGGCATTACTGTCAGGGGTTACTATCAGCGCGCGAAGATAAACCTTTGCTTGCCGTAAAGCAGGGCTTGGAGTCGCTGAAATCTCTTCAGTGGTTTCCGAGCATCAGCTTGGCTATGGTGGCCAGCTGCATATTCGAGGTGCCTTCGTAGATCTTGCCAATCTTGGCGTCGCGGTAGTACTTCTCCACCGGGTAGTCTTTGACAAAGCCGTAGCCACCAAAGACCTCGACGGCCTGGCTGGCAACCCGCTCGGCGACCTGGGAAGAAAAGTACTTGCACATGGCCGCTTCCTTGAGGAAGGCGAGACCGTTGTCCTTGAGGCGGGCGCAGTTGTAGACCAGAAGCCGGGTGGCTTCGATCTCGGTGGCCATTTCTGCGAGAGCGAACTGGACCGCCTGAAATTCTCCGATGGCCTTGCCGAATTGCTTGCGCTCGAAGGCGTAGCGGGCGGCATGGGACCAGGCGCCCTGGGCCAGACCAAGCATCTGGGCTCCGATTCCGATGCGGCCTTCGTTGAGGGTTTCAATGGCGATTTTGTAGCCCTTGCCCGGCTCGCCCAGCACGTTCACCGCCGGCACCTTGCAGTCTTCGAGGATGATTTCGCAGGTGGAGGAAGCGCGAATGCCGAGCTTGTCTTCTTTCTTGCCAACGGAAAATCCGGGCGCGCGTTTGTCCACCAGGAAGGCGGTAATGCCCTTGTATCCGGCGGCAGGGTCCAGAGTCGCGAAGACTATGAAGAGCCCCGCCTCGCGGGCGTTGGTGATCCAAAGCTTTTGCCCATTGAGCAGGTAGTGGTCGCCTCGCTTTTCTGCCCGCATCTGCAGCGCGAAGGCGTCGGACCCGGAGCCCGCTTCGCTCAACGCGTACGCACCGACGGTGTCGGTCGCGAGCCGGGGAAGAAAGAGCTTCTTCTGCTCCGGCGTGGCCCAGCGCAATAGGGCGTTGATGCAAAGCGTGTTCTGTACGTCGATCAGGACGCCCACCGACGGGTCGACGGCGGAGATCTCCTCCACGGCAAGGATGGCCTCGAAAAAGGTTCCCCCGGAACCACCGTACTCGACGGGGATTTCGATGCCCATCAGGCCGAGGTTGAAGAGTTGGGGAATCAGCTCGGGGTGAAAGTGCTGCTGTTCGTCCATGGTACGAACCAGGGGCGCGATATTTTCCTGGGCAAACTGGCGTACGGTGGAGCGAAAGAGCTGTTCATCTTCCGAAAGCAGGGTGAGGGGGGAAGCGGGTTGCGACGCAAGTACAGAATCTGCCACGGGAATAAAGCTATCCGTTGAAATGCCTGCCTGTCCAGCTAGCTTTGGAGCACTTACATCGGTAGCTGGGGCTTGGCAATGGAGAGCAGCGAAGGCACACTGCGTGCGCGCCTGTAGTGGACGTCGTGCCGGGCAGAGGAACCGTGATGCACGATGGATAGCTTTTCCCGCTCGAGAATCTTGCGCGCTTGCATGCGGGCGTGGTTCGACCAGGGACCGATGGGATCAAGCTTGATGTAGTTGGTCCAATGACGCAGGGCGGCGCGTCGCTCGCCGGTCCGTTCGTAGGCCAGGGCCACGTTGTAGTGGGCATCGCCATAGTGGGGCGCCAGGCGAATGGCGGTACAGTACGCCGCGATGGCTTCAGGAAGACGCTGCAGCTCGTCCAGCACGTTTCCCAGGTCGAAGAAGGCCAGCGCATAGTTCGGGTCCGCCGCGGTGGCACGACGGTAGAGCCTCTCCGCCTCGATGAACTGCCGCTGGTTGTACTGAATTGTGCCCAGGTTGATGCAGGCGGGCGCGTGATGTGGATCAAGCGCCAGAATGGCCTCATAGTCGGCCACGGCCTCTTGCGTCTTGCCCTTCTCTTCCATGCGCACGGCCTCGAAGAAGAGACCTTGCACGCGAGATTCCCGTGCCGCCTGATGGCTGGCGGCAGAACTCACTTCAGCGAGCTGACTGTGGTGGGGAGAGTCGAAGTCGAAGACGAACTGGCGGGCGATGGGCTCCATCATCGCACCGCTGAGACGAAAATTGAGCCGGGTTCCGTTGCGCACGGTGCTCGACTCGAGCAAAGGGTTGGCTACTCCCGAAACCTGACGCATGGCATGAATCGAAGCGCGAATATTTGCCACCGAGAGGCGGGTGGCGCGAAGGTCGCGCAGCTTGCGTAGCTGGACCAGATCCTGAAAGGAATAAACTTCGCTTTGGCTGATGAGCCCGGAACGTTCCCAGGAGGAAAGCTGTTTGAGCCGAATGCGCAAAATGCGGAGTACATCTTGCCGGCTGTATTGGGTAACAGTGATGTGCTCGTTGGAGGCCGTCACCCTCACACCTCAGCTTCTTAGGCGATTATGCTGAGGGGCTGACTCGATCGCAAGCGACTTGCAAAAATAACAGTGGATAAGAAGGTACAAAACTCAGTTCAGGAACAAGGAAAGGAAACCTTTCGAAATGAGAGGTCGAATGGAGCCGACGATCGGACTTGAACCGATGACCTGCTGATTACGAATCAGCTGCTCTACCAACTGAGCTACGTCGGCGCGCTCCCGTTGCACATACCTTTTCGGATTGTAACTAGGTCATGGCTACGCGTAAAGAAGGGGCCCACGGGGAGCTGGATCGGCGATTGTGGGAAAACGAAAAGGCCACCCGGCAACAGGGCGGCCTTTCCTCTAGGGAGAATAGTTCCAACGGAGGCAAAGCCATCAGAACTTTCTGGCGAAATCTTATGGTTGGCTTCCGAGGGTGTCAAGGCAAAATCAATACGCACTTAAGTTGCTTTTAATGAATAGTTTAAGGAGATGATTGTTTCGATACGATGCAACCATGGGGCGGTTTGCTGCAAGCCTAAAACGATCCCAAGCCGCTGGAATCTGACCACTTACTGGCTTCGGTGCACCGTAGTTGGTTCATTTCGGGGAGGCAAATTCTCTGGCGAAAGGGTAACCCCCCGGGCGATTGGTTGAACCGCTTAGAGCGCTTTTGCTAATACGTGGTTCCGGTGGGGATCAGTCATGTGCGGCCATTCTTTTGCGGAATGGCCGCGTCCGGTTCAGTTTCCTGGTCTACGCCATTAGCAAAAATCGCTCAGTCCTCCAGGTGGAGACTGATGAACTCTGTCTCTTCCTGAAAGGCGGAAGCGGGTTTGCCACGAAGAACCCGGAAAATTGCCCGGCCACCACCGAGAAAGAGGCCGAGCAGGATGGCGCCGCCACCCAGGATTCCGGTCAGGGCGAAGATACCCAGGATCAGGCGAGCGACCTTGGAGCCATCGCTGATGTAGCCCTGGGGGTTGTTCCAGACGATGTCGGCCTGGTAATTGACCTGGTTGATGAGCTTGTGCGCCACGGCCTCCGGGAGCGACCCGCTGATGACCGCGACGATGGGACCGCTGCGCCGGGTGAGGATGGAGCCAGGACGGCTCTCTGCCAGCGGCTGGGGCCAGGTGTTCTGGGTGTTGCCAGCCTTCAGGAAGGTGTCAATGTCGCGCAGGCGGGCCGCTGCCAGCTGCGGAGTGGGGTATATAAGCAGGGTTACCTGTCCGTCGCCAGCGCGGTCGGAGTAGAGGGCGGTGACCGCCTCCGCGCTGGAAGCAAAGCCCACCAGGGACACGGGGAGCACCCCCCCGGTACGGGCATAGGCTTCCGGCCCGAGAGAATAGTGGGTGAGTCCTAGCTCGAGGCCCTGACGGGGGAGATAGCCAGGCAGAGGGGGAGCCACATTGGCCGAGCCTGGAGGCTGAGGCAGATCCTTGGCCAGCTCGCGCAGCTCTGAGGCGGTCATAGGGGTCACGTGGTCGAGCGTGGCATCGACCAGAGTGGCGCCATTCCAGAAAAGGGCGTGCGTGCCATCCCAGGCCGCGCTGCGACCGATCTGCTCCGCGATGCTACCCGGCCGCCGGTAAAAAGTGAACGCGCCATACGCGCCGCTTGCATCCTGAAAACGGATGGCGCGAAGGTTGAGCTTGTTATCTCCGTTGACGTAGTGCGCGGAGACGAACTGCTGGAATCCGTATTCTTGCAGGACAGCCGCGTTGGCAGCATCGGCACTTTCAGGGGTGGTGCTTTCCTGGGCGGGTGCGTTCTGACTCCAGCCGGCAAAGTCGGTCGGGAGCAAAGGCGCAGCGGCATTTGGAACCTTGGCAGACGGTTGGGCGAACGCCGGCAACGCCAGCGCAGACAGTAAAAGAACCGAGGCCGGGAATGCGCGAAGGACGGGGAAAATAAACGGACTGCGCAGGGGGCGGAGCATACGCACCTGTTGAGAGACTAGAGCATTTCTCCCGCAGGTGTCGAATGGGCGTTCAGTTGCCGTTGGGACGGCCGGAGGTCTGCGCCAGGCGAACCCCGCTCAGGCCGCTGATGTATCTGGACACGCCGCGATAGAGCGACTCAGCGATCCGCTGGCGGTAGGCGGGCTGCTGCAGCTCGCGCGCATCGTCGGAGTTGGTGAGGAAGGATATCTCGGCCAGAATAGACGGCATGTTGGCGCCGATCAGTACTACGAACGGAGCCTTCTTGATGCCGCGGTCTCGCAGTCCCGGGTTGCCCTCTTCCAGGTTCTCGTAAAGCGACTTCTGCACGTCGGCAGCGAATTCGCGCGATTCGTCGATTTTGTCTTTGAGGGTAATTTTCTTTACCAGGTCAGAGAGCTCGTGGATGGATTCGTCGGAGACGGCATTCTCGCGAGCGGCTACTTCGAGCGCATCGGGCGAGGTGGTGAAGTTGAGGTAATAGGTTTCCACTCCGCGGGCGGAGGAGTCGGGGCTGGAGTTGGCGTGGATGGAAAGAAAGAGGTCGGCCTGCGCCTTGTTGGCGATGGCCGTACGGGTCTCCAGAGGTATGAAGGTGTCGTCATCGCGGGTGTAGATGACGTCGGCTCCCAGGCGCTGCTTAAGCAACTTGCCGAGACGTAATGCGACGTCGAGCACCACCTGCTTTTCTTCAATGCCACCCGGTCCCACGGTGCCGGAGTCGTGTCCGCCGTGGCCGGCATCGATGACGATGCGGCCGATCTTGAGGCCGAGGGTGCGCACCAGGGTGCGCTCGCCGGCGGCGCTGGGCTCGGCCTCGTGCGTGGGCGGCGTGAGATTTTCATCGTTATCTGCCAGGCTAGGGGGCGCGGGATGCAGGGGGCTCGGCTTCTTGCGGCTGGTGGACGGCGGCGGAGTGGTGGAGGCAAGGGAGCCGTCGTCTGCCTGCGGCGCGGGGACGGTTCCAGCCACCGAGGCCGCGATGGGGCGGGTGGTGGGATGATCCGTGGCCTGGACGCGATTGGGCTGTTGGCCAAGCGATGCGATGTCCTGGGTGGCGGTACGGTGCGCTACTGACGGGTTTACCGGAACTGAAGCCTGCTGCTGGTTGGCGACCGGTGCTGGGGCAGGGGGAGAGCTTAGGCTCGAGGTTGCTTTGGGCGCGGCGGCCGCCGGGGGAAGGCTGGCCAAGTTGGTGGTTGGCGTGGTGCCCGGCTTGAGGCCATGAATGTCGATGATGAGGCGCCAGGGATTGGGAAGGAGAAAGGCCGAGTAGTCGGAGACGGAGCTCACATCCAGCACGATCCGGGTTACGTTGTTGGAGAATTGCGCGGCGCGGATGCGCTTGAGAAAGCCGTCGTCGATGACTTCGACCGATCTGCCGTTCAAGGATGGGTCCAGTCGGGCGCCGTACAGATCAAAGTAGATGCGGTCAGGGCCGGGTACGCGAGCGGCCTGATAGGCCACTTGATCTTGCAGATCGATGGCGATGCGGGTGTAAACGGGCGTGGACCAGTGGCGAATTCCGCTCACCAGAGAGACCTGCCCGGGGTGCGGTGGCGAGAATGTGGTGGGTTGGACTTCCTCCGGTATAGAGGCTTGTTGCACCGTCTGGATGGCCGGCGAGGTCACGGCTGGCGCGGGATGCGGCTGCTGCTGCGACTCGACGGCGGCCGCATACACGGCGTTCTTTCCCGCGGTGTGACGGACCTGACGAGTCGGATGTTCCTCCCGATGGATGTCGTTCAGCTCGAGCTTGGCTTGCTGTGCCAGCGGGTTCTCGGGGTAGACCTTGAGGAACTGCTGAAATGTTTTCTTGGCCTCTTCGCGATCGACCAGGTCACGGCGGTAGATTTGACCCTCGGCGAAGAGGGCGGTGAAGCGGTAGCCACTGGCGGGGTATTGCGTGCGCAGGAATTCGTACTGGCCGATGGCGTCTCGGAGCAGTTTCTGGTCGGAGAAATGGCGACCTTCTTCGGTGAGAAGCTCGGCCACGGCGAGCACACTGGCATCGGCTTTGGGCGATGCGGGATTGCCGTGGTAAATGGCGCGATAGGCGTCGAGAACCCGGTTGTAGGCTAGCTGGGTGCGTTGTGACTCAGGACGGGCTTCGAGGGCCGCACGCTGGCGCTGCGCACGATCAAAAGGGCTGGAGGAACTGGCGTACGCGGAAAGACAGCCGAGAAGGAAGGCGGAGACGACGCGGGCCTGCCAAGCCGGCTTCATGCGGCTTCGAGAGCAGAACGCACGGAGCGAACGCGCGGCAGGGAGCATAGTTGCGGAAGCGGATGAACCGTTCCTCCGCCAGAGCTAACCCGATTATAGGTCGCCTAGTTGCGAGCAGCAACGAAGGATGCCTCCTAGGTAACCCGGTAGTTAGGCGTAGGGAAAGAGAAACCGTCGAGATTTCCGCTCGATCGAAAACCAGTTTCATAAGGGTAGTGGGCGGGAAGGAGGACTGCAGGTCGTTCGGCTTCGTCCTAATGAACAACCGGCTTGGCGAGCTAGGCGGGTAAGCACCATACGTTGGTTGGGCGACAAATCTCTCGCTTGCTCACAAGCCTTGCCCCCTGGACGGATGCAACATGTTCGCGTTTTTGCGTACATGGGTTGAATACGACCTTTTCCAATGCTTTCATCCTCGGTCTACACCTACTTACAGGAAAAGAAAAAGGAAGGGGCTTCGCCCATCGTATTCAACCCATGTACACAAAAACGCGAACATGTTGCACCCGTCCAGGGGGCAAGGCTTGGTGGGAATCCGGGAAAGCGGAGGAGGAAATGACAGCCAATTCGGGTTAGGCGCTCAGGGCTGTTCCACCAAGAAGATCGCGCACTATTTCGGGGGCGCTGGCCAGAGCGGCGGGTAGCGCGGAGGCGTCTTTGCCGCCGGCTTCGGCCATGTCGGGGCGGCCACCGCCGGAGCCGCCTACCTTTTGCGCTAACGGTCCGATGATTTTCCCCGCGGAGAGGCGGCCGGTTAGATCACGGGTGACTCCAACGATGAGGGCGACTTTCCCGTCTTCCTGCGCTGAGCCCAGAATCACTACTCCCGAGCCGAGCTTGTTGCGAAGATTGTCGACCAAGGTACGCAATTGTCCGCGGTCCAGCGAGTCCACCCTGTCCGCGAACACCGGGATTCCGTGCACCACCACCGCCTTGCTCGTAGCCGATGCGACCGAAGTAGAAGCCGACTTCATTCGTACCTGGTCGAGCTCGCGACGCAGCTTCTTGATCTCTTCCTCCTGCGACGAGAGCTTGCTGCGCAGCTCCTCCGCCCGCTGCTCGCGGCGGAACTCACCGAGTGCGCCGAGGCCGGTCACTGCCTCCACTCGACGAACGCCAGAGGAGACACCGCCTTCGCTGAGCAGCTTAACCAGGCCGATTTCGCCGCTAGCTCCGGTGTGGGTGCCGCCACAAAGCTCGGCGGAGAAGTCGCCAATTCTTACCACTCGAACCTTGTCGCCATACTTCTCACCGAACAACGCCATGGCGTGATATTCGTTCACCGCGACGTCAATGGGAACGTCTTCCAGGGTCTCCACTTTGTTGTTGGCTAGCACCTGGCGGTTGATCAGCTCTTCGATGTCGGCAAGCTCTTCCTCGGCGACCCCGGTGAAATGGGAAAAATCGAAGCGCAGATGTTCGGGATCGACCCGCGAGCCGGCCTGCTTGACGTGCTTGCCCAGAACCTCACGCAGGGCAGCATGCAAGAGATGAGTGCCGGTATGGTTGCGGCGAATGGCGGAACGGGTTTCTGTATCCACCACGGTATCTACGTAATTGCCCAACTCGATGGGCTGGCGCAGGTAGACCTTGTGCGCGCGAACGCCCTGTACCGGCTGCACGCAACCCAGAACATCGCCAACGACTACGTTGTGGTCGTCGGAATAGAGCCACCCGGTATCCCCCACCTGGCCGCCGGAGTCGGCATAAAACGAGGTGTGATCGAGCACGATCTCTACACTCTCGCCGGGATTGGCTTGCGGCACGCCTACACCATCCCTGACGATGGCGAGCACTTCGCAATGCTGCGAGGTGAGCTGACGGTAGCCTTCAAAGATGGTCTTGGGCAGCGAGCGGAAGGCCGGGCTGGCCGAGGCCTTCGCGCCTCCCTTCCAGGAAGCACGGGCACGGGTCTGCTCTTCGCTGCGAGCCAGTTCAAAGCCGGTCAAGTCGAAGTTAATGCCCTGGTCGCGGGCCGCGTCGACCATGAAGTCCAGCGGCAACCCATAGGTCTCGTAAAGATGGAAGGCGGTGGCGCCGGGCAAGGTTCCATCTTTGCGGACCTGCTCGATGGCGGCATCCAGCTGCTTTGAGCCCAGGGCGAGCGTCCTGCCAAAGCGCTCTTCTTCGGCGCGGACGACCCGGGCGACGCGGTCAGCGCTCTCGGCAAGCTCGGGATAGGCATCCCTCATCTCATCGCGGACCGCTTCGACCATGCGGTACATGAAGGGATCTTCCTGCCCCAGCATTCGCCCGTGGCGGATGCCCCGGCGCAGAATTTTGCGCAGGACATACCCGCGGCCTTCGTTGGCGGGAAGGACTCCGTCGGAGATGAGAAAGGTCGCGGCGCGGGAATGGTCGGCGATGATGCGCAACGATGCGTCCGTCGGAGCCAGGCCATCCTGGTACCGGGTGTGGGTCAGCTCGCCGGCGCGGGTGATTAGCGGGGTAAAGAGATCGGTTTCGAAATTGGAGATCTTGCCCTGGAGCACGGCAGCCATCCGCTCCAGGCCAGCTCCGGTGTCAATGGAAGGCCGGGGCAACAGGTGGAGCTCCCCTTGCTGGTCGCGATCGAATTGCATGAAGACCAGGTTCCAGATCTCCACGTAGCGCGCCTCGTCCTCGCCGAAGGGCTTGTCCTCCCCGGTCTCGGATGCGGCCAGGCCCATGTCGTAGAAAATCTCCGAGCACGGCCCGCATGGGCCGGTGTCGCCCATGGCCCAGAAGTTGTCCTTCATGCCCAGCTCGTGGATGCGCTCCGGGGGCAGGCCCTGACCACGCCAAAGCTCGTAGGCCTCTTCGTCTCGCGGAACGCCCTCTTCCCCTTTGAAGATGGTGACGTAGAGCTTGTCCTTCGGAATTCCAAGCCACTCCGGCGAAGTGACCAGCTCCCAGGCAAAGGCGATGGCCTCGCGCTTGAAGTAGTCACCAAAGCTGAAGTTGCCCAGCATTTCGAAGAAGGTATGGTGGCGGCGGGTGAAGCCGACGTTCTCCAGATCGTTGTGCTTGCCGCCGGCACGGACACACTTCTGTGAAGTGGTGGCGCGGTTGTAGTCGCGGCGCTCCGCACCGAGGAATACGTCTTTGAACTGGTTCATACCCGCATTGGTGAACAGCAATGTGGGGTCATTCGCCGGCACCAGCGAGGAGGAGTGCACACGGCGGTGTTGCTTCGAGGCAAAAAAGCGCAGGAAGGTTTCCCTTATTTCAGAACCAGAGCGGTAATGCATGGTTTAAGTCTAGAGCATTTCTTCGGTTCATTGGCCCGTAACGGGAGTGTCCGGGGACCGGTAAACGACTCGGCCGCGGTCGAGGTCCGTGGAATCCCACTCAAGCCAACAGAAGGCTTGAATGGGGCACCCAGCATTTGTTACCGGTACGGAGAGGCATTTGTTACGTCTGAGGAATCCAGATTAGGAGTCTTCAGCCGCGCCGTCCTCCGGCAAGACCAGATCAAGCTCCCAGCTCTTTAGCAGGGTGGAGATGATGGCAAACGAAAAGCCCGCACCTACCAGGCGGCGAACCAGGCGCGTTGTTTCCTTTTCGTCTTGCGGCTTTTTTATCCTTTTGCGGGCAACATAACGCCGCACCAGCTCCTCATCGGTGACTTGCGCGTAGGCGTTCTCTAATGTGCTGGTAACAAGGTCGGCTTGCACACCCTTGCGGGTCAGCTCCTGTTGTACCCGGCGCTTGCCGAAGCTCTGGTTCTCCTGGCGCAGACGGGTGTAGGTGGAGGCAAAGGCGCGATCATCGAGATAGTGCTGGTCGGCAAGGCGCGCGACCACGGCCGCCATTTTGCTCTCGCCCGCCTCTCCCTGCTCCACGCGGCGGCTCATCAGGCGTTTGAGCTCAGCCACTGTACGCATTTGGCGGGCTAGCGCGCCGATGGCGTATTGGTAGAGAGCGGCCTCGTCAAGCGGCTCCGGCCTACTGCGCGAGCGAAAAGGCATACCAGCTCAAAGGCCGAGCAGCTTCCGATTCGTCTCGCGGTCCGCCTGGCCGCCTGCGAAGTCATCGAAGGCATGCTCGGTGACGCGGATGATGTGGTCGCGGATGAAAGGCGCACCCTCGCGTGCTCCATCTTCGGGATGCTTCAGAGCGCACTCCCACTCCATGACCGCCCAACCAGGGTAGTCGTACTGCGCCAGCTTGCTGAAGACGCCGCCGAAATCGACCTGACCATCGCCCAGGGAGCGAAAGCGCCCGGGCCGGTCGATCCAGTCCTGATACCCGCCGTACACACCTGAGCGGCCAGTGGGATTGAATTCAGCGTCCTTCACGTGGAAGGCGCGGATGCGCTCATGGTAGATGTCGATGAAGGCCAGGTAGTCCAGTTGCTGCAGGACGAAGTGGCTGGGATCGTAGAGGATGTTGGCCCGGGGATGGCCGCCGACCGCGGCCAGGAAACGTTCGAAGGTGACCCCGTCGTGCAGATCTTCTCCGGGGTGGATCTCGAAGCACAGGTCGACGCCATGCTCTTCAAAGGCATCGAGAATCGGCTTCCACCGGCGGCCCAGCTCGGAGAAGGCCTCGTCGATTAACCCTCCGGGCCGCTGGGGCCAGGGATAGACATATGGCCATGCCAGCGCTCCGGAGAAAGTGGCGTGGGCCTTGAGTTTCAGGTTGCGGCTGGCTTTCGCTCCAAACAGCACCTGTTGCGTTGCCCACTCTTGCCGGGCCTTCGGATTGCCTGCCACCTCCGGCGGAGCAAAGGCGTCGAACTGCAGGTCATAGGCTGGATGGACCGCGACCAGCTGCCCTTGCAGATGGGTGGAGAGTTCCGTCAGCTGCAAGCCCAGACCATGCAGCATGCCGAGCAGTTGGTCGCAATAGGACTGGCTCTCGGCGGCCAGCTTCAAGTCAAAGAAACGCTTATCCCAACTTGGGATTTGGATTCCCTTGAAGCCCAGACCCGCGGCCCACTTGGCGATGTCTTCGAGGGTGTTGAAGGGTTTCTGATCAGCGGCAAATTGGGCCAGGAAGATCGCCGGCCCCTTAACGGTTTTCATAGGCTCACCCATCCGGCACGCGTCCGACTGCTGGTTACTGCTCGCTCGACAAAGGTCATGCTGCGCAGTCCCTCATGAATGCCGGGGACCAGGTCGCTCAGTTGCGCAGCAGGATCGCTGAAGCGAGCGCGAACCGCGGTCGCGAAGTCGCGATAGATATTAGCAAATGCTTCCAGCAATCCCTCAGGATGCCCCATGGGCAGGCGAAAATCGCCCCGTACCGAAGGCGCCAGATAATCGCCGGCGGCGTGCAGGGTTTGACTGGGTTGGTTTATCCAGCTCACGTCAAGGTAGTTGGGATTTTCCTGCTGCCAGTGAAGGCCGCCTTTTTCCCCGTAGAGATGAAGCTGCAGGTCGTTGCGATCGCCGGCTGCGATCTGGGATACAAACAGAACGCCTGGGGCTCCGTTGTCGAGCTTGAGCAGCACGTTGCAGTCGTCGTCGAGCGAGCGGCCGGCTACGACGTGGTTGAGATCCGCGCAGATTTCCGCCACCTGGCGTCCGCTTACGTACTCCAGCAGATTGAAGGCATGGACGCCGATATCACCGATCGCTCCGCCCAAGCCCGACCGCGCGGGGTCGGATCGCCATGCTGCCTGCTTGTGCCCCGTGGTCTCGAGCGAGGTGCTGAGCCAGCCCTGTGAGTATTGCACCACCGCTTTGCGGATCTTGCCCAAGGTGCCGCTGCGTGCCATCAGACGCGCCTCGCGTACCAGCGGGTAACCGGTATAAGTGAAGGTCAACCCATAAAGAAGGCCGGTGCGGCGGACGATTGCCGCCAACGTCTGCGCCTCATCGAGGGTCGCCGTGGCCGGCTTGTCGCTCATCACGTGGAAACCGTGTTCCAGGGCGGCTGCCGCGATGGGCAGGTGGAGATGATTCGGGGTGACGATGCAGACAAAGTCGATGGCATCTTGCCGTTGCTTCTCCCGCTTCATCATTTCTTCGTAATTGGTGTAGGCACGATCAGGGCTGATGCCGTAGGTTATGCCGGCCTGCCTCGATCGTTCCGCGTCCTGGCTGAAAGCTCCGGCCACCAGTTCGATGGTTCCATCCAACTCGGCCGCCATGCGATGTACCGGGCCGATAAAAGAGCCCGCGCCTCCACCCACCATCCCCATACGGAGACGTCTTCCCTGCTGATCCATCTTTACCCTTCGCTTCTCCCAGGACTTACGTCCTGGGGCATTTTCAGCCATCCCCTTCGGGACTGGGTACTCATCTGCCATCTGTTCGCAGTCTTCAGCAAGTTCGATCGTGGGGGCTGCGCCCCATCGTTTTCGGCCCAGGTACGCTTTGGCGAACCTGGGGCACCCGTCCTGTTCCTATTGGTTCTGCTATGACACACCGCCGGGGTCCATGCTAAAGCATTTGTCAGGGTTGAATAAAACCGCGTTGGGCGACGGCGATGTTGCCCCGGGAGGAATTTTTCACCAGGTACATCATCTGGTCGGCGGCGCCGATGATTTCCTGGATGGTGCTGCCGTCCTCCGGGTAACTGGCTATGCCGAAGCTGGCCATCATGCGCACCTCGAGTCCCTCGGCCAGCAGATATTTGGTATCGCGCAAGGCGTGCAAGAGGCGCTGGGTGACCTCAAGAGCCGCATCTTTCCCCGTCTGGGGCAGCAGAACGATGAACTCGTCTCCTCCGTAGCGAAAGGCGGAATCGATTCCCCGAACATTATGCTTGATGGTCCGGGCAATCTCGGCCAGCAAGCGGCTGCCGGTCAGGTGCCCGTGGAGGTCGTTGACGCGCTTGAAGTGGTCCAGGTCGATGAAGATCAGGCTGAAGGGAAGACTGAAACGGCGGGAGCGCTCAACCTCGATCTCGGTGATGGAAAACAGGTGCCGCGAGTTGAAGAGGCCGGTGCAGTCATCGGTGATGGTCAATTCCTGAATGCGCTCCACGGCACGCACATTCTGAATGGCGATCGCCGCGTAGTCGCACAACACCTGGAGAAAGGCCATGGTTTCGCCGGTTAGCGTGGACGCGCGGTAGTTTAGCAACTCGATCACGCCCAGAGTGCGATCCCGGCAACGCAGCGGTATGCAGATTGCGGATCGTACCGGGGAGAGCGGCGACGGGTCACCGTCCACGGTGAAACGGGGATCGTTGCCGGGCTCCGACACGATCACCGGTTCGCCATGCTGAGCCACCCAGCCGGCAATTCCCTCACCCATGCCGACGCGCAGGTCGCGATCCCCAGACGACTTGCCGGCCGCCACCGCGTAGTAGAGATTCTGCTGCTCCTCGTCGACGATGAGCAGAGACCATGATTCGGGCTCGAAAAATTGCTCCATCTGTAGCATGATGGCGCCCAAAATCGAATCCAGGTCCAGGGAAGAGGTCAGCGCACGCGCCACGTCGTGAAAGACCATCAGGTCCTTGGGGAGTGTCTGACGTTCTGGGAAGGATCGATCGACCATGCCGGCGGCTAGCCTCCGATATGAACCATGCTGCGAGACGGCTTCAGAAAGCCGGGCTCGCCAATATGGTGACGCGCCTCCTTGGTTTCGACCGTTTTCTGAATAAACTCTGCGAGATCTTCATCAGAGCCACCGCGTGCCAGCACGCCATAGAGATCGTGATCGAAGTGGGAGAAGAGACAGGTGCGTATTTTGCCATCGGAGGTGAGGCGGATGCGGCTGCAGGCTCCGCAAAAAGCCTGCGATACAGGGGCGATGATGCCGATTTCGCCGATGCCGTCGTCGAAGGTATAGCGGCGCGCGGTTTCACCTGGGCTGTTGGCCGTCAGAGGAACCAGGGGGCGAAAGCTGTTGAGCTGGCTCACCACCTCCTCGAGCGGAACAACTACCTCTGGCGTCCACAGGCGGTCCTCTTCCAGCGGCATGAACTCGATAAAGCGAACGATCACGCCCTCAACGCGGGAGAAGCGGGCAAAGGGGACGATCTGGTCCTCGTTGAAGCCGCGCAACAGCACACAGTTCACCTTGACCGGACCCAGGCCGGCCTGCTGAGCGGCGCGCACTCCGGCCAGCACCTTGGCAAAGCTGCCGGGTATGCGCGTAATGCGCTCGAAGGTGGCCGCGTCGACGGCGTCCATGCTGACCGTGATCCGGCTCAGCCCGGCCTGCGCCAGGGGAGCGGCCATCTCGGCCAGAAGGTGTCCGTTGGTGGTGATGGCAAGGTCCAGCCGCTCGCCGGTCGACTGGGTGCGCAATTGGGCTAGCTCCGTCAACAAGGGCACAAGGCCCTTGCGCAGGAGGGGCTCGCCTCCGGTCAGGCGGATTTTTTCGATGCCCAGGGCGACGAAGACGCGGATGATCCGCAGGTAGTCGTCCATGGCCAGCTCGGCAAATTGAGCACCCTGGGAGCCGGTGCGACAATAAACACACTTGTAGTTGCAGCGATCGGTGATGGATACGCGGAGGTCGGTAATGGTGCGTCCGAATTTGTCCGTTAGCCGAACTGCGGGCAGAGCAGACAGCGACGAGGCACCCGCGGGCGGGTTGAGTAGTGCGGCCGGACTGTGCAGACCATTCGAAGACATGGTGAAGGATCTCAAACGTACACCCTCAAACTGCTTGGATGCATAGCGGGGGTTCGGCCGGGCACGCTCAATATCTGTACACAATTAGAGCATTTTTGCTTCTCTACGCGCCTTTTCCGTTAAGAAAGTTGCACTTAACCCACCCCGGGAGGGATCGGGACAGGGCAAGAAAAAGCTCTAAACCGTGCCGGGACAGCAACTCCGGGCTTCCCAATGCCCCAATCCTGCACTATAGTCAGTTAAATCAATGGATACTCCGACAGAGACGAAATCACAAGTTCGCCAGGGAACAGTAGGATTTCCTTCTTCTTCCGGCAAGTCTTTCAACGGATATTTCTCCGCGGACAAGCGTTGGAATTTCCGCAAAAACGACCTCATCGACGCGCGCGCGCGGCGGCTCTTCGAGACGACCGCCCTTGCGTGCAACCACGATGCCTATCCTTTCCAGATTCCGCTGGAAGGAAGGACCGGCCCGCAAGTACGGGCGGACGGGCATTCGATGCTGATGCTGTCGTCGTACGACTACCTTGGTTTGATCGGCGACCCGCGGATCGACGCTGCGGCGATCGAGGCAATCCGGAAGTATGGCACTGGCACCGGCGGCGCTCGCCTGCTCACCGGAACCACGGATCAGCACATCCTGATGGAGCGCGACATTGCCGCCTACAAGGGCACAGAAGCAGCTATCACTTTCAGCTCAGGCTATTTAGCGAATGTTGCCGTACTGGGTGCGCTGCTCGGACCGGCCGATCGCGTGATCATGGATTCGCTCTGCCATCGCAGCCTGACGGATGCCTGCCGCTTCGCCGGGGTACAGTTGCAGCGTTTTCGGCATAACGACGCCTCATCCTTGCGCCAGGAGCTGCAAAACGGATCCCAGGCCAACCGCACGCTGGTTATCTCGGACGGTGTTTTTTCAATGGACGGCGACGTTTGCCATCTACCTGAGATCCTGGAAGTGAAAGAAGAATTCGGTTTCTTCCTGCTGGTCGACGAATCGCATGCTTCGGGCGTGCTCGGGGCTTGTGGGCGCGGCACGGATGAGCACTTTGGCATTCCCACCGATGCAGTCGACATCTGGACCGGTTCCCTGGCCAAATCGATTCCTTCCACCGGTGGCTTTGCGGCCGTCTCGCAGGAACTGGCGATCTACCTGCAACATGGGGCTTCCCCGTTTATTTTTTCGGCGGCGCTGAGCCCGGCTGCGGTGGCGGCTATCCGCGAGGGATTCGCGATTCTCAAGAGCGAACCGGAGCGGGTCGCGAAGATCAAGCACAACGCGGACTTTTTGCGCAGCGGACTCTGCTCGCTGGGCTATGACACCGGGCTGTCGGAGACGGCGGTTATTCCGGTGATTCTCAACGACGAGACCACCACCGGCCTGTTCGCCCGGCGGCTGCGTGATCACGGCGTTCTGGCAACGCCTGTGCTGTTTCCAGCCGTTCCCCAGGATTCAGCACGGCTGCGGCTCTGTGTGACGGCCGCGCATACGCAGAGCGACCTGGAATACGCGCTCGACGTCTTTGAGAAGATGGCTCGCAACTAAAGCCGACGGGTCGACCTCCAGCGGCTGTTTCAATCCAGTTACGTACGGGCGAAATGCTCGCTGCCGCGAGGTAGCCCGTGCCCTTCAGAGAAAACGAAGCTCGGGGGCTGAAGAGTCTGCTGAGAACTCAACCCGGCAGAAGTCAGTCTCCAAGCAGAACCCCTTAGGAACTGGACGGGTGCCTCAAGGTTCGCCAAAGCGTACCTGGGCCGAAGATGAGATGTTTCGATTGCTTTTACTTGCTCGGCCTAGAACTGCTCATGGATGTCGTAAAAGCTCTGGTGGGCTTCGCCCCCTTTTTCGGCCCAGGTACGCTTTGGCGAACCTGGGGCACCCGTCCAGTTCCTAAGGGGTTCTGCTTGGAGACTGACTTCTGCTGGGCTGAGTTCTCGCGCAAACTCTAAAAGCCCTCATAGCTGGGCTTTTAAGGGTTCTCAGGGCCAGGCGCGAAAGGCCAGCACCGCGTTCAGGCCGCCAAAGGCGAAGGATTGCGACAGCGCAGCTTCTACGTTTGCGATGCGGGCCTGGTTGGGAATTACATCCAGCACACATTGCGGGTCCGGCTCTGTGAAATTGGCGGTGGGGGGTAGCACGCCCTTGCCCAGTGCAAACACCGTCGCGACCGCTTCGATCGCTCCCGCCGCGCCCAGCGTGTGCCCGTGCATGGATTTGGTGGAACTGACCGGCAGCGCGTTGGCGTGATCACCAAAGACGGCATGGATTGCTGCTGCTTCCATACGGTCGTTGGCTTCGGTCGCGGTTCCGTGCGCATTGATGTAGCCCACCTGCTCTGGAGCTAACCCACCATCGCGCAGCGCGGCACGAATCGCGCGAGCGGCGCCTTCGGCGGAGGGCTGGGTGACGTGGCAGGCGTCTGCCGACATGCCGAAGCCGACAATCTCAGCCAGTGGCTTGGCGCCGCGTGCCAGCGCACGCTCCAACGGCTCCAAAATCATCATGGCAGCACCTTCCCCCAAAATCATTCCGGAGCGGTTCGCGGAGAAGGGGCGGCAGGTGTCGGGGCTGACCACGCGCATTGCTTCCCAGGCCTTGAGTCCGCCCAGGAAAAGTGGCGCTTCACTGCCCCCGGCAATGGCCATGGGTGCAGCTCCGGAACGCACCATCCAGAGTGCGTTGCCAATGGCGTGCGCCGACGAGGAACAGGCGGTCGAGAAGGTATACGCGGGCCCATGCAGGCCGTACTCCATGGAAATGTGGCTGGCTCCGGCGTTACTCATGCCCAGCGGGATGGTCAGCGGATGGACGCGATGCCTGCCATGGTGGAAGAGTTCCCAATAACCGATTTCGTCTGTAAATCTGCCGCCCATGCAGGAACCGGTGATGACCGCCGCGCTCTCGCGCAGCTCCTCGGTCCATTCGATTCCGGCCATGGTCACTGCCTCGCGGGCAGCGATGACAGAAAACTGCGCGAAGCGATCCATGAAGCTGAGGGTTTTGCGGGCAAAGTAGGTTTCAGGGTCGTAACCGAGCACCGCAGCGCCATTCTTGAAACGGACCTGGCTCATGCCCATCTCGGGGACGGGCCCAACATCTTCTGGTATTGGTCCAATTCCGGATTGACCGCCGGCAAGTGATTGCCAGAACCCTTCCCGGTCAAGCCCCAGAGCGCTGATGACGCCCATTCCTGATATGACTACTCGCATTTACACCGTTTTCATGAAGATTGTTGCTGGACCGAGGGTAACAAACTCCGCTTCTCACCGATAGCTGTGACCTTATTCGGTTGCAGTTTGGGCAGAGGGGTTTTGCTTGGAATCCACCAGGTAGGTGACACCATCGATCATTTCACGGATGGTCTGGATCTTCTTCGCGTCCTCGTCTTTGATCTCGATGTCGAATTCACTTTCGAGGTCGAAGAGGATATTGATGCTGTCCATCGAATCGATGCCCAGCTCTTCGAAGGTACTGTCGGGCTTGACCTTCTCCAGAGGAATCCGCTGGGTGGTAGCAATCACTCGGAGAACACGTGCTTGGATCGTCTCAGACATAAGGGCCTTCGTAGAACCGCAGTACTGCCCCGAGGACATGCCTTCGGGGCGAGGGAGTTAACTGTTTCAGTAACGTTAAACCGGCAGTCAAGTGCTGGCAATAGTTTGACATTGAACGCGAATTTTTCAAATCTTTGCCATCCGGGGAAGTCTTAGTTGGCCTCGGCGACGGCAAGACGCCGGGCGGTGCGCCAGGCGTAATGCAAGGCGGAGACGATGGTCAACGCGGCGGTGGCATAGAGGGCCAGGGTGCGCAGCATGATTAATGGTACAGGAGCATAGATCTGGCATAGCAGCACTGCAAGCAGGGTCAGGATCTGGGCACAGGTACTTGCCTTGCCGTAGATGCTGGGTCGGAAGTCGCGCATGCCGAGACTGATATAGAGAAGCGTGGCGACGATAAGAATGCCCAAGTCGCGGCTAAAAACCAACACGGTGACCCGCCGGGGCACGAGTTGCTGATGCATGAGGACCAGGAACAGGGTGCTGAGCAGGAGTTTGTCGGTCACGGGATCGAGGTACTGGCCGATCTGGGTCTGCTGCTTGAGTAGTCGGGCGGCCAAGCCATCGAGGCCGTCGCTGAGGCCGGCGACGACGAAGAGGCAAAGCGCGGTCTTGTAGTGGGACTCAAGCACCGCGATCACAAGAAAAGGTATGAGGCAAAGGCGCAGGAAAGTAAGCAGGTTAGGCGCTGCGCGCAATTCTTTCAGCAAGGGTTTCCGATCTTCCTGGGTACATCCTAAAACCTTGATGGTACATGAGCTTTTGGTATGATAGCGAGATGCACTGCACCGGCGCGTAGCTCAGCTGGTCGATGCAACACATAGGCGCGTAGCTCAGTTGGTTAGAGCGTCCCGGCAAGCCGGGAAGGTCAGTTGTTTGAAGGCAAGATGCAACACATAGGCGCGTAGCTCAGTTGGTTAGAGCGTCCCGGCAAGCCGGGAAGGTCGGTTGTTTGAAGGCAAGATGCAACACATAGGCGCGTAGCTCAGTTGGTTAGAGCGTCCCGGCAAGCCGGGAAGGTCAGTTGTTTGAAGGCAAGATGCAACACATAGGCGCGTAGCTCAGTTGGTTAGAGCGTCCCGGCAAGCCGGGAAGGTCGGTTGTTTGAAGGCAAGATGCAACACATAGGCGCGTAGCTCAGTTGGTTAGAGCGTCCCGGCAAGCCGGGAAGGTCAGTTGTTTGAAGGCAAGATGCAACACACAGGCGCGTGCTCAGTTGGTTAGAGCGTCCCGGCAAGCCGGGAAGGTCGGTTGTTTGAAGGCAAGATGCAACACATAGGCGCGTAGCTCAGTTGGTTAGAGCGCTACCTTGACACGGTAGAGGTCAGGAGTTCGAGTCTCCTCGTGCCTACCATATTTCGATTGAAGTAGAGTTCGGGTCTCCCCGTGCCTACGATTCTTCGGCCATGCCAGCCGCATACATCCTCAAGAGTGAATCTACGGGCAAATTCTACATTGGCTCCGCGCTCGATTTGACCGAGCGACTCGCGGAACACCACCGCGGCCACAGCCCATACACTAGGAATCGAGGGCCGTGGCTCCTGGCCTACAGCGAACACTACGCAACACTGTCAGAGGCACGCCAGCGAGAACGCCAAATTAAATCCTGGAAATCGCACAATGCTGTGCAGGAGTTGATCGACGCGGCTGTCGGATAGAGGTTCGGCTGGCCTGTATCCCGGCGCTTCGCTAAGGCATGGCCTTACTATGGTGCTCCGGACGCGGAGTATCCATGTCACCGTTTCCAGCTTGCCGCCGATGCAAATAGCAGGGCTGTGAGGCATCACTGTCCTACTCCGTCAGGATGTCGCAGGTCGGCTCTAACGATGGAGCGAACATGATGCGGAAAGAGAAAACCACATGGCTGTGACCGATTCACATACCCTGCAACGGCTCAGACGCGAAGAAGGTGTGGCAGAGCAGCAAGGCAGGCAAGCGTCAAACATCGCGGTGATACTCAAAAATCATCCACAGTATGATGCCGCCCGGCAAAAGGCTGACGCTCTTCTCGCCAAGGCCTCGGCGTTGCGGGAGCAGATTGTGAAGATCGAAACCGAATGACCTGGCACGGTCACCGGCAGCAGGGTTTGTTGGGCCGGGATTGATAGCGGCCGTGATTCGCTCATGGAGAAGATGCTTGGCATTCTCGAGCACTTTTACCCGCTCCGACGGTAGGTTTTTTCCGGCGCGATTGATGTAGAACGTCAGCATGCGCATACCGGACGAAGGTCCCTTGGGAGATACCTTCCTGGACGCTAGCTCGCGCGCGATGGTCTTCGCATCCCGGTTAAACAAACCGGAACGCGGATGAGTGGAATCTGTGTCCACCGCTGCCGAATTTTGTGACCATTCGACGCCCCCTTATTTGCTGGGATGCCGTCCATAGTAGTAAGGCGTGGGTGACACCGGTTTTTCTGCCGAACCGTTCGGCAGGGCTCGGGCATCAAAAGCCCGTACGTCTCACCGACAAAGGCTGCCGAAAAATGGGCAAAGGAAAAGCGCACTGGTTCCGGGTTGGGATATTCGCGCTCTGGTTCTCTACGGTACACGCACAAAACCCGCAACAGATTATCCAACAAGTAGTTAACACCGAGCGGGCGGCAGACCAGAACGACCACTCCAACTGGATCTACCTGGAAGAGAGCGATAAACCGAAAGAACATGTTCTGCAGTGGGTGGCAGCCACCCAACAGGGCAACGTCGAACGCGTTCTGGAAAGAGACGCACGACAGCTGCCGGAAGCCGAACAACGGGAACTCATTCAAAAATATCTTCACGACAGCCGAGCCCAGAAGAAGCAAATCGAGGAGGACGCCCACGATAATAAGCAGATCGATGACCTGCTTAAGCTTCTGCCCGAGGCCTTTATCTGGACGCAAACGGGAGCAACCGCAACTACCACCTCACTGCACTTTGACCCCGCACCGAACTTCCGTCCGCCGACTCGCGAGGCTCGCGTTTTCAGTAGCATGACCGGCGACCTGGTGGTCGATAACCAGCAGCATCGCATCTGCAAAGTCAAGGGCCACCTCATGCACGATGTCACCTTCGGAGGAGGGCTGCTGGGAAGATTGAAGGAACGAAGCTCTTTTGCCCTCGAACAGCAACAGGTCGGGCCTTCGGTTTGGGAACTGACGGCAATCCACGTCCACCTCGAAGGCAATGCCCTGCTGTTCAAAAGCGTATCGCTTCAGCAAGACGACAAACGTTCCAAATTCCATCCCCAAACGTCCGACGTAACCCTGGAGCAGGCCGCCACTTCGGTTATGAGCGAAGCGAAGCTATTCGCCTGCAGCGATTCCCTCAATGGCGGACTAGCAACCGAGGAACAGGCTGGATGTGTCGAAAAGCTCACCGTCAGCACTGGGCTGAAGCATTAACCCCTACTTCTGTACCGACTCCGCCTCCAGGTCAGCGTTCTGGGCCGCAGAGTGCACCTGTTGCAGACGGTATCCGGCACGGGTACGCACGTGGTACTTCTGCACGTCTTTCCCTACCAGCTTGACGGTAATGGTGCGCCAGCCGGTGCTGGGGTTGGGCTGGGGATAGTAGCTGAGCGCGTAGAGATGCGCCAAGTCTTCCTGGATAAAGGCGAAGGCCTTCTTTTCATCGTTCCAGCTGCGGGCAAAATACGCCTTGCCCCCCGTGGCCTTGCTCATGCGCTCGAAGACGGCGGTGGAGATCGGCTCCAACTGTGCCTCCCGGGTGCTGATCATGTAGATGATCGTGCCCGTGGATTGGGCGAGCTCCGCTACATCTTCCGGGGGCACCAGGCTGGCGTTGTCAGGGCCATTAGAGAAGACCACGACCACTTTCCGCCCGGTGTAGCGGGCGGCGTCCTCGACGGTCAACAACAGGCAGTTATAGAGCGCGGCATCGTCGCCGGCCACTGTGCTGCGCACCCCGCGCAGTACTTGCGCCCGATCAGAAGTAAGGGCTGAGTTGCGGGAAAGGTCGCGGCTGTAAGAATAAAAGGCGACCTTGTTCGCGGATTCGAGGGAGCGAACAAAATCGGTGATCGCATCCTGGGCGAAGACAAAGCCCCGGTACATGTAGTTGCTGGTATCGAAAAGCACAAAGACGTTGGCGCCGGCGACCCGGGAGGGCAAGTTCGCGGGATCGTCACCGATGCCAGCAGCATGGCTTTTCTCCGGCGGCGCCGCAGCCGCGACGACCGGTTTCGGTTTCGCAGCCGCTGGCTGGCTGGGAGCACCGGGTTTGCCGGGAGCCGCATTTGGCGGGGGCTGAAGTACCTGTCGAGCACCCTCGTTGCCTTCTTCGAAGGTGGCAATTCTTTCCGGGATCTTGTCTTCGGTGATGGCAAAGTTTTCCGGGCCCAGGCCGGAAATGTAATTGCCTTTGCTATCAGTCACGGCGACGTTTAACTGCACCAGGTCCACATTCACCCGGATGTTCGTGGTGTCATCCTGGGCGCCGGTTACGCGGCCGCCAAGGAACAAGAAACCGACTGCGATGGGAAGGAGAAGAAGAGATCGCTTTGCCATTGTGTGTCCTGTATCCCGTTTATTGGTGTCCGGCCGAGGCCGAGCCTGCTGAAAACTGCTCTTGCTGCGCACCCACTTGCTGGCTGGAAGAGGCGGCGGATTGCGCCATTTGCGGTAAAACAATCTTGCCCTGACGGAAATCCTCGCCGGTCTCCTTCATGGCGCGCGTCAGCGCCAGCCAGTCCTCAATGTCAGTCGCGAAAATGTTGGCCACCATGTGGCGGGTCAATTCCGGGACCAGGCGATTGAGCATGACCGGCGGGTAACCCTTCTCATCCGCGAGCCGCGCCCAGTAAAGATTGGTTGAGTCCCACGACTCCCCTAACAAGCGGCTGGAACTACCCCCGAAGGCGGGGAATGGCGGCACGTTCAGGAGCTCGCAGGCATAGTTCTGGGCCAGCACCGGATGGGGGGTACCAAAGTCCCGGGAGATACGCTGGAAGCTGACTTCGGCCGGGGATTGCTGGGTGAGCGTATCCAATTCTGCGCCCGCCGTGCCCCAGGATGCGGTCTCCTGGGGGAAATTATGGCGAAACTCCGCAGCCAGATGAAAAGTATCCGCCGGGGTGACGCGAGAGAGGCTGGCGCCGGTGTCTTCGGCGGCAAGGGCCTGCTCCAATTGCCCCAGCCGCTGCGGCGGCAGACGTTCAGCGAGAATGCCTATCACCTTGCCGCGTAGTTCGGGGTTCGCCGCCGCGGCAGTGACCAGCTCCTCCCCGGAGCGTTGATAGAGAGCAACGGCATGGAGTTCGTTGCTGGACACATTCCACCAGCGCGGCAGAGTCGCGCTGACCAGCAGATCGGCCGTTACCTCCTTCCAGATGAGGGCCTGGACGTTTTTGGGAGCAATGAAGTCCTCTTCGGTGGTCGCCAGCACATAGGGCAACTCGGCCAGCGAGCCCACCAGATAGGCACCTCCACCGGCCGGTGATCCCTGGTTGAACAATTCAGGAGCCTGCCATAGCTGGGTCACGCCCATGATGGTTTCTCCCGAAAAATCGTGGGAACGCACAAAGAGCGGATTGTTATGCAGTAGCTGGGCGCCGGGCGGCTCGTAGTAAGCGTAATTCAAACCGACCAGTGAGTCCCGGAGAAACGGTGTAAGTTGACCGCGGGCGGCTTCCAATTGGGGACGAGAACCAGGCGTCTTTATCACTTTGGTGATGTCAACGTGCACCTGCAGCTCGCTATGACGGTTGGCGTAGACTCCGGGCGCCCATTCTGTTTTCTCGCTCTCGGTAAAGATGGGGCGGGGCAACTCGAATTCCTTGAGTTCATTGGCCAGGGGAACTAAGTTGGATCCCCCGGGCGCTCCCTGCGCCATACGCGTTAGTCCGTCGCCGAGGGTGAATAACGTGTCCAGCGACACCAGGCGCTGATCGTCAAGCACCGCGTGTATTCTGCCGGCCATCTCCTCGCGGATACGTTGGCCTTCGGCAGACTGCTGGGGAGGACCTGCCAGCAGCTCAATCAATTCGCCCTGAGAGAGGTTGGATTTGCCACTGGCCGCCATGGTCAAGGTTCCCAGTGACGCGTGGCCGGCGTCGAAGAGCTGGGCGGAAGAATTAATGGCCGCGAAGGGCGCAACGGCCTGCTGCCAGGATTGGTTCAGGTCCGTATCCCGGAATTCTCCCTGGCGGGCAAGGATCTGCCAGAGTCCCAGGTTCGCCTGGAAGACGCCCATGGCGTTTCCGCGCAGGCTGTGGTCGTGAATGGCGTCGATGGCGTCGGCCACCTTTACGAACTGCGCGATGGAGGCATCGTTCAAGTCGGGGAATTCAGAAAATACCAGGTACCAGTTGCTCAGCTCAGAGAACTTGGTGGCCAGGAGGAGCACCGTATCCGGGCTCAGGCGCTTATCGGCGGCACGCCGCCGGTCCACTTCATTCAGCATGAGATAGATCTGCAGCGGACCCTGGTCGGTATCGACGCGTGACAGCGCAGCCATGGCTTCGAGCAGTTGCTCAGGACGCTTGAATGAACGGCCGCGTTTGCCCTCCTCATGGCCGATTTTTGAGTCCGTTTTCTGGGCCAGGATCTGCTTCCAGACCTCGAGGTTACCGGGGATGCGGGGTTCGCCATCCGGTCCCACTTGCAGGCGCGTGAACAGCATCAGCAGCGCAGGGGCCTTACGGAAAACTGCCCTGGCGGGATAGGCATTGGGCTCCGGCTCGCGAAACGCGTCATAGAGATGTTTCAGGCGCGGAGATGCAGTCAGGTACGCCTGCTGGGAGGTATTGACGCGCGACAGAGTATCGAAATAGACAGCCAACCACCCGTTATCTGTACCGACCAAACCGAGGACAAAGTCCCCGGGCGATCTTGGGCTGGCGCCGGCCAGTTCCCGCCAGCCGGCTTCGGCGGAGGGGCCTCCAGGGACGACTACTCGCCCGCCGCGGATGCAGATTCCGGTGCCATAGAAGTCGAGAACCGAGCCGTAGGGCAGAAGTCTCACCAAACCGGGGGAGCGCTCGAGCGCATTCCTGGTTTGGGTATCGCTGTTGGCAAGTGCCCAGTACAGTCGATCGACGGCCGGCTCGTGCAGCAAGATATCCACCAGCGATTGCGCGCCCCTGCTCTTGGCGGTGCTGAGCGCCCGCCACTCGTTTTCGCTAAAGAGCACGGGAACGCGGGAACTGGGGAAGGCGTAGGTAAAAGTCGTCCCTTTCTCCAGCGCCTCTTCCAGGGCGGTCAGAGGGAAACCCGAATCCGTGGTGAGGAAGGCGCGTTCTGGATCCGCGGTCATCAGGATGGAGTCCTTTTGCCCACAAGCCGGTCGCGCGTGGTAGCCGAGGATGCTCAACAAAGGCTCCGCCTCCGCGCAGTTGGTAATCCGTATCGTGCCGCTTGATCCGGCCAGCATCTGAAGCTCCCGCGCCTGGTGAAGATAGCGGTCGACCAAGCGCAAATACTCCGTGGGCACGCCGTTCAAATAGCCAGTGGCATAGGCATTGCGGGCGAGCAGAGGCAATACATCCTCGCTGGATATCTGCTGGCTGATACCCGCCATGCGCAGGAACGATCGCAGGGGTCCGGGAATGACGACCGTGTACTGCTGGGGAGACGGGTGGGCTACGGGGTGTGCAGGCTTAGTGGCCGAAGACTGCGAGTGGGAGGGAGTGGATCGACCGGCGCTGTTCGCCTGCGCCCAGGAGACTGAGCACTGGCACAAAATGCCGACGGAAAGAAGAGCGGACAAACAGGTTGCAGACTTCACGGCATACGCCTCTCGGGGAGACTTCGAGACTTGGGGCAACCACGATTTAGAACAAAACGAAACTTGAACATGGCCCGTGCGAACGTTAGAACCCCGAGATTTGTCACAACTTTCCGGCTAAGTTATCCCTGTTTTGCGACGTCCCCCTGGTCCACTGCTTTCGTGTGAGAAAAGATACACCACCTGCGAAGGCAAGATGTGAATATCTATTCGGGGCATCAAAAGGCATGCCCGAAATCGGGATTGCTAACAGGATGGTGCAGGTCTGCTGGTTCCGAAGGTAATCGGACTGCAACCACCGGACACACAGCGGTTGTCAAAATGATTATCGAAATGCGGACGTCCAAAACGACCCGCTCCCGCTTCCTGGAGATATTTCACTCCAAAAGCATTCCGGCGCACAGAGAAATCGGAATGAAAATATTGGGTCCATTTAATTCCATCGAAGATCCCGACACTTTTTTCTTTATGCGGGGCTTTCCCGACCTGCCGTCGCGCGAGCCCATGAAAGCCAAGTTCTATGGAAGCGTGCTGTGGAAAGAGGAACTGGAACACGTGCTGCCGCCCATGTTGCAAAAGTATGAAGTGGTGGTAATAGAAGACAGCCAGCATCTCATTGATTGGTAGTGGTTTGCTTATGCTGGTCTGTTTGCAGGGTGCGCAGGACGGCAGGTATTGTGGCAGAGGCGTTGCGACAACTTTCGCTTGGCTTCTGCCGGAGAGTCACTATGCGTGTTTTGCGTCTTCTGTTGGCCTATACAGTCTGTTTGCTTACACTTCCGCTGACTGCTGCGGCGGCAGTGCAGTTACCGAATCTCTTCTCTGATCATGCGGTACTGCAGCGCGACCGCCCAGTCCGAATCTGGGGTTGGGGTGACGGTGGGGAAAAAGTCACCGTCCGCTTCCATGGCCAGACCGTCACCACGCAAACCGATCCAATTGGTTATTGGGAAGCGTGGCTCAAGCCGGAGTCTGCGGGCGGGCCCTACACGCTGACGGTAAGCGGCGACTCTACCCCAACTCCATTGGAGCGTAAGGACATTCTGGTTGGCGACGTGTGGCTGGCTTCAGGACAGTCGAATATGGAGTTTCCCCTGGCTGGCTTTACCGGCACCGCCCCCGCACCGCTTAAAGACGGGGAGAAGGAGATAGCCGCCGCCAACCACCCCCAGATTCGCCTACTTATACAGAAAAGAGCGACATCCACCGTCCCGCTCAACGAAGCTTCGGACGCCTGGACGGAATGCACACCGGATACCGCGCGGCACTTCTCCGCAGTCGCGTACTTCTTTGGCCGTGAGATCTCGGAGCGAGAAAACGTTCCCGTTGGGTTAATCGACACCACCTGGGGCGGCACACCGGCGCACTCGTGGATCAGCCCCCAGGCGCTGGCGAGCGCCAATCTCACGTCAGTCTTTGAAGATGCGGGAACGATCGCCCAGGACCAGGGCCGGGCGGACCAGATCCGGGCCAATAACGCACGCGAAGACGCCGCTCTGCAGGCAGAAGGAAAGCCGCCAGTTACTCACCCACGCATCGCGAACGATCACGCAGGAGCCTGGGTACCGGGAACTCTGTTCAACGCCATGATCGCGCCCTATACGCACTTCACCATCAAAGGTGTTCTCTGGTATCAGGGTGAAACCGACAGCGACGCCAAACGCGCGCCTTATTATTTTCGAGTTTTTTCCACGCTCATCTCCGACTGGAGACATCAATGGGGAGAAGGCGACATCCCCTTCTTCTTCGTGCAGATCTCCAGCTTCAATTCGCCCGCCGCCGGTTGGCCGCTGGTCAGAGATGCCCAGCGACGCACCCTGGTTTTACGTAATACCGGCATGGCGGTCACGCTGGATGTGGGCACCCCGGACAACGTTCACCCGCCTGACAAGCAGACTGTCGGCAACCGCTTGGCGCTGGCCGCTCGCGCCATGGTGTATGGGGAAAAGATCGAATACAGCTCGCCGGAATTTCTTCAGGCGACCACCGAGCCGAACGCGATGCGCGTGTGGTTCACGCATGGCGACGGACTCACCACACATGGTCAGGAAGTGGGCGGGTTTGAGCTGGCTGGAGACGACCATAACTTCCTACCAGCCACGGCAAAGATCGAAAAAATCGGAGAGAGCGATACGGTCCTGGTCTCGTCTCCCAAGGTCGCCTTTCCTCGATTCGTGCGTTATGACTGGTCGGGCGTAGTGACGACCTTTCTCTACAATCGCGCCGGACTACCGGCCGGGACATTCACCTCGGAATAGTCGTGCTGGAGCATCGGAGGCGGCTCTGTGTCAATCTTTCGTGAATCGCTGGGCTATCCCATTGACGACGCCCATACGCTGCCATAGATTCACTGGACATGGGAGATACAAATTTCGACCAACTTTTGGGTGATTACCGGCGAGCTATCAATGCCTGGGTAACTGCGCTTCAAGCCGAAGAAGCTTTGGCCAACGACGATCACTCCATGGTTGAGATGGAAAAGTGGGATGCGGCCGGTTTCACCGCCCATGACGCCGAAGCCGCGGCAAAAAAAGCGCGTGACCGGTATAAGAACGCGCTACGTAAGAAGAACTACGGCTTCTGACCGGCCTTTACAAATCCCTAATAAATCCACATCGCAATCCTTATGAAAAAAGTCCTCTCATAGAGACATTGGCTGTTATAGCCAATGGAGGACTTGATGAGTACATTCCGTACCCTTCGACCGCTCGTCGTAGACGCTACGCAGTGCGAACAAGGAAAAACGATTGCCACTGACACCGGCTTCTGCAATGTGTCAAAGGGCGACTGGATCGTGAAGGGCGAGAACGGCGAAACCTATGTAGTCGACGACGCGTTCTTCCAACGGACCTTTACGCCCCTGCAGACGTACCCCTGGGAGTCGCCAATAGAAGAGGGCCGTCATTACGGCGCCTGAGTTCCAGCTGGAAGGCCTGCTTCGTTTCGTTGCCAAAAATATCGATCGCTCGTACGAGGAGGGTGTAATTTCCCGCTTCTTCGTACGAGTGCACGCCGGAGAGGAGTGGGAGCTTTCTTTCTTTGCGTGTTCGGTACGCCGCCCAACCCTGCATAAAGACAGCATCCTGAAAGTCCCAGTCCACCGCCCAGTAGTCAATATAGTCGGACCAGGTGTTCACCCGGCCGCGCACGTCTTCGGGAAGTAGTTCGGGATGCAGCATCACAAAGTCGTTGAGCGCGACTTGCACGGTGAGATGGTCCGGCTGCTTGATCTCGGCTTCCAGATAGCCCAGCGGGAAAAAGCGAACATCTCCTTTGCCGGCCGCCTCCTGCTCCATCACCTCTCGCGGGATCTGCAAGAGCAGAAGCTTCACTCCCTTTTTGCGGGCGCTCTCGACGATCAGATCGCATCGCCCGGTTTCCCATTCCCAGGCGAGTATGTGCAGTTCGCGCTGCTGCAACATGGTGCATTCGTCCACGGCGGCGTCGATCGCGGATGTGGTCAGGGGCGTATCCACGCGCGCAACGTGCACCAAGGCCTCGCTCTTATGACCGTGTATGTGGGCTCGGCCTGGCATCGACTGGGCGCCGTAGAGCTGCAACAGGAGTGCGGTGTATGCGCCCTGGCCGTGCTCACCGAAGGTAGCTCCCTGCCAGTGTTGGCGCTCGTCCTTGCCCAGGCTCAGCATCTCGAAGGGGGTGCATTCCTTGATGCCCAGTAGGCGCTTTCTGGTGGCGTGAATGCCCCAGCGGCCGAGGTCGCAGCCAATCCAGCGGCGGTTGAGCTTCTCGGCGACTGAAAGCATGGTGCCGGAGCCGCAGAAAAAATCGGCTACGAGATCGCCCTCGCAGGACGCGGCTTGTAAGATGCGCTGCAGCAAGGCCTCGGGCTTCTGGGTGGGGAACCCGCAGTTCTCCGTGCGGTCAGCGGGCTGCAGCATGGAGATTCGCCACACATCGTCCACCGTGCGCTCATCGGTCTCGCGGTACATCACTCTGCCGTCTGCGCCCTTCGCGTTGACGATTGCTCCCTTCTCCTTGTCCCACTGGCGGGCCAGCTGCTTTATTTTCCCTTCCGCCCGCTTCTCAAGTTGTGGCTTGAATTGGTACGACGTCCCCTTGCGATACCAGAACACTACATCGTGATTGGAGGCAAAGCGTTTTACGTTGCCTTGAAATTTGTTGTAGTAATACCAGACGATTTCGTTGAGAAAGTTCTCCGCGCCGAATACTTCGTCGGCGGTTGCCCGCAGCAGGTGGCCCACGTGCCAGTCGCAGTGCAGGAACAGGCTCCCGCTGGGAGAAAGCAGTTCCCGGATCAGTCGCAGACGTTCCGCCATCATGGTCAGATAGGAGCCCACACCGATCTTCCATGTGTCTCTATAGGCAGTCTCGTCCGCAGCCGATTGGCCGGTTGTTTGCTGTTCGCCAATCTGCGCAGTGAAAGAGAAATCTGTACCAGTGGCAAACGGCGGATCGATGTAGATAAGGTCGACCTTACCCGCAAACTCTTTCAGCAACGACCCCATTACGAGCAGGTTGTCACCCCATATGAGCTTGTTGCGCCATTCGGTCTCGCGCGTGGGTTGAGTTTGGTTGAAGACCTCGGTCAACTGAAAGGGCAGGTTGACCCGCGGCAATTGAGTCAACGTGCCGTCCTCGTTGTACTTGCCGGGCCATACCAATTCTGTTTTGGTGATTTGAATCTTCGCCATTGCCTTGCTTTGAGTGCTTCGTCTTATTTAGGCCAAAAGCGGGTTGATATAAGAAGGACGGCCGAAGCGCAGATCCCTCCACTACGCTACCCCGGATTTCCTGTCGACCCTGCGGGCTGGTCGGTGGAAATAACCCAGGACTGACGTCCTGGGCTTTCCGTACCGGGAATGATTGCCGCAGTGACTGTTTTCCGCGAGCGCCCAGACAGCTCATCAAGAAAGTCGTGGCGTAGCGTAGTGGAGGGATCTGCGGTTCCCTTTTAGGTCGCGAAGGTGTGATGGACAGGTCATCGAAGCAGTAGTGGAGAGATGACTACTCCGCGTCAAGCCACTCAGCGGCAGGGCCGTGCGCACGGTTCGTGTTCACTTCCGCGCGGTCTTCTGCAACCCAGGACGCGTGAGCATGCAAGAGCGAAACGGCGTGCTCTATTGACTGGTAGCCCCGCTCAATGTCGTGCCTTACCAGTTCCTCAAGTTCGGAACGACTCTGAATATCCATAGTCATAGGCTACCTCACTTTCAACCCCTCTCGACCCGGAACTGGAGGGCGTACCGCCTTGACAAATGGCTTGATCCAGGCTCACATCAATCAACAGAGACGCAGCTCCTAGAAAATACTTGGCTTAACTCGTAATCATGGTGGAGACATATATGCACTTGCGGTGGATGAAAGTGCTCTACGGCCTGGTGTTGTGCGCCATTTCTTTGCCCGCGATGGGTCAAGTGAACATCCAGAACAGCCAGGTAAAGATTTCCCTTTCCTGCGGACCAGGCTGCCTTTGGGAGTATGGACATCAAGGTTCCGCTTACCACTTTGCCCCGCCAACTTTTTCCATCGATGGAAAGCAGATAGCCGCGATGGTTCGCCGGTTCACTCCCGTTGGAACTCCAACCCATCTCGACAATGGCGCAACGGAATATATCTTTGCAGGCACGCTGGTGCAGGACTCCCATCTTCAGCTGCGAGTTCAGTTCCAGGTCAATGACAGAACTCCGGTCATTCGCTTTCGTTACATACTTGGAGCGGATCAACCGCGCACCCTCAGCGGGGCGAACAAGCTCACCTACCTGCAAACTTCCCTCAAGCAACTACCGCGGGCGGAAGAGGTAACGCTCTCGAACTTTGCGCAATTGACACACAGCTACACGCTCTACGAGCAGCCGATCGAAGACCGATACTTTACGGATAGCGGCGCCTTTATGGGCCCTATCCTTGCGGCCAGCGATGGCCAGCGCAGCTTCCTGCTCGCGTACGAGCACGGTTCTCAGGTTCCGGACGCCTTTCTGCACTACCAGCTAAGCCCGGATCGAAGCGTTCGCCTGGCTGCCGTCAAGGGCAACTATGTCTCCGGTCAGAGGGTGGATGGCGAGCATCCCTTTAACACCATTTGGATCGAGACCGCGGCGACGCAGGGCGGCATCGATGAACTCGCTTCCACCTATCGCCAGTTTGTACTCAAGTACATGACGCAGAACTCAGCGACGCGGAAACCCTACATTTTCTATAACACCTGGAACTTTCAGGAACGCAACAAATGGTGGAATGGCAAGCCCTATTTGGAATCGATGAATGAAGAGCGCATCCTCAAAGAGATTGACGTGGCACATCGCATGGGGGTGGATGTATTTGTACTGGATACAGGCTGGTACGAGAAGACCGGGGACTGGACTGTCAGCAGCAAGCGCTTCCCGGACGGCCTGCGAACAGTCAAGCAAAAACTGGATGGCTACGGGATGAAACTTGGGTTATGGTTTGGCCCTACGACGGCGGCTGCATCCAGCCGGGTAGTGCGCGAGCATCCTGAATGGCGCAGATCCTGGAATGGGCAAGTACCCCCGCCCGAGGAAGTATGGGAGACGGAGAAAAGCTACAAGATGTGCATGGTCAGCGGGTATGCCGATACCTTCGCAGACGAGCTGATCCGCCTGGCCAAAGAGGTCGGCGTCACTTATTTCAAGTGGGATGCGATTGCTCAGTATGGATGCAACGATCCTCATCACAATCACGGTGACGAAAGCAATACTCCGCAAGAGCGGTCCGACTCCTATGGATTCCAACTCGTCCAGTACATGAGCCGGGTGGCAGATAAAGTTGCGGCTGCCGTTCCTGGAGCGATTGTGGACTTCGACGTCACGGAGGGTGGCCGCGCTATGGGGCTGGCGTTTCTTTCTTCCGGGAAGTACTTCCTGATCAACAATGGACCTTATTATCAAAACTACGACATCCCTATCGATTTAGAGCGAACGAACTCAAACCTGTTTTTCCACCAGGGGCCGGCGCGCACCTGGATCGCACGCTCACCATTGACCTTCGATAAATGGATCCCATCCACTTTGTTTCTCACCCACTATTTTCCAGATGATCCGCAGCAATGGCAGGAGGTGGACGTTGCGTCACTCATTTTGGGGCAAAACGGAATATGGGGTGATCTGCTGAATGTTTCAGACTCCGGAGTCGCCTTTATTGGCAGCACACTCGCCAGGTACAAACAGGTCCGCGACGATATAACGGAAAGTGATCCTGTGGTGAGCGGTGTTGTTTCCGCGAGCCCCGAGATTCACGAAAAGATCTCCGCTGCTACGGGCCGGGGAGCGGTGGTGATCTTTGCTACCGAGCGAGGCACATACCAGTACATCACCAGCCATCGAGTAGCCGGCGAGCATTGGGTAAGCGACGGAGTCACGGTTACGCAAGACACGGCCGGCCGCGCGAAGATCGAGGCAACGTTCGAGAAGCCAGGGGCGAAGATACTCTTCTTTGGGGTTCGTTAGGCGGAGAACATCGAGAGCATTGGGCGAGGCATCTGGGACCAGATGCCTCGCTATGACCATTATGGCCTCACGATCGTGCCGTCGAGCATGCGGTCGTTTCCTCGGCTCTCAAAATCGGTCTTGTAAGGATATTTTGCAGCAGCTTTCTCGTCGATGTCGATGCCAAACCCTGGTTGATCGTTGGAGTAAATGTAACCCTTGCGGATCTCCGGCGTTCCGGGAAATACTTCGCGGGTCGCATCGTCGAAGAAGGTCTCTTCCTGAATCCCGAAGTTTGGCGTGGCAAGATCGAGATGCAAATTGTAACAATGGCCGACCGGATCGACGTTATTCGGCCCATGCCACGCCGTGCGTACATCGAAGAACTCGCAGCAGTGGGCTACTTTTCTGCACATGTTGAGGCCGCCCACCGCGGATTGGTGGATGCGAATGAAGTCAATCCAGCGGTTCGCCACCAGGGGCAGCCACTCGTTGCGGTTGGTAAACAGTTCTCCCATGGCCAGCGGCGCCGAAGTCTCCTGACGGAAGATCTGGAACCAACCCACATCCTCAGGCGAGAGCGGATCTTCCATGTAAAACGGCCGGTATTGTTGGACGGCGCGGCATAGTTCGATGGATTGATTGGGAGCGGGACGCTCATGCACGTCATGAACCAGGCCAACGTCGTAACCAAACTTTGCGCGTACCGCTTCGAACATGTTGATGGTGGTGGTGACATAGCGGCCGGCGTCAAAGACCGGTGAAGGCGCCACGCCATCCGGCCGCAACGCCTGCACGGCGGCCGAGGTCTTGGCGCCGCCCACACCGTAACCGGACCATCCGGGCACGGCCAATTGCACGCGCACGACCTGATAACCCTTCTCTATGTAGGCTTGTATCTGGTCGTTCAGTTCGCTTTGCGTCAAGGCAGCGGCGTGACCGTAGAGCGGCACTGCCGCTCGCACTTTGCCACCCAAGCAGCTGATAGACCGGAACGCCAAGACGCTTGCCCAGGATGTCCCACAGCGCACCATCGATTCCGCTCAGCGCGTTGTTCCCTTCCGGCCCGGAGCGGAAATATTCCTGGACGTACGCAGATTGCCAAATGTCGTCGATCTCATCGCAGTTCTTGCCGATCACAAACGGCTTCAGCCGTTTTTCGATATACGCCTGCGCGGCCTGAGGAACTTCCTGGTGGGTCGCCGATCCAAGGCCATAAAGCCCGGGCTCGCTGGTCTGTACCTTCACGATGGTCCAGTTGGAGTTGGACGGGGCAGTCGCAATGATTTTGACGTCCGTGATTTTTAATGGGGGCATGCCCTTGCGGGCCGCCTCTTTGGCTTGTGCAAGCGGGCCACCGTTGCCCATGGTCCTTACAACGCCGCCGGCGGCCTCGGCAGAAAGCATGCGGCCACCTCCAAGGTTCGTGACCGCTCCCACAGCGGCCGCGGCAGAGAGGGTCTTCAGTAAACTACGACGTTCCATGGATTTCTCCTTTTCGGTTGAACTCAAGGATGACGACAATTAGAAGCTGATGGCGGCTTTGGACCGGTAACGAAGTGGCCAGCATTTCGGCTCCTGAGGGTGTTCGTATCTCAATAGACGACCACTTTGCCGGTGGTGCCGGGCGATGTGCAATCGTTGTAGAAATACTCACCCGGCCGGGTGAAGGTGAAGCTAAATGATTGGCCGGGCTGCAAGGGACCGGAATTGAAGAGCCCTTCATAAAACTGGGTCGCACAATGCACTGTGGTGTTGCCGGACGGATTCAGGAAGGTGACGGTCGTTCCCACCGGGACGCGCATGTTTTGCGGCGCCATGGAGTTGGGGTAGAGAGATTCGGCATCGCCCGGCGTCCCGCGCCAGTAGCGCGCGAGGTACACGGTGTTCTTGGCCGTCGCGCCCTCGACCGCTGCCGCATCGATGGGCTGTCTCAACGACGGCGGAGGGGGCGTCTCGGCCGGCGCAACCCGGCCGCCGAGTTTGAATGCCCACAAATTATCTCCCCGCGGTGAGTTGTACGGGATACGACTGCCGCCGGCAAAAACGGCGATGTATTGTTCTCCGTCAATCTCATAACTGATGGGGCTGCTGTGAACACCCGCGCCGGTTTGGAACCGCCACAGTTCTTGCCCATCCTTAATATCGAGGCCGAAGAGAAAACCATCCGGCTGGCCAACAAACATCACGTCGCCCGCGGTGGTGAGAACGCCATTGCCGTGGGCGAGAGCCCATTTCATCTCCTTCTGCCAGACGATCTTGTGCGTAGCCGGGTTGAAGGCGACGATTTTCCCACTGCGCAGTTCACCCAGGGGACGGAAGAACGTTCCTTTGTCAGCCAGCGTATGGGCTGTGTTTACAATGCCGGCCCCGGTATAGATCAGCTGGGTACGCGGGTCGTAGGAGATCGCGCTCCAATCGGCTCCCCCTCCGGTTCCCGGCGATTGAACCACCAGCTGATAAAGGTGTGGTGTGAACAAGCAACCCGATTTGAAGTTCGGAGGAGGCTGACCAGCGCCGGTGGCGGTAGGACACGTAGGAACCAGCGTGTCGCCCTCCGGGAAGGGCTGCGTCGGCCAGGTCTTCTGCAGAGGCTCCTGAGGCACTGGCCGTTCGTCGATCGGGCCGAGGGGCTGGCCGTTGGTGCGATCGAGTATGTAGTACATGCCGGTCTTGCTGCCGTAGACCACCGCCTTGCGGGGTTTGCCATTGATTGTTAAATCGATCAGTACCGGCGCCATCACATTATCCATGTCCCAGATGTCGTGGTGCACCGACTGAAAGTACCAAACGCGGCGACCAGTTTTTACGTCGAAGGCGATGATCGAATCGGCAAACAGGTTCTGCCCCGGGCGTTTCGATCCGTCTACAGCGCCGCCACCGCGCGCGTTGCCGAACGTCCAATAGAGCAGCCCCAGCTCGGGATCAATGGCCGGATGCATCCAGGGCGCTGCGCCGCCGGTTTGCCAGGCGTCGCCGTCTCCCCAGGTATCGTGGCCAAACTCCCCGGGCGCGGGAGCGGCGTGGAACTTCCACACGATGTTGCCGGTATTGGCGTCCATAGCGATGCCAACATCGCGGGCGCCGTCACACGTACCGAAATAGACCATGCCATCGTAGTAGGTGACAGCGCTGCGCAAGGTACCGATCGGCCCTTCGTCGACGAGCTGCTTTTCCCAGATCAATTTGCCGGTGGCCTGATCAAGCGCAACTACCCGGTGATCCGCCATGTTGGTGAATACTTTCCCTCCGCCCACTGCAACTCCGCGGCGAAGCTGGGGCCCGTAACCGGGATTGAAGGTCCACTTGATCGCGCCAGTCTTTCCGTCGACGGCGAAGACCTTGCCCTGGGTTGTCTCTATGTAAAGAACACCACCTACCGCCACGGCCGTGGCCTGTTGGAACTCCTTTGTCGATCCATTCTCCAGGTTGTCGTGCCAGGCGCCCCCCAGTGCAGCTATGTTTCCCTTATTCACCTGGGCCAGGGACGAATAATTCTGGTTGCCGAGATTGCCTCCAACCTTTGGGAAGTCCTTCACCGTCGGCTCGCAGCAGGACTGGGCGCGCGTTTGCGGCACCAGCAACAAAGCTAACGCCAGCCACATTGGAACCAGAACCCTGTTCATTACGTCTCCTAGCGAAGGCTAAGGTCAGTTATAGAAAATGAAGACAGATCAGTGTACTGTGGCCGAGTTGATATCCAACCTGCCATCGAAAGGTTTGAAGACATCATGACGCGACGCGAGGTAATCGGATCAGCAGTCTTTTGCATCGGTGGCGGACGGAGCTTTCGTGGGCTAACGGAAGCCTTTGCGGCTACGCCCGGAAAACCGGCGGAGCCGCCTCCAGTAACCAGCTACGTGGCCGACTTTATCACTAACACACGTTACCCCGATCTTCCGCCCGAAGTTATCGAGTTGGCCAAGAAGTCGATCCTCGATGGCATTGGGTTAGCACTGTGCGGGTCAGTCGCGCAGACGGGTGAGATCGTACGGACCTACCTCAAGTCCAATGGCTTTGTATCGGGCGCGGGGCATGGGGCGACTGTGATTGGCTCATCGCTGAGAGCTCCAGTGCGCTTTGCAGCCTTTGCCAATGCTGTCGGTATCCACGCTGACGATTACGACGATACTCAGCTTGCCGTGGCGGAGGATCGGGTCTATGGCCTGTTGACTCACCCCACAGCACCGGTGCTTCCCGCGGCCCTGGCGGCTGGGGAGGTCAAATCGATCACGGGAAAAGATCTCCTGCTGGCCTATAACGTCGGGGTGGAGGTGGAGTGCAAGATCGCCGAAGCAATTGCCCCGCGGCACTACGAAGACGGATTCCATAGTACCGGAACCATTGGTACGCTGGGCGCCACGGCGGCCACGGTCAAGGTGTATGGATTCGATCGGCCGCGGGTACTGACGGCGCTTGGAATCGGGGCCAGCGAAGCCGCCGGCCTGCGCGAGAATTTCGGCACCATGACCAAGCCGCTGCATGCAGGACGCGCGGCCGAGAGCGGAGTGGTTGCCGCGGACCTTGCAGGGCTGGGGTGGACCGCCGCAAGCCAAATCCTGGAAGCCCCTCGAGGATTCTTCCAGGCGGAGGGCGGAGGGTTCGATTCCGCGGCCATCATGGATAAGCTGGGCAAGCCCTGGACATTCGTTTCGCCGGGGGTTTCCATTAAGCCATTCCCCTCGGGATCCCTTACCCATCCCGGTATGACGGAGATGCTTCTTCTCATTCAGCAACACCACATCGTAGCCGGCCAGGTGGAACGGGTTCGAGTCGGCGCCAATCGAAACTTTCCCAACGCGCTGATTCACCACCGCCCCAAAGATAGCCTCGCAGCTAAGTTCAGCATGGAATTTTGCATGGCCGTACTTCTGCTCTATGGGAAGGCGGGATTGACCGAGTTTACCGACGAGGTGGTTAATCGTCCAGAGGTTCAGGAGATGATCCGCCGGGTCGACTTCGGCGTGGATCCGGTTGCGGAGGCCGCCGGATACAACAAGATGACGACCATTATCGAGATAAAGCTCAAAGACGGTAGCGTAATTTCCGGGCGTGCGCGATGTGGCCAAGGGAAATCCGGCCAATCCGATGTCCTACGATGAGGTGGCGGCCAAGTTCCTCGATTGCGCTGCTTATGCGAAATGGCCGGCTGCCAAGGGCAAAGCCATCGTGGAGATGGTGCGTAGTCTGGAAGATGCGCATTCGCTGGGCCCGCTGACCGCGCTCTGCGCGAGCTGAACTCTTACTCGGCAGGAGTCAGTCTCCTAACAGAGCCCCTTAGGAACTGGACGGGTGATGTCCTGGCCAAAAGGCGTGGCGCCCGATTATTGTTGCCGTGGCTGATACAAGTGGTTGCCGTTAGGATAGGGGGTCATGGCGAGACGGCAGGACATTCCCTCCCCTGCGGCCTCGATAAGATGCCATCTCTTTGCCGGGGCATAAACGATATCGCCTTCTGAGGCCACGAAAGGCTTGAGTCCTTCAATGGAAAAGCTTTGCTGGCCACGCATGATGGTCCAGATCTCGGCGAAATCTGTGTGGTAGTGTCCCAGATCGCCTGCGACGTGCTTAACATCCGCAGCGTAGCCGCAGATAATATTTGCGTGGGCACGGTTTTTGCGGACCGCGAGGTCGCTCCAGGATCGATGCCCCGGATGTTCTTTCTGCAACTCATCTATGTTGAAGAATAGGCGATCGGGCTTGCCGTCGTTGGGCACGTCGTCAGGGTTGTTCCCGGTAAAGAGCGTTACCGGAATATTTTCCATGCCCTTCTCGGCCTGTTCCGGCTTGGTTTCGTAGATGGTCGAGGTATCCGGCAGCGTGACCGCAAGGCGGATGGCCGGCTCGGAGCCAATCACCTCCAGCGAAAAGAGATGCCGCTCGGGGGCGAGGACCAGGTCTCCCTTGGCGGCCTCAAAGGTTTGGAACTTTCCCGGCGGATCTTCCACCTCAAACCGGATCCTCCCCTCCAGCACGACCCAATACTCCGGTGCATCGGAGTGCAACTGTCGCGGAAGCTTCGATCCCGGACCGGCTGAAGTTACTTCGGCGCGGTTGTTCTTGTCATAGACCACCAACTCGGTCCAGTTCACTTCGCCTTTATGTTTCTGCTTCAAATCAGCAAGGTGCACCAACGGCTTCATGGGGGCTAAATAAGGCGCCGGCTGAATGGGCTTGGCGACATAAAAGACCTTGGCCGACGGCTTCTGTTCGGATGACGTATTCGCTGGTACCTGAGCGTGCGCCGCGACGATAAGACAAGCGATCACTCCAACGAGGCATGTTTTCACGTTATCCAGGATACTCATTGGTTGGATGGCCGAGGTGGGAAGTTCTTCGCCAAATAATCGACTATCCTCTTGAAATCGTCGTCCGTTCCGATTGCGCCTTTATCCTTCATATCCTCCACTTCATCTTCCCAACCCGTGCGGCTCATGCGAAGCGTCGAGAAGTTCGTTGGTCCGTGGCATTTTGTGCATACCGAGAGGACAATTGCTTTTCCCTCCCCTTCCGGCAAAGCTGCTGCTGCAGCGCCCGATGAGGCTGCACTGGCGGAGATATTTGGCTTTGGGGGAGCGGCCGGCGGCGTGTGACGAATTTTGAGCAGCACATCTTGAGGGTTGGGCAAGGCAAAGGCAATGAGAGCGTCTGAATTCTTGTCCGCGGTGTTGGCGATCATCCTGAAGCGGTTCGTGCCGCCGGCGGCAACTACGACATATTGCTTGCCATCGCGGCCCAGATAAGTCATCGGTACGGTGGTGCCGCTGGCGTCGAGCTTAGTCACCCAAAGCTCAGTGCCGGTTCGTGAATCGAAGGCCCGGAACTTGGAGTCAGTAGTCGCGGCAATAAATACCAGGCCGCCGGCGGTCACGATGGAGCCACCGATATTCGTTGCGCCGGTATTCTTCATGCCCTGCGCTTCCAGTTCGTCATAGCTGCCAAGTGGTTTTCGCCAAACGATGTCGCCGGTATTGGCGTTCACAGCGATGAGTTCGCCCCAGGGCGGCTGTTGGCACGGGTATCCCTCCTGATCGATGAAACGAGTGTAACCGCCAAGGTTGTGATAGGGCAGAGCCGACCCGGCCACCGTGGGCGCCATCTGCCCGACAGTGCCCAGGCTGCTGGTGTTCACGAAGATGTAGCCAAGGTCCGGATCGAAGGAGACGCCGCCCCAGTTCCCCCCTCCCATCGTTCCGGGCATGGATAGCGAGGCAGTCGAGCCGAAGGGCGTATAGGCTCCCTGAGAGCGCAAGCGGCTAAACCACTCGCCACAAAACTTCTCCGCCTCGGGTGTACGTTTCGAGACGTCATCCATGGTCATGGTCATCCGGGACAACGGAGGCGGCTTAAGAGGAAACGGCTCGGTTGGTGAATACCATTCGCCGGGAATGTCCCCCTTCGGCACAGGGCGCTCTTCAACACCATAGATTGGTTTGCCGGTCCTTCGATCGAGAATGAACAATAGGCCCATCTTGTTCGTCTCTGCGAGGGCGGGAATAACTTCACCGTTGTGTTTGACATCGATCAACGCCGGCGGCGCGTTCATATCGTAGTCCCACAGATCGTGGTGGACCATTTGGTAATACCAGCGCAGCTTGCCGGTGAGCGCATCGAGAGCAACGACACTATTCGCGTACAGATCTGGCCCCTCGCGGTCGCCGCCATAATAGCTGTCGGCAGCATTGCCCACCGGCAGAAACACCAGACCGCGTTCGGTATCGACAGTATCCAAACCCCACTGGCTCGGGCCGGCACGGTCTTTCCATCCGTTCGTCCCCCAGGTATCGTTGCCCGGTTCTCCAGGTCTTGGAACAGTGTGAAAGCTCCACAAAAGCTTTCCCGTGCGCACATCGAAACCCCGTGGATCGCCGACAGGCCCCACGCTGCCTGCCTCCTGTGTCGATGGGCCAACGATCACGACGTTGCGGTAGATGACCGGCGGTGAGCTGATGGAAAAGTGAGCGTTAGGGTATTTGTCCGCCACGCCAGCTCTCAGATCGATGGCGCCATCGTACCGAATGTTGCCACGGGTGCGCCCGTCTTCGCGTCCAGTTCCAACAGCCGCCCGTCCCCGGTGCCGAACAGGATCCGCGGTGGATTCTGTTTGTCGCCGGGCCAGTAAGCAACTCCCCGGCTCTCGGCGCCTGAGGGCTTGGGATTGGTGTATTTCCAAATCTCTTTGCCGGTTTCCGGATCCAGGGCTACGATGTTTTGATTTTGCGTCGAAAGATATAAAACGTTGTCGACGAAGATCGGCGTCGCCTCAAACGACCGGCCCTTTTCTCCGGTGTGATAGGTCCAGGCCCGCTGCAGATGGCTCACGTTGGTGGTGTTGATTTGCGCCAGCGGCGAATGACGGGTCCCTGCCGGATCGTGGCCATACACAGGCCAGTCCCCGGTCTTCGGAGTTATTTGTGAGAATGCGAATGCAGAAGCGGCCGCAACGACAATTGCCGGAAGTATGCGCATCTCGCGGTAACCCGCCTATTTCAGATTGATCGGATTATCCCAGGCACCGCTACCCGTCGAGTCCCATACGGAGAGTCGAATCCACTTCTTGCCGGTGGCATCGAAGGGAATCTTGAACTCCTTGGTGCCGAAAGGCATGGTGTCCCTGAGGTCGATGAATTTGTGCTCGGTCCTGGTGCCGTCGCCCCACACCAGGTCAGCGAACTCGAGCGGGAAGGTGTATTCGATGCTGGCTGTATAGACACTCTTTGCACCGCTGCCCTGAACGCCCCAGTTGTGGAATAGCACTTCACCATTGGTGCCGTAAAAGTCTCCGCGCCGAATCGCCTCCAGAACTGGAGACCAGCTTTCGTTGTACAGGGGAACCTTATCCAGCTTGAGATAGTTGATGGCCAGTTGGGGATAGGTTTCATCGTCCGGCCACTTGGTATAAGTATCGCCTTCGGTAATCATGAATTTCGCCTTTGGCGCCCAGTTGCTCATGTCGTCTTCGACTCCGAAGCAGCGGACTTCGCACTCTTCCTTCTCTGACAAGTCAACCGGAAGAGATTCCCATGAGGCGCCGATAAACCGGTCGCTCAGGAAGAACGGTTTGTCTTTATAAGCTCTGGGATAGCCTTCGGAGTTCTTGGTTTCCGGGTGCGTGGTCCACATGATGGCATTCTCTTTGTTGACAAAGTTCAGAATGTCTTCTGCGGAGCCCAGGTGGTAGACATGACCGTACCCTGGAAGATCCTCTTCGAATGGCTGGCCCTCTGGACGGTTATTGCCTGTACTCGGCCCTGCTTTGGCCTCATGCGGGCCCAAAGTATGTGTGTAGTAAACCGGCTTGGGAGTCATCAGGTACCAATGGCCGCCGATGTAGGCATCGGGCTCTTCTGCCGGAATGACTAAGAAGTCTTTGTCGGAGACACGCTGTGAGCCTTCAAAATAGACTTTCTGCTCCGCGAAGCGAATAGGCCCAGGATCGCTGGGATGCGAGTCGTCGTGGAAGTCTGCCAAGTAGAGGATGTTGACTCCGAGGGCGCGGAAGACTGCGACCCAGGGTGGCTGATAATCCAGCGTATTGCGATCGCGCAGCTGTTCGTTGAAGTCGGTGTGGAAGTGGCCGGTCATGACCTTGTAACCGGGCACGGGCTTGAAAACATCGTTATGTGTATAAGCGAGGACGGACTCACGTGTGGACCGATCGTCCCCGGCGTTCAGGTAATAGTAGACAGCCATGCGCTGCTCAGTCCCGGCAGGCGCGTTGTAGAGGGCATAATTGTCCGCATGCCCTCGCGAGGTTTCGGTGCGCCGCTTCCATTCGGCGTCGGTTGCACCCCAGGGATGATAACCCTCGCCCTGATCAGGCCACATGACGCCGAGAGAGAATGAGGAGTCGTTGTCTTTACGGTAATAAACGAAGCCGAGGTTTACTTCGTCCTCGCGGGCAAAGAAGAACTTGTGGGGCGAGGGAAACACGGCCAGGGAGCCTGGGCCGACATCCAGAATCGCCATGCGATTGCGCGCCCGTAGAGCGACCGGTTCTGTATTCGGCGCCCCTCCGAAGTATTCGGTTTGGGTGTGCTCGGCGGTGTCACGCCATATCAGCTTGGTCTCGGGGGTAATGGGAAAGCCCTTTAGCCCGGCTTTGTAGATGTAGGCGACGGAAGGTTCCTGGGTCTTGGCGACCGCTTCCTGGCGAAGTAGGTTTGTTCCCTTGTAGGCAATGAACCGCAGATCGCCGGCAAAGATGCCCAGCTTCAATCCATCAAAGGTGACACTCAGTTGGTTTCCCTCGGTAGCTACCTTGCAGGTGCTGGACTGGTAGCTGACGGATGCATGGGTAATTTCGGCTTCGGTGCGCGGCAAATCTGTGGTGTCGCCTCGACCCGGAATCACCAGGGGGGCGTCCCAAAAGGTGTTCCACTTTCGCTTACTTTCCTCTTCAGGCGTGTCCAGGTTCAGGGCCTGCAACTGTGTGCGTTGAGCCTGCGAGATGCGCCGCTTTCCGGTCGATACCTGAAAATCCGGGGAAAGATCTTTCCCCAGCACAGTCCATTTGCCGGAACCTGCCCGCGCAGCAAGTTCCTGAATGAAGGGCTGACCGTCGCGGATGCCAAATGATGCCCGAAGCTCCTGGGCTCCTTCGCCTTGCCAAGTCATCGTCACTACGCCGCCGCTGGTGGTCGCCTTCAGCCCATCCGTGGTCTTGTAGCCTTGCAGATCACAGTTCAGTGATTGCGCGGCTGCGACGCCGGTCAACATTGCTAAACTCATCAGCAACCCGCGAAAGCTCATCTATCTTCCCCCGCACTTTATTTCGGACTCAGGCCGCGGAGATTGCGCGATCATCCCCCGGATTTCCTGTTCGCGGTACCAATCATCGGCCACGTGTGCGGCTTTCATCAAGGAAAGCCGCATGGAGTTCATCAACGCCAACGAGCTTCACAGGAAATCCGGGTCCGCGACGCCTGCTGTTTGACGTAGACCGAAATGATTTTGGCGATAGAGGGCTCACTATAGCGGAATTTCCTGGGCCTTGAATAGTGATAGGTGACAAACCTGTTGTCGACCGGTTACAAGGAGAGTGGCTCAAGCCGCCGCGGGCTATCCACAAGCCCCGTAAGAGGAGGAACACCGAAGTATGCCCGACCTGTCACTCGTTCTGACGGTTCTGCTTCAGCCAGTGACTTCCGGCGCCGGCTTTTTGATCGCGGCAGCCCCGGCCAGTAAGCAGCTCATTCATTTGTCTCCAGTGGATGTGTTGATTATCGCAGTCTATTTCGCCATGGTCCTCTTCATCGGCTTCTACGTAAAGAGCGGCACCAGGACCAGCAAAGAATTCTTTATGGCCGGCCGGGAGATGACGGCGTGGATAGCGGGATTGAGCTTTGTATCCGCTAACCTCGGCTCACTGGAATTGATGGGCTGGGCCGGATCCACCTATCAGTACGGCATACTCGCGCTGCACGCGTACTGGGTCGCGGCCATACCAGCCATGTTGTTTCTGGGGCTGGTGATGATGCCGTTCTACTACATTTCGAAGGTCTACTCCGTTCCCGGATATCTTCATCTGCGCTACGGTAATCCCACGCGGGCATTCTCTGCCATCAGCTTTGCCTTCATGACCATCCTGATGAGCGGCATAAACATGTACTCCATGGCGCTGGTGATGAAGGTCGTTTTGGGATGGAATCTGAACTTCAGCATCTGGCTCTCTTCTCTGGTGGTCGCGATCTACGTGGCCCTGGGAGGCCTACGGTCCGCAATCTTCAATGAGATTTTGCAGTTCGTCCTGATTTGGGCGGGGGCTCTGCTGGTCCCTATTCTCGGCATGATCGAAGTGGGGGGCTGGAGAAATCTAACGCAGCGGATCCAAACCAACTTAGGACGGTCAGACTACACCCACCTTTGGAGCACCATGGGCCATTTCAAGGATAATCCCATGGGGATCCACTGGACCGGCCTTGTTCTGGGGTGGGGTTTTGTACTGTCGTTTGGCTACTGGACCACTGATTTTCTGGTGGTGCAACGCGTGCTCGCGGCCAATAGCCTTCGCTCTGCGCGGCTGGCGCCCATCATCGGCGCGGCTTTCAAGATGATGGTGCCCCTCATTGTCATCCTTCCTGGACTGCTGGCGCTAGCCGTTTTGCCGTTTCATCTGGTGCCCGAGGGCGTGGCCGTGGCCACCAACGGACACAGCTACAATGAGGTTCTGCCCCTGATGCTGGTGCGCTACTGCGGACCTGGGCTTATCGGGCTCGGAGTCACTGCGCTGATCGCAGGTTTTATGTCGGGAATGGCGGGCAACGTGAGCGCATTCTCGACGGTATGGACTTACGATATTTACGGCGCGTTCCTGAATAAGAAGGCCGCAGACGCCCATTACGTGGCGATGGGCCGTTGGTGCACGCTGGTCGGGGTGCTGGTATCCGTAGCGACCGCTTACCTGGTGCAGCATTCCGCCAGCATCATGGACTATGCCATGCAACTCTTCAGCTTCTTTATTGCGCCGCTTTTCGGGACTGTGATCCTGGGCATGTTGTGGAAGCGCGCAACCAACCAGGGTGGCTTCTGGGGTCTGCTTGCCGGCACGGTCACTTCGATCGGACTTTGGGTTTGGGTGGTAAAGAACCCCTCGGCCTTACGCTATGTCGCGCTCTCTCCGGACGCAAAAGATATGGCCGAGAATTTGTACCGCGCGTTGTGGGCCTGGCTGGTTTGTGTGGGCGTTACCGTACTGGTGAGCCTGGTTACGAAGCCGCGGAGCGTGCACGAACTGGAAGGATTGGTCATGGGCGCCACTACGTTGCCGACAAAGGACAAATGCCATTGGTACCACGAACCAATATTCTGGGGAGGCGTTGTTGCCGTCGTTTTCGTGGTTCTGAATATTGCGCTCTGGTAGGGATCCCGAGCCGGATCCCTGCGGAGTCTGTTCCCTAACAAAGCCAATTAAAAACTGGACGGGTGCCCCACGTTCGCCTCAGCGTACGTGGGCCGAGAAAGACGGGCGAAGCCCACCATAGCTTTTGCTATATCGACCAAGTAAAAGCATTCGAAACATATCGTTTTCGGCCCACGCACGCTGAGGCGAACGTGGGGCACCCGTCCAGTTTCTAATTGGTTTGGTGGCACATAGGCGCACAAAGACTGTAGAAATACTTATCGGAGGATTAATGGTTAAGCCTTGGCTTAAAACCTGGATGTGCCTTCTGCTGCTCTTGCCGGCCAGCTGCGTATGGGCCGCGGAAAATCCCGACTGGACTACGCCGATCGCGCCATTCCGGATTGCGGACAACCTCTATTACGTGGGCAGCAAGGATCTGGCGTCCTACCTGGTGGTGACCTCAGAAGGCGATATCCTGATCAACTCAAGCCTGGAAAGTTCGCCTCCGCTGATTAAAAAAAGCGTGGAGCAGCTTGGGTTTCACTTCAGCGACATCAAGATCCTGCTGATCAGCCATTCACATGCTGACCATGACGCGGGCAGCGCAGAGGTCAAGCGGCTGACGGGCGCAAAGTACATGGTGATGGATGGCGATGTGCCGGTGGTGGAGAGTGGCGGCGCCAAGGACTTCTACTACACCAAAGATCTTTATCCGGCAGTGAAGGTGGATCGTGTGTTGCACGATGGCGATGAAGTGCGGCTGGGGGGTGCAGTACTGGTCGCACATAAGACTGCCGGCCACACCCGCGGCTGCACCACCTGGACGATGCGGGCGCCCGTGGGCGGCCAGCTTCGCGATGTGGTGATTGTGGGGAGCTGGAATGTGAACCCCGGATTCCGCCTCGTCGACCAGCCGGGGCGACCCGCTTCTTATCCTGGTATTGCCGCGGATTATCAACGAACCTTTGCTACCCTCAAGAGCCTGCCTTGCGATATTTTCCTCGGGGCGCATGGTGCTTACTTTGGAATGCTCGAAAAACTGCAGCAAACAAAGGCCGGAGCCGGTGAGAAGGTGTGGATTGATCCAGAGGGTTACCGGGCAGCTGTAGCCGAACGGCAGCAGGCGTTTGAGGCGGAGTGGAAGCGCCAGCAGGGCGGAGGCTGAACTGGCTACGAGGCTGTTAGCGTTGCAGCCGGTCGAGCGTAGCCTGGTCCGGCACTCCGTTGAAGTATTTGGTCAAGGCCTCGGCGAAGACATGATTTCCCAGCCTTTGAAATGGAGGGCCGTGCTCGACTACCCATGCGAATAGGGTGACTGAGGAGTGGAACTTGAGATCATCGGGATAGCCGAAGACGTCGCTAACGGAGCGGCCATTCACAGCATTGACCAAGGCGGTGCAGTCGCGGAGCCGCTCGCCAAGAACCGGGTGCATAAGGTAGGCATCGGCCTCGCCGGGACCAGAGATGGCGAAGCGCTGCGCTATAGGACTCGAACCGAGACCTCTTATCTGGGGGAAGATGAACCACATCCAGTGGGATTGCTTCTGGCCGGCTATCAGCTCTGACCGTACTTGTGCGAAGCACGAGGCTTGGGCGTCGACGAAGCGCTGTAGGTGATATGGATCGTTGGCCTGCCCATTCGTCTCCGTCGTCATTACAGTAGGATCACTGACTGTACATAAAGGTTGCTCTCAAATCAGGTTTTGCAGCGCTCAGTCGCCCTCAACACTCTGATAAGGATGGGAATGCTCGGAAAGGCGTTACGTAAGGGCAAGCTCTATATGAATCCGGTGCCCACCACGGTGGGTGGGTGGTCGACTTTTTTCTACGTGCTGTGGGCCTATATGACCAACCGGGAGGAGCGCACGCCAAAACGAAGTCTCGGTCCTTTCCGCACCGATCCGCGGGTGTATGAGAGGCCACCGGCGACCGGGTTGCGGGTGACGTGGATGGGGCACTCGTCCATGCTGCTGGAGATTGATGGGCTACGGGTGCTCATCGATCCCGTGTGGGAACAGCGGACCGCGCCGTATGAGTGGGCAGGGCCAAAACGCTTCTTCGCCCCTCCACTGCCGCTCAAGGAGATGCCGCGCATCGACGTGGTGCTCCTCTCGCACGACCACTACGACCATCTTGGGGCGCACACCATCGCTCAATTGGCGCAGAGCGAAGCCATCGCCGGGGCGCAGTGGGTGACGCCGCTTGGCGTGGGCGACATCCTCAGGAAGCTGGGGGTGAACGATGTGCGCGAATTGGACTGGACGGAGAGCCTGCGGGTGGGGGAGGTGGAGTTGACCGCCCTGCCGGCGCGCCACTTTTCAGGACGGAGTCTCTTGACCCGATTCGAGACGCTGTGGGCCTCGTTTGTTCTCGCCGGACCCAGGCACCGTGTCTATTACGGGGCCGATTCAGGGGAGTGGGAGGGATTTAAAGAGATTGGCCAGGCTTATGGGCCTTTCGATCTTACGATGCTGGAGATTGGCGCTTTCGACCCCATGTGGGCCGATATTCATATGGGGCCGGATGGAGCGGTGAGAACCTTTCGCGCCATGGGCGCCACGGGGTTGATGATGCCCATTCACTGGGGACTGTTCTCGCTTGCTCTGCATGCCTGGCGGCAGCCGATCGAGCGGGTATTTGCCGCCCAGGGTCTGAAGATCTGGGCGCCCGAGCCGGGAATGCCGACGGATGTAGTTCCAGGGATAGAGTTACGGTCGGAGTGGTGGCTGTAAACTCTGGACGCTTGTGGTTAACTATCAACGCATGTTAGCCAAACATTTTTTGATCGCTCTGGCCCTTTGGGTGGCCATCCCCGTCCACGCTCAAGCGACCGGTGGTTCCTATAACACCTGGGGCGTCTACGGCGGCCCGGATAACATCCATTACTCGACCCTGGACCAGGTCAACCGCGATAACGTGCATTCCTTAGAGGTTGCCTGGACCTTCGATAGCGGAGACCAGCATCCGAAATCGGAGATGGAGTGCAATCCCATCGTGGTAGATGGGGTTTTGTATGCGACGACGCCCAATGGGGACGTAGTCGCGCTGGATGCAGCGACGGGCACACTGCACTGGCGGTTCGATGCCAAGCTAGGTCTCGAAAACGTCGGCAAAGTGCGCAATCGGGGCGTCACCTATTGGGCCGACGGAAAAGATCAACGCATCTTCGTTGGTGTGCGCCAGTATCTTATGGCATTGGACGCTCAAACCGGAAAGCCGGTGACCTCATTTGGGAAATCAGGGCGCATCGATCTGCGTGAAGGCCTGGGCCGCGAGCCCTTGAATTGGGTCAGCATGACCAGCCCCGCGGTGGTTTACAAAGATCTGGTCATCGTCGGCGGCCTGATGAGTGAGGTGCTCCCCGCGTCTCCGGGAGATATTCGCGCCTTCGATGCGCACAGCGGGCAGTTGCGGTGGTCTTTCCATACCATTCCTCATCCCGGCGAGCTTGGCTACAACACCTGGCCTAAGACCGCATGGACGTACAGTGGGTCAGCCAACAATTGGTCCGGCATGACGGTCGACGCGAAACGCGGAGTTGTGTTTGTTCCCACCGGGTCGGCAGCCTCGGACTTTTACGGCGCCAATCGAGTCGGCGACGATTTGTTCGCCAACTGCCTGATCGCCCTCAACGCGGAAACCGGCAAAAGAATTTGGCATTACCAGTTGGTCCATCACGACATCTGGGATCGCGACCTGCCGGCGCCGCCCTCCCTGGTGACCGTGAAACACAACGGGAAAGATGTAGACGCCTTGGCTCAGACGACCAAGCAAGGGTATGTTTTTCTCTTTGATCGAGAGACGGGCAAGCCGCTGTTTCCGATGGAGACCCGGAGCTATCCGCGGTCGGATGTTGAGGGTGAGGTCACCGCTAAAAAGCAGACGCTACCCGTGCTGCCGGCTCCTTACGCGCGGCAAAAGCTGACCGCGGATATGATTACGACGCGCACCCCCGAGGCTCACCAGGAAGCACTCGAGCGATTCATGAAATTGCGCAGTGATGGCCAGTTCATTCCCGCTAGTACGCAGGGCACCATCATCTTCCCCGGCTTCGATGGAGGCGCGGAGTGGGGCGGAGGCGCCTTCGATCCGACGACGGGCTTGCTGTATGTGAATGCCAATGAGATGGCCTGGGTTTTGCGCCTGGTGCCACAGAAGCCGCGTACGGCAGAGGCCAATGGGCGAGACATTTTTCTGCGCAACTGTTCCGCTTGCCACCGTTCCGATATGAAAGGAGCGCCTCCGGAGTTCCCTTCATTGATCGGTGTTTCCGATCGCTACGATGAGGGGACGGTGAAGCAGCTGATCTCGCAAGGGGCCGGCCGCATGCCCGGATTCTCCAGCCTGGGTAAAGATCAACTGCAGGCCGTTTTTGAATACGTCTACTACGGCAAGGAAAAGGTGGTGAAAGATAACGGCCCATCGCCACTCGACCCGAAATACATCAGCGACGGGTACAATAAATTCCTTGACATAGACGGTTATCCGGCGATTCAGCCGCCTTGGGGCACCTTAACGGCAATCGATCTGAATAGCGGCAAGACGGTGTGGAAGATTCCCTTCGGCGAGTATCCTGAACTGGCCGCCAAGGGTCTCACCGGCACAGGCAGCGAGAACTACGGCGGCCCGGTGGTGACTGCCGGTGGTCTGCTGTTTATCGGCGCTACCGTTTACGACAAGGTCTTTCGCGCCTTGGACAAGACCACCGGCAAGGTCTTGTGGCAAACCACGCTTCCCGCGGCCGGAAATGCTACTCCTTGCACGTATGAAGTGAACGGCCGGCAGTACATCGTAATCGCAGCCGGCGGAGGAAAATCTCCCGCGCCCTCGGGCGGCAGCCTGGTGGCCTTCGCGCTGCCCAAATAGCCTGGTCTGCGAGTGCCGTGCGTTGGGATAGGCTTCTCTGCTACCATGCAGCGCATGCTCACTCGCAGGACTCTCGTAGGCATGACCGCGGCATCTCTAGCTGGCCGCGCCCTGGCTCCCCTCGCTGCACAGACGGTGGCCGATACAGGCCAGCCAACTGGCCCGGCAAGCGTACAGTTCTCCGTCATGATCTGGACGTTAAACAAATTTGGTACCTTCGAAGAAAATCTGGAGCGCGTTGCGCAGGCCGGTTACCACCACGTGGAACTCGTCGGGGAATTCAAGAAATGGTCCGACGATGACTATCGCCGGATTCTCGCGCGCATGGAGACATTGAAGATTTCTGTGGATGCGACCTCTGGGGTGAGCTCCGGCTTCGCGGATCCAGCCGGAGGCGATGCGTTTCTCTCTGCACTCAAGGGTCTCATCCCAGCCGCCCAGCGATTGCAGTGCAAGCAGATCATTCTGCTGTCGGGGAAGCGCATCGACGGGGCCCCCGCCGGCAGCCAGCACACGGCATCTATCGAAGCGCTCAAACGCGCCGCGGATGTGCTTAGCAGCGCCGGCCTGGTGGCGGTCATCGAGCCCATCGACCGGATTGAGAACCCAACCATCTACCTGGATGGCGTGACTGAAGCGTTTGAGATCGTCAAGGCTGTGGGTAGCCCCAACGTGAAAGTGCTGTACGACGTCTATCACGAGCAGCGGGAGTTCGGAAATCTGATTGAGAAGTTCGATGCCCACATCGACCAGGTGGGCTTGATTCACATTGCCGACGTTCCCGGACGTCACGAACCCGGGACCGGCGAGATCAACTACCTCAACATTTATCGTAAGCTGGCGCAGTTGTACTACAAGGGGACAATTGCCATGGAGTTCTATCCCACCGGCGATATCGTGGAGACTCTGCAGCGCGCGCGGGACCAGGCCCGTTCGCTGATTTCCTGACTGGTGATCTCCGCCTGGTGAAGTGCTATCGAGGCTTGGGTTTCTTGCTCTTGGCGGCGGGCTTAGGCACGGTGGACGTACGCTTCGTCTTTCCAGCCTTGCCCTTCTTCTCTACCCTTAACTTCCACGCAGTATGGAGTGCCCCGGCAAGTACATCCTCGTTGGCCGCCGCCAGGCGGATGTGGGTTGCCCCGTTCTGCCCCATCCACCGGCCACCGGCAAAAACACTTCGGGCTGCTCAGCAACAAAAGCCGCTTGCTGTTCCGGTGAAAGCATCAAGTTGCCATAACCCTGCTGCTGATGCGCGAGCGTAGCGAATATTCTGCCCCCTACCCGAAAGTCAGGCGAGCCCATATGCGAACCTTCCTCCGCACCATCCAGAAGTAGCGCAAGACGTCGAAAATCAGCAGCGTTCATCTCGGTAGTCCTTCAACGAACCAGGGTGAGATAGAGGGCCATAGCGATACCCATCGCGGCGAGCACTAGCCCCAGGATGACCGCATCGGTGGAGACTCGACCAGCTCTCCACGTTCCTGAACTCAGCTCGCGGACCAGTTGAAAATGCCGCACCACTGCGGAAAGAGTTACGATGACGCCCAACGCAACCAACATCACTCCCGACCAGAGGGAGAGCCCAGTGGTTCGGGCGGGGAGATGGGAGGCGCCGGCACTAAGCTCGCGAAGGAACAGTCCGAAGCGGCTGACGGCGAAGCCAACGCCCATCAAACCCAGCCCGGTACGAATCCAGGCGAGAAAGGTTCTCTCTGCTGCGAAGTACACCCTGGGGTCCTGTTCTGCGGGCTTATCCATGGAGGGAATTGTATCTGTACGATGCGCCGGCCGTAGCTCAAGTTCATTACGGCTCTTCCCGCCACCCGGCGAGCAACTTATGGACGCGATCGCGCAGCTGCGCGGCATCGAAGGGCGCCCGGACCTTCATATCGTTGTCGAAATAGACAAAGACATCGCGACGCTTTCGTGTGGGTGCGTCGTGTTTACTAGCTCTTCTGCCGTCGTAAACCTCGCCACCCCACGCCCAGGTCACGACGCGCCGAGCCCAGGTGTCGAGCGCCTCGGCATCATAGCCGCTGGCGTATAGCTCCTGGCTGCCGTGAAGACGGCAATAAACAAAGCTGGAAGTCAGGTCCATCAACAGCGGCCACTCCACCGTATCCGCCACCACGAGCCCCACTCCATGGCTTCTGAGCAGCTTAATAAACTCCTCGTTGACAAAACTCTCATGGCGAATCTCGATGGCGTGTCGCAAGGGAGCATCCTGGTGGACTTGAAACCATGAACGGTCTTCCAGACGCTCATCGTGGTTACGCGCCAGCTCGGCCGCCTGCTTTCGCGTCCTGGGCAGTAGGGCAAAGAAAAGTTTGAGCCGCTCGGGATCGAATTGGAAGTTGGGAGGGAATTGCCAGAGAATGGGCCCGAGTTTGGTGCCAAAATGCAGCAGCCCCTGGGCAAAAAAGTTCGCCAGCGGCCCTTCGACATTCCGCAGTTTAAGCATGTGGGTTACATAGCGGGAGCCCTTGATGGCAAAAGTAAACTCTGGCGGTGTCTCGGCATGCCACCTGCAAAAGCTCTCAGGACGTTGCAGCGAGTAGAACGATCCATTTAACTCGATGGTATCGAACTGCCGGGAGGCAAACTCCAGCTCTCGCCGCTGCGCAAGCTTCTCCGGGTAAAAGACACCGCGCCAGCCTTGATATCTCCATCCCGAAATGCCGATATGTATCTTGCCCGGAGATCCCCCCGATTTCCCGCCCGGCTTTTTACTGTGGCGCAGCATGGCTCCGCACCTGGTGGCGGTCCTGCGCGCTTGCCCGAATCTTTTCGTAGGTCTTGGCTAGCTCCTCGAGCTCCAGGTCAGACAAGTTCTCCACATCGATCATTTGATTCTTGGCCTTGTCTACTGCGTGAATCAGTTCGTTCAACTTCAAATGAATGGCTCTTGCATCGCGATTCTGAGTGTTCTGAATGAGGAACACCATGAGAAACGTGACAATCGTTGTGCCTGTATTGATGACCAGCTGCCAGGTATCAGAGTAATGAAAAAGTGGTCCGGTGATAGCCCACGCAACGATGACCCCAATCGCTATCACAAATGCCCAGCGGGAGCCGAGATAGTGCGAACTTCGGGCGGCGAATCTTCCAAACCGTTCAGAGCCGGTTACGATCACGGTTGAATTCTCGGTTGAAGTTGCTTCGGCCGAATCTTTTGTTACTTTTACGGTAACTTTGGCAGCCCTCACAGTTCCTCCGATGCCATGCACAACTCTAGGATGCGGCTATCAACTGTGGTAGCCGTCCTGGTCACTCCACTCGTTCACCGCTGAAGCTGCGCCACGTATTCCGCGGCGAACCTAAGATCCGAAACCAGGCCGCCAATCTCCGCTTCCTTCGCGGCCGGCTCAGGCATGCGGAGGATCGCGGAGGGATGAATGATCGCGGTTACCGGTCCGTTCGATGTCGGAAACACCTCTCCACGGTGCTTTGTAAGTCGAAATTATGGCAATGCCTGGACGCCTCTCGCAAGCTGGCCAGATCCTGGCGCGAAGGCAAGAACTCCAAGGCAGACCTGGGGCTTGGGTCGAAGAGGTTCATAGCTCAATGTATGATGCAGGATTTGTGGCCGGGGCAAGGCAAGGGCCGAATCTTGTTCGGCCCTTGATTAACGCCATATTTAAGGAGGAGGGGGTGCCTAAGCTCGTCAGCGATAAGTTCTACGCAGTTACTTCGCCTTCTTTTTGGGCACTTTAGCCCCCTTCTTACGTGCTTCGGAAAGTCCAATAGCGATGGCTTGCTTCTTGCTCTTCACCGTGCCGCCCTTACCGCCTTTACCGGACTTGAGAGTGCCGCTTTTTTCGCGGTGCATTGCACTCTTGACGCTCTTACCTGCGGCGCTTCCGTACTTTGCCATCGTTTTTCCTTTGAGGCTTCTATCTCCAGACCGTCCGGTTTATGCGGCAGCCTGAAAGTTGACTCGCTCGGCTATCTCACTCAGCAGTTCATCAGCGTTGATTTCCTGCCCTTCAATGGCTTCGAGAACCATCGCGTCATCCTCCAGGCCCAGAATTTCGGCCCACCGCCGCAGAGTTCCATACACTGCGATCTCATGGTGCTCGACCTGTTGGGCGGCGCCGATAAGCGCGATGTCTCTAATCGAAGAGTCGGTGACATCCTTGATCGTATCCGAAGCTTCGGTAGTGAGCCCATTGATTACCTTGCACGTTTCTGTCTTGCTCTCGCCAATATTGCGTTGTATCAGACTCTCCACCATGGAGGCATGTCCCTTGGTTTCTTCAAGGTGGGTTTGAAACGCGGTAAGCAGTTCGGGATCATTCGATTTTTCGATAAGGTCGGGCAGCGCCTTGGTGATTTTCTGCTCCATATCGAGCGCTTTCTTTAAGTTGCTCACGTAGAGGCTGCGTAAGTCCTGGATGTTGGCTGAAAATACTTTCATGAATAACTCCTTAATAAAACTGGGGTGGGGTGTGCTGCGATGTATCAATTGGAAGAAGCGTGGAAAGCATCTCCATTGTCAGCACTGGTAGGTAGGATGCGCCGCATGAATGCGGGTTGCCGTGATGAGAAGTTACTGCTACTGAACTTTGCGGGATGTCCGTCAATCGATGCTGTCACAGTTTTCAGAAGACGCGGGGATAGATTCAGTGAGGCCGTTTTCGCCACTTTCTACCAGGTTCACTCGCAGTAGAAAATCCCGCAGAATTTTTGAATTGGATTCGGTATTAGAGGCGCGCTCCAGGAACAAGCGTGCCGGGAGCTCGTGTTGTGAGGTCTTCGCGCGGCCGGCCATTCGTCGATAAAGCGAGGCGCTTTCTTCCAGCGCCCGCAGTGCCTCCCAGAGCGCGGTTTCTACAGCCTGCCTTTGTTGCACCCCGAGGTGCTGGGCAGTAAAAGCGTGACCCACCCGGCAGCGGAAGCGCAGAAATCCACTCTGCTCAATCTCCCAAAGCACACCACCGCAATCAGGACAGGCGAAAGGCGACGGATGACCCAGGCGATCTTCGCTTGAAACCTCATCCATATTGAGCTCGGCAATGCGCGTTTCCTTCGCCGCACCCAGGGAGGCCTGCTCCAGGAAAGAGGAACTGGCGGGTTCTGCCTCAGAAGGCAGATCTTCCCCAATCAGTTGCAACAGGAAGTCCGCGATCTGGTCCAGTGGCAGTACATGTGCATTGGGCACTTGATCCAGCGCACTTCTCGGCATGGAAGGAAAGGAAGCGTTTGCCGGATCCTGAACGATGGCTTCGCCGCCACGGGCGCTGACCACCATCAATCCTGCCGTGCCATCGCCGAGCATGCCGGTCAGAATCACGCCAATCACCCGGCGGCCATAGGCGGCAGCCGCGGAGCGAAACAGAGGGTCGATGGCCGGACGATGCAGGTTCTCGCGCGGCCCCTGCAGCACGCGCAAGAAGCCCGCCTCCACGATCATGTGGAAGCCGGGGGGAGCAATATAAACCCGGCCGCGCTGTATCGGGTCCCTGTCGCAGGGATGGGAAACAGGCAGGTTGCTTCTACGTTGCAGAATCTGGGCCAGCATGCTGCCGGAATGGTCCGCGGTATGGAGAACGGCCAGGAGTGCGGCCTCCACATCGCGAGGCATTGCGCTCAGTATCTGTTGTAAAGCCTGCAACCCGCCGGCCGAGGCCCCGATCACGACGATATCTCGATGAGCCACCGGTTCCACCCATCCCTTTGTCCTCAGATGTCGAGTTAGTTCATACAGTTACTTGACGGTGTCACTTTTTGACAGCCAGGGTCGTCTACCTGACCACGCTGTCTTTGCCAGTGATTACCCGAAAGTGGATTGCAGTAACCTCTGCGAAGAGCCCCGAGGGGGACTATAATCGCTTAAATCGCGAGGAAAGATCAGATGAACCTCTCGGAAGAGTCCGCCGTACTGTCATCGTGGAAAGATATCGCCAGGTACATGGGCAAGGGCGTCCGCACAGTACAACGGTGGGAACGTCACCTCGGACTTCCGGTTCGCCGTCCCAACGGTGTATCGCATAAGAGTGCCGTCTTGCTCGATCGCAGTGACCTGGATGCCTGGTTGGCAACGCGTTTCTCGGCTCGCGGCACGGTGAGGGATCTAGCGGCGAAGGGGTCAGAACCTACGGAGTCCGCACGCAACACACTAAGAGAAAGCATCCGCACCGCCCGAGCCCTGCGGAACGCCAATCACGCGCTGACGCAAGAGCTTTGCGAGTCCGTCCGCCTGCTTACCGAACGATGCGATCGTCTGAGCAACCATGCTCTGGCGGTTCCCTGGTCCCTTCCGGCTTCGGTGCCCCCGGAACCGCCGGCGAGCTCATTGGCAAGCCAATCCAAACGGATCGCCTGAGGCCTTTGGCTGGCGTCTCATCCAGGCACAGGCCGGCTCTCGACCCCGGCTCCGTCCTATAAAAAGCACTGACAGGGCGCTGGGGACGGGGAGGAGTATCCTCTCTGCAAGAGAAACCCATCGGTCATTCGTGATCTAAACTTTCCTGCCTTATGACAGCCGTAAAGAGCAAGCCCAAAACGCCCGCCCCCAAGCGGCCCCCTCTCAAAGCAGAGGAAGCTGCCTTACAGGGCGGCGCCGGCCCGGACCCCGCTCAACGATTCCCCATCGTCGGGATTGGCGCCTCGGCTGGAGGCCTGGAAGCAGCGACGACCATGTTCAAGGAGCTTTCCCCGGACCTTGGGATGGCTTATGTTCTGGTGCTTCACCTGGACCCCGCCCGGGAGAGCGCTGTCACCGAAATATTGGCCCGCGCTACACGGATGCCGGTGGTGCAGGTAACAGAGGGCATGCGGGTTGCACCCGATCATGTCTATGTGATCCCGCCCAATTGCGAAATGACGATCGCGGATTGGGTCCTTCACCTGGGGAGCCGCCAGGAGCGAAGGTCCTCCAATACAACCATCGATACTTTCCTGCGGTCGCTGGCCATGGCGCACGGAAGCGACGCCATCGGCGTGATCCTTTCCGGAACCGCGTCAGACGGCACTCATGGGCTTGCGGCCATCAAGGGGGAAGCAGGAATCACCTTCGCCCAAGAGCCAATTTCAGCCAAGTACGATGGCATGCCGGTGAGCGCGATCGCGTCCGGCTGTGTCGACTTCGTGATGACACCCGCGGGCATAGCGCACGAGATCGCTCGCATCCGCCATCACCCTTATATTGCCGACGGACACAAGCAGGAACCGGCGCAGCTAGGCGGCGACGAAGGCGATATGGATCAGATTTTTCGCTTGCTGCGGAGGAGGACCAGGGTCGATTTTTCGGGATACAAATCGCCGACGATCGCGCGCCGTATTCAGCGGCGCATGGCCCTGCAAAAGATCGAGAAACTCAAGGATTATGCCGTTTTCCTGCAGCGCGAACCCCAGGAAGCGACTTCTCTTTATCACGATCTTCTTATCAATGTGACCAGCTTCTTCCGCAATCCAGAGGCATTCGAGGCTCTGCACCATGTGGTCTATCCGGCCATTCTGCAGGCCCGAGCCTCCGCCTCGGCGCCGATCCGCATCTGGGTTCCGGGATGTTCGACCGGCGAAGAGACATACTCGCACGCGATTTCTCTGGTGGAGTACCTGGGGGAAGAGCGAGCCGACATTCCTGTCCAGATCTTTGGCACCGACCTGAGCGAGAACGCGATCCAGCGCGCCCGGGCTGCTGTATACAAGGAGAACATCGAGGCGGACGTGACGCCGGTACGGCTGCGTCGTTTTTTTCACAAAACCGATGGCGGTTACCAGATTCGCAAGAGAATCCGCGATCTCTGCATTTTTTCCACGCAAAACGTCTTCAACGACCCTCCCTTCTCGCGCATGGATCTGCTCAGCTGCCGCAACGTGATGATTTACTTGAGTCAGTCCCTGCAGAGACGGGTTATACCGATTTTTCACTATGCATTGAACCCCACTGGGTTCCTTATGCTGGGAAGTACCGAGGGGCTACTGGGGGCGGGTTCGGAGCTTTTCGAAATGACGGATAAAAAGCAAAAAATCTTTCGCAAGAGATTGGTGTCCACGCCGCTGGCCTCTGGCTTTACTGTCGGCAGGCCTGAACCGGAACCGAATGGGGGACAACCATCGCCCTCATCATCAAAGCCTTCGGAAGCACTGAAGGTCCCGATGGAGTTGCAGCGAGAGGCTGACCGCCTGCTCTTGTCGAGGTATGTGCCGCCGGCGGTGCTGATTAATCATCAGCTGGAGATTCTGCAGACCAGAGGGCATACGGCATCGTTTCTGGAACTCCCAGCGGGAAGGGCCAGCCTCAATCTGCTAAAAATGGCGCGGCCCGGATTGCTCTTTGAGCTGCGCAGCGCAATCGAAGAAGCTCGGGAAAAAGGCTTTGAAGCCATACGGCAGGAAGTGCGTGTGGAAGAGGATGGGGAGGGCAAAACTGTCACCGTCCGTGTCGTTCCTTTCAAGGTTCCCAGCCAGCAGGAGAACAGTTTCCTGATTATTTTTGAAAGTACGTCGCCTGCCGAAAATCGGTTGCCGGCGCCAGGAACTTCGAATATACCGGCAAGCTCCCTGGTTCTCGACCCCATGGTGACCGCGGAACATTCTTCACTGGGCAGACAGATTGTCCATTTAGGGCAGGAATTAGCCGCAACCCGTGAGTATCTGCAGTCAATCATCGAGTCGCAGGAAGGTACCAACGAGGAACTGCAATCGGCCAACGAAGAGATTCAGTCGGGCAATGAAGAACTGCAGAGCACGAATGAGGAACTACAGACTTCTAAAGAGGAATTGGAGTCTGCCAACGAGGAATTGCATACGGTCAACGAGGAAATGCAGCATCGCAACGAACTGCTTACCCAGCTGAACAATGACCTCACCAACCTGCTGTATAGCGTAAATCTTCCCATTGTTATGCTGAGTGCCGACCTCAGTGTTCGCCGTTTCACGCCCCAGGCGGCCGCGGCGCTCGGCCTTAACTCCAACGATATCGGCCGCCCCATGCCGAGGCTAAGGCTCAAAATCGACATGGGCGATCTGGAACAGAACCTGCTCGATGTGATCCAGCAGGTCCAGTCCAAACAATTCAGTGTTCAGGACAATGACGGAAGGTGGTGTATCCTGCGCATCGTTCCCTATCGAACCATGGACAACCGAATTGATGGCGTCGTACTCAGCGTGGTGGGCGAGTTGGGAAATTCCGCCAGCCAGCCCGATGGAGTGGACGGACGAACGGCAGCCGGCGCTCCGGGGACGGTAAAGAAGGGCCGGGGCAAGACTCCCGGAGGTCCACGGCGTAAGTAACGTTCGCGCAGCCGCTTTCTGGTAACAACCTTTTCCCTGCGCTCGGCAACCCCCCACCCTTTGCAGCCCTCTACATAATCATGCTGCAGCGGAGACGAGTCGTTATGAAGGAGATAACTCCAGCTAGCTCCCAGCGCGATCCCCCAGGCGACGAGCGCACGCTTCGCCTGGAAATCGCCTTGCGCCGCTCGGAGAAGCTCGCCATGGCCGGCCGGCTCGCGGCTTCGGTGATGCACGAGATCAATAATCCTTCGCAGGCGATCGCTGACCTTGTCTACCTCCTCGCGAAAGAGGCGGACCACCCGGAACTGGTCCGCGCCCGCGCCGCGCAGATCGAAGAACAACTGGTTCGCATCCAGTACATTGCCCGACAAACCCTTTCCTTTTTCCGCGATACGCCGCAGATGCAGCCCAAGGATCTGGTTCCCCTGGTGGAGACGGCTTTGCGCTACCACTCTGTTTTGCTGCAGGAGAAGCGGATCCAGGTGCGGAAAGAACTGCCGGATATGCTGATCGGCTCGGTGTATCCGGGTGACTTTCTTCAGCTGGTTTCGAACCTGGTGCGCAATGCCGCCGAAGCACTTCCCGTCGGCGGCCTGCTCCGCCTGCGCCTGCGGGCGTCGGCGACCAACGGCCGTTTGACGGTGGCGGACAACGGGCGAGGTATTCCGCAGCGCATCAGGGCGCGGCTGTTTGAAGCCTTTCAAAGTGACAAGGCGGAAGCAGGCAATGGGCTGGGTCTGTGGATTTCCAAGACCATCGTAGAGAAACACGGGGGGCAAATTCGTTGGCGCAGTTGTACGGAAGGTAAGGCTCAGGGGACTGCTTTTTCGGTGACCATACCTTTAGGGGGTCCGGTCGACGACGTGGGCCAACTCGCTCCTGTCTTTGCCGCCAGGTAACGGGGGCCGGCTACGGCTTAGCCAGATCGGCGATCGTCCGGAGCAAATCATCCACGCCCTTCACCGGCTCCAGCAAATCATCAAAAAGTCCGGGCACTTGCCGGATATCGTTAAGACCGCTTAAGCGGAGTAGCTTATCCCCCGGCCGTTCCTTGCGAATGGCGAGCGCCAGAAGTGCCAACTCATAAAACTCGAGGGTGTGACAAAAGACCCAGACTTGAACCCCCTGGGCCTTTTTGAGTTCTCCGTTTGCCTGGTCCGGGGTCATGGATTGGACGGTATATCCCGCTGTAGTCATGACCATTGCCCGCAGCCGCAAAAGCTCTTCGTCGCGGCCGATCTGGACTACGATGTTCGGCTGGTCTGTATGGAGGCTGGGAGGGTCAATAGGCGGTGAAAACGGGATCACTCTTGCTAGTGGCATGGGCCACTCATTTCTTACTGACGCTCTGAGCGCCCAGGGTAAAAAGCGAAGGTTGCCTGTCAGGCCCTCTGAAACAGCTGGTTCTTGCCGCTTGAGAATCGATGCCCACAAGGCCGAGCCTACCGGAGGGCCCCGGGCTATAAAAGCGTCAAATGACGCCACCTGCTGTCGCCTCAAAAGGGCGGGTCTGGGATTGGGCTAAGAGCGTGAAATTGAAAGGGCCTGGCTGCATTCATGGGCTATCTGCAACCCTTCTTCGGTAACCACGACCAAGGCCCCAAGGGTTGACTTTGGGCGGAAAGCTTACCCTCGCCCACAACCAGGGTGCGGTTCTTTTCGGCGTCGATCTCCAAACCACACCAGCGCAGGGCTGCACATACCCGTTCGCGGATAAGGGGAGTATTTTCGCCGATTCCTCCCCCAAAAACCACCGCGTCTGCACCGCCCAGCGCACAGAGATAGGCGCCAACCGCCTTGACCACCCGGTAGAGAACATGTCGAGGGCCAGGGTCACGCCGGACCAGCTGCCCATCATCAGCCCTTCGAGCGGGGTGAATCCCATGGTGTTGTCGATATACTTTCCCTTGGCGATGGCTGTGGCTCGACCTTGAGGGAATTGCCTCCCGGATTCATTACCAGCACATTCATGATTAAGCTCTCTTCCATAAGAGATGCGAAAAAGTGTTGGAGGCCAGGTTCATCACACAAAGGTGACATTTGCGGCCGCGTGCAGTCGCCCACAAAAGGCAGGCGGCGAAATTCCAATGGCAATGCATCTATTTGCGTGTGAGTTCAATGATCCCCCTCCGCAACTTTGGTAAGGCAGACGTGAAGATATCCGCCCTGGGCCTCGGCGGCCATCACCTCGGCGCGGCCAAGGACGAGGTGACGGCGGTCGAAATTGTCCACCGCGCACTCGATGGCGGCATCACTTTCTACGATTGCTGCTGGGAGTACAACCGGGGCAAGTCAGAAGATTGGCTGGGCAAAGGGCTGCGTGGCGTGCGCGATCGGGCATTCCTCATGACGAAGGTCTGCACCCACGGCCGGGACGCATCGCTGGCCATGCAGATGCTGGAGCAGTCGCTGCGACGGTTGCAAACAGACCACCTCGACCTTTGGCAAATTCATGGAGTCTCTTTCCAAAACGATCCTCGGGAGTTTATCCGGCCGAATGGCGCTGCCGAAGCGCTGCACAAGGCCAAAGAGCAGGGTAAGGTGCGCTTCGTAGGCTTCAGTGGGCATAAGGATCCTGATATTCATCTCGCTATGCTGGACACGGGTTTCCCCTTCGATGCTGTGCAGATGCCGCTCAATCCCTTCGACGCCAATTTCTTTTCCTTCGAGCAGAAGGTGCTCCCCGTACTGAATCGTCGCGGCATCGCAGCGCTGGGCATGAAACCGATCGGAGGCCACGGGGAGCCGGTACAAAAAGGCGTCTTCACGGCTAAAGAACTGCTGCAATATGCCATGAGCCTGCCGGTGGCGACCACCATCTCTGGGGTCTCGGAAATGCCGATCCTGGAACAGAATTTGGGCATCGCTCAAGATTTCACCCCGCTCTCAACATCGGAAATGCAAGCTCTGCGCGAGCGCGCAAAGCCCTATGCAGGCGATGGCCATTTTGAGCTTTATAAAACTTCGATCAAGTTCGATAACCCTGAAGCGCGCATTGCCCACGAATTTCCACTAGATATGGAGCAGGTCGAAGTAAAGCAAATGGTTTACGCCACCCAGAACACGGGCAGACCGTTCCCGCAGGTTGCCGATTGAAGACCAATGCTAAAGGCTGGGAAAGCCGTCGAACGTTTTTGAAAGGTGTCGCTATGACCGGTGCTGTTTCCATGATCTGCGCGGCTTCCGCCAAGGGACAAAACAACGGGCCGCAGGGAGAGACTGGGGGAGCGGTGGCGGAGTTCCAGGCTTCGCTACGCCCCATGGGGAAGACCGGGCTCCAGGTTTCGATTCTCGGCGTGGGTGGCTACCACCTCGGCACCGTGGCCGGACAACCCGAAGTCAACAATATGGTGGCGAAGGCCCTGGACCATGGAATCAACTTCTTCGACAACGCGTGGGAGTACTACAAGGGCGCCAGTGAAGAGCGCCTGGGCACCGCGCTCAAGGGCAAGCGGGATAAAGCAATCGTGATGACCAAGGTCTGCACCCACGGCCGGAAGAAGGATGTCGCCATGCGCATGCTGGAGGAATCGCTCACTCGCTTGCAGACGGATCACCTGGACGTATGGCAGGTGCATGAAGTGGTGTACTACAACGATCCTGAAAAGTGCTATGCCGCGGATGGCGTTCTGGAGGCACTCACGGCGGCCAAGCAGCAGGGTAAGGTTCGCTTCGTCGGTTTTACGGGCCACAAGAATCCTTCCATTCACCTGGCCATGCTCAACGGTGGTTTTGCCTTCGACACCGTCCAGATGCCTTTGAATCCCTTCGACTACAGCTATCGCAGCTTTCAGCAACAGGTTTTGCCAGTGGCCGCGCAGCGCGGCCTGGCGGTCTTCGGGATGAAGAGCATGGGCGGTTCGGGGGAAATGATTTCGCAGGGAGCGTTGACCCCTACAGAGGCGCTGACGTTTGCCATGAGCCTGCCGGGTGTGTCGACCACCATCAGCGGCATGGATTCGATGGGCGTTCTGGATCAGAATCTGGAGATCCTGCGCAATTTCAAGCCGCTTTCCGAGCAGCAGATCGGCGAACTGCGGTCCTATGCGAAGCAATTCGATGATGGCCGTTATGAGCTTTTCAAGAGCAGTGTGAAATATGACGGCGACCTGGGCCGCCAACAGCATGACTTTCCCAGTGCTGCCGAGCTTCCTGCCTAGGGGATAGCTGGTCCGTTTGAAACCGATTGTCAATAACATTCGCGTGTGGTCCAGTTCACCCAGGACTAACGCGTCCGCGTGAGAAACTCCACCCGGCAGGAGCCGGTCCCTAACAGAACCCAGTAGGAACTGGACGGGTGCCGGGGGAGTTCTCACACCGACTCCAGCGTCCTGGGAAATTTTCTGCCGTCCCTTCGGGACTCGGCAGTTCTCACGCCTTACTTGGCACTTTGCAGTGGCGACGAAATGGTCTCAAGCGACTTGCCCGCTGCTTCTACTCCGATGAAATATTCGCAGACTGCGCCCGCCAGCATAAGCAATCCGCCTAATAGATATCCCAGGCCTATGTTTACCCGGGAACCACTGGCTATGAGAAAACCAAAAAGTAGCGGCGCTCCCACACCCCCGACCAGGGTTCCCATCGAGTAAAAAACCGCAATTGCAAAGGCGCGTATCTCAAGTGGGAAAATCTCGCTCACCGTCAGGTAAGCTGCGCTGGCTGCGGAGGACGCAATGAAGAAAATCAGGGTGAAACAAATACCCAATCCGCGGGCGCCGATAGTTCCATGAACGAAGGGATAAATCGTGCCCAGCAGAAGAAGTCCGGCAGTACCATAGGTCGCCGTAATCATCGGCTTTCGCCCTATTTTGTCGAACAGCGGCCCAAGCACCATGGGGCCGAGGAAACTACCAATTGCAAAAGGCAACAGGTATCGCGGCAGATCATCATTGCTTACGTGAAAGAACTTCTTCACCACCAGCGCATAGGTGAAGAAGATGGCATTGAAGAAGAAAGCTTGACCCACCATGAGCGTCAAAGCAAGGAAAGATCTCTGACGGTTATCGCCCATCATATTGCGAAAGATCTCTTTGAGAGGCGTGTGATCGCGGACGATGATTTTGAGTTTCTTCCCCTCCGGCGCGGGCAAACTACGAGGATCGCCCTTCGATACCTTGTCTTCGATCTCCTTGACTACTTTGTTGGCCTGTTCCTCATAACCGCGCAGCATCAACCAGCGTGGACTTTCTGGAACGTAAAGCCGGAGGATCAGCACCGCCGCGCCCAGGCTGCCGCCGACCCCGAATGCATAACGCCAGCTGGTTGCGGGGGACAGCCCATGTCCATGAAGCAGAAACATGGCTGCGAGTGAGCCCATAGTCGCGCCTAGCCAAAATGTTCCATTGACCACCAGGTCTACAGTGCCGCGCACCTTGCCGGGTATAAGCTCGTCCACAGCCGAGTTAATGGCGGAGTATTCTCCGCCAATCCCGCAACCCGTGAAGAACCGGAAAATGGCAAAGCTCAGAAAATTCCAGGAGAATGCACTGGCGATGGTGGCGAGTGAATACGTAGCCAGGGTGACCAGAAAGAGCTTCTTGCGGCCCAGCCGGTCAGTGAGGTAGCCGAAGAGAATGGCCCCGGTAACGGCTCCGGCAAGATAGAACGTGGCTGCCGAGGTAACCTGCGGATCGGTGAGCGAAAGTCCGCTCTTACTTTCCAGAACGCCGGAAAGCGAGCCGACCAAGGTGACCTCCAGGCCATCCAGCAGCCAGGATGTTCCGAGTGCAGCAATGATGCGCGTGTGCCAGCGGCTCCAGGGAAGCCGATCCAGGCGAGCAGGTACATCTGTCTCGATGGTTTGGTTCTCGCCCACTCGATTCTGCTGGCTTACCTGCGACATAAAGCGTTAACTCTCGTTTTTTATGATGCTGATGGCTCCATTGCGTTCCAGGATCGCGTAGGCAACATCGTGGATAGAGCTGACTCCTTTTGTCCGGGCTGCGGCCATGACATCCTCCCGATCAATGCGCATGCCTTTCATAATCTCTAGCTGCCACTCGTCGTTCTTCAGCAAAGTGAGTGGGGTGCCGTCGACGATGGCGCCAAAGCGCGGATACTTGCCTTTGATGCTGGATACAAGCCAGTGCATAAGGCCGACGGTGAGAATCGCAGTGGCGCAATTTGTGACCGAACGGTCTTTCCCGACAGTGCTCAGGATGATGACTCCACCCATCAGAAAAACGATGACGAACTCGAAGAGTGTTAGTTGGCCGCCGGGGCGCCGGCTAAGCAAGCGCACAATCAGCAGCAGGAAAAGATATCCAAAAACCGCGTGGATGATGGTGGACATGTCAAAGCCTCAAGGAACGACGACAATCTTCGCGTGTACCGGCTGAGCACCTACGACGTTGATGGTGAAGTCATAAATGCCGGGGCCGGACGGCTGCAGCGCGAGATCTACGCTGGCCGGCGGCTTCGTAGCGGGAAAGGTATAAGTGAGTCCTCCTTCGCCGATGACGGTGTCTTGCGGCGCAGGGATAACCCGCTGGGTTCCCAGCGGTTTGACCAGGCTATTGCTGACGTACAGTTGGATCTTGCCGTCCTGAATCGCCGATGGTCCAAACTCAATGCTCATGATGGATGGAGAGTCCGTGCGTTCTATGCGCTCATATTTCACGTCGATGCTGCCATCCGCGGTGCGGCGCTCAGCCTTGGCGATAGGACCTCGTCCGAATAGGCCGGCCAAGTCGAGAACGATGATCAGAGTAAAGAAGACCCAGGCAGCATTCTCGAAACGCCACCACTTCCTTTGAAAGTCGAGGTCTTCGCCGACCGCGACCTCATCATTGACCTTGGCGACCGAGTCCTGGACCGGCTTGGTAAGGGGTTTTGTAGCCATAACTACTTTCTGTATGCTGCGATTTACGAGCCTGGTTGCAACTGAGAAACGCTGATTTCCCCATTGCGCTCAAGAACGGCACAGTCAATTTCTTGCAGCGTTTTTATGCCCGAGTCGCGCGCTGAAGCGATCACGTCGTCGTCTTTGATACGCATATGCCTCAACGTCTCCGCGCGCCAGGTTTGCTTTTCGAGAAGAATGAGTGGAGTTCCGTCCACCAGCCTGGCAAAGCGCTGCGACTTGGATCTTGCCCAGGCGAGGATGTAGTGTCCCAGAGCCACGGTAATGATCTGACAGAGGGCACTGGTAAAGGAGACTTCATCGCCTACGATCGCGGTGAGCGCAAGCCCGCCAATGAAGAAGATCAGCACAAACTCAAAAGGTGTCATCTGTTTGCCGGGGCGCCGCCCTACGATGCGAACAACCATGACCAAAAATAAGTACCCGAAAAACGCCCGCACAACTGCAGCCATGGAAATTTACCCTTGTGTAACGCGGTTCGTGCAAATTGTGGGCCGGCGCTAAGGAAAAGGCCGGCTCCGGCCGGCCTTGGTTTTCCCCACCCCTCCACAATTCGAGGGGTCAACGTCGTAGGTGGAACGAGAAGAGTCCGTCGGTTGCTGCGATTCTCCTTGGCCGACGACAAGCGGAGGAAATCGCGAAAACCCGTTCCCCTCCCCGCCCAACTGTATATAGAGATGCTGCCAGGCAGAGGGTGGTGGCCTCAGCCCCGGAAGTTCCCGGCCTAACGCATAATGGAAGGAGTGCCGACATGAATCGCATCAACAATGGAACCTCCTCGGCACCAATTCTGGCGCCCTGCGCATGGGAAGGCTTTCTTGATCGACCGCCACTGGCTCTCGATCGAGCACAGGCGGCCGCTTCACTGCAGGGCAAGCGCATTCTGATTACCGGAGCGGGCGGCTGGATCGGTTCGGCTTTGACCCGTGGCATCGCCGAGTTTGCGCCGGAACAGCTGGTGTTGCTGGAAGCTGCAGAGCGGAACCTTTATGAAATCGACACGGCTCTGCGGCAACTGCCCTGCCCAATCCAGCATGTGTCCGTCGTGGGCAGCGTCTCTCACCCAGTCCTGCTGGCCGAGATATTCGACCGTTACCGTCCCCAAATCGTTTATCACGCAGCCGCTTTCAAGCATGTTCCGCTGATGGAACAAAATCCCTTTGCTGCGGTCGAGAACAATGCGATCGGCACTCACCTGCTGGTTGCAGGCTGCCGCTGCTAAGACTCAGACTGAGCAATTGATTTTGCTGTCTACCGACAAGGCGGTTGACCCGGTCAGCATCATGGGGGCGTCCAAGAGGATAGCCGAGTTGGCTATGCTGGCGTCGCGCGGTGCGGCCGCCCGAATGAAGGCAGTCCGCCTGGGCAATGTGCTCGGTTCGGAAGGCAGTATCGTTCCTCTCTTCTTAAAGCAAATGCTCTCCGGACAGCCGGTGACGGTTACGCATCGCGAGGTCCGGCGCTACTTCCTCACCGCTGCGGATGCGGTAAACCTACTGCTGCACGCGGCTTCAGCAGAGACTCCACAGGGCATACTGGTGCCAGAGTTGGGGGAGCCCCTACAGGTGGAAGCGCTGGCGCAGCATCTGATGCACGGCTCTGGCCAGGTGCCCATTGTTTTTACCCAGCTGCGTCCGGGCGACAAGATGTGCGAAGCGCTACTCTCTGACCGCGAATCATACGCTACTCATGCAGATGCAGGGCAACCGCTGCGAGCGGTCAAAAGCCCCTGTCTGGTGGCAACGGTTCTGGATGAGATTTTGCAACAATTGCAGCAGGCCTGCCGGGAACGCTCCCCGGAACAACTATTGGCCGCGGTTTTGCGTGCCGTGCCTGAGTATCAGCCGAGCGCGCTTATGCTGGCGGCGCGCGGAGAGACGGCATGAGGCGGACGATTGCCGTAGTGACCAGTTCCCGCGCCGACTATAGCCATCTCTATTGGCCTTTACACGACCTGGCACGGCGCGAAGACGTCGACCTGAAAGTGATCGTCCTGGGCGCACATCTCTCGCCCCAGTTCGGGGAGACGGTGAAAGAGATTGAGAAGGATGGTCTCCCCATTGCCGCCCGGCTCGAGTGCCTGCTCAGCTCAGATACCGATGTGGGCATGGCAAAAACACTGGGCGTGGCTGTGCTTTCCCTGGCCGATTTGCTGGGCCAGATGCGGCCTGATCTGCTGCTCCTGATCGCGGACCGCTATGAGATGCTCGCCCCTGCGACTGTGGCTCTCACGCTGCGGATTCCCATCGCACATATTGAAGGCGGTGAGATCAGCGAGGGAGCCATCGACGATGCGGTGAGAAACGCGCTCACCAAGATGAGCCACATTCACTTTACATCGACCGAAGGGGCGCGGGCCCGTGTGATCGCGATGGGTGAAGAGCCGTGGAGGGTCCACCGCGCCGGCGCTCCCTCGCTCGACCATCTACGCCGCAGCCGCTTGCTTGGCATCCACGAACTCGAGCAGCAGCTTGCACTCGATCTCCAACGTCCCACGGCCGTGGTCGCGTATCATCCGGTGACCATCGTGCGCGATACAACGCAGGAGGCCGATTCCCTCTTTGCCGCCCTGCGAGACGTAGACGCGCAAATACTCTTCTGCTATCCGAATGCGGATGCGGGCAGCCATGCGCTACTGGATCGGACGCGAGCCTTTCTCTCCACCCGCAGCGACGCCAGGGTCTTCGTCAATCTGGACTCGGTGACTTACTGGAGCCTGCTTCGCCAGGTAGCCCTGCTCATCGGTAACTCCAGCAGTGGCATTATGGAAGCTGCATCGTTTGCCCTGCCGGTAGTGAATGTGGGTTTCCGGCAGAAGGGCCGCGAGCGAGCCCGTAACGTGCTGGATGCCGAGCCGGAAACGAAGGCCATCCTTACAAAGATTGCCCAGGCCATGAGCCTTGAGTTTCGCGAATCACTTGCGGGCATGACCAATCCTTATGGGGACGGGCATGCCTCGGAGAAGATTGTGCAGGTGCTCACAACTGTTCCCCTCTCTGAAGAGTTGCTGGTGAAGCACGCGAGCACTACTCCATGAACATACCGCTGTCCGCACCCGATATAACTGAGGCTGAGATCGAAGCCGTGGTGGCGGTGCTCCGCACTCCGCGCCTCAGCCTTGGCCCGGTCAGCGAACAATTTGAGGCGGCGGTGGCCGCCTACGTTTCCGTGCCCCACGCAGTGGCGGTCAGCTCCGGAACTGCCGGGCTGCATCTTTGCTTCCGCGCGCTGGGTATAGGTGAAGGGGACGAGGTGATCGTTCCCTCATTCGCCTTCATCGCTGCCGCGAACGCCATCCGTTATGAACGTGCAACCCCGGTCTTTGCCGATATTGATCCGGCCACGCTGAATATCGACCCGCAGAGGATAGAAGAAGCCGTCACGCCCAGGACGCGAGCTGTCCTGGTGGTCCACAACTTTGGGGTTCCTGCGGATGTTTCGACCATTCTCGAGATCGCTGAGAGGCACGAATTGGTGGTGATCGAGGATGCCTGCGAAGCGATCGGGGCAGAGCACCGCGGCCGCAGGGCGGGCTCCATGGGGCATGCCGGCGTCTTCGCCTTTTACCCCAACAAGCAAATCACCACCGGCGAGGGCGGCATGGTGGTGACGCGCGATGAATCGCTGGCCCGCCGTATCCGGGCGCTGCGCAACCAGGGCAGGTATGAAACCGACGACTGGTTTCAACATTCCGAGTTGGGCTATAACTATCGCATTTCCGAGATCAATTGCGCCTTAGGGCTGGCGCAGATGTCGAGACTGGAAGAGATCCTGCAGAAGCGCGAGGCTGTCGCCTCGGCGTATGACCGGCGGCTCAGCCGGTATCAGGAACTTACGCTTCCACCCCTTTCGATCCCCGACGGCCGCGTCAGTTGGTTTGTCTACGTCGTGCGCCTGAATAGCCGCGCTCATATTGAACGGGATGCAGTGATGCGGGGATTGGCTGCTGCCGGCATTGCCTCCGGCCGGTATTTCGCTCCCATTCACTTACAGCCCAGCTTTGCTGCGTGGCGCCATTCCGCAAAATTGCCGGTCACCGAGGCCGAAGCTTCACGCACCATCGCACTCCCTTTCTTCAACAACTTCGAGACCGGAGCAATGGATAAGGTTTGTGACACCCTGGGCTGTCTCCTGTCACCGCGTCAATCTCCCTGAGCTGATTTGCGACTCTGTTAAAGCGAATTGAATCCGCCATTTCCAACCCGAACGCCGTGTTCTATAGTCGAGGGTGGATTTCTTTAGCGATCGTGTGATCGCAGCCGGAGCAGAATGCCTCTCCCAGCCCTAGTTTCATCGTCTCGCAACGCCCTCGCGGGCCTTGTACTACTCGCTGCACTGGGCATCGCCGCGACTGCTGAAAACGTGGCCGTTAGTCCGTCCAAGCACGCGGAAGCAGCGAAGATAAACAATTTTGGCACCGCGCTGATGAATCAGCAGCTGCTGGATAAAGCGCAGGCCAAATTCGCTGAGGCCTACCAGCTTTACCCTTTGCTGGTCCAAGCCGAGGTGAACCGCGGTATCGCGCTGATCTACCTGCAGAAAATGCCAGAAGCCCAGCAAGCGCTCGAACAAGCCGCGGCCCAGGATCCCAAGGATCCTCACATCTGGTATGCGCTGGGCATTTTGTACCGTATTGAAGCGGAGTATCAGAAATCCCTGGAAAGTTTTCAAAAGGCAGCGGCCCTCGATCCGGACGACGCGGACACTCACTATTTCCTTGGGTCTGTGCTGCTCGAACTGCATCAGCCGGAGCAGGCTCTGACCGAATTCCAAGCTGCTTTGCGGCTGAGCCCCACTCATGCATCGGCTCAGTTTGGATTGGCCAAAGCGCTGCAGCGCCTGGGCCGGCGAGATGAGGCTGCCACTGCTTTCAAACGCTTCGAAACTCTGAACCAGGAGAAAATCGGAGTTCCCCTCGCACACACATATGGTGATGAGGGCCACTACTCGCTGGTGCAAGATGCGTTGATCGTGGACCCGGAAGTGGGTCCGATGATTCCGGTCACCTTTACCGCGGAGACGATCAATCACACAACTGCTGCCGCGGCTAAGCCAGGCGATCGCCCCCAGGGCGGAGCTTGCCTGGTCGGGCCCGTGGGCGAACAGTCGTATCTGCTGGTCATGGCATCGGGGCCAGATGCGATCCGGACTTACGCGAAATCCGGGAGCGGAAGCTTCACCCTGGTGCCCAGCGCGCAGACCGGCCTGGTGGCCAGCGGTACCGGCGTGGCCTGCACCGTCGGCGACTTCGACAACGATGGCCTGCCGGATGTTGCCGTGGCCATGAGCGATCGCGTGCTGCTGTTTAAAAACCATGGCGGTGGCAAATTCACCGACGTGACCGCGGCCACCGGCGTGCAACCGGCCAACCAGCCTGCGGGCATCACCTTCGTCGATTACGACCACGACGGTGACCTGGATCTTTTTGTGACCGGCCAACCGTCTGCCGCGGGAGCGAAGCCCAACGTTCTGTGGCGCAACAACGGCAACGGAACCTTTACCAACTGGACGGAACAAACGGGCCTTGGAGGTGAAGGCACAACCCTGTCCGCAACCCTGTCTGACCTCAACAACGATCGCGCAGTCGATCTGCTGGTCACCGGTTCCGGCTCGGCGCCCACTTTCTTTGCCAACCCTCGCGAGGGCCAGTTCAAGTCTTCTCCCCTCTTTGCCGACGCCGGCCTTTCCCCGACCGTGGGCGCCGTAGTGCTGGACTTCAACAAGGATGGGTGGATGGATGTAGCCCTCACCCACTCCGGCAGCCCGGGCATTTCGCTGTGGCGCAATGTGCAGGGCAAGCGCTTTGAACGCGTTCCTTTACCGGTGCAGAATGTGACCGCGGGCTGGGGCCTGACCGCCATCGACCTGGACAACGATGGTTGGCTCGACCTGGTGGCCGCGGTGGAGACGCCGCATGGTCCAGAGTTGCGAGCACTGCGGAACCTGGGGCCGTCGGGCTTTGAAGATGTGACCGCGCAAGTGAAGCTGGACCAGGTGAAGCTGGTTCAGCCGCGAGCCCTGATTGCCGCCGATGTGGACGGCGATGGCGCTGCCGACCTGATCGTTACCCAACCAAACGGGGACCCTTTGCTTCTGCACAACGAGGGCGGCAACCGAAATCACTCTGTGTTGATTTCGATGAAGGGCGTTGCCGATAACAAATCGGCGATCGGCGCCAAGGTAGAGGTCTTTGCCGATGGCGTCTGGCAGAAGTTCGAGATCGCTGGCGCCTCCGGTTATCTCAGCCAGGGAGCGCAGCAGCTTCTTGCCGGCATCGGCAATGCGGAACACGCCGACATGGTGCGGATTCTGTGGCCCACGGGTGTTCCTCAGGACGAAACAGAGGTGGGCACAAAGAACTCTCTCTCCATCACCGAACTGGACCGCCGGGGAAGTTCCTGCCCCACTCTCTTTGCCTGGAATGGAAAGAAGTACGAATTCATCTCCGACGTGATCGGCGCCGCAGTAGTTGGCCACTGGGTTTCGCCCACGGCAAAGAACAATGCCGATCCGGATGAATGGATCAAGGTCGAAGGTTCGCAGCTTCGCCCGCGTGGAGGATATCTCAGCCTGCGCTTTGGTGAGCCGATGGAAGAGGTCAACTATCTTGACCAAGTTCGCCTGGTAGCCGTCGATCATCCCGCGGCCACCGAGGTATATCCCAACGAGCGCTTTCTCAACCAAGCCCCTTTTGCTGACGGCCGCGCGGTGTTGAGCGCCAACGCGCATCCGGTTGCCGGAGCATGGGATGACAAGGGCCGCGACGTGAGCACACTGCTGCGCACCCGCGATCACCAGTACGTGCGCGACTTTACTAACCTGCCCTTTGCCGGCTTTGCCAACCAGCACACGCTCACGCTCGACGTGGGCGAGTGGACCCCCGCCAATCCGCTGCGGTTGCTGCTGCACGGCTTCATTGAGTATTTTTCGGCGAGTTCCATGTATGCCGCGTGGCAGGCGAACCTCAAGCCTATGCCGCCCTACGTGGAAGCACAGTTGCCGGACGGCAGCTGGAAGAGGGTCATCGACGAAATGGGTTTCCCTGCCGGGTTGCCGCGCACCATCGTGGTGGATCTCACGGGCAAACTTCCGCCGGGCACGCGCCGCATCCGGCTCACCACAAATTTGCAGATCTACTGGGATCAGGCATTGATCGACAACGGGCCAGACGCGCCACAGCACGTGCGCCAGACGGAGCTGCCCTTGGCCTCTGCGCAGCTTGCCTTTCGCGGATACCCGGAACAGATCGATGGCAAGACGCCGGGCGATCTGACGTACAACTATCAGCACATCAGCCAGACCGGGCCCTTTACCCGCTCTCGTGGCAGCTATACCCGCTACGGAGAGGTCACGCCCTTGCTCAAGTCCGTCGACGAATCCTTCGTGATCTTCGGCAGCGGTGAAGATATTGACGTGGAATTCGGCACTGCTTCCCTGCCTCCTTTGCCGCCGGGCTGGAAGCGTGACTACTTCTTCTATGCCAATGGCTTCGTCAAGGATATGGACTTCTACGAGGCAAGCCCCTTCACCGTTGCCGACATGCCGTTCCACGGTATGAGCACCTATCCCTATCCCGCGAGCGAGCATTATCCGCAAGACGAACAGCGCGTGCAGTATGAGATGGAGTGGAACGACCGCTTCGACTCCGGCCGCGGAGTGCAGCAATATGCATTTCACTACGAGCCGCGCGTGATGCTGCCGCCGGTGGTCAAACCGGCGCAGTGAACGGCCTCACGGTAATGCCCGCGGTCGAGCTGCTGTCCATGCTCAGGCGGGGGCAAATCTCTCCGCTGGAATTGGCCGGTGAGTACATCCAGCAGATCGAACGCTTGAATCCTCAGCTGCATGCGCTGGTCGATTTTGACGCCGATCGGGTGCGTGCCCAGGCTCGCGCGCTGCGAGAACTCCAGCGGCTCCCGCGGCCCTCTCTTCGGGTTGCCGATGACCATCAAGTCTTCGATTGCCACCGCCGGATACCGGTGTGAGACTGGCAGCCTGCTGCACCGTGGCTATGTTCCCCATGAAAACGCAACCGTGGTGGATCGCGCAAAGCAGGCCGGCGCGGTGGTTCTGGGGACCACCAACTGTCCTGAGTTCCTGATGGCTTATGAGAGCGACAACCGGCTGTACGGTCGCAACAGCGAATCCCTGGGATGTGGAGCGAAGCGCCGGCGGATCGAGCGGCGGCGAATCGGCGGCCATTGCCGCCGGCCTTTCCGCGGGTGGACTGGGCAGCGATAGCGGAGGCTCGGTGCGCGAGCCGGCTCACTTTACCGGGATATGCTCGCTCAAACCTACGCCAGGCCGTATTCCCGCACGCGGTCATCTGCCGGCATGCGATGGGCCCTTCGCCATTCTGGGCGCAATCGGCCCCATGGCACGCACCATCCGCGATGTCACGCTGCTCTTCATCACTCTCTCCGGGCAGGATGCCCTGGATCCGGTGAGCCCGCCGGTCGGCCTCAGGAATGAGTCGCTGGAAGATTTACGGCGCGTTCCCATCGCCTTCTTTGAGGACGATGGGCTTATCCCGGTTACGCCAGAGACGCGCCAGGCGGTGCAGGATGCGGCGCGGACGCTCGAAATCTCAAGGCTTCAACGTGCGCCCGTTTCGCCCCCGGGCGCTGGAAGAGGCGCGGCAGTTGTGGTGGAAGTTTTTTGTCCGCGGCGGCGCCATGCTTCTCGATCCGCTGGTACAGCGGCGGCATGCGGAGCTGAGCCCAACGTTTCTTGACTTCCTGTCGATCGCGCACAGCGAGCCGCCGCTCTCCGCGCAAGAACTGCTTACGGCGTGGATGGATTGCGATCATGTACGCCGCAAGCTGCTGGCGGAGATGGAGAGCTTTCCCATCCTTCTGTGTCCGGTATGCGCGATTCCCGCCTTTCGCCATGGGGAACGTGCCTGGGAAGTGGAAGGACAGCAAGTGAAGTACCTCGATGCCATGCGCTACACGCAGTGGTTCAATTTGCTGGGCGCACCCGCAGCGGTTGTGCCGGTAGGCTGGTCGCCCGAAGGCTTGCCGATTGGCGTGCAGATTGTAGGCCGTCCCTTCGAAGACGAACGGGTGCTGGGCATTGCAGCCGCGGTAGAGGCAAACTACGGGTATAAGCCACCGCCTTGCATCTAATTGACAACTTCACATATTGTGAAGTATGGTTATATGAGTGTACATCGTCACTCGCAGGCATCTGAGTGATGCCATCCATCGCTATCCGGATGCGCAAACGAAATCAAAGCGTGGACGACGATAGTGGAAGCTGTCCGGTGGCATAATTTTCCGGAAGTTCGCAGCCTATTCAAGGATGCAGACCATGTCGATGGCTACGTGGTGTTCAACTTCCGGCAGAATCGATACAGGCTTATCACCGTCATCCATTACGCAAAGACGAGGGATAAGAAACAGACCGAAGGGCACGTCTACATCCGATCCTTTCTGACGCACAAAGAGTACGACAATCCCAGAAATTGGGATAGGAGGTTTGGGACGAAATGAAGAAAGTCCTCGCAAACCCGGCGGAAATGATTGCCCACGGCGCTCCTCGCCTCATCCACAATGATCGGGAGCTTGCAGCGTATACCGAGTCTCTCTTTGAACTAAGCGCTCTGGAGAACCCCTCTCGCTCTGAAGCGGAAGCAATCGAACTGCTGACTCTTCTTGTGGACCGTTATGAGCAGGCACATTACTCTGTCCCGGCTGCGGACGCGGTTTCTGTTGTACGCTTTCTCATTGAGCAACAGGGCCTTGCACAGCGCGATTTGATCCCGCAATTCGGATCGGAGAGCGCAGTTTCGATGTTCCTGGCTGGGCAACGAAAGCTCACCCTGGATCAAGTGCGGAAATTGAGTACCCGGTTCAAGCTTCCATCTGACGTTTTCATTGCAGGATGGAACTGATGCCCGGTAAGGGTCTTAGTCTCATCTGAGCGTGCCACAATTGCGGTCGGTCATACGATTTCTGAGCTGCTCCATGTCCCACGGGACTCGAGGCGGTTTGGGTTTCTGCGCGACAGGCACGTATCGTTAGAGTGACGACCAGGTGGTGGCGAACATCGGCGCCGCGGACCCAGAAGATGACGTCTTCCGCGATGTTGGTCGCGTGGTCGGCAACCCGCTCCAGGTTGCGGGCAATCATCAGCGCGTGCAGCGCCTGGGGAGTGTAGTGGGGCTGCTCTTTGATCAGGTTGGAAAGAGCAAAAAAGGCAGCTGTCGTTGAGCTTGTCCACGTTGTCGTCCATGGTCAACACAGACGTGGCCACTTCCGCATCGGCCTCGATAAACGCCTGCAGCGCTTTACGCACCATGGCCGAGGCGAGCGACGCCATGCGCGGAATGTCGACCGGCAGATCCACTACCGGGAAAGCCTGAAGGTCCCGCACCCGGTCGCTGATGCTGACCGCCTGGTCACCCACACGTTCCAGATCCGCATTGATCTTGATGACCGCCAGGATGAAGCGCAGATCGATCGCCATCGGCTGCTCCATGGCAAGCAAGTCGAGCGCCATCTGGTCGATCTCGCGCTCGAAGCTGTTGATCGAAATCTCGCTGCGGACCACCAGGTCGCAAAGCGAGAGGTCGCGCACGCGGTAGGCCTCAACGGCCCGCTGGATCGCCTGCTCCGCCATGCCCGCCATCACCAGAAGCCGCTCTTTCAGATCGTCGAGTTTCCGATGGAATCGAATCCGCATCATCCAAACCTACCCGTGATGTAATCCTCAGTCCGTTTATCGGTGGGATTGGTAAAGATCTTGTGCGTTGCGTCGAATTCCACCAGTTTGCCATTGAGGAAGAAGCCAGTGTTCTCCGCGACCCGCGCCGCTTGTTGCATGTTGTGGGTCACGATCACAATGGTGTACTGCGACTTGAGCTGAAAGATAAGATCTTCGATCTTCGCCGTGGAGACCGGATCCAGCGCCGAGGCCGGCTCGTCCATCAGCATCACCTCCGGATCCACCGCCAAAGCGCGCGCGATGCAGAGGCGCTGCTGCTGACCGCCGGAGAGGCTGGCGCCAGACTTCTTCTTAAGATCGTTCTTCACTTCGTCCCAAAGAGCGGCCTGCTGCAGCGAGCGCTCCACCACTTCGTCGAGGACCTTGCGATTGCGGAATCCATTGAGGCGCAGACCCGACGCCACGTTGTCGTAGATCGACATGGTGGGAAACGGGTTCGGCCGCTGAAAAACCATCCCGATCCGGCGGCGAATCTCCACCGGCGAGGCCTGGGCATAGATATCTACCGGACCGACGCGCACCGTCCCGGTGACGCGGCCAATCGGGTTGGTCTCGTGCATACGATTGAGGCAGCGCACGAACGTAGACTTACCGCAACCGGAGGGGCCGATCAGAGCCGTGGCGTGGTTCGCCGGAATCCGCAGGCTGATGCTCTGAAGGGTGTGGTTAGTGCCGTACCACGCATTCAGATCAGACACTTCGATTGCTACACCCACTAGCTTGCCCCTTTCAGAACTCCGCGGCCTGCTACATACCGGACGAGTGCGACGGACAGAACGATCAGTACGATCAACACCAGCGCGCCCGCCCAGGCAAGACGATGCCATTCGTCGTAGGGGGAAATCGCATAGACGAAAATCTGCAACGGAAGCGCCGCGATCGGTTGATTCAGGCTCACGCTCCAGAACTGGTTTCCGAAAGCAGTAAAGAGCAACGGCGCCGTCTCCCCCGCGACCCGGGCAAAGGCCAACATGCAGCCGGTAATGACACCCGGCGAGGCAGTGCGCAGAGTAATGGAAAGAACCGAACGCCAGTTCGGGACGCCTAACCCGAGGGCGGCCTCGCGCACATTGAGCGGCACCATCAGCAGCATCTCTTCGGTGGTGCGGGTGATGGTCGGGATCATCATGATGCCCAGCGCCACCCCGCCGGAGAGCGCGGAGAAACCTTTTTGCGGCAAGACGATGAGGGTGAAAACGGCAATGCCCATGACGATCGAAGGCACGCCGTTGAGCACGTCGGCGGTAAACCTGACCATGTTGGCCAAACGCTTGTTGCGGCCAAACTCGGCGATGTAGATGCCGCCGGCAATGCCGATAGGCACGCCCATGAGGCTGGCGATCGCCAACAGGACACCCGACCCAACGATGGCATTGGCCATCCCGCCGCCAACCTCACCCACTGGCTTGGGTATCTGGGTAAAGAAAGCGAGATTGAGGGAACTGGCGCCCTTATAGATGAGGTAGAAAAAAATGGCGATCAGCGGCGCCATGACCACGATGGTGGCGCCCACGGCAGCAACGGTGGCCAGGTGATTGGCAAAGACCCGCCATAGCCGGTTGGAGGTTCGAGCGCGCAGCGGCGGCGTGACGACATTGGAAGCCATTCGCTAAGTACCTCTGACCGGCGCGCCGCGAGTAACCGCCCAAACCAGCACCCGGGCCAGCGCATTCACAATGATGGTGACAATAAACAGCGCCAACCCGATTTCAATCAAGGCACTTCGGGAAAGGTCGTCGGCGGCTTCGCTGAACTCATTGGCAATAACGCTGGCCATGCTGTAGGCCGGGGCCAGCAAAGAGCGCGCGATCTCCGGCCGGTTGCCGATGACCATGGTGACCGCCATGGTTTCGCCCAGGGCGCGGCCCAGGCCGAGAATCACAGCTCCCACGATGCCGATGCGGGCGTTGCGCAGCACGCCCATGCGGATCATCTCCCAGCGCGTGGCTCCCAGGGCCAGCACCGCTTCGCGCTGGGAATAGGGAACCGCCGACATGACCTCGCGGGTAAGGGACGAGATGATGGGCAGAATCATGATGGAGAGAATCACGCCGGCTGAGAACATCCCATAGCCGTAGTTCGGGCCGGCAAAAATCCCCGACCAGCCCAGGGTCTTGATGAGGAAGGGATACAAATACTGGCGCAGCAGGGGAACCATGACAAAAACCGCCCACAGGCCATAAACCACGCTGGGAATGGCGGCCAGCAACTCGGTAAAGAAGGCCAGGAAGCCGCGCAGGAAGGCCGGACACATCTCGGTGAGGAAGATGGCTACGCCCACGGCGAGCGGCACGGCGATGATGAGCGACAGGATCGAAGAGACCACGGTGCCATAGATAAACGGCAGCGCGCCGAAGTTGCCGTTGACCGGATCCCAGGCGGACCCGAAGAAGAACGGCATGCCGAATTTCTGAATGGTCAGCTTCGAGCCCGAAATGAGCTCGACCAGGATCAACAGCACGATGGCGAAGATGCTGAGTGCGCACACCAGCATGAGCGCGCTAAAGGCGCGATCGGCAAACGAGGAACTGCCGCAACTCAGAAGATATTGGCGGACGGCAGAGGGCGACGGCTCCGCGCCGGGTGACGAACCGCTTTCTGTTCGCTGGGTCACGTCAGCCTGGCCAGCCACTCGCGGCACCTGAGTCTCTGATTTCACCACTCATACCGTAGCGGGCTTTAGTGAATTTCAGGTTAAACCGGCCACGCCCAAACCTTTTGAAATGAAAAAGATTATGCTGCGCGGACCAAAGGAAAAAGATCACTGCTCGGGCCAGAATAACATCCGGCACACAACCACGGCGTGCTGCCTGATGTTATCGCATGATCTATTTGAGGGTGTTGATAGTGGCGCTCACCTTCTGCGCTACCGGAGCAGGAAGCGGAGCGTAGTAGAGCGCGCTGGCCTCGTTCTGATGCTGCAGCATCCACTTGAGAAAATCGATCAGGACCTTGCCATTGGCGGGGTCCTTGGCTGGTTGCGGAATCAGAAGCCAGGTGAAGCTGGAGATGGGGTAGGCATTCCCAGGCGCATTGGTAATGGAGACTCGGTAATCGGCCGGCATGTTCTTGACGCTCGCGGCCGCTTCCGACACTCCCTCAATGGATGCCTTGACCCAGGTTCCGCCCGCGGTCTTTACATAGGCGAAGGGGATCTTGTTCTGCAGGGCGTAGATCAGTTCGACGTAGCCGATCGCACCCGGCGATTGGCGAACAAAGCCGGCAACGCCTTCGTTGCCCTTGGCGCCGATTCCCCGCGGCCAAGCCGGAGCCGGGCCCTTGCCGGGACCGCCCGCCCAGTCCTTGCTGACCTTGGAGAGATAGTCGGTGAAGATGAAAGTGGTGCCGCTGCCGTCAGAACGGTGGACGACAAAAATATCCTGCGAGGGTAGCTTGACTCCCGGATTGTCCTTCGCTATGCGTGCATCGTCCCATTTGGAGATCTTGCCCAGATAGATATCGGCCATAACGTCAGGCCCTATGCGCAGGTCATTGACGCCCTCCAGGTTGAAGATCGGCACGACCGCCCCAAGCACGGTGGGAATGGCCTGAATCTTCACCTTGGAGGCGGCCAGCTGTTCGTCCGTCATAGTCACGTCGCTGGCGCCGAAATCGACCGTACCGGCCGTAACCTGGCGGATGCCGCCGCCGCTCCCGATCGACTGGTAATTGATCGAGACTCCCGGATGGGAGGCCATGTACTCGCTAAACCACTTGGAATAAATAGGATATGGGAAGGTCGCTCCCGCTCCATTGAGCTTTTGCGCGTGGCCCACGCAAACCGTTGCACTCATGGCAGCGGCCAACAACCAGATTGTCTTTCTCACGTTCCACCTCAGGAAAATTATCCTCGATTCTCAGTCGTGTCTGTGAATGAGTCTTTACAGGACCATGAATATGGCAAGAAAAGCCTGCACTTAACAGGCCGCAAGCATTTATTTTTCAATAGTTTGCGTAGCTGCCTGCGGACTAGGTACGGCGACCGGCACGGCCGTCGCGCCGGTGGCGGCCACCGCCGGCAGGCGAAAGAGAAAGGTCGCGCCAAACCCCAGTTCGCTCTCCACGCGAATGTGGCCCGCCATGGGCCTGGACAATGTGCTTGGCGATCGCCAGCCCCAGCCCAGTCCCGCCGGATTCGCGCGAGCGCGCTTTATCGACGCGGTAGAAGCGCTCGAAGATACGGGGCAGGTGCTCATACGCGATGCCGGGGCCGAAGTCCTGCACGTAGAATTCGATCATCGCCTCCTGCTTGCGCGCGCCCACCCGTACGCGGCCTCCTGCTTTGCCGTATTTCATCGCATTCTCGACCAGGTTTCCGAAGACCTGGCTCAGCGCGTCGAGATCGGCCATCACTGGTTCATCCGTGGTCTCGCCCACTTCGAGGATGGCCGCTGAATCAAGCACCAGCCCGGCCAGCGAGCCGACGGCTTCTTCCACCAGCCTGGAGGCCTGGATCTTTTGCAGACGCAGCTTGTAGTCGCCGGACTCCACGCTGGCCAGGGCCAGCAGGTCTTCCGTCAGACGGTTCATGCGGGACGCGTTCTTGAGAATGATCTGCAGGAACTCGCGCGCCTGATTGCTGAGGCCGCCGTCATCGAGCAGCGTCTCCACGTATCCCGTAATGCAGGTAAGCGGAGTGCGCAGTTCGTGGGAAACATTGGCCACGAAGTCCCTGCGGGTGGTCTCAGAACGCTCGATCTCAGAGACGTCATGCAATACCGCGACCGCGCCCCCGCCGGGCATGGGAGCAGCATTGACCTCAAAGATCTTGCCCGGAGAAACGGAGGTGGCGCGCCGCCGGCTGGCTTGGCGGAGGGTGAGGGCCGAGCCCACCGCGGAGAGGACCTCGGGATCGCGAATGGAATGCACCAGGGCACGGCCCTCCTGCACCGGGCTCAGTGCGATCCGCTGCATCACCGCATTGCACCAGCTCACCTGTCCCTGCGGGTTGATGGCGATGACCGCCTCCTGCATGCTGTCCAGCAGCGCCGTCAGCTCGCTGCGGCTGCTCTCCAGGGCATGAAAGCTGTGCTCCAGCCGGCTGGCGGTGACGTCGAGGGCATGGGCGACGGCGGAGATCTCATCCAGATTGCCCTCTTCCACCCGGGCCGAGAGGTCGCCGGCGGCGATGCGGTTGGCAAAGACCACGATGCGGGCCAGGCGCTTGGCGGCCCGCTGCGCCAGCCATGCCGCCAGCAGCGTCGCCACCACCAGCGAGAGCAGCGAAGCCAGCACAATACCCCGGCGCAGCACGTGCACCGCTGCAGGAACACTGGTAGAGGAGTAGGCCAGGCGCACCACCAGCGGGCCGGCGGGAACGGCAACGTACAGCGTTTGCCCGCGCCGGGCGCGGCCCAGGGACTGGTGTTGATCAACCACCGCGGCGACCTCGGGAGCCACCGCCTCGGGCCGTGTCCGCATTGTCCTGAGAGGAGGCAACCAGCCGGCCCTGGGCATCGAAGATGGCGACTTCCGCACCGGTGGCGGCTGCATCCAGGCGGGCGATCCGTTGCAAAGACTGAGCGTCGAGGAGCGCGGGATCGGAGGCGCTTATATGCGCCGCCAGCAGGCGGGCTTCGCCCACCAGGGACTCCTCTGCCTGCGCACGCAGCGACTGCTCCATGACCTGGCGCAGGGAGAAGTCGAGCACCACCATGCCCAGGAAAAGCACCACCACGAAGGAGAAGAACAGCTTGGTGAAGACCCTGCCCGTCACGAGGCTATCCTCTTTCCGAATCCGGAGGTTACAGCAGTTTCGCAATTGGTGTTGACCGAAGCGATAGATCTTTTCGTGGTTTTTCTCCGAGAAAAACCACACCACGCGATCTTCGTCAGGCCACCGTCATTGCGAAACTGCTCTAAGAAGCTGACTTGCGCGGCTCCTCCACCACGCCGGGGAATCTCGAAACGGTAGCCCGCGCCGCGGACGGTCTTGAGGTAACGGGGGCTCTCGGGATCGGTCTCAATTTTCTCACGGATGCGCCGCACATAGACGTCCACGGAGCGCGGGGTGACGAAGCGGGCATCTCCCCAGACGGCGTCGAGCAGGTGATCGCGGCTGAAGACGCGGCCGGGATGCCGGGCCAGGTAGTCCAGCAGTCGAAATTCGGTCGCAGTGGTGGTGGTGAGCTCTCCGCGCACCTTCAATTGCATGGCGCCGGCGTCGATGACTACTTCCTCGAAGCTGATGATGGAGGGCGCCGTAGGCCGTTCAAAGCGGCGCAGCACGGCCTTTACCCTGGCGATCAGTTCCCGGGTGGCGAAGGGTTTGGTGATGTAGTCGTCGGCGCCCAGTTCCAGGCCCAGGACGCGATCGTTTTCACCCGCCCGGGCGGTGAGAAAGATGATCGGTATGGTGCTGAGAGCGGGATTGCTGCGCAGGCGGCGGCACACATCGAGGCCGTCTCCGCCGGGAACCATGATGTCCAGCAGGAAGAGCACGGGCGCCTGGCGCTCGGCGTCGGGGACGAGGTTTGCCGGGGTGCTGTAGACGCGTACACCAAAACCTGCGGCTTCCAGATGATGCTGTACCAGGCGGGATATATCCGGATCATCTTCGAGGACGCATACGGTTTGACTCAACTCGATCTCCCTCAGCTTCGTGCCGCTCAGGATACGGCCACTTAAGTGGCACGACAGAACGCTCTGCGCGGATGCGTTTAGCGTAACCTAATCTGGATAGGGGGAATGCAAAACTACCGTGAATCCTTGGCTATTTGGCAAAAATCCCGGTATCCCCCGAATTTCCTGTCAATAGCAAGTTCCATATATGGCACTGACCGGCAGCCATGTGGCAGTTATAGAGTAGATCTTTGCCGAGGACGGTAACCCGTGTCGCGTCCAGTCATCTTGTGTATCGACGATGAAGATCTCGGCCTTGAGATCCGGAAGATGGTTCTGGAGCGCGAGGGCTTCTCCGTGCTGACGGCAAAGGACGGGGTGACCGGTTTATCCCTCTTCGATACCGAGCAGCAGATTGACGCGGTGGTGGTGGATTACGCTATGCCGGGAATGGACGGGGGCCAGGTAGCCGCCATCCTGCGCAAGCGAAAGCCCGACATTCCGATCCTGATGCTTTCGGCGTATGTGGCCCTCCCCGAAGAGGTGATGCGGGTGGTGAGTGTCTCTGCTACCAAAGGGGATGGCGCCTTCACCCTGGTCGAAAAGCTGAAGGAACTGCTGCAGACGAATGCTCCCGATGGACGAGGCGGCTCCCGGTGAATCTTCATCAGTTCCGGCAAATCCTGGTCACTACGGTGCTCCTGCCGTTGGTCCTGCTTTTGCTGCTGGCCGTGGTCCTGGCCTGGCAATTCCAACGCACGCTGCGGGAGCAGCGGCGCATTGACCATACCGATCGCGTCACTGCCCTGATGAACGAGTTGGAACGGCTGGTAGTCGATCAGGAGACCGGCCTCAGGGACTACCAGCTCACCCGCGATCCGACCACCCTCGAACCCTACCAGAATGCTGAAGGCCAGTTGCACGCAACCTTAGACCGCCTGCTGTACCTGGTCCGGGACGATCCTGACCAGCTCCTGCGGCTGCGCCAGATACGCGACAGCCACGAGCTATGGATGGGATTTGCTGGTAAGGCGCTGGACAATCTGCGCGCAGGGAAGTTATTCGGGGACACGGCGCTCGACCTGAACGGCGGCCAACTGATGGCCACCTTGAGGACCCGGATCGGCGCCATGACCCAGATCGAGGTCAAACGGCGCGACGAGGAGGTAGAGTCCACCAACTCGCAGGTGCGTACGCTGATGGCGGTTCTGCTTTTGTCTTCCATTGGAACGGGCATCGTCCTGGGCATCTACACCCAGCGAAATATGAGGAAAGTCTCCGGGGCGTTCGGAGCATCGCTCGAAGAAGCGCACCAGCGCGCGGATGAGCTCATTGAGAGCCGGCAATGGCTGCAGACCACTCTGGAATCGGTGGGCGACGCCTTGATTGCCTGCAATCACCACCGCCGTGTCGAGCTCATGAATCCGGTGGCTCAGCAACTGACTGGCTGGACGTTGGAAGACGCAAAAGGAAGGCGCCTCGAAACCGTCTTCCGCACCGTCGATGAAGAGACTCGGGAGCCGGTAAAGAACCCCGGTGCGTGGGCGGAGACCAAAGATCCCGCAGCGAACGAATCATTCGCTGCTGCTCTCCAAGGACGGCACGGAGTACCTGATCGATCAAAGCGCCGCCCCGATTCGCGATGCCAAGGGGGAAGTGGCGGGCGTGGTGCTCGTCTTCCGCGATGTCACCGACCTGCGGCGCAGGGATGAGGCCCTGATGGCCCACGAGAAGCTGGCCGTTGCCGGGCGCCTTTCCGCAAGCATCGCCCATGAAATTCATAATCCGCTGGACTCCGTCGCCAACCTTCATTACCTGATGGCGAACGAGACCGATCCCACTCTGCAGCAGCGCTATCTTGCCATGGCCCAGCAGGAACTGAACCGTACCCTGCAGATCAGCCGGGCCATGCTCGGGCTTTATCGCGAGCCCAAAGCGCCGGTGGAAGTGGATCTGCGCGAGTTACTCGAAAGCGTGCTGCTGCTGCTGGACCGGCAGTTGAAAGACCAGTCCATCGCGATCGACCGGAGGCTGGGCGAAGGAGCTGCCATCCAGGGATTTCCAGGGGAATTGCGGCAGGTATTCACCAACCTGATCACCAACGGAGCCGAGGCATCGGGGCGGGGCGGACGGGTACAGGTCATGGTCGAGTCATCGTTCCCCGCCGATAGCCGTCCCGGCGCGTTGGTGACGATTACTGACAGCGGTCCCGGCATTGAGGAGGCGCATCTAGCCAAAATCTTCAAGCCCTTCTTCACCACCAAAGGAGAACAGGGAACCGGCCTCGGCTTGTGGGTGAGCCGGGGAATCGTGGAGAAACACGGCGGCAAGATCGAGCTGACCAACAGCACGGACCCCATTTTTCCCGGAGCCGCGGTACGGGTCTATCTTCCCGCGCTGGGACCGGCAGCGGCCATGGCAGGTGCGGGCAACTACCGCGGGCAGCAGCCGCTCTCGTAGGTCGGAAAAACTCGCTGGACGAGAGGGACACCCCTCTAAAGCCCCACCTGTGAGGGCTTTATAGGGTGTGTGAGAACTCCATTCTCTGATCGAATACTCTACGGCACGGCTGAAGCCGTGCCCTTCGTTCAGAGCAGTTTCTCCGCACCTGTTAGGCTCGGCGCGCTACAAAGCGCAGGCGCACGTAGTCGGCAGTCCAGTTCCCCTCGCGATCGCATAGAACCGGACTCAGCAGGCCGACAATCTGCTCAATAGCGGCCGGCCGCTCGGAGGCGGGCAACTGCTCGAGCACGCTGCTACGGAAGGTCTGGAGCCAGTCGGCCATGCCCGAGGGAAGCGGCGTAGGGCGTGGCGTCAGCGTGATCTCCTCCACCAGGAAGCCATGGCTCTCCAACCGGGCGCGATACTCGGTGCTACTAAAAAAGCGATTGTTTTCGATGCGCTCCGCCGGTATGCCAAGGCGAGTCAACACCGCCAGCAGCGCTACGCGAATCGCAGCAATGTTTCCCTGGCCGCCACATTCGGCCACAAAGCGGCCCCCTGGCTTCAGCGCCCGGTAGACGCCCCGGAGAACGGCATCATGATCGCTCATCCAGTGCAGCGCCGCGTTGGAAAAGACGGCGTCGAATTCCCCGTCGAAGGGCAGCGCTTCCCCGCCGGCATAGCGCGCATCCACTCCCCGCTCTTGAGCGGCGGCAATCATCTGCGGCGAAGAGTCGACGCCCACCATCGTCGCGCCTGATTCGGCAATCCGCTGGGTGAGGAAGCCGTCGCCACATCCCAGGTCCAGAATGCGTTCGCCTGCCTTGGGCTGCAGCGCCTCCACCAGAGAGCCGGCGAGCAACGCCACAAAACGGCCATTGCCGGCATAAAGGGATGCGTCCCAGGTCTGCTGCATGGCTCCATTCTAGAGCTTTTAAATCGAGGAAACCGGGAGCAGCGTGAGGTCATCGACCAAGCCCACTTCCTTCTGCACGAAGGGCTCGGCATAGCGGACCCCGCCCAGCAGGCCGTAGTGGCGGGCCAGGGAGAAGGTGCGTTCGCGGATCTCATCATGAGGGACGAATAGAGTCCCGCCGGTGGGCTGATCGGCATATTGCGACCGGTAAGCCAGCAAAGCGCGAAAGCGCTCCTCGATGAAGGGCGTGATGTCGACGACAAAGCTGGGCCGTACATCAGCATAGAGACTGGCATAGACGATCTTGAAGGGCCTGAAAGGCGGATCGCCGGTCTCGATTTTGGCCAGGCCGGCAAGGAAACAAGCCTCATACCCCAGCGTCGAGCTGTTGTAATGGTCAGGATGCCGCCCCTGCCAGTAAGGCAGAATCACCACCCGGGGCCGCAACTGGCGCAGCTTACGAACAATCTTGATGCGGTTGTCCCAGGTGTTTTCCACCCGGCCATCGGGAATGTCCAGCGCCTCCCGCCAGGCCACGCACAGGATGCGGGCCGCCTCCTCCGCTTCCCTGGCCCTGTCCTCCGCAGACCCACGGGTGCCGGCTTCGCCCTGGGTCAGGTCGAGAATGGCGGTACGCAGCTGCAGCGAGTGCATGCGCAATAGCGTGCCCCCGCAGGTCTGTTCCACGTCGTCGCGGTGGGCGGCGATGGCCAGAATGTCGACCGGGGCGGGGTCGCTCATGGCGTAGCAGATTTAATACGTGGTGTTGTTGTCATCGCTCGGTGCGTCCATGTAGGCCACATCGTAAGCCGTGCCCACCACGGTCACCTGGGAGTTGTCCATCGCCGCGCCAGTGCTGGTGTTGTAGATGTACACCTGCCCACCCTCGGCGGTATAGACCTTACTCAGACCGGTCACCGCGGCGATGCCGGTCGCGTCGCCCTTATAAGAGTCGATCATGGTCACCGAGTTGCTCGAAGTATTGAACATGGTGAGACAACCGAGGTTGGTGGTGGCGCCTTGATGGTAGCGTTCGCCCTGGGTACAGAGCTGCGACCCGATCCAGAGCGTATTGTCGTCGGCGAATAGCATCTTCAGATGCGTTCCGTCGCTGATGGAGTAAGTACCCGTGACCTGCTTGGCGTTGGTGTCGAGTATCGAAAGGTACCCCGCAAAATAGCCATCGGGTTGCAGTTGCTGGCCGGCGAGGTACAAGAGATTTGCGTTCTGGATGGCATCGGTGTCGCCGCCGGGAATAGGCACGGTTGCGGTCACGGCGGTGGGTGCCCCCGGCGGTATCGGCGCACCGCTCTGGATGATGATCCCGGCGACCGGCAGGAAGCTGACGCTGGCCTGAACACCGCCGCACTCCGGTCCACAGTTGAGTACAAATGCCGTGGTGCCATCCGCGGAAAATACCGCCTTGGTGGGCCGGTCAAAGGTGCCCGGCACCGGCAGCAGACAATACACCGGCAGGTTTTGCGGTTCGCAATCCTCGGCATTTGCCGGAGCGTGCTGATTGGTCTGCAATTTATAGACGCTGTAGACCAGGTTACTGTCCTGCACGAAGGCCAGGGCAGCGGTACCACTGGGGTTGATGGAGACCCGGTAGACGTTGGGCAAATTCAATCCATAGCTGGTGCCGAGCGACCGGTCCTGCACGGTGAGCGTGTGGGCTGCCTGGTTGGCGGCAAAAACATACCGCTGGTCGCGGGAGATAAAGATGCTCGAAGACGCCCCATTCACGGTTACGGTGGTAGTTTGCTTTTCGGTCTGGTAATTCACCAGGGCGAAACTGCCATCGCCGGCGCCGTAGACCCCTCCGACTTGCTCTTCGGGCATATTCTGGATGGTCTGCGGGTCCGCCCCCGAGTATCCCGCGATGCTGAAGGAGGCAACTTTGTTATTGAAGCTGTGGCGGATGTCGTAATAGGCATCGACGATCTCGAGCGTGCCCTTGGTCAAGGCGCCGGGGTTCTGGACGGCAATCAATACGCGGTTCAGGATCCCGCTGGGGGGAAGTGCCCGGCCGCCAAAGTAATAGCTCTGGCCGCATCCGGCCAGAAGTATGAATACAGAGCAGGCTAGCGCAGAAAGGACACACAAAGACCGGAGACTTCTTTTGTTCAACTAAGACCTCACCAGAATCACCACGCGGCGGACATGCGGGAAAGGCCAAGTATAACAAAGCGGCCAGTTGGCTTTCGCATCTCGGGTGGCTTAGCATAGTTAGACTTACCCTATGAAGAATCGGCTCACAGAGATCTTCGGCACGCGAACCGTGCTGTGCGATGGCGCCATGGGGACCAGTCTGTACGCACGGGGCGTCTTTATCAACCGCTGCTACGACGAGTTGAATCTCTCCCAACCGGAATTGGTGCGAACCGTCCACGAGGAGTACCTGCAGGCGGGGGCGGAGATTATCGAGACCAATACATTTGGCGCCAATGCCCTGCGTTTGCAGCGCTATGGCTTGGCCGACAAGGTGATCGAGATCAACCGGGCCGGGGTGGAAATAGCGCGCAAGGCAGTGAACCAGCGAGCCGACAAGCAAAGCGGGAAAGTCTGGATTGCAGGCGCTGTCGGGCCCCTGGGCGCACGCCTGGAACCGCTGGGAAAGATCGGCCTCGATGAGGCGCAGGCGGCTTTTGCGGAGCAGATTCGCGGCCTGGCGGACGGCGGGGTCGATCTGCTGCTGATCGAGACCGTTTCCGCCTTGAACGAGGCGGAGCAAGCCATTCTTGCGGCAAAATCCACGGCTCCCTCGCTGCCGATTTTGGTGATGGTGACGGTCGATGAGGACGCCAACTGCCTGGATGGCTCTTCCCCGGAGACAGCCGCCGCTCGATTGACCGAGTGGGGTGCGGATGCCATCGGTTGCAACTGCAGCGTAGGGCCGGCAACCGTGCTGACGGCCATTGAGCGCATGGCTGCGGTCACCGACCTGCCCTTGGTCGCCATGCCCAACGCAGGCATGCCGCGCGCCGTGGAGGGGCGAAACATTTACCTCTGCTCGCCGGAATACATGGCGAGCTTCGCCCGCAAGCTGGTCAAGGCTGGGGTGCAATTTGTTGGCGGCTGCTGCGGCACCACGCCCAGTCATATCCGGTCGATGAAATCCTCCCTGCGCGCGATGGACGCGATGGATGTCACCCATCACGCAGTCAAGGAGGCGCCGGTTGCGTCCGAGATCGTGCCCGCGCCCATGGCCGAGCGATCGGGCCTGGGCGGGCTGATTGCCGGCGGCACCTTTGTCACCATGGTGGAGATGGTGCCCCCCAAGGGAATCAACTGCGAACGCGAGATCGCGGCGGCCCGGATGCTCCGGAAAAACGGGGTCCACATTATCAACGTCCCCGACCTGTCTCGAGCGGCGCCGCGCATGAGCTCGCAGAGTCTTTGTATCCAGATTCAGCAGACGGGCATGGAGACGTTGCTGCACTACACCTGTCGCGATCGCAACCTGCTGAGCATCCAATCCGACCTGCTGGGCGCTTCTTCGATCGGATTGAAGAATATTCTTTGCCTCACCGGCGATCCGCCCAAGCTGGGCAATTACCCCGATGCCACCGCGGTTTTCGATGTGGATGCCATTGGGCTGGTGAACATCGTGCGGCGTTTGAACCACGGATTGGATCTGGGAAGCAATCCCGTCGGTGTCTCGAGCGGCTTGACCATCGGCGTGGCCGCCAATCCCGGCTTGCCGGATATGGACAACGAGATTCGGCGTTTCGCGTACAAGGTAGAAGCGGGAGCTGAATATGCGATTACCCAGCCGGTATTTGACCTGAAGCTGCTGGAGGCTTTCCTCAAGCGCATTGAGGACTTTCGCATCCCGGTCATTGCCGGGATCTGGCCGCTGAGCAGCCTGCGCAATGCCGAATTCATGAAGAATGATCTGCGCGTCTCCATGCCCGACGAGATCATGGTCCGCATGCAAAAAGCGGACACTCCTGAGCATGCGCGCGCGGAAGGCATTCTCATCGCCCGGGAGATGCTGGCAGCGGCGCGCCCGATGATCCAAGGGGTGCAGGTCAGTGCGCCGTTTGGCCGCTACCCCTGCGCGGTAGAGATTCTAGAGGTTGTACTACCCCGGGAGGGGGCCGCCGTTGGCAACGTTTGAGGAATCCCTGAAGCAGTTGGAGACCATCGTCACCCAGCTGGAGCGCGGTGACCTGCCGCTCGAAGACTCGATCAAGATGTTCGAGGAAGGCATGCGCCTCTCGGCGCAATGCAAGCAAGAGCTGGATAGCGCGGAGAGCAAAGTACAGATTCTGCTCAAGCAACGCGACGGATCCCTCAAGGCTGAGCCTTTCCCGCTGAAATAGGCATAACGGCATTGACTGCCCGTGCCAAAGAGGAAACAGCAGGTCCCTCCACTACGCTGCGCTCCGGTCGGGATGACAAATTTTTTGCGAGGTCAAATTTAGCCCTTAAACGAATTTGTCATCCCGACCGGAGCGCAGCGTAGTGGAGGGACCTGCTGTTTCCTCTTTGGTCGCCAACCTCTGCTCCACAAAGGCGACCAGATCGTCTCCGATCAAATCCGGCGGGGTGATCAAAAAGCGTGGCTTGCCTGCCAGCAGCCGCAAAGATACCTGGTTCCACTGGGGTATGAGTTCCTGTCCCGAAGAACGCAACAGCACGGCATCGGCGCGGTCCAGGAACAGCCGCGCGGAGTCTTTGAAGTCCGCTGTGGCATAGTCCAGGACCGTGAGGTACAGATCAGGACGCAGAAACTGCAGCAAGCTGTTGGACTCGAAGATCATGTTCTCAGCCGCGTCGATCTCCCGGCGAATACGTGGCATAGCGTCAGCCAGGCGGCCGATGCGGGTGCGGACCCAGAGCGAGCGCCTGGCCCCGGCGGCTAGAAAGCGAGCGCTGTCGGTGCCGGTATTCGGATCGCGCTCTGCGCTGATGGCGATGGTGTGCTCATCCGTCTGACAATCGCAGGGCTCGCCGTTGGCGCTGCAAAAACCGTGACCGAACTGGGTGATCTTGCACGCGGTCCAGTTGCGCTGGGGCAGCCGGGCGATCAAAGCGGCCACCACCGAGGTCTTTCCCACGCTGCGCGAGTGCCCGCCCACGACCACAATAGCCATCTATTTTTCCCCGGTTCTGGAGGCCAGCCGGGCCAGGGTCGCCAATTCCTTCAGATATTGCCTGACCGGCTTGGCCGGGGTTCCCCAAAAGACGATTCCCGGTCCGAGAAGTTTTTTCTTGGGCAGGATGCCGCCCTGTCCCCCGACGATGACGCCGGGGCCGATGAGAGCATGATCGCCCATGCCCACCTGGCCGCCCAGGATGGCGCCGTCGCCCACCGTACTCGAACCTGAGATGCCGGTCTGGGCCGCAATGACGACATTGCGGCCGATGTTGCAGTTGTGACCGATGTGAATCAGGTTGTCCAGCTTGGTCCCGCGGGCGATCCGGGTTTCCTCAAGAGCGCCGCGGTCGATGGTGGTGTTGGCGCCCACCTCCACATCGTCCTCGATGATCAGCGTTCCCTGCTGGGGAAACTGGGTGTACTCGCCACTGGCCCGATCGCGGACATAGCCGAAGCCATCCGCGCCCAGCACCGCCCCGGCGTGAATCACCACCCGATCGCCCAGAGTGACGCCCGGGTAGATGACGACCCGGGGGTAGATGCGGCAATGGCTCCCGATGGAGACGCCGGCGCCGATCACGGCTCCGCTGCCGATGGTGGTAGCTGGGCCGATGCTGGCTCCCTCTTCGATGACGGCATGGGGACCAATCGAGACGTCCTCCGCAACCCGCGCCCCAGGCGCAACCACAGCCGTAGCGTGGATGGACGGAGAGGGCGGCGCGCCACGCAGCAACACTGCCGCCTGGGCGAAGGCCAGCCGTGGCTGGGGAACGCGTAGAACCGGCTTGCTGCCGCTCTGGGGCCCCACCTGCTGAGAGACCAGAACCGCAGCCGCAGAAGAGGCAAGCGCGGCCGCGAAGGAGACTTCTTCTTCGGCGAAGACCAGGCATCCCGGCTCCGCCGCCGCTATGCTGGAGACCCGGGTGATGAGCGGATCCGCCAAGCCGCGATCGACCTGCGCTCCGAGGCTCACCGCCAGTTGACTCAGTGTCATGGTCGCAGCCAAGCCGTCGCTCCTGTTTCGACTCAAGTGTAGATCGCAGCCTCACCCTGCGGCCGGGTCTTCCAGCGGCGGTGCACCCAAAGCCATTGGTCGGGATATTCGCGAATGTAGTCCTCAATCACCTTGGTGAACAAGGCGGTATGGGCGACAGCGTCCGCTTCCACATCTCCGCTGCTCGCCAGGTTGAGGGGCGCGCCGAAGCGCAGCACATACTGCTGGGTTGACTCTTCCCAGAGCAGAAAGCCCGGGCAACACCTGGGCTCCGGTCTTCATGGCGACGCGCGCCATGCCAGATCCGGTGCAGGCAGGGTGGCCAAAGAAATCGACGAACGCCCCCTGGGGCGGGGTCATGTTGGTATCCATCAGGATGCCCACCGTCTCCCCGCGGCGCATGGAGGCCAGCAGGCCGCGGGCAAAGTCATCCTTGTGCAGCACTTGATTGCCGTGCAGGCAACGGATCTGGTTGACCAGGTGGTCGACCAGCGGGTTATCCAGGCGGCGAATGACAATGCTCATGGGATAGCCCATCAGCGAGTGATAGAAGCTGGATAACTCCCACGCGCCCAAATGGCCGGTGAGGATGAGAACTCCTTTACCCTGATCGCGCGCCGCCAGGTAGTGCTCCAGCCCCTCATAGCGGATAAAGCTGTTGGTCATTCCCGGGGTGTAACGCGGCATCTGGCAGAACTCGGCCAGCAACCAGCCCAGATTGCGGTAGAGTTTGCGCAGGATCTGCTGCCGCTCGGCTGCAGTCTTCTGCGGGAAAGCCAGGGCCAGATTACGATGGCCGGCGCGGCGCAGACGCGGAGTCAGGACCAGGGCGACTCGGCCTACCAGTGCTCCCACTCCCCGGGCGACACCCCTCGGGGGCAAGCCGAGAAGCTTCACCAGGGTCCACACCAGCATGAATTCCAATCGTCTTCGCATCCGCTTCCACAGCTGCCCCCCGGGCCCAGCAACTACTTCAGTTTAAACGGGGGCGCCAAAAAAAACTGCCCGGGATGGCCGGGCAGTTCTCAAAGACAGAGCAAAAGGGAGAGGCTATTTCCTTACCTCGGAGAAGTACTTGGCCACGGTGCGCACAAATGGCTTGGCATCATCCGGGACGGCCACCTCGCCCTTCAGAATCTGGGCGCTGGGGTGGGCTACGCCATAGAACGTCCGCGTGGCGTCGTTATTCTGGTTTACTACGGCTCCGGTGAGGTCGATGCCGGCAAAAAGTCCCCTGGCGCGGGAATAGGTCAGCAACTCGGCAGTAAGCTTCCAGTCAGTCGCAGCCTGGGAGTCGCGGCCTACCGGGCCGGCAGCAGCCGAGGCGTCGCCGCCGATCTTGAACTTGCTCTTCAACAGGTCCTGAAACCCCTTATCGTTGACCGCAACCAGAATCAGGTCAGTGGATTGGCCGCCGATCTGAAAGCCGAAGCTGCCCCCGGCGATCATGATGAAGGCAGGAGCGCTCCAGCCATGCCCAGTGCGGCAGGTGACCACGCCCTGACCGTACTCCGCACCCACCACGAAGGCCCCCTTCTTTACGCTGGGAACGACACCTACGCATGTGGCCTGGGACATGATCTGATTCGGAATCGCCTTATCCGGGGTCGCCATGATCTCGTCCAGGACGTCTTTCGCGCTGGCGATGCGCGCCTCGATGGTCGCCTTATCGTCAGCTGCAGAGGCAGACAGGGTGGTGAGCGCCATACCAAGCGCACAAAAAATCGCAAAAATCTGTTTCATGGTCTTTCAAATCTCCAGGTGGGACATTGATCCGCACGTTACCAAATTCGCTGCTGTGACGCGGCTTTTCTCAGAAAAACCACTCTCACAATGAGGAAGAGGAAATCCCGCTACCGTTCAGTCTCTTGCCGAATAGAGGAAACCTGAGGCAAGCTTAGCCGCTGGGATGCGGAAATTGCATCAGCAGTTGAGTAATTGCAGGGAAAAAGGAGTGGCGATGCAGGCGCAGGGCAAAAAAATGGGGGCTGGTGATTGCAAAGTTCGCCATCAGAAGCCCCGTCCCCAGATCTGCGTTGTTTCTAAAGTAACTGTCTTCCAAGACGGGTAACCGGGCAATGTCACTAAGGTACCCTGACCTAAAGTACCGCTCCGGATGCCGAGCCGTTATTCCGGGGCCGGAGTGACGATGGAGTTGGTCACCGCATAGATGGAGAGGGCGATGCGGTTCTCCACGCCCACCTTACGCATGAGCTTGGCCACATGCGCTTTTACCGTCCGCTCTTCGATGCCCAGCGTCCTGGCGATCTCGCGGTTGGATCGAGCGGCAACCAGGAGCTTGAGCACCTCAGTTTCCCGAGCAGTGAACTGAGCCGAAGCCGGCGCCGCAGAGCGGGAAGGCCGGGTCGCGCGATCGACGAAAATGGACAACACCCGTCGCGGAGCCCAGATGGAACCCTGGCTGACGATCTCGATCGCCTGTTCCACCTGCTGGGGTGTGGCATTGGCTTCGAGATACGCTTTGGCCCCGGAGGTGATGGCCTGCAATATGACTTCATCGTTGGCTTCCGGGCCCATGACGATGAGCCGGACATCGGGCCGCAGACCATGGATGGTGCCCACCAATGGCAGCGGGAGCTTGTCTCCGTGAAGGCCGACCAAGGCCAGCTTGAATTCCTGATCAGCCAGAAACTGCGCCAGCTCGAAGACCACAAATTCGATGCGGGGATGATCCTGAAAGAGGGTGACAAAACCCTGCACGCGGATGGGCTCGGGTTCGAGCAGCGCCACGCGCAAGCGGGAAGGTGATTTGGTTGGCTCGGCCATCACAACTTAGGCAGCACGCAGGAATTGGCAGTGACGGTGACGAAGGACTTCTGGCGAATCCAAGGGCAGGACTGAATCGGCATGCAACTCCTTAAGAGAAAGCCGGCCCGGCAGAGCCGAGCGCGGTGAAAGGGTATAAGGGGCCTGATGCTGGAAACTGCATCTTACGGCAGCCTGGAGTCGTTGACAATCATTTGCAGTGCCCAAGCCGCCTGACCCGGATTTCCTGTACGCTGCACTGGACACAACCGCGTGTGCGGTTTTCTTTAAGGAAAACCGCATGAAGCGCGCCGAAGCCGCAAGCCCCACAGGAAACCCGCCTGAAGCCGCTGGACCATAGAGGAAACACGCTATACGATGAGGACGTAGCTCCGGCATTGCAGTTACCTACACATCCCTCGGGGTAAAGGCATTGATTAAACAGGACATCATTCATCAAGTAATCGCCAAGACCGGACTACCGCGCAACAAAGCGGAAGCTGCTGTCGACACGGTTTTCGAAAGCCTGAAAAAGGCTCTCGCTTCGGGCGACCGGATTGAGCTCCGAGGTTTCGGGGTCTTCAACGTGCGCCCACGCAAGACAGGGATTGGCCGCAATCCGCGGACTGGTGCGGAAGTCACCATCACTCCGGGCAAGGCTGTTCGCTTCAAGCCAGGCAAGGAACTTCACCTGCTGGATTCGTAGTCCCGGCCCATGGCAGCACCGACCACTGCGGACCGGATTTCCTGTCGAACTCGTTGGCGTTGGCGAATTTCATGCGGCTTTCCTTAATGAAAGCCGCACACGCTGACGTGTTTGGAACCTCGTGCAGGAAATCCGGGGACAATCCGCTTTTCCCGCGTCCTCAAGAGCACCCGGATTTTCCTCAGGAGTCACACCGCTCGATAGCCTGGCTGCCGCTATGCCTGCTGGTGGTGAGTGTCTTCACCACCGCCAGCACGGGTGCGCTACTCATGCGCAACTTTCGCCTGGACCGGCCGCCGTTGGCCAACGAGGGGGATCTTTTCCCGCTGCATTGGATCTGGAATCATCCTTCGGCGCTGCCCAGCGGCTGGTCATTCTCGCTGGCGCTTTTGGGGATATTGCTGGCCCACGAGGCGGGGCACTACTTCTTCTGCCGGCGCCATGGCATTAGCGCTTCGTGGCCCTACGTCTTGCCCGCGCCTACGCTCAGCGGTACCGCCGGAGCGGTTATCCGGATTCGCTCCCCTATTCCCTCGCGCCGGGCGCTGATCGAAGTGGGCATCGCAGGACCGATTGCCGGGTATGTGGTAGCGCTTCCCATCACGATCTTGGGCATCCTGCTCTCCCGGCCGGTCGACGCCGCAACGGCTCCGGCGGTGGTCCAGTTTCACCAGCCGTTGACGGTCGCGCTCCTGGACAGGATCCTCGCGGCCTGGGTTCCCGGTGTGCCTACGTTGGCCAACCTGCTTCCCCACCCCATCCTCATCGCAAGTTGGGTTGGTCTCTTTGTCACCTCGCTCAACCTCATTCCCGCGGGGCAGCTGGATGGTGGGCATATTCTGTATGCGGTTTCACCCCGGTGGCATCGCCGGCTGACGTTCGTCGTACCGGTGTTGTTGCTGGCCATGGGCGTGACTCTGTGGACCGGATGGGTGCTGTGGGGAGCGATTCTTTTGCTGCCGGCAATGCGTCATCCGCATGTCCCCTATTTCCCGCGCTTGCACGGAAAGCATCGCTGGCTTTGCGTGTTGGCGCTCGTACTTCTGTTGCTGACGTTCTTGCCCGCTCCGTTTGTGGGCACCAGCATTCTGGACTTGTTCCGCTAGAGAAAACCGCGGGTTCTCCTCCTGACAGAACCCAGATAGAACCTGGGGCACCCGTCCAGTTCCTATGGTCTCTATCTGGACATGGACTTCGCCGGGGTTTGCAATTCTGCGAACTACATCAGGTTTACGGCGTCGACGTCGACGATGAGGTTACGGCGGGGAATGCCCAGCGCCTCCGCCTGCGCCAGTCCTGCGCGCAGCGTTCGCGCCAAGGCCTGCCTGTGGGCTGCCTTAAGCAGGAGATGAAAACGATAGATGCGCTTGATGCGCACGATGGGCGCGCTTGCTGGTCCCAACACGCGCACGTGCTCCAGCTGCATCGCGGCAAAACATTTGCCCAGGCTGGTGGCCCAGCCGGCGGCCTCCTCCAGACGTGGGCTCTGGATGATGATATTGGCCAACACCGCGTGGGGCGGGTAGTGCATCCACTTGCGGTATTGCATCTCCCTTTTTGCAAAGGCCCCGAAGTCGTGCGCGGCCGCACACTGGATGGCGTAGTGCTCGGGGTAATAGCTCTGCACCAGGACGTTGCCCGGCAGATCTCCGCGGCCGGCACGGCCGGAGACCTGGGTGAGCAGTTGGAAGACACGCTCGGCAGCGCGGAAGTCCGGCAGGCCCAGCGCATGGTCTGCTCCTACCACCCCGACGAAGGTGACCCCGTGAATGTCGTGGCCCTTGGCAATCATCTGCGTGCCCACCAGCAGGTTGATATGCCCGCTGTGCAGACGATCGAGAAGGTGTTCCATGTCGAAGCGGTTGCGGATGGTGTCCCGATCCATGCGGCCGATGCGGGCCTCGGGAAAGAGTTCCTGCAGGCGCTCTTCACCCTGCTGCGAGCCGGCGCCCAAATAAAACAGGTGTTCGCTCTCGCATTTTGGGCAGCGCTTGGGGACGGTTTTCACGTATCCGCAATAGTGACATTTGAGCCGCTGACCCGATGGACTGGCAACCGTCTCTCCAGGGATGATGGGCTTGTGATGGGTGAGAGCGATGGCGCAGTTCTCGCATTGCATCTTCTCCCCGCAAGCCCGGCATAGCACAGCAAAGGAATAGCCGCGCCGGTTGAGCAGGATAATCGCCTGCTCTCCGCGATCCAGAGCGGCCTTGGCCCGCTCCAACAGGACGCGGGAAAAGATACTCTCCTGGCCTGTCTGCTGGAACTCCTGCCGCATGTCCACCAGGTCAACCACCGGCAGCGGCCGGTGGTTGACTCGTTCCTTCATCTCGACCAGCGAGTACTTCCCCATCTCCGCATTGCGCCAGGACTCGAGCGAGGGAGTGGCTGAGCCCAAAACGACGGTGGCCCGGCTGATCTTGGCCCGCATCACGGCGACATCGCGAGCGTGGTAGCGGGGGATCTCCTCCTGCTTATAAGAGGTGTCATGCTCTTCGTCAACGATGATGAGACCCAGGTTCGCGGCCGGGGCGAAGACGGCCGAGCGGGTACCGACCACGATGCGCGCTTCCCCGCGCCGGATGCGATACCACTGCTCGGCGCGCTCGTCCGGCGTGAGCGCGGAATGCAAGAGGGCCACGCTGGCGCCAAAGGAGGCGTGCAGTTGGGCCGCCATCGCTGGGGTAAGACCAATCTCCGGAACCAACAGAATGGCGGAGCGGCCGGCGAGCAGCACGCGCTGCATGGCAGCCAGATACACCGCCGTCTTGCCTGAACCAGTCACGCCGTGCAACAGGCAAGCGCTAAAGACTTCACTATCGAGCGCAGCCGCGATCTGATCGAGCGCTATTTTCTGGGCATGGTTGAGCACATGTTGAACATGCGGCACCGCCCGGGCCAGGTGAAACGCCTCCGGGCGCTCTTCGATGGTCACCAAACCCCGCTTCACCAGGGTCTGCAAAGTAGTCGCAGGCAGGTCCAGACGGCGCAAGGCAGGAACCGGCAATTCACCGCCCGCGCCGGCGAGTTCGGCCAGAATCGCAAGCTGATTGTTATTCAGCTTGGGGGGTCGCGCATCCACTACCAGCACCGCATAGCGCAGCATACGTCGGGCATCGCGGGGTGCGGCTTCGGTTTCGCGCAGCAGCCACTTTTTGCGCAGCATGCTGGTCAACAGCTCGGCCGTGGCTCCGGTGGCTTGGCGCAGGGTTCCACTCTTGGCCGGTTGCCCGTCGGAGAGATAGTTGAGCACGGCGTATTCGAGGTTCTGTTCGTCCGCGGTGCGGCGTGAGCGGCGCGAGGACCCCTGCTGGGCGCCATCGAACAGGATGGCTTGGCCGGTCTCGCTGATGCGGTAGCTGGTGGTGCGGCGCACCTCCGCCATGAGCGGCAGCATGCTGCGCAGCACCTCGCCCAACGGCACGAGGTAGTATTGCGCGATCCAGGCGGCCAGCTCCATGAGTTCGGGGTTGAGGATCGCCTCCTGGTCGAGCACGGCTTCGATCGGCCGCGCCTCCACCGGCGGAGCTTCATCGTGCAACCGGGTGACCACCCCAATCAGCTTTTCGTTGCGAAAGGGCACTACCACGCGGCCACCGACGGGCGGATCGTCTTCGGCCTTTAGCTTGTAGGTAAAGGCGCGGTCGAGCGGTACCGGGAGCACAACGTCACAGAAGATTGACATCAACGGGCAGGAACAGCCAATCCCAGTTCGGCCATGGCCAACTTGAGGTCCTGCCACGCCTCCTTTTTCTGCCGCGGATCGCGCAACAGAAATGCCGGGTGATAGGTCACGACCAGTTTGGTTCCCCGGCAGGCATGGATGCGCCCGCGCAGGCCGCTGAGCGAGGATTTGACGCCAAGCAGGTACGTTGCCGCGGTGGAACCCAGGGCCACCAGGACCTCCGGCCGGATCACGTCGATCTGCTGGAAGAGAAATGGCGAACAGGTGTTGGCCTCATCCGGCTCCGGTACGCGGTTCTGGGGTGGCCGGCACTTGACTATGTTGGCGATGTAGACCTGCTCTCGCTTCAATCCGGTGGCGGCGATCATGTTGTTGAGCAGTTGGCCGGCACGGCCGACAAATGGCAGTCCTTGCGCGTCTTCGTCTGCTCCAGGTCCCTCACCTACAAACATGAGGCGCGCGTTGGGGTCGCCGTCGCCGAAGACGATTTTGTTGCGACCGCGGCTTAGAGCGCAACGGGTACAGTCGCCGATTTCATACTGGATCGCGCGCAACGCTTCAGCACGGCTTTCGGGAGCTACAAAGGAGCCGACCATCGGCTGCAAAGGGACGGGCTTACGTGGGGGAATGACGGGCTCCTCTGGGGCGAGTGAGATTGCGACGGGATCGTCATCCGCCTTCTCATCTGCAAACTGGGGATTGCTGCGACGGTAAAAATCGAAGATACCAAGATCGCGCAGGTACTGCATGTGCGCGGCGATGGCTTGTTGCAACTGGGGATCGAACGGCATCGTGAACCGGATTTCCTATAGGTTACATCCGCGAAGAGATCCCCTTACTCCTGCAACTTGGAGTTGCTCGACACCAGGCCGGTCTCGGCGACCAGCGATGCTGGGCGGCGTAGGGCAATCACTTCGTCCAGAATGCGACTCGCCAGTTCGTGCTTGGTCATCTCCGGCAGTTCGATGGCAGTTTTGGGGGTCAGAAAGGTGGCCGCATTGCGATCGGAATCAAATCCCAGCCCGGGACGGGAGACGTCATTCAATACGATCGCGTCCGCTCCCTTACGCAAAAGCTTGTCGCGGCCATGCACCAGGAGATTTTCTGTTTCCGCGGCAAAGCCGATCACCAGGGTACCCGGCCGTTTGGAAAGCACCACTTCGCGCAGAATGTCCTCGGTGGGCTCGAACTCTAGAGTGATGGGACCCGTCCGCTTCATCTTTTGCTCCGCCAATACCCGCGGACGGTAATCGGCAACGGCGGCCGCCTTGATGACGATCGTGGCCTGATCGAGGCGGCTGAGAACGGCACGGCGCATATCCTCCGCGCTGACGACAGAAACCAGCTCGCAATTGGCCGGCGGACGGAGCGACGAGGGGCCACTCACCAACACCACGCGCGCGCCCCTGCGCTGCGCCTCTTCGGCCACGGCATAGCCCATCTTTCCGCTGGAACGATTGCCCAGAAAGCGCACCGGATCGATGGCTTCGCGGGTCCCGGCAGCGGTTACCAAAACTGCCTCTCCCACCAGATCATTGCGGTGGTGGAGCTGACCCAGCACGGCTTCGACGATTGCCTCCGGCTCGGCCAACCGGCCGCTGCCCGTCATGCCACAGGCCAGCGGGCCCTTTTCCGGTGGCACCACCCGCACCCCGCGGACTTCAAGAATCTCCATGTTGGCCTGGGTGGCAGGATGCTCCCACATATTCACGTTCATCGCCGGAGCCACGATGACAGGTGCACGGGTGGCCAGAAACAGAGTGGTCAGGAAGTCATCGGCCAGCCCGTGAGCGAATTTTGCCAGTATGTTGGCTGTGGCCGGGGCTACCACCAGGGCTTCGGTGGACTGCGCTTCGCCAATGTGCTCAATGGAGGAATCGAGATCGGCTTCTCCACTGCCCGGCGAGGGCCATAGGCCGGTGATTACTTTATGGCCGGTGAGGGAGGCGAAGGTAAGCGGGGTGATGAACTTCTGGGCCGCTTGCGTCATGACCACGTGCACATCCAGCGCCTGGCGCTGCAAGGCTCGCACCAGTTCCGCCGCCTTATAGGCGGCAATGCCTCCGGAGACACCGACCGTGACCTTCATAGCGATGATTGTACGACGGAGGGTGGGAAAACTATTCCGGGAGAAAGGGCGTCCCTCAGCGGCTGAAGCCGAATCTATTGCAAAGCATTACGTACGGCCTAAAGGCCGTACCCTTCCCCTAAACGCTTCTCGATGCCCGGGAAGTGAAGGGTACGGGCTTCAGCCCGTACATAAACACAGCAAAATCAATAGGGCTTTAGCCCCTGAGGGACGGCATTCTTTCCTGTTCGATCGATCGAACGGTCGCTCGCGGAACGCTTCTGGCCCTTAGGAGTCCAGGTCGTGGGGGTCGTGGGGCTCTACCACCACTTCTTCGAGCAGCTTCGCCCGGGGCGGGGCTGCGGTGACCTTGCCGGCGGCGATCTCTTCCTGAGCCACGCGGCAGGCCTTGTTGGAGCGGGAGTCGATCAACGGCTGGGAACCGTTTTGAAGTTGCCGGGCGCGGCGGGCTGCCATGACCACATAACGAAAATTGCTATCAAGTCCATGCTCTGACGTCATCTTGGCTCCTGTCCAGGGTGTGTCGCCGGCAGTCAGGCGCGCGTGGCGTGCATGTCGATCAGCCCGAACGAGGCAAGTACAGGTTCCAAGCGTTCGGTGGCGTTCGCCTGCCGGCATTTATCGGCGAGCTGCATCATACGGGCAGTCTCAGGGTCTGGTTGCGCTCCCTGGCGCATGGCCCTTTCCGCGATTACGATTGCGGTCAACGACTCAACCGCATAATCAAGCTTATCGTTAACCAGAATATAACGGTACTGGCGATAGGACTCGATTTCCCCTCTTGCTTTGGCCAACCGCCGGGCGATCTCCTGCTCGTCAAGGCTGCCTTCTTCAATGCTCCGATTGCGCAGCCGGGCAGCCAGTTCCTCCGGGTTGGGAGGAAGAACAAAGATACTGACCGCATCCGAGATCTTCTCTCGTACCTGGCCGGCTCCCTGAACGTCGATGTCGAGCAACAGATCCTTGCCTGCTGCCTGGGCGTCGGTGAGGGAGCGCCGAGCGGTACCGTAATAGTTGCCGAAAACTAAAGCCCACTCCAGAAATTCATCCCGCTCAATCATCTCTTCAAATTTGGCCGGAGAGGTGTAGTAATATTCGCGGCCGGGCTGTTCGGTTCGCCGGGGGGCACGCGTGGTGTAAGAGACGGAGAAGTCAATATCCGTCACCAGCGAACGCAGGTGGTTCACCAACGTCGATTTACCGGAACCGGAGGGAGCCGAAATGATGAACAGAATGCCTGCCAAGGTGTTCCCCTGATAATACCGCGCTTCGCTATGTGCGCAGTCCCGCACAAGTGTTACTCAAGATTTTGAACCTGTTCTCGGGCTTTTTCGATCTCCGATTTCATTCCCAGGCCCAAATCAGTAATTCGCTGGCCATTCCCGCTGACGCCGCCAGTCTTGGAAAGCAGGGTGTTGGCCTCACGGTTCATCTCCTGCAACAGAAAATCCAGCTTCTTGCCCATCTCGCCTCCAGCCTCCAGCAGGGAATGAAAATGCCGGATGTGGGTGCGCAGGCGGGTGACTTCCTCTTCCACGTCGCTGCGCTCCGCGAGCATGGCGGCCTCTTGCAACACGCGGTCACGATCGATGCCCGCGTGGCCATTCAACAAGCCCGAGATACGTTGGCTAATGCGCTCAAAGTAGGCCTTTTGCACCTCCTGCCGCATGTGCGCGACCTGGGATACGGCGCTGTCCAGACGCTCCATGGTGGCGGCCAGTTCCCGGGCCAACGATGCGCCTTCCTGGCCGCGCATGAGGTTCAAAGCCTCGACCAGCCGCCCAATTTGCCCGGCCACCTCTTCTTCCAGCGCCTGTATTTCTTCTTCGCTGAAGCGTGCTTCGCCGGTCAAGACCCCCGGCAGGCGAAAGATGGCATTCAGATCTGGCTGCTGATCGAGCGCGCTTTCGCTGGCGGCGGCACGGAAGGCAGCGATATAACCCTGCAGCAAGTCACGATCAAAGTGAGCACTGGGGCGAAGGCCTCGTTCCACGCTCAAGGTAACTTCCAGGTGACCGCGCAGCACCTTTTCCTTGAGCAGCCGGCGCAGACGCATCTCCAGTGGTTCGGCGCCGGCCGGCAAGCGCATGTGCAGATCGAGAAATCGGTGGTTGACGCTCTTCAGGCTGAGGTTCCAGGACAAAGCGTCGCGTACCCGGCCGCTCACCCGGGCGAAGCCGGTCATGGAATATATGGGGGGAGGTTTGTTGGGGGATGCACTCAATGCTCGACCTCGGCACTCAAAGCAGGCTCGAGATGAGCGGGGACAACACTCCCCGGAAACTCGGCTGGATCCATGAACTGTAACTGGTAAAGACGCTGGTAGGTGGCAGAGATGCGAAGCAACTCTTCGTGAGGGCCGATGGCGGTGATGCGGCCATCTTCGATGACGGCGATGCGCGAAGCGCGGCGCACGGTCGACAAGCGATGGGCGATGACGAAGACGGTGCGGCCGGCAATCAGATTGGAAAGCGCGATCTGCACCAGCGATTCGCTCTCCGAGTCCAGCGCCGAAGTGGCTTCATCGAGGATGAGAATCGGCGCGTTCTTGAGCAATGCCCTGGCTATGGCAATGCGCTGGCGTTCTCCACCCGAGAGGCGGAAGCCCTTTTCGCCGATCACGGTATCGTATTTTTCCGGCAGGCGCTCGATAAAGTCGTGGGCCAGGGCAGCCTGGGCCGATGCGATCACCCGGCTCATGGGAATCCCAGCCTCCCCGTAGGCGATGTTGTTGCGCACCGTATCGTTGAAGAGGATCGTTTCCTGGGTCACATTGCCTATCTGCGAACGGAGAGACGCCAGGCTCACATCCCGCAGGTCATGGCCGTCGATGCGGATGCTGCCCGCGGTCACGTCGAAGAAGCGCGGGATCAAGTTCACCAGGGTGGACTTGCCGGCGCCGCTGGGGCCAACCAGCGCCACTACCTCACCCCTGGGGACGACCAGGTTTATATCTCCAAGCACCTGGCGTTCGCCTTCTTCATTGCGGTAGTCGAAGCAGACGTTTTCGATCCGGATCTCCTGACGGAACTCCTTGAGTACGTGCGCCCCGGCCTTCTCCCTCACCTCGTCCTGGGTATCCATGAAGCGAAAGATCTCCGAGGATGCGCCCAGCGCCTGTTGGAAGTTGTTGTAGAAGAGAGCGAACTTGCGCACCGGATCGTAGAGTTTGAAAACCGCGATGATAAAGGCTAAGAAGGTTCCGGCGGTGAAGACGTGGGCCCTGATTTCGTTGCGGCCAACCAGCAGCAACAAGGCGATGGCCACGGCGCCAATCGAATCCATGAGCGGCGAACTGATGGCCTGCGCCCGCACCGAACGGAGGTTGGCATGGAAGAGCCGGCGGGCTGCCTGCTGGAACCGCGTCATCTCCCAAAGCTCCATGTTGAAGGCTTTGACGATGCGGTTCCCGGTAATGGTCTCGTGCAGGATGTTCTGTATCTCCGCCAGCTTGTCTTGTCCCCGGCGCGTCGTCTGCCGCACCGTGCGCCCTATCCTGCGCGCCGAGGCCAAAACGACGGGAACAAAGAGCAGCAGAACCCAGGCCAGCTTGCCGCCCAAAACCACCACCACGCAGGCGGTGAAGATCAAGGTGAAGAACTGCTGCAAAAGCTCCGCCAGCACGGACGACATGGCAAACTGCACCCGCTCAATATCGTTGATCAGCGTGGAGACGATGGTGCCGGTGGCATGCTGTTGGAAAAAGGAGACGGAGCGCCGCAGGATGGCGTCGTACAAATCGTCGCGCAGGTCGGTGATCATGCCGAAGCCGGCATAGTTCACCAGGTAGGTTCCGCAATAATCGAAGATCCCCTTGAGCAGAGTAGAAGCGACCAGGGCGAAAGCGACGATCGTCCATTCATTGTGGAAGTGAGCCGGCACAATCTGTTGCAGGCTTAAGCTGAAGCGGGGACCGAAGAGGGAAATCGTCCGGTCGGGCGCATTGGGTTTGAGCACGCGTTCGAAAATGGGGCCGACCAGGAGGAGACGGAAGGCGTCCAGGAGACCCACGCCGGCCATCAGGATGACCGACGAAAACGCCTGCAGCCAATACGGCCGCACATAGCCCATCAGGCGCAGCAGCTTCCTCACGCGGAAACCCCGGAAGCGCGGCGCTGCATAGAACGCATCTAGCTATTGTAATCGCCCGGGCGAATGGCGGTCTTGACTGTTGTTACCACAAAAGTCGGTACGAACGGGCATGTAGGTTCCCTCAGTGGGGCATGTCGCGGTGGACGGCCTTGACCCGGTAGCCCTCCTTGGCTAACCGCTTGCGCACTTCTTCCGCGATCATGACCGAACGGTGCTGGCCGCCGGTACAGCCAAAGGCCACCGTCAGATAGCTCTTTCCCTCTTCAATATAATGAGGCAGCAGAAAGAGCAGCAGCTGGGTAATCCGGTCCAGAAACTCAGCCGTCTGGGGGAAATCACGAATGTATTTGGCTACCTTGGGATGGCGGCCGGTCAAGTGCCGAAACTCGGCCACAAAGTGCGGATTGGGCAAAAACCTGACATCGAAGACCAGATCCGCCTCCAAAGGCACACCGTTCTTGTAGCCAAAACTGATGGAGGAAACCAACAGGTTCTTGTCCGTATCGCCGCGCTCAAACTTCTGCAGGATGTACGCGCGCAGCTCATGGACGTTGTAGCTGGAAGTATCGACACTGATGTCCGCCAGGTTGCGGATGGGATCAAGCAGCTTTCGCTCGGCATGAATCGCGCGCACCACGGTTTCCGTTCGACCCAGGGGATGAGGACGCCGCGTTTCGGAAAACCGCCGCACCAAAGAAGGATCGGAGGCATCGAGAAAGACCACCGTGGTCGAAAGTACCTTCCTGACCTGGCGAAGGATGGCCGGAAAACGGTCGAGGTGCTGACCCTCACGCACGTCGACCACCAGCGCCGCACGGTTGATCTCCGCCGATTGCCGGACCAGATCAGCAAATGCAGGGATCAACTCCAGCGGCATGTTGTCCACCGCGTAGAAACCCAAATCCTCAAATGCCTTGAGCGCGGAAGCCTTGCCGGAACCGGAGAGGCCAGTGAGGATCACCAACTCAGAAGCCACGGCGGGAACGACCGCTGCGGCCTTCTTGATGGTTTTACGAGGGCCGGGTCTGGTCGCTTTCTCTGGGGAAGCGCGTCTGCGGGGCATGGGGTCATCCTAGCATTCAGCAGAGGCTGCGCAGGCTAAGAGAGAATCCAGATTTCACACAGGCCCTTAAATGGGCCAGCGGCCGTTCTGCAGCAGCTGCTGCGCCTTTTCCATGGTCACCGGGGCGGAGAACAGATGTCCCTGGCCCAGTTCGCAGCCGTACTTAAGGAGCGCATCCAGCTGGTCCTTGCGTTCGACGCCCTCGGCCAGCATGCTTACCTCAAGCGCGCGCCCGAGGTCGAAGATAGTTTGCAAAATCGCCGCCTGCTTACCCGGAATCGGCAGGTAGGCGATCAGACGACGGTCAACCTTCACCAGGTCGATGGGTAAACGGATGAAGTGGTTCATCGAGGCCAGACCGGCGCCGAAGTTATCCAGGGCGGCGCTTATCTTCAGATCGGCCAGACCCTGAAAAACCGCCAGCGCTCCTTCCGGATCCTGATTCACGGCAGCTTCGGTCACTTCGAGCCGCAACTGCCCCGGCGAAAATTTCCATTTGGCCAGCAATGCAGCGAGGTGATCTAACAACTGAGGATCCCTGAACTGCCGGAACGACAAATTTACATCGATGCTCGGTTTGGTACCTGGCAGAGTTTCTGCCCAGGAGCTCAGCTGCCGGCAGACCTCCTCCAGGACAAACAGGCCGATGGGAACAATGGCTCCGGACTCCTCGGCCGTGGGCAGGAAATCCTGCAGGGGGACGAACTCGCCGTCCGGCCGCCGCCACCGCAGGAGCGCCTCAAAGCCCTCGATCTCACCCTTGGCCAGCCGGTAGATGGGCTGATACCAGACCTCGAACTCCTTATTTTCCAGGGCCTCCTTCAGGTCCTGTTCTTTCCTCATCTGCGCCGCTACATGCACATGCATGGAACCATCAAAGACCTCGTGCCGTGCGTTGCCGTTGGACTTGGCCTGATACATGGCGTAGTCCGCGTCGCGCAAGACCTGTTCCGGGCTGGTGTGGTCCAGGGTGCCAAAGGCGATACCGATACTGGCGGAGACGAAGACCTCCTGGCCGTTCAACGCAACCGGCAAGCGAATGTCGTGCTGGGCGCGTTCGGCGATCGCGGTGACGTCGGAAACATTGGTGACGTCCTCGAGGAGGACGGCGAATTCATCGCCTGCGAAGCGCGCCACCGTATCCTGAGGGCGAAAGCAGGCCCGCAGCCGAACCGCCATCTGCACTAGCAATTCGTCGCCACTGGCATGACCCAGGTTATCGTTCACTGCTTTGAAGCGGTCCAGATCGAGAAACATGACCGCAAAATTGAGCCGGGAGTGCCGTTGCTGCCGGGCCATGGTGAGCTGCAGGCGGTCGAGAAACAACGCCCGGTTGGCTAAACCAGTCAGAGGGTCATGCAGGGCGTCAAGCTGCAGGCGGGCGTCGGTCTGCTTCTTGTCGCGGATGTCACGGTAGCTGACAAAATTGCCCACTTCCACCCCCGCCATGCTGATAGGAGCCACCAGGATCGACACATCGATGAGCTCGCCTGACTTGGACAGGCGCACCGTCTCCATCGACGCCCGGCCATGAAGCTGCATGGTGTGTTCGAGCATGTCGAACTCATGCCGGCGCGTTTCTGGAATGAGAATATCGTACGTATTCTGGCCCAGCGCTTCATCGGCACTGTAACCGAACAGGGCCTCAAACTCGCGATTGATATGCAGAATCTTGGAGCCGCGGGTGATCATGATCGCTTCCGGAGCGGCATTCAAGAGTTGTTCCAGGAAGTTCGACGGCGAACTGTGCTCCGAACCTGGCCCCGCGTCCTTTTCCAGGGCGCGCGGGGAACGCAGAGCGACGATCAGCAGCTCCGGTTCTGGTTCGACGTGCAGCATGCGGAAGCTGCCGCGCACCGGCACCGATGAGTCCAGTGGGGTGCGCATCTGACAGTTGAAATCAGAGGAATAGGATTGGTTGCCAGAGCCGAACACGTGGGTCGATCCACGCAACGCCGTTCCCGGATGAGCATAAGCAAAACCCGGGAACTGGCCACGAAAAAGGTCATCGACCGAAATCGCGGCGCCTTCTTCGAGGTGCAGGATTTCCCGTGCGACACGATTGGCGTAGACCACACTGCTGCCGCGCTGCACGAAAACGTAGCACGGCAAAGCTTCGAGGAGTGACTTTTGCTGGGCCGTGAGCACGGCAACATCTGCTTCTGAATTCATCATTTGGATCGCCGCAGCGGAGAGCCCCCAGGTTGAGTATCAAGGCCGCTTTCCAAGCAGGAATATCCCCTGAAAGAAGTACCGGCAAACTCCGAGGTCGCAGTTACTTAAGGTCTTGAAAATCGGCAAGCCCGGCGTTGCTGATACGTCATCTAATCCGGGACAGAAGTGCGGAAGAACCACTTGTGGTTGGAGGAATTGAGCACTACGTTGGCGACGAATGGGTTAGGGAGCTTCGATCAATTCCATCTTGCCATCACGCTTCCGATGTAGAACTTTCACGTTACCTTCGTTATCCCTAAAAACAAAAACGTCCCGGTCGCGAAACTCTGCTTCTTTGACCGCCTCCTCCAGAGTCATCGGCCGCAGCGCTACGGAATCGAGGGAGCGAACGATGTGGGGCTCGGTGATGGGCACGCGCGCCGGAAATGAATGTACGGTGACGGGAATTGGGGGCTGGGCGTGGCTCTTGCCGTTGGTTGTTCCGTTGGTGTGTCCAGCCTTAGCAGCTTTGCTCTCGGGCGCACTTCCCCGGCCGCTGCGCGCGACCGCGGTCTCCTCCACCTGTTTTTCCTGCTTGGGCTGGCGCTTGCGCGTGCGTTGCCTGTCTTTATAGCGCGTTGCCTGGGATTCAGCTTTCACCAGCGCGTCGCGCAGTGCAGTTTCCATGCTGGCGCTGGACTCGCAGAGGGCGACCAGCGTGCAGGCCCGGGTCTTGATCGTAACTTCGGCGATCTGCCGGTACTTCTCCGCCGTCAGAACCACATGGGCGCTGGTGATCTTACCGAGAATCCTGGCGATGCGCTCGATTCCCTCTTCTGCTAATGTGCGCAGTGGCTGGGTGATTGCCACCTGCCTGCCCGTGCATTCAACCGGCATGCTGAGACTCCTAGAGGGATTCCGCGGCCCACAAGATGAGAGGTTCGCTTAGGTGCAGCCCTTCTTGTTAAAGATGCCGCATACATCTCAGTGTACTCGCGTACACCACAGTAAAAATGCTTAACTTAATCGCGAACTCGGCGTTGGTGGGTGCTGGGTATGCGCAAATCTTCGCGGTACTTGGCTACCGTCCGGCGGGTGACGTCAATGCCCTGAGCCTCCAGCATACTGGCAATCAAATCATCGGTGAGGGGCTTGCGCGGATCTTCTTCATCGATCAACTTCTTGACCTTGCGTTTAAGCAACATCAGAGGAGTGCTGCCTCCCTCCGGCCCATGAACGCCTTCGGAGAAAAAGAAACGCAGCTCAAAAACGCCCTGCGAAGTGTGCACATATTTGCTTGAAACCGCGCGGCTGACAGTCGACGGATGGACACCGATTTCTTCCGCCACTTCCTTGATCATCATCGGCTTCAGGGCATCCACGCCGCGCTCCAGGAAGTCGCCCTGGCGGCGCACGATAGCTTCACAGGTTCTTAGGATAGTGTTCTTGCGTTGCTCGATGTTGCGCATCAGTTGCAGCGCCGAGCGGTAACGCTCTTTGACGTATTCCTTTACGTCCCTCTCCGTGCCTTCCTGGGACAGCAATTTGCGATAGCCGTGATTGAGGCGCAGGGTGGGCAGGTCTTCTTCATTCATGACCACGACGAACTCGCCACCGCGCTTGACAAAGGCCACGTCAGGCTCGATCAGCCGCGCATCGGAGCGGTTAAAACGCTGCCCAGGACGGGGATCGAGACTGCGAATAAAGTCGATGGCGTGCTGGATCAATTCCGGCGGGGTGCCCAGTACCTTGGTCATCTCGCGCAAGTCGCGTTTTTGCAATAGCGATAAATGCTGATCGACAATACGCGTCGCTAGCACAAACACCGGCAATTTGTCTTCGTGCACGGCGCACGCGGGAGGTGTGTCGGCTTCTCCCGCGCCATTGACCGCTTCCGGCCCAGCCGACTCCGCCGGGGCGCAGCGGTGACGCGCCAGCGCGAGCTGAAACTCACGGCGTTGCGCCTCTATCTGCACCAACAGGCATTCGCGCAGGCTGCGCGTGGCTACGCCCACGGGATCAAGGTTTTGTACCAGTTGCACGGCCTCAGCCAGCAGCTCGGAGGGGGCCTGGGAAACGGCGGCCGGATTAGGTTCATACTCACGCACAAACCCGGCTAACAACTCCTCGTCCTCAGCCAACAAATAACCGTCCTGGTCCAGGTTGCCGACCACATATTCGGCGGCGGCTCGCAGGTCGCCGCTGAGGTTCAGAGAACCCAGTTGCCAGAAAAGATGATCGGTGAGGGTGCTGGGCTGGGAAAGAAAATTTTCAAACGATGGCTTGTCGGTTTGTTCAAAACCGTTAGGTGTGCGGAAGCCCGGATCCAGATAATCCTGGAAGTAGGAACCAAAATCGATCTCATCAAAAGGATCACGCTTGTCGCGCTCGGCCTGAGCTGCAACCTCTTCGACACTGCGATCCCGTTCGGCTTCCCTGAGGGCGATGTCATCGATGAGGGGAACGCTTTCTTCCAACTCTTCCAGCACCGGATTCTCAACGATCTCGGTGTTAATCAACTCCTTCAGCTCCAGCTTGTTGAGCGCCAGCACACTGACCATCTGCATCAGGCCAGGCGTCAATATCTGACGCTGCGCAACCTTCAAGCTTAGCTTTGGTTGTAGAAGAGCCATGCTATTTCACCGCATCAAGTGCTCGCGGCCTTAGTTTACCTTTTCTGAGGCCCTGTGGAGGAATGCTTTTCTATCGTCCGGGCCTGAGTGACCTAAGCCGGCTCCAGAACGGCTGCAGAAAACTCCCGGCGAATTTGCGGCGCATCCTGAGGACTCAACCGGCAATAGTCTGTACCCTAGCAGAACCCCTTAGGAACTGGACGGGTGCCCCAGGTTCGCCAAAGCGTACTCCGGATTTCCTGTCGAGCTTGCTGGCGTTGGCGCACTTCATGCGGCTTTCCTTAATGAAAGCCGCACACGCGGGTGTTGGTGGCGCCCCGTGCAGGAAATCCGGATACCTGGGCCGAATAAGACGGGGCGAAGCCCCCACAAGAGCTTTTCATATCCGGGTCAAGGTTCGGTTACCGCTTGAGTGAAAGCATTCGAAAGAACCATTTTCGGCCCAGGTACGCTGAGGCGAACCTGGGGCACCGGTCCAGTTCCTAAGGGGTTCTGCTAGGGCACAAACTCCGCCGAGATTCGATTTTGATACAAAACATAAGTTTTTCCGCAGCTAGTTCAGGGAGAACCCCTCACCCAGATAAACCCGGCGTACTTCCGGGTCTTTGCCCAACTGTTCCGGGCTTCCGGTGCGGAAGATACGGCCTTCATTGATGATGTAAGCACGATCGGTAACGGAAAGGGTTTCGCGGACATTGTGATCCGTGATCAACACCCCGATTCCGCTTGCTTTCAGGTCGAAGATGATCTCCTGCAAATCCAGGACGGCGATCGGATCGATGCCGGAAAACGGCTCATCCAGCAGGATGAAGGAAGGCTGGATACAGAGGCAGCGGGCGATCTCTACCCGGCGCCGTTCGCCGCCGGAAAGCGCGTAGCCGCGGGTCTTGCGTATGTGGCCCAGATTCAACTGATCTAGTAACTTTTCCGTCCGGGCGCGACGCACTTCGAGCGAAAGCGACTGCACCTCGAGCACGGCGAGGATGTTCTCTTCTACGGTTAGCTTACGAAAAACGGAAGGTTCCTGGGGCAGATAGCTGATGCCGTATTGGCGCGCCCGCAGATACATGGGAACACGCGTGATATCGATATCGTCGACGAAAACCTGTCCCGTATCGGGAGCGATAAGGCCCACAATCATGTAAAAGCTGGTGGTCTTGCCGGCGCCATTCGGGCCCAGCAGCCCGACCACCTCGCCCTGGCAGACTTCAAGGTTTACCCCCCGAACGACCTGCCGGCCCTTATAAGACTTGCCGATTTCGTCTGTACTAAGCTTTTGCATTCATTTCGCGACCCGGGTCTGGGTCACTGCCTTAGACGCACCGCTACTTACCAAGACGCTATCATCGCGATCATTGAAAATCAACGCAGCCCCAGTTACCGTTCCGCGCACCTGGTCGTTGAGGCGCGGAGGCGTAGCACTGGTTCCCGTGAGCACAAATTTGCCATCCTCCGCGGTGTAGGTGAGCTCCTCGCCGGTGCCCTTGCGGCCGGGCTGCTGCAGTTCCACGGCGCCGCGGGCGACGATCTTAGAGACCTGGCTGCCCTGCGGGTCTGCTGTCTTGCCGGGGTACGGGGAGGGGGGGCCATGAGCGTCCGGGGCGGCGGGCGCCGGGGTGAAGTAAACATCCATAAAACTGGAATGCAAAACGCCGGAGACCGTCTGCGCCACCACCCCGCCACTGAAAACCGCCTTGTGATCAGCATCGGCGTAGAAGAGAGTTCGACTCTGGAGGCGCACCACCGAGGTTTGAGCCGTGTGGGCAGGCATGCCCGGCGTCGCCTTGGGGTTGCTAGGGGCGCTAGCGTTGCTGGAGGCACTGGTGAATACGGCGTTGACCGCCGCGGCATCGCCGCCTGGACCATGCGCAGCCAAGGTTGCCCGCAGCCGAGAGAGTTCCAACACCGGTGCAGAAACAGAATCGCTGCCCTGCCACAGGCGGGCCAGTACACCGGACTTTCCGTAAAAAGTGGTGAGGTCTGTGGCGTGATCGAGATGAGCGTGGTCGGCAACCACGTGCACCGGCCCGGTTCCGGTAAAGGGCTGCTGCTTCTGTCCGCTCGACTGGCGATAGGTCGCCTTGACGCCACCCGTGGCATTGGCATTGCCGCTGGTGCGTTCCATTTCAATAAAGGCCGCGCTCAGTTCTCCGCTGGCATCCCGGAGGCGCGGGTCTCCCGACAATTGCACCACCTGGCTGACCGCGTCATAAGACGCTCGTTGGGCGACGGCAGTGGTGACATCAGGAACTCCCGCGCCAGGCTGCGCAGTCGCATCGGCTGGCTTGGCGGGCGTTTCCTGAATCAGGGTCACGTTTCCCACCTGCACCGCGGACTGCAACTGGGCCGCCGGCTCCCGAGTAGGAGCGGCGGGTTTTCCTTTGCCCGCCTTCGGGGCCGGCTGCGCGGCAGGCGGAGCGAAGGTGAGCAACAGGTTGTCGCCGGTGCTGCTCTGCTTCACTCCGTTGGGGGTGACCGTGACCAGACTGGTGTGACCGGTGCCGCGCAGGCTGGAAAGAACCTCTCCGTCGGCTAGGGTGGCAAAGAGTTGATCGCCTTGTACCGTCGTGTCCTCGGGCGGTGTTTTGGCGTAGATGGTGTGCACATTCAGCCGCGCACTGCCAACCGCGAGAATGTGGTCAGCCATGGGGCGGCGGTCTGGTCCGGAAGTGAAGTCGACGTCGACCTTGGAAGCTCCCAACTGACGGGTAGTGGTCGGGGGCGGGTTCGGCCTGGACTGGGCCTGCGGGCTCGACACCGGCGCCGCCTTCTCCTCCGCGACCACGGAAACAGCGTCCCGCAACTGCGCGTGCTTGATGGTGGATAGGGGGCCGAACAAGAGTGTCCCCGACGAGGCCGACCCGTGCATCAGACGCGCGTCGCTATTGGCGACGTAGAGCAAGCCGCCATCCAAAACCGCCTGCTGCGGTTCGCTCTTGGGGCCGAGATCGATGTGCGCCTTGCGGGTGTTGATCTGCTGGCCGTCATTGCCGGTGAAAATCACGTTTCCTTCTGCTTCCACCTGGTAGGCCGATCCATCGGCGCGAAAGGAGACCGTCGCCTGGTCTGAGGAACTGTGACTGTCGGCATAGTCGGTTACGTCCTGCAGAAGATAAAGCAGCCGGCTGTTGCGATCGTACTGCGCATGGTGGGCACGGACGGCCAGCGGGCTGCCTCCCACGCTGGAGTTGAAGGCCACGTCCGCGGCCAGGATCACAATTCCCGATTGGGAGTCAAAGCTGGCGCCAGTGGCGCTGCCAGCTGCTTCGGCGAGGCGGAACTCGATCCTCTCCGTGGTACTGGCAAGCCCCGTCTGTTTGTTGAAGACCAAGCCAGAGGTTTTGACATGAACGGTATTCTTGTCTTCGCCTTCGTCCGCCGACTGCTTGCCAGCTTGCGCGCCGGGACCGGTGGATCCCTGAAAATCGATTTGGACTTCGCCCGTGGCGCGAGCCACACCGTTGACCGGATCCCAATCGAATTCACTGCCATAAATGTGGTTCGAGGGTGCTCCCTGCGCGCCGTAGAGCGTGATGCTCACGTCGTGTAAGTCGAGGTGGCCGTCCTTCTTGTACTGCACAGCCTTGGAGGCGTGCAGATTGTATATGGTGTGTCCGCCGCGTGACTCCGAGTAGGTAAACCCATTGGTGGACTGCTGGATAGACGTTCCCAAGCCATACGGCACGTCGTGGCCGAGGCGGCGGCCCTGCCAGCGGCCATACACAAAAAATCCGGTGATAGCGGCGACCAGCAGCCCAGCGACTACGGCGATCCACATGCGCAAGCCAGCTGGCGTAAGCCCCATCATCTTTAATCTTCTCATCGGCCATTTCTCTCTGCCGGGCAGATCCCCGGAAAGCTTAAAATGGTGTGATGGCTGATCGGCTGTACCTGAGTCTGTGGTTTCCTAATTTTCGCCTTCCGGCCCTCGCGCCCGCGATTGTGTCGGTGCTGAAGCAATTCTCCGGAGTCGAGCACCCCCTGCGCGTGCATGCCGCCGCCGCTTACCCCATCTCCTGGAATGAGGCTCCCTTTTACCAAAGAATTTACGAGGAAGAGGAAGTGAAGGAGTCTGCACCGGAGCAGGCGGTAGCCGAAGCCACAGAGATACTGCATGACGACTTTGCTTACGAGTTCGAGCTCCATTGGAATCTGTGGGTTCCGGAGAGCGTCGGCGGATTCGATCCAGTCTGGAAACAGGAACCCGCAACGGTGCGAGTGGTTGGTTTCGGGCCCCACTTCGACGAGGGCGCCTACGAGGAGAACGGGCAAGTCCGGGTGGATTTCGGCCTGGACACGCCCTTCCTGCTGGAAGATGTGGACCTGGACCAGGTAGGCGCCGAGCACGTGAAGCGCAACGTGCAGAAGCTGGTGGAAGTTACCAACGCCATCCAGCAGAACTGCGGGATCAGCAGCCGCCTGTTGTGGTCCGACTCGGGGGAGAACCTGGCGCAAAAGCTAATTGCCAGGTTACAGCGAGTGAACTGACTGTGCTTGCATCACGTTGCCGTGGCGAACATCCGCTCCGCACACCCAGAAGATGACGTCTTCGGCCATATTGGTGGCGTGGTCGGCGATGCGCTCCAGGCTGCGGGAAATGAACAGCAGGTTGACGGCGGATCGGGCCGCGCTGGAATCCCGCGCGATGCAATCAAGCAACACGGCCTTGGCCCGCCGGTTCATCTCATCCACTGCGTCATCCATGGCCAGCACGCTGGTGGCCAGCTCGGCATCTCGCTCGGTGAGCGCCTGCAGCGCCTTCCGGACCATGGTCATCGATAGCTCCGCCATATGCGGAATGTCGACTGGAAAATCACACGGCTGGCTGCCGGCAAGTTCTTCGGCCAGCAAAGCAATCGTCATCGACTGGTCGCCGACCCGCTCCAGGTCGGAGTTGATCTTGATAGCGGCGAGAACAAAGCGCAGATCCAGCGGCCATGGGCTGCTCCATCGCCAGTAGATCGAGCGCCATCTGATCGATCTCCCGCTCCGAGCGATTGATGATGGCCTCGTTCAAACGCACATTCGCGCAGGCGGAAAGTTCTCCGCGGCAATGCGCGTCGAGGGCAAAGGTGAGTGTCTGTTCTGCCACACCAGCCATCTGAAGGAGGCGTTCACGAAGGTTATCCAGTTTCTGATGAAACGATATCCGGGTCACTGATCAGGCCTCCTAAATAAATTTCTCCCTTTTGCCGTATGTCAGGTATGCGTACTGTTGTTCAACTAGAGGAGGGTTCGCATCGCAGTGGGCACCGTAGCAGTTTCGCAATTACTGTGGCCTGATAAAGGTCGCGAAGTGTGGTTTTCTTAAAAAACCCGTAAAGGCCTCTTCGCTTCGGTCAACACCCATTGCGAAACTGCTCAGCGGTCCACTAATCCTGCGATCCGTTGAGTTAATATACCCGCTTTAACATTCTATTAACATATCTGTTTTGGTGCCGTTTGCTTCCACGCAAGTTGTAGCGGTGGAGTTTTCAGTTTCCCAATAGCGGGCCGGATTAGCCGGAGACGATTTCGGAGAAGTCCGCGATGCGGGAGAAATCGCTGAGCACGGAGGCAATCAACGCCAGGCGGTTCCCGCGTAGATGAGCCTCGGGCGCCATGACCATGACTTGGTCAAAAAAAACATCGATGGCGGGCGCAACGTAGCAATAGACTCCAACGCCTCCAGATAATGCTGGCGGGCGCGAAGAGCCTCTACCTGGGGCGCGACTCTGACTGTCTCTGCGTATAGGTGTCGCTCGGCTGGCTCGGCAAGATTGTCGACCACAATGGAGTCGCCGTATTGGTCCTGTTTTTCCGCCGCTTGGCGGAGGATATTTTTGATTCGCTTGAACGCCGTGGAGATGGCGACCAGATCATCTGAGCCGCGGACCTGGGTGAGAGCCTGCGCTCGCGCGATGGCGTCCGTTACCGTAGTGAGCCCGGTGGAGAGCACAGCGTTGACCACGTCATAGGCGTATCCGCGTACCTCACGAAGGTAAAAGTCCAGGCGTTCCTTGAGAAACACCACCAGCCCAGCGGCGCCTCCCCGGAGCGGGCCCGGGGCAAAGATTCCAATGCCATCGCCGCGAGTGCCGGCAAGGTAAGGGGCAAGCCCGATTCGGCGAGGATTTTGATTACCCCGTTGGCGGCGCGGCGCAGGGCAAATGGATCTTTTGATCCGCTGGGCTCGAGGCCGATGGCGAACATCTCCGCAATGGTTGCCATACGGTCCGCCACGCCGAGGATCTGCCCTTCCACCGTGGCCGGGATGGGTTCGTCCGTCGAAGCCGGCATGTACTGCGAGTAAATGGCTTGCGCCACCGTTTCGCCCAGCCCTTGCGCCCGGGCGTAGAGTCCCCCGACGATGCCCTGCAGCTCGGTGAATTCCTTCACCAGCTCGGTGGTGAGATCGGTCTTGGCGAGCAGTACCGCCTGTTCCAGTGCTGCATGGTCAAGCAGGATCGACTGGCCAGCGACTGCGGCGGCCACGGCTTTCGCCATCAGCAAGTTGCTTTCGGTCTTGCTGAAGTAGCTGCCAAGATCCCTTTGAAAGGTGACGTTCTTAAGTTTTTCCAGCCGGCTGAGGAGAGGAATCTTCTGGTCGTAATTCCAGAAGAAACGGGCATCGTTGAAGCGGGCGCGGAGCACTCGCTCGTTGCCATGGCGGATGATCGCCATACCAGCGGCATCCACTTCAGTATTCAGCACGGTAAGAAAATGAGGAGCCAGCGCGTGCTGCTGGTCTTCGACCGCGAAGTACTTCTGATGGTCGCGCATCACCGTGACCAGAACCTCTTCCGGCAATGCCAGGAATTCGGACTGGAAGTTTCCGGCCAGTACGGTTGGCCACTCCGTAAGATGGGTGACCTGGTCCACCAGGTCCTCGTCTTCGCGCCAGCGAGCATCGGGGAAAGTCCGCGTAGCGGCGTCGAGCGCCTTGCGGATGCGATGGCGGCGCAGGGCAACATCGGCCACAACAAAGGCTGCCTCGAGGGTTGCCAGGTAGTCGGCGGGGCGAGCGATGGGGACGGGGCCATCTCCATGGAGAATGCGATGGCCATAGCTGAAATTTGCGGCGCGAATACCGGCGAACTCCAGCGGAACCACGCTTCCGTCGAGCAAACAAAGCAGCCAGCGGAGCGGGCGGACGAAGCGCTCCGGCTTATTGGGCCGCCAGTACATGGTCTTGGGCCAGGAGAGCGCGCCTATTTCCTGGGGCAGTGAGTCGCTCAGAACCTTTTCAGCGCTCTGGCCTGGCCGCTGCACGGTGGCAGCAGCGTATTCACCTTTGGGCGTAGTGACTTTTTCGAGCGCCGTGACCGCGACGCCGGCTTTTTTGGCGAAGGCCTGGGCCGCCGGGCCAGGCTGTCCATCAGGGAAAGGCTGCTTTCCAGGAAGGGCCGGTAAGCTGTTCCTGCATAGTCGAGCTGCCGGGCGAGCACGCCTTCGACGCGCACCGCCAGCCGGCGCGGGGTGGAGTAGCTGGTAACGACAGCGGCAGCGTCCAGTAAGCGTGAACGCGTCAGCACTCCCTCTACGCGGCGCGCCAGTTCGGCCTCCGCCGCCGCGATCATGCGCGCCGGGATCTCTTCCAGGCCTATTTCCAGTAACAGCTCAGGCATGCGACTCCAATCGATCTTTTAGCCGCGCGATCATGCGCGAGAGGTAGTCTGCGCGATCATGCGCGAGTAAGCCTTGGCAATGCCGACGGCGAGGACCCGGATGCGGGCGATGATGCCGACGCGCTCGGTCACCGAGATCGCGCCCCGGGCATCGAGCAGATTGAAGAGATGCGAGCACTTGAGGCAAAGGTCGTACGCAGCCAGCACGGGAAAACGGCGCTGCTCGGCGGGAGTAAGCTCCTCCGGCTGCTGCGCGGCCCGGCTCAGCAGATGCTGGCACTCCGCCTCGTAGAGGCGCAGATGCTCCCAGAGCTTCTCCACATCGGCCTCCTCGAAGTTGTAGACCGAGAACTGCACCTCCTCCAGATGACGAACCTCCCCGTAGGTGACGGGATGAGGAGTGCGCGCCCAGACCACGTCGTAAACGGAGTCGACATCTTGCAGAAAGGCGGCGATGCGCTCCAGCCCATAGGTGATTTCCGCAGAGATGGGATCGAGATCGAGGCCGCCGCACTGCTGGAAGTAAGTGAACTGGGTGATCTCCAGGCCATCCAGCATCACCTGCCAGCCGATGCCCCAGGCCCCCAGTGTCGGGGATTCCCAGTTGTCTTCTTCAAACTTCAGGTCGTGCTGGCGCAGGTCAATGCCGATGGCGGTGAGGGATTCCAGGTAGATCTCCTGCACATTGGCGGGTGGGGGCTTGAGCACCACCTGAAACTGCGTGTGTTTGAAGAGGCGGTTGGGATTCTCACCGTAACGGCCGTCGGCGGGCCGGCGGGATGGCTGGGCATAGGCAACGGAGAAAGGCCGTGGGTCAAGCACGCGTAGAAACGTCTCCGGCGACATGGTGCCGGCGCCCACCTCCACGTCATAAGGCTGTTGCAGTACGCATCCACGCTCGGCCCAAAAGGTTTGCAGACGAAAGAGGAGTTCCTGGAAGGTAAGAGCACTGGTTACTTGCAGAGCCACGGTTGGATTCTAAATCAAACTCCCGCCCTGTCTTAGCGAAGCTGTTTCAGCTAAACTGGTTCCCCATTTCATTCGAGGAGGAGTCTGCCATGCAAAGCCGTATTGTCGGCACCACCCTGCCGGTTCTCGAGTTCACCCTGGAGCCGAACGAATCCGTGATCTCAGAAGCCGGAGAGCTCTCCTGGATGAGCAGCTCGATCCAGATGCAGACCCACACCCAGTTTGGCGGGGGAGGAGGATTCTTCGGCGCGTTGAAAAGAGTAGCGGGCGGGGGAAGCCTGTTCATGACCGAATACCGCGCCATGGGCGCCCGGGGTGAGATTGCCTTTGCCACCCGTGTCCCTGGGCACATCCAGCCGGTCCAGGTCGGCCCTGGAATGGAATATCTGATACACCGCCACGGCTTTCTCTGCGCCACCTCTCAGGTCCGCTCGGAGTTGGCTTCCAGCAATCCCTGGGCGCCGGAGTCTTCGGCGGAGACGGATTCCTGCTGCAGAAGGTGACCGGGCAAGGCGCTTGCTGGATCGAGTTGTCAGGGGAGCTGATCGTCAAGGATCTGGCCGCGGGAGAGACGCTGCGCGTACACCCGGGCCATGTGGGAGCCTTTCAATCCAGCGTTGCTTTTCAGATCACGAGGATCGCGGGAATCAAGAACATGATCTTCGGCGGAGACGGCATCTTTCTCGCCGCCCTGACCGGCCCGGGCCGGGTATGGCTGCAAACACTGCCGATTTCTAAGCTGGCTCACCAGCTAATGCAGTACATGCCTTCCGCCACTAGAGAGCGGACCGAAGGCGGAGTTGTGGGTGGCATCGTGGGCTCGCTTTTGAGTGGGTCTTGAGGAGAAAGAAACCGCAGGTCTCCTAATCGAAGGGTGCCCCATGTTCGCACCAGCGTACATGGGCCGAAAAAGACGGGGCGCAGCCCCTCAACCGCTTTTGCTGAACGGGCAAGTGGACGGTTGCTCAGGCCAGCATTCCTAGTGCGGAGAGTAAAAGCATTCGAAAAAAACCCTTCTCGGCCCAGGTACGCTGGTGCGAACCTGGGGCACCCGTCCAGAACCATTAACCGTGGTTTGTAGACCAAAATCCGCTCTCGATCGGCAAACGCCACCCTCTCAGCCACCCGCCAGGCGTGACAACGCCACGGCGGTGGTGAGTTTTCGCTCCAGGTGGCGCTCCAGACTTTGAATGGCGAAGCGGCGCAGGTCGGCGCCGCGGCTGCGGGGCCACGACTCGGCTGCGAAAGCAGACGCCGGAGAGCGGAAGATACGTACCGCCAGCACCTGAGAATCGGGTGTCAGCGTGGCGCCGTGAGCACTGTTGTCTCCCATCTGTTTGTGCTCCACGCAGACCAGCCCATCCGAGAAAAAATGAAAATAGGCAGGCTGCCCGGCAAGCGAAACGCCGCAAAAGAGACAGCGGCTCAGATCCGGGAGCCAACCCATAAGACGTGTGGTCCAAAGAGCAAAGTAGGTGATCGGCATCCAGATGTGATCGACGCGGGTCTGCTCCAGCACCGAGAGCAGCAGGCGGAAAACCACATCGTGCGGATCGTGGTCTGGGAGGGTCTGCTCCAGCACCTCGGCAAAAAAGGCGAGGGCGGTGGCCCGCGCATAATCAACCGGCTCGGCCAGCGGGGAGTGGAGAATTTCGAAAGAGTCGAGACGCACCAGCTCCTGGCTGGGCTTTTCAGCGTAATGGGCGCGCACATGGGTCATGGGCTCGAGCGCGCCGCCGAAACGACGGCGCGATCTTGCCGCTGACTTGGCAACACCCTTTATCTTTCCAAAATCCCGGGTGAAGAGGGAAACGATCTGGTCGGCTTCATGAATGGGCCAGGTACGCAGAACGACGGCTTCGACCTGGTGAGCGATCATGGCTGCGCAACAGCGCCGGCCGGCCTAGCGGCCGAAATGGGCAGAGTTCTTGTCAGCAAAGGCCGACCACTTTTCAGGCAGATCGTCGCCGGCGAAAATAGCCGACACCGGGCAGACGGGAACACAGGCACCGCAGTCGATACATTCCACCGGATCGATGAAGAGCTGGTCGGTTTCACCATACTTCGCTTCATCTTTCTTGGGATGAATGCAGTCTACCGGGCAAGCATCGACGCAGGCTGTGTCCTTGGTTCCAATGCAGGGTTCTGCGATCACGTAAGTCATAATTACCATTCTCCGGAAGGCGAATAATTGAAACCAAATTGTACAGCAGGAATGGGAATCGCTACGGGCGCGCCAAACGTCGTGCGGCAAACTCCGCGGCTGTGGGCACCGGTTCGATCTCACGGCCGGCAAACATGTCGTTGAAGAAGCCCAGGATCTCCCCGGTGAGCAAACCGTTGGTGGCCAGAACCTCCTCGCTATCGAGACGAAAAGGCGTGCCATCGAAGCGGACCATGGCGCCACCCGCCTCCAGCACCAGCAACGCGCCGGCCGCTGTATCCCAGGGGTTCAAATTGAATTCCCAGTAGCCGTCCACGCGGCCGGCCGCGCAATATGCCAGGTCGAGCGCCGCCGCGCCTGCCCGGCGCACGCCGTGAGAACGCAACGTCAGTTGCTGGTAAAAGTGAATGTTCGGGTTGGCGTGGCGCTTGTGGCTGGGAAAGCCGGTGGAAAGCAGACTCTCCTGCAAGTATCGGACAGGCGAGACATGCAGACGGCGGACATCGCCCGTTGGCCCTTGCAACCACGCTCCCTTGCCCTTTTCCGCGGCGAAGAGTTCGCCGTGAACAGGATCGTAGACCACGCCCGCTACCAGCTCCCCATCCTGATCCGGACGCCAGCCCCGCCGGGCGATGTTCCAGGCCCAGCGAGACATTGAAGAAGGGAAAGCCGTGGGCGAAATTGGTGGTGCCGTCGAGCGGATCGACATACCACCGGTAAGCGCGCTCCAGGCCGGAGCGTGTTCCTTCTTCGCCATAAATGCCGTGATCGGGAAACTTTTCACCTGAGCCGGCTGACGATGAGTTTTTCCGAAGCCCGATCGGCTTCGGTCACCAGGTCTACATCGCCCTTATATTCGGCGGTCACGCCGCGATTGAAGTAACCGCGAAGAAGTTCGCCGGCCTCCAGCGCGATGCCGGCTGCTCCGGCGGCAAAACCAAGATCCAGTTGCTGGGGAAAGTTGCTCAACGTGCACTTCTCTCCACCAAGCCGTTGCTGCTGCGCGCGTTCCCATCATCGCGACGGCCTTCGTCGCGGCGGCCGCATTCGCTGATCGTCCTGATCTGGTGCTTATAGATGAAAAGATTGGGCCGCCCTTCGCGGGTGACGCGGATCATGGTGTCGTCGAAATACTCGATCCATCCGGAAACGCTCTCGCCGTCCCGGAGTTTGACCGTCACCCTCACCTGCTTCTCGCTGAGAAACCGCAAGTAAAGCGTCTCCTGGCCGGTTTCACCGAGAGGAGGAGCCTTCTTACCCCGCCGGGTTGGATTCTGGGTTGCCATATTGTGCATGATAGCTACATACAGAGATGCCGTAACCGTGCCTGGTGGATGCACTCAAAAATCCACATGCGCCCGCACCCCGGGAACCACGACCGGGCCCCGGTCCCGATTGTAGCCCGGATTGTTGATAAAGGAGAGTTGCACCCCCATGTAAAGGCCGCTCACCACGTGCAAGTTGTAATAGGTCTCGCTCACCTCCTCGCGGCCGTAGTTCAGATGGCCATCGCCGAGGATGAACCCCAGGCCGCCGAGGGCCAGGTACTCCCTGTGCTTGGTGCTGATGCCGCCGGTTTCGAAGGCGCTGCCGAGCTGGTCTTCTTTTCTGCCCCAACCGTCGCCGAGGAGTTCGAAGCCGAACGACACGGTGCTGTTCATCTCCGTGTATGCGAACGACTCCTTGTGCCCCTCATTCCATCCGGCACGGAAATAGGCGCGGAAATTGGCCGGGAGCGCCTGCTCCAGATTGAGACCGAAGCCCTGCTTCAATGAACCCTGGTGGCGGTACAGGGTGATGTCAGGAACCTTGGTGACGCCCTGCTGATAACCCGCAATGGCTTGGCCATAGTCACCCATATTGGCATGGTTTAGATAAGCCAGGGGCCGGATGTGTGTATCCAGGCCCTGAAACCATTGCGGCTTCCATTCCAATTCCAGGTTGTCGGCGCGGGCCGTGCGCAAATCGGCCTCGAGGTCGATGCCATTGGCCACGGTTGGCATCAGTGCTTCCGCATAGTGGGCTTCGAATTTCGGCCCGGCATAACTGAGCATGGCAGCGACGGTATAGCCACGCGTGTTGGCAGCGTAATCGTAAGCGCCATTGTTATCGATGGCCCAATTCGTGAACTGCAGATGGCTATCGCTGCCCACGGCGTTAAGGTCGAAGAAGTCGACCATAGACATCTTGCCCATAGTGAACTCGATACGCTGCCTGGGAATCGAGTCCTGCAGATAGAAAGGATTGGGCTGTTCCTCGACGCGGTCCGCGGTCAAAGGAACGGTGTAGTGGATAAAATAGCGGGCGGCATACACCCCCTGGCTCAGGGAAGGATTGCGCACCACGTCGAGGTTAGGGAAAGCGGCAATTCCAAGAGCATTGCTCAACCCTTTCCTCCAGCCTCCTCCGCATCAAAGATAAATTCGGTCCACCGGGTGAGCTTGATTCCCGTATAGAGGGTGAGCACGCGGGAGAGCGCGGTCGTTTCCACCCGGCTTTGAAAGCTGTTGGTCCCGGCGTAGGGGGAGTGAAATGGATTGTGGGCCTGGAAGATGAAGTTGGCCTGACCAGAGATCCATATGCGATCGGCGATGAGGTGGTGCAGAAAGACGGCCGGATTCTCCTGGTCGTCGGACTGATCGGCCTCTCGCTGGTTGATCTGGGGTAACGATCCCCGGCCCGCGGAGGTGGGCTTTGGCGGCGGATTTTGCTGCCCGGAAGCCTGGGGCTGGGGAGCATCGGGCGGCTCACTCACGGCCACCGACTGTCCCGTGGCTGCCCCGGCGTGAGGCGTCGGCAGGCACAGCAGCACGGCAGAAAGCAAAAGCCAAAGACGCATCAAAACTCCGCGGAGGAATAGGAACCTCGCACGAGGTTAATTGACAAGACCTTAACAAATGTTTCGGGCTCTTGAATTCTTCAGTTTTCAGCGAGGCAGATTACGGCAGGGGGGAAGGATAATACCCGGGCCGATTGCGGATAACGTAACCCGCCCCGCCAGCCGGGCTGCGCAGCTTGACGGAGATGCTGCGAAAGTCCACTGCCCGTTCGATTCGATGGATAGTAGCCGAGCAGGTATTGCGTCCGCAGGTCTTCCGATAATTGCGCAAACGTTCTGTCCAGCGAAGAGGAATCGGCGTAGTAGTACTTGCCCCCGGTCTGCTGGGCAAGCGTAATCAGGGCGTGTTCGCCGGCCAGATCGCGGCCGGCGCTGGCGGAGATGGGAACATCGATGATGGGGTAGACCATGACCTCTCCGCGCAGAGCCTGCTCCAGCGCCATGTCATAGGTCGTGCCTTTGACGGTATTCCCTCCGTCGGAGATGATGACCAGCACCTTGCGGCCGGATCGCGGCGCCAGGCTCTGCGAAGCAAGATAGACGCCGCTATAGAGCGCCGTGGCGGCGCCTCTCCCCATGTCGTTCAGCCCGCGGTCGACGCGACCCGGGTTGTTGGTAAAGAACACTACCTCGCGCACATTGTCGGCAAACTCCATCAGGTCCAGGTGGTCGATCGGACGCAGCAGCGAATGGACAAAATGTCTTGCCGCCTCCTGCTCCAGGCCGAGGTCCTTATGCACGCTGCCGCTGGTGTCGATGGCCAGGACAATCTCCAGCGGAAGCTCAGATTGGCGCTCGAATACGGCGATCTTCTGCGGATGTTCATCTTCCGAGAGCACAAACTCGTCCCTGGTCAGGCCGGGCACCGGGGTTCCTTTGTCATCGGTAACATTGACGAAGACATTCACCAGGCGAACATTCACGCTGATGGTGGGTGGCTCCGTGGCTGCGGTCTTCACCGCCGGCGGAGGCCCTGCCTGCGCCTGGCCACGCATAGAGCAGAGAATAAGCACGCAGCAAATCGCCGCACACAGTAGTGGTTTCACGAGCCGGCCGTTCCCTTCTCCAGCAGGCCGGATGGGAACGGCTCGCCATCGGCCCAGACCGCTCCATCTTCGAAATGTTCCTTCTTCCAGATGGGGACTGTTTTCTTCAGCGTATCGATGAGCCAACGGCAGGCTTCGAATGCCTGGGCGCGATGCGCGGAAGCCACGGCAATAAGAACGCTGGTTTCGCCCACTTGGAGCCGGCCCAGGCGGTGGACTATGGCTCACCTGGCGGACGCCGTGCGCCGCGATGGCTTCATCGGCGAGGCCACGCATCTGGCTCAAAGCCATCTCCTGGTAGGCCTCGTAGACCAGGAAGAGGGTGCGCCGCCCCCGGGTGTTGTTGCGGACAATGCCGTCGAAGACCACCACGGCTCCATCCTCCCCTTGCTTGATGGCGGCGACCAACGATGGGGCGTCGATGGGCTCCGTGACCAGGGCGACGACCGGAGCTCCCGAGCCGCCGCTGACTGGGGGAAGAAGCGCAACTTCATCGCCGTCACGCAGCCCACAAGCACGCGCCGCGTAGCTCCGGTTCACAGCAATCGCCAGCGCCGGCCATAGTTTTGTCTGCTGTGGAAGCAATTGGCGGTAATGTTCGAGCACCGCGTCCACGGTCGCGCCGGTGGGCAGAGTGAGCGTCTGGCTCTCCGACGCCAACAGCTCCTTCAACACGCCAAAGAACAGGACCGTGACCCGCATGGGAAAAGCATATCCGAAGGCCATCTGACATGAGGTTAGACTCGGCCATGGACAAAATGGCGGTGCCTCAGACCAGGACGGGCGTATTGGCCACTCCCGCGGTGCCGAAGACTCTGCGGTAACGCGCTATTTCTGCTTTGAGTCCGGTCGCCTTGGCGTAGTTATCCGAGAGTTTCACCGCCGGGCGGCCATCGGCCTCGGTCATCTTGCAGATCAGGCTGGCGGGATGGAATCCATTGCGGCCACTGGGATGGCAGCCGCGGAAATCGTTGGTCAACAGGGTACCCCACCCGGCGCTGAACCGGATGCGCCGGCCGGGAGTCCATTTCGCCGGGTCGTTCAGGTCAGCCGCGCTGCGAAAATCCTGCGGGGTAAGACCCAGCGCCATGTTTCCCATGAAATAGGCGTGCAGACCCAGGATGTCTTCCACATCCATGGCGTCGGAGGCGATGATCAGCTTCTGCTTGGGGTCTCGGCCCCGCTGCTTCAGCCAGGCGATGTATTCGTCGCCCGCAACGTAGGGGTCCTTGCTGTCGATGCGTTGCCCGGTCCAATCCGCGGTCCAATCCGGAGCATCCGCCAGGAACTGCGTTGTCCCGTAGGTGTCGGGCAGCATGATACGAATCTCGTGGCCGTAGGTGCTTTGCCACAGCTCCAGAATGCGATACTGCGAACTCTTCAACTCGGCGTCGCTGGTGGCCATGGCGGCCAGCGCCATGGGGAGTTCGTGGGCATTGGTGCCTACCGCTTCGAGATTATGTTTGTAGGCCAGATAGGTGTTGGAGGTGCCGGAAAAATGCTCCCCCAGCGCCGTGTTCATGGCGTTGACCACATATTCCTGCCACAGGAAGCTGTGCCGCCGCCGGGTGCCGAAGTCCGCCACTCTGAGTTCAGCGACGCCGGTCAGCCGCTCAATCTTGCCCCACAGCTTGGCCTTGGCTTGGGCGTAAAGAATGTCCAGCTCGAATTCGCTCATGCCCTTGAACGCGGCGCGCGACTTCAGCTCGTTGAGGATGGAGAGGGCATAGATCTCCCACATCGTGGCCTCGGTCCACAGCCCGTCGAATTCCAAATGGAATTCTCCATCGCGGATGGTGAGCCGGTAGCTGGAGAGGCGGAAGCCATGTCCCAGCCACTCGATAAAATCCGGTTCGAAGATACCGCGGCGGCCGAAGAAGGTGTTGCCGGCCAGCCAGATCAGCTCCGATTTCAAAAATCGCAAGCTGCGCACGTGCTCCAGCTGTTGCAATACCTCTTCGCGCGCGATTACATCCGCCAGGCGCAGGGATGAGGACCGGTTGCTCACCGAGAACGACACCTGTGTCGTGGGGAAATGCTTCCAGATGAACTGGAGCATCAGCAGCTTATAGAAATCTGTATCCAGCAGGGATCGCACCACCGGGTCCAGATCCCAGTTATGGTTATGCGCCCGCTCGGCAAAATCAATGATCATCGATAAATGTCCTTGAAGATATTCCCTCCCTTAAACCAGCTGTGTGTTCGATGATGTGATCGTCAACGTCGATGCGCCCCTTCTGATTCTACTGGTACAAAGCAAAAGGCCCGCTGGTTGGCGGGCCTTCTCGAGCATATGGAGCAGCGGTATTAGACCTCAGCGTGTTCGATAATCGTTTCCCGAACCGCCTCATCCTTCTTCTCTTCGCTGACCGACTTAGGCAGCGCCACCGCCAGCACGTCTTCGATACGGCTGGCGTAGTGGATGCGCACACCTTCGATCTGATCTGCGGTCAAGTCTTCATCGACGTTCTGCCGATTTTCCGCGGGGAAAATCACGTCCTGAACGCCGGCGCGCTTCGCAGCGAGAAATTTCTCCTTGACACCGCCGATCGGAAGAACATTTCCGCTGAGCGTGATCTCACCGGTCATAGCCGTGAGCGGGCGCACCGGAGTATCGGTCATGAGTGAAACCAAGGTGGTTGCCATGGTGACGCCGGCCGACGGACCGTCCTTAGGGATCGCTCCCGCGGGAACGTGGATGTGAATATCCAGGTCCTTGGTGAAGTCCTCTTCCAGCCCTAACGAAGCAGCGTTGGAACGAACCCAGGTAAGCGCAGCCTGCATGGACTCCTGCATGACCTCGCCGATCTGCCCGGTCATCTTAAAGCCACCTTTGCCCTTCATCCGGTTGGCTTCGATGAACAGTACATCGCCGCCGGCCGGAGTCCAGGCCAGACCGACCGCAACGCCGGCACGCCGGGTGCGCTCAGCCAATTCGGTATCGACGCGCACCTTGATGCCGCCCAGGAACTCCTGAATCACTGCCCGGTCGACAACCAGCGTGCCTGTTTTGCCTTCGGCAACGCGCCGCGCCTGCTTGCGGCAGACGGTACCGATCAGCTGTTCCAGTTTGCGCACACCCGCTTCTCGCGTGTAGTGGCGCACGATGTAGCGAACGCCTTCTTCCGGGAACTCGATCTCGGGTGCGCCGCCTTCTTTGGTTTCGATACCGTTCTCCTTGATCTGCCGCGGGATGAGGTAACGGAAAGCGATATGGGTCTTTTCGTCCTCGGTGTAGCCCGAGAGGTCGATGATCTCCATGCGATCACGCAACGGCTCCGGAATCGGATCGAGCATGTTCGCGGTGCAGATAAAGAGCACTTTGGACAGATCGAACGGCACGTCGAGATAGTTATCCCGGAACGTATTGTTCTGCTCCGGATCCAGCGTCTCCAGAAGCGCTGAAGCCGGGTCGCCACGGAAGTCGCGTCCCAGCTTATCAATCTCGTCCAACATAAAGACCGGATCGTTGGTCTCTGCGCGGCGCAGCGCCTGCATGATCTGGCCCGGCAAAGCACCGATGTAGGTACGGCGATGACCGCGGATTTCGGCCTCGTCGTGCATGCCGCCCAACGAGATACGTTGGAATTTGCGCCCCAGAGCGCGTGCAATGCTGCGCCCCAGCGAGGTCTTGCCCACGCCTGGAGGTCCGACGAAGCAGAGGATGGGCCCCTTCATATCGGGCTTGAGACGGCGCACGCTCAGGTAGTCGAGGATGCGATCCTTTACCCGCTGCAGATCGTAGTGATCGAGGTCGAGAATCTCCTTCGCCTTGGCGATATCGACTTCGCCGCCGGTGGACTTAGCCCACGGCAATACCGCCAGCCACTCCACGTAGTTACGCGTGAGTGAGTAATCGGCCGCCATGGGAGACATCCGCGAGAGCCGGTTGAGTTCCTTGGTGGCTTCTTTCTTCACCTCGGCCGGCATGCCTGCGGCTTCGATCTTCTGCCGCAGCTCCTCGATATCCTTCTGCCCCTCGTCCAGTTCGCCGATTTCCTTTTGGATGGCTTTCAGCTGCTCGCGCAGATAGTAATCGCGCTGCGACTGCTGCACCTGGTCCTGGACCTCGGTCTGGATTTTGTTGCGCAGTTGCTGGACTTCGGCTTCCTTGGCCAGATGCTTGTTGATGCGCTCCATGCGCAACGTCACGTCCGGCGTTTCCAGCAATTCCTGCTTGTCGGTGGTGGCCAGGAACGGCAGTGAAGATGCAATGAAGTCGACCAGGCGCCCCGGATCTTCAATATTGAGCGCGATGGTCTGCAGTTCGTCGGAAAGCGTGGGCGAAGTGGTGACGATCTGCTGGAATTGGGCAATCACATTCCTCTGCAGCGCCTCCAATTCGGCACTCTTGCCCGGATCCACTTCCGGCAAATGATCGACCGCGGCCATCATGAATGGTTCGAGTTGAGCAAATTCGCCCAATTTGACGCGCTCGGTGCCCTCAGTAAAGACGAAAAGGCTTTGGTTGGGCATTTTGACGACTTTGTGCACCGTCGCCAGGGTGCCTACGGAATACAAGTCGCTGGGTTGCGGACTATCCATGCGTTCGTCGCGCTGCGCCACGACGACAATGGTTTTTTGCTCTCCCAGGGACTGAATGAGTTGAATGGAGCTCTCCCGGCCGACGGTCAGCGGCAGTACGGCATGGGGAAACAGAACGGTGCTGCGAACGGGCAAAATGGGCAACACCCTGCCCTGCGGACCACCCTGCTCCCGCCGAGCGGGATCGCTTGGATTGATGATGCTTAAGAAATCGCTCGCCATGAGTATCCTTCTATCAGATTATCGACTATAAGATGCTGCAGATTCCATAAAGTCGCAAAACGCCCACTGCTGCCCCTTGGATGCCGAATTCCAGTCTCTTTCTCCACCCGGAGAGCTTTTCCCCACTTCTTTTACTTCATCGGTCCTTAACTGCCGCCCAATGATTACTGCCCCGAATACCGACCCTCAGGGAAGCGGTTGAGCTGCCGGATAATGCCCTAACTCCTTAACCAGGATGCACTTCTGACGGAGTTGAGGTAGAGGGGCGCTGGTCGCGGCCGGATCGGCGACCTGGTAGTCCACGTAGAAGACGTATTCCCAAGGCTGGCCCTGTACTGGACGGGATTCTATCTTGCACAGGTTGGTGTTGTGTTCGGCAAATACCTGGAGCGCCGCCACCAGCGTTCCTGGACGGTTAGCGACAGTAAAGGCAATGCTGACTTTGTTTGCTTCGGGTACAGGCCGAACCTGGGCACGGCTTCGAACCAGGAAAAAACGGGTGTAGTTGGCCGCATTGTCTTCGATACCCGCGGCCAGCACCTCTCCACCGTAGGCTTGGGCAGCCTGCTCGCTGGCGATGGCGCCAGTCTCTTTCTCGCCCAGGCCGGTTATGTGCTTTACGCTGCCCGCGGTGTCGTAGAACGGGGTGGGCGTCATGCTGGGATGCTGTTCGAAAAATCGCCGGCACTGGGCCAGCGCGATGGGGTGGGAGAGCACCTGGCGAAGATCCTCGACCTTACTGCCCGGCACGCCAATGAGGTTATGGCGGATGCGCAACAGGGATTCCCGTTCAATTTGTACGTCGGATTGAAAGAGGAGGTCGAAGTGTTCGACCACAGAACCGGCGAGAGAGTTTTCGATGGGGATGACTGCGGCGCAAACCTCGGTGTTCTCCAGTCGTCTGAAAACCTCTGCCGAGAGTGCACAGGGAACAATGGTTGCCTGCGGTTCGAACTTAAGTGCGGCTTCGTGGCTAAAAGATCCGAACTCTCCCTGAATGGCGATCCGCATCTCCGCCCCGATACTTAATTTTGATCATACGGCAACCCGCTTGAATGGGGGCGCACCAAAGTACAAGCGTACCAAGACTTTGTAAGGAGAAATACAACGATGCTTTGGACAATTTTTCTGGTGTTGCTTGTACTTTGGCTGGTCGGCTTTATCGGATTCCACGTGGTTGCGTGGTACATCCACATCCTGCTGATTATTGCGCTGGTGGTGCTGGTCATCCAGCTGATTGGCGGCAGACGAGCGATATGAAGTGGCTCCTTTTTCCGTCCCGGCAGGTATGCCGGGACGATTGGGGAAGCATCTCACTTAATCAGGTGCCTGTGCCATCGCAGGCTAAGGAGACAGACCATGAATAAAGACCAAGTAACCGGCAAAGTGGAACAGGCAGCAGGGCGCGTAAAGCAGAGTGTAGGGGAAACCTTAGGCAACCAGAAATTGGCCAATCAAGGCGTGGCTGACCAGGTAAAAGGCGTCGCCAAGGAAACCTGGGGCAACGCCAAGGATGCTGCTTCGGTCACTGCGGATCGTCATCAGAAGGAAGCGGAGCACAAAGCGAATGACACGCGCGCTGGCGTCCGGGCAAAGGTCGACGAACTGCACGATACCGTGAACGATAAGATCGATGCTCACAAGGCGAACGAACGCGAGAAGGCCAAGACGGCCTAATCAGATGGTCTGATCACGCTGCAGCAGGATCAAGACGCACCCGGCATGCAATGCGGGTGCGTTTTCCATTTAGCGATGCAACAGAAGCGAGGCCGCGACAAAAAAGAAGAAGACCATGGAGATGATCCCATTCATGGTAAAGAAGGCCGCGTTCAGGCGCCGCAAATCGGTGGGGGAGATAATGAGATGCTCGTAAAGCAGCAGAATGGCGACCGCCGCCACCCCTACCCATGCAATTGCATTGAGCCCGAATAACTGCAGCAGCCAACACAGCAGGGCCAGCATGGCCAGGTGCATCAAGCGCGCAATCCAAAATGCAGCCGCAATTCCCCAGGTCCCCGGGATGCTCTTCAAACCCGTCTCCCGGTCGTGCGCCATGTCCTGGCAGGCGTAGAGGACATCGAATCCTCCCACCCAGAAAAGAACCGCCGCTGTGAGCACTACGATGCGCGGATCCAGCGATCCGCGGATGGCGATCCAGGCCGCGGCGGGAGCTATTCCCAGCGCCAGACCGAGCACCAGGTGAGACCAGCGGGTAAACCGCTTGGTGTAGGAGTACAGCAGAAGCACCGCCAGGGCTACGGGCGACAGAAATAGGGTTTCCCGGTTCAGCTGGGCGGCCGCCAAAATAAAGGCCAGCGACATTACCACGGTAAAGCCGCCAACAAAACGGCGGCTCAGCATGCCGGCCGGAATAGCGCGCCCGGCAGTGCGGGGATTGGCCGCATCCAGTCGGGCATCGGCCCAGCGATTGAAGGCCATGGCCGCCGACCGCGCAGTGACCATGCAGGCGACAATCCAAAAGACTTTGCGTACATCCGGCCACCCGGCGGCGGCGAGCATCGCGCCGGCGAGCGCAAAGGGGAGGGCAAAAATTGAATGCTCCCACTTGATCATTTCCAGCGTGGTGCCTACATTGCGCAGCAAAGCCATGTATCCAGTGTAATGGGGCGCGGCTGTGGAGTCTGATCCCGTGGCAGAACTGATTAGCAAGTATCTGCGTAGGGACTCAAGTCGGCAGGAGTCAGTCTTCTAACAGAACCCAATAGGACTGGACGGGTGCCCCAGGTTCGCCTCAGCGTACCTGGGACGAAAACGACGGGGCGCAGCCCCCATCAATCGCTGTGACCGTCCGTCCAACAAAGCGCCAGGTGCTCCTGAGCCATCCGACTTAAAGCAATCGAAAAATATCATTTTCGGCCCAGGTACGCTGAGGCGAACCTGGGGCACCCGTCCAGCTCCTATTGGGTTCTGTTACAAGACTGGCTTCGCCGGAAATCAATGCGAAATTCAAGGGAAAACGAAGGGTCTAGTTCCTATTGGGTTCTGCTAGAAGGCTGGATTCGCAGAAAATCAATTCGATATTCAGGAAAAAAATGGCCCGCCGTTCGCTAAAGCGAAGGCGGGCCACTTGTTTGAACGCGCAACTAGAGGCTACTGCTCGTTCGAGCCGTTGGATACCTGAAGGTTGTTAGTCACCTTAAAGACTCCAGGAACGCCATTGGCGCGAATACCCGCGACGTTTTTATCTGCCTGATTAAGCACCACGCCATTCAGAGTAACGTTGCCATTCACGACCGTGATGCGGATGGGTTGCGCTGGGTCAATGGCGTACTTGTTCAGGCTGGGATATCCGTAAATAGCCCGATAGACCGCCAGGCGGGTTTGGTTGTCCATGGGCGAGAGGGGATCGACCTGAATGTTGTCGATAACATCCTGCACCCCAGGGAAATGGCTGGCTAAAGAAACCGCGGAATCAGCGGCGACCGGTCCCAGCGCATTGCCCGCCAGAGTCACCACACCATTCTGCACATTGACGCTGATGGCATTAAACGCATTGCCATAGCCCACGCGGTCGTACTGCAGCTTCTTCACTATTGCCTGCTGCAGCTGCGCGTCTGAAACCTCGCCCGCGCCGGCCACCATAAGCTTGTTGCGAACCGCCACCACGTTCTTCACCCGGTGCGTGGTCTTATCGATCTCTTCCTTGGTTGCATAGTCCTTGACCGTGCCTTCCAGATCCACGATTCCGTTCTTAACCGATATCTGGATATCCTTATATTTCTTTAGCTTGTTCTGCAGCTCCGCCTGGATGTTGTTATCGCTTTGCCCGCTCTGCCCTACCGCATACGATGCGTGGGGAAGCAAAACCTGAGAACCCAGGACCAGAACAGCAGCCAGCGCCAAAGTAAAACCACGGAATGCCTTTTTCATTTCTTTCTCCTGTTTGTGGGCTCCCGCGTCTCACAGCGACACGATTGAGCCCGCTGATAAGAACACCTAACATAGCCCCGGGTTGCACCATCTGTTTACTATGAGTGCGAGACGCCGTCAACGATAGCGTTTGCGAATTCTGAGCACCATGCTGAAAACCCCCGCTTCGTCGCGCACGGCCAGGATAGAAAGGCTCTGCGTGATATCCACCTGAGCCTGAATGAGCTGCTGCGCGGTGGCGTTGACGTTGGTGGCGTAAGTAACCTGGACATTCCGCGTAAGATTTTGCTGCACGGTAATGCGCGCGCTCGAGCTGCCCAGAGTTCCGACATAAGTGGGATCGATCTTAACGCTGCCTCCGCCGAAGAGCTTTTGCACGCGGCTGTCGACGGCTGCAGTGAGCGCGCCCCCCAGCAACGCGCTGCTGGTCGAGTTCGCACCTACCGATTGCTCCTGCTGCGAATACAGCGCCTGTTCTTCCTGCGTGCGGCCCAGCGCAAGCAGGGAAATGACGTCGGCCTGGGGCAGCGGGGGCTCAGAACGGAAGGTCGGTGTGAGCTGGTTGATGTTGCCGTGCAGACCGATGGTCACATCGTATTCCTCCACCCGGGTGGTGGCGTCGATATCGATGAAGGGCTCAATTTTCACCGGATTGGTGAAAAAGATTTCGCCTCGCTGCAAACGGTAGGTCGTTCCCGCAAAATTGGCGGTGCCATCGGTGACGTTGATGCGGCCGAGAAGAGCAGGCTGGGCGACCGTTCCGCGGATGCGCAGGTCGACGCTGCCCGCCAACTGCGCGTAGGAATTCTGAAAATCAAGCTGCGGCGCAGAGAAGATGTGTACGTCCAACCGTACATGGCTGGAGGGCGCAGTAGGATCCGGCGGCACGCTAGCCCCCTGAGCCCCAGCAAAGCTGGCGAAGTCCACGTTGCGACCGATAATGAAGCGCGTGATCTGTACATTGCCGCTCAGCAGCATGTTGGTCGGTGTGCCCTGCAGGTGCAGGGTGGTATCTGTAGTGGCGCTGATGCCCAGGTAGCGAACCCGGATATCTTTCCCGGCCGCGGTAAAGTCTCCATAAAGTCCCTGCTGATAAGCCAAGAAGCCGCCGAACTTGAGCTGGCCGCCGCCGGTCGTGCCCACCAGGTCCTGCACCTGGAGACGGTTCTGGTCGAAGATCAGATTGCCGTTCAATTTGCTGATGCCGTTGGGCAGGTCTTTGAGTGCCAGGGCAACGTCGTTCAGGCGGACCTTTCCGGAGAACAACGGTTGCGTGAGCGTTCCACTGGCATCGAGGTTGAAGTCCAGGTGGCCGGAGGAGGTAATGTCGGGATCGAAGGTCTGCGCCAGCGTCATGTTGACGGCGCCGTTGCCAGTAATCGCCAGCGCCTGATCGCCCATCAGAGCGGCAGTGCCGGTAACCGATACATTGGTATCCGGACCGGTGATATGCGCCTGGGTGAGGTGAAGGATCCCGTCGTGCAACGATGCCCGCAGCGGTCCCGCTGCCTGCAGAGCAATGCCCTGCAGGGTGGCAGAGAACTGGTTGATCTCCGCATCCCCGCTGAACTGCTTGGGCTCCCGTAGTGGACCAGCCACGTTGATCGTGCCCCCAATCGACGAGTTCCCGGTAACACTCTGCACATGAAAGGCTCGCAGAACGGGAGCGATGTTGAGGTTGGTCAACAAAACATTGGCCTGGGTCTCAAAGTTGCCATGCAGGGCGGTCTGGCCTTTGACCTGTAACCCCGCCGCTGCCAGGCTGTTCTGGGCGGTGAAATATGCCGTGCTCCCCTGGGTGTGCGCGACCACTTCCAGGGAGCCGGCGGGCTGGCCTCCCAGCACCAGGTTACGCAGATGAATCCCAGCCAGGATGGAAGGGGAATCAAAGGTTCCTGATGCGTGGGCATCAAACTTCAAACCGCCGGCTACGAAGAGCCTTGGATCCTTGGGCTGAGGGAAGTGAGCAAGTTCAAAGTTGCTCCCATCCAGATTGCCCAGGAAGTTTTTGGTCTTCAGGTTGTAGGTTCCATTGCCCACGACCGTGCCGCCATCCTGGAGCAAGGTGAGTTTGGTCAAATTGATGTCTTGTCCCGAAAAGCCCAGGGTGGCGGCCAGACTGTGGTAGGGCTGGCCCGCGATAGCCCCGCCCGCAACGGTAAGATTGGCTCCCCCGTTCAGGTCGCCCAGCGTTCCGCCGGCATGAGCCTGTAGGTTTAGAGTGCCCGTCACTGACAGATCCGAGGGCAGATCCTGGCCTGCCATGGCCAGCACGTCGGTCAGCGATGCCTTCTCCACCTGTGCGGTAGCCGTGAGGGGAGATTCCTCGTCGAACTCCTGGCGCCGCCGGTTGATGCGATGAGCCTGTATTTGACCGGAGGCGTGAATCACCGTCGCCCCTCGGGTAAGCACGGCATGCTCCACAGAGATGAGGCTGGAGGTGTAGCCGCCGGTGGCATCAAGATGGTCCCAGTCAAGGGTGGCAGCCGTAGCCGCGGGCGCCGAGCCGGCAGCGGGCAACGCAACCGGTCCGACGGAAGGCTTTGCCGGGCCGGCAACCACAGCAGCCGGGAGGACGAATACCGTGGCGAACTTGGTCGCGGTCAGATGACCATCGAACGCGGGATCGTCCAGAGAGCCCTCCCCCGTGCCGTCAAAGGTCGCCTCTCCGTGCAGCTGGACGGGAAAGCCAGAAATGCCCTTCTGGTCGCCGATGCCCAGGTCCAAAACCTTGAGCACACGATCAAACTCCACCAGATTGCGAGTGGTCAGATGAACCGACAGCTTAGAGGGCTCATTGAGCGGGTACACGCCCAGAGAGCCTGTCGTGCTTAGGGTGGTCGCCAGACTATGCGCCTCCAGCTGATTGATCTGGACCCTGCCTCCGCGCTGGAAGTACTTAGCGTCCACCGTGCCGCTCAGCGGAACCTGGCCCGGGGCAACCGATTCCGGAGCAGTCATGACCAGCTTGGCGGCTACGGTGAGGTCGTCGGCCGAGCCCGTCCAATCGACATTCACCGGGCCGTCACCCAAGGTATCGAAGCCATAGTCTCGATATCCGGGGTCGGCGACGGTCAGCAACACGGTGCTCAGACGCACGCCGTGCACCCGGGCGTGTATGCCCATGACCTGCCGCTTGGGGGCCGACGGCGGCAGGTTGTCGGGCGAACTCCAGTTGAGGTAGCGAATGTCGGCATTGATGATCCCACCCTGACGAGGGCGGGCGACCACGCCCGGGAGTGAGATCTCATCGGGGGTGATGTGCAGGCGAGTGGTGGCATTGAGCCCGTCGATGCTCTGCACGTAAGGGATGGCATAACTGAGGTTGATCAGCTTGGCCGTGCCATCCAGCACATATGGACTGGCCTCGCTTCCTTGACCCGTGAGGGCAAGCTCCACGCTCCCGCTACGCAGGCCATCGACTACGCCCAGGGCCGTCACTTCCGCCAGATCCACGGTGCCGCCTGCAGAGAGGTTCCACTGCGGGTTAGCGTAGTGAATGAGGGTGCCGGAACCCTGGAGACTGGTTTTTCCGGTGGTAAAGTGCAGTGTCTTGAGCTCGACCGCGTCGCGGGCCGCTTCCACGCTCAGATCCAGTTTGCTGTGGATGACTGCCGCCTTCCCTTGTTGGGCGGTGAGATCGGAGCAGGTGAGTTGACCGAGATAGTGGCCGCTGGCCGGCGCGTAAGTGATTACCACCCCCAGATCGTTGGCCGCCAGCTGAAAAGGAATTGCGCGCTGATTAAGCAAAGCCATGCCGTTGTGGACTTCCACCCGGTTCGCCTGCAGATCGAAGATCGTGCTCGTCGCCTGCCCGCTGCTGCTGCTCTGCTTCGCCTTAGGCGTGGGCTGATTGGTGCTGCCGTCGGGATAAATGATGAGATGAACGGACGGGCGGTCGACCTCAAGAAAATCGAGACCAAGCCTGGCATCCACGAAGGAGAGGATCTTGACCCGCGCGTAGAGCCGGTCCAGATGAGCATAGGGCAATTCACCCGGGCCCTCCAGGCCGTGAATCGTCAGGTCATCCACCTCCACGGCGAGATGGCGCAGGCTCCAGTGCAAAGACCGCAGTTCCACCCGGCCGCCAGTGGCGTCCTGGAGGACATTGACGACCCTCTGCCGGACGAAGTTGGAAAAATGCGGAGTGGAAGCGTAGAAGAGCAAGCCGCCGATGACCAGAAGCAGTAGCAGCAGCAAGGCGCCCCCAACTCTCCAGAAGTAACCCCACATACTGATCGACCCGTCTGCTGGGGGGGTGGGGGAAGGAGGAAGGCTGCTCATGGCTGCCCTCCGGAAGCGGAATCCTCGTCCCCGGAGCCGGTCGTTCCTACTTTCCCGTAGGCGGGATCGAGGATGCTGACGCTGCCTTCACTCTTGAGGCTCTGTAACCATTCCAGCAGCAGCGAGCTGACCCGCTGTTGCAGCAGGACCTCCTCGATCCGGCTGGAGACCTCCGCCAGAGGTGGCGGCTTTACCGCCTTGCCATGCAACTGGGGAACCAGAGTCTTGTTGTAGTAGTCCGCAATCTCTGCCGGGGTAATGCGAACTCCGGAACCGAAGCGCGACTGGATAAACGAAAGAATGAGGATGCGCTGGCTCCAGTGCGCCTCGACCTCCTTCTCTGTCAGGCCGTGCGCCTGGAGAAACTGCTGCCAGCCGGCGTCCGTTTCGCAGTGATAACGGGCGCATTCGGGTATGACACCGCGCAGTTGGGTGATACGTTGATGCACCTCTTCCGGAGTGGGAGGAGTAACCGTCTGTGCGGTCTGCATTTGTTGCAGGATAAGATCGCGATCGATGAGACGCTGCAGAGCTCGTTGGGGCGTGTTGCGGGTGCTGTCGAGGCCGAATGGCTGCAAAATGGCGTAGCTCATTTCTTCTGTCACATCACTTTGCAGGATAACGTTGCCGTTAATAACCGCGACCACGTGATCGAGGACCACAGCCCCCTTGGGCACTGGCGGGGGCGGTATGGAGGCCACAGGCGCTACGCCGGGAGCCGCAGCAGCGGTGCTTTGCTGGCCTGCCGCGGCTGGGCCCATCAGCAACCACAGCAACAGGAAAGCAGCCGACAAATTTCCCCCCAACGCGATGTGCTTCGCTCGACCGGATTTCCTGTAAAGCTTGTTGGCGCTGACGAAGTTCATGCGGCTTTCCTTATTGAAAGCCGCACACGCGGTCGTGTCCAGCGCATCGTACAGGAAATCCGGGTCATCATCAGAAGCTCTGCCCGATGCTGAAGAAAAAGTTGAAGTGCCCAGCCTGGCCAACGTGCGGGTTGGGAGCCGTGTTGGCCGTGGTGTAGTCGTAAATAACAGGATAGATGGGCGGATTGAGGTTGTAGCTGAAGTCGCCGCGCACCGGACCAATGGGCGTGTGGTAGCGCAAACCTAGCCCCACGGCATGGGAGAAGTCGTTGAAGTCGCAGGTGTCTGGCGTGTTGTAGGTGGTGTAGGGCACGGAAACATTGCGGCAGGTCCAACTATGTGGCTGCTTGATGCGGATGGCCGCGGGCCAGATCTGGGAAGAGGTCTCAAACGTGTTGCCCATGTCGTGGAAGAGAACAAAACTAACGTCCGTACCGACCCAACGCAAGTCCGGCGCCGGCATGCGGAGCTCCGTGGTGTTCACAAAGACACCGTAGCCGCCAACCGGATATCCGGTCTGGGGATCGCGTGGTCCCGCCGCATTGATAGGAAAGCCACGATGCGAGGTCGCGCCGCCGGCATAGAGGCGCTCGGGTAGCGGAATCAATTGCGCGTCGCCGTTGCCATAGGAACGTTCCTGCCCGTAGCGGGTCTGGCGCGCAATCACCCAATGCTCCCGGCCAACATCGTAATAGGTGGCATTGCTCAGGTCGACGCGGGCAAAGTTGGCTTGCGAGCCGAATATGCCGTCCGACGAAAACACTTCCCCGGTGTTGAAGGTGCCATGGTGGGCATCGAGCGGGACATCGCGGGTATCGCGAATGAACGTGATTCCCGGCCCCCCCACCCGCACCGGTTGCGCGAGCAAGGGGATCTCCGACAGGCTGACTTGCAGGGTGTTGGAATTCACCACAACCCGGCGGTAGGAGAAGGAATAGATCAGGGTGGTGGGTTTGGTGACACGCTGCGAAAGGCGAAGTGCGCCGGAAAGAATCGCGGCCTTGTAGGTGCTGATCACAGCGCTGTTGTTATAGCCACCGGAAAGGCTCAGATTCAACGATGGCTTGTTGAGAACATGGGGATCCTGATAACTAACCACGGCGACCTGCTCCAGTGACCCGTAGTTGGTTCGCAAAGTAATGGACTGATCGGTGCCCCCCAGGTTGGTGCGGCTTATATTAAATAGAACGCGCTCACTGGCCCCGGTCACACCGTTGGGGTTGCATTTGTAGGTGTTGGAGATGCCCAGCAGTATCTGATCCGCCAGGGAGAGACAACCCGCGTTGGGCTGCCCCGTCTGCACTTCAAAACCGAAGCCATAGCTGATATCCCAGCGTTTGGCCTCGGTTAGATTCAGCAGAACGTTCTTATAGCTCTCTGCGCCGTTTGGATTCTGGATGGCGGTATCGACCTCGTTGAACAGGGCAAGATCATAGAGCTTGCGCTGCATTTGCAGCAGGGCCGTCTCGTTCAGCGCGTCGCCCGGATGAAGCAGGATCCGCTGATCCACCAGCGACGGCTTGGTCCGCACCAAGCCGGAGACAACCACCTTGCGCACGAAGAATTGGCTGCCAGGCACCACCTTCATGGTCAAATCAATCCCATCCGGGTGGTCTGGTTCGCTCTGCTGGAACAGGCTTACCTGGGCGTTGTCATAGCCCTTGCTCAGATAGTAGGTCTGGACCTGATCGCGGTCCTCATTGATGTTAACGGCCGAGTACGGTTGCCCGATCTGAGCATTCAAGGAAGGGCGAAAATCATTCAATTGCTCCGCCGTGGCGCCTTCAATGTCGTATTTAACAATACGGCGCTGGGTTCCTTCGTCGATGGCGTAGGTGATCTTGAAGTGGGAGATCTTACTGGTTTTCCCTGTCTCTTTGTCGCTGTCCAGATACTTGGGAGTGACGGTAACCGCGCTGAAGCCGCTGCCCTGATAAAGCGCTTTGATTCTGGAGACATCCTGAGTAACCAGTTGCTGGCTGAACGCACCATAACGGTTCAATAGACTAGCGGGCCGCACACTCAGGCGCTGAAGGATCAGCTGCGTCCCGAAATACTTGTTGCCGGTGATGCTGACGGAATCGACCACGTGCCGCTTACCCAGCTCGACGCTGTAGAGCGCGGTCAGATGCTGGGCATCGGATTGCACCGGCTGGTGGGAGACCTTTACATCGAAGTAGCCCTGGCCCTCGAAGTAGTTGAGCAAATTCTGGGCGCCTTCGGTGAGCAGGTCCTGGTCCACCGTACCCTCTTCGTAGACGGGCACCAGTTTCTCCATGCGGCCCTGGCTGATTTTCGCGCCTTCGACCTTCACCAATACCAGGGGACCCTGGTGGGCAAGAAAGGTATAGTTCAAGCGATTCACGGGCGCCACGTACTCTTTTGAAGTAAGGCTTACGGTGGCCGCCAGCCGCTCCCGCTGGTTGTAGTGCTTGCGCAGTTTACCGAGTGCACGGCTCACCGTGTCGCGATTGACCTTGGAGTTCCGCTTGAGTTTGCCCTGCTTGCGAAATTGGGCTTCGGTAAGGCCGCTGTCGCCGGTCAACTCCACATCGCCCACGCGAGCCGCGTTGCCGGGAAATATCTCAAAATTGAGGTCTACCAGCGAGTTCGCCCGGTCGATGACCGTGGTCCTCGCGATCTGTCCCCGGTAGAAGCCATTATTCTCGAGCGCGGTGGTGACCTCGGGCTCCGCCGCCGCCGCTTTGCTTTCAGAGTAGGCGGTTCCTGCCTGAAGCTGGGTGGCGCTCTGCAACACGGAAGCGAGACGATCGTCTTTCACACCGTCCACGTTGACCCGGCCCACAAAGAGGCGTGGGGTCCCGGTGAAGATGATGGACACGGTATCACCTGCGCGCACCCCGGCTACTTCAATGGTTTCGTAGAGACCGGTGGCATAGAGACTGCGCAGACTGGCGCGCACCTTGACCGGATCCAGGGGAGCACCGGCCTGCTGGGGAAGCTTGGCGGGCAGCGGCGTCAGCAGAGATTCATTCACCCCGTCAAAGGTAATGCTCACCACCTGCAAACCGGCCCAGTCCAGCAACAGCCCTTGGCGGGAGTCCGGCGGCGCAAGAGGAGTGGCGTTCGGTTCTACGGCAGCCGCCTGGGCGCTGCACCTGGGGCAGGAAGCTGCAGCCAGGCCCAGCACCAGCGAAGCGTACAGCGCTAGAGCAGGAAACGGAGGGACTTGCCTTCTTCTTAACCCAAAAAGGGGTAGGAGGGAGCGGCTTCGGGTATCGCTATCCACTGTTTGCTGTCGGCGCACGGATGGAAGCAATGGGGTCAAAGCCAACAAAGATCCTCTCAAGTAGGCATCGCGCACGTCCATCGAACACTGTACGTGGTACATCGACGGCAGGGAATGCCGCCGCAGCGCTCGCTCTCTCCGAATCTCTATACTAAGACGTGGTCATGAAGTACGGGAGAACGCTGTGGGACTGATTGAGGAGCGTTACTCGCGCCAGGTGCTCTTTCCCGGAATTGGGGAGCGGGGCCAGAGGCAACTGGGTGCCAGCCATGTGGCGGTGGTGGGCTGCGGAGCCACCGGGGCCGCCGCCGCGGCTCTGCTGGCGCGGGCCGGGGTGGGTACCCTAACCCTGGTCGACCGTGACTTCGTGGAGGAGAGCAATCTGCAGCGGCAAGTCCTTTTCGACGAGGCGGATGCCCGCGAAGCGCTGCCCAAGGCGGAAGCCGCCCGGCGCAAGATTGCGCAATTCAACAGCCGCGTTGAGGTTCAGGCGCATGTGGCCGATCTGGTGCCGTCCAATATTCACGCTCTGCTCGGCCAGGCGGCGATTGTGCTCGACGCCACGGATAATTTCGAGACCCGCTACCTGCTGAACGATTACGCTGTCGAGCAGCGCCGCCCGTGGATTTACGCAGCCGCCGTGGGAGCCTATGCGGCCACCATGAATATTCTGCCGGAAGAGACCGCCTGCCTGGCCTGCCTCTTTCCCAAGCCACCCTCGGGCATGGTGGCCACCTGCGACACTGCCGGCATTCTTAACACGGCCGTCAACTTCGCCGCCTCGGTCGAGGTGACCGAGGCGCTGAAGTTTCTCGTGGGGGCACGGGACAAAATGCGCCGTACCCTGCTGGGCCGCGACTTGTGGACCAACGACCAGGCGGAGATCAACGCCGGCGCCCCCTGGGCGCGATGTTCGGTCTGCCAGCTGCGGGACTTTACCCATCTTCGGGGAGAAGACCGTCCCCAGATCACGCTTTGCGGACGGAACTCGGTGCAGATTCATGAACACCATCGTCCGGTTGACTTTGCCGAGATGCAGCGCCGACTGGAACCGCACGGCAAGGTCAACTTCAACCGGCTTTTGTTGCGTTTCGAGCGCGGAGAGTACACGGTCACGCTGTTTGCGGACGGGAGGGCGCTGGTGCAGGGTACGACCGACGTGAGCCTCGCCCGGAGCCTCTATGCACGCTTCATCGGAAGCTAGGAGAAGGTACTTCAGGACGGTTCAAAATTGAATCTCGGCGGAGTTTCTACCCTAACAAAGCCCGTAGGAACTGGACGGGTGCCCCACGTTCGTCTCAGCGTACTCCGGATTTCCTGTCGAGCTTGCTTGCGTTGGTGCACTTCATGCGGCTTTCCTTGAAGAAAGCCGCACACGCGGGTGTTGGTGGCGCCCCGTGCAGGAAATCCGGATACGTGGGCCGAAAATGATATGTTTCGATTGCTTTCAGTTGGACGGCTCAGCAGCACCGAATGGATTCAGCTTGACGGACAGTTAAAGCGATCGTGGGGGCTACGCCCCACCGTTTTCGGCCCAGGTACGCTGGGGCCAACCTTGGCACCCGTCCAGTTCCTAATGTCTCCTGTTAGGAAATTGAGTCCTGCCGGGTTGAGTTCTCACGCAGACACTACAAGGGTCGCTGGATGCTGCTGATTCCCCATGGCAAGCAACTTATAACCGGCATTCTGCTTCCCAGTGCAAGGACCCCATTTATCCAATATGAGCGTGTTCCATGCTGAAAGCGAACAGCCGCCCGCAAACGTGGGATAGCACCAGTCGAACTTCTCTTTTAGAGGTACCAATGTCTATACCCAGTAAGGATCTGGCCACCACTCCCGGACCGACATCACCGGCTAAGGGGCCCAACCAGCATTTGCGCCGTAATCCCCCCATCGAAGGCGAAGCGGACGCCATCCAGAAAGCACAGGCCGGCGATCCCGCATCTTTCGAAATGCTGTACGCCCTGCACAAGCGGCGGGTCTATTCTCTCTGCCTGCGCATGGTGGGCAACGTGGCCGAGGCCGAGGATCTGACCCAGGAGGCCTTTCTCCAGCTCTATCGCAAGATTGCCACTTTTCGCGGGGACTCGGCGTTTTCCACCTGGCTGCACCGGCTGGCGGTCAATGTTGTGCTCATGCACCTGCGCAAGAAGGGGCTGCCCCAGGTGTCACTCGAAGAAACCCTTGAACCTTCGCAGGAAGATGGCCCACGCAAGGACATTGGAGCTCGCGACCTCACCCTCTCCGGTTCGGTGGATCGGGTGACACTGGAGCGAGCGATCGAAAACCTGCCTCCCGGCTACCGGTTGGTTTTCGTGTTGCACGATGTAGAAGGTTATGAACACAATGAAATCGCAGGGATGCTGGAATGCTCCATCGGCAATAGCAAATCGCAGCTGCATAAGGCGCGGATGAAGCTGCGGGACCTTCTGAAGTCGGGCCAAAGGAAAGAGGCTGTTTTATGAGCAATGTCCGGAAAGCAGCGAACGGAACCTCCGTCGATTGCGCCGTTTTTCAGGACCAGTTGCCCAGCTTATTCGAGTCGGGCGAAGATCTGAATACGCAAGCGCACCTCAAGACCTGCGAGAATTGCAGCGGGCTGGTGCGTGATCTTGAATACATTGCGCAACAAGCCAAGCTGCTGCTGCCGATCCACGATCCCAGCCCGGAAGTCTGGGAAAACATCCAAGTGGCGCTCAAAAAGGAACCCACCCGCAAGTAGAACCCTGCTCTGCCCCGGCGAATTGGGCCCAACCGCTATAATCCGCAGATGGTATGAGCAAGCAGGCGCAGCGAGGGACGGCAACCGGACCGGGGGCGCGACAACAACTGTCCCGGTTGATCCTGACCGGTTTCATGGGCGCCGGTAAATCCACCGTGGGCGCGATCCTGGCCCGGGAAATGGGTTGGCGATTCATTGACCTGGACGACGTGATTGAAGCCGCCAGCCAGCGCACGATCGCGGAGATCTTTCGCGATTACGGCGAAGCGGATTTTCGCCGCCGGGAACGGGAGGCGGTGGAGCAGCTGAGCAACCAGGAGCAAATCGTCCTCGCCCTCGGCGGCGGGGCGGTCGAGGACGAGTCCATCCGTTCGCTGCTGATTCATCCACCCGATAACTGCCTGGTCTTCCTGGAAGCTCCACTGCCTGAATTGCTGGACCGCTGCACGCTGGGAGCGAAGGTACGCCCCTTGCTGGCTGAGCCGGACGCTTTGGCAGCCCGTCACACCCGCCGCCTGCCGTATTACCGCACCGCACACGTCACCGTGGCCACCGATGGCCTGGCGCCGCAAGCCGTGGCCGATCGAGTGCTCGAGCACGTATCCACACTGTGGCTGGTGAATGCGGGAAAGAGGTAAGGGCGCATGGCAAGTCCTGAAGTGGCTGTGGAAGTATCGACTCCCACCACCGTGCAGACGGCACGGACGCGCTCAGCGCGGGGCAACATTGTCTTCGCCTTTGCCATCATTTTGGCCCTGGCGCTGGCATACCTGATGCGCGAGATTCTGTTGCTGCTCTACGTCAGCGCTCTCTTCGCGGTGGTGCTCAGCCCGGTGATCCATGGCATTATGCGGCTCCACATCCGCGGACGGCATCCCGGCAAGGGGTTGGCCATCCTTTTCCTGATGGTGAGCGTGGGGGCCGCCGCCACCCTCTTTTTCGCCTTTGCCCTGCCCCCGGTCTTGCATGACGTACAAGCATTGTTCACCGAATTGCCGAAGCGCGGACCCCAGCTGCTGGATGAGCTGCACCGATTTCCGCTTGCTTCCCACGTCAATTTCTCCGGCATAACCGCCCGGCTGCAGGGGTTTGCCTCCAACTTCGCGGAATATCTTTTTCTCTCCATCAGCGCCTGGGCCAGCAAGCTGGCCGATGTGGGAGCGGTGATCTTTCTCACCATCTACTTCATGCTGGAGGGGGACGAGGCCTATCACTGGGTGCTTTCGTTCTTTCCCCCGTCCGCCCGGGGACGGTTGAACGCCACCCTCTTACGCGCCGACGTGCGCATGGGCAAGTGGCTTCTGGGCCAAGGCAGCCTGATGCTCATTTTGGGCCTCTGCAGCCTGATCGTCTTCGAGCTACTGCATATCCGTTACGCTTACGCTCTGGCCGTGCTGATGGGGGTCCTAAACATCATTCCCATCGTGGGGGCGATGGTCTCCATGGCCCTGGTGGTGCTGGCGGCGGCCACCGACTCCTGGGAGAAAGTAGTGGGCGCGCTGATCTTCTATGCCATTTACGCCCAGGTGGAGACTTCCTACCTGACGCCGCGCATCATGAAAAGCAGCGTCGACCTCTCCGCGCTGGGGGTCCTGGTCGCGCTGCTGATGGGCTCGAAGCTGGCCGGGGTGATTGGGGCCTTGATCGCGGTGCCCACCGCCGTGCTGGTCACGGTGCTGATCCACGAATACCTGGTGCAGCGGGATGAGGCCATTCCCGCCGGGCAGGCATCCTAAGCTACGAAAGCACGCACCGGCAGCAGCGGTGACCGCTTGCTATCATGAAGGCAGTAGCAGCCCGCAATCCATGCCAAAGAATCGAATCCATCCCGCCCAGCCGAAAATCAGGACTGCGCTGTGACTCCAACCGTTCACGCCGCGACGGGGCTGGCTAGCCCTGCAGTAGACCATGTGCCCGAGCTGGCGCCGGTGGTCACGCCCCGGGAAAAGACGCAGCATTCGTGGATCGCTGACTACCAGGAGCTGTTCAAGGTCCGCGTAACCTCCATGGCGGTGCTGACCGCATGGGCGGGCTTTTACCTGGGATCGATGCGCTCCGGCATCACCAGCATGCATTGGGGTCTGGTCGAATCGCTTCTTGGCATTGCGCTGGTGTCGTGCGGGGCCAGTGTGATGAACCAGGTGATAGAGCGAAAAGTCGATGCCCGGATGGTAAGGACAGCTCAACGCCCGCTAGCCGCCGGCCGCTTCAGCCTGCTGCATGGCTTGGCCTTGGGCATGGCATGCTTCGCCGCCGGGGCGCTGGTGCTGGCATGGTTTACCAACCCGGCCACGGTGGTGCTCACGCTGCTGACTGGGTTTACCTACGTCGCGGTCTACACCCCACTCAAGCGCTACACCACGCTGGCTACGTTCATCGGCGCCTTTCCCGGCGCCATGCCTCCCCTGCTGGGTTGGACCGCTGCCCGCGGGGTGATCGAATGGCCGGCTGTGGCCCTCTTCGCCATTCTTTTCGTCTGGCAGTTTCCCCACTTCATGGCCATCGCCTGGCTCTACCGCGAAGACTATGCCAAGGCCGGCATCCGCATGCTGCCAGTGGTCCAGCCGGATGGCTGGTCAACGGTGTGCGAAGCGTTGATTTATGCCGTACTGATGATCCCGGTGAGCGCCGTTCCGTATTATCTGCACCTGGCAGGACCCGTTTACCTGGTGGCGGCTGTACTGCTGGGGCTGGGCTACCTGGCCTATACGATTCGCTTTGCCCGCATCACCCGGGCGGTCACCACGGCCGAGTCACGCGGATACGCCCGTGACCTGTTGCGCGCCAGCGTCATCTACCTGCCGCTGCTGCTGACCGTGATGATGCTGAACGCAACGGGGAGGAGATAAGCCATGGCGACGCTGAGCCAACATCCCGCGGCGAAGGTTCCGGCCGGTACGGTGCCGGAGCAGATGCCCATTCAGCTCGATCGCCTCTCCCACAACTATGGCGACCGCCTGGCGCTGGACGACTTGAGCTTCGCCGTCCAACCGGCGGAGATCTTCGGATTGCTGGGTCCGAATGGCAGCGGGAAGACAACTCTGTTTCGCATCCTTTCGACGCTGATGGTGCCCAGCGGCGGGACCGCCAGGATCCAGGGCTTCGATGTCGCCCGGGAACCGAACCAGGCACGGCAGCAAACCGGGATCGTTTTTCAGGCCCGGAGCCTGGACCTCAAGTTGACGGTGGCCGAGAACCTGAAGCACCAGGGCCACTTGTACGGCCTGCGCGGCGAAACTCTCAAGCGCCGCAGCGAAGAAGTGCTGCGCCGGGTTGGCTTGTCCGACCGGGCCGGCGAGTATGTCGAGACCCTTTCCGGGGGCATGCAGCGGCGGGTCGAGCTGGCCAAGGGGCTCATCCATTCCCCGGCGGTGCTGCTGCTGGACGAGCCCTCAACCGGTCTTGATCCGGGCGCGCGCCGCGATATGTGGCAGTACCTGCGCACGCTGCGCGACCAGGAGGGCGTCTCGATCCTGGTGACCACCCACTTGATGGAAGAAGCGGAGCATTGCGACCGACTGGCCATTCTGAACCAGGGCAAGCTGGTCGCGCTGGGTTCCCCGGCGCAATTGAAATCGGCCATCGGCGGCGATGTAGTGCTGTTCGAAACCGCTAGCCCAGAGGCGGCGCGCTCGCTGGCAGAACGCGTGGCCACCCGCTTTGCAGTACAGCCCAGTCTGCTGGGCAGCACCGTACGCCTGGAGCGTCCCGAGGGCCATCGCCTGGTGACCGCCGTGGTCGAGGCCTTTCCCGGCGAGATCGACGGCATCTCCGTGGCTCGTCCCTCGCTCGAGGATGTGTTCATTCAACGCACCGGCCATCGCTTCTGGGAAGATGCCGCACTGGAGAAGGAGGCCTGATGGCAACCCTAGCCGCAACCGCCCCCCGCGCGCGCCAAACCGTGTCCCCCGGCATCTGGCTGCCGGCATATTCCCTGTGGCTGCGCGAGCTGGTCCGCTTCTATCGCCAGAAGGCACGAGTCGCGGGCGTGATCGCCTCGCCGCTGATCTTCTGGGTGGTCCTGGGCGCGGGTTTCGCGCACAGCTTCCGGACCGGTGATGGCAGTGGAACGCACTACCTGGGCTATTTTTTCCCTGGGTCGGTCGCCATGATCGTGCTCTTTTCCGGCATTTTCAGCATGATGTCGCTGATCCAGGACCGCAACGAGGGTTTTCTGCTCTCGGTGCTGGCGGCCCCGGTCAGCCGCTCGTCCATTGTTCTGGGCAAAGTGTTGGGCGGCGCGACGTTGGCGGCGGCGCAAGGGATCGTCTTCCTCGTCTTCGGGCCTCTGGTTGGAGTGCGCATGACGCCCTCCGCGATCGGGTTGAGCATGCTGGTGATCGCGATGATCAGCTTTGAGCTGACCGCGCTGGGCTTTGCCATCGCTTGGCCGATGGATTCGACCCAGGCCTTTCACGCCGTCGTGAACATACTGCTGATACCGCTGTGGCTGCTCTCCGGTGCACTGTTTCCGCTGAGTGGGGCCGCCGGCTGGATGCGCTTCTGCATGATGCTCAACCCGCTGACGTACGGAGTGGAAGCACTGCGCGGCAGCTTGTTTCCCGACACGCCGACGCAGTTTTCCCTGCCCGTCAACCTGGCCGTCACCGCCGGTTTTTGCCTGCTGACCTTTGTCGCGGCCTGGGCGATCGTGAATCGGCGCACCAATCGCCCGTCAGCTTGACCAAGGAGAAAAAGATGTTTGTGGCGGAAACCAACCAGCGCCCCTCGGTGGCGCTTCCGGTTGCCTTGATCGTAGCCGTCAGTGCGGCCGCGGTTTGCTTTTTGCTGTGGCTGCTTTACCTGCACCATCCGCTGGATGCTTCGGTGGCCCGGCTGCGTTTTCTGCCGTTGCTCAATGCGGTGCTCAACGGCCTGTGCACAGTGGCTCTGCTCACCGGCTTTTATTTCATTCGCCGGCGGAATATTCCTGCCCATCGCGTGTCGATGATAATAGCGTTTGTTTTTTCTTCTCTCTTCCTGGTCAGCTACATCACCAATCATGCGCTGCACGGGGAGACGCACTTTCCTGGCTTTGGCACGGTGAAGACGATCTATATCTCGATTCTGATCAGCCACGTCACTCTATCGGTGGTGGCGCTGCCGATGGTGCTGACCACCTTCTTCTTCTCCCTCAGCGGCCGCTTCCGCCAGCATCGCAAGATTGCGCGCTTCACGCTGCCTATCTGGCTCTACGTCTCCGTGACTGGGGTCGTGGTGTACGCCATGCTCGCTGCGTGGCGGTAGACTGATGCCGGACGACGGCACCCGGCAACTTCTGCACACCGGCATCTGGACTCTGCTGGTCGGCGGCCTGGCGGCGTTGTTGACGGCGACGGTTTTTGGCGGCATCGGCCAGCACGGTCCGCACACCAACTCCGGCTGGCTCTCGTTATTGCTAGCCATGATGTGCCTGCCCTTCGGCACCATGCTGACGCTGCTGGGAGCAGCCAAGTGGCTACGCAATCGACGCCTGGCAAGGGCCCAGGATCGCCGCAGAATATAAGCGCTCCGTGGCAACACGGAAGTTGCGATTAAGGTCTTTTCATAATACCCGCTACCGCAGCACTGCAGAGTGCAGTTCTGCTATGCTTCAGCCTTACCCAAAATAGAAGGAACACCATGCCAAAAAGCGTTAATAAAGTCATTCTCCTGGGCAACGTAGGCAAAGACCCGGAAGTCAAGTTTTTGCCCAGCGGTTTGCCGGTCGCCAACCTTACCCTGGCCACATCGGATCGCTTCAAAGACAAAGCCGGCGAGTGGCAGGACCGGACCGAGTGGCACAATCTGACCGCTTACCAGCGGGTGGCGGAGATCATTCGCGACTACGTGAAGAAGGGCGCCAAGCTGTACGTCGAAGGCCGGATCCAAACCCGCTCGTGGGACGACCAGGCATCGGGACAGAAGAAGTACCGCACCGAAATCATCGTCAACGATGTGGTCTTGCTGTCGGGCCGCGGCGAGGGAGACAGTGTCGGCGGCAGTCCGCGCTCGAATACCAGCTCGTTCGATCAACGGGCGCCGGTGCATCACGAAGAATTTGCCGGCACGGAAATCACCGACGACGATATTCCCTTCTGAGCTGGAATGCAGGAGTCGCTTGCAGGGAGCGTGGGATTTGGCGGGCTCGGAGTTTGCCCCTGTTTGGGTCTTCCCTCGAAGGTGCCTGGATTAGACTGGTACCGACGGTATCATAGATGGCAACCTCGACACGTCTCTCGCTGTTGGAGTACATGAAGACGAGCTACCGCCCCGACAGGGAATATGTCGACGGCGAGCTCGTGGAGCGGAACGTGGGAAAGTGGGAGCATGCACGGCTTCAGGCTCTCCTGGCAGCCTGGCTCCTGTCGCAGGAAAAGACCTGGTTGGTTAAGGTCGCAACCGAGCAAAGAGTAAAGGTTTCGGCCACCCGTGTCCGCATTCCTGACGTCATGCTCGTTTCGCGAGGTCCTCAACCGGAAGTAATCGTCGAGCCGCCGGTACTGGTGGTGGAAATCCTGTCGCCGAACGACACCTATACTGAGACTCAATCCCGCTCCGCAGACTACCTGCGCATGGGTGTCCCGTGCATTTGGATCATTGATCCGACCTCCAGGACAGGCCGCCAGTGCGTCGGAGACGCATGGACAGCCGCTGACGTACTAGCGGTTCCCAGCACAGAGATTCGGGTGAACCTGTTGCAACTCTTTGCCGACCTCGATGAGGACTAAGAGCCAGACGTTAGCTGCGCTCACGGATATAGCCTTGTCCTGATCCATTCACCGGATTCACGGGTGTATAAGAACCGGTCATGCAGCCGGTCCGCCCCGTGCATCCAAAACTCGATTCGCTCTGCGTGCACGCAGAAGCCGCGCCAGTAGTTCGGGCGCGGCACTTCTTCGGGATGTTCCTGGGCGAATCTCCGGAAGCGGGTTTCCAGCTCTTCACGGCTTGCCAGCGGCCTGCTCTGCTGCGAGACGGCGGCTCCGATCTGGCTGTTGCGCGACCGGCTGTGGAAGTAAGCGTCCACGTCGACCGCCTCCATCTGCGTTACCGGTCCCTCTACCCTTACTTGCCGTTGAAGGGTCTTCCAGTGGAAACAGAGCGCCGCCTGGGGATTGGCCGCGAGCTCCGTCCCTTTCCTGCTCTCGGCGTTGGTGAAGAAACAGAAGCCGCGCTCGTCCGCGCGTTTCACCAGCACCATGCGGACGCTGGGCCGGCCGGCCAAGGTCGAGGTGGCCAGGGCGGCAGCGTTGGGATCGTTGGGCTCGCTCCGCTCCGCCTCCTGAAACCACAGACGGAAGAGCTCAAGGGGATCACCATACTCCTGAGGATCGGGGCGGTTCATATTTCGATGGTAGCCTCGATGATTGTTACCATGCCCACAAGAGGCGCCGGTTTGCAATCGCATCAATAATGAGGGGTCCATGGTTCTTGATGAAGAACAAGTGCGCGCGGTGCTCAGTTACGAAGAGCTGATCCCGGCGATCAGGCAGGCGCTCAGGGATTTCTCCGCCGGCCGCGTGCAACAGCCGGTACGCGCCATCATTCCGGTCTCATCCTATGGCGGGTGGTTGGGGGTCATGCCGGCGGTGTACGGCGCGGTGATGGGGGCCAAGATGGTCACTTTCTATCCCCGCAATGCGGAGCTGCAGAAGCACACCCACATGGCGATGATCCAACTCTTTCGCGCCGATACCGGTGAGCCCCTGGCGAGCATGGACGGGCGATTGATCACCGAGATGCGAACCGCCGCCGTATCCGCGGTGGCCATTGACTATCTTGCGCATCCTCAGGCCAAGGTGCTGGGTATACTGGGCAGCGGAGTGCAGGCTCGTTCGCACTTCCGCGCGCTGGCTGGGATCCGCTGCTTTACCGAGGTCAGGGTCTGGAGCCGGACGCCAGAGCATGCCCAGCAATTCGCTGCCGAGATCGGAGCACGCGTGACCACGGCGGAAGAAGCGGTCTCCGGCGCCGATGTTGTTCTGGCCCTGACCAGTTCACCGCAACCGATTCTGCAAGGAAGATGGCTGCGCCCGGATGCCATGGTGTGCGCCATCGGCGCTGCTACACCGGACCGCCGGGAGCTGGATGACGAAACCATGCGCGGAGCGGTGGTGGTCGAGTCCCGCGAGGCAGCCATGCGGGAAGCGGGAGATATTGTTCTCGCACATGCCCAGGTGAGCGCGGAGATTGGCGAGCTGTTGAATGGCGCGCAGCTTGACCGGGGAGGTCGGCCCGTGGTCTTTAAGTCCGTCGGCATCGCGGTTGAGGATATCGCCGCGGCAAAACTCGTTTACGAAAAATTCACTGCATGACAGAGACTTCTCACGTGTTCCAGCACGCCGTCGTTCGCCTGCCAGGAACTAATTTTGCCCAGGGACTTACCACGGTTCATCGGGGAGTTCCGTTGTATGACAAAGTGCTGCAGCAGCATGCACGCTACTGCGAAGCCCTGCAGGAGTGTGGGCTGACACTCACCACGCTGGACGCGGACCTGGATCATCCCGACTCCACGTTTGTGGAGGACACGGCCGTACTCACTGCCCGCAGCGCCGTGCTGACACGGCCCGGTGCTCGCAGCCGTGAGGGTGAGGTGGCTGCGATGGGGCCCACCCTGCGCAGGTTCTTTCCCGACATGGCGGAGATTGAGGCCCCGGGAACGCTGGACGGAGGTGATATCTGCGAGGCTGACGATCGATTCTTCCTCGGGCTGTCGCACCGCACCAATGAAGAGGGCGCCCGGCAGCTGGCGGCCCATCTGGCGCGGGAAGGATATAGCTCTGCGGTGATCGATGTGCGGGGGATGAGCAGCATTCTCCACCTCAAGAGCGGTATCTCTTACGTCGGCGACCGCACCCTGGTGGTGATGGAAGAGATGGCGGGGCATGAGCTGTTCAAGGGGTATGAATTGATTCGGGTCACGGAGCAGGAGAGCTATGCCGCCAACTGCGTGCGGGTCAATGAACGGGTGCTGGTGGCAGCCGGGTATCCGCTGCTTACGGCAGAACTGAAAGCTCGTGGATTTCGTCCACTGGAGCTCGAAATGTCAGAGTTTCGAAAGATGGACGGTGGCCTTAGTTGTCTTTCTTTACGGTTTTAGGGGCCGAGCGTTGGTGGTGCGACAAATCTCTCGCTTCCTCACCAAGCCTAGCCCCCGAAACTGCCTTTTCCTGAACGTAACTGTCCTCTGGAGTCACCTAATCCACCGGCGACTCTTTCTTCCAGTTGAAGTGGCGTCCGAGAATCCCTTTGATGATCCAGTGGTCTGTGGCCGCGGTGGGACCGATGCCCACGCCTATATTGATTTCCCACTTGGGCGAAACATTTAAGTCAGTGACCACAAAGATCTGCTGCTGTTGGTTATGCAGAGAATAGAAATCTCCTGCCCGGCCATAATCTGCGTAGTATTCGATCCCGCCGCTGACCGCTTTCGTGAAGTCATAGCCGACCTTGGCTGCGGGAGAAAAACCCAACCCCAGGGCAGTGTCAGGACCATGCCAGGTACGTTCGAGCGCGGGGTTGAACGACAGGTACCAGCGGCCAAGATACTTGTCGATGATCGGCCGTATCTCCCAGGTCCAGGTATCGGGCGAATAGACCGGCCGCTGATAACCGACCTCCGTCGACACGCTGACGCCCACCGGCCAATGCCACGAGTCGGGCACGCGCACGCGGGGCCGGATATGGTCCCCTACCCACTGCACGCCATGGCCGTTCTGCTCGCTGGTAAAAACATAAAAGCCCACTTCCGACCAGCTGGTCAGCCCCTGCGTGATCTCCAGCGTCTCGTGCTCCTGGTGGTTAGTGGGATACACCCCATCAATCACATTCTTTTGTCCATCCGGGGTGTAGTTGGAATGGAGCTCAACCATGGTGCTCTTTGGTTCTACAGTGTCCGAGCCATAGACCTGAATCTCGTAGTTTCCCTGGGCGCAAGCCGGCAGCGCACTGCAGAGCAGAACGAAAATCCACCAGCACCACTTCAGATCACGCATAGTGAAAGAGCATCATGAAACCGGCATCCATGTGGTTCTGCTGGTGGCAATGAAACAGCGTTGGCCCCGGATCGTTGGCGGTGAACTCGACATCCAGCTGGGTGTTCGCGTCCACCAGCACGGTGTCTTTCAGGATGCCGTGGCTTTCCGGCTGACCGGGCAAGCGGCGCAGCTCGAAGCTGTGCCGGTGCAGATGGATCGGATGATCGTTGTTGCTGCGATTAATAAACGACAGACGATAGCGCCGGCCAGAGATCAGGATGGGGCTATCCGTATCCGGGTAAGACTTGCCGTTGATGGTCCAATGATCCATGGCCCCGTGTCCTTCAAACTTCGATGCAAAGACCAGGGGAATCGTAATCGTGTCGGTTTCTGAAGCACCCGTTTGACGGGGCGCGGCGGCAAAGCGGAGGTAGTCCCAGGAAAGCTCCTCGGGCTGCTCCCATTGCGGCTTACCGCTGCTGCCGGCGTACTCCACCGCGATCCCCATGCCCGCCGCCATGATGTGCTTGCGCACTTCGCCCATAACCCAGGCGCCGGGATGGTTCATCTCCACCAGCGCGCTGATGCGCTCCGCGGGGGCCAGGCGAAGCATAGGGACGAGCTGCGGCTGAGCTACCGGGTTGCCATCGAGCGCGATCACCTTGAATTGATGCCCGGCAAGAGCGATCCAGTGCACTTCTGTGGGGCTCGAGTTCAGGATCTGGAAGAGCACCTGCTCACCGGCCTTCACCCGCAGCGGGTCGCCGAAACCCAGCACACGGCCATTGATGGTGGACATGTTATAGGCTGGGTCCATGGCACCGTCGGCGCTGGCCTCTAGCGCGCCGTCCCAGTCATGCAGCGCCAGGAAGATCTCCCGGTCATAGTGCCCGGGGTTGTCGCGCGGTTCGACGAGCAGAAATCCGTGCTCGCCGGTGTATTGGCCGCGATGCAGATCTTTGCCGGCAAAGACGTGGGTGTGGTACCAGCGAAAGCCCGCCGGACGCGGAGTAAACGTATAGCGCGCGTGGCCGCCTGCAGGGATCGGCGGCGTACCCTCTTCCATGGCACCATCCACCTGCGAGGGCAGAAAGAGGCCGTGCCAATGAACTACTTCACTATTGCCGGTATGGTTGGTCACATCGATGGTGACCGGCCGGCCTTCTCTCAGCCGCAGCAACGGACCGGGCACCTGGCCGTTATATGCAATCGTCTTGATGCTTTTTCGGGGAGAGACTTCAAGCGCATAGTCGGCGATGTCGATGGTGTAGTCAGCAAGGACGATTTGTTGAGCGCGTGTGCCCAGCGCCGCGGACGCGGCGGTCATGGCAGACAGCTTGAGCAACTCGCGCCGGGTAACCAAACTTTATCTTAACAAAGTAAGAACCCTTGTCTCTCCACCTGCCAACGACAATGGTTGTACGCGCAACGGCCGGCTAGCCTGCATCTGAAAGAATGATGAGGACTGCTCCGCCATGAGAGGAAAAATGGACAATCGAGCAGCATGGATGAACAGCGGAAAGGGCCGATAGAGAAAATGGCAGCGAGAGATAAGCGAGATTCACAAAAGATTCACCTGCGGAGCAAGGCGGCTCTGCTTATTTTTTGTGCCGCCCTGCTGGCCGGTGCAGGACTCCGCGTCGTGAATGCACAGAACTCGGGAACGTTACGCGGAGACGCAATCCTCGATCATCTGAATGCGGTCATCGACTGGTACCGGCATGCCATGACGCGGGTGCAGACGGTGGGCCTGCCCAGCGACGCGATGTACCAGTTCAATGCGCAGAGCATGGCGGCCGAGGTTGCGAAATTGGCCTTTCAGTCTGCGCAGGCCGAAGCGGCTCTGATCCCGGCCGCGAGTCCGCCCAGTGGCGGCAACGCCAGCAGCTCGCAGACGAATCTGGCCAAATTGCAGAGCGACGTGACCGCCCGCATCAGCGTACTGGAAGCACAGATCAGCACGCTGAACCAGCAGATATCGGGAGCACGCAAAGCGCAACTGCAGGACCTTACGGCGCAGAAAGAGCGAGCGCAGGGAGAGTTGGACCTGAACAAGGCCATGCAGCAGACCTTCCAGCAGATGTCGCAGTTCATGAGCACGAATGGCAGCAGTGGCACCGGTGGCCTGGAAGGCAGCATCAACGAACTGCAGCGCTCGGTTCCCGAACTTACCGCAGGCGGCAAGACCGAAGTCAAGCCGCCCAGCAATCCGGTGGCGATGCCGGCCTCCACCGGCTTGATAGGCGAAGTGGTGCAGCTTTACGAACAGCTCAACAGCATGCACCAGATCAGCTTGATGATGGCGGAGACTACACACGTGAAGGACGTGGCATCCCGGCTGCGCAGCCCGCTTCAGGCCACACTACGCGCCACCATTGAGCAAGGGCAACAACTGGCCAGCCAAAGCGCGAGTGCGCCGCCCGCGGCCCAGGCGCAGCCTGCACAGCCAAACCATGCCCAACCAGATCAGGAGCGGCGGCAATTCGATGTGCTGACCACGCGCTTCAAACAGATTGCCAATGCAGCGGTTCCCTTGAGAGAGGAGACCATCCTGCTCGACCAGAGCAGCGCCAATTATCTGGAGTGGCGGCAATCCGTGGCCCATGAATCGAATCGTATTTTGCGAAATATTGTGCTTCGGGTGCTGGGCATTGCCCTGGCTATCGGCGTCATCCTTTTGCTTTCCGAGATATGGCGCAGGATCACCTTCCGCTATATCCAGGATGTGCGGCGGCGGCGGCAATTTCTGCTGCTGCGGCGCATTGTGATTGGCTTTTGCATGGGCATCGTGCTCATCCTCGGATTTGTCAGCGAGTTCAGTTCGTTGGCAACCTTTGCCGGGTTCATCACCGCCGGCCTGGCAGTTGGGCTGCAGACCATTCTCCTGTCTGTCGCGGCCTATTTCTTCCTGGTGGGGCGATGGGGCATCCGCGTAGGCGATCGCATCAGCGTCGCCGGGGTGACCGGCGATGTGGTCGACGTGGGGCTGGTGCGTCTGTACCTGATGGAACTGGCGGGAACGGGTGTGGACCTCTACCCCACCGGCCGCATCGTGGTCTTTTCCAACTCTGTTCTCTTCCAGGCGACGACTCCACTGTTCAAGCAGTTGCCGGGCGCGGAGTACACCTGGCACGAGGTGGCGGTGGAGATAAACCCGGGCGGCAAGTTCGACCTGGTGGAGAAGCAACTGCTGGATGCGGTGGGCTCGGTGCATACCACTTATGGCGAGGAATTGCAGCGGCAGTTGGGAACCACGGAACGGCGCATCGATATTCAAATGACGGTGCCGGAACCACACGGGCAGCTGCAGTACACCGATACCGGTCTGGAGTATGTGGTGCGCTACCCGGTGGGATTACACCAGGTTGCTGAGGCGGACGAGAAGATCACGCGCAAGCTGCTCGAACTTTTACAACAATACCCCGACCTGCAAGCCAGCGTCTCCGGCTTCCCCAAGATCCGCGCCGCGGTGAAAGGATGAATCCGGTTAAGGAAACGTGGCTGCGTTCAGGAGGGCGACCGCGGCGGGGATTCCGAGGTCCGAGGGAACCGGTTGAAAACCCGAGCGCACCTCGTCCTGATCCTTGCTGATGGCTTTGAAGAAGACCACGCGTCCTGAGATGTGGACATCCAGCACAGTGGTCTTCCAGCGGTTTGGGGCTACACGCGCGCGCTCGATCTGAAAGGTGCCCCCCTTCTCGATACGGCCAAAGAAGCCGTAGCCGAAATCGATCTCCGTCAGGATATGGGCGTCTATTTTCACCAACCGCTTCATTTGCGGCTCGATCCAGATCTCCCCCGCCAAGGCGTGATATACGCGGGTCTCGTAGGTCTGGGGAGTGTAAGCCGGATTCGGCTCGAACTTGAGCCGCAGGTTGCCGCCGACCATGCCATCGTAGGTGTAGGTGAAAGCCTCGGGCATGGCGGTCATGAGCCGCTGCAAGCGTTGTTCCTCCGCTTGGGCATCCTGCTTCATCCGCGCCTGCTCGGAGGAATTCCGCTGCAGGTTGTTGAGCCGCTCGGTTTCCTTCTTTTGCGCCGCCGGATCGAGCGGCTGCCCTTGGCGTGCCAGCACCCGGTAAACGATCCCTGAGCGGGTTTCCACCTCCTGCTGGATGGTGGTTTGGGAGCCCACCCGTTTCTCCACCCGGTACTGCCACAGGCTGATCTGGCGACGTTCCTGCAACTCGTTGTACACCACGTCCTTGACCAGGTCGTGCGGGGATTCAGCCGGGTTTTGCGCCCGGAGGGCAGGCACGGCACATAACAGCAAAGCCCCGGCAAGGGGGAGAATCGATCTCGTCATGTGCCTTGTTACACTCTACTCATGCTAGATGAGACTACCTTCCGCCGCCACTGCGATGCCGCGATGGATGCCCTCAAGAAGAGCCTCATCGAGGCCGAAGAAGAGGGCGGTTTTGAAGTAGAAGAACAGAATGGCGTGCTCAATATCCTGTTTGATGAGCCGCCGGGCAAATTTGTCATCACCCCCAACACTCCGCCTCGCCAGGTATGGATTTCTGCGCTTTCCACCAGCTTCAAGCTCGACTGGTCGGACGCAGCCGGGAACTTTGTGCTCCCCAAAACTGGGGAGACACTGCCCGCGGTGGTGGAGAGGGTCATCAAGGAACATCTGGGCTCCCAGCCGATTACTCTTCACTGAGCCACTGATGCGTAAGACGCTCTCCGTCTCCATCATTACCCGTAATGAAGAAGCCAATCTCGGACGCACGCTGGGCAGTGTGGCCTGGGCGGACGAGATCGTCGTGGTGGATTCCGGCTCTCATGACCGCACGGAGGAGATTGCTCGCAGCTTCCGCTCCCGGTTCTACCTGGAGGAGTGGAAGGGGTTTGCGGCACAGAAGAACTCCGCACTGGAAAAATGCACTTGCGACTGGATACTGTCGCTCGATGCCGACGAGGTCCTGAGCGACGAGCTAGCCAAAGAGGTCTGGGAATTGTTGGAGGGCGACCCGCCGTTCGATGGCTATGCGCTGCCCCGGCGGAATCTCTTTCTCGGGCGCTGGATGCGTTTTGGCGGGTTCTATCCCGACCCTAAGCTGCGGCTCTTTCGCCGTGGCGCGGCTGAGTTCGAAGCCCGGCCGGTGCATGAAACCATCCACTTTGTAGGCCAAGCCGGCCGGCTCAAGGGGGATATGGTGCACGATGCGTATCCTACCGTGGCCGCCTATATCGAACACATGGATCGCTACAGCACGCTGGGGGCAGAACAGGCAGTGATCACCGGCAAGGCCGGGCGCGCGCTGCCGGCGTTTGTGGGTAACGTGGTCCTGAATCCCCTGGCTACCTTCGTTTACAACTATTTTTTTCGGCTTGGCTTTCTCGATGGACGGCAGGGTCTGTTGCTGCACTTGTATCACTCCGTTTATGTGAGTTGGAAGTATGCCAAGGCTTGGGAGAAGACGCGGAGCCGGTAGTTCGAGTGATATTTTTACGCCGAGCACACTCGAGTTTCTCTGGTAAACACCGCTTTGTATCAGGCACGACTAAAGAGGCTGCGTTCTAACAGGAAGAGAAACCGCAAGTCCCTTTTAACCCCTGCACCCTTTCGACACGCTAATGGCAAGAGCCAAAACAATTGAATGGGCTGCGCCCTTCTTTTTCGTCCCAGGTACGCCTTATCGAGGGGCACCCGTCCATCTCCTCCGTCGTTTGTGGGCGGGACAGAGGTATGCTGATGTGTTCGCTTTTGGGTGAGGTGCTCGAATGACGGCGGAAGCCAATGACGCAATCTCTGCCGATCTGTTCCGCGATCGCCATCCGTCGCCTGCCGAACAGGAGTGGGCCGAAACCACCCTCGCCGCCGCACTCCGCACCCATCCGGAGCAGCCCATCGGCGCCCCCGGGGGCAGCAACCGCGATCAATTAGGCCAGGCGCGCTTTACCAGCGTCTCCGGCGTTCCTGTACGGCGGCTCTATACCCAGGCCGACTTGCCGCAGGATTGGGAGGCTACCCACCTTGGTCTTCCCGGCCAGCCCCCCTATACCCGCGGCATTCACAGTACCGGGTACCGCGGCAAACTCTGGACCATGCGCCAGTTCTCCGGTTTTGCCACCCCCGAGGAAACCAACGCCCGCTACCGCTACCTGCTGGCAAATGGCGGCGGAGGACTCTCCGTTGCCTTCGACCTCCCCACCCTGATGGGTTATGACTCCGACGCGGCGGAGAGCGAAGGCGAGGTGGGTAAGTGCGGAGTGGCCATCGATTCGCTGGAAGATATGGAAACTCTCTTCTCCGGCATCGACCTGGAAAAGACCAGCGTCTCCATGACCATCAACTCGCCCGCTAATGTGCTCTGGGCGATGTACCTGGTGACCGTCGAAAAGCAGGGCGGCGACTGGAAAAAGGTCGCGGGCACGCTACAGAACGACATTCTCAAGGAATACATTGCGCAAAAGGAGTACATCTTTCCTCCCGCGCCTTCCATGCGGCTGGTGGTCGACACCCTCGAGTTCGGATCGCTCTTCACCCCGCGCTTTAACCCTATCTCCATTAGTGGATATCACATACGCGAGGCCGGTTCGACGGCGCTGCAGGAGCTGGCCTTCACCCTTTATGACGGGGTGGAGTATGTGGAGTGGGGCCTTCGCCGCGGGCTCCAGGTGGATGATTTCGCTCCCCGCCTGAGCTTCTTCTTCAATGCCCACAACGACTTTTTCGAAGAGATCGGAAAGTTTCGGGCCGCCCGCAAGGTCTGGTATCGCCTAATGACGGAGCGCTTCGGCGCCCAGGATCCGCGCTCACACTGGATGCGGTTTCACACCCAGACGGCGGGCGTCTCGCTGACCGCGCAGCAACCCCGGAATAATATCGCGCGGGTGGCCATCCAGGCCCTGGCCGCAGTGCTGGGAGGCACCCAAAGTCTGCACACCGACGGCTTCGACGAGGCACTGGCCTTACCCACGGAAGACGCGGCCCGCATTGCCTTGCGCACGCAGCAGATCCTGGCTTACGAATCCGGGGTGGCCAATACCGTCGACCCGCTGGGCGGGTCCTATTTTGTGGAACGGCTGACCCTGGATATGGAAAGAGGCGCTTTCGATTACTTTCAAAAGCTGGACGCCATGGGGGGCATGGTGCGGGCGATTGAACGCGGCTTCCCCCAGAAGGAAATTGCCGACGCCAGCTACGCCTACCAACGGGCAGTCGAGAACCGGGAAAAGATCATTGTCGGCGTCAACGACTACGTGGTCGAGGAGGAGCCTCCGGAAATCCTCCACATCGGCGAGTCGGTACGCGATTGGCAGCGGGCAAAACTGGAGCGGCTACGCGCGGGGCGCTCCAACGAGGCGGTTGCCCATAGCCTCCACGCGCTGCGCCAGGCACTCAGCGTTGAGCCAACCCCAAGCCGCGGCAGCCTCTCCGCCGGCAACACCATGCCCTGCATTCTGGAATGCGTGCGCGCTTACGCCACCCTGGGCGAGATCTGCGACGCCATGCGTGAGGTTTTGGGCACTTACCAGGAAGTCAGCATCTCATAGGGAAAACGCACCGTTACCCCAGAACGGGAAAGTGGTGACCCGAAAGCGTACCCATATACCACCAAAGAGTCATCCATCTACAACTTCTCCTTTCGCCTGACCCTGGGAACGTGTTTCTCTAGGTTGAGACCTTTCCTCCCTCACAGGAATCCTATGAACCAGAAGGACACCATGTTCTATTCATTGCAGTTGCGCCTAGTGACGGACCTGCCGGACGATTCCGCCAGCCCAAAGGTTGAGCTCATTGCCCTGCCAGAAGGACCGGGGGAGCCACGCCGGGCCCACTTCGAACATTGGGAGCGGTTGTCGGCCCACCTGTCCGCGGTGGCCAGCAGCACCCCTTTTCACCTGAAAGCCATGTACCGGACCATGAGTGCCGGCCTGACCGCTTCCCTGATCGATCGAGCCACGGGCGCGCGGCAAATCTTTTCCCTCGATCAGTTGAAGGACCTTGGTCTAGCCAGTTAAGGCATTTTCACTTCTGCTGTATCCGGAGCGGCCGCTCGGTGAAGCTTAGAAGTGAAAATGCTGTCACCGTCTCGTAGATTTCCCCCCAGCCCCCCTGTACACTCCCTGCAAACCACCGTTTCGCCTGCCGCTCGCACTCTGGCGGCCAAAAGCTGCTTTACGGCGGCTTCAGGACAGATTATGGTGGCACAATTACCTCGGAAGCCTCACAGGAAAGAGCAGATGCCAGAGAATCAGCAAGCGGTGCTGGAGTACGAGGCGGCCGGTGCGTCCGATCAGGGGCGAACCCGGAAATCCAACGAGGACGCTTACGGGCTGAGTCTCCGCAACAGCGAAGCTGCCTGCAATTTTGTGGTTTGCGATGGCATGGGGGGCGCGGCGGCGGGGGAAGTCGCCAGCCGGCTCGCGGTCGACGCCATGCTTCGCGCGATGGACGAGGACGTGCTCACCCTCGAGACCTTCCAGCAGGCCGTAGATGCGGCCAACCATAGCGTGCATAATAGCGCGGCCCAGGACCCTTCCCGGGCGGGCATGGGAACGACACTGGTGGCCATGGCCACTCGCGGCAATCATGCCTGGGTGGCCCACGTGGGGGACAGCCGCTGCTACCGCTTCCGGGGCGGCAAGCTAGAGCGTCTGACCCATGACCATTCGCTGGTAGACGAGCAGGTGCGGCTGGGACAGCTGACCCCGGCGCAAGCTGAGACCTCCCCTATGCGCAACGTGATTACCCGGGCGGTAGGCACGCAGGATGAGGTAGATGCCGACCTGATCGAGTTTGTGGTCATTTCCGGAGACTTGTACCTGCTGGCCTCGGACGGCCTGATGCGGGAGGTAAATGATGAGCGGATTGCGGGGATTCTGTACTCCGCCGGGAACCTGGAAGAGACCCTGGCAAAGCTGATCGGGGCCGCCAATGAGGCGGGGGGGCACGACAATATCACCTGCGTTCTGGTTCGGGCGCGCTAGAGCGGCATGAGTTCCATTCGGGTCGTGGGAGTCGTGGGCGCCGGGACTATGGGTAATGGGATAGCCCATGTTTTTGCCCGCAACGGGTTCCAGGTACTGCTGTGTGAGGTCGAACAGCGCTTTCTCGATCGCGGCCTGGATACAATTCGCAAGAATATGGAGCGCGAGACGGCCAAGGGCAAAGCGACCGCCGTGGAGACGGAAAAGGCCCTGGGATTGATCCGCGGCACCCTGCAGGGACAAGACCTGGCGGTATGCGACTTTGTCATCGAGGCGGCGCCCGAGCGCTTCGTCCTGAAACAGGAACTGTTCATGGAACTGGATGCGGTGTTAAAGCCCGAAGCGATTCTGGCTTCCAACACCTCTTCCATTTCCATCACCCGGCTGGGAGCGCAGACCCAGAGGCCAGGCCAGGTCATCGGAATGCACTTTTTCAATCCTGTCCCGGTCATGAAGCTGGTAGAGGTGATCCGGGGACTGGAGACGACGGACGAGACCTTCACCCGGGTCAAGGCTCTGGCCGAAACGCTGGGCAAGTCGCCGGTCGAGGTGCGGGATGCCCCCGGGTTTGTCTCCAACCGGGTCCTGATGCCCCTGCTCAACGAGGCGATGTTCGCGGTTATGGAAGGGGTAGCCACGCCTGCAGCCATAGACCAGGTCTTCCAGTTGGGCATGGCCCACCCCATGGGCCCGCTGGCCCTGGCCGACTTTATCGGGCTCGATGTTTGCCTGGACATCATGCGGGTGATGGTCGAAGGCCTGGGAGATCCCAAGTACCGGCCTTGCCCGCTGCTCATTCGCATGGTGGATGCGGGCTGGCTGGGACGGAAGTCGGGGCGAGGATTCTACCAGTACTGAAACATTCATTCCCAGAATGTGCCCCGGGGGTGCCGGGGGTGGCACCCCTCCGCTGCAACCGCCCTAAAATCAACAGCCAGGGAGCGTATGCTTTTCGCATGATGAGGATGACTGTGCTGGCCTCCGGCTCCAAGGGGAACAGCACACTGGTGGCCAGCAGCCGGACACGCATCCTGGTGGATGCCGGGCTCTCCTGCCGGGAATTGCTCAAACGCCTGCAGATGGCGGATGAAGATCCGGCGGCCATCGATGCCCTGCTGATCACTCACGAACATCAGGACCACGTGCAGGGGGTCGCCGTGCTGGCGCGAAAGCTGGGCGTGCCCGTCTACTTTACGCAGGCCACGCATCGCGCCTGGATGCGTTGGATGATGCCGCAAAAGCGGATCACCTACGCGGCCTGGCTGGCGCAGCGGCAGCAGGATCTGGCCCAGCAGCAGGCGGCTGTTTTGCCCCCTGGCGAGTGCGCTGCCGGCGCGGAGGATGCTCCGGGTGCGCTAGCTGCCCCCGAGTCGAGTCAAGAGGAGATCAGGGCGGAAGATCCGTGCCGGCTGCCTGGAGTGGAGTACTTTGCGGCCGGCACCGGATTCCTGATTGGGGACATTGCCATTACCCCCTTCACCATTCCCCACGACGCGGCCGACCCGGTGGGTTTTGTCTTTGAGGCCGACGGGGTCCGTATGGCGATTGCCACTGACCTGGGATATATGCCGCCTAACGTGAAGATGGCGATCCGCAACTGTGACGTTCTTATGCTGGAAAGCAACCACGATCTGGAAATGCTGCGCGATGGACCCTATCCCTGGTCGGTCAAGCAACGGGTCATGTCCCGTGTGGGTCACTTGTCCAATGAGGCCGCATCCGAGTTTTTAGAGAAGAATTACGATGGAAACGCTTCTTATGTCGTGCTGGCGCATCTATCAGAATGTAATAACCTGCCTGAACTGGCACGAGTTACGGCAGAAAGGGCGCTGAGAGACCGTATGAGCCTGTTGGCCAATAAGTTGATTTTGGCGGAACAGGATATGCCGCTACAGCCTATTTGTTTATAATCAGATAGGTCCACTGGCAGGCAGAATTGAGTGGCCGGACCGGCCGCTGATGTTAGTATCGGTTAAGCAGCTAAATATAACAATGCAAACGACAGCATGCACAGATCGAGTAGTAGGAGACATACTTTCCAGCTGGAGATATGACATCTCCGGGATCACTCCCGAGATGCGCCGTGATTACGAACAGCACTTGGTGGAATGCGCGCACTGCAGGTCGCGTCAACGGTTGCATCGCACCGTGGATGTGGTTCTTATCGGCTTGAGCACAGTATCGATCGCGGCTTTCTTATTGGGGTTAGCGGTCATTCACCGGGTGCAGCCTCTACAGCACTGGGCGCTGTTGGATCTGCACTTGTGGCAGATGTCGATTGTGTTGAGCCTGCAAGCGGCCGCGATTGCCGGCCTGCTGGTTTCGTTGCTGATCTGGGTGCTGGCCGCGGTGGCTACCCCGGCGCCGGTTTATCTTGCCGAAGTAGCGATGGCCCAAGCCCGGGTGCTGCAGGATCGCATCCCCGAAGAATTGCGTGAACGGCTGATGCGGAACGTCGCCTAAGACCACACGCTATTGTTGAAAAAGCCCCCTGGCTCAGGGGGCTTTTTCGTTTGCCGATTTCGGGTTAGCGGTTCCCTGGTTCACCTGCAAGCCTCCGGTCAGATCCGCTACCCGGGCGATATGATGGCGGGCGCACCAGCGCTCCAGAGATTCCGCGATGCGCTGTACGGCGCGCGGATCGGCATAGCTGGCCGTGCCCACCTGAACCGTGGTTGCGCCCGCCAACAGGAACTCCACTGCGTCTTCCCCGGTCGTGATGCCACCCAAACCGCAAATGGGGATGGAAACGGCTTGAGCAGCCTCATAGACCATGCGCACAGCAATGGGCTTAATTGCCGGCCCGGAAAGTCCCCCGGTGTTGTTGGCGATGCGCGGGCGACGCGTCTCCACGTCGATGGAGAGCGATAAGAAGGTGTTGACCAGAGAAAGAGCGTCGGCGCCGGCATTCTCGGCACATTTTGCCATCTGGGCGATGGAGGTAACGTTGGGCGAGAGCTTTACGATCAGGGGCCGCCGCGAAACCGCCTTGGCGCGCGTGACCAGTTGGTCAAGAATCCCCGTATCGGTGCCAAAGACCATTCCCCCGTGCTGGGTGTTGGGGCAAGAGGCATTCAACTCGTAGGCTGCGATGCCGGGGGCGTGGTTGAGGGCTTCGATAACAGCCACATAGTCGCGTATTTCGTTACCGAAGACATTGGCGATACAGGCAGTGCCGGAATGAGGCCGCAGCGCGGGAAGCTTTTTCTCGATGAAGGCCTGGACCCCAATGTTCTGCAGTCCGATGGCATTGATCATGCCCCCAGGAGTCTCGATCAGCCGCGGCGCCTGGTTGCCCGCCATGGGCTCCCGGGAGAGACCCTTGGTGATAAAACCGCCGATCCGGTTGAGCGAGACAACATCTTCAAATTCCACGCCATAGCCGAAGGTTCCGCTGGCAGCGATGACCGGATTGCGGAGCAGAATCCCGGCGAAACGAACGCTCATATCGGGCTTCACTGGCTGGCCGCGCCCTCCTGCTGAGCCCTGTGTCGCGGAGCTTGGGTAACAGGCGGAGTGTGGATGGCCTGGGTGAGCACATTACCCACCGAGGCTGACGGTTGGTTCACCCCCAGTAGAGAAGCCAAGGTAGCGGCCAGATCGACCGGCTGCACCCGTCCGTGATAGATGCCGGGAGTGAAGGGCGCTCCATAAAACGCCAGCGGGACATGACGGTCGTAAGACCAGGGGCTGAAATGGGTGGTCCCGCCACTCAACACCTGCATCTGGTAGGCGGCCGGAATCACCATGACGTACCAGCCGCCATTGGGGCTGTAACTGTGGGCCAGCAGCAGTCCCCACTCCGACGGGGGCAGCTGCCCTGAGGCCAATTGCTCGCGGGTGTAGGTGTGCACCACAATCGGGGGGACAGGCAAGCGAACCGGCGGCGGCGCCGGCGGGGCGATGACTGATTTGGCTTGCGCGCTGACGCTGGAGCGACTTTTCGAGCGCTGTCTGGAGCCGGCCGGTGGGAGCGTTCGGGATAACGGAGGGGGAGTGGGCAGCGCGGTGACCGGGGCGCTTGGCGGTGGTGTCGGCGGTGGCGGTGTCGGCGGAAGCGCTTCGACCGCAGCCGGGATTGCCTGCTGCACGGCTTGCTCCGCCTCCTGCTCGTTGATCCCTGCGACTTCGAACGAGGGACGATTGAGCGCCAGGTAAGGCAATTCCTGCTGCGGCAGCAGGTACTGGATTTTCTCTCCCGGAGAAAACTTGGCATTCATGGCGTCGTTGACGTTGGCGGTGAACTTGGCCATGTCGATGGTGGCTGCCGGCATGCCCAGGGCGAGCGCCGGTCCGGGAACGGGCGCGACTCCGTGGTCTGCGGAAAGCGCAATCCACGTGCTGGCCAGGCCGCCGGGTATGTTCTTGTCCAGCCAGGTGAAGAAGCTATCCAGCTGCTGGTCAAGGCTGTCGACCATTTGCCGTGACTGGGGTGCGTCTGGTCCAAACTGATGGCCAACGATGTCGTTGGCGGAAAGGCTGACCACCAGAAGGTCGGTCACCGGGTGGGTGCCGAGTTGCTCGCCGGTGATGAGCGCGCGGGCGAAGTCGAGCTCGTAGGCATTGGCCGCGGGGGTGGATCCCACCGCCTGGTAGAACGGCTGGGTACCCGTCACACCCGCCTCCTGTTGAGCCTGGGCTATACGGTCCCCAGAGTTAAAGGTCGTAGCCCAGTCGGGCAGCGCGTCCATGTAATAGCTGGAGGTGATGAAGGATCCTGAGGCAGGGTCAATCCAGTAGGCGCCATTGGCGGAATAGCCGGCGGGCAGGATGGCGGCGCGATCTTTGAGCGAGACCCCGAAGACTTTGGCTTGGCCGGTAGTGGCTAGACGCAGCGAATCGCCAATGGTGGAGGCGCGAAGATTCATCGGGGAAGCCCCACCGGTCTTGCTGGGATGGATCTCACCCACGATGCGGTAGCGATCGTCTTCGACGGAGGTGACAGGACGTTGCTTGTTGCGGCTCAGGTCCCACCACTCATTGGAAGAGATCCCGTGACCGTCGGTGTAGGCACCGGTACCCAACGTAGCGTGGCCGGGGGCGGTCTTGGTGTTGGCGTAGTCGTAATAGCAATCTTCAAAATAAGCCCCGTGATCGAGAAAAAGGCGAAAGCCCCGGCCTTTCAGATCTGCGCGGTAACGGTCAAGGTAGTCGGCGCGAAACTGATCGACCACCAGGATGATAACCAGCTTGGGATGAGCATCGTAGGCGCTGGCGCGGGCCAGTGGCGCGCCTGGAATCACCAGCAAAGCGACGAGCAAGCGGCAAATACCGCACTTGAACTTGGACATGGCAACCTTGATTAGTATCGCAAAACATCGGCGGAAGGTGAGCCGGCGCTCCTGACTCGATACGGGGGCCGGTACTGAAAGCGGAGGCTCGGCAGCTAGCTATACTTTCACTTATGCCGCGCACCCTCTGCTTACTGCTCGCTGCATTCGTGGCTACAGGCCCTTACCTCACGGCCCAAATCACCGTCAGCTTCCCCGCCAGCGTTTCTCCCAAACCGCTTGACGGCCGGGTATTGCTGCTGCTCTCGACCAACCCCGCCCAAGAGCCGCGGATGCAGATCGATGACAGCCCTCGCTCGCAGATGGTCTTCGGCGCCACGGTCGATGCACTGGCCCCCGATCAGGCGGTCACCATCACCCGCGAGGCCGCGGGTTACCCTATCCGCTCGCTTGACCAGGTGCCCGCGGGCGATTACTACGTGCAGGCCGTGCTCAACGTCTACCAGACCTTCCACCGCGCGGATGGCACTACGGTGAAGCTGGCGCCGGACCGCGGTGAAGGCCAGCACTGGAATCTCGCCCCGGGCAATCTTTATTCCAAGCCGGTTAAGGTCCACATCGACGATCATGCCAAACTTGCTATCCGGCTCGGCGAAACCATCCCGCCCATTCCCCCGAAGCCGGACACCAAGTACATTCGCCACATCCGGATCCAGAGCCAGCTGCTGACCAGGTTCTGGGGCACACCGATGTATCTCTCCGCCATCGTGCTGGTGCCTGAGGGTTTCGACGAACACCCCCACGCCCACTTCCCCATCGCCATCTTTCACGATCACTTTGTGGACGGCATGGATGACTTTCGCACCACCCCACCCGATCCCGACCTCAAGCCGGATTACTCGGAGCGCTTCCACCTGGCGGGTTACAACCGCATACAGCAACAGGAGGCGTACAACGAGTACAAGCAGTGGATCAGCCCGGGCTTTCCCCGCATCCTGGTGGTCAAGATCCAGCATGCCAACCCGTTTTATGACGATTCGTATGCGGTCAACTCCGCTAACCTCGGCCCCTACGGGGATGCCATAGAGACCGAGCTGCTGCCTGCAATCGAAAAGCAGTTTCGCGGCTTGACTGGCGGTTGGGCGCACTTCGTTTATGGCGGATCCACCGGCGGATGGGAGTCGCTGGCGGTGCAGATGTTCTATCCCACGGACTACAACGGCGCCTTCGTCGCCTGCCCTGACCCGGTCGACTTTCATGCCTTCATGACTGCCGACCTTTACCAGCAAGCGAATTTCTTCTATCTCCAGGGAGCCCACAAGCAAATCGAACAGCCCACCATGCGCAACTACCTGGGACAGACACTGATGTCGGCGCGCGACAACGCCGCCTACGAGGCCGCCCTGGGCGACCATGGGCGCTCCGGAGACCAGCTAGACATCTGGCAGGCGGTCTACGGCCCGGTGGGCGCGAATGGCTATCCGGCGCAGATTTTCGACAAGCAGACCGGGGTCATCGATCACCAGGTTGCCGCCTACTGGCACGACCACTATGACCTGGATGCCATTCTGCAGCGCGACTGGGATAAGCTGGGCCCCCAGCTCCAGGGCAAGATCCATCTTTACGTTGGCTCCGCAGACACCTACTTCCTCAACGACGCTGTCTACCTCATGCAGGACTTTCTCGACAAAACGGGTTCACCTGGCCACGGGGTTCCGTACGAAGGCGAAGTGAAATATGGCGAACGGGCCGAGCACTGCTGGAACGGCGACCCCCACCTGCCCAATGCGCTCTCCCGCCTGCACTACAACACCATGTACCTGCCAAAGATCATGGAGCGTATCCAGAAGACCGCTCCGGCTGATGCTGACATGAGCTGGAAGTATTAGGTTTCTACATTTCGGAGTTGGGTCCCGCACGAGTCTGTGTCGTATCGGGAGCGGATAGATCCGATTGGACGCTTTGCGATCCAAAAGCCGATCTGCGGAATTGAGCAAATGCGATCGTAGGGGCTCCGCCCCGTCGTTTTCGGCCCAGGTACGCTGGGGCGAGGGGCACCCGTCCTATTCCCTTGGACGTTGCTATGGCACAGACTCCGTTAGGAACGGCTGAGAATTACCCAGGATGCAGCCGCCGATGCGGGGTAGAACTGAAAATGCTCTAAACTTGAGTCTTATGCTGGATTTTAATTTTGTGCGGGCCAACCTGGAGCTGGTGGAAGAGAAACTCCGCGCCCGCGGCCTGGATCCTGCGCTGCTGTTGGGCGACTTTCGCGAGCTCGATCGAGAGCGGCGCGCCCGCATCACCCAGGCCGAAAGCTTGCAGGCGCAGCGCAACAAGCTCAGCCAGGAGGTGGCGCGCAGCCGCAAGGCCGGCGTGGACTCGGCCCAGATAGCGGCCGTCATGGATCAAACCCGGGAGCTGAAGCAGGAAACCGAGGAACAGGAGCGCAGCGCTGCCCTGGCGGAAGCGCAGATGCGCGACCTGTTTGCACGCATTCCCAACCTGACCCAGGACAGCGTCCCCCCGGGCAAGAGCGAAGCAGACAACGTGGAGGTATCGCGCTGGGGTCAGCAGCCGGCGTTTGATTTTGCTCCCAAGCCGCATTGGGAGCTGGGCGAGAGCTTGGGCATTCTTGACTTTGCCCGGGCGGCGAAGATCTCAGGAACGCGCTTTGCCGTCTATTGGGGCTTGGGCGCTCGCCTGGAACGGGCCTTGGCCAGTTTCATGCTTGATATTCATACCCGGGAGCACGGCTACCTCGAAGTGTTGCCGCCTTTTCTGGTCAATAGCGACTCCCTGTTCGGCACCGGCCAGTTGCCCAAATTCGCCGCAGATCTCTTCAAATGCGAAGGCAGCGACCATTGGTTGATCCCTACCGCCGAGGTGCCGGTGACCAACCTGTACCGCGACGAGGTGCTCGAAGAAGCGCAATTGCCGGTAAGCCTGGTGGCTTACACTCCGTGCTTCCGCTCCGAGGCGGGGTCTTATGGCAAGGATGTGCGTGGAATCATCCGCCAGCACCAGTTTCAGAAGGTGGAGTTGGTCAAATTTGTCCGTCCCGATCAGTCGAACGACGAGCATGAGCGGCTTACCAGTCAGGCGGAGGCAATCCTGCAACGGCTGGAGCTGCCTTATCGCAAGATGTTGCTCTGCGCCGGCGACACGGGGGCGGCCTCGTCCAAGACCTACGACCTCGAGGTTTGGCTGCCTGGTCAAGGGTTGTACCGGGAGATCTCTTCCTGCTCCAACTTCGAGGCCTACCAGGCGCGGCGGGCTAATATTCGCTACAAACCACAGGGCAAAAACAAGACTGAGCTGGTACACACACTCAACGGCAGTGGCCTGGCAATCGGGCGCACCTGGCTGGCCATCCTGGAGAATTATCAACAAGCCGACGGTTCCGTACGGGTGCCAAAAGCCTTGCAGCCGTATATGGGCGGCGAAGAAGTGATCCGGAAGTAATAAATAACTATGCAGCGAACCATAAAAAGCTATTTGTTCTGGACCTATCCGCGAGGCAGTTTTCACTACGACGTGATGGTGACCCTTATCCTGCTTTTCCTATTCGTCTCGCCGCGGCTGATCAACTACCGCGACCGGCCTCAGGAAACCCTCACTTCCACTAAGGACATCCTGGTGCGAGCCAATGGGCCAAATGCCTGGACCTACCAGATTGGCGCCGACCAACTGGCCGATACCAGCAACGACGCCAAGCTGCAGGCAGAGTTGCTGCAGCGCATCCAAGCTATCTCCGGCAACGTGGCAATTGACCGCTATCGCGAAGAGAAAGACGCCAGCGGCCACGTGACCCAGTATCGAGTCTGGGCTCATCGCTAAGATTTGCCCCAAATGCAAATAAAGAAAACCCGCAGCAGGTTCCCTGTCGTCCAACAGCCGGTAAGGAGATCCATGGTTGATGCAAAGAAGATGATTTCCCTGTTCTGCCTGGGATTGCTATTTTTACTGCCGGGCCGCTTGCCGGCCCAAACCGCGCCGGCCGGCAGCGCGGATCTCCAGAAGGTCATCACCCAACTGAATACCGCTGCGACCAAGTTTGTGAGCGCGCAGGCAGATTTCTCCTGGGACCAGTACCAGGCAGTGGTGCAGGAAGACGATGTGCAAACGGGCACCATCTATTTTGAGCGCAGGAAGGGTGAGACCCGCACTGCCGCTTATCTCAAGAAGGACAACGGGAAAGACGCACTCAAGACAGTGGTGTACGACGGCGGAGAAGCCCAGTTTTATGAACCCAACATCAAGCAGTTGACCATCCTGCGAGCGGGAGCCAATCGTGGCCAATGGGAGAGCTTTCTGACCCTTGGTTTCGGGGGCAGCGGCACGGATCTCCAGGCCAACTGGAAGGTGAACCTGCTGGGCAGTGAGTCCATGAACGGAGTCCAGGTTGCCAAGCTTGACCTGGTCCCGTTGCAACAGAAAGTCCTGGACATGTTCACACACGTGACCATCTGGATCGATCCCACGCAGGGCATCAGCTACAAGCAAATATTCTTCGAGGCTGGCGGAGACAAGCGGACAGCCACCTACAAGAACATTCGCTACAACCAGCCCATTGCCAGCGATGTTTTCGTAATCAAGCCGGCGCCCGGCACCAACCGCGTAGTGAGATAGGGTGCGGTACCCAAGGATTGGTTCATCTCCTGAATCTCTCCCCACGTCAAGTGCTGTAATGGTGGATGGACAGTGTCAGCCCTTCGAGTCCCCGACATTGGACTCAGTTTCTCTGCAGCCTGTGAAGCCAACCGCGGCCAACACCATCAGCAGGGGGAAGCATTCCAGGGTGTAGCGCGGTTCGGGCGCCTCCAGGGTGGCCAGCAACAGGCTGCGCAGAGCAATCAGCCCCACCATGGATCCGGCTAGACGTGGCCAGCGGAACGCCCCGCAAAAAGCCGCTACCAGGTAGGCCAGGTTCAGGGCGCCGTAAAAAATAGCCACACGCGTCGCCGCAGGATGCTGGGCATACTGCCACCAGCGCAGAGGAACGTTCAGCGTCTCCACCCGGGGACGCAACCACATGTCCGCCAGGCGCAGCAGAGGCAGGCCGAGGTAATAGCGAACGGGATGCGCACGGGCCCGCTCGGCGGCCAGCTGGGCGAAGCCGGCATCGAGTTCGGGCGTCAGCGTGGTGGTGGCGTTGTACTGCTCCAGGATGTGCTGGGTCTCCTGATATTGAGCCGCGTTGTCATAGGCACGCGCGGGCAGATTGCCGGGATCAATGCGGTCGCTGTTACCGTTCCAGTAAATCTCGTTGGTAGCGGTAAAGTCCGCGGCCAGGCTCCTGACCCAGCGCACAAAGCCGGGAGAGGCGAATTCTCCGGGGTCGTTCGCGTAGCGGGGCGCGAGCGGCTGAAAGACGTGGAAGGTGCGTTCGTTGCGCAGCGTCCACGCAACAAAGGGAAGCAGCGAAAGCAGTGCAGCGACCATGGCCAGGCGGAGAGCGGAAGCCCACCCCAGCGAGTGGCGGCCATAGACAACGAGCGCTGTCCACAAGACCACGGCCAGCAGGGCGCCGTCGGGACGAAGCAGCGCAGCATAGCTCCAGGAACAAATGAGCCAGGCAGTCCAAGATGACCTGGGCCTTGCCAGTACCTCCGGCAGGGCGCGAAAGCCCAGCGCGACACAAAAGATGGAGAGAGTTTCGCTCAGCGGGGAGGCGGCGTAAAAGGCGGTGAAGGGGCAGAGCGCGGCCAGCAGGAGCGCCACCTGGCCGGCACGCGGCCCGCAGATCTTCGCCGCCAGCCCGGCAATGAGCAGGCACGTGCCCATGTCGATGATGGCCTGCAGGTACAACACGGCGTGATAATTGGCCACACCAAAGACAGCAAAACAAAGGGCCAGAAATGCCGGGTAGCCGGGCAGCCTGACGAGTGTGGGCTCGATGGTGGAGGGACCCGAGGCATGGCCCACGGTGTGGCCATAAATGCCATGGGTAAGCCAATTGGCGGCAATGTCCCCGTAGACCAGCGAATCGCCTTGGAGTTGGGAGTGGGCGTGAATCACCCAAAGGCGCAGGGCGGCTCCGGCTGCCAGCACAATCAGCGGAAACAGCCATCCGCGGCGAACGCGAAAACCCATGCATCAGCATCATACAGTGGGTAGGCTCTTTCCTTAAGAGGACCGTGGGGTACCCCGGGAAGGAGTCTTGGAAGTGGCTCTGCAGGAGTTCCTGTAAGCTTTCAGCAGGCATGAATCGCCAGATCTTCTTCGATCCGCAGCGGAAACGCTGGAAACGCCTCCGGCGCATTCTGGACGCGGTTGCGGTCGTGTCGACCGTTATTCTGGTGTTGTTTTTTCTGAACGTGGTGAAGAATCAAAAGCTGCCGGAGCTTTTGCTACCCACACCCAAGCGGAACTACCGCGCCATCCAGGAACAGGCGGCTGCGATCAAGGCCAAATACCTGAAGCCGGCAAGGCGCAAGACCAGCCGCAAACCTTCGGAGATCCCCTTCAATTCCGGCGAAGGCCTGCGCGCCGCTTACTACGTGGATGATGACGCCGGCAGCTACGCCTCGTTGAAAAATCACATCCACCAGATCGACATCCTCTTCCCGGTGTGGCTGTACGTGGATACGGCGGACGGCACGCTGCAGGGCGCCCAGACAGCGGAGGCTCCTCTACGCGTGTACAACGTAGTGGACGCGCACGGGGTGCACAGCGTCGACCCGCAGAACAAGGTGCATGACCTGATCGCTGCCGCGCATGAGGACATCGAGATTTTCCCCCTGCTCAAAAATTACAACGTGCTCAGCCAGCAGTGGGATCACAGCGTGGTCGCCATGCTGAAGAATCCCGCGGCGCGCAGCAACCTGGAGCAGCAGTTGGGCAAATTTCTGGCCGCCAACCCCAGCTACCGCGGCCTCAGCCTAGATCTCGAGGATCTTCCCGACGATGCGATTCCCGGCTACAACGCACTGATCGGCGAGTTGTACAGCCAAATGCACCCCAAGAACCTGCGTCTGTTTGTGAACCAGGCAGTGGGCGCGGACGACGCGGAGTTCGCTTTTCTGGCCAAGCAGAGCGATGGCATCCTGCTGATGAACTACGACCAGCACGAGGAGACGGGCGAGCCCGGACCCATTGCGGCGCAGGACTGGTTTGAAAGCAACCTGCAGCGCGTACTCAAGCTTGTGCCCAAGGAAAAGTTGATCTGCGCCATTGGCAACTACGGGTACAACTGGTCCATGTCCTGGCCGAGAAGGCATCACCCACCCAAGGTGCTGGACACCGAAGACATCTCGGTGCAGACCGGATGGGGGGCGGCGTCCGACGCCAACGCCGACCTGCGCCTGGCAGGCGATGAGCTGAATCCGCACTTCACCTATGACGATGAAGACAATCATGTGCGCCACCAAGTGTGGATGCTGGATGCGGTAACAGCGTTGAATGAGCTGCGCGCCGCACGGCAGATGGGGTTGCAGACCTTTGCCCTTTGGGTGCTGGGCACGGAGGATCCATCGCTATGGGCGATCTGGGACCACCCCAGCAATATAGGGGCGCCGCAACTGCTCAAGCAGATACCGCCCGGAGACGATGTCGACTACGACGGAGATGGCGATATCCTGCGCATAACCGGAGAACCCCACCCGGGCTCACGCACCATCGACATGGATTCCTACAACTGGACCGTGACCGATGAGCACATGCTGACCTATCCCTCGCCCTACACCATCGAGTATTACGGCTATAAGCCGGGTGTGGTGGCGCTCAGCTTCGACGACGGGCCCGATCCCACCTGGACGCCCAAGATCCTGGACATCCTCAAGCAAAAGGGGGTGCACGGGACGTTCATGATGATCGGCGAACAGGCACAGGACAATGTGAGCCTGATGAAACGGGTGATGGCCGAAGGACATGAAATCGGCAATCACACCTGGACCCATCCCGACATCAGCGAGATCTCGCCCGGCCAGGTGCAGTTACAGTTGAACCTGACGGAACGGTTGTTTGGCAGCAAGCTGGGAGTCAAGCCGCTTTTCTTCCGGCCGCCCTACTCCATCGATCAGGAGCCGGATACCAACGATCAGGCAGCGCCTGCCTATCTTATCCAGAAGATGGGTTACACCATCGTCGGCAACAGGATCGATACCGGGGACTGGGACGAGCGCCAACGGAAGACTCCGGAAGGCATCCTGGATGACGTACTGGAACAGTTACAGACCATGAAGACCAAGCCGCAGTTCCGCGGCAGCATCATCCTGCTGCACGACGGAGGCGGCAACCGCAGCGTCACAGTGGCCGCGCTGCCGGTGCTGATCGACGGGCTGCGCGCGCATGGTTATGCCTTCGAGCAGGTCTCCGACCTGATGGGGAAGACCCGAGCCGAGGTCATGCCGCCTTTGAACGCCCACGAACGCTGGCAGGCGCGGGTGGACTCGGTGGCCTTCTTCGCCTGGGCCTTCTTCAATCACTTTGTGGTCTCGCTGTTCTTCGTGGGCGATATCCTGATGAGCGCCCGGCTCATCCTGGTGGGCATTTTCGCCTTGATCGACCGGCTGCGCAAACGCCCTGTGCTTGAAGTGGCGGGCGGCTTTCTGCCCCGGGTTGCGGTATTAATCCCCGCCTACAACGAAGAGAAAGTCATCGTGCGTACCATCCGTTCGGTGTTGAACTCAGACTATCCTCATCTGCGCATCATTGTGATCGATGACGGGTCGTCGGATCGCACCTCCGAGGTGGCGCGTGAAGCCTATCCCGAGGAGATCGCAGCCGGCATGGTGACGGTGCTGCGCAAAGCCAATGAGGGCAAGGCGGAGGCGCTTAACTTTGCCGTCTCTGATCTAAGAGAAGAGTTCTACGTGGGCATCGACGCCGATACGGTGATCGCCGCGGATGCGGTGTCCAAGCTGGTGTGCCATTTCGCCGACCCCATGATCGGCGCGGTCGCGGGCAACGCCAAGGTAGGCAATCGGATTAATCTGTGGACCCGTTGGCAGGCTCTGGAGTACATCACCAGCCAGAACTTCGAGCGCCGGGCTTTAGATCTTTTTGATGTGGTCACAGTGGTTCCAGGGGCCATCGGCGCGTGGCGGACCGAGGCGGTGCGGCAAGGCGGATGCTATCCGGTCAATACTGTCGCCGAGGATGCCGACCTGACCATGAATCTGCTGGAGCAGGGCTACAAAGTGATCTATGAAGACCGCGCCCTGGCGTTTACCGAGGCTCCGGCTACCGCGCGCGGCCTCATGCGGCAGCGCTTCCGCTGGTCCTTTGGCACTTTGCAAGCGGTGTACAAGCACCAGGCCGCCTTTCTCAAGAACCGGGCGATGGGGTTGTTTGCCTTGCCTAACATCCTGGTCTTCCAGATCCTGCTGCCGCTGGTTTCGCCCTTTATCGACCTCATGTTTGTCGCCGGCTGCTTTCACTACCTGCTCGACCGCCACTTCCACCCCGAGGCGGCCAATGCTTCCAACTTCGAAAAGCTGCTGACTTTCTTCCTGGCGTTTTTGATTATCGATTTCGTGACTTCCGCACTGGCCTTCAGCCTGGAGCGGCGGCACGCGGCCAACAAGGGCGATGGCTGGCTGCTCTTCCACATCTGGCTGCAACGCTTTGCTTACCGTCAACTCTTTTCGCTGGTGCTCTTTAAGACGGTAAAGCGGGCGATCGATGGGCGCCCCTTCAACTGGGACAAGCTGGAACGCACGGCCAAGATGTCGGCGCAAACGGAGCGCCTCACAGCCACCCGATAAAGACAAGAGTAAAATTGTCTTTGTTATGCCAACCGCACAGATCAGCACCGTTATCCAGCCAGTCGTCCCTCAGGGGCTGTTCCGCAACGAACCTTTCATCGACTTCAGCGACTCGGCAAATGTGCATGCCATGCAAGGCGCGCTTACCCGTGTGGGCGATATGCTCGGTCACGAGTACGAGCTGATCATCGGTGGGGAGCGGTCGCGGACGGCGGAAAAGATCGAGTCGTTGAATCCGGCCCGCCCCGCGCAAGTGGTTGGGGTGCACCAGAAGGCCGGGTTGGAACATGCCGAAAGGGCCATGAAGGCGGCGCTCAACGCATTCGCGACCTGGCAATACGTGGCCGTAGCGGAGCGCGCGGCCCTGCTGCTGCAGGCGGCGGCGCTGATTCGCAAGCGCAAATTTGAGTTCTGCGCCTGGCTCACCTACGAGGTGGGCAAGAACTGGGTGGAGGCCGATGCGGATGTGGCCGAGACCATCGACTTTTTGGAGTTCTATGCGCGGGAGGCGTTGCGCCTGGCGGGCTCGACGACGCCCATCCAGTTGCCGGGTGAGCGCAATCAACTGCTGTATATTCCGTTGGGCGTCTGCGCCGTGATTCCGCCCTGGAATTTTCCCTTCGCCATTATGGCGGGGATGACCGCCGCGGCCATCGTGACTGGGAATACCGTGATCCTGAAGCCTTCGAGCGAATCGCCCACCATTGCCGCGCGGTTTCTCGATGTGCTGGAGGAGGCGGGCATGCCTCCCGGGGTGGTGAACTTCTGTCCGGGCTCGGGCAGCAGCTTCGGCAACGCGATCGTAGAACATCCTAAAACGCGTTTGATCGCTTTTACCGGCTCCAAGGATGTGGGGCTCGATATCCACGCGCGCGCCGCGCAGACGAAAAAGGGACAAGTCTGGATTAAACGCACCATCCTCGAGATGGGGGGCAAGGATTCAATCATCGTGAGCGCGGATTGCGATCTGGACGCTGCGGTCGCGGGCGTGGTAGCGGCGGCCTTCGGCTTCAGTGGACAGAAGTGCTCGGCGTGCTCCCGCGCTATTGTGGAAGAGTCGGTTTATGACGTTTTTCTGGAGCGGTTGCGGGAGCGGGTGGCAACGCTGCGGGTAGGTGATCCGGCGGGAAATGCGAACATGGGGCCGGTGGTAAACCGCTCAGCGATGGATACAATTCTCTCCTACATCGAGGTGGGCAAGGGTGAGGGGCGGGTTCTGACCGGCGGCCGCGCGGTTTCGACCCCGGAAGGCGGCTACTATGTGGAACCGACCGTCATCGCGGATGTGGCGCCCACGGCGCGCATCGCCCAGGAAGAGATTTTTGGGCCGGTGCTGGCGGTGATTCGAGCCCGTGACTTTGACCAGGCGCTGGAGATTGCCAATAACACCGAATATGGTTTAACCGGCGCGCTGTATTCCGGTTCGCGGGAAAAGCTGGAGCGGGCGCGGCTCGAGTTCTTTGTGGGCAATTTGTACTTGAACCGCAAGTGCACTGGAGCCATGGTGGGCGCGCATCCCTTTGGTGGCTTCAACATGTCGGGAACGGACTCCAAGGCAGGCGGCCCGGATTATTTGCTTCTTTTCACCCAGGCAAAATCGGTCGCGGAAAAGCTTTAGCTTGATAATGGGCACGCCTCCTGGTCCCCTAACCAAGGACGGATGCTGATTCGCCTTACTTGGCTGGAACTTCCGGCGGTGGGGGAAGATTGCGATTCTTGATCCACTGGGCGGTGACGCTTTGCGTGGCAGATTGCGGCGGCAGCTGACTAACATCCGGCATGAAAATTTGCAGTCCGGCTTTAGGGGTCATTCGGGTGTACCCGTTGACCAACTGGGCCTGGTAGTTCACCAGGTCGAGGTCAAACCAGGTATCCTTCGACGCGTCGATCATGATGAGATCGACAGGGTGCATGGTCAAGTTGCCGAAGTCCAACGTGCCGCCCTTCAGGGCCAGGAAATTGTGCCATTCCTCGGTGCGGGCAGCTTCATTCTGCGCGTCGCCGTACATCACCTCAATATCCGGGTTCACCACCCGCACGCTGGTAAGCTTTCCCCGAATATGCGGAGCAGGAAGCAGCTTTTGCGTATCGAAGTAAATGTCGTTTTGCGAGACTTCGACGCCGGCAACGCTGGTCTTTCCCATCAGGTCCGCAATGCTGACGTGAAAATCGCCCAATAGACCCTTGACCGGAAGCTTCAATACCGACAGCCGATCCACGTGCAAATGGATCCGCCCATCCGGCGATGCGGAAATGGTGCCGTCCAGCCCGATGGGAAGCGGAATCTTCAACTTGTGAATCGTGCCGTGTACAGAGATCTGGTTTCCGTTCCCAGTGAGCGAGATGTTCTGGAGCGGAGAGCCGGAGACGTTGCCCGCATTGAGATAGTGGCTGATGTCGCCGATATTGGCGTGGATAATGCCCGTCTGCACCTCAAGGACAAACGACTCCGGATCGTCGAAAGAGGGGTCTACGCTCTGCTTCGTCCGTCCCAGCTCTCCGTTGAGCCAGCGGATGTAGACGCGGAAATCCGGCCCTTTTCTCAGCATGAGGTTGTGGGCGTATATCCGGGTTGGGTCCGCTCCACCGGCTGCGGAAACGGCTTGGCTGGGATCAGCGGCCGCTGCTTGCGGCGTAGGCCGGCTGTGCCTGACTCCGGCATACCAGGCTAGGCAGGCCACAAGTATCAGAACCACGATGGCACTGCCTGCCAGTAGATGAGAACGCTTCACGCCTAACTGAGAAGGCCTCAAGCTGGGGTAGGGTTGCGCCGGGGTCTCCGATTGGCCTGCAAAATCTTCTTGCGCAGGCGCAGAGACTTGGGCGTCACCTCTACCATCTCGTCTTCCGCAATGAACTCGATCGCCTGCTCCAGGTTCATTGGCTTGTAGGGCACCAGCCGGATGGCGTCGTCGGCGCTGGAGGCGCGCATGTTGGTGAGCTTCTTCTCGCGCACCACATTCACGTCCAGATCGTTGTCGCGGGAGTGCTCGCCAATGACCATGCCTTCGTAGACTTCAACGCCGGCAGTCAGAAAGAGGACTCCGCGATCCTGCAGGCCGTTCAGGGCGTAGGCGGTGGTCGTTCCGGTGCGGTCGGCGATCAGCGCTCCGGTGGGCCGCTGGGGTATTTCGCCCTGGTAGGGCATGTAACCGTCAAAGAGCGAATTCATCACGATGGTGCCGCGCGTCTCGGTAAGCATCTCGCTGCGCAGCCCAATCAGGCCGCGGCTGGGAACACGGAATTCCAACCGTACCCGCCCGTAACCGTGATTGTGCATTTTCACCATTTCTCCGCGCCTGGGCCCCAGTCGCTCGATAACGGTCCCAACAAAAGCGTCAGGAACATCGATTGTGAGGTGTTCCACCGGTTCCATCACTTTGCCATCGACAGTTTTGGTGACGATCTCGGGACGCCCTACCATCAGCTCGAAGCCTTCGCGACGCATCATCTCGATCAGGATGGCAAGCTGCAGCTCTCCGCGGCCAAGAACCTTGAAGCTGTCTGGACTGCCCGTCTCTTCCACGCGGATGGAGACATTGGTGAGCAGTTCCTTGTCCAGGCGCTCGCGCAGGTTGCGGGAGGTGACATACTGCCCTTCCCTACCCGCCATGGGCGAATTGTTGACGGAAAACTGCATGGCGATGGTCGGCTCATCAATGACAATCAGCGGCAGCGGCGCCGGATTTTCCAGACTGGTGATGGTCTCGCCGATGGTGATGCCGGTGACCCCGGCGATGGCCACTATGTCGCCCACCTGGGTGACCTCGGTATCGGTACGCTTCAGCCCATTGAAGGTAAACAGCTTGGTGATCTTGGTCTTGGACAGCGATCCGTCGCGGCGGGAGATGTTCACCTCGTCGCCGTTGTGCAGGGTTCCATTGAACACCCGGGCAATGGCCAGGCGCCCCAGGTAGTCGGAGTAGTCGAGGTTGGTGACCAGGATCTGCAGCGGGCCGTCGGGGTCTCCACTGGCCGCCGGAATGGTGGAGAGAATGGTTTCAAAGAGCGGCTGCAGATTCTCTCCAGGGTCGGTCAGGGAGGTGCTGGCCGTGCCCAGCTTGGCGTTGGTGTACAGCACGGGGAAGTCCAACTGATCCTCTGCCGCGTCCAGGTCAATGAACAGGTCGTACACCTCGTCCAGAACCTCTTTGGCGCGGGCGTCGGGACGGTCAATTTTATTGATGACCAGGATAGGCAGCAGCTTGGCTTCGAGTGCCTTGGAGAGCACGTAGCGGGTTTGCGGCAGAGGCCCTTCCGAAGCGTCGACCAGCAGCATGACTCCGTCGACCATCTTCAGGGCCCGCTCCACCTCGCCCCCGAAATCGGCGTGGCCCGGGGTATCGACGATGTTGATCTTGCTGTCGTGGAACTGGATAGCGGTGTTTTTGGCCAGAATGGTAATGCCCCGCTCCTTCTCCAGTTCGTTCGAGTCCATGACCCGTTCAGTGAGGGCTTCGTTGGCACGGAAGGTGCCGGCCTGGCGCAACATAGCATCCACGAGTGTCGTCTTGCCATGGTCGACGTGGGCAATGATGGCGATATTTCTGATGGGCGTGCTCACGGGCGCAGAATTCCTATTCTTCCGGTTCGCGGAAAGCGGTTGGTTGAGTGACTAGCCGTGCGTTGACGTGCTGGCTGGAAATGGCAGGCAGGACAACCGGACAATGCCTTCCCTATAGTCTATCAGCCTGGATGTTTGGAGCGTCGTTCTGGGACAGAGGCATCGTAGCCCACTCAACACCGAGTCTGCCGGTTGTCCCCCCTACTGAGGAGCGGGCCCCCTCACCACCTGGACGAAATCGTCCAGCCTCAGGTGGCGGGCGAAGGCTTCCTTGATCTGATCCGCGTTGAGCTCGTAGTACTTCTTGGCGGCGATAATCGGCTCGTCGAGGGGTAGGCCAATCACGGCCCGGCGCAGCAGACCCTGCGCCACCCCTTCCTCACTCGACTCGCCCAGAGGAATCTGCCGCAACAGCAACGCCTTGGCCAAGTGCAGCTCGTCCGGCGTAACGTCCTGGGTACGCATTTGGTCGAGGTCGCGCTGGATCAAAGCCCTGGCTTTCGAGACCTTATCCGGATCGCAACCGTACGTGACCGAATAACTGGCCCGGGTCTTCGACGCCTCCATGCTCACGTCCACGTTGTAAACGTAGCCCGCTACCTGGCGCAGATCATGGTAGAGCCGGGTGGCATAGAAACCGCCACCAAGCACGTGATTGCCCAACTGCAAAGGATAGTAATCGGGATCGAAGCGGTTCAGGTTCAACTGCTGGGCCAGGACCACCGAGTCCTGCACCGCCTGCGGGTCAGGAACGTTGGCGGCCGAAGCCTTGTTCACCGGAATCGCCGGAAGCGTCGTCTCCGGCTTGGGACCCTCGGCCTTCCAGCTGCCGAACCACTTGCTGATCACCGCCTTGGCCTCATCGGGCTGGACATCGCCTATGACCACGATGGTGGTTAGATCCGGACGCATGGTGGCGGCATGGTATTGCTTCACATTGTCCAGGGTCACCGTGCCCAGCGAGGCCGGGGTCGCTTCCCGCAACTCGGGATCATCGGGCGGCACCAAGCCTATATCCAGGGCGCGCGAAGTGCGGTAACCCGGGCTCTTGATATTGCCGGTAACAAATTGGATGGTCTGGTCTTTGACTACGCCGAATGCCTCTGCCGGAAGCGCGGGATGTAGTTCGTTGTCGGCCAGCAATTCCACGGCGCGAGAGAAGTGTTCCTTCAGCACCTGGACGGAGAAGTCGAAACCTGCGGTCTCGTTGGCGGCGATGTCATCCAGTGCCTTCTGAAAGGCCAAGCGGTCGAGCGTCTGGGTGCCGTAGGAGTAGAGGCCGTCGAGAATATCGGAGACCCCCTCCTGCCCCTTGGGCGTCTGCAGATCGCCGTTGTTCTTAACCGTACCCACCACGGTTACGGTTGGGCTAGTGGGGTCGGACTTCACGATCAGGCGCAGGCCGTTGGGCAGCGTCGTATCCGAGGCGACGACGTAGTCCGCGGGAACCTTCAGCTGGGAGAGCGACGCTTGGGCCCAGGCAGGCAGCACCACCGGCTTGGTGGGAGCCGAGGTCATCTTCTCCTCGCCACCGAAACCCTTGGCGGCAACAGCCTCGCCCGAGGGCGACGGCTTCAGCGTCGCGGTGATGGAGTTGCTGCTCACCAGGTATTGCTTGGCCACGCGGTTGACATCGGCCAAGGTGACCTTGCGGATGGCCTGGATGTCGTCGTCGGGAGAATTTCGGCCTTCGGCGGTGAGCGCCTCCGACCACACCGATGCCAACCCCGGAATGGAGTTGCGCTCAAACTCAGCGGAGGCAATTTCCGCGCGCTTGGCGGCGTCAAAGAGGTCCTGAGGCAAACCCTTCTGGGCATAGTTCTCAATGATCTGGCGCATCTCGTTCATGGGGCCAGTGGAATCCGCGCCGGCGGGCAGCGCGATCTCGGCAAAACCCACGCTGGCCTTGGGATAGCTCTCGGCCACACCGAAGGATGCGTACAGGGCTTTGCCCGCGGGCACCATGCCGTAGATGTCGCCCCGTTGGCTAGCCAGTATGTCTGACAGGATTTGGGCCGCTGCGTAGTCCTCTGACGAATCGGTTCCCGGCATGCGATAGGCGATGAAGCCCAGCACGTATGGGAGATTGCTGTCCAGGGTGAACGTCTCCGGTTTGACCGGAGTCAGGTTGATGGCCGGGTGCGCCGGTATCGGGTGGTTGGGAATGTCAGCGTACAACTGCTTGATCTTGGCCAGGGTGGCGGCCGGATCCACGTCGCCGACGATCACCAGGATGGCATTGCCCGGCGTGTACCACTGCTTGTAGAAGTCATGCAGCATGGCGCCGGTGGTGGCGTCAAAGGAGGGCCTGGTCCCCAAAGGATCATGGGAGTACGGCGTGCCGGCAAACATATCCGTATTCAGGCGATCGATAAATTTATAGGTGGGATTGGAAAGGTCGCGGGATACCTCTTGCTCGATGGCGCCGCGTTCGTGTGCCCATTCCTCTTCAGAGTCGTCTACACCGCGCAGGCAGGCAGCCTGGGCCTGGAGAGCCACGTCCAGGTCTGCAGCGGGAACGGTGGTGAAATATTGGGTAATATTTTGCTGCGTATCGGCATTGTCCCGGCCGCCCAGTTGGGCGTAGATGGCTGCGGTTTGATCCGCGGTCATGCCGGTGCAGCCGCGAAATGCCATGTGTTCCTCGGCATGGGCCGACCCTGGGAAGCCCGGCGGCGTTTCATCCCCGCCCACTTTGAAATTCAGCTCGACCGTGACCACGGGGGCTAGCGCATTGCGCACAATGACGACCTGCAAACCGTTGGAGAGCGTGGCGCGGGTTACATTACTGGGGTCCGCGGCGTTGAGACGCGAAGCGCAAACGGCTAGCAGGAAAAGCAAAGGCAGCAGAGCTTTGAACTTCACTTTCATTTCTCCGATGGGGGATTCTCGCGGGTGACTTTCTTTAGACGCCCTGCTTCCAGTTTTGCACGCCGGGGGCGCGCTCGACTACCGGCGGGGCCTGCTGGGGTGGGGAAACTCCTGAGCTTTTGCGGCCCATTAACAGTTGAGAAAAAAGAGTCGCGTCGAGTGCTGTTGCATCCCACTCAAGCCGAAACCGGGCTTGCATGGAACCGTGAGTTGGTTGTGCGACAAATCTCTCGCCTCCCACCAAGGCTTGCTCCCTGGACGGGTGCCCCATGTTCGCCCCAGCGGACATGGGTTGAACACGACCTTTTTCCAATGCTTTCACCACCCGTCTACACCTACTTACAGGAAAGGAAAGAGGAAGGGGCTTCCCCCGGATTTTCTGTGGAGTTTGGTGGCGTTGGCGAACCTCATGCGGCTTTCCTTACCGAAAGCCGCACACGCGGTCATGTCCGGTGCAGCGTACAGAACATCCGGGTCGCCCATCTTGTTCAACCCATGTACGCGAAGACGCGAACATGGGGCACCCGTCCAGGGAGCAAGGCTTCGTGGGAAGCCGGCAAAGCGATGGACAAAATGACAGCCAACCTCGGAGACAGGGCTAAAGTCGTTCATTTCTGTTCTCACTCGCCTTCGCCCGGTCATTTGCTCGGGATGACAAGGTTTAGGATGGCTCTTCCGTGGGGAGTTGGCTAGTAGCTGCAGTTCGGCCCCTCACATTTACTCCAGCGGCATCACGTCCACGCCTACCTTCAGGCTGTGTTTTGCGCCACCTAGCAGAACCCCGCGAATGGGGCTTACATCGCTGTAGTCCCTACCCCAGGCCAAGGTGATGTGCCCGTCGGAAGGCACGCAGTTGTTGGTGGGGTCGAAATCTACCCAGCCAAAGCGAGGGCACCATGCTGCACACCAGGCATGAGATGCGTCCGAGCCCACCAGGCGGGGGCGGCCAGGAGGAGGAAGCGTGCGCAAGTAGCCGCTGATGTAACGCGCAGGGAGTCCGAGCGAGCGCATGCAGGCGATCTGGAGATGAGAGAAATCCTGGCAAACTCCGCGCCGCTTTTCGAAGAAGGTCTCCACAGGCGTGGTCACCTCGGTGGCCTTGGGGTCAAAGCGGAAGTCTTGATGGATGCGGCCAGTGAGATCGAAGACCGCCTCGAGTAGCGGCCGTCCCGAAGCAAAGGAAGCCTGGGCGTAGGCGGCCAACTCCGGCTTGGCGGAAACGCGGATCGAATCAAATACAAACTGATAGGCGTTTAGCCCCTCCTGGTTGTGATCAGCCGGCACTGTGTCGCGCACCGTCTCCCAGGCGGGAGATTCAGAGAAGGGAGGGTACGGCACGGCTTGCACCTCCAACTCACTGCTCGCTTCCACAGTCATCCGGGTATGCGATTCGGGCAGGGTAAACGAGCTGACGGTGTTGCCGAAGTAGTCGGTATGGGTGGTCGCATGGTAAGGCGGCACAGGCCAAACGGATAGGTCACTGCTCCGGCGCCTTTGCCCGGGAAGATCGCGGGGAGTAAGGCGAACCACGTGATGGGAGACCGAAACCGGTTGTACGTAGTCATAGATGGTCTGGTGCCGGACACGGTAAATCACGTGGCACGCTCCATTTCCGCGTGGCTGAAATAGGTATTGGCAATGGCTTCCGCGAACGCGGGCAAAGCGGCGCCCAACTCTTCGAGCAGTCCATCCAGACGGGTACGCCTGCTTCCGGTGTGCGCTTCGCACAGCAATTCGACATCCGCATCGAGCAGCCTTGCGGCCGCCGCTTCCATCTGCCTCTGCTTTAAGAGCGGCCAACCGTTTCCCGACGGCATGCTGGAGAGTCCCCCGCAGTGCCGGGCCAGATCCTTCAGCTGGAAGGCGAGAGAGCGCGGATTGGCTTCGTCATTCATGAGCAGATCGAGCACCGGCGCAGCCTGCAGAACGGTGAAGTAGCGTGAGCGGTAGGTGATGGAGCTGTCGGCCACCTCCAACAGCATCTCAAGGGACGGCCAGTTCTCCGGATCAACGGGGAGGATGATCGCACGCAGCAGCTCAATCAACTGCAGCGAACGCTCGATACGCCGGCCGATGTTGAGAAAGTGCCAGCCCGGTCCGCGGGTGATGTTGCCCTCCTCAATACCACGCAAGGCGGCGAGGGTGAGTATGCAGCTGTTGAGCACTGCCAGCGCGTCCGCCGGCGAGACATAGCCCCAGGCGACGCGGTCGGAGGCCCGGGCAAGGCTGCCCATCTGGCTCACGATGCGCAGCAGGTCGGTCGAAAGGCGGTCGCGGACCTGGGCCACGGCGCGCGTCGCCCGGCTGAGATTCGCGTTCAGGCTGTCGCTGCGCTGCTCTTCAAAGATGAGCGATAGTATCTCCTTTTCCAAATCTCCCTGCTGGTCCAGCTTGCCTTGCGGGTCGTCTTTCGCCAGCCGCGAGTAGGGAGATTCCAGGCACTCATACAACTGCATCAGCGACCGCCATCCGACAGTCTCCGGAGCCCAGGGTTCGCCCGTCATGCGCACCAGGATGCAGCGCAGGACGCGAGCCAGATGCTCACACCGTTCGGCGTAGCGGCCCAACCAGAAAAGATGCTCGGCAGCGCGGCTGGGCAGATCGTTAACGACCCCGCGATGGATTTCTACGGGCAAATCCCGCGGAGGCCGCATGGTGAAGTGGTCGACCGGATGACGGGAAAGCACCCAGGTGTCCTTGCTGCCGCCACCGTGCTGCATGGAGACAATGGGTGAATCGGGTGACGGAGAAACCCGGGTCAATCCCCCGGGCATCACAATCCAGCTGTCTCCCGCAGCCGCGATATAAACCCGCAATACCACCCGGCGCGGCATCAGACCGTTTTCGGACCATACCGGGACGCTGGACAGATTGAGCAGCTCCTGCCCGACGAACTCATTGGGACACTCCTCCAGCCGAGCCAGTATGCGGGTTCGCTCCGGGGGGGCGAGCCTGCCCCCGAAGACCGGATCCATACCCTTGGCAGGGAAAGCCGGCTTGATTACCAGAAAATCCAGGTTCTCGCGCACATAGTGCCGCGCCTTGGGCTGGCCGCACCACCAGGTAGCCACCGACGGCAGGGCCAGTCGTTCCCCTAGCAAGCTACGGCTGAGGCCGGGGAGAAAGGGAATAAATGCTGAGGTTTCCAGCAGCCCGCTGCCCAGGGCATTGGCGACCGCTACGTTACCGGCGCGGACCGCCTCTACCAGGCCGGGCACTCCAAGATAGGAGTCGGAGCGCAACTCCAGGGGATCGCAAAAGCCATCGTCCATGCGGCGCAAAATCACATCCACCGGCCTGAGCCCTTCGAGGGATTTGAGAAAGACCCGGTTCTCCCGCACCGTCAGGTCTCCTCCCTGCACCAGGGTGAAGCCGAGATAGCGGGCCAGGTAGGAATGCTCGAAGTAGGTTTCGTTCAGTGGTCCGGGGGTAAGCAGCACCACCCGCGGGTGGGTGCGCGGAGCGGGGGAAAGGCGCAGCAGGGTCTCGCGAAAGGAGCGAAAGAACCCAGCCAGCCGGTGCACCTGGGCTTCACGAAAGAGGTCAGGGAAGGTCTCCGCCAGGACAATGCGGTTTTCCAGCGCATAGCCGGCGCCGGAAGGGGCCTGGGTGCGGTCGGAGATAACCCACCATTGGCCATCGGGCGAGCGCGCCAGGTCGACTGCCAGCAAATGAAGGTAGGTGGATGCGGGGACCGGGACGTTATGGCAGGCGCGCCAAAAGGCCGGGTTGCCAAACACCAGCGCGGAGGGAAGATCCCCGTTCAGGAGCAGCTTCTGGGGGCCGTAAAGATCGGCAAGGATGGTGTTCAGCAGGCGGGCACGCTGGATCAGGCCCGCTTCCAGATAGCTCCATTCCGCAGCTGGGATGAGGAGCGGGATCGCATCCAGGCTCCATGGGCGGTCGGTGCCCAGGGGATCGCCGTAGACGTTGTAGCTGACGCCGTTTTCCCGGATACGCTGGCGTGCGATCTGCCAGCGGTGGGCCAGCTCTTTGCCGCCGAGCGAAGACAAGGAAGCAATGTAGCGGTCCCAGTGGGGGCGAAGCACGCCCGACTCCACGCACATCTCGTCGTAAACGCCAGGAGCCTGGCGATAGTCGGCGGTCAGTAGCGGGTCGTCCAACGTCTCGGGCATGCAGATCTCACTCAAAGCAATTCAGCTCGTTTTCCTTGGAAGGTCCCTCAGCGGCTAAAGCCGCATTCCTTTGCGGTGATTTTGGACGGCCTGAAGGCCGTCCCCTTCAAAAACAGGACCTTAAACACTGATCTTCCCCTCCCTGAAGGGTACGGGCTTCAGCCCGTACATAACCCTCCAGTACCGATGGCCTTTAGCCCCATTGAAGGGTACGGGCTTCAGCCCGTACGAAGCCCTCCCTTATCGATGGGCTTTAGCCCCTGAGGGTTCTACGGTTTCCGGCGTAGATCCAGGGTCAAGGGAAACTCCACGTTGCGCTCTTGCGGTGGAACGGTAATCGGACCCGGGGTATGCCCAAAACTAGTGAACCTGGCCAGCCGCCGGCTCTCAGCTTCATACGCATTCACAGGAAACTGCTCATTGGCTCGGCCGCCGGGATGGACCACGTGGTAGGTGCAGCCCCCGATCGCATGTCCCGACCAGGTGTCCACGATGTCGAAGACCAGCGGGCTATGTACGGGAATGTCGGGATGCAGGCACGAGGCCGGTTGCCAGGCCCGGTAGCGGACACCGGCGACGAACTCTCCGGCTTCCCCGGTAGGATGCAACGGCACCGGCCTTCGATTGCAAAGCACGGCGTAGCGACCCGCGATCATCCCGGTCACCTTGACCTGCAAGCGCTCCACGGAGGAGTCCACACTGCGAGCGGTGCCGCCGCTGGAAGCTTCTTCGCCCAAAACGTTCCAGGGCTCGAGCGCGTGCCTCAGCTCCAGCTGGATGCCGCGCGCGCTCACTAAACCAATAAGAGGAAAGCGGAATTCAAAGTGGGGAGCGAACCATTCACTGCGGAAGCCATATCCTGCCCGGGCAAGATCGCTCACCACGTCTTCCCAATCGAGCTGCACGAAGTAGGGCAGCATGAAACGGTCGTGCAGACTGGTTCCCCAGGGAATCAACTTCTGCCGGTAAGGCTTACGCCAGAAGTGCGCGATCAGCGCCCGCACCAGGAGTTGCTGAGTCAGGCTCATGCGCGCGTGCGGCGGCATCTCAAAGGCGCGCAGCTCCAGCAGGCCGAGGCGCGTTCCGGCTCCCTCCGGAGGGTCGAGCTTGTCGATGCAGAACTCGGCGCGATGGGTGCTCCCGGTCACATCGGTGAGCAGATGGCGGAATAAGCGATCGGCCAGCCGCGAGGACACGGGGGTTCCACCCCGTTCGGGAATCTGCTCGAAGGCGATTTCCAACTCATACAGCGACTCGACACGGCCTTCGTCGACCCGCGGATGCTGACTGGTGGGACCGATGAACAGGCCGGAGAGCAGATAGGAAAGCGAAGGATGGTTTTGCCAGTAATTGACCATGCTGCGCAGCAAATCGGGGCGGCGAAGAAACGCGCTGTCGTCGGCCGTCGGGCCGCCGATCACCAGGTGGTTTCCGCCGCCGGTTCCGGTATGCTGCCCGTCGAGCATGAACTTCTCGGTTCCCAGGCGGGTCTGGTTTGCCAGCTCATACACCGAGGTGATGTTCTCGACCAGAGCGTCCCAGCTCGCGGCGGGCTGGATGTTCACCTCGATCACGCCCGGATCGGGAGTGACCTTGAAGACCGAAATACGAGTGTCATTGGGCGGGGTGTAGCCTTCGAAAACGACCGGCATGGAGAGATGCGCGGCGGTGTCTTCGATAGCGGCGACCAGGTCAAGATAGTCCGCGAGGTAATCGACCGGCGGCATAAAGATGAAGAGCTTGCCCTGGCGCGCCTGGACACACAGCGCCGGCCGGGTGAGGGTTACCGCTTGCTGGCCATCTTTCTTGGGCTTGGCCTTATCAGCGGCGGGCTCCGGCTCGTCGGCGAACGGCTGATTGAAGAACCGGCCCATCTGACGATCGGGCCGTGGAGGCAGCTTGTCCCGCCGCTGGAAGGGGTCGGTATCGAAGGCGTAGGTCACGTCTTCCGGCTTGGTCCAGGGCAGCGCTTCGAGCGGCAGGCGATATCCCATGGGCGAATCGCCGGGAGTCAGGAACATGCGCTTTGACAGCGGGAACCAGGGTTGGCTGGTCCACCGCGGCGTACCGGTCCGGGTGGGGACCCGGCGCAAGGGAAGCACAAAGCCGATGGGTTGCTCCGCGCCTTGTTCAAAGATGTGGGCCAGTTTCACGCGTTCCGGCGACTCTTTGAGCCTGGGGTCGAGGGGATCGCCGACCTCCGGCAGCCGCCGCTCCTTCCACAGGTGGAAGAAGATGTCTTCATAGGCGGTGATGGTGAAGGCGGAACTCACCTGCAGGCGGAGGGTGAGGGCTTCGAGAAATTTGCGTGCTTCGACTGCGCCATAGCCGTAATCTTTGCCGTCTTCGGCGAACAGGCTTTGGTTCTCCCAGATGGGAACGCCATCCTTGCGCCAGTAACAGCCCAGTGCCCAACGAGGCAGCTCTTCGCCGGGGTACCACTTGCCCTGGCCGAAATGCAGCAGCGCGCCGGGAGAGAACCGGTCACGCATTTTGTACAGCAGCTCCACCGCGAGCTTGCGCTTGGCCGGGCTCATAGCCGTGGTCGACCACTCGCTGCCGTTGCGATCGTGGAGCGAGATGAAGGTGGGTTCGCCGCCCATGGTCAGGCGCACGTCGCCCACTTGCAGATCCACATCCACCTGGTGGCCCAACGCTTCGATCTGCCGCCACTGTTCGTCGGTGTAAGGCTTGGTGACCCGCGGGGATTCGTAAATCCGCTGCACGGTCATGGAGAAGCTGAAGTCCGTCTTGCAAAATTCCAGGGGACCAGAGATGGGGGCGGCACTACCTACATCGGGCGTGCAGGCGAGCGGGATATGTCCTTCGCCGGCCAGCAGGCCTGAGGTGGGATCGAAGCCAACCCAGCCCGCGCCGGGCAGATAGACCTCGGTCCAGGCATGCAGATCGGTAAAGTCGCTGGAGGCGCCGGCGGGGCCCTCGAGTGGTTTGATGTCGGCCGTGAGTTGGATCAGGTAGCCGGAGACAAACCGCGCCGCCAGCCCCAGGTTGCGCAGGATCTGCACCAGCAGCCAGGCAGAGTCGCGGCAGGAACCAGTGCCCAGGGTGAGCGTCTCCTGGCAGCTTTGCACGCCGTGCTCCAGGCGGATGACGTAGCCGACCTCGCGCTGCACCCGTTGATTGAGGCTGACCAGAAAGTCGAGCGTGGGCGTGCTGATCCGAGGCACCTGGGTGAGAAACGCGGCCAGCTTGGGGCCTGGCGCCTCGGCTTCCAGAAAAGGGCGCAGCTCACGGGCCAGGGAGCTCTCGTAAACAAATGGAATTTTCTCCGCGTATGGCTCCAGAAAAAAATCGAAGGGATTGAAGATTGCCATTTCGGCAACCAGGTCCACCTCAACCGAGAACTCGGTGGTTTTTTCCGGGAATACCAGGCGGGCGAGATAGTTGGCCTGCGGGTCTTGTTGCCAGTTGATGAAGTGCTTCTGGGGAAGCACTTTGAGCGAGTAGGCCAGGATCGGCGTACGACAATGAGGGGCCGGGCGCAGCCGGATAGTTTGCGGCCCCAGCATGACTGGACGGTCGTAGCGATAGTGGGTCTTGTGATTCAGCGCAATGTGAATTGCCATATGGCGGAGTTCCTATAGATTACATGTGCCCCTCCACTGCGCTGTCCTTTGCCGAAAAACACCTGCCTGTGTTTTGGCCAGTATGATGTTTTCATGTCACTGACTATGCCCGTTGCCCCCGAGGTTCTTGACCGCGCCAGGAAGATCAAGCTGTTCCTCATGGATGTGGACGGTACGCTGACCGACGGCAGCGTTAACCTCATTTCCCTGCCCAACAATGGCGGAGTGGCGGAGATGAAGGGCTTCAACTCTCAGGATGGCGCGGGATTGAAACTTGCACACATCATGGGCATCCGCACCGGATTCATCACGGGCAGGAAATCCCCCGCGGTTTCTCAACGCGCCCATGAGCTGGAGGTGGAGTTCGTCTACCTCGGCCAGGCGACCAAGATGGCTGCCTTTGACGAGTGTCTGCAGAAGGCCAACGTACAGCCAGACGAGGTGGCCTACATGGGCGACGACCTACCCGATATGCCGGTGGCCAAACGTGCCGGCCTGGCAGTTGCCGTGGCCAACGCGGCGCCGGAGCTAAAGGCCATCAGCCACTACGTAACCACCAAAGGGGGCGGAGATGGCTCAGCGCGGGAGGTAGTTGAACTTATTCTGAAGGCCCAGGGAAGATGGGAAGAGGCAATTCCCAAGGCGATCGCTTAATACTTTCTGACGGTCAGACTTATCCTGTCCCGTGAACTGTAAATAAGTCATCTAAGGGCGGCGGAATGCTGCGCAATGGGGTTCTTTTTGACCCTATACAGGCAACGTTCACCTTTCCCGGGTAGAGGGTAGGTTATAGTGAGAGCGATGCCTTATAAGCCAGCAAAAGAGCACGTGCGACACCCTTGGAAGGTCGCTCTCGCTCTTTGCTGCGCCCTGCTACTGGTTTTCGGCGCAACCGTTCAGATCGCGCACGTTCATAACTCTGCAGACGTGTCACACGCCGGGTGCGCTCTTTGTGTAACCGCGCACGTAGTCATTTCTCCAGCAGCTCCGGTGACCGTTCCCCTCCCGGCGAGACAGATGGCGACGCCGGTCGACGATCTTCAACCAACCTTCGCACGCCGATCCCTGGATTTTTCCCTCTATACCAGACCCCCTCCCGTTGACCTTGCTTTCTCCTAAGCAGTTTCAGCAAGCAATGATCAGGATGCCCGGGGGGTTGGTATATGTACTCGTTTCCACGACGTTTCGTCTTTGTTTTTTTTCCATTTCTTTTGCTGTCGCCGGCGATTTATCTTCGCGCGCAGACGTCCGCGGGAACAATCACAGGAACGGTCACCGATGCTTCGGGCGCGGTGATACCCGGCGCCACGGTCACCATCGAGAACCCGGTAAGCGGGCTTTCGCGGACGGCTAAGACGGACGCATCGGGCCAATATCGTTTCACCAATCTGCCCTTCAACCCCTATCACCTCACTGCGCACGCGGAGGGCTTCTCACCCTTCACCGCGGATGTACAAGTAAGTTCCTCCGTCGCCGTCACGCCCATCATCAAATTGCAGGTGGGTGGAGCCTCCACCACGGTTACGGTCACGGGCGACGACCTGGTGGAGAACGACACCTCACTGCACACCGACATCGACCGGAGCATGATCGAGAAGCTGCCGCTGGAAAGCTCTTCCTCCTCGGTGAGCTCGCTGGTGACGCTCTCGACCCCTGGAGTAGCCGCGGATTCCAATGGCCTCTTCCATGGGCTTGGCGATCATGCGTCCAATTCGTTTTCCGTCGACGGCCAGCCTATCTCCGACCAGCAGAGCAAGGTGTTCTCCAACCAGATTCCGTCCAATTCCATTCAGTCGATTCAGGTCATTTCCGGTGCACCGCCGGCCGAGTACGGTGACAAGACCAGCCTGATCATCCAGGTAACTACGCGATCCGGCCAAGGGGTTACCACCCCCACGGGCAGTATTAGCACCTCCTACGGGTCGTTCGGCTCAGCCACAGGTGGTGTCGATATTGGCTACGGTTCGCAAACCTGGGGCAACTTCTTCGAACTCGATGGATTGAATACTGGCCGTTTTTTGGATACTCCGGAATTTGTAGTCTTCCACGACAAAGGAAACGAACAGAACGCCTTTGATCGCCTGGATTATCAGTTCACGCCGGTCGATGCCCTGCACTTTAACCTGAACTACAGCCGCTCCTGGTTTCAGACCCCCAACAGCTACGACAACCTGAATGTGCTGGATCAATTTGGCAACGACGTGGGCGACACCGATCAGAAATCCAAGATCGAGACGTTTGATATCGCACCCACCTACACCCGGATCATTGGCAAGAGTTCGGTCTTTAACTTCGGTCCTTACATCCGGAAAGACAGCTATCAGTACTTTCCCAGCGAGAACCCGCTGGCGGATCTTGGCCCCCCAAATCTGCAAAACCAAACCATCGCTCAGTACCGGACGCTCACCAATGCCGGGGTCCATTCCGATCTGACTTATAACAAGGGCATCCAGAGCATCAAGGGTGGGGTGTTTTACAACCAGACCTTTCTCCGCGAGCGGGACAGTCTCAGCATCGTGAGTCCAACCTTCAATGCACCCTGCGTCAATGCCGCAGGAGAAGGCGTCGATGGATTCACCAACCCCGCGGAATGTGCAGTTGCGGGATACCAACCCAACTCCGCCTTCAACCCTGTCTTGTTGCCCTATGACCTCACCCGGGGCGGCGGCGATTACAACTACTTTGGCCACGCGGATATTAAAGAGTTGGCTCTTTATATCGAAGATTCGATCAAGGCCGGCAACTGGCTCTTCAATTTAGGCATACGCGGTGACCTGTACAACGGGCTGGCGACCGCTACTCAGGCGGAGCCCCGCCTGGGTATTTCCTACAGCGTGAAGCCTACCAACACCGTGCTGCGCATCTCCTATGCCCGGACCCTGGAGACGCCGTTCAACGAAAATCTTGTGCTCTCCAGCCAGGGTTGCGCCAACGAGGTGCTGTCTCCCTTGCTCTCTTGCTCACCCGGGGTGCAGGGAACGCTGCAGCCTGGCTTTCGCAACGAATTTCACGCCGGACTGCAACAGGCTTTCGGAAAAAATATCGTTTTCAGCGGCGAATACATCTGGAAATACACGCACAATGCATTCGACTTCAGCGTTCTAGGCAATACGCCCATTACCTTTCCCATCGACTGGCACAATGCCAAGGTCCCCGGCTTCGCGTTGCGCACCGATGTGCCGAACTTTCATCACGTCTCGGCGTTTGTGGTGATGTCCTCGGTGGCCGCGCGCTTCTTCCCGCCGCAGGTTGCGGGAGCCGGGGCCACGGTCGGACAACCGGGATTGCCTTTCCGCATCGATCATGATGAACGGTTCAATCAAACGACACACGTGCAATATCAACTGCCCTTTCACTGGAGCCCGTGGGTGGGCTTCAACTGGCGTTACGACAGCGGCCTGGTCGCCGGATCGGCGCCCTGCTACAACCCACTCTCCAACGATCCAAACAGTGCGTGCGCCAGCACATCGACTACGCTCAACGGGCAGCCGGCGGTCATCCTCAGCGGCTTAACCGCCGACGAGCAGTTTGAAGCAGGTCTCACCTGCGGAGGGATCAAGGCGACGCCCACCACGCCATTGCCTTCACCGTGCCTGGCGTCGGAGTATAACTCTACGCTGCTGAGGATTCCCGCCCCGGGCACGGGCACAAACGACCATAATCCGTCCCGCATTCGGCAGCGGAATCTCTTCGACGCTTCGATTGGAGAGGACAACCTCTTCAATGGCGATCGCTACAAGTGGAGTCTCCAGTTAACGGGCGTGAATATGGCGAACAAGACCGCGCTTTATAACTTCCTGTCTACTTTTAGCGGTACGCACTATGTCACGCCGCGTGCGCTGACGGCGGAACTGGCCTTCCACTTTTAGAGCAGAACCCATTATTCGGCGTTGGCTTTGCCGAAACGAGCTAACATGAAATCTCCAAACTCCGTAAACGACATGCGGGTATGGGGACCGATGACCTGCCCCTGCCTACCTCGACCCTCCCCCTCGCTCTGCCACGTCGCTGGGCGAATAATTTCGAGAGAGGAATGACAAGATGCCTTTGAAAACAGCAGATGTTTCCTTGAATGGATCCGGTGTCGCGGTCCACCATCCTCTTGATCCGCTCACCGCGGGTGAGATCACCGAGGTCACGCGCATTATCCAGGACCACTTCCAGTGGGGCAAGGACCTGCGGATCGAGACCATCGACGTCAACGAGCCCGCCAAGGATGTGGTGCGCCACTACGACCCCCAAAACATGCCGCCGCGTATCGCGCGTTTCAATGCGTATCGCCATGGGGTGATGGGTGTGTGGCAGGGGCTGGTGGATCTGGGCAGCGCCACGGTTATCTCGAAGACCTTTAGAGAAAAGGCGCGGCCGATGCTTGCCGTCCAGGAGATCCTGGATATTGAAGCATTGGTCAAGGCGGATGCTCGTTTTCAAGAGGCGCTGCGTCGCCGTGGTCTGCTCGCCGAAGTCGAATATATGTGCGTGGATCCCTGGACGACCGGCGACTTCAACATCCCCATCGAGCAGGGGCGCCGGGTGCTCAACTGCTTCGTCTTTATGAGGACGTTTCCCCTCGACAACTTTTATGCCCACCCGGTCGAGGGACTGCACGCGCTGATCGACGTGAGCACGCTGGAGGTGCTGGATGTGCACGATCATTTCGAGGCCGACGGAGATTACATCCCTGTTCCACGCACGCCGCTGAATTACGACGCCGAGCTTTTGCAGAAGTTTCGCCAGGCTTCCTCGCGGCTCGATATCGTGCAGCCGGATGGCGCGGGTTTCGTGGTGCACGGCAACCAGGTGACCTGGGAAAACTGGGATTTTCGCGTGGGGTTCAATGGGCGCGAGGGGTTGGTGGTTTATACCATCGGCTATACCCAGGACGGCAAACGGCGGCCCATTGTCTATCGCGCCTCCATCGCGGAAATGGTGGTGCCGTACGGCACGCCGGAGAGAAGTCACTACCGCAAGAACGTATTCGACAGCGGCGAACTTGGCTTCGGCCGCATGGCGAACTCGTTGACCCTGGGTTGCGATTGTCTGGGCGTGATCCATTATTTCGATGCCGTGGTATCGGATCTGTTTGGCCATCCGCGCACCATCGAAAGATGCATCTGCCTGCACGAGGAAGATGCCGGCATGTCATGGAAGCATTTCGATCTGCGTACGGAGCGGACCGAGGTGCGGCGGGCCAGGAAGCTGGTGATCTCCTCCATTTCGACCATTGGCAACTACGAGTATGCGTCCTATTGGTATCTGCATCAGGATGGGCGCATTGAGTACGAGATGAAGGCGACAGGGATTATCAACACCGCGGGTTGCCGTCCAGGCCAGCCGGGAAAATTCGGCACCGAGGTGGCGCCGGGCATTGTCGGCCATATTCATCAGCATATTTTTTCCGCCCGGCTGGATATGGAAATAGACGGGCCGAACAATACGGTTACGGAGTGCGACACGATTGCGCTGCCGATGGGACCCGAGAACCCCTACGGCAATGCCTACTATGTGCAGGAAACGCCACTGAAAACCGAGGCCGCAGCGCAACGCGACTTCGACTTTTCCAAGATGCGTTATTGGAGAATCACCAATCCCAACACCACCAACTGGGTGGGCAAGCCAACCGCGTATAAGCTCGAGGCCAAGTCACCAGTGCACCCGTATACCCATCCGGATAGCCCATCGGGCAAGCGGGGACGTTTCCTGCAACATCAGCTTTGGGTGACGCCGTTCGATGAGAACGAGCGCTATCCAGCGGGCGAGTTCGTAAACCAGTCAACCGGCGATGATGGTCTGCCGGCATGGACCGCCAAGGACCGTGCAATCGAGAACACTGACGTCGTGCTGTGGCATAGCTTCGGTGTGCATCATCTGCCACGTCCGGAGGATCATCCGGTACAGTCCTGCGTGGTCTGCGGATTCACGCTGGCGCCGTCCGGATTTTTCGACCAGAATCCGGTAATCGATCTGCCTCCAATGAAAAACTCCGCCAGCTGTTGTCATGCCGCTGATTGACGGGTGCTGATGGAAGATCCCTCTAACTCACTCCAGCCAGCACTTCTTCCGCGCGCAGCGCAAGCCCGCGAGCGACTGAAATAAATTCGTCACCGGTTCGTATGCGCTCTTCCCCAAACCGGTCCTTGAAGATGCAGCGGACGGCGGGCACCAGCGAACTGCCACCAGTAAGAAAAACCCGGTCTACCTGGCGGCGACTGACGCCTGAGCTTTCCAGCAGCGAATCGACGCACTGCTCGATCGCGTGCAGCTCGTCGGCAATCCAACCTTCAAACTCCGCGCGCGTGACCGCTATGTTGAGGTCCATGCTGCCGTCGCGAAAATGGAATTCCGCTACCTCCGCATGGGAAAGCTCGAACTTGACCCGCTGTACGGCCTGGTGAAGGTGATAACCAAGGTCTTCATCAATCAGCGTGATCAAAGCTTCGATCTTTTCCGGTTCCAAAGCCCGGAGACGGGCGCTCTTCAAAATCTCCACCACATTGGCCGTGCGCAAGAAAGACAGGTAATGCCAGCGCTCAAGGTTGGCATAGATCCACGCCGGCACAGCGGGCAAAATCTTGTTAAGCGAACGGGCAAACGATTCCGACCCTAAAGCCGGGGAGACCAGCTTGCGCACGATCCTGGCGTCGAAGGCGTCGCCCGCCAGGCCGACTCCGCTGTTGCCCAGCAGATCCTGCGGCTTACGGCCGCGCTTGCGCACTCCAGGACCAACATGGAGCAAGGAAAAGTCACTGGTGCCGCCGCCAAAATCACCGATGAGGATGAGCTCGTCGTGATCGAGGGTCGATTCGTAGGCGTAAGCGGCCGCGACCGGCTCCATTTCAAAATCGACCCGCTCGAACCCGGCCTCCGTAAACGCCAGGCGGAGACGGGAGAGAGCAAATGCCTGGTCCTCTTCCGTCTCCGCGCCAACAAACCGCACTGGGCGGCCCACCATGGCATATCCGATAGGAGTCTGGAACTTACCTTCGGCCTGGCGCCGCAGGTCGACGAGGATGCGGGAAATCAAATCCTCAAGCATGTATTGCCGGCCGAATACCGCCGTTCCCGTGAGTGTGTGGTCGGAGAGATAGGACTTCAGCGACTGAATGAGCCGGCCCTTGTTCTCAGCGGCCAGGTAGTGTTCGATCGCAAACGGACCCGTCCAGGCATGCGTTTGCTTTCGGGCCCCATGTTTGACCTGCTCCAGGTACAGCACCGAGCGAAAGGAAAACGTCTCGCCCGCATGGGTGGGGAAGGCGACCAGTTCCACATGCCCGTTGCCGGATGCGCGCGCAACCGTGCTGTTGGTGGTGCCGAAGTCGATACCGATGGCGGGGACCTGATCTTGTGCCGGCTGCATTCTTTCCATTATTTCGCACTTGTGGCCGGGGACTATCATGGTGGGGAGGGTTCGCATGAAAGCACGCCAGTATCGGAAGCTTATCCTGCGGTTGTTTCTTTTGGCCGCGGCCAGTCTCGCGTCATTCAGCTCCGCGCGCGGCCAGGCGATAGCTCTTCCAGCGGTGGGCTCTCCCCTTCACAAAGTGATCGTTATCGGGTTCGTTGGCGGCTTCGTAAGGCACGACGATGCCAAGCATGCCGAAGTGCAATTCGCAGCGCGTCTGCGCGACCGCTATGCCTCGGCTGTCGACGTGCGTGTGTTTGGCAATCACTCTGGACAAGAGGCTCTCCGTTACGTCCTCTACCTTCTGGATACCAACCGCGACGGCGTGCTTACCGCGCGCGAAAGAGGGCAGGCGAAAATCATCATCTTTGGCCACAGCTGGGGCGGAACCGAGACCGTCCTGTTAGCCCGCGCTTTGCAGCAGCAACGGATCCCGGTGCTGCTTACCATCCAGGTAGACAGTATTGGCAAACCTGGCCAGGGGAATATCACCATTCCGGCGAACGTTGCCCATGCTGTCAATTTTTATCAATCCAATGGCCTGCTGCATGGACGCTCGGAAATTGTCGCAAGGGATCCGGAACGCACCAATATCATCGGCAACTTTCACATGAGCTATAAAGATCACCCCATCAATTGCGACAACTTTCCCTGGTACTCACGGGTCTTTACCAAACCTCACATCGAAATCGAGAATGATCCGCGGGTATGGGCCGAGGCTGCATCGCTGATCGATGCGGAGCTGTCGGGTGCGCAATCCATTGCCCAGGCGCCATCCATGCAAGGGCGTTAGTATATATGAAACATTGTTGGTTGCAAATCCGCCGGTTTGCGGAGCCTCAGCGACAATGCGAGAATGGCTTAATGCAAACGTCATGGGTAACGAAGATAAACCTGCTGGCTGCCGGCATGGTCCTGCTGGGCAGCGCCGCCGCCCAGCAGACGCCGGCGACCAATACGCCATCCACCACCCCGGCCAAGCCCAGCACCACGACCCACAGGAGTACGGCGGCAGCCAAGCCTAAACCACTGCCGCTGGTGACAGAAAAAGACAAGCAAAGCTACGCCATCGGTCTAAACGTGGGCAAAAGCCTGCACCGTGACTCGGTCGACGTCGAACCGAAATTTGTGCTTCAGGGATTAGAGGATGCCTTGGCGAATGGCAAGGTCCTCTTAACCGATGACGAGATCAAGACGGTGATGACCGACCTGCAAAACCAGGTGCGGCAAAAGCAGGAAGAGAAGAGGCTAGCCGCGGTGGAAACCAACAAGAAGGAAGGCGCGGCATTCCTGGCGGCGAACGCCACCAAACCGGGCGTGGTCACGTTGCCCAGCGGCCTGCAATACAAAGTCATGGTTGCGGGAACGGGGCCCAAGCCTAGCGCGGACGATCAGGTGGTTTGCAACTACCGGGGAACGCTGCTCGACAATACGGAATTTGACAGTTCCTACAAGCGTGGCCAGCCGGCGACCTTCGGCGTTACCGGAGTCATCAAAGGCTGGACCGAGGCTCTGCAATTGATGCCGGTGGGATCGAAATGGCAGCTATTCATTCCCTCGGACCTCGCCTATGGCGAGCGAGGTAAGGGCCCCATCGAGCCCAACGCCACGCTCATCTTCGAAGTGGAGTTGCTCTCCATTCAGCCGAAGACGCCACCGGCCGCCGCTCCCGCGACCCCGTAAACGCGGTCTCGACAATATACTTGGTTCTCCAACACATCAGGAGGAGAACCATGCGTCGAGAAAACCTGACTCTCGTTTTGCTCTTCATCATCGCGGTTGCATTGGTGGCGATCGCCGTGCAGCCGATATTCGTCCCGCGCCCAGCAGAGGCACAATCGGGCACCCCTTATCCGTTTTATATCGAGCCAGGCTCCGAGATGCTGCGGGCGCCCGATGGCAGCAAACAGGTCTATGGAAAGGTAGTCGTGGACCTGAGCACGGGAAAAATCTGGGGCTTCCCTACCAATGCACCCCAGTCGTACCCCATGGCAGGCATGCAGAATAACAAGCCGCCCGTCTCGCGCCCGTTCGAGCTGGGAAAGTTCGCGTTTGAAGACACCAACAAGTAATGTGTCAATCAAGCAGGCTGCGCAAAAGGTGCAAGCCTCGGACCTCAGAGCTTGCGGAAAAAGTCGGTTCGAGGGGGAAAACCGTCCCCTCAGCGGCTAAAGCCGTTCCTGCTTTTAATCACTTACGTACGGGCTGAAGCCCGTACCCTTCAAAGACCGGAGTTTTTCAGCAGCCTGTAGACCCCTCTCCGGTCGCATACCGCACGACACGAGTGGTGAGCTTACGGAAAATTCATGTGTCTGAAGGGTACGGCCTTCAGGCCGTACGTAAATGCTTTGCAATGAATCCGGCTTTAGCCGCTGAGGGGACGGTTTTCCCCCTCGAACCGACTTTTTCCGCAATCTGTGATGCCGTGCCTTAAAAAACCCACAGCCATGAACGCTTCATCTCGCCATGACCGGGCTTCTAGCCCTGATGAGAACGCCGCAAGCTGGAAAAACAAGTGTTTTTCCGCAATCTGCTAGCGCGTGGGCAGCGTCAGTTTAAGCAGCTTAACGGCGTCCACATACATCCCTTGCCAGCGGACTCCGAGGTGGAGATGCGGGCCGGTCACCCGGCCTGTAGCCCCGCTGAGGCCAAGGCGTTCTCCTTTGTGGACGCGATCGCCCACTTTCACCTCTATTTTGGACAGGTGCATATAGAGGGTCGAGAACTGCTGCCCGTGATCGACTACCACCAGGTTGCCCTCGTAAAACATACCCTGGGCAATGATCACGACTCCATCGTTGGCAGCCACCACGGGCGTTCCGGAAGGAGCATGGAAGTCGGTTCCGCGATGGATGCTGGCCAGCTTGTCGTTGAACATGCGGCGCGTGCCAAAGGAATCGGTGGGGGCGAAGGGCACGGGCGAGCGAAAGCTGCCGTTCCATAAGGGCTGGGGAATGGTGTGAGCGAAGGCCGCATCCTTCACCGCTTTATCGGCTGCGATGCGCGCCAGCGTCGCGGCATCCGGCTGCACGTACTTTTCCTCTACATGCAGTGTGGTGGTCTTATAATTCCCCGGCAGCACGGTGATTTGCTGGGTAGCGTGCAGCTCCTGGCCATTGCTTGCGGTCGCGGTAAGTTCCAGGGGAAAAGTGCCTGGCGCCTGCTCCACATCGATGCCGGCCAGCACGTACCAGCTGTTGCCCGGCTGAGTTTTGTTAAACACCAGGGGATGATCGAGCCAGGTGCCGTGCAGCGAATCTGCCGGCCGGTCAAGTTCGATTCGGAAGAGCACGGGCGAGCCGCTTTCCAGTCGTTGCGGAGACCAGCCGATCACGCGAAAACCGGCGCTTTTCTGTGCTCTTGCGGCCGGAAGTATCAGGAGCAGCACGAGGAATGCGGCCCAGCGAAGCGGTCGCAACGACCGAAAATGAGTCATAGGATCGATCTTGTAGGCCACGGGCAACGGTAGCATACTGGTGCACGAGGATCGACTATGCGACGCAGGACCTTTCTCTCCACTTCCGCTGCAGCAGGGCTAGGCGTTTTTACGTTGGGCGGCCGAACGGTGCAGGCCAAGGCGGGAGACATACCGAAGCGTACCTTCGGGAAAACCGGCGAGCGCCTGACGATCGTAGGCCAGGCCGGCGGCCGGTTTCCCTTGTGCAGCTTCGAAGACGCGAAAGCCGTGACCCTGCGCGCCTATGAGCTGGGCATCAACTATTTCGATTGCGCGCGCCTTTACTGGGACGGCAAGTCGGAAGAGGTTTATGGCGCGGTGCTACCTCCCTTCCGCAAAAACATTTTTCTGACCACGAAATCCGCGCAGCGTACGCGCAAGGGCGCGGAAGCGGATCTGGAACTGTCTCTGCGTGCGCTCAAGACCGACCACGTGGATCTGTGGCAGATGCACCAGGTAAGTACGCAGGACGAAGTAGAGCAGATCTTCGCGCCCGGAGGCGCGATCGAAGCCTTCGAAGCGGCCAAGAAAGCGGGCAAATGCCGCTTCATTGGATTCACCGGCCACCATGATCCCCAGGTCCACCTGGCGATGCTGAAGAAGTACGATCACTACGACACCATCCTGATGCCCCTGCATGCGGCCGATCCCGGGTACCAGAGCTTCGAGAAGAACGTGCTGCCGGTAGCTGTCGCGCGCGGCATGGGGATCCAGGGGATGAAGAGCACCGCCAATGCCAAACTGCTGCAAGCCATCGCGTTGAAGGAATGCCTCTCCTACGCCCTTAGTCTGCCGGTGCACTGTGTCGCGCTCGGCTGTACCACTATCGGACAGGTGGAAGACGATGTGCGCATTGCGCAGGAGTTTACGCCCTTAGACGCGGCCCAACTCGACCAGATTCGCGACAAGGTGGCGAATCTAAAAGGGCCGCAGCTGGAAGACTGGAAGATCAACACCGAAACCGCCACTGCAAGCACTTACCGGGATGGCGGCTACGCTTGAAATGTTCAGCCCGTCTGAACCTTTGCCAAGACTATCTGTCATTGTTTCCTTATCTACAACCATCGTGGTAGCTGTTCCGTTCTTCGCAGCACTTTCGCAACTTTTACTGTCCTGTTAGGGTCTTCTCGGTCGTCTGCGGCTTTGCCGCAAGCATGACCAAAGTCACGACTCCCCTAACCAGAAAGAAGGTACGAAATCGTGCGCATACGAACAACAAGTCTCACCATGTTTCTCGCAGTTCTGGGAATGTTGGTTATGATTCCCAATGCAGCTCCCGCCCAAGTTCCCGGGCCTCACCCCGCTTACTTGCACGCACTATCCGATTTACGAATGGCTCGCGCATATCTGGACCAGATTGCATGGCCTCCGGTTCAGAAAGATGAAGAACATGCGATTCGTGAGATCGATGCTGCGATCGGCGAGATCAAACGGGCCTCGATCGATGATGGCAAAAATATCGAGGATCATCCTCCGATCGATGCCCACATGCGTCCCGACGGCCGCTTCAAAAAGGCGTTGGAATTGCTGGATAAGGCGCATAACGATACCGCGCGGGCAGAAGACGTGCCCCAGGCAAGAGGCATGCGGGATCGCGCTGTGATGCATATCGACGAGGCCCACGGCACCGTGGACAACGCCATTCGGACGGCACATTGGGAAGAATGGCGCGGTATGTAATGGCTTCACCCCTCAGCCTGTGCTGAGGGTGTCACTCCGGCGGGAGCCAGAGAATAAGCAACGCAGCTTTGCCTGGCTCCTCCTGGAAAATTATTTATAGCTATTTCCCGCGAAATCTCTCCCCTTCGACAAGCTGATACATTGAACCTGTTCATGCCGGTTCTTTGACTGGTGTGCAATCAGCGGCCGATGGAGAAGTGGAAATGAAGAAGCGGATCTTTTGTGTGGGGGTCACGGTATTGTTTTCTTTTGCGTCAGCCCGGGCTGCCGATCCACCGGAGGTGAAAGAGGGTCTCTGGTCAAGCCAGACGCAAACCGTCGATAACCCTGGTAACAAGAGAAACGGTGGTGCGGTAACCATCTGCCGCAGCCACGCCTATGACCAATACGTGAAGGATCTGGCTGCCAAGATGCCGGGCTGCAAGAAGGTGAGCGAGAGTTATAGTGGCCACACCTACACCACCGTCTTGCACTGCACAGTCGCAAATACGGTCATCGATACCACGGAGAAGGCCACGTTCAAGAGCAACACTGCGATTCACTCAGAGACTCATGCTACCTACGCGCCACCACTGTATGGGGTAAGCGAATCCACCATGATCATGGACCAGGAGTACATGGGCAGCTGCCCTGCGGGATCACAACCCGGGGACATGAAGGGCGCGGACGGGAAAGTTATCAATACCTGGAAACACCAATGAGCTACTTCCCTATCGTGAGCACTGCCCGGAACCTGGCCTTTCCCGACATCATGCGATCATAGGCCTCGCTGGCCCGCTCCAGCGGGTAGCTTTCGTTCATGGAACGCACGCCGGAGAGCACGCTGAAGGCAAGCGTCTCCTGCGAATCGAGCGACGTTCCCGAATACCAGCCTTTGACCTGCTGCGATTTCAAGAGAAGCTGGAGGGCGGGTACTTCCAATGCAGGCACGGCGCCCACGATCATGAAGGTCCCGGTTGGGGTAAGACCGCCGATCACCGCCTTCATTGCGTCCGCGCTGGTCACCGTGGCGAGAATCACCTTGGCCCCGCCGAGCTTTTGCAACTCCGCTGCCGGGTCTTGCACCGCATTGTCGACGTAGTGCGAGGCGCCAAGTTTACTGGCGAGTTCCTCTTTGTCCTGGCCGCGTCCGATAGCGACGGTTTTGAATCCGCTCTTGGCCGCATACTGAATACCCAAATGGCCCAGTCCACCGAGGCCGATCACGGCAACGACGTCACCGGGGCGAGCGCCGCTGTTACGCAGGCAATTGAAGGTCGTGACCCCGGCGCACATCAGGGGTGCGGCCTCCACTGCGGACAGCGCTTCCGGCACCATGGCCAGAGCGGTCGAAGGCGCAACCATATATTCCGCGTAGCCGCCGTCCCGGGTGAGACCGGTGACCAGGGTGCTGGTCTCGCAGGCAAAAAAGTTCCCCCGCCGGCAGCTGTCGCAGTAGCCGCAATAGCCGCCGTTCCAACCCACACCGACGCGTTGACCAACTTTCCATCGGGGAACGTTTGCGCCAAGGGCGTCGATGATCCCGATCACCTCGTGGCCGGGGATACACGGATACTGAATCCCTGGAAACAATCCATCCTTGGTCACGGAATCGCTGTGACAAACTCCGCAGGCCTGCACCTTGATGCGTACGGCGCCGGATTCGGGCTCGGGAATCTCCCGTTCTACTAATTCCAATGGACCGCCCGCTTTTGCTACTTGCACGGCGCGCATTTTCGGCATGAAATCCCTCCAGAGTTGCGTGGCCATTGTACGGCCAGCTGGTTGACGAGTTTTGATTCCTCGTTTTTGCAAAGTGACTCATGGGGTCGCATGTTTTTCCGGGGTTCCTGGTTCCCAGGCCGAGGACGGGTGCCCCATCAATGAAAGCCTCACACGTGGTTGTTGCTTGGGGCCGCGTACGGGAAATCCGGGGGTATGGGGCACCCGTCGTTGGTGTGGGAATGAAAGGCAGGCCCCTGCGGGATAAAGCTCACTTGACCGGTTTGTAGGTGCTGGTGATAAAGGCGGCTACCTTGTCGTGGAGTTGCTTGAGTGAGTCCTCGTGGAGGTACACCATGTGGCCGGATTGATACCACGAAAATTCGATGTTCTGCCTGAGGTTGGCCGGGATCGGCAAGTGAGACATTTCGTACCTGGCGGCGAAGTAGGGCGTGGCCAGATCGAAATAACCTCCGTTCAGCATGACCTTGAGACGGGGGTTGAACTTCATCGCGGTTGCCAGATCCGGCATCACATTGGCGCCCCAGGAGTCGCCCGGAGCGTCCGGGGCCTTGTGCTTGAACTCCCAGGCGTTGTTGACGGCATCCGACTCTGGCAGGTAGGTGAGGCCTTCTCCGAATTTGAGCTGGCGACGAGTGTAGTCATTGAACGCCGCAACATAAGCCGATGAGATGGCGGCGGCCTGTGGGTCGTACGCCGCTTCCTCAGCCAGCGGATCGATGGTTGGACCGGAGAAGCGGCTGTCCAGCCGGCCGGTGGTGAGATCGTCACTTCCCTGCAGGTTATGGTTGAACTGCCCCACGTTGACGCGCAAGTCAGCCTTGAGAATGTAGGCCACGGGGAGGCCCGTGTACTGGTGCAGTTTTTCGGCGATGGCCTGACGGGTGGCCTCGGGCAGCTGCGAGCCCTGGGCCAGCGCGGAAGCATAGTCGCTGGTGGCGAATTGCTCTACCTCGGCAAGAAAGGGCTCGAGCGCAGCGGGCTGGGTGGGCAGGCGTTTGTGGTAGTAGGCGGTGGCAGCGAAGGTGGGCAGCGCCAGCTCATAAGGGACATCGATGCCGGGGTTCCATTGCGGCGCGTCCGCGCTGTCATCGAAGTTGAGGATTTGCGAAAGCAGAATGACGCCGTTGAGATCGATATGGCTTTCCGTCTCCAGAATGCCGGCGAGCACCGCTGACCGGGTGGTGCCGTAGCTCTCGCCGAAGAGGTATTTGGGCGAGTTCCAACGCTGGTACGTGGAAAGGAAGCGGGCGATGAAGCGGGCAAAGGCATGCCCGTCGGTATCGACCCCCCAGAAGGCCTTTTCCTTATCCTTGCCGAAAATACGGCCGAAGCCGGTGCCGGGTGCGTCGATAAAGACCAGATCGCTGACATCGAGCAGGCTGGAGCCATTATCAACCAGTTCATAGGGCGCGGGGCTGGTGTGCTGGTCGTCGGCGGTAACAATGCGCCGCGGACCGAAGGCGCCCATGTGCAGCCACATCGTGGAGCTGCCCGGGCCGCCGTTGTAAATAAAGGTCACAGGGCGCGATTCAGCCGGCACGTCTTTCTTGAAATAGGCCACATAGAACATGCGCGCGGTGGGCGGGGAATCGGGGGTTTCTTTACCGGCCGCCGGGCTTACGCCCAGGGCGGCGTCGGCATCGTTGGTTGCCGCCACCAGGATAGTTCCGGCGATCGCCTGGTAATTGATGGCGTGACCTGCCACGGTGACGGAACCCTGGGTGGTGGAGTCCTTGGGGACAACGGGCTCTGTATCGGCCTTGGCGGCGTCTTTTGCCGGGGTGTCCTTGCTGGCTTCTTGCGCGGCGCCGGCGCCAATGCCAAGGGCGAAGAGAAGCAACAAGGAGCAGCTGGCGAGGGGGAGGAAAGGACGGGAGTTCTGCAAGGGTGACAGGTTCCTTTGGAGTGAGGTTGTTCCGGTGATAGCTACGAAAAAGTTGCGCTCTACGTTCCGTACTTCTGGTGTAGGTCCCGACAAGTTAGGGTACCAAAGATGGGGCAACTCGCTCTCCCGCGCTGTGTCTATGTGGAGCGAGCGGCAGGAATTTGATCTCAAGGAGCAGCCGCCAGAAAGAGGAGACTCAAATGAGATTTTTCACGGCTGTGCTTGCATCTACTCTGGTCATCGCGCCCGCGGCGATGATGGCCCAAACCACACCCACTCCTGGCGCCCATGACTATAACATCAACCAGCGCAAGGTCGATCAGCAGGATCGTATCGGCAACGGCGTCAAGAACGGGAAGCTGACCGCAGGCCAGACCGCGCACCTCGAACACCAGGAAGCCGGCATCAATAAGGAAGAGCGTGGTATGCGCGCGCAGGATAACGGTCACCTGACAAAACAGGATCGCCAAACCATCCACGCGCAGCAGAACCAGGAGTCACGTCGTATCTACCGCGACAAGCACGACGGACGTTAACCCGACGAGTGGCCGTTCCGCCATGGAACGGCCACCGTCCTCGGCGTTCCACGCGCCCAGTTGCAACTCCCCAGCATCCAACCCACATTCAGATGACAGGACTTGGGCTTTGGCGTAGACTCAAGCCCACTGCGCCATATCGCGTCATATCCGAATTTTGTCGATGCGCCGGGCATCGCGGCTGACCCCCCGGCTAGTGTTCTGTTTCGCTGTGCCATGGGCCCTCTATATCTTTGGCGTCAAGGATGACTCGACCTTGTGCCATGTGACCCATTGAGAAAGGGGCTCCATGCCCGTACCACCAGATCCTCGACTCAACGTTCTGCCCAGCCAGCCGCAAGCGACATCGTCTCTTCCGGTTCCCGCCTCTGAACCCAAGCTCTCCGATGAGGCACGCGACGCTACCTTCCCTCCTCTGGGACCGAACGTAAAGGTCTTGATGGTGTGGCCCAGTTTCCCGCCGTCGTTCTGGGGCTTTGAGGGCGTGCTGGCGATGATTCCCGAGCAGGCCATGACGCCGCCCCTGGGCCTGATCACCGTCGCTGCGCTTTGTCCGGCGAGCTGGGATGTCCGGTTGAAGGATCATGCCTTCGAAGAGTTGCTGGATGAGGATTTCGCGTGGGCCGACCTGGTGATGGTAAGCGCCATGCACGCGCAACGTGCCGACGCATTGACCACCCTGGCCCGCGCTCGCGCCATGGGCAAGCGCACGTTCGTGGGTGGCCCCTGGGCGAGTACACAGCCCGAGGTGGTGTTGCAGGTGGCCGATCATGTGTTGGTCGGTGAAGCAGACGAGGTCTTTCCTGGAATCGCCACTGCACTCGAACAAGGCACGGCACACGGGTTGTACCACGTTATCGACAAACCCGACATGACGCGCAGCCCGGTGCCTCGCTTCGATCTTCTGCACCGCAACAAGTACACTTCCATGCCCATCCAGTTCTCTCGTGGATGCCCCTTCCAGTGTGAATTCTGCGACATCATCACCATTTACGGTCGCCGGCCGCGCGCGAAAACGCCCACGCAAGTCATTCGCGAGCTGGAAACATTGCTCAACCTGGGCTGGCGCAACGAGGTGTTCATTGTCGATGACAACTTCATCGGCAACAGTCATCAAGCGATGGCGCTTTCGCTCGAACTCGTCGAATGGCAAAAGCGGCACGATTACCCATTCGCGTTCAGTACCGAAGCGTCGATCGACCTGGCGTCGAAGACGGAACTTCTGGATACCATGGTCGCCGCGAATTTCATGATGGTCTTCATCGGCATCGAGACCCCGTCTGCCGAAGCGCTGAAAGAGACGCACAAGTTTCAGAATCTGCGCAAAAACAATGTCGAGCAGGTACGCATCATCCAGGAGAAGGGTTTGTGGGTGCTGGCCGGTTTCATTGTCGGTTTCGATTCCGACGACGAGACCATCTTTGCCCGGCAGCTGGAGTTTATCGACCGCACAGCGATCCCCTGGGCTATGGCCGGTATATTGATGGCGCCGCCGACCACCGCCCTATTCGATCGCATGAAACGGGAAGGGCGACTGATCGAGGACAGCCAATCCATCACCCAGTTTGGCCTGCCGAATTTCCGCACCGTACTGCCGCTGCCCATCCTGCTGCGCGGCCTCTGCACCCTGCTCACGGGCCTATACAAACCGGATGCCTTTTTTGAGCGCGCTTATAACTCATTGAAGGTGTGGAAGCCGATAGCGACACAGAAGCCACCCTCCCTGGGCATGGTCTACAACGTGCGTTGCCTTTCCGCCTCTATATGGCGGCAGGGCATCTGCTCCAATTACCGCAGCAGCTATTGGAGATTCCTCTACAGAACGGTCAGCTCCTTTTGGCGCTCACCGGCAAAACTGTGGATAGGCTTCTCACTGTTGCTCTCCGCACAACACTTCCTTCTCTACTCCAAGGTGGTGATCGACCACCTCGAGGAAGAGGCCGAGAAGGTGGATGAGGCTGCTCGCCGGGCCCTACGGTCTACATCCGACGAGTTTGTTGGCGTAGAAGCGGTTAGCTGAAATCCAGTGCCACTACTTCATGGATTCCGATCGACGGCACCGTGAGCCGAATCGACGCACCATCCTTACGGTAATGCGCGTCTCTACCTGCTACCAGTAAACGTACTTTGCTAACGCGCTGCCCCTCGGGGATACGGATGCTGACTTCCTGGTTGGGGAGCGGGATCACTTCGCGCACCGGCCCCTTCATCATCATGGGGTTGGTGAGGTTGACCAGGTGCACGGTCATCGAATTCTTCTGACCCCAGACGGAGATGTCCAAAACTCCCTTGCCCTCCACCGTTACCGGAGCGGGCTCGTTGGTAGCCCAAAGGACTGCGTTGCGCAGCAGCTTCGCTTGGTCCACATCCAGTACCTCCCAGAACGTGCGATCGATATCCGCGGGGAAATAAACCACGCGGCTGCGGCCGATCTCGCGTAGCAAAACGCCCGGCTCGCGTGTCTTTGCCGGCTGGGTAAATACCTCCTCCATGGGCAGATCAGGATAAGACGGGACCAATAGCAGTGGCGAATACCCACCGCTGCCCAAGGGCGTGACGGAGACGGAATGAGTGCCGTTGATGATCCGCGTCGCATCGTCAAAACCAGCCAGCAACGAGGGGAATTGCCCGGTTGCCGGATCTTTTTCCAGTGTCAGATACGAATTGAGCAGCGGGCCTTCTTCCTTGCCGGTAAACGAGGTGCCAAAGAGCGACGCCAGGCCGAAGTCGCTGCGCCGGACACCCCACTCGTCATAGAGCGAGGTCTCATAGGTGGCGACTATGCTTCCTCCCTGTTCCACATAGGCACGAATCTGATCGCACTGTTGCGTGGAGAGGGCTGCGATGTTGGGCAGGATCAGGGTCTTGAAGCGGTCGATGTGCTCGGGGTCGAGCAGATGGTCGTGCACCATTTCAAAAGGGATTCGAGCTTCGACCAGCGCCTGGTAGAAGCCCAGCGCGGGATCTTCCACCTTGGCGCGGGCATCCTCTCCCCCGTAAAACGACGCCGTCTGCTGGGAATAGACCATGGCTACGCGCGCGAACGATTTCTCATTACGCAGATAGCCCTGGTTGGCATAGTGCCATTGATAAATCTCTTCCACCACGGGCAGCCAGCGGCGGTCGATCGGCTTGGCGTTGAACTTGACGAACCAGGGCCGAAGATCCTGGGCCACGCCATCCGCCACCCAGAGCCGAATCTCGTCGCCATTCTGCACTGAGTCTTTCCAGCGATACTTGTCTTCCAGGCCCACGCTGAAGATGCCGGCGATGGCCTTTTTCCCCAGGGTGGCGCGATACTCTTTGCCGTTTTTTCCATTGGCCCAGGGGGGCATCAGGCCGCTCCTCGCCTGGCGATCGGCGAAGAGTGTGGGGGCCAGCTCGCCGATGGTCTTCATATCGAGCTCGCTGAGCGCCCCGCCGCCGGCGTTGGCCAGGTAGCTGGCGTTGGGATTGATGGCCTGTATCTTTTCATTCCACAGCCGCCATAGTTCGAAGAGCCGCTGCTGATGCCACACGATATATTGCCGCCGCGCCGGATCCTGAGGATTGAGCGTGCGGGGCAGGCTCAGGCCGGAAAAAGCATGAAAGTTTTGTTGGCAGTGCTCGCAATAACACATGCCGGAGCCCGCCCAGCGGTTGGTAAAGATTCCGTCCGGCATGTACTTGGTCATGATCTCCACATGGACCTGGGTCATGAAGTCGAAGTTGTAAGGGCCTAAGGCGCAGGTGATCCAGAAGTCCGGATCGGAGGGATGACGCCGCTTGTTGCCCTGGGCATCGACGGCGATCCAATCGGGATGTGCGTCGTAGACGTCCTGGCGGGCAGCATGGGCATCGGTGCGGGCCACGACGTTCATGCCCTGCTTGCGGCATCCCTTCATGATGTCTCCGAAGGCGTCGGTGTTGCCCAGCCACTTGCTGCGGTAGTGCAGAGGAATCTCTGTCGGGTAGAAGGCGACGCTGCCTCCGGCGCTGAGGCAGGCCGCGTCGGCGTGGATCTTCTGAAAATAATCGAGCCAAAAAGCGAGGTCGTAATTTCCCGGGTCGTCTTCGACAAAGGCCAATTGCGCCCAACGCATGGGACGGTCGTACCAACCGGGGTTGCCGATCACCTTGCCGGGCTCGGCGCCGGCGAGGGCTGGAACGCCAAAAAAATGGGCGGCGGTTACGCCCGCCGCCTGCTTGAGAAAACTTCTCCTACTATTTTCCATGCACTACTCCAACTCGCTTGTCCGCAGCCGAGTGCTGTGGTATCGCACTTAGCTGTCAATTCCTGCTGCGCTTTTCCAGTTTGCCGCCAAGCCTTGCCCCCTGGACGGGGGCCCCATGTTCGCGGACTTTCGCGTACATGGGTTGAAAAAGACCTTTTTCCAATGCTTTCACCGCCGGTCTACACCTCCTTACAGGAAAAGAGAACGGAGGGCTTCGCCATCTTTTTCAACCCATGTACGCAAAAACGCGAACATGGGGCACCCGTCCAGGGGGCTATGCTGGTGAAGAAGCTAGAGATTTGTTGCCCAACCAACGCCACCTCCGCTTGCGTCGCCAAGCCGGTTGTTCATTAGGAGCTACGGTCTTTGACAGGAAATCTGGGGGAGCAGAGGGACCTGCTGTGCACCTTTCCTGACGGCAACTGTCAACCCTTGCCCACAGTTTCTTTGACCGCGCTCACTTCGGTTCCCGCCAGGTCTTCCAGCACACGAATCGAACCGCAAATATCGTCTTCGCCATAACCCTTGGCCATCGCAGCCCGGAAAAGCTGTTGCGTCAGCCCGGTAAGCATCAACGGCACCCCAAGCTCGCCGCCCAGATCGATGGCAAGACCAATATCCTTCTCCAGCCACTTGACCGAGAAATTGGTGGAAAAATCGCGCTTGAAGACCATCGGCGCCTTGACGGAAATCAACCCCGACCGCGCGGCGCTGTTGTTCAGAATGTCGAGCATGAGCTCGGGATCAACACCCGCCTTGGTGCTCAATACCAGGCCCTCGTTGAATGCCTGCAAGAGGTTGCCCAGGATCAGATTCTGGGTCAGCTTGGCACGCAAGCCCATGCCCGACTTGCCGCAGTAATAAAGACTCTTGCCCATGGCCTCGAAAAAGGGTTTGACGTGGGCAAAGACCTCTTGCTTGCCGCCCACCATAAAGGTAAGGGTCCCTCCCTCAGCGCCGGCTTTCGAGCCGGTACAGGGAGCATCCAGAAATTCAATCCCCAACGCTGCGAGTTCCTCCGCCATGCGGCTGCTCTCGAGGGGCGAGACGGTGCTGCAGTCAGCAATGACGTATCCTTTTTTCGCCCCTTTGACCAGGCCCTTCTCGCCCAGGATGACTCCCCGTGACATGGCCGTGTCACCCACGCAGAGAAAAGCACATTCACTGTTCTGCGCCACCTCCGCGGGCGTGGCGCAGAACAATGCGCCGGCGGAATCAGCGAGTGCCTTCGCCTTTTTCTGGTTGTTGGACCAGACCGCTACTTCGTGACCGCCGGTAACGAGATGACGGGCCATGGGACCGCCCATGATGCCGAGTCCTAAGAATCCTAACTTTGCCATGTGACTACTCCTGGTAGGGTTTGCTAACGAGCATGGAAGAGGTAGGCATACAGCATGACTTCTACGCCGATGGCTGTTGCCATGATGATGCTATGTCTCAGAGTAAATCGAAACAGCTTGGCTTGGTCGGAGACCGACATCGCAGTAGCTGCCGCCGCGACCGCGATGTTCTGCACGCTGATCATCTTGCCCACGACGCCGCCGGCGGAGTTGGCCGCCGCCATGAGGGTGGGCTCAAAGCCCAGCCGGCCGGCGGTCACCACCTGCAGGTTGCCGAAGAGCGCGTTGGCCGACGTATCCGAGCCGGTGAGGAAGACGCCCAGCCAGCCGAGTAATGGGCTGAAAAAGGGAAAGAGCCTGCCGGATGCAGCAAACGCCAACCCCAACGTGGCGGTCGCGCCACAATAGTTCATCACAAAAGCCATGGCGAGCACGGCGGTGACGGTTAGGGTGGGCAAAAAGAGCTGGCGGCATACCGCAAGCAGAAGGCGGCCGAAGGCGGCCAAAGGCATGCGCAGGAGCAGAGCCGATAGCAGGGCAGCGAACATGCAAGCGGTGCCGGCGGCGGAGAGAAAGTTCAACTGATAGAGCGCCTTGTACAGGGTTGGCTTGGCCACCACCGGCGGCATCATCATGACCTGGTTGTGCAAGAGCGGCCAGCCGACGCTTATGGTGACGGTGTTCAGCAGCGCCTGGAAGGGCTTAAAGCCCCAAAGCAAGACCAGGATCACCAGCAGCCCATAGGGCATCCAGGCGCCCAAAAGCTCTCCCGTGCCATGCTTTCGATCACCTGATCCGGGCGCGAGGGGTGAAAATTTATGCTGCGCAGGAGTGTAGGGGGGAGGAAACTCCATCATGCCGGCGGTGGGCTCTACTGCTTTCGGGTCGACCGGCTCCAATTCCCGGTCCCACATAGCCGCCGGGCGCCAAAAACGCAGCAGCACAAGCAAGCCGCCGAGGGCTGAAAGCGAGCTCATGATGTCGGTAAGTTGCGGGCCCACGAAATTCGACATGAGGAACTGGACCGAGGCAAAGACGCCGCCGACCACCACCACGGCCGGCCACACTTCCAGCATGCCGCGCCACCCCACCATGATGCAGACCAGGTAGGTGGGAACGAATAAGGACAGCGGAGCACAAAGGCGCCCCACCGCGGCGCTGAGCTTATCCAGCGGCAAGCCGGTAATCCCAGCCAGGGTGACCACAGGAATGCCAATCGAGCCGAATGCGACCGGGGCGGTGTTGGCCACCAGGCAAAGTGCCGAGGCGTAGAAAGGAGAGAAGCCGAGGCCGACCAACATGGCCGCGGCGACCGCCACCGGGGTGCCGAAGCCGGCTGCGCCTTCAACAAATGCTCCAAAGGCAAAGGCGATCAAGAGCGCTTGGAGACGGGCATCGCTGGTCAGGTTCCCCATCGACGACTTGATGATTTCGAATTTGCCCGTTTCTACCGTGACCCGGTAGAGGGTAATGGCCCAAAACACAATCCAGGAGATGGGAAATAATCCGAAGCCGGCGCCATAAGCGGCGGAGCTTACGGTAAGCGTGGGCGGCAACTTGTAGGCAAAGAGCGCGACCACCAGCGCCACGGCCAGTGCGCAAAGGGCGGCGAACCATGCCGGCTTGCGCCGCACGCCGAGCAGGAAAAGCAGAATAAGTATGGGTAAAGAAGCAATGACCGCGGAGAATGCGAGGCCACGCCCGAAGAGGGTGTAGCTTTGGGACCACGCTGGGCTCATCTGGGCGGGCTCTCTCTTGGAATCAGCAGTACGAATTCTACTTGCGCATCCGGTGTCAGTCTATGGAACCCGTGGATTAGGATGGTAGCTGCATGCTTTCTGCCGCCATCCTCGCCGAGTTACGCGACGCCGTAGGCGCCGACGGCCTGATCATCGAGCGCAACCAGCTCCAGACCTACGAGTGCGATGGCCTTGCCATGCTGCGCAGCCTGCCGGCGGCCGTGATTCTGCCGCGCTCCACCGCACAACTGCAGAAGGCAGTAGCCATTTGCGCCCGGCATCACATACCCTTCGTAGGCCGCGGCGCCGGCACCGGCTTGTCGGGAGGAGCGATGCCCGATGACCGGGGCATCGTGATCAGCTTTGCCCGCATGACCAAATTCCTTGCCACCGATATTCCCAACCAGCGCATCACCGTCGAAGCCGGCGTGATCAATGCCCACGTTACCCAACGCGTGGCGCCGACAGGTCACTTTTATGCGCCCGATCCCTCGTCGCAGACGGTGTGCACCATCGGGGGCAATGTAGCGGAAAATTCCGGCGGCGCGCACTGCCTCAAGTATGGCTTTACTACTACCCATGTGCTGGGCCTGGAAGTGGTTCTGCCCACCGGCGAACTGGTTCACCTGGGCTCGCCTACGCTCGACCCTCCCGGTTACGACCTGGCCGGTGTCTTCGTTGGATCTGAAGGGACACTGGGGGTCGCCAGTTCCATGACGCTGCGTATTGTGCGTCGCCCGGAAACGGTTCAGGTTCTGCTCGCCGCCTTCGACTCCATCTCGGCCGCGGGGCAGACCGTATCGGACATTATTGCCGCCTCCATTCTGCCCGCGGCCATGGAGATTATGGATCGCCTCTCCATCCAGGCCGCCGAAGCCGCGGTACACCCGCATTATCCCGAGTGCGAGGCGCTGTTGCTGGTGGAGCTGGACGGACCCTCCGCCGAGGTCGATCTGCATATGCAGCAGATTCGTGCTTTGTGCAAAGCGAATGGCGCATGGGAGGATCGGCTGGCGCAAAGCGAACAGGAGCGGCTGCTGGTGTGGAAAGGCCGCAAGGCTGCATTTGCTGCTGCGGGCCGCCTTTCCCCCGACTACATCGTGCAGGATGGAGTGATCCCGCGCACCAAGCTACCCATCATCCTCCAAGAGATTGCAGAAATGGCGGCCGCGGCCGGTCTGCGGGTCTCCAATGTCTTCCATGCCGGCGATGGCAACCTGCATCCCCTGGTGCTTTATGACCGCTCGATCCCCGGCCAGGAGGAGATTGCCATCGACCTCTCGATGCGCATCCTGCACCGGTGCGTCGATCACGGAGGCTCCATCACGGGAGAACATGGAGTGGGGCGGGAGAAGCAGCAGGCCATGGGCTATATGTTTTCCGAGCCCGACCTGGATACGATGCAAAGGGTGCGCTGCAGCTTTGATCCGGAGAATATCGCCAACCCCGATAAGGTTTTCCCTCGCCCCCGGCTGTGCGGCGAGAAAACGGGCAAGTATACCCCGCACCCACTGGAGACGGCAGGCGTCGCAGAGTTCTTCTAATCTGCCTCTGAGACAGTTTCTTATTTCGCCACCATGAATACGGCCTCTACCAATTCGCAAACTATTGCTGCTTCTTTGGGGGCCATGATCGGGCCCGACCACCTGCTGGCCTTGGACAACGCGACCGCCGTCGCTCCGGCCAACACCGAAGAGGTCGCGGCGATTCTTCGCTTTGCGCACGAGAATCGGCTCGCGGTGGTTCCCTGGGGCGGCGGGACGAAACAAGGCTGGGGTTATACCGTGACGCCGGCGGTGCTACTGGAGACGCATCGCCTGAATGTAGTCCGGGAACATACGTGGCAGGATATGACCTGCACCGTCGAGGCCGGCTGCACCTGGGCGTCCTTGCAATCAGCCCTGGCGAAACATGGCCAGTGCGTTGCGCTTGATCCACTTTGGCCGGAGAGAGCGACGGTGGGCGGCATCATCGCCACCAACGACTCGGGCGCGCTCCGGCTGCACTATGGAGGCCTACGCGACCTGGTCATCGGCATGACCATTGTGCTGGCCGACGGCACCGTTGCCCACACCGGCGGCAAAGTCGTCAAAAACGTCGCCGGCTATGACTTGCATAAGTTGATGACCGGGGCCTTCGGCACTCTGGGCGTCATTACTTCAGTAAATTTTCGTTTGCATTCCACACCGCAGAGCACGCAGAGCTTTACCTTCTCCGCGGCGACCGCTGAACCGCTGGGGGCGTGGCTGCTCAAGCTGCTCCACCAACAGCTCAGCACGCTATCGATGCAGCTTCGGAGCACGGCGGAGGGATTTCATCTGGATATCCAACTCGCCTCTCTGCCCGAGGTTCTGCACACCCAAGCCGATTTGCTGGAGTCGCTGGGCCGGGTGGAAGGCCTGGCTATGGAGAGCGCGACCGCGGAGGTCTGGGATGCCCGGCAACAACAGTTCGCCCATTTCGGTTTCAATGATCTTGTCTGCAAAGCGACCATGCTTCCCTCGGAAATTGCGCCTTTCGCCGAACGGGTTCGTAGCCTCGGTGGGGAGTCGGTGACTCAAGCGACCGGGATTATGACAGCGGGTTTCCCGGCTGCGGCTGCTGAGCACTTACCCCAGTTGCGGCGGGAATTGGAAGCCGCCGGCGGATCGCTGATGGTCCTCAAGCAGCCGGCGGAGGGAAAGCTCGATTGTTGGGGAACCCTGCCCGACAGCCTCCCCTTGATGCGGGAGATCAAGCGTCGGTTCGATCCGGAGGGTATTCTTAATCCTGGCAGGTTTCTGGGCGGGATTTAGGTAAAAGGCGCGTCGATTCCGTCCCCCGCTTTCCCGGCTTGCCACCAAGCCTTGCCGCCTGGACGGGTGCCCGATGTTCGCGGACTTTCGCGTACATGGGTTGAAAAAGATGGGCAACCCGGATTTCCTGTACGCTGCGCCGGACATGACCGCGTGTGCGGCTTTCAGTGAGGAAAGCCGCATGAGGTTCACCAACGCCACCAAACTCCACAGGAAATCCGGGGAAGCCCCTCCTTTGTCTTTTCCTGTAAGTCCGTTTAGACCTGTAGTGAAAGCATTGGAAAAAGCTCGTGTTCAACCCATGTACGCAAAAACGCGAACATGGGGCACCCGTCCAGGGGGAAAGGCTTGGCGAGGAAGGGAGAGGTTTGTCGGACTACCAACGCATGACGCTTACCTCGCTTGAGTTGTTCATTAGGAGCGAACGAGGGATCTGCAGTTTCCCCGATTTGAACCACACAGGCCCATGTAAGCTACAGAGAATCGCTCTATGGCCCAACTCACGCAGCTCGAACCCGCAAAGCCCTCTAACTTCGATACCCACAAGCCGCCCGAAACAGAGCTGATCGAGGACTGCGTACATTGCGGCTTCTGTCTTCCCGCCTGCCCCACCTACGTGCTCTGGGGTGAGGAGATGGATTCGCCGCGCGGCCGTATCTACATGATGAAGAAGTCCTCCCAGGGCGAGGCTCCGCTCGACCAGCGGTTCCGCCTGCATATGGACAATTGCCTGGGCTGCATGGCCTGCATGACCGCCTGCCCCTCGGGGGTGCAGTACAACAAGTTAATCGAGGACACGCGGGCCCAGGTGGAGCGGAATATCCCGCGCACCACGGCGGATAGCCTCTTCCGCAAGCTCATCTTCGCCACTTTCCCTTACGTGAAACGCCTGCGCCTGCTGGCTCTGCCCATGCTGATCTACCAGCGCTCCGGCCTGCAGAAGCTGGTACGCGCCAGCGGCCTGCTGCGGTTGCTGCCGAAACGGTTGGCCCAAATGGAAGCCTTGCTCCCCCGCGTCCCCACACACTTTATGCAAGGCTTGCCTGCCACGGTCTCCCCTGCCTCAGAGTCCCGCCGACGCGTGGGTATGCTCTCCGGTTGTGTGCAGCAGGTCTTCTTCCAGCACGTAAACCAGGCCACCGCACGGGTACTCGCCGCGGAAGGCTGCGAGGTGGTCATCCCCCAGGCGCAGCAATGCTGCGGGGCCCTGATGCTGCACTCCGGTCTCGATGAGCAAGCCGCGGCGCTCGCACGCCAGATGATCGCCGCCTTCGAAGCGGCCAACGTGGACACCATCGTGATCAACGCCGCCGGCTGCGGCTCGACCATGAAGGAATACGGCCATCTGCTGCGCGACGATCCTGCCTGGGCCCCGCGCGCCGCTGCCTTCAGCGCCAAATGCAAAGACGTCTCAGAGATTCTGTGCGAACTGCCCGCGCGTTCGCCGCGTCACCCGCTCCCCATGCGCGTGGCCTACCACGATGCTTGCCACCTGCGCCACGCACAGGCCATCCATGCCGAGCCGCGGCGTCTGCTGGCCACGATTCCCGAGCTCGAAGTCGCGGAGATCGAGGAGGCTTCGCTGTGCTGCGGCTCGGCCGGCGTCTATAACCTGCTCAACCCCGAGCCGGCCAATCAACTGGGCGACCGCAAGGTAGAAAACCTGCTCGCCACCAAGGCCGACGCGGTGATCTCCGCAAATCCTGGCTGCCTGCTGCAACTGATGAGCTCGCTGCGCCGGCGGGGGCTGGCGGACATGCCCGCCTTCCACATGGTTGAGTTGCTGGACGCATCGATCCGAAACGTTCCCCTGGCGGGCGTAAAATAAGCCTCGCGGAGACATCATGACAAACTCGACGGTAACGGCTCCCTCGGTGACGATTGCAGGCTCGCAAGGCCCAGCGGAAGCGGAAATTCTAACCCCGAAAGCGCTTGAGTTCCTGGGCACGCTGGCAAGCAACTTCGAGGCCGAGCGGCAGCGCCTGTTGGCCGCGCGCGTGGTCCGGGCCGAGGCGCTGCGCACGGGAAAACTCTACGACTTTCTTGCGGAAACGGCCTCCGTCCGCCAGGGTGACTGGCGCGTCGCCCCCATCCCGGCCGATCTGGAAGACCGCCGCACCGAGATTACCGGCCCGGTCGATCGCAAGATGGTGATCAACGCGCTCAATTCCGGCGCGAAAGTCTTCATGGCCGATTTTGAGGATTCCACCTCGCCCACTTGGCGCAACGTAATCGATGGCCAGGTAAACCTGCGGGACGCGATACGGCGCGAGATCACCTTCGCCAGCCCCGAAGGCAAGCAATACAAACTCAACGAGAAGACGGCGACGCTTTTCGTGCGCCCTCGCGGATGGCATTTGCCGGAGAAACACCTCCTGGTGCAAGGCCAGCCCATCTCCGCTTCGCTCTTCGATTTTGGCCTGTACTTCTTTCACAACGTTGCTGCCCTCAAAGCACGCGGTACGGCTCCTTACTTCTACCTGCCCAAAATGGAAAGCCATCGGGAAGCGCGCCTGTGGAACAGCGTCTTCAACTTTGCGCAAGATGCGCTGGGCATCCCACGCGGCACCATCCGCGCCACCGTGCTCATCGAAACCTTGCCCGCGGCCTTCGAGATGGATGAGATTCTCTTTGAACTAAAGGACCACTCCGCCGGCCTAAACTGTGGCCGCTGGGATTACATCTTCAGCTTCATCAAGAAGTTCAGTTATCGCGAGGACCTGGCGCTTCCCGACCGCTCCACCATCACCATGGACCGGCATTTCCTCAAATCCTACGTCGAGCTGCTGATAGAAACTTGTCACCGTCGCGGTATCCACGCCATGGGCGGCATGGCTGCGCAGATCCCCATCAAGCGCGACGCCGAAGCCAACGACCGCGCCATGGAGCGGGTGCGCCAGGATAAGCTGCGCGAGGTAAAGGCCGGACACGATGGAACCTGGGTAGCGCATCCCGGGCTGGTGCCGGTGGCCAAGGCGGTCTTTGACGAATACATGCCCGGACCCAACCAAATCGCGCGCCGCAATCCCAGCATCCATATCCAGGCTTCGGACTTACTGGCCGTACCCGAGGGCGAGATCACGCGCAAAGGTCTGGAGATGAACATCGACATCGGCTTGCGTTATCTGGCCGCGTGGCTGGATGGACTGGGGTGCGTGCCCATCTACGATCTGATGGAAGACGCGGCCACGGCGGAGATATCGCGCGCGCAACTTTGGCAGTGGGCGCACCATGGCGGCCGCATGACCGACGGCGTCACGCTCGATGTGCCCATAGTGCTGGCCACCATTCCGGTGGTTCTGGAACGCATCCAGCAGGAACTGGGAGAGGAGCGGTTTACCGCCAGCAAGTTTACAGCAGCCGCCAAACTCTTCGAGCAGATGATCGCGGCCAAGCAGCTTCCTGAATTTCTAACGTCGGTGGCTTACGACTCAATCAATTAATGTTAGCCGCGTTCAGGATGCTCGCCCGCTACAACCGCATCGCGAATGAGCGGCTCTACGCGGCGTGCGGACGATTGGAACCGGTGGAGTACCGGCGGGAGCGCAAAGGGTCCTTCGGCAGCATTCACGGCCTGCTGAATCATGTGCTGCTGGGGGACCGCATCTGGATGTCGCGGTTTGCCGGAGGGGGAAATACGACACCTCCATTGAACTCTATCCTGTTTGACAGCTTTGGCGAAATTCGCTCGGCGCGCGCCGCGCAGGACGAGGAAATCGAAGCATTCTTCGCGAAGATCGATAGTGATTTTCTGCAAAGGCAATTTCCCTACACCAACAACCAGGGCAAGGATTACGTAGAGACAGCGCCCGTCGCTGTGCTTCATTTATTCAACCACCAGACGCATCACCGCGCCCAGGTGCATGTGATGATCAGCCAGACCGACGTCAAGCCGCCATCGCTTGATATGCATCGCATTCTCAATCCCTGATGAAACCATCCCTGCTCGCACTGCTTCTGATTCTCGGCTTCAACCTGACTGCGGGCGCGCAGGAAAATCCCCTGGCCGGGGTGATTGATATCCACGTACACTGCGCACCAGACAGCACTCCGCGCTCGATCGATGCCATCGACATTGCACGCCTGGCTAAGAAGCGCGACATGGGTGGCCTGGTGCTCAAGAACCACTACGAGCCGACCGCCTCGCTCGCCTATGTGGTACGCAAAGAGGTCCCCGGGATCGAAGTGTTCGGCGGCGTGGATCTCAATCTCTCGGTCGGCGGCATGAATCCCTCAGCGGTCGAACACATGGCGGCGACCACCGGCGGCTACGGCCGCTTTGTCTGGATGAGCACCTTCGATTCTGAGCAGCAGGTGCACTACTCCAAGCAAAACCGCCCTTTTGTGCAGGTCTCGCGCGATGGTCAGCTGCTGCCTGAGGTGAAGCAGGTGATCGCGGTGATCGCCAAGCACAACCTGGTGATGGCAACCGGACACCCGAGCCCGGAAGAGGCTCTCATGATGGTCCGCGAAGCACGCGCCCAGGGCGTGAAGCACATGGTGGTGACCCATGCCATGATCGCGCCCATTCATATGTCGGATAAGCAGATGCTCGAAGCCGCGCAGATGGGCGCGTATATCGAGTTTGTCTACAACGGGCTCATCGGCTCGGCGAAGGAGTTCACCTTCAGAGACTATGCCCGGGCGATTCACTATGTGGGCGTCGAACACTGCATTCTTTCGAGCGACATGGGGCAGATTGACAATCCTTTGCACCCCGATGGCCTGGCCGCGATGTTTTATGGCCTCAAGCAAGAAGGAATCACCGATACCGAGATCAACCGCATGGCGAAGGAAAACCCTGCCCGCCTGCTCGGCCTGGAATAAGGCTTATTTCGCCTCCAGCGAATTGTCGGTGCGATCATCATCCGGCAACACGTGATCGGGATCCACCTTCACCGAGGCCACGGGCTTATCTCCCGGCCACACCACCTCGCTCTTCGATTCCCAGGTCTCGACCGGAAGGCGAAAACGGGTGGTTGTGCCGTCCGTATAGCGCACTTCTACGGTTGCCGGCAGCACCAATTGTCCTTTGTTCACGAAGGTGACTTGGTCGCCGTCGATTTTGGTGACCGCGAGGTTGAAGCGCCAGTTGTTCATGTACCAGCCGCGCCAGAACCAATCCAGATCTTCGCCGCCTTCGCTGCTCATCTCGCGGAAGAAGTCCGAAGGCGCGGGATGCTTGAACGCCCAGTCTCGTATGTACTTGCGAAAGGCCCAGTCGAAGCGCTGCTTGCCCAGGATCTGTTCGCGCAGCAACACCATTCCGTACGCTCCCTTGAAGTAGCTCACCGGGTGCGTGATCGGCCAGGTGTAGGCGTCTGCCGGCATCAGCAGCACTGGGGCAGCCGGATCATCGAGCACCTTGAGGATGGTGTCGGGCGGTTCACCTCCGGCTGAGTACTCCGAGTCGCGCTTCGGCCCATAGACGCCACCCTGAAACTCAGCGGACTCGCCGATGTCAATGAAGGTATTGAAACCCTCATCCATGAAGGCATTCCGGCGCTCGTTCGAGCCCACGATCATGGGGAACCAGCTATGCCCAATCTCGTGTGCAGAAATCCAGAAAAGCGTCTTGCCCTTGTCGTCGATGCCGTCGAAGACGATGCCCGGATACTCCATGCCTTCGGAGAAGCCGGCTACGTTGATGGCTGCCGGGTACGGGTAGGGGAACCACTGCTGGGAAAAGTGCTCCACCGTATCCTTTACATATTCCGTCGACCGCCCCCACGCCCCATCGCCACTGCTTTCCGGGGGGTATACGCTCTCCGCCAGGCTTTTCTTCCCCTCGGGCAGATTGATGCGTGCTGCGTCCCACACAAATGCCGGGCTTGCGCTCCAGACCGCATCCCGGGTGTGATCCATGCGGAAGTGCCAGGTGAGCGTGCCGCCCACTTTCGGCCTGCTCGCAGGATTGCTTACCTCAGCCGCGGTGCGGATGAACACAGTTTTGTCGCTATTGCGGGCCTCTGCCAGCCGCGCAATTTGCGTGCCGGTAAGCACATCCTTTTCGTTGACCAACTCGCCTGAGCCGGCCACGATCATTTCGCTGGGCACAGTTACGTAATAGTCAAAGTGCCCATACTCCAGGTAAAACTCGCTGCCGATGTAGGGAAGCGTGTCCCAACCGCGAAGGTCGTCATAGACGCACATGCGCGGATACCACTGCGCGATGTCGTAGATATCTCCCTGCTTGGATGAGCCCCACGAGGTGCGGCCGCCCCAGACGCCCGGAATCTGATAGTGATACTTGATGTGGATCTTGAGCACGCTGCCCTTCGGCGCCATGGGCTGGGGTAGCCGGATCTGCATCCGCGTATCCTCCACCAGGTAGTCGGCCTTCAGCGATTCCTTGCCGTGCTCGATGGTGACCGACTCCAGCACAAAGCCTTCGGTTGTGCGCCCGTTGGGATTTTCTTCGGTGTCGGCTACAGGTTTCTTTCGTCGCGGTCCACCGTTGACGATCCGCCCGCGCGCGTCATTGCGATAAGTGTTCTGCTCCATGTGGATCCAAAGGCTGGTCAGCGAATCGGGGCTGTTGTTGGTGTAGGTAATGAGCTCGTCGTTTTGCAGAACCTTGGCAGTTGGATCGAGCGTAGCGTGCATCTCATAATCCGCTTCGTTCTGCCAGTACGCTGGCCCCGGAGCGCCATTGCTCGAGCGATAGGCATTCACCGGATCGGGCAGGCTTAGCGGCGCAAAGGTCAGCCGGGCGTCATAGGTTGCTGACCCTGCCGCGGGAGACGTTTGCGGCCACGCAACGGCCCCAAGCATGAAGACAGAGACAGGCATCAGCAGATGGAGAAAACGCATCGATTCAAAACTCCTGGCCAGGCAAATTGCCACAATGGTTCTTTCAGCATATGGCAGGAAGAAATCGCCGTCACCAGCTAAAGCCGCCGGAGGGAGGTGGCCATGCTTCACACAGCTGGCGAAGCAGGACGATGCGTCCAAAGTGATAAGCGTTGTGAGCGGCCAGGCTTTCCAGTTGTTCCCGGACGGACATGATGCGGACGGGATTGCCCGGCCGCGATGGACAACGAACTGATTGTTCGAGTCTCTTCTCGTCGCCCGCCAAGGCGGCGGCTTGCTGATTATCGCGGAAGAAGCGTTGGCACAGCTGATCCCAGGGCTCGCGTTCGCCCGCAGGGAATCCGGCTGACGGATGAGTTGGAAAGGGCGTCTCGACACCATTCACCCAGTCCAGTGTGACTTGCTGCCAAAACGCGATATGCCAGAGTTCCTGATATATGGTATGCGGAGCACCTTGAATCACTCGATGAGCGAGGTCTACCTCAATCCCTTCCAGGATGTGCGCCGGCGGTGCTGCTGCGCTGTCGCCAATAAGGGTTTGCTCTAACTCATTCATCATCACTCCCGATCACGGATGTATTTTCTCGTGTTTTTCCAGCATGGCGACAAATTCGCTGATCTTCCGCGCGCGTGTCTCTGCTTTCTTTACCGTTTGAATGCGGAACAGGATCGCATAGCGGTTTCGGCTTTCCAGAGTGGCAAAGAATGCCTTCGCCCTCGCACTCTTGTCCAGCGCTGCCTGAAAATCCTCCGGCACAGCCGCGTTGCGCGGCGAGTCATAGGCCCTTTCCCAGCGTCCGTCCTTTTTAGCACGCAAAATCTCCTGGAGCCCACTGTCTCTCATCCGGCCGCATTCTACCAACGCCGTTGCCTTCTGACGATTGAGCTTCGACCAGATGCTTCGCTTGCCGCGTGGAGTAAATCGCTCCAGCCATGCGCCGGCACTTTCCGGCTTCTTCTGTGCGTCGATCCACCCAAAACACAGCGCGGAGTCTAACGCTTCAGCGTGGGTCAACGAGCGAAGCTTTGATCCCTTCTTCGCGATCCGCAACCACGCACCGGTTGCCTTGCGATGATTGCGCGACAACCAGTCCTCCCATGCTTGCTGGTGCTCGAAAAGGAAAACCGGGGGATCTTCATCTCTGATGGGTTCTACCTTCATGCGTTCCGTTCACTCGGGCGCTGCCAGATTTTTCCTTCTATAAGATGCGCACCAGGAGGAATTTGAGAAGCAACACCACGATTACTCGTAGCGCAACGCGATCTGCGGATCAATCCTGGTTGCGCGCCACGCTGGAACCCCGCAGGCAGCCAATGCAACCGTAGCGAGAAATAGAGGCACCAGGGTGAAGGTCATGGCGTCGTGGGGGCGAATGCCATAGAGGAAACTACTCAATAAGCCCGCGGTTACAAAGGCGGCGGGCAGACCTAGCGCCATGGCAACGACCGTGAGCACCATACCCTGGCGGAGAATGAGTCGATGGACCGCGCTGAGTTGCGCCCCTAGCGCGATACGGATGCCAATCTCACGCGTGCGTCGGCTGACCGAGTAGCTCATAACGCCGTACAGTCCGATGGCAGCCAGCACCAACCCTATGAATCCAAAGATCCCGAAGAGAGTGCCCGCCAGGCGGGGCAGAAAGAGCGCCTGGCGCAGATGTTCCTGCATGGTTTCAGTGTTGTATACGGCCATCGTGGAATCGAGATCGTGGATCTGACCGCGCACGGCAGTTGCGATCGCCGTCGAATTACCCGCGAAGTGAACTACCAGTTCATATCCCAGGAAGGAGGGATCGCTTGCCGTGCTTTGCGCAAGGGAACGGAACAGGACATAGCGAGTGTCCTCGCCAAGGGTCCGCGACTTGATGTTTTGCACGACGCCGATGATCTCGTAGGAAACTCCTCCCCCGGTGACTCGTTGGCCGATAGCATTCTTCCCCGGGAAGAATCGTTCCGCAAAGGCTCGGTTAACGATGGCCACCTTGGGAGCATTAGCCGCTTCGTTGGCAAAGTCGTGACCAGCTAACCGTGTGATTCCCATAGTCTCGAAATAAGCCGGCGTTGCCATAAACAGCTCCACAATTGGATAGGGGCCGGAGGTCTCCGCTTCCGCGCGGAAACCATCGCTCCGGTTTCCTCCGGAGAGCGGGACGCTGTCTGTGGCAGCCACCGAGATTACGCCCGGAATCGCTGCGACACGGCTCCTTAGTTGATCGAGAAATTGCGCGGTGCGCTCCGGTGTATAACCGTGAACCCGGGGATCCACAGACAACATTAAGAGATCGCGCGAGCGGAAGCCGATGTCGATGCCAACCGCTTGTTCGAGACTGCGCAGGAAAAGTCCAGTGGCGCAGAGCAGAACGACGGACATGACAATCTGGGCCACGACCAGGACATTGCGTAGGCTGAGCCGGCGGCCGGGGCGAACGAGACCATCTTCGCCCTTAAGCGCGCTGGCCAGAATGGGCCGCGATGCGATCCATGCGGGCGGCAAGCCAAAGAGCAGCCCGGTTCCGACACTGAGAACGAAGGTGTACAGCAGAACTCGCCAATCGACATGGAGGGTCACGTCAAGGGGTACGGGCGCGGGAATCCGAAATGCGGAAAGAGCCGAGGTGGCCCACAAGGTCAAAACCGTGCCCAACAACCCGCCCCCCAGGGCCAGCAAAAAGCTCTCCAACAACATCTGGCGCACCAGTTGACCGTGGGTGGCCCCGACCGCAATGCGAACCGCCATTTCGCGTTGACGGCTAGCTGATTGGGCAAGCAGGAGATTGGCAACATTGGCGCAGGCAATGCCCAAGACCAGCAACACAACGATCGAAAGGGTTGCGATAAACAGTAGCACGGTTGATTTATCTCGCGGGGGGAGAGAGCCAGCCTGTTCGAAGCGGAAGCCCCCGCCCTTGTCTGTATCGGGATACTGCTTGGCGAAACGTTGAGCGAGGGTGGCCAGCTCCGCAGCAGCCTGAGACTGGGTAACGCCTGGTTTGAGGCGTCCGACCACCGCGAGCCAATGGTAACCGCGTGCTCTTCGACCGGGAACGCTTGAGGCTAGTTGCTCTACGTTGCCGAGCGGCACCCAGAATTCAGGATCGAGTATCAGGTCCAAACCGCGAAAGCCCGGAGGCGCCACTCCGACAACCGTGTATGGATGGCCGGAGAGAGGGATCGACTTGCCCAGAATGGCCGGGTCGGAAGCGAAGCGCCGCTGCCAGAGACGATGGCTAAGGACGATCACGGGAACCCGCTCTTCGCTGGGAAGAAAGCCACGGCCCAGGCTCATGTGAATCCGCGATACAGAAAAGAAGTTGGATGTGGCCGACTGGCCCCACACGCGTTCCGGCTCGCCATAACCGCCGATCGACGCAGGTAAGAGCTCATAGTAAGCCGCAACCGCGGAGAAGGAGCTGGCTTGGTCGCGCACGTCGGTGTACACCGGCCAGGAAAAGCTATTGCAGCAACGATCGCCGTCATGGGTCGTATGGAGAGCCATAAGCGTTGCCGGATCGCCAACAGGCGCGGGCCAAAGCACGAAGCGACTGACCATGGAAAAGATGGTGGAGTTGGCAGCGATGCCGAGTCCGATGGAGAGGACGACGGCGAGGACCACTCCAGGTGATCTGGAGAGGCGCCGGAAGCTATAGATCAAATCTTGCCGCAGGGCTGCCATGGTGCTTTCTCCAGGTAGGGCGGATTTGCTCTCATCGCATACCTACGGCGGGACGGGTATCCAGGTTCCCCGGTTTGGGCAGAAATTAGCCAGGCGTGGAATAAAAGCTGCTACGCGAGTAGCTCCAGCTCGGAGATTCGGCGGCGCAGATAGCGAAGCTCGACTGCATTGCTGGTGAGAACGAGCCCGCGATGGTAACTCTCGCGTGCTTCCCGGTTGCGGCCCATACGACGCAGCAGGTCGGCGCGGGCAGCATGATAAAGATGATAAGAATCGAGTTCGCCGGAAGAGCCCAGACTATCAATCAGCGCTAAGCCCCGCTCCAGGCTTTCACCCATGGCAATGGCTACGGCATGGTTCAGCGAGACGATGGGTGAGGATTGGCTTGCACTGAGGATGGCATAGAGCGCAGCGATTTGTTTCCAGTCGGTTTCGGCGGCGGTAGCGGCCTCGGCGTGGACAGCGGCGATGGCTGCCTGGAGCTGATAGGGGCCGACGTTACGGCGGCCTAACGCCCGCTCGACCAACCGGATACCCTCGGCAATCTGATCCCGTCGCCAGAGAGAGCGATCCTGCTCCTCAAGAGTGACCAGTTGCCCATCTGGACTGGAGCGTGCTTCGCGGCGGGAGTCATGCAGGAGCATCAGGGCCAGCAGCGCCATGCTCTCCGGGTTGTCGGGCATCAGTTCGACCAGCGTACCCGCAAGGCGAATGGCTTCGGCGCAGAGCTCCCGGCGTATGAGAGTGTCTCCGGAGCTGGCTGAATAGCCCTCATTGAAGATGAGATAGAGAACCGCCTGCACCGCGGCCAGACGTTCAGGCAGAGAGGCGGGACTGGGAACCTGATAAGGAATGCGCGCTTGCTGGATCTTGCGCTGGGCGCGCACCAGGCGTTGCGCAAGCGTGGCCTCGGGGACCAGAAAGGCACGGGCTATCTCGGGTGTGGTGAGGCCGCCAAGGGTGCGCAGTGTGAGCGCGACTTGCGCTTGCAGGTTGAGCGCGGGGTGGCAACAGGTAAATATGAGACTCAGCCGGTCATCTTCAAAAGGGCGGCTCATTTCCTGGTCGATCGCGCTGCTGCGCGACTCGTACTCATACAGCAGCTGGCCTTCGTGGTTGCGGCGGGTCTGTTCCCGGCGCGCATAGTCGATGAGCTTGCGACGAGCCGTGGTTGCGATCCAGGCGCCGGGATTGCATGGGATACCTTCAGTCCGCCAGCTTACGACCGCGGCGGCGAAGGCGTCTTGCATGGCCTCCTCAGCGAGGTCGAAGGAGTGCGAGATACGAATAAGGCCGGCGATGATACGCCCTGACTCGGTTCGAAAAACTGATTCGACGGTAGCGAGATGGTCATCCATTCAGGGGCACACGCTCGCTTCTACTCTGCACAGTCAATCTTCGCGAACTGCGGCTGCCTGGTGTACGCCGGAAGTGGAAATACTTTGGGGAAACTCGCGAATGGGACGGATCTCAACGCATCCAATCCTACCGGCGCAGGCAGTGGGTATCCTGGCAGCCCAAGCGAGAGCTTCGTCGAGATCCTCGCAGTCGAGGATATAGTATCCGGCGAGCTGCTCTTTGGTCTCGGCAAACGGACCGTCGGTGACCATCGTCGCGCCGTCGTGCACGCGCAAGGTAGTGGCCGTAACGCTGGCCTGAAGAGGCTCGGCGGCGCAGAAGACACCGCGCTGCCGAGCCTCTTCCATGACCGCGCGGTGGGCCGCAGCGACTGCGCTCATATCATCGTGCGTTACCGATTCATCTTCCTGCGAGTAAATCAACATCATGTAGCGCATGGTGAACCCTCAGTGCGATTATGAACCCGGGAAATGGGCATCCGCTTTGATCTCGTGGATCTGGTCGGTGTGCCTGGCGGTATGCGATCCGGTAGCTAACAGCCATTGATAGCCATCCCATGGCCCGAAGAGAGGATGGGGCCGGACGCGGCCACGAAGCAGAGGGGCGGCCAGGAGTTGCATCGTCCGTTCGCGGCTGGTGAGAAAACATTGCAGGGCTTCCTCGCCACTCCAGCGCCCTCCCGGGCAAACCGGTTCAGGAGCTTTTAACTTTGTGGAGCGTTTGGGAACCTCGTTCAAAATGACCTCATCCATTTCGATCTGCTTGCCGGTTGATTCCGCTACGGGGGCATTGCTCATATTCCCAATGAGGGCGTGGACCCGGCCTTCCATGAGTGCGAGGTGCTCGAGGTTTTCCGCGATGGACCAGCTGTCGAAAGTGGGGCGGAAGCCCCACTGTAAAGGCGAGAGCCCGGCCACTGATTCGACAAGAAGATCCCGTGTGACCGAGAGATGGCACGATGCTTTGGCAATCTGGTCTGCTGTCAATGCAAGTTCTGAGCTTGGGGGCGAAGTTGTATCGATCATGTTGCCTCCCTACCCGAAGATCATGATGGGCCGGACTTCGATGGAACCAAAGCGGGCAGCCGGGATGCCGGATGCAATTGAAGCTGCTTCATCGATGCTCGCCGCTTCGAGCAGGTAGAAGCCACCGAGCTGTTCCTTGGTTTCCGCGAACGGTCCGTCGGTGGTTAAGGCTTTGCCATCCCGCACGCGTACTGTCTTGGCTGTTGGAGTGGGCTGCAGCGCGTGCCCAGCCTTAATTGAGCCCGCGTACTTCTTGCCGAAGGCGCCATACTCGGTGAACTCCGCTTCGTCAAACCCGTTGGCAAAACGCTTCTCAGCTTCGTAGATCAGGACCAGATATTGCATAATTTTCTTCCTCCTGCCAGTACGACGTCTGAGTTATACAGAATCGACAGATAAGGAAAATAAATTTTGCCGATCTGCGGGCTGAACAGGCTGCGTAGGACCGGAGGAGAAACCGCAGGTCCCTCCACTGCGCTGCGCTCCGGTCGGGATGACAATTCTGTGGGGACCATTAACAGCCACTCGTCTGACGATTTTGGGACCATTTCCATGCAACAGAATTGTCATCCCGACCGGAGCGCAGCGTAGTGGAGGGACCTGCGGTTTCTCTTCCGGCTCTCACGCAGATTCTTCAGCCCGTACCCATCAAAAACCGTTTTCTGGGTCTAACCCCTCAAGCGGTCTGGAGCTTCTTCATCAGCGCTTGAAGGTCCATGTAGTTCCAGCCTTCGACGATCTGACCGCCTTTGACAATGGCGAAGGTTGAGCCTGCCATGGTCTCCTTCTTGTGGCTGGCGGGGAAACCGAAATGATCACCCAGGTGGGTCATGGAGACTTGCCAGCGAACGGCGACCCGATCACCCTCGGTGACTATCTCCTCCACGTCAACATGCACGTCGGGGAAAGCGCCGCAAAAGGTACGGTGTACAGCCTTGAAAGCTTCGGGTCCAACAAGGATCGCATCCGCGTCAGGAAAGCCGTGAGACTTGCCTTGCGGGCTAAACATTTCATCAATGGCTGCTTCGCTTTTCTGATTCCAGACCTGTTCAAACCAGCGCTTCACTAGAAGTTTGTTCGCCTCAGACATTCCCGCTCCTCCGTTTCGCGGAGAAGCTTAGTGCATTTCTGCCCCGGATGTATACATCCTCTTGTTACAAACGACGGCGAGCGTTTCGTAGGGAAAGGTCACCTGGGCCTTTCCGGCGAGTTCCGGTGAGTTGGCGATCACTTCCCGGAGCTCAGCCTTGACGTGCTCCTGTTCGTCAGGCGGGAGGGCCGCCATGAAGCTTACCGATAAGATACGGTCGACAATCACGCGCTCGGGATTGCCGGTGTGCAGGTTGGGAAATCGCTTTTCGCGGAGAGGGCCGAACCCTTCAGCAGGAAACTGGGCTCGCCATTTCTGGCTGTGGTAGCGGGGAGCATCGCCCTCAAAACGCTTCATGATCCGGGTAAGGGCTGCGACCCATGTGACGTTATTGTCGCGGACGTTCCAGACCAGACCAAGAGCGCTGTCCGGCTTGAGCACGCGATGGATTTCGTGAAGCGCTTCGGGCGTAGCAAACCAATGAAAGCACTGCGCACAGACCACCGCATCCACCGATGCATCGCCCAACGGAATTGCTTCCGCCGTGCCGCTCCTGGGCTCGACTTCAGGATACTGGCGCACCAGTTGTTCCAGCATCGCGGGTACGGGTTCCACGGCGATAACCTTCGCTCCCGTGGCCAGAAGACTACGCGAGAACTTCCCTGTGCCTGCGCCTAAATCAAGAACCGTTTTGCTGCTGTCGAGCCCTAGGTCCTCCTTCAGCCAAGCTTCGATTTCAGGCGGATATTCCGGGCGGCCGGCAACGTAGTTGGCGGCACCTGCCGCAAAGCCTTGGGCCGCTGCGTGATGAATCTTTGCCATGGGTTCTCGCTTTTCCAGCTTGGCAAACGTTCGTTCATTTGCCGGTGTAGAAGCTGTATTTTGCAGTATACGGAACCCGATCTTCGCCGCTGACACAGGCTGTGGCGGGAGCCGCACCCCCATGGGTTTCGGTCCGGCGAACGTAAAGCACCTTCGCCAGTTTGCCGCTGCCGCTACCGGGAACGGCTTGTATCAGCAACCAGGCCACGGAGGAAGCATCTCCCGCAGCTCGACTCGCAATGGCTTTGCCCTTTACTTCGCTGCCATCCTGGAGCCTCCAGGTCGGACCGGCAAAATGGGTGCCGATCACTTGCCCTTGTTGGTCCAGAAGTTTAGCGTCGGGAGCCTTGAGTATCCAATGTCCATCGGTGCAGGTATAGACCTGCGACCCCTCTCCTGTGGCTTCAAACAGCAACTCCGTTCCGGCTGGGGCCTCCACCGAGGACGACGGCTGTTTCCCCTGGAGCAACAGAATCGAGTAAGCAATCAGACTGAGAGCAAACACTCTTCGCAACATATTCCATACCTCAAATACATCCAGTTACTCCGAGCGCAATGCTCTCATCGGCTCGGTCGAAGCCGCACGCCGCGCTGGAATCAAACCAGCAACGCATGCCGACATGGCCAGCGCCACGACCGCGCCGGCCATCACCGACGCGTCCTGACCGGACACGTTATAGAGTTGTGATTTCAGGAAGCGCGCGCACAGCAAAGCTGTGGGGACGCCAATCGCCAATCCGATTCCCGCCTGCAGCATTGCACCACGCATCACCATGCCGATGACACTTCCACGGCCCGCGCCCAGCGCCATGCGTATACCAATCTCCGCCGTCCGCCGCACAACCATATAAGAGGTGACACCATAAAGTCCGATCGAGGCCAGCACCAGCGCCAGCAATCCAAAAAGCAAAGTCAGCCGCGTTACCATCCGCTCCGCGTTGAAGTTTCCATGGATTTGATGGGCAAAGGTCCGGTAGGAATCCACGGTCAGATTGGGATCGATGCTGGCCAGCGTCTTCCGTACCTGCCCCTCCAATCCTGGCGTGAGTCCCTTCATCTGCAGGACGATCGCCTCCGCATACAGCGAAGCATCCAGGCCTTTGATCGGGTTGGTGCGCGATTGCTGCAGCATCGGCGTAAAGTACATGGGCCGCACCGCATCGCGCGCATTCTCATACTTCGTATCCTCCACCACACCCACGATCTTGTAGTCGCCGGAGGATTTGATATCGATCGCACCGAAATGTTGTCCTAGCGGGTCTTCGCCGGGTTTAAAGAGCGTCTTCACAAACGCCTGGTTAACCACCGCAACGCCCTCCGAAGTTGCTGTATCGGACGGTGAAAAGGATCGCCCACGAACGACGCGCTGCCCAATTGCCTTGAAGTAATCCGGACTTGCGCGGTCGAAGATAGCCCCCACTTCCTGCCCTGGATCAGGGGCTCGCCGGCCCTGGACATAGACGTAAAAACTCCAGATGTCACCTTCCAGTGGCGTATAGATTGTCAAAGCAACGCGCTCCACTCCAGGGAGCGCGTGGAAACGGTCTTCGATCTGCTGATACAGGGCCTGCAACTGCTCTGGCTTGTAACCCGCCTTCAGCGGATTCATGTTGATGATTACCCGGTTGTCCGTCTCCAGGCCGAATTCCTGATGCTCGAGTCGATTCAGGCTCTTGCCCAACAGCCCGGCTCCTACCAGCAGCACCAGCGACAACGCCGCCTGCACGACAACGAGCGACCGTTGCAGTAACGAGGAGCCATCCCTGGTGGTTCGATTGACACCGCGCATTGCATTGGCGGGCTGCGCCTGCGAGGTGATCCAGGCAGGCGCAATGCCGAAGACAAGTCCTGTAAGCAGGGAAAGGCCGAAAGCAAAACTCAGAACCGGCCAAGACGGCGCCGCATGGATCGACAGCGAGGGAGAATCCGGGAACATCAGCGCCAGCAGCGAGCGCGTCCCGACGTACGCCAGCGCCAATCCAGCCAGGCCGCCAAGGATGGCCAGTACTATGCTCTCAGTCATCATTTGCCGCACGACTCTTCTCCGCGCTGCGCCCAGGGCCATGCGAATGGAGATCTCAGCTCGTCGTGCCAGCCCCCGCACCAGCATCAGGTTGGCGATATTCGCGCATGCGATCAGCAACACCAATCCAGAGAGTCCCATCAGCAGATACAGACTGTTGGCTGCATTGTGCTGCATGTTCGCAACACCTGCGCCGCCTGGCGTGAGTACCACGTGGGCTTTGGCCAGGTGCTCCTTGCCGTGTTGCGACTGATACTCCGGCAGCAGGGAGAGTGACTGCTTCAGCAGGCCGCTCACCTTAGCCTGGAGTGGTCCCATTGCGGTACCAGGCTTCACGCGCCCGATGAGATACAGCCAGCCCAGTTCCGGCCTATTACGAACTGCGTAAAAACCAAGGGTCGGCTCCTGCGAGATCGGAAGGTAGAAGTCCGCAGGACGCTCGCTCATCCGGTCGCCATAGAATGACGCCGGGGTCACACCGATGATGGTGACCGGATGTGTGTTCATGACAAAGGTGCTGCCGATCACCGAAGGATCACCGGCGTAGTCCCTCTGCCAGGCCTGGTAGCTCATCACGGCCACGGGCTGCGCGCCCTCTCCATCGTTCGCGGGCATGAGGACACGCCCTATCAAGGGCTGTATACCAAACGTCTGGAAGTAGTTACCGGAGACAAACTCGCCCAGCGAAGACTGCGGAGGTGTATCTACCAGGGCCCGGCGGACCGAGAGGTCTGCCCCACCCGCTTGCATTGCCGCCAATTGCTCAAACTCCGGCGTGTGGTCGCGCAGGTATTTGTAGCCCTCGTAGGAAAAGGTTGTGTAGTCACTTTCGAACGAGGAGACGCTCAGGTTGCAGCAGTCCTCTCTGTCCCCGATGCGCACCAGTGACTTGGGGTCGACGACAGGCAGATTCTTGAGCAAGACAGCGTGTACGAGGGTGAAGATCGCTGTGTTCGCTCCAATGCCCAGAGCCAGCGTTAGCACCGCCGTCACGGTGAAACCCGGGGTCTTGCGCAACTGGCGCAGCGAATAACGGGCATCCCCTATGAGATCTGCGATCATGTGTCTCCCTCCCTTGTCAGGAGAGCACGCAGGGGACCAAAGGGTGGAGTCGCATCCATGTGCGTTTCTTCAACTTACAAGGCATTCGAGCTGCGAACTGTCCACAAACCCAGTTCGATGTCCATCAGCGGACACTTGGCTAGCTAGGGCACATGGGGAGTAGATGGTGGAGGTTGGCTCAGATAAAAGGTGATGTCCTTAGCTGCCTTGGTTTCCACGTCAGGCTTCTCTAAAAAACCGAGATCGCGAAACCAGTCGATGAAGCGGAATTGCCAGGTGCCAAAGGGTATTCCGTTGCGGTCCGTCAGACCGCCGGTCATGTGGCTGCCGTCGCGCAATAGGTCGCCGGGATGGCGGCCATTGGCATAAATGTGCATCTCCAGGTTCGGCACGCGGAGGGCCAGCATGGCGGCAAAGTATTCGTCGGCCCAGATGGCATGAACCTGGTCATCAGAGCCGGCGGAGGCGATGAACGAGGGAGGCACGTTACGCGGAATCGGCGGGGCAACGCGATTGCGGGCGAAGGGGGTAGGACCAGGATAGATGACGCCCACAAAGTCAGGGCGCGAGGAGATGCCGGCCAGGGGGTCGCCGGGGTTGTTGTTCTTCTTGTCAAAGTCGTCGTATAGCACGGCCGCGGCGGTGGCCAGTTCCGCGCCCGCGGAAAAGCCCATGATGCCGATCTTGTGGGGATCGATATTCCATTCCTTGGCGTGCGCGCGTACCAGGCGAATGGACTGCTGGGCGTCGTACACCTCATCGGTCCGGGGGTTGTAGCCGTCGCGGCGCAAGCGACTCCGCAGAATGATGGTGTTGACCCCGTAGTTATAGAAGAAGGGAACGAAATCCGCTCCCTCCGAGCCCACGTTCAAGGTGTTGTGGCCGCCGCCCGGCACCAGGATCACGGCGTCGCCGGTATTCAGTCCGCGGTCGACCGTGTGCACTTCGATCGACGGGTTGTGTATGTTGACGATGCTGTTGATTCTCCCGGGCACGGATTGGCTCAGGTTGTATTGCTCGGCCTCGCGCACGCGGTCCTTATTAAGGTATGGGGAGCCGGGGGGATAAAGAGTGAGCACGACGCCGCCGGGCAGGATAGGCTGCGGAGCGTAAGGAGCATCCGTAGACGGTCCCGGCTTGGGCACTCCCAGAGGAGCAGGAGTGTTTTGTGCGAGGCAAACGGCCAGGAATATAGGGAACAGCAAAGCGGATTTCTTCATTGCTCACTTGACCGGGTAACTAGAGCCATCGGAATCGGACAAAATGTGAATGGTGTGCAGCCATATTTCCGCGGTCTGGGGCCATGTGGTGACGGGGAGTGCGGTCCGGCGCAGGCCGTAACCATGGCCGCCCTGGGCGTAAATGTGGAGCTCCGCGGGCACCTTGGCATTCTTCAAGGCCAGGAAATAGACGACGGCGTTTTCTACATGGACTGGATCGTCCTCAGCTTGCACCAGGAAGGTGGGCGGAGTTTGATCGGTGGGATGAATGTCGGGATTCGGCGCGTAGTTCTGGTCTGCGAGCGCAAGATAGCCGGGATAGATGATGGCCGCAAAGTCGGGGCGGCAACTAAGCTTGTCTGCCGCGTCCAGAGGATCGTAAAGTCTCTGGTCGAAGTGTGTGCTCAAGGCGGCGGCAAGGTGCGCGCCGGCGGAGAAGCCCAGGACTCCGACGCGGTTTGGATCAATGTGCCACTCTACGGCGTGGGCGCGCACGATGCCGAGAGCGCGCTGAGCATCTTGTAACGGCGCTGACGACTTGGGATATGGGCCCGGCTCGGGCACACGGTACTTAACCAGAATGCAACTGATGCCGGCCGAATTGAGCCAGTCGCATACTTCGGTCCCTTCCAGGTCAATGGCCAGGATGCGGTATCCGCCCCCTGGAAATACAACCACGGCGGCGCCGGTGTTCTTCGCCTTAGGCGTGTAAAGGGTAAGCGTGGGATTGGAAACATTGCCGATGCGGATGACTGGCTTGCCGCCTGGGCTGCCATCTTTGGCGGTCGTCATGTCGCCCTCGGGCCCGGTAGCCGGCTGCGCTCCTGGCGCTGCGTTGGGCCAGAGGGGCATGGTCAGATGATCGGGAGAGGGTGGCCAGGCGGGCGTTTGAGCGAAGAGACAAGTAGAAACTGCCAAAAAGGCAGCAGAAGCCAGAAGACGCAGAGGCATGGATAAAAGGACCTTTCGAACCGAAGCAATGATCGCAGCCACGAGGGCCACGGCGCAAGACAGGTCCGAGAAACCCACCCTAGAAGGTCTTTAGGAACTCAATCAAGGCACGCTTGTCGCCGTCGTTCAGGCCAGGACCGCGTTCGCTTAGCGCCTGTTCTCTGGTTTCGCCCGGCTCGATATAGTCCGTGCCGAAGTAATGGCCTCGGTTGACTACCAGATCGGGGCACTTGCTGACTTGGAGAAGCTGCTTCTCCTGTTTTAAGAAGACCGTGGCGGCCTGCGCGTCGGTGGGGTACTTGCCCAGGCTCTTGAGGTCGTTATTGAGGTCAATCACCAACTGCAGCAGTTGCTTATCGTGCGCCTCTTTCTGCGCTGGATCCTCACTCAACGGATTGAGATTCGAGAGAAGGCCAACCGGAGTACCGGCCGGAATTGGACCCAGTTGAATTCCACCCGGCCCAAAGATCCACGGAGCAAACTGCTCTCCCAAACCGTAGAAGGACTGCAGAAAGTCGGGAAGATATCCGGGCGATATGTGGATGTAGCTGCGGGTCGTGGTGCGGTCGATAGTGCCAGGAACCTTGTCCCCCAGAAAGGCGTCTTTGACCCGCTTCTCCGGCCACAGCATCTGCTCGATCGACGCCTGGAAGGAGCGCATTCTGCCGTCGACGGAGGGGTCGACCTCAAACGGTCCGACTGAGTTGTTGAGCAGATAGGGCGCCGTGGACCAAAGGCTGATCAAAGAGGGCGGCCGCGTAAATCCGCGTCCGCCGGCGGGCATAGTGTACTTGTTAGGCGCGCCGGTGACGGGATCATACCAGGTGATATCACCGACGGACGGCAGATCCTTATAGCTCTGCGAAGAGAAGTTGTCCCAGATATTGCCGCCGAGTGCGTTGGTGGCGAGCGGACTGCATGCGTTGGTGTGGAGCAGCGTAACCGGGACGCGGATCTCGGCCGACAGGAAGTTATCCTGGAGAAAATCGTCGGCCAAAACGATCTGCCGCATTTTGTCTTTGAACTCTGCGGTCTTGGTCCACTCCCAATACTTGCCAAAGCAGGACATGTAATCTTTGCCCGCACAGCCGTTGGGATCGAGACCAGCCGCAGGTTGCGGTTGCTTGCTGGAGTGGCAACGGGCGCAGTTTTCTGCGAAGACGATCTTGCCTTGATGCAAGGTAGCTTCATTGGCCTTGAGGTATTGATCGCCAGCGTGGTTCTCGGCGTCCTTCAGGTGGTGTTGACCTGTGGACTTGAGAAAGAACTCGGCCATGGCGAGCGTCTGGTTCTCGGTGGCCGCAAAGTAAGCCGAATTTTCGCGGGCTACTTTGATTTCGATGGGCGTGATCGTCTTGCCGCCGACTAATGGATTGAAGTGGAGCAGCCATTCCTCGCTGAAGGTACCGATGTTGAGATAGACGCGATTCAATGCTCCGAGAGCACCCACCGAGTCAGAACCATCCTTCAACACGCGCGGGGTTAGTACAGTGTCCGGCGCCTTGTAGTACTCCGTAAGCGGACCGGTTTTGATGAAGTCGTTGAATTGGCGATTGTCGAGATTGCCGCCTGTCAGCTTCTCCTGGCCCCAACGCTTTGCTTCTTCAAGACGGGGCCCCAGAAGATACACGGCATTCATGCTGCGGGGGTTGTTGATGCTGTCTGAAGAGACGAGGGAGGTATCGAGAGTGCCCGGTCTGGAGGTTTGAAAGAGCTGATGAATGAAGTTTTGCTGATCGCTGTTCCAGTCGAAGATGCGGTCGATCCAGAAGTATTGCGCGCCCACGTTGGAGCTGAGATTTTCCCACTTGGGATGATTGCGGTCCGCGGGCGGCTTGAGTGGATTAGGGCCAACATGACAAAAGGCACACGACATGCCAACTCGGTACGGCCTGATGAGGTCCTTGGACTCGTAATAGCTCGGGTCCGTATAGTAACGAACGGCATCCCACTTCTTTTCGGCCGCCTCATCGAAGTCAGGATTTGGGAAAAGACGTAAGCCCACGATTCCCGTCGCATAACCATAGTAAGAGCCGGCGGGGATATTCTTCCCTCGAGCGCCGATTTTGATTCCAGGATACTTACTCTCGTCCTCAAATGGATCTTTATCGCAACCGGGTTGCGTCGTATCGCGTTTGTCGAGCCATAGTCCATAGCGTGCAGGGTCGGGCTCGGTCGCCTGGACGAAGCATGGCTCGTTGACCAGGCCGAGGTAATCCCAACGATTCTCACGACTCGCTTTCAGGTTGGGTTGGGAGGAGATGGTCTTGAGAAAATCGAGCACCCCGAAGCTGGTGACGGAGAGCTGGTTCCACAGGCGGTCGTTGCCGGCAGTCCAGACCAGCCAGGTATTACGGCCCTTGATCTCGTCCGGGGTTAGAGCTACGCCACCATCCATGTCGTGGAAATAATCGCGGCCTTGATCATCTGTACCAGCGGCCTTGAGGTCCGCTGCGTTGACTCCGGCAAGAAGAGCCTCATCCTTGACGTGGCCGCTTCTTGGACGTTGCAACCAATGGAAGAGCGCCACTGCCGCCACGAGCAAAAGAATCACGACAATCAACCCGAGAAGCTTTTTCATACCGCCTCCTGAATACCAACGAGGAACTCACGGTCATGAGGGAAATTGGAGGCAGAAATCGATCAATCTTTTGTCTGACCAGTAGACTTTGCCGAGATATAAGCCGGGCTGAATAAGGCGTATTTCGTCGCGGATCCATTTCGCCACCAGCGAGGTTTTGGAGTAATCGAGGACGATACACTCCTGGCCGTCGAGCCAGCTTTTATCTTTGTAAACTTCGGCTACGATGGCGTTGAGTCCGAGATGAATCAGCCGGTTGGTGAGGACGCCATGCGCCGCGTCGAACGTCTTACCCTCCCAAATGAAGAAGTTAATGAACGCGGCTATTTCGGGGCTCCAGACGGTGCCCGGGGCAACGATCGCAGTGCCGTCGGCTGGTCCATCGGGAATCGGGCCCGCGGGGTTGGCTTTGAAGAGGTCATCGAGCTGCTGCTGACTCATTTTGAGCAACTGTGGGACGTCGAATGGCATGCTTCCTCCTCATAGGACGATGTAACAGTCATAGTGCATTGAGCCGCAATTCTATTACAGAGCATGTAACCTTGGCCTTCGAGATTTCGCCGGAAACCACAGACCGCGCCTGTTGAAAACGATCGTCTATTTGCCGCAATCGGCCAGTATGACTTCTGCCGCCTTTTCGCCGATCATGTAGGTCGGACAGGCGATAAAAAATCCTGGAATGCGAGGAAAGACGGAAGCGTCGACCACACGCAAGGCATGCGTCTTATGCACCCGGAAATTGCTGTCCAAAACTCCATCTTGTTCGAGTGGCCCGATGGCGCAGCTACACGAGGCGTGATGACCCCACGCGTTGGACCGAATATATTCTTTCAGCTGCTCGTCTGTTTCGAGGTGTTCGCCGGGTAACTCCTCCTGCTCGATCAGGCCCTCCCGCTTCAGCCTGGCGCTGAGACCGCGCACAAAACGGATGCCGTCGACTACGGCCGTAAGGTCTTCTTCAGCACCCTGGCCGAAGTAGTTGAAGTTGACTTGGGGTGGATCACGAGGATCTTTCGATCGCAGCGTGACCTCGCCCGTTCGATTGCGCGTGTGGGCCTTGAGAACCACCCAGGTAAGATAGTTCAACTTCTCGGCAATCACTCGCGAGTAACCAGGGCGATATCCCGAAAACCAGTTCAGAATCGACATACAGAACAGGTCTGGCAATTCTTCGGCTACAAGGGACCGGCGAAATACGGTGAGTACTGAGCCATTGGTCGAATAAATGCCGCGCTTGCCTTTTTTCCATTCGCGGTACTGTGGATCACCGGAAGTGAAGCGCGCCCCCTTGAAGGCCTTCCAGGCTTTGAACTTCATCCGGTTCACCACGCTAATCTCGTAGCGATCCTGCAGGTTTCTGCCGACACCCGGGAGGTCGGCGCGCACCTCGATCTGATGTTGCTCCAGATGATGGCGAGGCCCGATGCCGGAAAGCATCAGGAGCTGCGGCGTATTGAAAGCTCCACCCGCGAGAATGACTTCACGTGAACAATAGACGGAAGCAGGGGAACCGGCTTCGCCACTGGGGTTTGCATGTGCGCGATAGAGCCGGTCACCGCGGAGATATTCGACGCCCACTGCTCGGTTGTTCCATCCAGGATGACTCGCGATGCCAGAGCGTTCAGCACAATCTTCAAGTGGTCAGGACACCGCTTGGCGACATCGAGCACGCGTTCTCTGTGCCACCGCGGGCATGCCCGTGCGTGGTGAGGGGAAGATAACGGATGCCGGTGGAGTTATCGCGAACCAGGCGCCAGTCGTTGGGGTCAAGGCCGCTCTCCAGGAACCATCGGATTCGATCCAGGTGTCGTCCGTCTTCGTTAAACGCCTTCCAGGCGGCGCCGATGACGGTCTTGGCTAGCGCCTCGTTAGCCAGCAGGCGTAGATCGATTGCACGCTCCGTCGCAAGCCAGCCACGCCAGCCGTGACGAGTTGGGTTGATGCCCAGCTTGGCCAGCCAACGATAGAACGGGCGGTGTGCGCAATGTTCGATCCGCTCGAAGAAGGTGCGCATGTTATCGGCGCGCCAGCTAGCATCGCCGGTAAGTTGCGCAATGTAGTCCCAGTCCGCGTTGTGAGGATAGATTAGGATCATCGCATTGTGCGCGGTGCATCCGCCCAGTGTGCCGCCGCGTGGATACAGCACTCCACCCCGTTCCCGTTGATACGAGGGGTCGAGCCGTTGCTGCGCTTCATCAGCGTAGTGGCGCACGAAAAAGTCCCATTTCATGGCGGAATTTTCTGAGGAAAGAGCGTGGAATGCGGGCACATCATAGTCGTTGGGAAGACAATTTATTCCTGGTTGGACGGGATCGTCTCCCGCCAGTTCGCGTGGGTCTCCACCGGCTTCAAGCAAAACCACAGTGCGGCCGGCCTCCGCCAGTCGTGCGGCAACGGTGCCGCCGCCCGCCCCGGATCCGACGACAATGAATTCGCAATCGGGCACTCGATTTTCAGTTCCGGTCATGAATGGTCCCCGTCATCGGAAGGTGGTCAGATACTTTCCCAACTGGTCTTTCTCGGGGCCTTTGAGATCCGATTCGAGATCGCGTATCTTTTGCCGGAAAGCGGCGTTTGCCGCCGGGTCCTGGGCGTGACGCCAGAGCGCTTGATCGAGTATGACCTGGTCCTTCTGGAGAAACCTCTTGCGGGTATTCGGAATGAGGATGTAGCGATAGATCAAGCCTTCCAGAAACGAGAGTTTAGTCGCCATCGAAACTTCGTCCAGGATATTGTCGGCGTTGAAGCGCGGGTCCTGTGCGCACCGTTGATAGAACACCAGCAAACTCTGAACCTCCGCCGTGTGGCCGGGGCCCGCGGCGAAGACGGTTGGCGCCGCGTCCGGCCCGTTGGAACGGGAATAGGCGTGGCAGATGGCGCAATTCCCCGCGACCCGGACGTAGCCGACGGTCTGCTTGGCAAAGCCTGCCGGCATTTCTTTCGTCTCCTCCCATGAAAAACCGAGGGCGGCATAGCCTCCTTCCCCGGGCAGGTACTCGGGAAAAATTCGCGGCAGAGTAAGCCATATCCAGTAAGGGATTCCGGCCGTGCCTTCGTCTCCCAGCGAACCGTACAGGAAGTCGTCACGCTTGTCTGCGGTGATCCATCCCGGCTGGGCCGCGACGCGATACATTTTGTACCAGACACCGAACGCCGCGACGCCGGCTAGCAAAAGAACGGCGATCGCAATCAGAATGCTTTTCCTGGTGGTGCTGTTGTTCATCACAGCTCCTCGTCGGACCGATCAGAAGGTCTTAAGGTACTCGATCAGCGCACGCTTCTCTGCATCGGAGAGATTCGTGCCATACTCCGGCCCCTCGTGGCCTTGATTGCCGTTTCCTAACATGGCCGTATCAAATTTGAAGAACTGCGTGTCCCCCTGGGCGGCAATATTGGAAACGAATCCGACGTTCTGAGGGTCGTAAACGTCATTACCTCGGAAGAAGGTCTGGCTTCGCGCCGTTGAGGGTTCGAGCAATTCGCGCAGATTAGGCACCGAACCATTATGAAGATAGGGAGCGCGCAGCCATATTCCGTCGAGTGGCATATTGGCGTAACCCGCGGTCTTGTGGAAGTGCGAAAAACGCTGCGGATAGGGCTTATTGAACCCCCAGTCCTTCTCGTATCCGGCGTAGAGAGTACTTTGATTCGCAGCGACGAGATAGGTATAGGAGTCGAGGCGGTGCCGGTCGGTCCCTATCTTGTCAATTGGCACCACGGTGCCTACAAATTCGTCTTTTCGCGGAGGAGAACTGCGGAACGGGGCATCGCGTGTGCCGTGGCAGGCGGCGCAGTACTGCGCATAAATCGGCGCTCCCTGCTGGGCGAGTTGTGGATCGATCGCATACGGGTATGCAAGGGGTTTAGCGGTCAGCAGCCAGTTCCGGGTGCGCAGGACAAGCTTGGCATCGAGCGTCGGCGGGTAGGCTCCGGTACCGAACGCCGCGGAGAGATTGCGTTCATCTACTGATGTATTATTTCCATCCCAATGAAGCTGCATTCCTTCTCGTGGACCCTGGTTCCAGATCGAAGGAAAATCGGCATTGCCCATTAACTCCCTCGGGTCCGCATGGGTCATGTTGAAGTTCAGGAGCGCCTTCGGGGCATTGAAGGTGTCGACGCGGCCGGGGCCCCAGGTGTCGGCATGGATGAAGCTGAGGCGCTGATTTAGCATGAGCATCTTTTCCCGCATGAGGTACGCGGCATAGTAGCGGAAGATGAGGCGATTGATGAAGTCGGGCTTGGGGATGAGCCGATGCGGATCGTTCTGCATGGCGTCAATCTGGTCGAGAATGCGCTGCGGTGTGAACCTCTGGTCGAGCGGAATGGTTGTCAAAAAGTGCTCGAAGGCGCCGAGGTTGAGTTGCTGAGCCGGCATGCCCGGCACGACTCTGGGCTTCGCGCCCGGGCTGTCGCGAACAGTGCCTATGTGGCAGACGGCGCAGTTGAGATAAACGACGTCGATGCCGCGGACGTTGCGCCGCGACACTCCCATGGGCAGATCGTACTTCGGATCTTTCCCCTCCTCATAGACCATCCCAAAAGACTCGTATCCTCGTCCGGCCTTATGGTCGGGCAAGTCGTCGGAGAAAATCTCCGGGAGGGCTACCCAGAACCAGTAAGGGATTCCCATGGTGCGCTCGCCGCCGGTGGATCCGTATTCGAAGTGAAGCACATTATCGGCATACTCGACAGGCTGGTCGCGAGTAAAACGGATAGCTAAGTAAAGACCGGCGAGGAGAACGACCGCGAGCGCAGCGAGGCCGGCGATCTTGAGCCGGCGAAGCGTGCGCGAGGCGGTTACCTGGTCTGTCGGGGTGTTCATGGAAGAGGGCCCTCCTTCAAGAGGAGTGGTGGGATCCTGGCTGAGGTAGCGCTCAATGCGAACGATGGGGCCGTCGCTCTGGCGTTGTTCTCGTTCAAGGGTGGTGTGAGCGCGGCTTTGCACGCTTGCGGGATAGACGAACCTGCGCAGGTCGGTCAGGTAACCGTAAGGCGTGAAGCCGCGACCAGCTACGGGTTCGAAGTGGAGAGCTTCCTGATCGAGAGCAATTTCATCCTCAAAGCGAATCGCCGCAAAGGGTATGAATGGTTGACGGGCATCGCCGACGCTCTGGGCCTCGATGCGAATGGTCGCGTGGCCAGCCACCGCCCTCGTGAGGCCCTCTTCACGACCTGAAGTATCGCTGGGCGAACCTCCAAGTTGGATTGCGTCCTGATCCGGCACGAAGCGAAGCCACACCTGCAGATCCGTTGTGTCCACATGATAGGGCACGTCGGCATAGTAGACGTTGCGGAAGTAGTCGAAGCGGCGGAGGCCGAGGCTTCTGCCACCCGTCGCCAGATTCAAAATGAGCTTCCAAAGCCGGTCGCCGCCCGCGGTGCAAAGCAGGTCGAGGTCCTCCCCAGGGCGGCGCTGAAGCGGGATCTCGCTCGCCGATAGCGGGAAGAACCGCGCTGCGATGCTGGGAGCGTCGGGGACCAGGTTCGCAAGCCAACTCGGCATGCCGGTCTTCATCAATCCCATGCCGAATCGCATGAGGGCGGCGCTGCCTGCGAGCTGCGCCGCGGCCTTCGCGAGACCGGCGTCTTCAGGTTGCAGAGAGCGGACCGTCCCACGAAACACCCTGCCATCGGGATGAAACGTGCGTGCATTTCGAATCACTCCACTGGTGAATCCGAAGACATCGGAGGCTATGCCGGCGCCGATGGGTGCAGCGTCGCGACCGACGCGAGCTTCCTCGGCCTTCCAGGCAGAGAGCGTCCACAGGAAGCCGCCGAAATCGGAGATGGAGAAGGCCAGCGCCAGAGGGCCGGGAATGATATCGCGGTACCAGAGGACGGCCATAACCAACGGCACCATGGGTCGATCGATCATGGAAGCGAAGACGAATCCCTGCGCGTTGAGGCGTCCGCTTACTACGTAAAGCAATCCCAGCCCTGAGACCAGCAGGCCCACGAGTCGAAGATAATTAGACCCCTGTGGGTTGAGTGGCGGCAATTGCAACAAGGACTCCACAAAGAAGGGTGCGACCAGGATGATGATGCCCAAGGTCATGTCCAGCCAACCAAAGAGCTCTACGGTGCGCGCAGGACGGCCTTGTCCTTCAGGTCGCAGCACCCGGAGAACCATATCGCGGAGCCGGGGAGTCGAACTATCTGGAGCACTCTCTGGTGCTACCTTCGTCTGGATCAAGGAGAATCCCCCTGGCTATCCCGGACAAATGGCCTTTGAGTCGACCATAGTAGCAGAGCATCCAGGCCTTGGCTGCAATCCCTTACGGTGTATTGTGCACTTTGGCCACGTACTGTTACAGATGTACCGTATCGCCGGTGGATCGACCTAACCTGAATGCCTGTCTGTACTGGTACAGAGAGGCGAAATTTGTGAGAAATTTAGGCGAGGGAGTTATGGGCGGGAGAAAGCAGGTCTTCGATGCGGACCGGCAGTTTGCGCACGCGCACGCCGGTGGCGTGATAAACGGCATTGGTGATGGCTGCCGCAATGCCGGCCAGGCCAATCTCTCCTACCCCGCGCGCGCCCAGAGGGTTCAATACCAAGTCCGGATAGTCCAGGAAGGTCACGTCGATCTGCGGAGAGTCGGCGTTGGTAGCCACAATGTAATCAGCCAGGTTGTTGTTGATGGGAGCGCCGAAGCGCGGGTCATAGACCGTCTCTTCGAAGAGCGCCATGCCCACACCCATCACCACCGCGCCCTCAATCTGGTTGCGGGCGGGTTTGGGATTAAGGATGCGGCCGGCGTCAATTACCGTTACCACCCGGGAGATACGGAGGCGAGCGGTCTCAGGCTGCCAGGTCACCTCAGCGAACTGCGCTCCGAAGGAGTGCTTAGAGTGCTTGCTGTTTGGATCGCCAAGGGTGCCCTCGGACTTTCCCTGGCCCGAAGCACCGCGGATGTTGCCGGCAGTAAGGATTTGCTCATACCTCACCCCAGTGTCGGGTGACTTGTCCTTGAGATGAACGCATCCATTCGTAAAAGCCATCAACTCGGGTTTCTGCCCGGCTAGTCCCGGTTCTTTGCTTTGACTGGCGATCAGAAACAGAAGCTGTTGCGCTTTCTCAATCGCATCGACGACGGCGGGGATAACCGATGCAGTAGCCCAGGAGCCGCCGGAGATAGGCCCGGGCGGGAGATCTGAGTCGCCCAGAACGACCTCGATCTTATCGTGCGGGATGCCGGCCCTTTCGGAAACGATTTGCGCAAGCACGGTGTAAGTGCCGGTGCCAATATCCTGAGTGGCACAGGAGACCCGGGCCGTTCCGTCGGCATGGAGGTCCACGGTAGCCGCTGTGGCCTGGCGCTCCGCAATCCAGGAACAGCCGGCGACACCCCAGCCGAGAATCAAGCCATCCTTCTTCATCGAGCCGACCTGCGGCGTGCGCTGCGACCAGCCGAACTTTTCTGCGCCGAGGTTGACACACTCGACGAAGTGGCGCGAAGAAAAAGGCAGGTTCTTGCCCTCGTCGATTTGCGGCTCGTTCAGCAGGCGGAGCTTGACCGGATCCATGTTGAGCTTGATGGCCAGCTCATCCATCGCCGACTCGAGCGCGAACAAACCAGGCACCGCGCCAGGCCCGCGCATGGAAGTTGGCGTGCCCACGTTGCGGCGGACCAGCCCAGAGGCGGCGCGAAGATTAGGGGTGCTGTAGCTGTAGCCGGTGGCCTCGCTGCAACCCTCGGAGTAGTCATCGAGTATGGAGGTGTGATTGAGCGACTCGTGTATCAGGGAGACAAGTTTACCGTCGGGCGTGGAGCCGAGACGGATTCGCTGCTGGGTACGCGGACGATGGCCCACGGTCTGAAACATCATGTCGCGGGTCACTACCAGCTTGACCGGGCGGTTGAGGTTGCGCGCTGCAGAAGCGGCGATGAAGCAGTGTGTCCAAGGCCAAAGCTTGCCTCCAAAGCCCGACCCTAAAAAGCGGGAGATGACACGGACGTTCTCCGGCGGCACCCCGAGCATCTGGGCTAACACATCGCGGTGGTTCATGACCGCCTGCGTGGTTTCGTAGAGGGTAAAGTTTTGTCCGTCCCAGGTGGCGACGCTGGCGTGCAGTTCGATCGGGTTGTGGGTCTCGGTCGGGGTGACGTAGGTTTCATCCACCTTGACCGGCGCGGATTGAAAGGCCTCGTCTGGATTACCGCGATGGCTGTCAACGTTGAGCTTGTCATCGGTTTCGAGGTGGTCGCGCACATCCGGCTTTGCTGTCTTGTAGGTCACCTTGACGGCATTGGCTGCGGCGACGGCCTGTTCGTAGGTGAGTGCCACCACCGCGGCGACGTATTGGCCGTAGTAACGGATGACGTCGTCATCGAATGGCGGACGGCGCTCGTCGAGATAGCCTGACAAGCCATCCGGGGAGGGCGCAGATCGGAAGAGCTTGCCCAGGTTCTGGCGGGTATACACGGCCTTGACCCCCGGCATCCTCTGGGCGCGGCTGGTGTCGATGGCTGTGAGGGTGCCGTTGGCGATGGTAGCGCACACCGGCACGGCATAAAGCATGCCGGGCAGATTGTGGTCCGACGTATACATGGCGACGCCGCTGACTTTGAGCGGACCATCCACGCGGGGCAGCCCGGCGTTGGTTCGGGGAGGAAGGTTGAGTGTCGATGCCATGAGTCTTTCTCCTCTGGTGGTCTTACGCCTGTTGGGTTGCGAGGGTGAGAGCGTGGGTGATGCAGCGTTTGGCGAGTTCGACCTTGAATCCATTTCCGCTTTGCGGCTGCGAACCGTGCAGAGCCGCCTCCGCTGCCTGGCGGAATGTCTTTTCGTCCACCGCTTTGCCATGTAACGCCTTCTCTGCCTCGAGCGAGCGCCAGGGCTTGGTGCCTACGCCTCCCAGGGCAACGCGGACAAAGGCCAACTTGCCACCGCTCACCTCGGCCACCACAGCCGCCGAGGAAAGCGCGAATTCGTAAGAGGCGCGGTCGCGTAGTTTCAGGTAGACCTGTTTGCAATTGGGCCTGGGCGCAGGCAGGGTGACGAAGGTGATGAGGTCGCCCGGCTCAAGCAAGTTTTCCCGCTGCGGTGTGTTGCCGGGAACCAGGAAGAACTCGCCGATCGGTACCTCTCGCTCGCCCTTCGAACCCTGGATGTGAATAGTCGCTTCCAGAGCAGTAAGGGCGACGTTCATGTCCGAGGGGTTGGTCGCGATGCAGTCTTTGCTGGTGCCCAAGATGGCAAGGGTACGGTTGTCGCCTTCAATGGCGGAACAGCCGGAGCCGGGCTCGCGCTTATTACAGGCCATGGCATCGTTGCGGAAGTACATGCAGCGGGTGCGTTGCAGAAGATTGCCGCCCGTGGTCGCCATATTGCGAAGCTGTGCGGAGGCGCCGGCGAGCAAGGCCTGGGAAAGAACGGAGTAATCGCTTGAAACCGCGGGATCATGAGCGAGATCGGAGTTACGAACCAACGCACCGATTTTCAGGCGGCCGTCGGAAAGTTTTTCGACCTTGTCGAGCGGCAGGCGATTGATGTCTACGACCTGGGTGGGCCGCTCGACATTCAACTTCATAAGATCGAGCAAGGTTGTTCCCCCGGCGATAAACCTGACCTGCGCGCCCTGTTGCGCGGTGTTGGATTGGGCTCCGGCCTGAATGGCCTGCGGTATGCCGGCAGGTTGGGTGAATTTGAACATGTCCATGGCGCGATCTCCTATGCCTGCTGGCGAACGTCTTGTATGGCCGCGACGATGTTGGGGTAGGCTCCGCAGCGGCAGATGTTCCCGCTCATGAGCTCCTTGACGTCAGCGTCGGAGGGGCCGCACTTCTCCTTGAGCAAGGCCACGGCCGACATAATCTGGCCCGAGGTACAGTAACCGCACTGGTAGCCGTCGTGCTTGACGAAGGATGCCTGCATGGGGTGCAGGTCGCCGGGCTGGCCGAGTCCTTCGATGGTAGTGATCTCGTCTCCCTGGTGCATCGCCGCCAAGGTTAGACAGGAGTTGATGCGCCGCCCATTCACGTGCACGGTGCAGGCTCCGCACTGGCCGTGATCGCATCCTTTCTTGGTGCCGGTGAGGCGGATGGTCTCGCGCAGGCAATCGAGGAGCGTAGTGCGGGGATCGATTTCGACGTCAAGCTGCTTGCCGTTGACACGCAGGCTGACAGAGATTGCGCCCTCGATCGTTTCGGTGGCGGTTTCTGCTAGCGCGATGGGCGGCGCTGTTTGCGCCCCCGCGGCTATGGGGACGGCGGTCGCAGCGACGCCGACGGCGCCAAGCGAGGAGAGGAATGAGCGGCGGCTAACCGGGCCAGTTAAGGGATTTTGCGTCTCCCGAAGGTGCAGTCTTTTTTTCTCGCTCATCGTGCGGATCTCCACTTACTCTAAGATGCCATTTCCATGATAACGTTCTCGGACCGAACCTTGCTTGTACCGTTCAACACAACCAATAAATAGTGTGAGGCCACAAATATGCACCGATACAACCTGGTGTTCACCGCAGCCGTTGTGCTCGCAGCCTTGGGCTCCCACGCAGCCGATGTGCCGCAGCCAACTACCGAGTCAATCGACCTGAATGCGTACAACGCCATCCGCGAGGAGGGACTGCAGCACTCGCATGTGATGGACTACGCCGGAGGCCTGATCGACGGCATCGGACCCCGGCTGACCGGTTCGCCCAATATGGACAAGGCCAATGCGTGGACGCGGGACCAGCTCACCAAGATGGGATGCGTCAACGCGCACCTGGAGGACTGGGGTGAGTTTGGCATGGGCTGGCAGCAGCTCAACACGTGGGTTCGTATGACAGAGCCGGATACGGCCGTCTTCGTGGCCCAGGCCACGCCATGGTCGCCCTCCACCAATGGGCCGGTGACCGCGCAGGCGGTCTCAGTCGTGGTCAATGAGAGCAGCGACATGGCTAAATACAAGGGGAAACTCTCGGGCAAGATTGTTCTGCTCGGCGCGATGCGCGACGTTCCGGTACCCGACAAGCCCTTCTTTGAGCGCTACAGCGACAAGGACCTGAAGGAGCTGGAATCGCTTCCGCTCGAGAGCGAGCAGGCGGCGATGCAGGCACGTAACGAACGCGCTATCAAACGCTACAAGCTTCTCAGTGAGCTGGTTCCGTTCCTGGCCGCGGAGAAGGTCGTCGCCGTGATTGTACCCAGCCGCGACGGAGTCGACGGAGGAGGCACCGGGATGATCTTCGACGACAACGTCGCCGCGCTCAGCCGGACGGCTTACCACCGAGATACGGCGGTCCCATTTCCTGTAGTGGTGGCGCAGATTGAGAGCTACGGCCGGGTGTTTCGTTTGCTCGAGAACCGTGTTCCGGTATCGCTCGAGATGAACGTTGAAACCAAGTTTACTGGAGACCACGAGCATGGCTTCGACACGGTTGCGGAAATTCCGGGGACCGATCCTGCGCTGAAGGACGAAGTGGTGATAGTCGGTGGCCACTTGGATAGCTGGATCTCCGGCACCGGCGCTACGGATAACGGGGCAGGCTCGGTGGTTGCTATGGAAGTGATGCGCATTCTGAATGCGCTCAAGGTTAAGCCGCGACGGACCGTCCGTATCGCTCTATGGACAGGCGAAGAGGGAGGACTGTTCGGCAGCCGGGGATATGTCACCCAGCATTTCGGCAGCTTCCCCCGCTCAACAGCTCCGGATCAGATGTGGCTCTCGGAATATGCGAGGAAGCCGGTGGGACCGCTCACGCTAAAACCGGAGCAAAAACTCGTCTCCGCTTATTTCAATGTGGACAACGGAACAGGCAGGATTCGCGGCATCTACACTCAGGGCAACACCGCGGTGGACTCCATCTTTATGCAATGGATGGCTCCTTTGAGGGATTTAGGTGTAACGACAATCACCAACCGCAACACTGGCGGCACAGACCATCTATCGTTTGATGCTGTCGGTATCCCTGGCTTTCAGTTCATTCAGGATCCCATGGACTACGAGACACGCACCCACCATTCCAACATGGACACCTATGAGCACTTGCAACCTACGGATCTGAAGCAGATCGCAGTGGTGGAGGCCATCTTCGTTTATAACGCCGCCATGCGCGAACAGATGATCCCCCGCAAAACATTGCCTCATCCGGAACTGCTTGAGCAACAGACGAAGCCGCTCACGGACCTTTACCCTGGGGCTGTTCCTCCGGAATAGGGGCGGAGGGTAAGTGTCAATCGTTGGTTGGGCGACAAATCTTTCGCTTCCTCACCACCGTTGCCCCCTGGACGGGTGCCCCATGTTCGCGGAGTTTCGCGTACATGGGTTGAACGAGATGGCGAAGCCCTTCCTATTCCTGTAAGTAGCTGTAGACCGGTGGTAAAAGCATTGGAAAAAGATCGCCTTCAACCCATGTACGCGAAAGTCCGCGACCGTCCAGGGGGCTAGCCTTGTGAGCAGGCGGGAAATCGGAGGGCGAAATGACAGCCTACGGCCCGCGAGCTACTGTTGCGGCCAGTTATAGCTGGTGATCAGCTTTCCTTCATCGCTGATCAGCAGCAGAGCTGCGCGGCCATTTTCAAGCTGGCCAGAGAAGTTTTTGCCGCTGCGCTCATCGTGGAAAGAAACCGCCTTCTGGTTCGTTTCGGAGGTTAGTACATAAAGGGTCGCGTTGGGCAGGCGGGTGGGACAGATCAACATACCCGGATCGGTCAAGGTCGTGGTGTAGGTTGGCGATATGTTAGCCACCTTCATCGCATAGCGATAAACATCTCCCACGGCCTGCAGATTTTGGTTGAGCTCAATGGGCAGGGCGGCGAAGAGGATTCTCCCTTTTCCCAGAGGCTGCTCCACCCAATCCTTATCTCCGGATATTTGTGCGCGGCTCAGGATCGTGGTCTTATTGCCGGCGAAGGAAAACTCCTCTTCCCCACCGGGCCACTTAAAGGTGTTGCTGCGCAGAGTAAGTGGAGCGTCTAAGTAGCCCAACCCGACCTGATCCTGCCTTCCCGTAGGGTGGAAGTGCGCGTCTCCAGCGAACGGCCCGGTCACCAGTAATATGGCTCCGGCCTTCACTCTAGCGACGATTGCCTGCCAGGCAGTTTCGGTCAGCGCAAACGAGGAAGGCAAGATGATGAGCTTGGGCGATCCGAGAGATGCCATCTGATACTCGCCAACTGCGTAAGCTTCTCCACGCGCATAGTGATACAGCGCGCGGACGGCATTCTGCTGCGCCTCGATGGCCAACGAATTGTAGACGGAGAGCTGCAACGATTGAGGCAGGATAAGGGCGATATCCGGCTTGACGAAGCCTGTTGCATAGGGCGCCGCGCCCTCGGCAAACTTTCCCAATCTTTGCATCAGGGGCTCCCATAACTTGGCCGAACCATCGCTGCGCTGCATGCCAAAGTCGACTTCGCGGGCCCAATCCCATTGCATGGCTCCGGAGCTGCCGCCTGCGAAGCCCAGGGCCCACTTACGTTCTGTGAGCGGCAGCCCGGTAAGCTCGTCATAACGCCAGGCTCCATCAGGAGCCCAAACGGGTTGATACCCGGTTTCGCCGGTAATGTTCGGCGTGCCCGGAAGTTTGGCCGCGATTGAGTCCCATAGCAGGGCATCGTCTTGCCAATAGGTGTGATTGGTGGTGAAGGAAACACCCGCCAAGCCGTAGAACTGATTCAGCACGCGATTGGTGACGCCACCCTCATCCTGCCCAACGTCAATGAGCTGGCTGCTGCCGGACTGCCGAATGACCGCCACCATGGACTGCACCCAGCGGCTAAACATATCCTGCGCGAACAGGTTGTAGTCGAGGGCGCGCACCTGTCGTGGATTTCCATGGCGCGCATAGCTCAGGTCCGCAACATCGGGCAGCGGGATGCTATCAAAGCTGCCGAGCTGTTCCGGCGTCTGAGCCCATGCATCTGAGAGGGCGCTCAGGTCTCGGTACCGCTCTCGCAGCCACGCATGCCAGGCGCTTACTTCCGCCGCATCTCCGTTGGGTACGTTTCCTTTGAATATCTGCAAGGGATTGGAGAAGCTCGGCTCATTGATGAGGTCCCACGAGAGCCATGGGACTTTGGCAAATCTCTTTACTACGGCGCTCACGTAGGCATGCTGTGCGCGTAATGCATCCTGGTCGATATAGGGGTTGGCCGGTTTAGCGTCGGCCGGCCGTGTCGCTGCGCCGGAAGCGGGAGAAAAGGCGAAAAACGTGAAGTTGACAGCAATACCGTGGTGATGAGCACAGATGAGAAAAGCCTCCAGGTTGCGTAGGAAGCGCTCGTCCGGCGCGCCGGTTGCAGGCTCTATGAATTTCGCATTCTTCATCCACACGCCGGTACGGACAAAGGTGACGCCGTGCGCGGCCATCTCGGCAAAGTCCTTCTCCCACACGGAAGCATTGCGCGGGCCTGAGAAATCCCAGCCATTCTCTTCCGTGGTGAAGTAATTGGTGCCTACAGGAAAGAATGGCTTTCCACCGCGAGTAAGGAAATCGCCATTGATTCCCAAGGCTTCGCCCTGGTTCAAGGAACCCGGTTCGGCGACCCAGAAACCATTTTCGTAGAACTCAAGAAAACTGCCCTGCTGCCGATAAGCAGCGCGGACCTTGTAGAACCCCGCGGGAAGCAGCGCATGAAAAGACGCTGGGAGATCGGCGACCTGGCCGTTCTCAACCGCCAGGGTAGCGGCAGCAAGAACCTTATCCGCGGCTAAGAGCTCCACACGTACTTCGCCCTTTGCCGGGGAGGGCTGCAGCAGATGCACTGTGAGCTGAGGAGGCTCGTTCGGTCTGACGACAGAGAAGAGCGTCTCCACCGAGAGCCTGGTGGATCCCTGGCGCGCATAAGCGGCAGACTGGCGAATGAGCGCCATGCCATCGCGACTCTCCCAATATCCGGCCGCCGGCTGAAAGTCGAGGCAGACGATGCGGCTCCCGGCCATCGCGCCACCCGGCGGGTGGTCGATAACAATCACGGGTGCAGCGACCAGCAGTCCGGTGGCGTCGACCATATAGCCAAGGCCGCTGAGATGACCCTCGACGGTGAAGAACTTCTCTGCCTGCACATTAGGGGTTGGGCCAAATGAGTAGCCCGGCTTCCAGGTAAAATGAGCATCCCGCGGTACGGGCACTTCGTAGGTGTGGCGCAAATCCAGCGCTCGCGAATAGGTATCCTGCGGACGGCCCTGGATGAATGTTCCGCCAACCTGCGAGACTGGTACGCGCAATGGCTGCCCACCGAGGACGAGAAGATTTCCGCCGTGTTGCAGATAGGCTTCGATTGCCTTCCAGGCATCGGTGGGAACAGCAGAGCCGTAAGGAAGCACCAGGAGCTCGGTGTTGGCGAGGGCCCCGGGAGCCTGCAAGGCCTGCACGTCAAGAAAGGCGGGGTGCAAATCATTCAGCGCCGCGGAGAGCGTGGAGCGATCCAGCGGTTGGCTGGAAACGGCCGGGAATCCCGGCTGCCAAAAGACGACTACCTGGGCCACAAGAGGGGAAGAGAGGAGCAAGAGAAAAACGGTGACGCGAAAGAGTGTGTGCATGGGGATGCTTGGTGATTCATGTGTGCGTCCGCGCTGAAATTGTACATCCGCGTTGCGGGCCGAACGCACTTTGGTGCAGAAGAAGGAAAAGATGATTAAATACGTGCGTGCACTCAAGGTTCGAAAGGCGTGTCTCAATGTCTTCCATCTCCCGTCGCAAGATGCTTAAAAGCACCATCGCCGGCACGGCAGTAGCTGCCGGTTCCTCTATTTCCTGGGCCCAGGAAAAAACTGCGGCCCCTGCCGAAACTCCAACGCAAAGGAAGGGCAACATCCGGCAGTCTGTCAGCCGCTGGTGCTATCCCAAGATGACCCTGGACGAATTGTGCGCCTATTCGGCGCAGATCGGATTGAAGGGAGTCGACCTTCTGGAACCGGCGGATTTTGAAACACCCAAGAAGTATGGACTGATCTGTACCATGGGCTACGTCGACGCGGGAACGATTCCTGATGCCCTCAACGTGGTTGCCAATCACGACAAGATCGAGGCAGGACTGCGGAAGAACGTCCCCCTGGCGGCAAAGGCGGGAGTGCCGAATGTCATTACCTTTTCCGGAAATCGCCGCGGAATGTCCGATGAAGAGGGCGCCAAGAACGTAATTCTGGGCCTGAACCGGATGAAGAAAATTGTGGAAGACAATAACGTGGTCCTTTGCCTGGAGCTCTTGAATAGCAAGGTCAACCATAAGGACTACATGGCGGACCACACCGCCTGGGGCGTGGCGGTCATGAAGGAAGTAAATTCCCCCCATGTGAAGCTGCTCTACGACATCTATCACATGCAGATTATGGAAGGCGATTTGATTGCGACCATCCAGGCGAACATTCAATGGCTGGGCCACTTTCACACCGGCGGTGTCCCCGGGCGCCACGAGCTGAACGATAAGCAGGAGGTGCAATGGGATGGGGTGATGCGCGGGATTGTGGAATCCGGCTATAAAGGATACGTCGCGCATGAGTTTGTCCCCACGGGCGATCCCAAAGCCTCACTTTTGCAGGCCGTCGACCTTTGCGACGTTTAGTGACAATCGATTTAAGGTAGTACTGTATTATGCGGACATATTAGGAGGAACCTGTGCGCAAGTTAGCCCTTATTGTCACGTTGCTGGCCGCCGGGGTCTGCATGGCCATTCCGGCGAAGAGCGTTTACAGCTTTACCTTGAAGTCCATCGATGGCCCGCCGGTCAGCCTGGGTAGTTACCGGGGTAAGGTGCTTCTGCTGGTGAACGTGGCCAGCAAATGCGGCTACACTCCGCAGTACGCCGGGCTGGAAGCGCTCTATAAGAAGTATCAGGACCGCGGCCTGGTAATCGTCGGCATTCCGGCCAATAACTTCGCGTCGCAGGAGCCGGGCACCAATGCAGAGATCAAAACGTTCTGCCATAACAAGTACGATGTTACTTTTCCCATGATGGCCAAGGTCAGTGTGCTGGGTGAAGATAAGGCTCCGCTCTACGCCTTCCTGACGGATAAGTCGGTGAACCCGCAGATTGGCGGCGATATCAAGTGGAACTTTACCAAGTTTCTGTTCGACCGCAACGGCAAGCCGGTGGAACGCTTCGAACCAGCCGTCACTCCTGACTCGCCGCAGGTTACAGCGGCCATCGAAGCTGCGCTGGGGCAATAGCGTTCTGCGTGAGCTCCACCACAGATGACGGGTGCCCCATATCTCGCTCGTTTTTCGTTACGGAACAGACCGTGAGAAAAATTGGCTCTATAGCGGCGTGCTGCCGCGCTTGCTGTAGAGCAATCCAATATCGCGCCAGGTCCGAGCCACTTTTTCGCGGATGTCCCACCGGTTCGCGGAGGACCTGCCCTTGCTCTGAATCGGCATATCGACGATCGGCCGAAAGTCTGGCAATGACTTGTGCGGATATGCCTTCAGTCCTTCGACCCAAGACGCGTCCGCTGCATACTCCAGAATATTCGGCCAACGGGCAATCTCTCTGCGCACGACCACATTGGCCGTATCGGTCACCTTCAGGCCGGGCGGATCATGGAAGAACAGCTTTCCCCGGCGAAGGATGGGAAAGAGCGCCCACTGCGGACGGTCTTCGAGATTCGCCGCTATATCCTCAAGTATTCTGTCGTCGGTTAAGTAATTGTCATCGTCGAGCATCAGACAATAATCCCCTGTAGCCAGTTCCCACGCGTTATGCCGGCAGGTGTTGCCGTAGTTATGGTGAGGTACGGGGCATTTGATGACAGAGCGTTGCGGGTGATGAATCCCGGCTAACAATGCGTGATCCAGCTTGGCTCGATCGACCATGACGATGTGCTGCCAATCAGAAAACGACTGGCAGTCGACCGAGTGGCATGCCCTAACCAGGCTACTTCTCTGGAGCGTGGGGGTGATGATGGTAAATCTCATGATTCCTCTAGCCGGACAGGGACGAGCAAGTTTTAGATAACGACAGAACGTAGGACCTGGTTGTCTGCCAGGGCAACTTCGAGCACGAGTTCGGCGGGACAGTTGAAGGGCGAAGACTCCAGGAACACGCCAGACCGTCGCGGGATGCGGGTTCCAGGACCTTGCGGTTTGTCGCGATTGCGACGCAAGCCCGCGCCGGCATATACATGCTCGGTCGCGATGACATAGCGGTAACGGCGTAGCGACTTCAGCGTTTGCAGAATCTGCGCGTTGGAAAGATGTTGCAGCACTTGCCGCACCAAACAAAGATCGCCCTGGGGTAGCTCGTCCTCGATGATGTTCATGCAGCGGAACTCGACACCAGGGGAACCGAAGTGTTCCTGGTTGTAACGAATCAGGTCCGGCACGACATCAATGCCCAGGTAGTCAACAGCAGGACCTGTGAATCGCGAACCCACAGCAAAGTCACCGCAGCCAAGATCCACCACGCGCCTTATGTTGTTGGCAGTAATGAAGCCGCGGATCATTGCGCAGTACGGGCCGACCGCTCCCTCTCGGATCGATCCATCTCCGGAGCAGAAGGGGCGATCCTCAATGGACCCCCACGCGTGTGACTGGTAGATAGCGGAAAAGGCTTCGCTCACAGAGAGACGCTTATAGTAGCCGGCTTTCTGCCATTTCTGCCAACGGGTACTAACCGCCCGGACGATCCGGTTGGTTTGCATTGTGGACGTGTACATCATGCGCTGCCTCTCAACTTTCCCGGTCAGGGTGGAATCGCAAAGCAACGTCATGGCGCTGCCGTATGCTCGGACGCGATTTGAAACCAAAATTCATCCACCTTTCGGTGAACAATGCGGGGATGGAATTTTGCTGCTTGCAGGTGTCCCATCCTCACCTTCTCTATCGACAGCGCGGGGTTCTCACTTAGTGCAAAAATCGATGCCGCAATCGAGGCCTCGTCAAGTGGGTCAAAATATTGAACTGCGTCCCCACCGACCTCGGCCAGCGAACTGCTGCGCGAGGTAATCACCGGCGTTCCCGACGCCATGCCCTCGAGCACGGGAATGCCAAAACCTTCTAACAGTGATGGAACCAGAACGGCTTTGGCACGGCGGTAGAGCGACTGCAGGGTAGTGGTAGAGACGAAAGGTTCGAACCCCACTTTCTCGTTTAGCCGGAGCTCATGCACGATTGCAGGGAACGACGCTCCCGCGCCGGCAAGCCCCACAATGCGCAGATTCGCAGCGCCCGCTCCTGCCATGGTGACGTAGCGGGCATAGGCTCTCAGGGCGCGCGCAGTATTCTTGTGCGGCGGCGGGGCCGTCACCAGCAGGATATAGTTCTCGCGCTGCTGCGGGTTGCGCGGCCTGACAAACCAGGTATCCGGAATGGTGCAAGGGATGACCACGACGCGGGCCTTGGGAAAATGTTCCAGGATGCGATCGCGGGAGAATTCCGATACCGTGAGCACATAGCTGGAGCGGGCGACGGAAAGCGGAATAAGGCGCCGGCGATAGCTGTTCACCATCCTCGCCCGGATGGCGGTGGCTCCGAAACTCTGCAGCAGGATCAGGTCGTGAAGCACGAGCACAAGCTGGGTGCGGCGCGGCAACAAGAGAGGCGCTGTGTTGTAGGGAGCGAGAAACACATCCGGCCTCCAGGGTTTGAGCAGGCGGGGTAAGGAGGCTTGTTGCCAGATGAGATAGCGGCCATTGCCGCCTTGCACGATGCCCGCGGGCAATCTCTGCTTTTCCGCAGGAGGGGCATAACCCTGAAATTGAGCCCAACGACTATCAATCAGGTTGCGCAGTTGCATGCCTTTTCCCGTTCCCCCATCGCCGGATACGAGGGCGCGGGCATCATAAGCGACGCGCACGGGAGCGCCGCGCAGCAGGGGCATGGATTCGGGAATGAGCTTGGCGCTCATGGACAGTCCTTTCTCAAACGCGGAACAGCGACGATGGACATACAGGCATTCAAGCGGAGAGCCCCCGGGGCTGGGGCGCAGCCGAGGCATGCAGACGCAGCCACTCCTGCTTGAGGCCCACGCAGGCGATGACAAAGATCATGGAGCCAAGATGCTTGGGTTCAAAAAGGAAGCTTTCGCTGAAGTTGCAGATGAGGGTCAGGAGAACGACGGCAAGGTACCACTCCACGGCGCGAAGCTGGGCATGGTCGCGAGAGCGGAGCAGACAAACCCCGGCGTCACGGAAGGCGAAGCCGAAGACCAGCAGTACGATGGCCAACCCGAGAGTGCCCATCTCCAACGTGACGTCAAGAAACCCGTTCTGCGCCTGGGCCAGAACCCACGACACGGCGAGGATCACGCGATAGGATTCGCCCTGGAGACCAAGCCAGAACGCCTGGTAACCGTAGCCGAACAGCGGGCGCTGGGAGATCGAATCGATGGCCGCGCTCCATATCTCAGTGCGGCCGGTGAGACTCGAATCTTTTCCGAGCACGCTGAGCAGCAGACCCGGCGTAGCCACAATCATCACGATGACGACGGAGAGGGCCCCAAGCAGCAGGATACATAGGACAAAATAGTCCTTCTTGCGAAAGCGGCGCAGTGTCTTCATGATCAGAAAATAGACAACGTAGATGGCGGTCAGCAGGTACGCGGTCGCGGCGTGCGAAAAGACAATGGCAACCAGGCAAAAGACTATCTGTGCAGCGCGAACGGAACGAAGAAACGAGGTGCGCCCGCGATATGACACGGCCACGGTCAGGAAAAATACCGCCATATCGCCGAGAAAGTTCTTGGCGCTGAAGATGCCCTTCCATGCGGTGGCATGGCCGCCCATCCCATCCAGTCCATACTGAGGCAGAGCCAGGGCAAATACGATACTGGCAGCGATTGTCCCCGTACCCAGAATAAGAAACAGTTCCAGTAGCTCATCGAACCGGTAGCGGGACATGATGTAGTACATGAGTAGGATGGCGGCCAGAAGCAAGGCGCCGGAACTGATGGTCCGGGTTGCCAGCTGCGAGACGGGAAAGAGAAGGAGCGCGAGGATAGGAAAGCTGGTCACCAGCTTCATCTGCATGCTCAGGCGGCGAACGGCCTGGTGTCGCTGAGCGACAAAGATCATACAGACCACGAACATCCATAGCTTGTTGAGGCGCTCCCCAACCACCCCACCCTCGGAACTGGTAGAAACCGCGCGCAGGGCGATAGGGTCATTGAGAAACGGCGAGACGCCGTCGAGGGCGAAATAGAGCAAGAGCAGCAGCAGGCCCCAGGTCGAAGCGCGGGTCCATATTCCGGACGCTGCGATACCTGCGGACGGTGCGGCCCTTTCCATTTGTTCCCGGCCGTCTCTGAGCGCGATTTGACCGAGCGGTGGGGCAGTTGCCAAGACAGGCTCCCGATACGGAAAGAGGGTCGAATCCATCAGTGGAGGTATAGGGCAGAGGAAGTGACGGAAGCGAGGATCCCCTGGCTATTCACTTCCAGGTTGCGCACGAAGCTGAAGGGGACATAGACCACATCGTCGGGCAGCAGGGCAACATCCGGCATCTTGCCCTTCTGCATCGCACCCACGGGCAAGTTAATTTCCTGCACTCCGCTGGCGGTCTCGCGCACCAGCCTTGACTTGCCGACGGCAGCCGTATGATTGGCGTAGCCGGCCAGCGCGATGGCCTGCAACACGGTCAGTTTCGAGTTATTGGTATTCATTGGATAGCCTCCCGGCTTGAACACATCGCCTAGCACATACACCACCGCGACCTTGGACACCACCACCGAATCGCCGGGGTACACCAGGGGATCGTTGGACAAGGCCGTTTCGCCCGCATTGGAGTAGTAGTAATCGACCTTTTGCGTGCCCGGACCGAAGCGTTGGATGGTAATGTGGCGATCCGCGATACCAGTCAGTCCGCCGGCCATAGCCAGCACGTCCACCACCCGATGGGGAGTGTCGATCTCGTAGGTCCCCGGCTTCTGCACTTCCCCCATCACCGACGCGTACGCGGTTGCGTAGGCTTCCACGTTCACCGAAACCTGGGGGTGGAGCATGATACCGGCGCCCTGGAGTCTTTGGTCGATGAGCTCTGCTGCCTGCTCTGGCGTCAAGCCGGCTACGTGGACGTTGCCCAGAAAGTTGAAGGGAATATTCCCGCTGTCGGTTACCCGGGCGCGCAGCTCCATTTCCGGCGTGTCGTAAACCAGAAGGTGTAGCAGGTCGCCGGGTCCGATGAGCAGGCTGTCCTTCTGGGCCGGCGAACTGGCCGCAAGCAAAGAAAGAAGCAACAAGAGGGTCGAGAATCGCAATAGATGGTTCATCAAGCTTTCACAGCCTCCCTTTCACGTTGTGGATACGGGACCAATCCTTCAGCCGGCAGCGCTTTTACGCCGTTGACCACAATATTGATCTTGCGGCCGCTGGTGGACTGCACGTCTTCGAGCATGCGGTAGCTCTTTTCGAGTGCGGGCAAAGGCGTCTTACCATGGCGGGCGAGCAGCAGCACCGAGTTGACCATGGAGCTGAGCACAACCGAGTCGGTGTACTGCAGCAGGGGCGGCCCGTCCAGCAGCACGAGATCGTATTGCGATTCCCAAACCTTCAACAAATCCGCCATCTGACTGGACGCCAGCAACTCCGCAGGGTAAGGAGGGAGTGGTCCCGAAGGTATGAGATACAACCCGGGAACCTCGTGCACCGGAATCACCACGGATTCGCCATGGTCGTACGATAGACCGGCAAGCACCGTACTTAACCCGGTGAGCGGGTCAACCTCGAGGTTGCGATGAAGAAATGGATGACGAAGGTTGGCATCGCACAACAAGACCCGCTTTCCTTGCTGGGCAAAAAGAATGGCCAGGTTCCAGCTGAGAAAGCTCTTTCCCTCCCCTGCCAGGGGACTGGTGACCAGCACCGAACGGGGAGGCGCTCCACTGCGCGACAGCAGCAGAGAAGTGCGTAGCGAGCGAAGTGATTCGACAAACAGGGACTGCGGGCGGTCCAAGGCGGGCAAGGGCGATTTCTCGATCCGGATGGCTTCACCAGACAGGGCAGGCAGCTCCTTTTGATAGGGCAGCACGCACAACGGCAAGGGTCCCAGCTCACGGGCGATCTCCCGCGGATCGTGAATTTTGGTGTCAGTCACATCGCGCAGCAGCGCGGCCACGACACCGAAGACCAAACCGGCAAGCAGCGATCCGACTACGTAGAACAACACCACCGGCTTGGCCGGACTATCGCCGGCCTTGGCCCAGTCGACGATGGAGATGTTGGTGGAGTGCAGACCAGCCAGGAGTCCCGATTCTTTCAGGTGACGCAGCATATCGTCATACAGCGACCGGGTCTGGTCCGCCTCCTGGCGAACCATCTGGTATTCAATGGTCTTGTTGTTGAGTGCTTCCGCCTCGCTTTTGTCGGCGTTGAAATCGCGGCGCGTTTTTTCCTCCGTCTGTTCAGCCACGATGAAGTCGTTGTGGGCTCGCCCGGCCACCCGGTCCACCTCGGCTTGAATGGCCGCCTGAACCGCAGTCACGTTGCCGCGCACCTCGGCCAGCTTGGGATAGGCTGGACCGAACTTGGCGGCCAGCTCCTGCAGCTGCCCTTGCAGGGTCGCCTCCTGCAAACGAAGGTTTTGAATCAAGTTGAGAGAAGCGACCACGGCGGAAGAAGAACCGCCGCTCATCGCGCTTCCACCTAACCCGGAAATCAGCTCCGCGTTGCCGCTCTTCACTACATCGTCGATCGCACCCTTGAGGATGCGGTTGGACTGCGCCTGGGCTTCGGCCTGGGTGGCCATCTGCAGCTTTTCGAGGGTTGGGCTATACACCTGGTCCCGACCCTCACGATCCACCTCGCCCAGGGCGAAGACACCCGACTCCTGCTGCAACTTCACCACCTTCGCCTGTAACTCCTGGGTCCTGGCCCGCAGCTCTCCCAGTTGCCCGCTCAACCACGACGACGCCTGCATGGTAGCGTCGTAGCGCGCCTGATAGCCCTTCTCGATCAAGCCTTGCAGCAGATGGTTCACGACCGTGGCCGCGAGCTGCGGGTCGGGGCTTAGATAGGCCACGTCGATCAGGCGCGTTCCGGCCACCGGCTTCACCGACAGCCGGCGATGAAAAATCTTCAGCAGCCGCACGCGGCGATGGGGTGAGTTCTCAAGCGTGGCGCCCTTCGGGTCGGCCACGCCTCGCGGCCCCAGCAGCCCGAATAACCAACCCAGCGGCGACCATTGCGGCCGATAGTCCTCGGTTTGCTCCAGGTGGAGATCTTCGATCACGCGCAGGGCGAGCGAATCGGACTGCAGGATCTGCGCCTGGGTTTGGATAATCATGTTGACTTCAAGGGCGTCGGACGGGGTATCGGCGCTATCCGTCTGGATGCCCAGAGCACCGGTGGACTCTTTCTGCACTTCGATCTCTCCCCGCGACAGGTAGCGGCGGGTGGAAGCGGCGAGCGCCAGGATGGCAAGCAGAAAGAAGGCGCAGAGGCTGATGTAGATGATGGCACGACGGCGGGTCAGCATCATGCCGACTTCGCGCAGTGTGAGCTCGGGAGGCGGCGAGGGCGCGGCAATGACCAGTTGTGAGGGTTGAAACGCTAACTTATCCAGGATAGGAAACCTCCGCCCGGCAGCGCATGAGAAATTCGTCCGCCACCGAAACCTGCTTGAACACGAATGCGTTGCATGTAATCCCGGCGCATCAGACGGGCCGGCTAAGCACGGTGGCAAAACGATCTTTCCACCGCAGGAAGGGCGACTCCAGCCAGCGGTACGATGCCCACGCAAGTAGAACCGTTATCACCAGACCCAGCGCCTTGGTGGCCAGCAGTTCCCAACCCCAACGCGGATGGAGCAGGTCGAGCACCAAGAGCAGCGCGATGGAGTGCAGCATGTAAAGCCCATAACTGATCTTGCCCATGCGCACCACCCAGTCGCTCCTCACCAGCCGGGACCGGCTGCCCAGGCAGGCGTACAAAATCGTGAGGGCTCCCAGCGAGATCGCCAGGCGTCCCGCGACGGCGCGCATATCGACCCGGCCCGGCTGATCGGTAAGCCACGCCGAGGAGGCGATCCAGCCCGTGAGTCCAGCGGCCAAAAGCAGCCGGCGCCGGCCTCGAGTAAGCTCGGGCAAACGATCTGCGAACAGCGCCAGCAAGATACCCAGCGCCAGCGATCCGCTGCGCGAGATGCTGCCGTAATAGATGTAACCCCCGCTCAGACCGGCCAGCGCGACCCCGATCTGGCTCAACGTGGCGAGCAGAAAAGTAACCACCGCGGCGACGATCATGCCGGGCCGGCCGAGCATCTTCATGAGCACAGGCCACACCAGGTAGAACTGCTCCTCGATCGAGACCGACCATAAAGGACCGCAGACCGACCTTAGATGACCGAGGGCGGCAATCATCCAGTTACCAACAAACAGCAGGTAGCCGAGCAGGTAGTACCAGGGAAGGCTTTGACCGGGAACGGTATGGGCCAACACGACGGCCACCGCCAATACGGCAAAATACAGCGGCCAGATACGCAGAATACGCCGGATGTAGAACAACCGGAGCGAGATGCCACCATTCTGCAGGCGTTCCCGCAGCAACAGCGAGGTGATCAGGAAAGCGCTCAGCGCGAAGAACAAATCGACCCCGGACGCGCCCGACTTGGCGGCTGCCGCCCACAGTGACGGCAGCGGGAGGTGCAAGCTGCGATAGAAGGCCGGCTGCTCGGGCAAGGTGTGATAGACGAATACGCCCAGAAAGGCGTAGAACCGCAATCCGTCAAGCTCCGGCCGATAGAAACGTCGCGGCTTATGCGCGATCGCGGGGGAAAGCTCGCCTAGCACCTGAGCCAATTGCGCCATCAATCACCGTCCTTCCAGCAAATGGGTAAAAACATTTTCCAGGCGTTCCGTCTGCCGCAGCAAATTGAACTGAGCTACCACTCGGGTCCTGCCGGCGGCGCTGTAGCGCTGCCACAATTCTTCGTTCTCGAGCAGCATCAGCAGTGCCGCCGCCAGCCCAATGGGGTCGCGCTCGGTCACCAGCAAACCCGTCTCCCCATGCTTCACTGCTTCCGGGATTCCTCCGCTCAGGGTGCTGACCACCGGCAAGCCCATGGCCTGAGCCTCGATGAACACCATGCCGAAGCCCTCGGTATCGCCCGAATCGGCGACCACGCTGGGCACGCAGAAGACCGTGGCCCGCGCCATCCATTCCCGCACCGTGGACGGGGACTGGGTGCCTAAGAAGTGGCACCGCACCCGTAGCTCGGCGGCCCGCGCCTCGTACTTCGCGCGCAACGGGCCGCCGCCGATCACCACCAGTTCGACCGCCGGGTTGCGCCGCTGCACCTCGGCCATGGCCTCGAGCAGACTGGCGCAGCCCTTCTTCTCCACCAGGCGCCCGACAAACAAGACCATCTTCCCCAGCTGCCGGACCAGGGGCGGCTTAAAGCGCTCGATATCGACTCCAATGGAATGCACGATGGTGCGATCTTCTGGATATCCCATCTCCAGCCCTCGCCTGCGGACATAGGCCGAGCAGCTGACGAAGAGCGCGCCTTTTTCCTGCAGCGCAGACCGCCCGCGCACATACTCGCGACCCAACCGGGTTTGGCCCAGGGCCTTATCGCTCATGGTCACGTCAAATCCGTGCAAGGCGGTCACCAGCGGCACACCGAGTTGGTCGGCCAACTGCATGGCGGCGTAGCCGTCGGGCGCGAAGTGCGCATAGACGAGACGCGGCGAGCGCGCCCGCAGCCGCGCCAGCTGCTCGCGCGTGGGGCCCATATAGCGAAAGCGAAGCTCGCGCAGCTTTCCCCGCAGGCCTCCGCCATCGACCGTCCAGCTGGCCTCATCCGGCAACGCCAGCCCCGCCGTTCTGCGCCAGCCGACGAAGAACGGTGTGAACCGCCGCATGGCTGCGGCTTGGGCCACGATGAAGGTCTCGGAGGGGGCCAGAAGTTGGATGCGAAAGACCACAATCGTCCCCTGGTTCATGGTGGTTGAGTTCATGCCAGTTGGGCCGGTGAACAATTTTGCACGCCCAGAACATCGCGGTAGAGTTGCTCGTATCGGGGTGCGATCTGACTCCAGGAAAAGCGCCTGGTGGCGGCTCGCGCCACGTCCCCCATCTCCGCCAACTTTTCTTGCGGCATGCTTAGAACGCGTTCCATGGCGGCTGCGAGTCCATTCGCGTCCTGCTCGATCAGCCAGCCACTCACGCCATTTCGAACCACGTCAGGATGCGCGCCCACCGCGGTGACCACGACCACGGTGGCGGCGCTCATGGCCTCGATGGTCGACAAGCCAAAGCCCTCGTAACTGGAAGCGGAGACGAACAGATGCGCCCGCTGCAACAGCCGGTTTAACTCTTCGCCGCCGACGGCGCCATGGAAGTGCACCCGGCCCTCCAGGCCAAGCTCGACCACGCGGCGCTCGAGCGTGCTGCGCAGGCGGCCGAAATCAGCTCCTGCCCACTCCAGGCGCAGCTGCGGATAGCGAGTCTTCAGCGCCGCCATCGCCTGCAGCACTTTGTCTATCCGCTTGTTTTCCGCCAGCCGCGAGATGCCCAACACCAGGCCAGTCTCCACCCGTTTCTTCAGGCTCCAGAAACCATCGAGGTTAGCTCCGTTCTCAATCACCCGGATACGTTCCGCGGGCACAATCCGGGCAAACATCTCGCGATCGTGCTGGCTTACACAAACCACTGCCCCCACTCCACCCAGTGAGTGCCGGGTAACGGTCTTGAAATACCACTCTTTGAACGCCCGGGCGCGACGGGTATGGAAAAAACCGCCATGCGTGCTGACCACCAGCGGGATGCCATGCACCGCGCGCAGCAAGCTCAGGTAGTCGACAAAGAAATCGATGGCATGGATGTGGACCAGGTCGTAGCCACGGATGGCCCGTAGTACGGCCGGCGCCATGGGGTAGCGGCGCGGACCCCAGTGACGCATACGGCGCACCGGGACCCCGGCTTCTACGGATTGCGCCGGAGCCAGGGCACCGCTGGAAAAAAGCAGGCGAAGGGTCGCCACCTGAACGGTGTGGCCGCTGTGCTGCAGGGCGACGCTCAAACCTTCGACCACGCTTTCCATCCCTCCCTGGGCAGGAAAAAACTGCCGCGTGAGCTGCAGAATCCTCATAGCGATTGCACCGCGGCATGGACTGCGGGGCGGCGCGCCATCCAATCGCGCAAGCGGCGGCGGCGGTGGCGAGGCAGCAGCCAGATGGCCACGAAGATGGCATAGTCGCGAGGCGTGCTGCTGCCATGGCGCAAGGCCTCGTACATGAGCAGCGGGAAGGCGCGCCAATGCCCCTGGTCCGAGGCCTCGGAAGCAATCTGGTGCAGGACAAAAGCAGACAAAGCCCGCGGAGTGAACAGGTGCCGGTCGCGCCGGACCCAGGCCAGGGAGTACTGCCAGTTGGATTTGTTGCTTATCGTGACCCGCTCCTCTTCTATGTTGTGAATGGCCAGCACCTGCTTGGCAAAAACCACTTCGACGCCGGGCACGCGGCCCATGCGCAGCACCCACTCGGTATCCTGATGTTTCAACTGGCCACTCTTGAACGGCTGGGCCAGCATTAACGAGCGGCGCACAAAAAACGTCGAGGTCTGGATGTATCCCTCGCCCCGGGTCAGGGAACGCCGGGCCAGTAGATATTCGCCAATCTGCTCATCGCGGGCGGGCAAGCGCCGGGGCCACACGTAGTCTCTGCCCGGAGTACGGGCGATCATTTTGCAGGTCCCAATCAACGCCGGCGCGGTCGATGCGCGCACCGCATCGAGCTGCGCCTGGAGCTTGCCTGGAAGCCACTCGTCGTCGTCATCCAGGAACGCGACCCATTCTCCCGCAGCGGCATCTACGCCCCGGTTACGCGCGTCCGATCCACCCACGCTCGACGGTAGGGTGAGCACGCGCAGCCGTCCGTCCTGTTGCACCAACTCTTCGAGGGCGGCCTGGGTGACCGGGTCCGGGCCATCGATGACCACCAGCACCTCAATATCGCGCAGCGTCTGCGCCAGGGCGCTGCGCACCGCGCGGCGCAGCAGTTCAGGTCGTCCTCGAGTGGGGATCACCGCAGAAACAGTAACCATGGTTGACTCCTTCATCGTCAAACCAAACAGATGGGTCGAGTGAGTTATCAAAAACCTTGCACGTTGGTCGATGCTTCTCTGACCCAGGAACCCAAAATGGGTTTACAGATGGGGTGGGCGCCGGTTGGCGGTTGGGGTCAACCTCTGGGCGGCGCGGACTGCAGTGACTCCGCGATGGCGTAATACGCGGCTTTCGGTTGGTAGTTGGCGTCGAAAGGAAGCGGGCGAACCGGCAGCCCATCGGGACGCGGGCGGTATCCCGCAATCCAGGTGAAGCGATCCGCCAGACCCCAGGTGACAATCCCCCGCACCGCGGGCTGGCGCAGGGTCGCGGTTAGAAATTTGTTGTAGACAGCGGCCACCGCCTGATCGCGCGCTTGAGGATCCGCGGGCAAGGTTACGTCCTGCACATCCAGCTCGGTGATAAAGATCTTCATTCCGCGGCGCGCCAACTGGCCCAGAAACGCCTCATAGCCGGCATCGCCCAGGACCGCCGCCTGCTCCGCCCGCAGATGGGCCTCGAGCCCAATGCCCTGGATGGGAACGCCGCGCTGCAGCATGCGGTCCAGCAAGGCCAGCATGGCCGTGCGCTTGTTTTGTCCAAAACCATTCGATACTTCGAGGTAAGTCTCGTTCCACACCAGAAGAGCCTTGGGGTCAGCCGCGGCAGCGGTGCGGAAGGCCAGCTCCAGGTAATCGTCGCCGCAATTCCGCAGCCAGAGAGTCTCGCGCAGTCCATCGGGACGTGGACTTGACGGATCGAGCACCTCGTTGACTACATCCCAGGAATACAACTTGCCGGCAAAATGTCCGGCTACCTTGGCGATATGGTCGGTCATTGTCCTGCGGCCGTTTTCTTGATTGAGTTGGGGCGCAACCCACGCCGGCAGTGCGTCATGCCAGATGAGCGTGTGGCCCCGCACCTGGAGATGATTGCTGGCACAGAAGTAGACGAATCTGTCCGCGGTGGCAAAGTCGTATATGCCGGGTTGGCTGCTCAGCGAATTCCATTTCATATTCACTTCCGGAGTGGCGATGCCGCATTGCGCCAGAAACAGTTGCTGATACTCAGGGGCCTGCACGCAATACTTCAACGCCAGGCAGGAGCCGAAGAGCAGACCCTTTTGCCCGGCCAGCTGCTGCAGTGAACGGGTTGCCGGCTGGGCCTTTGCTGTGGCCTCGAGCCACTGTGCCAGGCCCAGGCTGCTGAGGGCGGCGATGAAGTCTCTGCGATGGATAAGCACCCCCGATTAACTGAGTCCTTGCGCGTCGGTTCTAAGTTTGCCTGCGTTGCGGTGGCGCGGATAATCCATCAGAAACAGCAGCAGTATGTACCAGGGCTCGAGGAAATAGCGCTTGAAGAGCCGGGTGGGATCATGCGCCAGGCGGAAAACCCATTCCAGTCCGATCTGGCCCGACCAGCGTGGCGGCGTCGGCACCACACCCGCAACGTAGTCAAACGCGGCGCCGATCGACGACAGAATCACCGGCGCCTTCAGCCGGGCACAATTTTCCTGGGTCCAAAACTCCTGCCGCGGCATGCCCATCCCTACCATCAACAGATCGGGCCCGTAGGTATTGATGCGCTGCACCAGGGCTTCATTGTCGGAGCTACCGTAGCGCGCGTCAAAATATCCTTCACTTACTTCTATCTGCAGCGTGGGGTAGAGCTTGCGCAAGCGCGAAGCCCCCTTGTCCGCTGACCCTTTCGAGGACCCAACATGGAAGACCCGCCAACCTTTGCGAGCGGCAAGCTCCATCAACGGATAGGTCCAATCCACCAACGTCACGCGGTGGCGGCGTTCCAGACGATAGCCATAGAGCCGGCCGAGCGCGACCAGGGGCATGCCGTCGATATGGGTCCAGCGAACCTGGGCATAAAATTCGCGCAGCTTGGGGTGGCGATGAAAAAGGTACAGGCTATGCAGGTTATGGTTGGCGATGATCCAGTTACGCTGCTCGCTAATCCCTTGTTCCACCAGCGCATTCATTTCCGCTATCGAGCGGGGCTGCAGTGTGAGCCCCATAAACGCAACTGTATCGGTGACATGTTCTTGGTGCGTACTCAGGCCATCCATGCGGGGGAGGTCTCCTAGTCAAGATGCGGCTGTTCAATGGTTCCGTCTAACTTCACAAACTTTGGAAGCCAACACAGGAGATAGATCTAAAGACAATAGTGCTATTAGGTGATTACGTTCGTTCATTAATCTAGGCAAAAGATGACAGAACAGCCGGGGGAAAGCAACCTTGGTTTTTGAGATATACGGTACTGACCATGAACGACGTTTCACCTTGCGACGGTGGTGTCACACTTTGCGCACATGTGATTACCACTGAGGACTCCCCAAGCGATTGCCACCATGAGTCCACTTAGACAAGAGAGCTTCTTTTTTCCCGCTAACGGCTTGGTTGTGTTTGCTCCGGCCGTCGACGTCTGCCGTGCCAAAGTCGAACAGTACGGAAAAGTCCGCGTCGTAAACTGCTCAACCCTGCGACGATGTTTGCCGAAGAACGTAGCACTTAGAGGCATCATGGGTCATAGGAACAGTTCAAGACTAAGCCGCCGCCGCCTCCTCGAGGGAGCAGCTTCGTGGACTGCACTCGCCTTTGCTCAGGGGTGTGGCTACACTTCGAATTACATCTACCATCCACCTATCGGGAGTCCCCTGCCGGGAATTCCCGGTCCTGTCACCCAGGCTTCGCTGACGGTAACGGTAACTCCCTGCGGAACAATTCCGCCGCGGTTTATGGGTTTGAGTTATGAGAAGGCGGCGATGACTTATGCCTATTTTCATCCCTCCAATAGCCACATGATTAAGCTCTTTCGGCTCCTGGGCGACGGTGTGCTTCGCATTGGCGGCGGATCGGTCGACCAGATAATGTGGACGCCCGCGGCTACGGGAACTCACTCACAGGTCACGCCGGTGGAAATCAAGGCTCTGGCCGGTTTTTTAGAAGCCACCGGTTGGCCGTGCATCTACGGGGTCAATTTCGCTACCTCCACTCCTGCCCAGGCCGCCGAGGAAGTAGCTTATGCGGTCTCGGTTCTCGGTTCCAATCTTCTCGGCATCGAAATCGGCAATGAACCTGATGGGTACGGCTTACCGGGTAATTTCTTTGCCGGCAACTGGACCTTCGAGGACTATCTTGCGCGCTGGAATCTATTTCGCTCCGCGATCCTTCAGTCTGCGCCCAAGGTACCCATCACCGCCCCAGCCGTAGCCGGAGGGAACCACATCACCAGCTGGACCTTGCCTTTCGGGCAGGAAGTTACGGCGGCCGAGATCACACTGCTGACCCAGCACTACTATCGCGACTTCTATGCCACCGGGGGAAGCCCGACTGCCGCCTTCCTGATCAGCCCCGACACTCAACTCACCGGCGAGTTGGCAATACTGAATGCGGGGGCCCAGCAACTGGGCATTCCCTACCGGATAGACGAATGCAACTCCTTTGACAACGGCGGCGTTCCCGGCGTCAGTAACAGTTACGCTTCCTCCCTGTGGGTGATTGATTATCTTTTTGACGTGGCCTTGGGGGGCGGGACCGGGGTCAACATGCACGGGGGCGGCCGCTCGCCTGGCTACACCCCGATCGCCGATGACGCGGGTGGCGTGATCGAAGTACGACCGGAATACTACGGTCTGCTGCTCTTTGCCCTTGCTGGTCAAGGCACGCTGCTCGAAACACAGCTCTCGGCGGGAACCGTCGAAGCCACGGCTTATGCGGTGAGGACCGCGAGCGGAGGCCTGAACCTGGTGGTGGTGAACAAAGACACGCTACAGAATCTGATCCTCACCATAGAAACCAACCAGTACATTCAGTTAGCGACGCTGCAAACGATGACAGGGGCGAGTCTGGCGGCGACTTCCGGAGTTACCATCCAGGGCGCTACGGTGAATCCGGACGGTAGCTTCTTCCCCCATAGCCCGGGCACACTCACGCCGGCAGGTACGCAGACAATGTGCTTCATCCCCACACTGACCGCGGCGCTGATCAGCATCACCTGATACGGCTGCCGGTGCGCATGGGTGTCTTTTTGGGACTAAAGGTTGTGTTCTTAGGGATATTCTCTGGACACTCCGCGTTGCCTCTCCTAGATTTGTCTGGGAAGAGTTCTCCCATCTCACTCGAATGGCATGAAGTGCCAGCTACATACTTGGCGCTACCAATCTCAAACCCCGGAAAGCACAGTATGCAGAGTCCTACTTCTCACAAGGCCACTTCCATTTTCCGCGCACTATCGACCACGCTGGCAAACTCCGCCGGAGTTGTTTCCGGGCAACGGACTGCGGCCAAGCGGCCGAGCCCAACCAGGCACATCCTATTGATGACCGCGACCATCACACCTCAGAACGCGCGAAACCTGGCACGAACCGATCCTGTTGCACGGTTACAGGACTACAACGAAGCGCTGGGCTTCTACCTTGGTTTGATTGATCATCCGTTGCACGGGATCGTCTTCGTCGAAAATTCCGACAGCGATGTAACCACTCTGCGCCAGTTAGTTGCCTCGCGCGGGTTAAGTGGGCGGGTTGAGTTCCTGTGCAACTACGGAGTTCACCTTTATTCAGAAAAGGGCCGCGCCCACGGTGAGTTCAAGCTGCTGGATTACGCCATGACGACCTCGATCATGGTCATCGAAGCTGGGGCGAACCATGTAGTCTGGAAGATCACGGGCCGGTATACGGTGAAGAATCTGGCCTCGATGATCGCCAGTGCCCCGCGCGGCTTCGACGCGTACGTGGACATGAAGGACCACCCCAGGCGCTGGATGGACATGCGCCTGATGGCCTGGACTTCGACCGGGTACGACCGCATTTTCCGCGGCGTTGCCGACGATCTGGACTCGAAGACACACGAGATGCACATGCGAGATTATTTGCCCAAGCGGGCCCAGGGCGCGCGTCTGGTTCCGCGCTTTTCGAAAGAACCCTTCATCGACGGCGTCCGCGGCTGGGACAACAACAATTACTCCAAGGGCAGCGAACTTCTCAAGTGTTATGTGCGCAGTGCAGGCCGCGTGCTTGCTCCGTGGTATTGGATGTAAGTTACGCTCTAGAGGCCTTTCATGGAGAAAAACAAGGTGTGCAGAAGAATCGCGAAATCAAGAAAGCTGCCGCGGTTCTCGATATAGTACAAATCGTACTCCAGCGCCTCATGGATGGTGAATTTGCGGTCGCCGCTAAGTTGCCACAAGCCGGTTAAACCCTGAGGGACGGAGAGCCTGCGGCGCTCGAGCCGCGTATAGGTGTCTGTTATGAAGGGCATCTCTGGACGAGGACCGACCAGAGACATCTCCCCCCTCAGAACATTCAGCAACTGAGGGAGTTCATCGAGGCTGGTTCTTCTTAGAAACCTTCCCGCGGGTGTAATGCGCTTGTCGGTTGGGCTTTCGGGAGAGCGCCCATAGGTCGGCGCGTCTATATACATGCTGCGAAACTTGAACATGACAAATCGTCTGCCCGATTGACCTGTCCGCTCCTGATGGAAGAAGACCGGTCCGCGGGAAGTGGCTTTGACCATGATGGCAGCAACCAGCCACATGGGGAGAGTGAGCACAATGAGCAGAGAAGACAAGAGCAGGTCAAGGACCCGCTTGAAAATGATGTAAGGGAGCGGGTGGTCGCCATCGCCATCGAACGTCGTGACCATGAGACCGTCCATCATCTGCACCGAGGTGCAGCGCTCGGCAAAGTTTGGGTGACCTGCGCCTACCAGCGAGACTCTGACCCCGGCGGCGGCCGCTAGAGCCAGCAGTTCATGCATGCGTGGCTGAGAAACAGTTTGGGTCACGAAGATCTCTTGAATGTCCAGAGAGCGCAGGAGAGATTGCGAGAGCGGTTCGGAAATGACGGGTGCGTGGTGTTTTAAATTGTAATCGTGACTGTAGATGACACGGCGGTTGTCAAAGCCGCTTTCGTCCAGAAACCCAACCGGTATCTGGCCCAGGTGAGGAGAGTGCAGGAGATAAGAAAAGAGGCGGCGCGTCTCGCCATTTGTGCCGTAGATGAGCACCCGGCGCTGGTGGGCCGCAAGCGAACTCCAATCGCGAATGATCCTGCTGGTTGAGTATTTCTGCATGACCAGCAGGATGGTGGAAAACGCCCAGAAATAGGTTAAGAGCAAGCGCGGCATATCGGCCTTGGTGAAGTAATTGCCGACCGAGAGAAGTGTCAGCCCGTAGACGGAAACCCTGAGGATGCGTGCCGTGTCTGCCACCTGGAGCAGGGTGGCGCGCTGTGCATAAAGATGATGGGCCTGGGCGAGAATAACAAACGCCACACCATACTTGAGCGAAAGCTCTGCCCACAGCAGCCAAGCGCCGCGTCCGCCTAACGGCCTATGCAGCTCATAGAGTAGGATGCCTGCGATGCAGGCGAGAGCAATGCAAGAGAAATCGAGCAACGCGGGAATCGCCACACCCATGGCGCCGCGCAGAATCGTGGAAGGTTGTGTTTGGAGTGGTAGAGGACGGAACCCGATCTGCTCTGCAGAGGGGAGAGGAAAGTCGGTTGCCATGCACTACCGCCTGTGGTTTCAATAGACTTCGATCAACTGCCTGCCGCTGCGTGAGTCCTTAGCAAGCCAAACGGTGACAGAATGTGCGGTGGAAATCAACTTTAGTTTGATCGAAATAATACGCTGCCGAGGAGAAGTGTCTGGATCTGAGGCACAGTCGTCCCATTGAGAGACAAATTGATTACCACACGCAGTCATAGTGACATTTGTTCGCCGTTCAAGCGACGTATTATTCGGTGTGCCCGAAGGTAAACAGGGACCTGCTGTTTTTTCCACTTGTCAGCCCGAGAGGCTGTAACTTATTGGCGCACAATCGATTTTCCGCCGATGGAGATGTATACCCAGGATGCAAGAAGGGCTCGATGCGCGATCTGATGCAAAGCCGGCTGGCTAAGAACGCCAGCTGGATGTTTCTCGGCCAGGGCCTTAACTTCGCGGTGCAGGCATGTTACTTCATCTTGCTCGCCCGCCTGCTCGGCGCCAACCAATATGGAATCCTGGTAGGCGCCGCGGCCGCCGTCTCGCTGCTGAGCCAGTACAGCATGCTCGGCTCAGGAGTCGTTATGCTCCGCCAGGTGAGTCGCCATAGAAGTGACTTCCCGCAATATTGGGGCAACGTGCTCATCACCACGCTGAGCGTTGGCTTTCTCGTGATCCTGGCCCTGGCCCGCTTCGGCAAGTGGATGGTCGGCCCGGCGAGCGCCTCGATCATCATTCTCGTCGCCGTCGGCGAGTGCACGTGTGCGCGCATCGCGGAGGCCGGCGGCCAGGCCTTTCAGGCCTTTGAACAGCTCAAGCTCACGGCCGTGCTCACTTCACTTACAAACATTGCCCGCCTGCTAACCGCTGCCGTCATGGTGCTCGTTCTCCACCACGCGACCGTGCGCCAGTGGGCGATGGCTTCGCTCCTGGTCTCTTGCCTCTCTGCCGCGATGGCGCTGGTCCTGGTGAGCAAACGTCTCGGCCGGCCCAAGTTCGACTTTCGCCTGCTTCGGGAGCGGGCTTTGGAGGGCCTCGGTTTCTCCTTCGCCGCCAGCACCACCTCGGTTTACAACGATATCGATAAGACCATGCTCAGCCGCTACGGCATGCTGGCTGCGAATGGAACGTACAGCATGGCCTATCGGGTGATAGACATCAGCTGCACTCCCATCCGCGCGCTTCAGTCGGCCGCCTTCCCGCGCTTTTGCCAGATGGGCAGGAACGGGGCACGGGGGTCCATTGCGTTTACCGGTAAACTGCTGGGCAAGACCTTGCCCTTTGGCCTGCTGGCTGCTGCCGTCATGTTTCTGGCCGCCCCCATCATTCCTCACGTTCTCGGCCGCAGCTTTGCCAACAGCGTCTCCGCGCTGCAATGGCTGTGCCTGCTGCCGGTCTTCCGCAGCCTCCATCTCGGGGCGGGAGACACGCTTACCGGTGCCGGCTACCAGCGCTACCGCACCGGCGCGCAGCTCAGCGCGGCCGCGCTCAACTTCGGCCTCAATCTCTGGCTTATCCCAGCCTACTCATGGCACGGGGCGGCCTGGTCAAGTCTGGCAACGGATGGCAGCCTGGCCGCCGGCAACTGGATCCTTCTCGGCCTGCTGCTTCGGCGGGAGAGCCACCCCTGCCTCGAGCCGCAAGCCGCCGCAATCTAAACACCCTCAGCAAACGCCGATCAGTATGATATGGGGATGTCCCTGGATGCTTTTCAGGCGAGGTTGCATAGTATGCGCACGTGCTTGGTCATGGCGGCACTTTTATTCAGCGTTTTTGCCCCCGGGCAGACGGTACAACAGAAAGCGGCCGAGAAGACTTTGGCCCGCAAGGCGCAAGCCGATTGCGATGCGCAAACCGCCAGGGTGGGCAGGACCTTTACCGCGGTGGTGAAAGAAACCCGGGTTTATTCCGTGTTCTATTCGCCCAAATACACAAAATGCCTGGCCGCCGTCTACCTTCCGCTCAATAAGGATCTGATCGCGGCCAGCGTTATTAACCTGGATAGCGCGGCCGGAACGCAGCATATCGTTTGGGAAAACCTGTTTGCAAAGCCATTTGACGCGATCTCCGAACTTGATCGGCAGATCGACAAACTGAGCAAATGAGACTGGGTCCGGCGGCGTGACCCCCCTGAAACGACTCGGCGTACTGGCGATCCAGACCGGCTGTTTGGCGGCGCTGGTTTTGGGTGTCGTCTGGAATGTACGCTTTGGGGTTGCTGACCTTTTGGCCCGCCGGAATCAGCCGGACAGCACTCGTTTGGCCATGCGGTGGATGCCAAAAAATGGGGCGTATCCGGCGAAACTGGCCGATGAGATCTATGCCGTCGACCCCGCAGCGGCGAAACCGCTACTGCAGCGGGCGGTGCAACTCAATCGCTATGATGCGGCCGGCTGGATCCAGCTGGGACTCTTATCCGAAGCGGGAAACGATCTACCCGGGGCCGAAGAGGCTCTGTTGCAAGCGGCGAGCGTGGATGCCACGTTTCTTCCCAGTTGGTCACTGGCCAATTTTTATTTTCGCCGGGAGAACACCGCGCGTTTCTGGTACTGGGCCCAAAAGGCCGCGCAGATGGATCCGGACGACGCTGCGCCTTTATTCCGCCTGGCGTGGTACGTGAGCCCCAATGCTGGGGAGATTGCCAGCCGGCTGCAAATGAAAAGGCCGCTGCTCGCGATCCAATTCGTAAATTTCTTGATGGCTCAGGGTGATCCAAAGGCAGTAGCGGAAGCGGCGCAACTGCTGACGGCAGCCAACGAGGGCAACACGCAAACCCTGCTGGGGGTATGCGACTGGCTGATCGCAAAGCAGCGCCCCGACCTGGCGTTACCAGTATGGAACCGGCTTTCGGCGCAGCGTCAGATCGCTTATGCCCAGCTTGCGGCGGACTCCACCGACGCAATCACTAACGGAAAATTTGGCCAATCGCCCATTTCCCGGGGCTTCGACTGGCATCTCAAGACGGTCGAGGGGGTGAGTTCGTTTCTGAATGTAAACCCGAATGCGCTTGGCTTCGAGTTTTCCGGCGACGAGCCAGACGGTTTTCTGCTCCTGGAACAGACCGCTCCGGTCGAAGAACGGAAAAAATATGCCCTGGTCGTCCACTACCAGACCACCGGCATTGCTCCCGGCAGCGGAGTGGAATGGTCGGTGACGGACGATAGATCGGGCGCGGTGCTGGCCAGAACGGGGAGTCTTTCCGCGGAACAAGGCGGAGAAGCCTACGCTTGCTTTGCCGCCCCGGATGCACCCGCCTTCGTACATCTATCTCTGCTTTACCAAAGGCAGCCGGGCACCGTGCGGGTGGAAGGAAAGCTTGCTCTTAAAGAAGTCAGGCTCACCGGTGCTACGGTAGAGCATTGCCAGGAACAGAAAATCTCCACTTCCGGGGCTGATTCTCCTGCGTTCTGAGACTACACTCAAGAAACAGCAAATGGAGGGTGATCGATCGTTTACCTGGCAGAGGGGTCCGAGAGATGACATTCGGGACTATGAGGCGTATAACTGCGCCAACCGGTACCGGCAACCTGCCAGCGGCCCGCCGGAGACTGGATTAGACGTTCTTCCGCATCCGTCATGACGCAGCTCAAAATTGCCGCAATCCGATCTGCGCTTCTGCAAGCGTGCGATTGCGCTCGCCGTTGGGGTCGCGCTGTGGCTCGCACGAGTGGGTGCCTGGCCGGCGTTTGCTGTCTCGCGCTGACCGGAACCGTCTACGCCCAACAGGCTGAACGAGCTGTTTCCACGGTCCCGAATCTCGATTACGCCTACTCCAATTTGCCCACCCAACCGGTGGGGCCCGACGACCTGCTGGCCCTTTCCGTCTACGATTCCCCGGAACTGACACGCACCGTGCGGATAGATGCCGACGGCAACATCCGCCTGCCCATGCTCAAAGATCCTATACAGGTGCGGGGTATGGTGCCCTCGCAGCTCGAATCGGCAATTGCCAAGGCACTGACCAGGGGGAATGTGCTGGTCGACCCCATCGTGACCGTCACCATCGTCGAGTACCAGAGCCGGCCGGTCAACGTAGTGGGGGCGGTCAAGAATCCGCTGGTCTTTCAGGCGACCCGGCCCATTCCGCTGCTGGATGCGATCGCGCGCGCGGGCGGGATGAGAGAGGATGCCGGCTCCGATATTGTCGTCAGCAAGGAAGTGGTGCGGGACGGGAAGCCGGTCCGGATCACGCAAACCATACCGGTACGGAAACTGATCGACAATGCCGATCCCGCGCTCAACGTGTTGCTGCATGGCGGCGAGGAAGTGCTGGTCCCCGAGGCGCTCAAGATCTACGTGGTTGGCAACGTCAAGAAACCGGGAGCGTACCCGGTAAGGAATGATGAAGAGACCACGATTCTGCAGCTGCTGGCTCTGTCGGAAGGCCTCACCCCTTACTCTGCCAAGGTGGCCTATGTGTATCGCAGATCGGCGGGGGGCGCCAAGACGGAAGTGCCCGTCCCCCTGGCGAAGATCATGAAGCGCCAGTCGCCCGACGTGCCCCTGCAGGCGAACGACATACTCTACATTCCGGATAACAACGGAAAACGCCTCACGGCAGAAACCCTGGACCGGATCGCCGGGTTAGGGACGGCAACCGCTACCGACTACATTATCTGGCACTGAGACTGGCCCTATGCGTAAAGAAGAGATCGCGATCCCAAAGGAGAGAGCGGACGAGAGCGCAAACGGTCTGGAGCGTAGGCCGGTCTCGCCTCGTGTTCTTCTCCCGGCGATCGAAAAGGAGGCGCCGCTCAATGGGCCCTCGCTTTCTCAGTATCTGTGGATCGTTAAGCGCCACCGCTGGAAGCTGGTCGCATTCGTAGTTTTTTCCGTGATTGCCACAGTCATTGTTTCCAAACGCTTGACTCCGCTCTATGAGTCTACAGCGGTGATTGATATTGACCGGCAGACACCGGCGGCGGTTCTTGGCGCCGAAAGTACAACCGCGGTCAACTCGGTGGATGTAGAGAACTATCTCACCACGCAGGAGCAGATCGTGCAATCGGACGCGGTATTGCGTCCGGTGGTCGAGAAGTACCATCTGTTGACGCCCGCGATGCGCAAGCTGGCGAACGATAAACTCCTCTCCTCGCGGCTCAAGGACGCGCCGATTGAGCTTCACGGCTTGAAGGTTACTCGTCCGCTGCACACGTTTTTGCTGCTCATTACCTACCGGTCGCCCGATCCGCAGCTTTCCGCCGATGTGGTGAACGAGATTGCCCACAGCTACATACGGCATACCTACGACATCCGCTTTCAGGCAGCTTCGCAGATGACCGGCTACATGGAGAAGCAGCTGGAAGAGCTGAAGGCCCAGATGGAGCGGTCGGCAGGTGCGTTGGCCAACCTGGAGAAAGATCTGGATGTGATTAACCCGGAGGAGAAGACGAATGTTTTCTCCGCCCGGCTGCTTCACCTCGACAACGACCTCACGGCAGCGGAGGTGGATCGGGCAGGCAAGGAGGCTGCGTACAACGCGGTGAAGAACGGCTCTTTGCCGGCAGCAGAAGCGTCTGAGCAAGGGGAGCAATTGCGCGACCTGGAAGCCAAGCTGAACGAGGCGACGGAGAAGTTTGCCGAGGTCAAGGCGCAGTTCGGATCGTCTCATCCGGTCTATAAGAAGGCGGCCGGAGAGGTGAGCGAACTACAGTGGGAAGTGGACGTTCTGCGGCGGCGGATTGTGGAACGCGTAGGCATTGATTATCAGCAGGCCGTGAACCGGGAAAGCTTACTTCGCCAGGACATGACCCAGGCCAAGGCGGAGTTCGACCAGATGAACGCGCGGTCCTTCGAGTACAAAGCGCTGAAGCAGGAAGCGGATACGGATAAGGCGCTCTACGAGGAGCTTATCCGCAAAATTCGTGAAGCCGGCATCAACGCCAGCTTTGAAAGCAGTTCGATCCGGCTGGCGGATGTGGCGCGGCCTGCGCTCTATCCGTCGTTCCCCAAGACGACGCTCAATGCGCTGCTGGCGTTATTGGGCTCCGCCATCATCGGTCTGAGCATCATCTTTCTCATGGATGCTCTGGATACGACCGTCTTGGACAGCGAGCATCTGCAGCGTGAACTGCGCGTTCCCCTACTGCCTTCACTTCCCGTGGGTAAATTTACCATGGGGAGTTTGCCCATGCAGGAGCTAATGCCGGATCCGGACGCCAGTTTCAACGGAACCTCTGGCAAGGAGATGCTGGCGACGCCGAACGCGGCCTTCGATGAAGCCATTCGTACTTTGCGAAGCTCTATTTTGCTCTCGGCCGGGCTGGAGCATCACCCCAGGAGCATCCTGGTGACCTCCGCATCGCCTGCCGAAGGAAAGTCGACGATCGCGCTCTACCTGGCTGCAGCTCACAGCCAGCAGCAGCGCAGGACGCTTTTGATCGACGGCGACATGCGCCGGCCGGTGATCAAGCTGGGCGTCTCCAACGATCGCGGCCTTTCCGATGTGGTCAATGGCACCATGCACTGGAAAGAAGCCGTGCAGACACCGTACGCCTATCCGGATCTTGATGTTCTCTCGGCCGGTCCATCGTCGCGACGGGTCGCAGACAGGATCGGCATCGTGCTGCGGTCTATTCTGGATGAGGCCGAGCGTGAGTACGACCTGGTGGTCATTGATTCGCCTCCGCTGCTCGGCTTTGCGGAACCTTTGGAGATAGCCGCGCTCGCGGACAGCGTAATTATCGTTGCCCGCGCCGGGCGCACCAACCGTAGCGCAGTGGCCAGCGTCGTGGAACAACTCAAGCGGGTACGCGCTAATATTATTGGCATTGTTCTCAATGGGGTCCGGGCAGACATGAGCTCGCAGTATTACTACTACAGCCCGCGCTATTACAATCACTACACAACGCCCGATCGCAATCGCTAGTGTCGTGAGCCTGACGTCTCATGGCAACATGCGAACTAGTCTGAGAGAACCTCAATTGAAACGGCAGGTTCCCTCCCCAAATGAGCTCGCACACTTCCCAGCCACCGCAGCCTTCAGGATGCAACGCGATATCGATGGCAAAGCGTAATGTCGTTTATCTGTGTGTCTGGTCGGGAAACGCGGAGCGCGCGCGCGAACTAGTGAGCAGCCGCTATCCGGGGATCGAGGTCATGGAATTCCCGTATCCCAGGTTGCGAGCAAGCAGCATGCCGGAGCGGATTGGTCTACTTCGCGGCTTTCGCGGGCAGGCCCTTGTCTTTTACTTTCGATCTCTCGACGAGTTGAAGTACAGACAGATTCTCGAATGCACTCATTTTCTGCACCGGTGCCGGGAGACTGTGCTCTGCGATAGCGGCGCCCGGTGGGAAACGATGCGAACCGTCGATATCCTGCGTTCTGCTCCCAAAGTTTTGCTCAGTATTCTGCTCGATCTGAAGACGCTGATTTTTTGGTGGTGTTATCTTCAGCTTCGCCTCATGCGTACCGCAGCTGCTCCCGGCGATACAGGCAGCGGTGCGATCGCCTATCTGATTCCCAGCCTTGCGCCCATGGGATCGAGTGGTGGAGCGATCAGTCACATTCGCGGTTTCCTTTACGGCCTTAAAAGCAGCGGAAGAACCTGCCGCGTATTCAGCGGCACCCCGTTGGCGCAGGACGCTTTCAAGAACGAAATTGTAGCTCCGCGAAGCCGCCCTTACTTCTTCTGGGAAGCTCGCGCCCTTTCCTTTAACTTTACGTTCGCCCGGGGAGTACAACAACTCCTCGCTTCGAGTACTCCACAGTTCTTGTATCAGCGGCATTGCCGTTTGTCGATTGCCGGAGCGCTGCTCTCAAAGAGCCTGAAAATTCCATTGATCCTTGAGTACAACGGTCCAGAAGGGTGGATTGCAGATAACTGGGATCCAACCCTTTTCCGGAGCCTGATTCACTTGTGCGAGGAAGTAAGTCTCCGGTGCGCGGCCAGGATCATTGTGGTTTCCGAAGCCCTGAGGGCAGAATTGGCCGGGAGAGGCATTCCCGCAGATAAGATTCGGGTAAACCCGAATGCCGTGGATCCGGACTTTTTCTATCCTGGACCGGGGAGAGAAGCTGGGCGCAGGGAGCTTCGCATAGAACCCGACGAGGTGCTGATCGGCTTTGCCGGATCATTCAGCCTGTGGCATGGAATACAGATCCTGGAACAGGCAATCCTCAGGCTGTTGAGCAATAAGCCGCAATGCCGTTTGCGCTTCGTTCTGATGGGCGATGGATTACTCCATGGAGAAATGCGCTCTGCCCTGGCAGCATACGAGAAGGCGGGAAAGGTGATATTTACCGGATCGCTCCCGAGCGATAAGGTTGCCGAATATCTTGACGCCGCAGACATCCTGGTTTCCCCGCATATTCCCATGCCAGACGGCAGCAGGTTCTTCGGGTCGCCTACGAAGATTTTTGAATATATGGCGATGGGCAAGAGCATTGTCGCCAGCAGGCTGGAGCAATTGGCCGAAGTTCTGGAGCATGACCGAACCGCGTGGCTGATCACGCCCGGCGACGTTAACGAATTGGCGGAAGCGATTGTGCGTCTTGCCCTGGATCCGGCAAAACGTGGGGCTCTTGGCGCCGCCGCGCGGCGGGCCGCGGTCGAGCGCCACAGCTGGGCGCGAAATGTCTCTTGGGCCTTGAGCGACATGCCCAGCGATAGCCCTGACCGAAAGTACAGTTCGATGACGCTACCACGCTCGACAGGAAACCCTGGGTGAAGCTGCGCAACCTTGGGACCGCCTTGCGTCACGAGCCCCTCCCGACCCTGATTGGGGAAGCAGGATGGCGCGGCATCCGGTCCATACGCAAATCGATTTTCAAGTTTGCCGGCCAGAATGGCGATTGCCCGGTCATTTTCCGCCCCATTGGCTATTACCGGGTGCAGAGGGATCTTGTCTCCGAGCGCTCCCGGGAGGCTGTTCTCGCTTATGCAGACGCGATCCTGCGGGGAGAGTATCCGCTGATGGGGTACGGCAAGCCTCATCTCGGGATAAACCCCGACTGGCAGTGTGACTGGGTTTCCGGAAAAAACTGGCCGATGGAAGCTTCGGGAAAAATTCAAATCGTGCGCCACGACGGATCGGACGTGAAGGCCCCCTGGGAGCTCTCACGCTTGCAATTCGGCCCGGTGGTGGCCAAGTCCTGGGTGCTGACTGGCGAGCGCAAATACCGCGAGGCTCTCCAGTCTTTACTGACGGACTGGATGGCGCGCAATCCGATAGGAACGGGGGTAAATTGGACCGTAGCGATGGAAGCGGCTCTGCGGGGGATCAGCCTCTGCCTTACCTTGGAACTGTTATGGCCATTTACCGCCGAAGAAAAGCCCTGGCTCGATCAGATGACCGCTTTGCTCTGGCAGCATCTCCGTTTTATCGAAGCTCATAGCGAGTTCTCTCTTCTGCTGCGCAGCAATCATTATCTGAGCAACGTTGTCGGACTGACGACCTTGTCCGCACATCTCGTGGGACGCGGAATGGATCGGCGGTTAGGAAAATACGCGCGGGCTGTTCAACGCGAGATTTTTCTTCAGACCTATGCGGACGGAGGCGATTGCGAGGCTTCCACCGGGTATCACGTTCTGGTCGCGCAGATGTTTCTGCATTCGTTGGTGGTGCAGCAACGAAACGGATGCGTGATCGCACCGGAATTCGAGGGTCGCTTGCGGCAGATGTTCGAGTGGATCGCCTTTCTGGCCGATGATGGCTGGAAGCTGCCGCACCTCGGAGATTGCGATAATGGCAGGGTCGAGCTGATCTGTGACGATCTTGCTGAGACAATGCTTCCGGCTGCAGAAAGGCACTCCCTGAAAGTCGGGTCCCTCTGTGGTTTGGCTTCTTACCTGCTTCAGACTCCCGTGGGGGGCGGGGGGGATGACGCGGTGTGGTTTGGGCTTAGGACGGGTGGTTACGCCGGCAAACCCGAACAGAAGCCAGTGTCGGTCATGCCGGACTCTGGAATTGCCTTGCTTCGCTCAGGGGAAGCTTCGGTGATCTTTTGCGCTATGCCGAACGGACTTCGCGGGAAAGGCAGTCATACCCATTGCGACAAATTGTCCATCGTTTTTCGTCTTGGGCCTGAGGAAGTTTTCTGCGATAGCGGCAGCCGATGCTACACGCGTTCGGCAGAGCTGCGGAACCTTGATCGCTCCACCAGGACGCATAGTACCCTTATGGTTGATGGAGCGGACCAGAATATCGTTCCCACCGATCCTGGGTCGCTTTTTCAATGCGGCAACGAAGCGACTGTGTCCCGCATTGTGGTATCGGAAGACGGCGAAATGGCGGTGCGAGCATCGCATCACGGTTATTCCAGGATTGGCATTGAGCACCGCAGGACGGTGCAGCTGACCCAGGGCTCATTGTTGGTGCTCGATGAGCTGAGCGGGGCGGAAAAGCATTCGCTGGAGCTGCGGTATATCCTGGGCCCCGAATGGCGGGTTTCTTCTGAGATGATGACTGGAGAGACGGTCAGCTGCGCCATCGCGGGTCCGCGCCGGCTGTATCTTCGATGTGAGGCCGAGAGTCCCCTGGCGCTGAGCGTTATACCGGCTCAAATCTCCCGAGAATATGGCGCAGAGTTACCGGCGAGTTGTATCCGGATCCAAACCACGGCGAACCTGCCTGCTAAAGTGCAGACCAGGGTGCAATGGGACTGACGGTGGAAACCAAAGATAAGAACACGCTCGAGGGTGAAAGCATCGTCTGCTTCGCGGGCGAAGACTGGTGGTACCATCACCCTCACTCCAAGAATCATCTGCTTAAGCGCTATGCGCTGCGGAACAAAGTCCTCTTCGTCAATTCCATCAGCATGGGACTGCCTTCCATGGCTAACCCGGATTTTTTTCTCAAGATCAGGCGGAAACTAAGGAGCTACGCCCGCTGGTTGCGCAGCGTTCCCGAGGGTCTCTGGGTGATGACACCGGTGAACCTGCCGCTTTACGGATCGAGGATCGGCCGGTGGCTCAACCGGATCCTGCTGGTCGCGCAGCTGCGCCTGGCCATGTTGCTGCTTCGTATCTCGCGTCCAATCCTGTGGGTGGCGATCCCTACCGCGGCGGAGATGGCAGGGCGTCTGGGTGAGAAGCTGCTGCTGTACCAGGTATCGGACAAGTACGATGCCAACGAAGACAGCGCCTTATCGGTGCAGGTTATTCGCAAATACGACCGTCAGCTGAAAGATGCGGCGGACTTGGTGATGTATTCGGGGCGAAAGCTCTTTCAGGAGGCGACGGAGCCGAATCGGTTTTTTCTGGAGCAGGCTGTGGACTTCGAACACTTCTCCAATCTGAACGTCCAGGCTGCACCGGAACTGGCGGCCATCCCCCGTCCAATCCTAGGCTATTTCGGCGGGATGGATTACGTAATGGATACCGATTTGATGGCAGAGGTCTCGCGGCTTCGCCCTCAGTGGCATTGGGTGCTGCTTGGTCTCAAGTCCAACCTGGTAAGGATCTCGGCCCCGAACGTTCATTTCCTTGGCTCCAAGCCGTATCACGAGGTACCCCGATATGCATATTACTTCGACGTGTGTGTCTTGCCCTGGCGTCAGAAAAACGCATTCACCAGCTACGGAAGCGCCATCAAGGTGCGCGAGTATCTGGCTACGGGGAAGCCGGTAGTTATCTCGCCGCTCTATGAATACCTTGACACTCCAGGGCTGCGGATCTATCGCAGCACCGAGGAGTTCATAGGGCACATTGAAAGCGCGCTGCGCAGTGACACTCCGGAGTTAGCCGCGCAACGGCAGGCAGTGGTGCGAGATTGCACATGGGATGTAAGGGCGAAAGAGTTAGCGGGGTTGATCGTCTCCCTTCTGCGCGGCCGGCGGTACACATACCCCGCCACTGGGCATCTCGATGCAGCCGTCCTCCGAGCCACCGCCTTGGAGGGTGATTGAATGCGCGCTTTGCTTGAAGATATGAGATCGGGTGAGGTGTCGACGTACGATGTGCCTGCCCCTGAGATTCAGGCAGGAGGTATTCTCGTACGGACTGCATTCTCCGCAATTAGCGCGGGGACAGAGAGCGTGAAGGTGAAGACCGGCCGCAAGTCTTTGCTAGGTAAAGCGAGGGCTCGTCCCGATCTGGTAAAGCAAGTGCTCCAATACGCGCGATCAAATGGGCTCAGAGCCGCGCAACAAAAGGTACAGGCGCGTCTGGACACACTCTCTCCCCTGGGCTACTCGTGCTCCGGGTATGTGCTTGAAGCGGGCGCGGGTGTTACCGAATTTAGACCCGGTGATCGGGTGGCGTGCGCGGGAGGTGGTTATGCCAACCATTGCGAGGTTAACTTCGTGCCCCGCAACCTCGCCGTCCGGGTTCCGGAAAATGTCGGCCTGGAGGCGGCGGCGCTGACGACGATTGGCGCGATCGCGATGCATGGGGTACGGCAAGCAGGGATCACCTTCGGGGAAACGGTAGCAGTGATCGGGGCCGGCCTGATAGGTGTTCTGGCAATTCAGATCCTTCGCGCCGCGGGCTGCAGAGTAATTGCCATCGATCGTTCCAGTGAACGTGTTGCGCAAGCGATCGTTCTCGGAGCGCACCTCGCGCTAAGTACCGACGATCCCAGACTGGAGAGCGCCGTCGCGGCCTTCTCGCGATATGGAGTGGACGCGGCGTTGATTACAGCGGCCTCGAAATCAGCCGAACCGCTCGAGCTGGCGGCAAAGCTGCTCCGGGACCGGGGCCGCATCGCCGTCATTGGAGATATCGGAATGGGCGTATCCACGAGGCGACATGTACAGCAAAGAAGGCTCGTTGTCGATGTCGAGGTCTTACGGCCCGGGCCGCTATGATCCGGAATACGAAGAAGGTGGGCATGATTATCCCGTCGGCTTCGTACGCTGGACGGAAAAGCGAAACATGGAGGCATTTCTGGATCTGCTAGCGGCGGGTGCTCTCAACGTTGAGCCGCTGCTTGCACATCGCTTCCCGGTAGAGGAAGGAGTTAAGGCGTATGGAGCTCTCGAGACCGGCATCTATACCGGGATTCTCGATTATCATGCTCCGCCCGATTTTCGCATTCCTGACAAGCGGTACGGCGCGCCACGCTCAGCGCAGCCCCGGCCAGCCGGCAAACTGCGTGTGGGATGTATTGGTGCAGGGGGATTCGCTCGCAGCGTTTTCTTTCCCTATTTGCGCTCCTCTGCTGAGCTGATTCTCGAGTCTGTCGCTACAAGCTCGGGTGCGACCGCTGAATCGGCTCGGAAGTTATTTGATTTCAGAATCGCTGAGACGCCCTCTGAGTTGCTTTCCGACCCCAACGTGGACGCAACATTCATCCTCACGCGGCATGACAGCCATGCAGCTTACGCCACAACCGCGGTTGAGCAGGGAAAAGCCGTATTTGTCGAGAAACCGCTTGCCGTCGATCGCGAGCAGTTGGAAATGGTGAGAGCGGCGTACACAAGAGCATTGGCAGAAAACCGGTCTCCGTTCCTTATGGTGGGATTCAATCGCCGCTTTTCGCCCCTAACGGAAAAACTGAGAAACTTCTTCGCTGACCGCAGCGATCCGATGCTGGTGCATCTCCGCTGCAACGGAGGATTTTCTCCTCGCAGCAGTTGGACGCAGAGCCCGGAGAACGGAGGAAGAATCATTGGTGAGTTGTGTCACTTTGTCGATTGGGCGCGAGCTGTGGTGCGATGCCCAATGGAGACGGTCACTGCTGCAGCTCTGCCCGACGCCGGACGCTACAACCAGGACAACTTAACCGTCACCATCTCATTTCAGGATGGCTCCCTGGCGAATCTGCTATATCTCGCAAATGGAGATCGTGCCGTTGCCAAGGAATATTTCGAGGTATTCTGCGAAGGAAGTATCGCGCGCATCGATGATTTCAAGACCCTCTATCTGTCCCGCAACGGCAAGACGGAGGCGCTGAAAGGTAAAGGCGATAAAGGCCATCGCCGGGAAATGGAACTGACCATCCAGGCAATGAACCAAAATAAAGATGCGCCGATTCCATTTGCGGAGCTACTGGAGGTGACAGAGGTAACGTTTGCTGTGGAGGAAGCGGTCAGGACGCGAAGGACGGTGTCTTTGCATGATTGGAGAGAAGATGTAAGTCCTGTCAGGAACGGCGCGAAAGTAGCCCCGGACGTTAGTCCTGGGTAGAGGTTGGATGGAATTGGAAGTCCCAACAGGCACGTTGACGCACATAGGTACCGAAGGCCACGTTCAGTCGTTATCTTTATGGAATTGTTCAGGAACAACTCGTGGGCGCCGGAGGCAGGGCCGCCGAGCACCATCCGTAATTTGTACTGGTTGCTCACTCTGCTTTCCATGGTGCCGCTCGTGGTCATACTCCCGCTCGCCCCGACGGGGGTGGGCATCGCTATCCTTGCAGGATGGACTGCGCTCATCTGGGTTGCGATAAGCTTCGCACGCGGCCAATTTCATTACGTCGTTCTTCTATGGGTGGCCGTATATCCGTACTGCTACTATCTCTTCTCGTACCCGGCGGAGCACGCCGTTTTCACCGTGGACCGTGCATTCGTCATATTGTTGGTAATTGATATGCTTGTCGTCTCCCGGCAAGCCTTTGCGGCGCCCCTGGCACGCGACATACGGATCAGCGGATATTTCTGGGCTCTTTATCTGCTGCTGTGCTTTCTTTCTCTTGCGGGTCACCCTCCATCTGAAGTACTCACCTCCTATCGTTTGCTGGTGGACGGCATGCTGATGCCGGCAATCTTTGGGCTCTATGCGCTTCGCTATTTCCCACTGCCCCAAGATCTTCGAAAGTTGCACGTTAGTGCCTGTATTCTCAGTATCGGCCTCTGCCTCACCGGGCTCATAGAATTAACGACGGGCGGAGATCTATTTCCCTCGAAAGGCTCGGAGCCGCAGTTGACAGAGACCCACATCCGGCGAGCCGATGGGCCGTTCGAGCAACAGATCGTCTTATCCATGGTGGGCCTGCTCTGCCTATTCTTCGTCATCTATTTGCGGCGCCTTATGCCGCAAATAGTCTCTCCTTGGCGGACACTACTGCACAAGGCAGGATCGGTAGCCTCAGTGGTCGCAGCGCTGCTCCCAATGAATCGCGGTATTGTCCTTGTTTTGGTTCCGATTGCCGTGATCGACTCCTGTTCCAAGCACCGGTTGATTTCCCGCAGACTATGGGCAGCGTTTTTCGGGATTATCGTGCTCGCAGCCCTGGCGGCAAAGCTGCTTGATCCACGCCTATACGAGGATCGTGTGGCCAGGCCAGACAACCTCTATCAACGGCTCGCGCAGCACCGAGAAACGCTGGGAGTGGTTCGCGAGTATCCCTTCTTCGGGGTGGGTTTTAATTTATACCACGATGTTGCCTCGCAGAACCCACGGTATATGTCCAGATGGAAGGGCATCGAATCGATGACCGTCCCCCACAACACACTGATGACAGTTCTTTCGGAACAGGGCATTGTCGGCTTACTTTTGTATCTTTTGGCGCAGGCTTTTCTTATTCGAGCGATGTGGAGGATCCGCAAAACGTATCCTCCGGGTTGGCTGGCGTTTCTTTACTGTCTTCTTTCTTATATGCTGACTGGACTGGACTATGGCACCGCTTACTTTTTCGATATCAATTTATTTTATATGTTCATACTGTGCGTACTCCTTCAGCTGCAGACAAGAATGGCGCGGGAAAACGAGATGGCTGTCCTGCTCCCTTCGTGAGTAGGGCAGCTGCGCGGAAATACATGAGGGCTGGAAGCCTTGAGAGTTCGAAGTCTGGCCAAACTTGGGAAAGACGGAAATCCTCAGTTGAGGAGCAGGAAGGAAAGAGCCCGGCATTTCTAAAGTGTCGAGGCCATTGCCAAGTGAGAATAGGCGCGCGTGAATCTGATGGATGCTCTCGAACGCCTTAAGGACCCGGTTGCCGAGAACGCGCGTCCGTTGAGAGTTTTTTTGGCTTGTGGTTTCACTCCCCTTCATCTGGAAACCTTTCTTGCCGCACACCTGCGTAACCTCTGTCCGGCACGTCGCATCGAAGTCAATTCGGGCTTGTTCGGTGACTTGGCCGGAAACCTGGAACGGCTGGACCCTGGAGAGCACGACGCCCTTGCGGTAGCGATCGAATGGCCAGACCTCGATTCGCGGCTGGGGCTGCGAAGCTTGGGTGGCTGGCAGGTCGAAAAGCTGCCGGATATTGTGGAGTCGGCGAACCTCAGCCTCCAACGGCTAAGCCGTGCTTTGCAAGGAATTTCTTTGGCCCTTCCGGTATGTATTTGCCTTCCTACGCTGCCACTTCCTCCACTCTTTTATACGGTCACGCAACAAAGCAGCGTCTTCGAGTTGCGTCTCCGACGAGATCTCACCTCCTTCGCTGAGGCCATAGGCCACCAGGTATCCGTGATCAGTGGGCAGCATCTCGATGAGAAATCGCCTCCGGGCAAGAGGTTTGACCTCCGAACCGAGATCACCCAGGGTTTTCCTTATCAAAACCTTCCATGCTTCTGTGGTGGGAGAGCTCATGGCAGAGTTAATTTGCCGGCAGCAACCTAAGAAAGGACTGATTACGGATCTGGATGACACATTGTGGGCGGGCATCCTTGGCGAAGTTGGGGTGGAGGGGATCCATTGGAGCCTTGAGCAGCATGCTCAGGTTCACGGGATTTACCAGCAGTTCCTGGCCTCCCTTGCGAGCGCCGGAATATTGATTGCCACGGCCAGCAAGAATGACCTTGCCCTGGTTGAAAAGGCTTTCGAGCGAGACGATCTCCTGCTTCCTAAGGCGAGCGTATTCCCCATTGAGGCACGCTGGTGGCCAAAGTCGAAATCGGTCCAATGCATCCTGAAGACATGGAATGTTTCGGCAGACTCTGTAGTGTTCGTCGATGACAGCACAATGGAAGTTGCGGAAGCGCAAGGCGCCTTCCCGGAAATGGAATGTCTATTATTTCCCAAGGACGATTATTCTGCATTTTGGCAGATGTTGAGCCACCTGCGAAACCGATTTGCTAAAACTCGCATTTCCGAAGAGGACTCTTTTCGATTGCAGAGTATCCGCAACTCCGGCGCATCCTGGCAGCCCACAGGGGGAGACCCTCTGGACGATTTCCTGGAACAGGCCGACGGGCGCTTGACGTTCGCCCTTGGTAAGCCGGCGGAGGACGCGCGCGCATTCGAGTTATTGAATAAGACAAACCAGTTTAATCTGAATGGCAAGCGATATGATGAGGCGGCTTGGTCCAGGTTTCTCAAAGATTCTCAGACATATCTGCTAACGGTTTCCTATCAGGATACATTCGGTAATTTGGGGACAATTGCCGTGCTGACAGGAAGGCTGGCGGCGGAGAAGTTTGTCGTTGAAAGGTGGGTTATGAGTTGCCGCGCCTTTTCGCGCCGCATTGAATTTCATTGCCTGCAATATCTCTTTGAAAAGTTTGGCGCCACTGAGATTGTTTTCGAAGTGCAGGCGACAAGCCGCAATGGCCCGCTGATGAATTTTCTTCTGCAACTGATCGACGGGGAAATGAATCCGCGGCTATCCCGGTCTTCGTTCCTGAGCAAGGCCCCGAAAATGCCGCACCATGTGGAGGAGGTACCTGTCAATGGATGACCGTGACGTCGATCACTTGATGCGCTGCTTTAAGTCGGTCTTTCCCAGCGCGACTCGCGATCAGATCAGGACTGCCAAAACATTCGATGCGATACCCGGATGGGATTCACTGCGCATCGTAAATCTTCTCGCTGTTCTGGATGATGAATTCGGTGTACATATTGACCTGCCGGAGTTGCTGGAACTTGCATCCTTTGACGCGGTGAAGCGGCGTTTGTCGCAGCGGGGATAACACGAATGAAGGAGAATTTACTCCGAAGATCGATAAATCGAATCCTTCAGGTGTTCACTATGATCTTGCCGGGCGGAAAGAATCTGCGCGTTTCGTTGCATCGCGCACGCGGGGTACATATCGGAAAGAACGTCTGGATCAGCACCAATGTAGTGCTCGAAACGGAATTCCCGCAGCTGATCACGATCGACGACGGTGTGTTTATCGGAATTGGTGTCATTGTTATTGCACACTTTAAAGAATTACGCAGCGGTGTACTGATTGGGAAGCGAGCCTTCATTGGACCAGGTGTGATCATTCTCCCGAACGTGCAGATTGGGGAGGGCGCGGTAGTCACTGCGGGAAGCGTTGTCACCAGCTCCGTACCGCCGATGACCGTAGTCCAAGGCAACCCGGCAGTTCCCGTCGCCCAATGCGGTGTGCCGCTGTGGCCAGACACTCCTTTGAAGGAGTTTTCCAGTCGGCTGCGACCGATTTCAAAGAAATGAAGCAGGGCCTGAGAGGAAGAACAGCGTTTGAAACTGCTTATCCCTTACCTCGGCGAACTGAGGCCGATTGACGCTCGGATGCTCCGCCTGGCCGAGTTCCTCGGCATAGATTGTGAAACGCTTGCTCTGGCAAGCGTCGCCGAATACGCTGAGTTTCTCGAAAGAGCGGTGTCCGATCGTCGTTCCTGCCTGGTTTTAAACCCACAGGTGATCGAAGAGTGGGTAGGGAGCAAAATTCCAGCCGGTTTGGTTACTTTTCTCTTGTCACGTTTTCCCTACCTTCTGGTGCATGGCCTGCGCGTCGGCGCTTTCGACACCGAATTGGTTGCCGCTCTGTCGCGCGGCAGACTTACCTCTGTGGAAGCAATCCAAGGCGACCACCTTGCTTATGTGATCGCTAAGGATTCTAAGCATCCTTGCGAAGCATTTTCGGGACTCTCGTTTGGTCCCGCGAATCCCCTGAATGATCACGTGTTCTGCGCCAGTGAGAGCGACCCGGCCGTGCGGCAGCTCATCTCGATTGGCGGTCAGCCCTTTATGGCCGTAGTAGGGCTGGAAGGAGCGGAGGTCCTGTTTGTGGCGAGTGAGGAGGTCGCGGATCTGAACGCTGAGGCAGGCGACGCACCCCTGGTCGAGTACTTTTCCCGCCTTGTTCCACACGCGATGGCGCTGCGATATGCAGCCGGGGACGAATGTTGGCGGCCGTCCAAAGCCCGCGCTTCGATCATCATCGATGATCCGCTCCTGCGGAGGACCTATGGGTTTCTAAATTTTGAATCTCTCCTCCGTCTTGCGGACCAACACAATTTCCACGCCACCATTGCATTTATACCTCACAATTTTCGGAGGAACTCGCCGCGAATTACGCGCATGTTCCGGGAGAACGCCGCGCGCCTCTCGCTCTGCTTCCACGGGAACGACCACACCGGGGCGGAATTCGCTTCCTCTGACATTGCTCTTCTAAACACGTTGCTCCAGGTCGCAGAGGATCGGATGAATTCGCACCTTCGCCTGACGGGCGTGCCTTGTGACAAGGTCATGGTGTTTCCCCAGGGAAACTTTTCGATAGACGCCATGAGAGTCCTCAAATCCCACAACTTCTACGCCGCAGTGAACACGGTTCCTCATCCTGCGGACCAGCCGGTTCGGCTTACCATCGGTGAACTCGCCCAACCTGCTGTATTTCGATATGGAGGGTTTCCGCTATTCCTGCGCAAACCTATCAGGCAAACGCAAAACCACGACATCGCCTTCAACCTGTTCTTTGGCCGGCCCCTTCTGATCGTTGAACACCACCAAATATTTCAACATCCCGAGGCGCTGGTCGAGATTGCCGCAAAGATCAACCGTGTGGCATCGGAAGTACGGTGGTCCAACCTGGCAACCGTCGTAGGCAACTCAATTCTCACCCGACGGGCTCACGACGGCACACATGTTCGTGCTTACTCAGGTACCGTACAAATTTCGAACGAGTCGAGTTCTATCAGGCGCTATTCCATCGAATGGGGCGACTCATGTGCTAGCGGCTCGGTTGAGCAGGTGCTTGTGGACGGAGCCCTCTCCTGTGACTTTAAGAAAGATGATGCCGGCATTCGGCTTTCAGTGGAACTAGGTCCAGGCGTTTGCCAGACATTCTCTCTGGTTCATCGGAACGACTACACCGCCGTTAGGAAGCTCGGGCTCCGGTGGAATACAAAGGCTTTCTTACGAAGGAGGCTCTCCGAGATCAGAGACGACTATCTGAGCAAAAACGAACATCTCCTAAGGGCTGCCAAAACTGTTCAGCGGCACTTTCTGAAATTTTGAAAGACTCCAAGCGATATCCGGGGATAAGGATTATCTCGAGGCGCATAGCAGACCCGAGGTGATTTGGCTCAGGCCTTCCGGAGCCTGGCACGGATAGTCTCGAAAGGGCGCTCCAAGGTCCAGTGCATGACTAGTGCAGCCAGATACGTAGCGACGGCACACAATACCCACAAAATCGGCTCGCTGGTGCGGACGTGGGCTCGGATGAGTTGGATGATGGGGTAATGAATGAGGTAAAGCCCATAACTGAGAGTACCGAGATGCACCAGTAAGCGTAGATTGAGGAAGCGGGCGACCGGAGTCTCGGCATAGTGGGTGACATAAAAAACTAACGGCAGCAGACCGATGGCCTGCAGAGTAAAACGCGTGGTCATATGCCCGCTATCATGAAAGATGAAGGTCCCAATGAGGAGAGCGAGACCAAGGGGAGCCAGTAATTGTTCCAGATTTGCGCGCGTCAGAAACGCCCGCCATTTCGGTACCTGCTCTACGCAGGCCAGAATGCAGCCCCAAATAATCGAATCCATACGGCTGTCGGTAGTGCGGTAGCACCATTCCTCCCCAAACGGGATCAGGCGGACAGCAACCAGCCTCCAGGCAAGAAGCACAAAGCAGACACCGGCCAAGGTGCCTGCGACCTGCTTGAAGGAGAGACGGCGAAGGAGGAAAAGAAATAGGAATGGAAAGAGCAGGTAGAAATGTTCTTCGACGCAAAGGGACCAGAAGGAGCTCGTCCAGGGGATCCCGTAATCGAGATCGCCATGGTAGATCCCCCACATACTTGAGTAATTCTGGAGGTAAAGCAGCTCAAAGAGGACTGCGCCCCATTTCAACACACCGGAAATCAAGTGAAAAGAAACCAACAGGATGCACATAACGCTCACGGCGTACATGCCGGGGAAGATGCGCGCGGTGCGGCGCAGATAGAAGTTGCGCAAAGAGATGGTGCCCGTGCGGTCCCACTCCCGAATGAGCAGGTTGGTGATCAGATAACCGCTAATGGAGAAGAAAACATTGACACCAAAGCCACCAGTACGGCCCCCCATCAAACCCATGTGTGAGACGAACACCAGCAGGAACGCGAGCGCACGCAACCCATCGAGCGACGGAATTCGACCTCGGAGCAAATTGTCGGGCGGCAGCCGGTTTGAATCAATCAAGGGTGTTGCTCCCTAAACATGGCCGAGTTCAGGTCCCGTATAACGGCCGTATGATCGGGTCGATGGCAGTACTCACTAGGAGTGTTTATGCGGCGAAACAGCTATACCATGTCAAGCTCGCCCTCTCTGTTCTGATCGTTATCGGTGGTGCTACAGCCTGGTCCTCTTCAAATCAGGTATACGACGGCGAAGCATCTTCTTTGCGACAAAAGGTACGTCATTTTAACCTGACGACGAACCGTTAAATTGAATACCCATTGTTTGGCGCGGGTTTTGCCGTTAAGCTCTGAGAATAGTCGGTGAGCCACCACACTAAGATTCGTTTGCCTCCCCGAAATGCTCAATGGACCTACTTTCCTTCCACTACGCGGCCTACGTTCTCGTAACCGCCGCTCTATTTCAGATCTGTCCCGGAAGGCTTAGGCCGTTTTTTCTCAGCTTCGCATCTTTGCTGCTTTACGGGTCTTTGAGGGCGGTGTCCGCAGCCATACTTCTGGTCGCGTCGGCTGGTGTCTTCTTTGGGGCGCGGGCGCTCGATAGAGACAGGCGGAGGATCGTTGGACGGCGGACCCTTCTCGCCGCGATTCTTATCCCGCTACTCTCCTACTTATTGCTTATCAAAATCCTGCCGATTGTGGATCGGGGTCGGGCTTCATCAACCGGACATCTCCCGCTCGCCCTGGGAGTTTCCTACTACACTTTCAAGCTCCTGGGGTATCTGATGGACGTGTATTGGCATAAATACCCGGCTTGGGACGATCTGGCGCGATTTGTTGCGTTCACCACATTCTTTCCGCAATTGCCGGCAGGCCCTATTCAACGGGCGAATGAATTCGAGCTGCCGGATGACGGCCATAAGACGGCTGAATTGATGCGGATGGGGCTGCGAAGGATTTTGCTGGGCGTAGTGAAGAAAACGGTGATCGCCGACCAGCTCGGCGTCATGATTGCGTACATCGATGGGCTGCAGCCTCAATATTCCAACATGAATTGGATTGCAGCCTGTCTCTTCGCCTTGCAGATATATTTTGACTTTGCCTCGCTGACGGATATTGCCATCGGTACCGCGGCAATCTTCGGGATCCGATCGCCGGAGAACTTCGCGTACCCGTTTTTCGCTCCGAGCATGAGCCAGTTCTGGCGCCGCTGGCATATGACTCTAACAACTTGGCTGACCGACTATGTGTTTACGCCGTTGCGCATGACGACGCGCAACCTGGGGAAGTGGGGGCTGGTATTGAGCATTACAGTCACCATGGTGCTGATAGGCCTTTGGCATGGACTAGGTATCGGCTTTCTACTTTTCGGATTGGTTCATAGTATTTATCTCATTGTTGACAGTCTTAGCTTGTCCCTTCGCCGGCGCTTCTATCGTAAACATCCCCTCGCGAACAGCTTCACAAGCGCTGTCGGGCCGTTTTTTGTTTTTGGGATGTTCGCCTTCTCGCTAGTGTTCTTTCGCGCCGTAACGCTATCTGCCATCGTGTACCAGATGAAGCATATAGGGGATGGTCTGGCATCCCCTATAAGATCTCTGCAAGGGTTCTATTATGGTTTCAGCAGACTCCGGTGTGCTCAAGTTTGCCTTGCAACGGGTGTAGTAGGTTTGTTTGAGTTAGGCAGTTATCTGCGCAGCCAGCACAGGGACATCATGACCAAACTTCCGCAGTTTTCTGACCTGCCCCTTCCAGTGCGGTGGGCGGCGTATTATGCCGGGATTGCTCTGGCGGCGACAGTTCATCAGCAAAGCGTTCACTTCATCTACGCCCAGTTCTGATTATGTCCCGAGTCGATGCGCAACCAGTCAAGTCATCCATAACACCACAACCGTTCCAGCTGTCCGGGAGCGGGGGCAGGGATATCGGCCGAATGTGGCTCCGCTTGGCTCTGTTTTTTGTTCCGATCTTGGTTCTTGTCGTCCCCCCGGTCTACTATGTGGATCCCTTCGGGGTGTTTGCCAAACCCTCGGTAATCCCTGAGCCGATCCGTTCCAAATATGCTCAGCAGGTGAACCAGGTGTTTTGGAAATTACCGGCCTATCAGCGGGATCCAGCAGCAAATGTACTGCTGGGAGATTCAGAGACGGCTCGGTTACCGGTTCAGGTTTTGCGCACCGTCACCGGCCAGGAATACTCTAATCTTGCGTATGGTGGCGGAACTCTCCGAGAGTCGGTGTCCACGTTCTGGCTTGCGTCCCGCAGAGTCGAACTCCAGAAAGTTGTTTTCGGGATAAGCTTCATGGAGTACAACCCCTATCCCCGGGACCGCGTGATACAAGTAGAAGAAATTGCACGCCATCCCGCCTTGTACTTCTTAAATTCGGACGTTCTGGAGACGACGGCATATGACATTGCCGACGCGATCTTCCGTGTCCCTATCAATCTCTTGCCGCAGGCGAGCAAGGATGCATTTTGGGTGAGCCAATTGCAGTACCTCAATACACGCTACAAGAGAAAAGCATCTCCCCAAAACCTTAAAACCGAAATTCGGGAGATTGTCGAGTATTGCCATGCACATCACATCTCGATCATCTTTGTCATCCCTCCGCAACATACAGATGCCCAGCGCCGGGTCCGGGAGCTTGGTGTCGAGGATGACTATCAACAATTCAAGAGCGATCTGGTATCCATGGCGCCAGTGTATGACTGTGACATTGACAGCGACTTGACACGTGATAAAAGCAATTATGTCGATCCTTTTCATTTAACCGAAAGAGCAGCCGCGCGTTTTACTGAAGATTTAGGGTCAGGAAAACCAAAGTGGTGCAGAACGCTGGGCATGAATTAACCAGAGGCTCAGATTCCATTTCTGGAACCAGCAGCCCGGAAATCGGGAGACCGAGATCATGGATCCTTCGACGCTGGCGAGCAGGAGATTCACGCTCGCCGACCAGGAACGATTTGCCAATGTTTCTGGCGACCACAACCCTATGCACCTGGATGCAATCCTGGCCAGGCGAACACGGGCGGCCGCACCGGTGGTACACGGCGTCCATCTGTTGCTGTGGACCCTCGATGCATTTGCAGCGAACCATCCCCGCCCGCCCCGCTTGCGCGGCTTTCGGGCACGATTTAGCAGGTTTGTCTATGTGGAAGAATCAGCGGAGGCGGTGCTGGCGCACCGCGGGTTGGACAGCGTACGGTTGAACGTAAGTGTTGGCGGTGCGCCTGTGATGCTGGTCGCAATTCATTTCGGCGATTCCAGGCCCGATTCAAATGACTTACTTACTTCGGCCGAACTGATCTCGCCTCCAGCGACAGCGTTGGACTTTAGTTTCGAGCAGCTGGCTGGGCGCTCGGGTCGTCTCGCCTTTGCGACCCCACCGGAGGTGGTGGCGGCGATGTTTCCGGCGGCGGCCGAATGGCTTGGCGCTCGGCGCATTGCAGCCCTCGCCGCCAGCTCCAATCTAGTGGGTATGGTCTGCCCCGGCCGGCATTCCGTTTTCAGAGGGCTTTCGCTAGAATCTTGTGCTGAAACCTATCCGCAAGACGTGGTTGCGTTTCGAGTCGCGGAAACTGATCCGCGGTTCCGCCTGGTCAGGCAGGAGATAGCCGGAGGCGGCATGACCGGTAGCCTGGAATGTTTCGCTCGTACGCCGCCAGTATCGCAGCCCACTATGCAGTCACTGGCGGGGCTGGTGGACGCAACCGAGTTCGCCGGAGCCGTAGCACTCGTCGTCGGTGGCTCACGCGGGCTCGGCGAACTGGCGTCGAAGCTCGTGGCCACCGGCGGCGGACGCGTAATCATCACCTACCAGGTTGGAAGGGCCGATGCCGAGAGGGTTGCCGGGGAGATTCTTGAGGCGGGCGGCACCGCGGAGGTTATGGCTTACGACGCCCGCAGGCCCGCCGAGGAGCAACTCGCTGGCCTGGCAAGTGCCCCGACCCATCTATACTATTTCGCGACGCCGCGGATTTCCCAGCGTCAATCCGACATCTTTGTCCCGGCTCGGTTCGACGACTTCAACGCACTGTACGTTCATGGATTCTGGCATCTAGCGGTAGCCCTCCGAGCGCGCCAGCCTGGGCTGTCGATCTTCTATCCGTCCTCAGCCTTCGTATCTGAGCGAGGGCGGAACATGACTGAATATGCAATGACTAAATCGGCCGGGGAGGCACTCTGTGCCGACATGAACTCAGGCTTGGCGCCATTACATGTTACGGTGAGCCGTCTACCGCCCTTACCCACCGATCAGACCGCTTCGATCACCGCTGTGGAGAGCACGTCCCCGGTCGAGACACTGCTACCGCTTGTACGTGAGGTCCAGTCCTGGCCAAGGTAACATTGGTTGCGCACCTCCCGATGCGCGGGTGCAGGTACGTATGCGATGTATAGTGATTTTGATTCAGGCCCGGGGGATTGAACCTTGTTGAGCGATGAGCTGCCGGATCTCGACTATCGCCGTCTGCTTGCAGCGAGCAGGAAGCTCTCGGCTGCGTCTGAAAAGCCTCCACTAAGGCTGGCGCTTTTGAGCGATGCAGCTACGCAGCAATTTATTCCGGTTCTCAGGGTCATCCTGGACAGAAGTGGTTTTTCCGCAGATATCTATGCGGGTGGATTCGACACGGTAGAACTGGAGGCTTACAACCTTTCATCGCAACTCTATTTATTTGACTCTGATGCTATCGTCATCCTGAATGCCACGCAGGCATTGCAGGCTTCTTTCGCCAGGCGGAGGACCCCAGCCAGCGGCTTTATCGACGAAACCCTCAAGAGAATTACGGCGGTTTGGAGCGCAATCCAGTCGAACAGCCGGGCAACGGTCATCCAGAGCAACTTTGCCCTCCCGCGAGAGAGATATTTTGGCAGCTACGATCTCCAAGTTCCTGAATCATTTTATTCTGTCGCGCTCTCTCTGAACGCCGGTATTGCCAAGTGCGCGCGAGAGCGTAAGGGAGTGCTCCTGCACGATGTGGACGGAGTGGCCTCGCTGGTGGGCAGGATGCACTTTTTCGATGACCGGTTTTGGGATCTTTCGAAGACATTCTGCTCGCTTGAGTTTCTGCCCCGTGTTGCCCAATCCCTGGCTGATGTTCTGGTGGCGATGCAAGGGCGTGGGGTAAAGTGTGTGATCCTCGATCTTGATAACACCCTTTGGGGAGGAGCGATCGGCGACGACGGCCTGGCGGGCATCGCGCTGAATGCGCACGGCGAAGGGGAAGGATTTCACCGCCTTCAACTCTTTCTGCGCGAGCTCCTGAGGAGAGGAATCATTCTTGCTGTGTGCAGCAAGAATGACGAAAGAAATGCAGTGCTGCCGTTCGAGTCACACCCCGCGATGGTGCTTCGGCGCGAGGATATCACGGTCTTCGTCGCGAACTGGAACGACAAGGCGGAGAATATAAGAACGATTCGGGAAAAGCTGAATATCGGTTTCGACTCGATGGTGTTTCTCGACGACGATCCGTTCGAACGCAACCTGGTGAGGGAACTTCTGCCGGATGTTATTGTCCCCGAACTTCCGGACGATCCTTCGGATTACGTGCGGTTTCTGTCGGAGTTGAACCTATTTGAGGTCACGACGGTCTCGGAGGAAGATTCGCGCCGGGTTGAGCTTTACCGTTTGGAGGCCGAGCGCCGTGTTACTGCTCCCAACTATGCCTCGATTGCTGAGTTTCTTGAGTCGCTTGAAATGCGCATCATTGTCTCCAGATTCGATCCTTTTCACCTTCCTCGAATAGCACAGCTGATGCAAAGGAGCAATCAGTTCAATCTCACGACCCGGCGCTACAGTGAGGCCGAATGCGCGCGAATGGTGGAGGATGATAGCCTGCTTCCCCTCTACGTGAAGTTGTCCGATAAGTTCGGCGATCAGGGGCTTATTTCCGTCGTGATTCTGCAAGTTCAAGGTGAGGCCCTGTGCATCAGAGACTGGTTGATGAGTTGCCGCGTATTATCAAGAGGCGTAGAGCAGCACGTCATGAATGAGATTTTTACGTATGCTGCAAAGATAGGCGCGACGCGGGTGATCGGGCTTTATATTCCGACGCCAAAGAATGATATGGTGAAAGATTTCTACCGTCAGTTTGGGTTTAATCCGGTTTTCGAAGCGAACGTTTCAACAAAGTGGTCCTTGTCCGTACAGGCCTATCAGCCCACAAGGGTGTACATCAAGGCGGTTGAACCAGCCTTAGTTTGACCGGGTGGTTCCCCTCCAGGAAAGACTGGGCCAGCCAGGAAAGGATATGGGAAACTCTCGTGGTCGCGACAAATGATTTCCAGGCGCGCCTGACAAACATTTTCCGCGATGTTTTTGACGATGATGCCCTCATCCTGCGTGACGACATGACAGCGGACAACGTTGAAAGCTGGGACTCTCTCACTCACGTGGATCTGATCGTGGCGATCGAAAAGGAGTTTAAGATCAGGCTCACCACGGGCGAGATCACAGGCCTGAAAAGTGTGGGACAATTGACGGCGCTGGTGTTACGGAAGACAGGCGATGAGCGCAGTCACTGAAACCAGGTTGACGGCAGCCGACACTGCCGCAATCGAACAGTGGACCAATCGTCCATGCGGAGCCCTTGACGGCTTCGACGAATACACCCTTGCCTACTTTGAAGCCGTCGAGCGCGACCGCTATGAAAACTACGCTCCCTGGATGCGCGAGTTCATCAACTTCGGCGCTTATGTTGGGAAGAAAGTCCTGGAAGTCGGCGTGGGCCAGGGTACCGATCTTGTGCAGTTTGCCAAGGGAGGGGCAGAGGTCTCCGGTATTGACATCACTCAGCGCCATCTCGAACTCGCGGCGCGCAACTTTGCGGTGCGCCATATGCATGCCAAGTTAGCGTACGCCACTGCCGCCGCCATTCCATTCGAGAGCGACTTCTTCGATGTGGTCTACAGCTTTGGCGTGCTCCACCATACCAACAACACAGTGCGTTGTCTCTCAGAGTGCCACCGCGTCCTCAAGCCTGGCGGAGAGCTGATCCTAGGGCTATACCACACATACAGTTTCTTTCACGCCTACACGATTTTGGTCAATGGCATCCTTCGCGGTAGGCTTTGGCGACTGGGATACGAGGGCCTCATGTCATTGATTGAATCTGGGTCCGATGGGATAAAGTTCATCCCGCTGGTGAAGACATATTCCAAAAATCAGCTGCGAAACATATTGGAGGACTTCAGCCAAGTTCAATTTCACGTCAGACACCTCGCGCCCGGCGATTTCGGTGCGTTGCGGCATTTTGTGCCCGCATCTTTGGCCGAACGTGCAGGGAGGCATGTAGGCTGGTACATCTTCGCCCGTGCAACCAAGTAGGCACATAGACCTCTGCAGAACGGTTAAGATCATTGCGAACGCCCTGGCCCCAGAGTAAACTTGGGCGAGTTGGGCCGAATGCCGTCGAAAGGCGCACATGCTTGTCAAGCTACAGTCCGCAATTGCGCTGTTCACCTGCGGTTGTTTAGTCAGTGTCGCTGCGTCCCCATCGAGTATCGGGTTTGTCGTAACCAACGGACGGGCGCTGGTTGACGGCTCAGCGGTGCACGGCAACTCTACCCTGTTTCAGGGAAGCTTAGTCGAGGCAGGGAGTGCGACCTCGGATTTGATGTTTTCAGGGGGCTCCAACCTGCTCCTCCAGCCCGGCTCCGCCGCTAGGGTCTATCGCGAGTATGCCGTTCTTCAGCATGGAGCAGCGACTCAGCATGGCCTTGCGCTGGTTGCCGATGGGTTGAAGGTGTCTTCCTTATCTCGACAAGGCTCCATTGTCGTTCTGCTGAAAGACGGGTCTCATCTTGAAGTAGCTGCACAAGGGGGAGCGGCCGAGATTCGCAATCCGGCGGGCGCTCTCGTGGCGCGCCTGGAGCCAGGGAAGGCCCTGAGCCTTGCGATCCAGGTCTCGCCGCAGAATTCATCACCGACGCCATTGCAGCAGAGTTCCCCCCCTCCAGCTTCGGGGCAATCGTCCCCACCTGCGGTACAGGCCGTACCGCCAGCAGGGGTGCAACTGACGCTGCATGGCATTCTCCGTAAGGACCATCCTGGGCGTTACGGGCATTTTCTGTTGACCGATATAGCGACGAACGTTACTTACGAACTGCAAGGGCCAGGGCTCGACGATCTGGTTGGGGCGTCGGTAGAGGTTACGGGCAGCACTTTCGACACAACCGCCGCGGAGGGTGCTTCCAAGGTGATGTCGGTCTCCGATATTCACCAGATGCCGCTAAGCGAGATAAGTGGAAATACTCCAACGGGAAACACTCCCGCAGCGGCCCCCCCCGCGCCTTCCGGTGAAACCGGCGCCAATCCAGAAGCTAACGCCCCTCCGGAGGCGAACAACGCCCCCAACCCTGCGCCCCTACCTCAGCACAACAATACTACGAAGATCATCGTCATCGTGGCCCTCGCAGCTGGAGCCGTTGTCGGGGTGGCTTTGGGCTTGGGTGGTGGTAAATCGTCGACCGTCAGCCCCGAGTAGACGCAACTGAATTGGGTTCTCCGACGTCCACTGCGCGCGGGTTATCCGTGTGCTGAGCGGCTGCTGCCATAGCCAGAATCAAAATTGGCCACGCGCCAAGTGCCGGGCGAGAAAACGGGTAGTCGAACGCCGCGTGAATGAGGACGGCAATCATGCCCACGCCCCAGATCGATCGTATAGCCGGCTTTACGCCCCACAGGGTAAGCGAGAGCATTGAAATCCCGACCGGCAAGCCACCCTCCGCCGTCCACTGCAACCAGTCGCAGTGTGCCTGATTGACGATCGCGCCAGGATCGAACGTAGCAAAGGCCGGATACACCGCTGGCCAACAGCCCAGTCCCCAGCCAATCCAGGGATGCACAGCGATCATATGCAGGGTAGAGATGTCGAACTGAAGACGTCCCAGGGTGAAGGCCTCCGAGTAAAAGCGCTTCGATATCGTTCCGAAACCCACAATCAACGTTAGGCCGGCCGTCAACCCTACCAGGGCCAGTGCCAGCGATCCGATTTTCCGGCTCGCCACAGGTTTCCGGAGATGCAACAACACCCATACGAAAACGGTTTCGGCGGAGCTGATGATGAGACCTCCGCGTGAGGCACTGACTACTACGGCTGCTAATAAGACAGCCGATACTCCGACAAAGGCGAAGGAGTTTCTAACATCGCTAAGTGCGAAGAAAAGCGCAATGGGGAGAACAATCTCAATAAATATTGCGAAGTGGTTGTGATAGATAATTGGCCCCGTGACTAAATTGTAGTCAGTTGGGAATAGACCGAATATTTTGCTTGGAGACACATAGGCCTGCACGATTGCCTCTAATGCAACCGCAAAGCCAAACCATACGATGAACTTGCGAACGAGCTCGGCCAGCGTTTCCTCTCCAAGGATGGAGGCGCCCGTGTAATAGACCGCTGTCCAGGTCATCCACTGTAAGGTCGCCCGCTCTGTCGCAAAGCGATCGATGGTCCGGCCGGTAATCAGTTGGAAACATCCCCAAAGAACGATGAATCCCAATGCATACAACGGGAAACGCGTTCCCGCAACAGGCGCTCTTCCCAGCACCACGGCCATGGAAGCAATCAGCAGGGCAGATATCTCGAACAGTGCTACAGGCAAGTAGGATGGAATCCACAGAGTGAGCGTGGCTAGAAATAGGGCGAGCACGAGTGAACAGGCTAGCCATGCATTTCCTGGAGATCGCTGCTGTCTATACTTTGTCCAAATCATGGCGAAGACATCCAGAAATACTTGCTACCGCCTGGCAACCAGAGCTTCTGCCGCGCGCACTATCGGGGAGCTATTTCCCTCGATGAATTCTTTCCACCATAGGGAGAAGTTCAGCAGAAACCAGGCGTGCCGCCCTCGGCCCGACTGAATCAGCTTCATCACCGCACGTTGGTCCAGGAAGTCGGTCTTACCGCAGAACTCCGAGAGTTCGCGCCGGGCGAATTCGCCGAATTGCCCCGAAAACCATTCGTGAATGGGCACCCCAAATCCCTGCTTCCTCCGCTCGATGATGTCTCGGGGAACAACATCCCGAACGCTCTTTTTCAGGATGTGTTTTGATTCATTTCCGCCCGTGATCACCTGCTCCGGAATGCTCATCGCAAGCTCTACGAACTTGTGATCGAGAAAGGGCACCCGGGTCTCAAGACTCGCCCCCATCCCCATTTTGTCGAGCCGCATCAGAAGGAGTTCGGGCAGACGGAGTTTCAAATCGACGTAGGTCATCCACTTGACCGGAGTCTTTTCCCAAGCCCTTTGCATGAACTGTTCATGAATGGGGCCGATAGCTTGCCAGGCAGTCTGGTCCCCGAAACGGCGCCGCAGGCGCGGTGAAAGCACGTCCAGTTTGCCTCTCTGCGAGAAGGCGTCCACTCCACCCCAAAAGATCGGGAATTCTGCACTTGCGCGCCATAATAGTTCATACGCCAGGCCGTGAGATTTGCCCAGCGCACTCAATGCATACAGTCCTAGCTTCTTCGCCGCGCGCGGTACCGGATAGGAATTCCAGCGAATTAAATTCAGAACTTGCTTGAAATACCGATAGCCCCAGAAGAGCTCATCCGACCCTTCCCCCGCCTGAGCCACAATAACCCCGGCCTCGCGCGCCAGTTTGGAGAGGAAATAGACCGGCATGCAAACGGGATCGGCGATGGGCTCATCCTGCAGATGAATCATGCGGGGCAGAAAATCGATGAAATCGCGCTGCGTAAGGATCCGTTCATGGTGGTCCGCGCCGATCTGGGCTGCAAACCGGCTGGCCAGCGGCAATTCGCTTTCGCAGCCTTCGTAGTCTTTGTCGTATCCCACGGAAAATGTCTTCACCTTGCCAGCGGAGCACTGCGAGAAAAGCGCCGCATTGGTGCTGGAGTCGATCCCACCGGAGAGAAAAACACCCACGGGAACGTCGCTCACGGTACGCAGCGCCACGCTTGTGCGCAGTTCCGCGAGCAGGCGCTCGGCAATCTCTTCTTCTGAGACGCCGGTCAACGGCGTGGTGTGGTCAAGAACATCCCAGTATCGCTCTTCACGGCGCTGGCCCGCTGCGTCGATGGTCAGGAAAGAGCCAGGCTGCAGTTTATGGATGCCTTCAAACAACGTGTCCGGCGCCGGGGTGCAGATAAAAGACAGGTAATGAAAGAGACCTTCTTCGTTTACCGCACGAACCTGCTCAGGATCCTGAAGCAGAGCCTTGATCTCCGAAGCAAACGTAATCCTTCCGTGATGAATGCTGTAATAGAGCGGCTTGATACCAACCCGGTCACGAACGAGCCAAAGGCGGCGCACCTTTGCGTCCCAGAGGGCGATGGCGAACATGCCGCGAAATCTCTGTAGACACGCGATGCCCCACTCTTCAAAGGCGTGCAGGATAACCTCGGTATCGGAGTGATCCGTTTTCCAGAGCCGGTGGCCCAATTCTTCCAGCTCGCACCTGATCTCGGCGTGGTTATAGATCTCGCCATTGAAGACGATCTGCAGCGATCCTTCCCCGTTGCTCATAGGCTGCGAAGCGGCATCCGAGAGGTCAATGATGGAAAGCCGGCGATGGGCCAGACCAACCCGGCGATCGGGCGAAATCCAGTACCCGGCACCATCGGGCCCACGATGGACCATGGTGTCCCGCATGCGGGCAAGATAGTCTGCCGTCACCTCGAAGTTGCTGTTCTTGAACGCTAGTACGCCAGAAATTCCACACATCTGCCAACCACCAGGTGGGACCATTAGAACAGATCAGAGTCACGATGCTGGTGCTATATCCTTGGCCAAGGGCGGTTAAGGAAAAAGGGCAGCATGGGCAACAATCGCTTGAGAATCATGAGCATCGTCGGCGCAAGGCCGAACATGATGAAGATTGCCCCGCTCCTGGCCGAGTTGCGCCTGCATAAAGAAATAGAGCCGGTACTGGTGCATACCGGCCAGCATTACGACTACAACATGTCGCAGGTTTTCTTCGATCAGTTGCGTCTGCCGCATCCTGATTACAACCTGGAAGCCGGATCAGGCAAGCATTACGCACAAACCGCAGAGATTATGCGCAAGTTTGGCGAGCTTGTCGAGCACGACCGCCCAGACATGGTGCTGGTCGCGGGCGATGTCAACTCGACCCTCGCCTGCGCGTTAGTAGCCGCAAAGGAAAGAATTCCGGTCGCGCACGTCGAGGCGGGATTGCGCAGCTTTGACCGTTCTATGCCCGAGGAAATTAACCGCGTCCTTACAGATGCGGTGTCCGACCTGCTTTTTACAACGGAGGAAAGCGCTCATCGGAATCTGTCGAACGAGGGAGTCGACCCCGGCAAGGTCTTCTTCGTCGGTAATCTGATGATTGACTCCCTAATGAATGCCTTGGAACGGCCGCGAGCATCCTCGTTGCGCTCGGAACTGGGCCTGCAGCCAAAAGCCTACGCCGTGCTCACGCTCCATCGCCCTTCCAACGTGGATGACGAAGATCAGTTGATCCACACGCTCGATGCCATGGCGCAGGTCGCGCAGCATATTCCGGTAGTTTTCCCGGCGCATCCGAGAACGGCACGGAACGGCGGCTGGGCTAAGAGCAGTGAGAACCTGGAATGGGGGGGTAATCGCTGGGCCCGGACTATGGATGATGCCCCCGGCTTCCTATCTGGATTTTCTTGACCTTATCCAACATGCGGCCCTGGTCATCACCGATTCGGGCGGAGTGCAGGAAGAGACGACTTTCCTTGGGGTGCCGTGCCTGACCTACCGCGACAACACGGAGCGGCCGGTAACCGTCTCCATGGGCACCAACAGAGTGGTCGGACGCGACCCCGGCTGCTTACTGGGCTATGCTCTCGAAATCCTCGAGAACGGCGGCCCAGGCAGATCTACCATTCTCCGCCCCCCGCTTTGGGACGGGCAGACCGCTCCAAGAATTGTGCATATTCTCAAGGAGGCCTGGGAGCGCCACGTGGCCTGTGCCGCGGAGCGTGTGCCTTTGTGACCCAGAGCGCCTTAAGCGAGACATCCAACCTGACTCAGGCGATTGAAGCACTGCGCACGTGGATCGAAACCAGGCAGTTCGCGGGATATGAGCCCTTTGACATGCTCAATTCACCGTATTTGAGCGGGGCCTGGGCGCGGAGAGCCTTGCCCGCGATTCTTCTTATACAAGCCGGCAAGCGTTTCGCCGGTCTGCGCCTTCGCCAAACCTTGAAAATCCCACCGAGTCGCAACCCCAAGGCTCTGGGCCTTTGCCTTTCGGCATATTGCGATCTTGCGCAAGCAGGTTACGACGTCTCCGCCGAAGCAGCGTGGCTCAAAGACGAGCTGATTAGGCTTCGTTCCCCGCGTGAAACGGAATACTGCTGGGGCTACGACTGGGATCACGTCGCGCTCCGCGGTACGCGGATGCCGGTCTTCGCACCTAACTGCATCGCCTCCTATTTTTGCGCGACCGCAATGATGGAGAAGCACAAGGTCTTCGCTGACTCCGAGGCTTTGCAGATTGCCGAGTCTGTGGCCCGCTTTCTGGCTGGCCGTTTGAATCGCTCCTTTGAATCCGCCGACGAGGTCTGTTTCAGCTACACACCGAACGACAAAATGCTGATTTACAACAGCAGTGCCCTGACGGGCGCTTTTCTGGCCCGGGTTGGGCGCCTGAGCGGAAATAAGAATTACCTTTTGCTAGCACGCAAAGCCATGGTTTTCCTGCAAAAAAGCCAACTGCCAACGGGCGGATGGTATTACGGGCGCCTTCGCCGGCAACACTGGATCGACAGTTTTCATAGCTCGTACAACGTCTGCGCGCTGCTCGACTATCAAAACGTCACCGGGGACACAAGCTTTGACGGAGCCATTCTCCTGGGACATCACTATTATCAGAGCAGTTTTTTTACCGAAGAAGGAGCCCCCAAGTATTTTCATAACAGAACATTTCCCATCGATATTCATACGTGTTCGCAGGCGATACTGCACTTCATCGCAGTTTCTTCCTTTGATCCGACTGCGCTGGACCGCGCCAGGAAGACCTTTCAGTGGACGATGAGAAACATGGCGGCAGCTGACGGTTCCTTCTACTATCAGCGTCATCGCCTTTGGACCAACCGGACGCCTTACATGCGGTGGGGGCAAGCGTGGATGCTGCGCGCGCTTGCCAAACTGCTTGTTGCAAGCAGCAAACCACGCGCTGGATGAATTACCCGAGTCCATGAAAGCACCCATGTGCGGAAAGCACCCATGTGCGGAATAGCCGGAATGGCCGGGGTCAAAGATTCAGCACTGCTGGACGCCATGCTGACGATAACGCGCCACCGCGGACCGGATGATCGAGGCACCTATCTGTCCAACGGCACTTCGTCCGCGAATCAGGTGGCCCTTGGAAATAACCGGCTTAAAGTGCTCGACCTCAGCTCCGCCGGACATCAACCGATGTCCAGCCCCGACGGTGCGGTGTGGGTGGTTTACAACGGAGAGATCTTCAATTTCGCGGCTCTCAGGGAAGAGCTGCTCGCCGATGGCTGGAGCTTTCGATCCCATTCGGACACCGAAGTATTGCCGCTTCTTTACCTGAAGTATGGAGTCAGGATGGTCGAGCGGCTGAATGGGATCTTCGCCTTCGCTATCTGGGATGCGAGGGAACAAAAGCTACTGGTTGCGCGGGACCGCATGGGGGTAAAACCCCTCTACTACGCAACCGTCGGAGACCGGTTGTATTTTGCGTCGGAGGTCAAATCCCTGCTGCTTGCCCCGGAACTGCGTCCGGAAATAGACCCAGCCGCGCTTTCTGAGTTTCTGACGCTGCTCTATGTGCCAAACCCCGGAACGATGTTCAGAAACATCCTCAAGCTACCGCCCGGCTGTCTGCTTACCTGGCAGGAGGGAAAGATTGCGATCGATCGCTATTGGGATGGCTCCGGACAAACACCCTGGATCCAGGGCAACGAGCAGGAGCTTGGCGAACAGTGCCGTGCGGTTCTCAAGGATGCCGTTCGGCGGCAACTGGTGAGCGACGTGCCAGTAGGCTTCTTCCTTTCCGGGGGTCTGGATTCCAGCGCACTGGTGGCGTGTGCGGCGGAGGTCCACAACGGGCCGCTCCGCTGCTACACGATCGCATTTCAGAAGGAGCATGCGCGCATGGAACAGTCAGGCGACGATCGTTCCTATGCCAGGCTGGTCGCGGAAAGATTCGGCGCCGAATGGCATGAGCTCGTAGTTGCCCCAGACGTTACCAGCCTTCTGCCCAAAGTGATCTGGCACCTGGAAGACCCGATCGCCGACCCCGCGGCCATTGCAACGTATCTCATTTGCCGGGAAGCAAAGGCCAGCTCGACAGTCTTGCTGAGCGGCCAGGGAGCCGACGAACTGTTTGGCGGGTACCGCGTCCACCTGGTCGAAAAGCTGGGTCGCCGGCTCCGCCTCCTGCCACCCACTCTCCGAGAAAAACTGATTCCGGCGGTGCTCCAGGCGGTCTCCCGTTATGGTGCTCGCATGCCTGGCCTTAGCCCCGGGTTCCTCATGGCCGGATGCCGCTTTGGCGGGAAAGTCCTCCGGACATCAGGTCTCTCCCCGCAGGACCAGTACATCGCCATGCGCTCCTATCTGGATGCTGTGGATTTGAACAGTCTCCTCAACCCCGAGGTGCTTGCCGCATCACGGCCACCCGATAGCATGCTCAGAAAGCACTTCAACGCAGCAGCCTCGCTGGACTTCGTCGATCAGATGCTCTACGTGGACCAGCAGACCTTCCTGCCTGACCTGAACCTGGCCTATACAGACAAGCTGAGTATGGCGGCCTCCATTGAAGCGCGTGTCCCCTTCCTTGACCATGTTGTTATCGATTTCATGCGCCAGGTTCCACCTGAGTTCAAACTGCATGGATACACCCAAAAATACCTCCTGAAGAGAGCGATGGAAGGTGTTCTCCCGCAGAAAGTAATTTTTCGCAGAAAAGCTGGGTTTGGGTTGCCGGTGCGGAGCTGGTTGCAGAACCAGCTCCGAGAAATGGTTGGCGACCTGCTCTCGGAAAAGCGAGTGCGAGAGCGTGGTTGGTTCCAACCGGGTGCGGTGGCAAAAATGATTCGGGACAACGGAAGGAGTCGAGACTACACCTTGCAATTGTGGTCGCTGCTGACGCTGGAACTCTGGCAACAAACTTTTGGCAACTCCACTTTACTCAGATGATTCCTCCGGGGTTAAAAATGAGCATTTGGATCGACCTCGATAACTCGCCTCACGCTCACTTCTTCGCCCCTATCATCAGGCAACTCGAGAAGGCGGGTTATGGAGTGGACATCACGGTCAGGCGCTTCGGTCAGGTGGAAGAAATTGCCCGATCACACGGTCTTCACTACCAGGTTGTCGGCCGGCACCGCACACCTCGTTTCTTTCTCACCCGGGCATTGGCCACCGCAGTCCGCGCCCTGCAGCTTGCAGTGTACGGACTTCAAAAGCGGCCCGTAATCGCGGTGAATCACGGCTCCCGTGCCCACGTACTCGCCGCGTGGCTATTGCGCATTCCGGTAATCACACTTTACGACTACGAATTCGTTTCTTCGGGACTATTCTCGAGAATGGCAACAAAAATCCTCTTGCCGGAGGCGATTCCCGCCATCACTCTGGAGCGCCAAGGCATAAACATGAGAAAAGTGATCCGCTATCCAGGCTACAAAGAAAACGTCTATTTGAGCGGCCTGCGCTTTTCGCCCGGCATCGTCGAAGAACTTCACCTGAATCCCGGGCGTCTCGTAATCACAGTCCGTCCTCCTGCTACATGGGCTCATTATCACAATGTTCACTCGGATGTTCTTTTCCGGGCCGCGATTGAGCGTCTGCGGGAGGAACAGGAAGCGCAAGTCGTCGTGCTGCCCCGGACTCGGGAACAAGGAGAAGATCTGAAACATTCCTATGGAATGCAGTCTCCTCCCTTCCAGATCTCCGAGAAAGCCGTGGACGCGCTCAGCTTAATGGCGCATTCCGATGCGGTAGTAGGGGGAGGTGGCACCATGACCCGTGAAGCGGCAATCATAGGAACACCCGCATACAGCGTGTTTGCAGGGCAACCGGGCGCCATCGATGCAGCTCTCGAGCGGGACGGGAAGCTGACTATCTTGAGAACCATCGAAGAGGTAAGGGATCTGCGCTTCGAGAAAAACTTACGCGCCTTTCCCTCCAATAGCGCGGATGCCCGGACGGGAGAGGTAATCCTTCAGCACATCATTACCCTGGGAAAGCTGACCGCCCAACAAGCTGAACCCCACGACGCTCTTTAGAGCACTCTCAGATTTGGACTGGGCCATGCCAATGCAAATTCTCAAGCCGCTCGCGGTTCCCTTCCTCGACCTCAAGAGGCAATATGCCAATCTTCGCGAAGAACTCCTTCCCGAGATTCTCCGCTGTCTGGATCAAGCGGTATATATCGACGGAGAAGCCGTAAGAGAGTTCGAGAAGAGTTTTGCTGCCTACTGTGAAACTCCTTGCTGCGTGGGGCTTGCCTCAGGCACGGCTGCGCTGCACCTGGCTTTGTTGGCGCTGGAAATCGGACCAGGCGATGAAGTGATTGTGCCGGCCAATACCTTCATTGCAACTGCGGCGGCTGTGGCTATGACCGGTGCGCGCGTCGTGCCGGCAGACTCTTCTCCAGTCACCTGGTTGCTGGATCCGAATGATCTTGAAGCAAGGATAACTTCACGCACCCGGGCGGTCATTGCGGTACACCTCTATGGATCTCCGGTGGATATGGACGCCGTTTCGGAGATTTGTACCCGGAAGAACATCCTGCTTATTGAGGATGCTGCGCAGGCCCAGGGCGCCCGATACCAGGGACGTCGCATTGGAAGCTTTGGGGAGATTGCCTGTTTCAGCTTCTACCCAAGCAAGAATCTGGGCGCCATGGGCGATGCGGGCGCAATCACTACGCATAACCGGGCCCTGGCGGACCAAATCCGCAGTCTGAGCAACCATGGGCGTTCTCAATGCAGCTACGAACACGCTCGGGTTGGCTACAACTACCGTATGGATGAACTACACGGCATCGTTCTCCGCGCCAAATTAAAGAAATTGGAAGGTTGGAATGCCGGCCGGCGCCGCCACGCCGAAGCTTATCGCGCAAGGCTAGCGGGGCTCCCCATTGACTTCTACGAGGTTTCAGCGGGAGGTGAAGCTGTTTACCACCTGATGGCAGTCTGTTGCGATGAAAATCAGGCATTGGTGCAGTATCTGAAAGAGCGCCATATTGAGTGCCGGTTCCATTACCCGATTCCCGTACATTTGCAGCCTGCTTTCCAGCATCTTGGCTTTGCCCCGGGAAGCTTCCCGGTGGCGGAACGCATTGCTCGCCGTACTTTGTCTTTGCCCCTTTTCCCCGAAATGACCGAGGATCAGTTCGACCATGTTTGCACGTGGATCAGAAGTTTTTATTCTTGACCCGGAGCAGCCGGTTGGTCGCGGAAGGGGGTTTTCCCGCCAGAATGGTTGGCAGGCAATCCAGTTGCCAATTCGCGCGTTCTGCGTGTACGGTTGCAGAGATAAGCGACTTCGGCTGCAAACTGTCTTTAGGGCACTATCAGCGTTACCGTGCTGGGCGGGCGGCGGTTGTGAGCGGGTTCTTAGCTTGCACCCGCTCCGGAAAACGGTACGGTATGTTTTGAGATTTCCTTAAGCCGGAAGGCGGGGCATGCGTCGGAGCTCAGAGTCCGCTATGAATGTCGGTGTGATCGGATTGGGGTATTGGGGACCCAATCTCGTCAGGAACCTGCTGGAATCGCAAAGAGCGAACGTCTATTGCTTTGATACGAACCCTCTGGCCATGGTACGCCTGAAGGGCCGGTTCCCCTCCGCAACCTTCAGCACATCGTCAAAAACCCTGTTGCAGAATTGCGATGCGGTGATGATCGCGACCCCTGTTCTGACCCACTACAGCCTGGTCAAGGATGCGCTTGAGGCAGGCAAGGATGTTTTCGTGGAGAAACCTCTTTGCTCTTCCTCCGCGGAGGCCTTGGAGCTGATCCAGTTGGCCGAGCAGAGGCATTGCGTATTGATGGTGGGTCACACCTTCCTCTACAGCCCCGCAGTGAACCGGGTGCGCGAATACATCCGAACCGGAGCGCTGGGGGATTTGTATTTCCTGAGCTCGTCTCGAGTGAATCTGGGAATTCATCGTTCCGATGTCGACGTGATCATGGACCTTGCACCCCATGACCTCTCCACATTCATTTACCTGTTGGGCGAGTACCCGACCAAGGTCTCTGCATTTGGTAGAGCCTGTGTCGGCAAGATGCTGGATGTAGCGTCCTTGCGGCTTGAGTTTCCATCCGGTATTTTCGCCAATCTCGAAGTAAGCTGGCTTGCTCCGCGGAAGCTGCGCCGCACGGTTCTTGTTGGGAGCAAGAGCATGCTGGTTTACGACGATACGGCCGTAGACAAGATTCAGCTCTACGACCGGGGGGTCGCTTTGGGCTCTCCCAATTCATTTGGCGAGTATCAGCTCACCTACCGCACGGGCGATATCATCTCTCCCAAGCTCGACGTGAGGGAACCGCTGCTGATCCAAACCAATCATTTCCTTGACTGCGTGGAGCAGGGACAACGGCCCCGCAGTGACGGGGAGATGGGACTGGCTGTTGTTCGGGTGCTGGAGGCCGCTGAAATATCAGCGCGTAGCAACGGAGAATTTGTGCCCGTCAGTTGCGCCGAGGGCACCATGCCCACGACCGGAAACGATGTTCGTGAAGAGGCAGCGCGAAGGTAAGCCATGCCGGCAGATACACAGAAGGACATGAAGCAGGTCAATCTTTCGGGATTTAATCTGCTGCTCAAACGGCTCATCGATCTCAGTGTGGCGACCGTCATGCTGCTGTTCACGGCGCCGCTCATGGCCGCGATCTGGCTTGCCGTCAAGTTTACCTCGCCCGGGCCGGCCATCTTTGTGCAACGAAGAATTGGCCGGAAAGGGAATCTGTTCAATTTATATAAGTTCCGAACCATGATGATCGGCCAGGACCAAAGTGCCCATCAGGAATATGCAAAGCAATGGATTGCCAATCAGCCGTACGCGGCCGGTCCGGAACAGAACATCTATAAGATTTTGGGAGATAAGCGTCTGACGCCAATTGGGGCCTTTCTGCGTAAGTACAGCCTGGATGAACTCCCGCAGATTGTGAATGTGCTGAAGGGGGATATGAGCCTGGTGGGGCCCAGACCGGCCCTGGGTTATGAGGTTGAGATGTACCAGGAATGGCATAAGGAGCGCCTCCAGGGGCTGCCCGGCCTGACCGGAGAATGGCAAGTCGGTGGCCGTTACAATCTTTCTTTCGAAGAGATGGTGAAACTCGATCTTGAGTACCTGAGGAATTGGACGCCATCCCGGGATTTCAAGGTTCTCCTCAAAACAGTTCCTGTCGTTCTGCAGGGGACCGGGAAATGATTCAACGGAATACGGGTCAAAAACTTGCATCGTGTTACAGACGTCTTTATCCATCCCCAAGCGCTGGTTGAGTCGGCATCGATCGGCCGGGGTACCCGCATTTGGGCCTTCGCCCATGTGATGAATGGAGCGGTTGTTGGCCGCGATTGCAATATCTGCGATCATTCCTTTATCGAATCGAAGGTAAAGATCGGCGATGCCGTGACCATCAAGAACGGCGTTGCCCTGTGGGATTTAGTCACGATCGAGGATCGTGTCTTCATCGGCCCATACGCGGTTTTTACCAACGATCGAAGGCCACGGGCCGCGATCAAAAAGGAACAGGAGCAACTGGTCGCCACTTTGGTCAGGGAAGGCGCCACCGTTGGGGCAAATGCAACCATTGTTGCCGGAGTTACCATCGGACGGTACGCAATGATAGGGGCGGGCACGGTCGTGCTGCACGATGTTCCAGCGCAGGCAATGGTTGTCGGCAACCCTGCGCGTTTTGTCGGTTATGTCTGCATCTGCGGCGAAGCGCTCGATGCGGATTTCCGCTGCGTGTGTGGTCAGCGATTCGCCCACCTGGGTAGCGATTGATTTCCGGCCGGAGAATTTCTCCTGTTGGTGTATACCGGAGAAAGAGTTGCACAGCTTTTCGGTCAAAGGCTGGTCTTGACCGCCATTGGAAAGGATACGGCAACAGGAAGAAAAGGCCTGCCTGTTCCAGGGGTCAGATTCGTGGTGGTTTTGAAGGAATGAGGAAGCTATCGTGAGGCGATTTATCGGGTTGGTGTTTCTGGCGACGAGTCTATCGCTCGTGGCTCAAGATCAGAACGGTACGTGGCAACCGGATCTGACTCGCCAACAGACCTACACCTCGCACCGGGCTTCGAGTTCAGACCCAACCGGCGCCAATGCAGATGCCCGCAGAGTTGAGCCCGGCTCTACGCTGACCCTGTTGGACACGGACGGCCCTGGCAGAATCTCCCATCTCTGGTTCACCATCGCGAGCGATGAGCCCTACCATCTCAAACGCATTGTGCTGCGCATCTATTGGGATGGCGAGGCCACACCCAGCGTGGAAGCACCAATCGGCGACTTCTTCGGATTGGGCCTGGGGGACTACTACTCCTGGCAGTCTGAATTGCTGTCGGTGGGCAGCGAAAACAGCCTTAACAGCTTCTTCCCCATGCCCTTCCAGAAGCATGCCAAGGTCACGATTTCGAATGAGGGCAAGCAGCCGATTGGCAGCTTGTACTACAACATCGATTACCAGACAGACTCCCATCCACTGCCCGTCGGCACCCTCTATTTTCACGCCCAATATCGTCAGGCCCAGCCCAACCATGGATGGACAAACAACTGGACCAGCAACGGCGATCCGCTGGTGGATGACAAGCGGAATCTCAATGGAGAAGACAACTACGTCTGGATGCAGGCCAAGGGCAGCGGCCAGTTCGTAGGTGTCACCATGTCGGTCATGCAAAACCAGGATGGCTGGTGGGGCGAAGGGGATGACATGTTCTTTGTCGATGATGACGCGACCCCTGCGATTTCAGGCACCGGTTCGGAGGATTACTTCCTGGGCGCATGGGATTTCGGCGGCAAGCCTTTCTCGTATCAGCTTTACGGGGCGCCGGTGGTAGGCCCGGAACTGGCAGGCAGCCGATCGAGCGTCTACCGTTTTCATCTTGACGCTCCCATCCCCTTCCGGCGGTCTTTCAAGGCCACGATCGAGCACGGAAACGCCAATCATCGTTCCGACAATTATTACTCTGTTGCCTATTGGTACCAGGCGGAGCCGCACGCTCCTTTTCCTCCTCTGCCGCCGGTCGACCAGCGACTGCCCGTGGTGCAACAGGTGGGGGGACCAGGAAACGCCAACGCGGTCAGCAATCCCGCGGGCACAGCTGCGAGGCCGGCTCCAGCGCCCGCCACTCCACCGAGGTAGCGCCGGTGCTGCGCGATGAGGACCGGGTTCTTAGACTGCTTGGTGGTGAATTATCCATCGTACGACTTCCGCCGGATACAGCGATTCCTGCGTGGTTAAGCTTTTTATCTGAACCGCTGGTGTCTGTCACTCGTACCGCGCACGAGTTGTCGATCGTTTGTCCGTCTGCCATGGTTCCCGCAACTGTCACCTACGAGGCCGGCTGGAGGGCGTTCACGGTCGAAGCGAAGCTGGAGTTTTCCGCGGTGGGCGTTCTTTTGGCCATCCTCAGTCCGCTGGCGGAGGCCGGCATCAACATCTTGTCGCTCTCCACGTTCGATACGGATTATGTGTTGGTTCGCGTCGCCATGCTGGAGGCGGCAAAGACTGCGCTCCGGCAGAATTTTGTGTTGATCGAATGAGGATTGACAGCTCCGAGTAAATGTTTTCTCATGTTGCCCCAAGCCCTTCCGTTTGACGTGAGGCCTCTTCGAGGACAACGTGCAGCGACGCAATTTTCTGAAGACCGGCGCGTTGGCTGGTTCCGCTTTCTTCCTTTCCCGCACCCTGGCTTCAGCACAAACCGTCTCCAGCGACGCCACCATTGAGATCATGGTGGACGAACCACTGGGGACCATCTCGCCACTGATCTACAGTCACTTCACCGAAGAGTTGGGCGCCGTTATCTACGACGGGGTGTGGGTGGGAGAGAAATCAAAAATCGCCAACACCGGCGGCATTCGCACCGCGCTCATCGAGAAGATGCGGCAGATCAAAGCGCCCGCCGTGCGCTGGCCGGGTGGCTGCTTCGCCGATAGTTACGATTGGCGCGACGGTGTGGGGCCAAAAGACAAGCGGCCGCGCCGTACCGACTTCTGGGTCGACGATCGCGACGCCAAGAACCTGCCCAAGGCAGGCCTGCCCAGCTTCGACCCCAATGAGTTCGGCACCGACGAATTTGTGCGCTTCTGCAAGCTATCTGGGGCTGAACCGTATCTCGCGGCCAATGTGCGCAGCCTGAATGCTTACGCTTTCGACCAGTGGGTGGAGTACTGCAACTCGCCGGCCGGCAGCACCACCTGGTCTGACGTGCGCGCGGCAGGGGGATCGGCCGCACCCTACAACGTGCAGTACTGGGGTGTAGGCAATGAGAGTTGGGGCTGCGGGGGTAACTTCACACCGGAAGAGTACGCCAGCGAGTACCGCCGCTATCAATCCTGGCTGCCCCGCTATGGCGTCGACCTCAAGCTGGTTGCCTCAGGGCCAAACCAGGACGATGTGGATTGGACCACGCGCTTTTTCGAAAATATTTTCACTCCAGGGCGCAAGATCAAGCCGCCCTTTGGCTGGTCGATGCACTACTACACCGACCTGCCGGAGGCGCTCAAATTCACCGCGGAAGACGTTTATCCCGGCTATGTACTAGCTAACCGCATGGAAAAGATCATGCTGGACCACTGGACAGCGATGGGGGTCTACGACCGTGACCATCGCGTCAAGCTGGTGGTCGATGAATACGGGCCGTGGTATCGCTTCAGCGACACAAAACTCGATCCGACGCATGTGCTCGGCCAGCAGTTGACCATCCGCGATGGGATCATGACGGCGCTCACGCTCGACACCTTTAACCGTCATCCGGACAAAGTCGCCCTGGCAGCCTGCGCGCAACTGATCAACTGCATCGATTCGCTATTCCTTTCACACGAAGATCACTTCATCACCACACCAACCTTCCAGGTGTTTGACCTGTATAAGGAGCATCAGGGCGGACAGGCTCTACGCGTTCAATTCTCTGTGCCTGATATCACTTTTCCCCGCACAGCCATCAGGAAACAGCTCAGCGCCACGGGGGACGAAGCGATCACCGGTGGCCCGGATGCACGCCTCTGGGGGATGAACGGTTCGGCTTCGCTAACGGGTAAGACATTGACGCTCACGGTGGTGAACCCTCACCTGACCGAGTCTCACCCGGCGCAGATTGTCCTACGCGGCGGAGCCAGCGCAACAGCGGCCGAAGCGGAAGTGCTGGGCGGCGAGGACGTGCATGCTCACAATACCTTCGAGCAGCCAAATGCGGTCGTAACCCGGAAGGCGACGGCCACCATTTCGGGGAAGGTGGTGCAGTGCACCCTGCCGCCCTCGTCCGTGACCCGATGCACCATTACGTTGGCTTAACAGGTTCCATCGGCGACACCATTGCATGGAAGCGCAAACCCCAACTTTGTCATCCCGGGAGTCTGTGACTTTATTGATTTGGCGCAGCCCTGCCTCTCTCTCCCGGTAACCAAGGGACGGGTGATCTTGGACTGCCTTATTTGTGACAGGGATCGGGTGGGACCCCGGACAGCGGTGAAGCTGTCCTTCGCTCGCGCGTAGGCCGAAAATTACCGGCCAGCAATTGGTGACGCGAGAGTCCGCCGGCTGCCGAAATCGTCACGGTCAGCGTCCGCGAATGAAGCTCTCCGGCGTGCCGTCTGCAGGATTTACAAAGATGATGTCTTTGGGGTCGCGTCTCGGCGTGTCGATGGCAAGAAAAACTACCGGCCCCTCAAGGATGGCGGGCAGGGCATGAACGATACGGCGTTTGAAGAAGAGTAGGTCGCCGGGAGCGAACTCTGCTCCGTTTGAGGCGTCTCCCATCCAGAAGCTGCCTCTGCCTGAGAGAACGTAGAGATACTCGTCGGAGCCCACATGATAATGCGGCGGTGTCTCCCGATAAACCCGAAAAACTCGCGCGCTGGCGGCCTCTTCGTCCGTGAGGTATGTATCCAGCAACAGCGTCTCCGCGGTCTCCGGAAAGGATCGGGCGATTTCATGCGGACGGAAGCGCTGAAAAGTTGGTTTCTCTGTCATGGAAGGCTCTCCACCAGGGTGCCGTCACTATATTAAACTGCCGTCCTCGCCCACATTGCGGGGTCGAACACCGCTACCTACAAAAAGCCTGTATTTAGTAACAGTTAGTTATTATGTAAATTTCTTTTTTCGGAATAACCAATGCTCTTTCCCCCAACCTCAACAATCAGAACCCGCGCCGGGCCCCCATTTGCCCGCTCACCGGTAGCTTCCGAATAGCTATTTTTGAAAAGCCTGCAAAAAAGTAGTTGCATTACGCTGGATCTTCCTACATCCTTATGGAACTTTACAAAGTAATCAGCGCCCGCGAAAGCGCGCCTGCCGGCCCCGGACTCCTGCGACTTTGCGAGGTTAGACATGCAATTTCTCCGCGAGCTGAAGAAGTTATTCTTTGTTCCTTCCTCCCCGGCGCTGGTTGGCCGTTCCCTTAGTCTTTGTTGGGCCTTACTGGCCATCACCATTCCCCTGCGGGCAGACGTGACCGGATCCATCCTTGGTTATGTCCGTGACAGTTCCGGAGGCGTACTTCCGAACGCGACCTTAACCGTAACCCAGACTTCCACCGGCTATACCCGCACGGCGACTACCGATGGCTCAGGCCAGTACACCATCCTGGCACTGCCTCCTGGAACTTACCGCCTGACCGCTTCCGACGCCGGTTTCGAGAATGGAGTGGTTGAGAATATCAATCTCAACGTCAACGATGCCTTGAAATTCGACTTCACTCTCAAGATAGGTAACGTAAGCCAGACCGTCTCTGTGGACGCGAGCGCGGTGCAAGTCGATACGACCACCACCTCGATGGGTACTACGATCACGTCTTCGCAGATTCTGTCCATGCCGCTCAACGGGCGTTCGTACCTCGACCTGCTCGCACTTCAACCCGGTGTCGCTCCCTCGAATACGGTCAGCACCTATAACGATCGCGCGCCCGCTTCGGGCCTCTACGGGTCGTCGGGCAATGTCTCCACCGATGGCCAGCCTGAGTGGGCCAACGCCTTCCTGGTAAACGGTGCCGAGGTCAACGAGACCAAGAATATGGGCGCCGGCCTGATTCCAGACGCTGACTCGGTGGCTGAGTTTCGCCTGATCACCAACAGTTTCAGCGCCGAGTATGGCAAGTTCACCGGCTCCGTCATGAACACGGTGACTAAGTCCGGAACCAACAGCTTTCATGGAAGTCTTTTCGAGTTCTACCGCAACCAGAAGCTGGACGCGATCAACTACTTCGACACCACCAAGGCGGAGCTGAAGCGCCACCAGTACGGTGGTGTCGTCGGTGGCCCGATCTTGAAGGATCGGTTGTTTACCTTTACCGACTTTCAGCAAACGCGTCAGAATGCGGGAGCCAGCACGGGGTTGGTGCAGGTTCTTAGTAACGATGAGCGTAACGGTATCTTCTCCGATACCATCCTGGATACACCCGTCCAAGGGGACGCCTGGGCCGCGACCCTGCAGTCTCGTGGCGGCGGAATCATCAACGGTGCGGGAGGAGTATGCCAGCCGCCTACTTGCACCCCGACGCTCTATAACCAACTCGGTACGGCTGTCATGACTAGCGACAACAACGGTAATAGCGTGCCCGGCCGCAACATTTCCGCCTATATGGACCCTGTGTCCAAGTTGACATTGCCACTCATTCCGGCGGCAAATCAGCCGGGCGGTTTCAACTATGAGGACTCAAGCCACGTGGGAACGATCGTCGATACCAACATGGCCGAGCGGATTGACTTCGTGAATCAAAAGACCGGGGACTGGTCGTTCTACTATCACTACGACGATGCGACAGCAGTCAACCCCGTCTATGCCCAGGCCACCACGAATCCGGGCCTGCCCACTCTGCCCGGCTTTCCAGCCACTGAGCCCTCGCGCAACCAGTTGTTTGTGATGAGCAACACCAAAACCATCGGGGCGAGTACGGTCAACGTTGCCCGCATCCAATTCTTCCGTACTGCGGTTCACACAGCACAGCCTTCTAGCTCGTCGACGATTAGCTCCTACTCTCAGTACGGCATCAATACCAATGGCGCGACCGGTGGCCTGGTTAACTCCGGCCCTCCAGGATACCCATCGTCCGTGCCGACTCTTTATTTCAATAGCTTCGCCATCGGCAACAACTGGCTGAATCTCTATCAACCAGAAACCAATTACGGCGTTGGCGACAATGTCAGCAAGACGATCCGCAATCATTCGCTCAGCTTTGGCGGCGACTTCCGCTACTACCAGCTGAATGCTCGCAACACCTGCGGACCGAACGGATATTTCAACTTTAACGGCGTCGAGACAGGGGCCGACGTCTCCGATTATTTTATCGGTGCTCCGGCCTCTTTCATCCAATGCTCCATCCAGCTGTTGGACAACCGTACCCGTTACGGCGGGCTCTTCATCGAGGATTCCTGGAAGGCGGCGCCTAATCTCACCATCAACGCCGGCTTCCGTTGGGACGTCGCCCGGCCCTGGAGCGATGTCTATGGGCGCCTGACGACTCCGGTTCCGGGAGAACAATCTGTCAAGTTTCCCAACTCGCCCCCGGGCAACCTGGTTCCGGGTGATCCCGGAGTTCCAAGCACCATCTCTCCCACCCGGTGGCGCAACTTTGGACCGCGCCTTGGGATCGCCTACGCGCCTTCCGGCGGCCTGTGGGGCGCCGCGGGCAAGACCAGCATTCGCGCGGCCTACGGCCTCTACTACCTGGGCGTTGCGGATAATGGCAACTTCGGTATCCTCGGCGATGCTCCCTGGGGCCTTTACTGGGATTCGCCACAACCAGTGGAATTCGGCAGTCCCTACATCACCCGCCCGACTGGTGTCTCGCAAGGCCAGCACTTTCCCTTTACCTTTCCATCAGGTCCGGGACCGTTTCCCAACTTCCAGTTTGGAAATCTCATGCCTCTCTACGTGCCCGGCTACTACAACCACAACAAGACCGACACCGCCCAGCACTTCAACCTCTCTGTCCAGCGGCAACTGGACAAGTCGACGGTGCTGACGGTGGCCTACGTGGCTACGCTCGCGCATCACATTGAGCATGACGTGCCCATACTCTATGGCGATTCTTCGCTGTGCCTGGCAATAGCGGGTTGCGGTCCGTATGCCGAAGCCGGTGTCTACACGCAGAACGGGCAGAACGTCTATGGCACCCTGGTGGGGGCGATCGACAACCAGACCATCAGCCCGAACTACCACAACTCTACCGGAGGCCCGGTTGTGGCCTTTGCCGAATCAGAGTACGTGCAGAACTCGGGAAACTCTAACTACAACTCACTGCAGGTTTCGGCAGAGCGGCGCGCTCGCGACGTCACTTATCTGCTCTCCTACACCTACTCCAAGTCGTTGGATGACGTGGGCGCGCTCTGGGACCCTCGCGATCCCCTCCGTAACTATGGCCAATCGTCATGGGACATGCGCCACAACTTTGTAGCCAGTTATAACTGGAACCTTCCCTTTGTCCATTTCCTGGGGCCCCACCGGTATAGCGACGGTTGGCACATCACCGGCATCAGCCGTTTTAACACTGGCTTCCCAGTTACCTTGGCCAGCACGGGGGATGCCGCTCTGACCAACATCGGTCTCGACTATCCGAACCAGGTGGCTCCGCTGCAAAAGTTGAATCCGCGTGCCCTTGGACATGCCTACTTCAACACCTCGGCCTTTGCTAGTAACCTCAGCTGCGGCTTTGAAGTTTGTGGCGTGACTGGCAGTGCGAAGCAGTACCTCTTCCACGGGCCGGGAACGATCAACACTGATATGGGTGTGGAGAAAGACACGAAAATTACCGAGAGAACCGCCCTCAACCTGCGCATCGAGATGTTCAACGTCTTCAACCACGCTAACTTCACTGACGTAATTGGCAATGCGAATAGCAGCCAGTTCGGTCAGGCCACCAACACCGCTTCAGCACGCATCGGTCAAATAAGCGGCAAGTTCATCTTCTGATCCGCGTATTTGTAGATCACGCAGGCTCCCGACCAGCAACGGGAGCCTGCGCATTGTTTTTGTGAAAGACTGTTTTTATGAAAATGACTCGTTGGGCCTGGTTTGTCGCTATTGCGTTCATCTGCAACCTGGCTGTTGGGCAGCCACCGGCTAAGAAGCACCTGCTTGTTCTGGGTGAGGAAAAGGGCTATCGCCATGAGGCCGTTTCTCATGCCATGGCGGTTATCGAGCATCTCGGCGAGCAGACTGGACTGTGGGATACGACCATCCGCACCGACACAGAAGTGCTGACCAAGAAGAAACTCGAATACAACGCCAAGAATTTGAATGACTTTGACGCGATCCTGATGTTTACCGGCGGAGACCTGGAGATGGACGCGCAGCAGAAGGCCGACTTCCTCTCCTTTATTCATGACGACGGAAAAGGGTTAATCGGGGTGCATAGCGCCGCGATCACCTGGGTCAAGTGGCCTGAGTTTGTCGACATGCTGGGCGGGGATTTCGATGAGCATCCCTGGCTAACCTTCGATGCGCCCATTATTGTCGAAGACCCCGCGTTTCCCGGCATGCAGCAATGGCCACATGAGTTCGTCCTTCACGACGAGATCTACCAGGTAAAGGACTTTTCTCGCGATAAGGTGCGCGTGCTGATGCGCCTCGATCCTTGCAAGCTGGATCTTAAGAACCCCAAGGTGCATCGGCCGGATCACGATTTTGCGGTTACCTGGGCAAAGTCTTACGGTAAAGGCCGCGTCTACTACTCGACCCTGGGGCATCCGAAGGACAATTGGGACGATCCCCGGCTGCAGAAGATGTACACCGAAGCCATCAAGTGGGCGATGGGATTGGAATCCGCTGACATCACGCCGCAGCCTGCGCCAGCCGCCAATATGGCCTGCAAGTAGCGCTAAACTAAATCTGACAACAGTGAGGTAGACAACCATGTGGAAGTTGCTTGCGGTTTTATTGATAACGCTGGGCGTTGCTTCAGCAGAGGAAGTTCATCCGACTCTAGCGCTCGGCTCTCCCGCTCCCGACTTTTCGCTTCCCGGGGTGGATGGCCAGATACACAAGCTGAGCGATTATGCGTCCAGCCCCATCCTGGTGATCGTTTTTACCTGCAATCATTGTCCCATCGCGCAGATGTACGAGAAACGCATCCAGCAGTTGGCGAACGACTACAAGGATAAGGGTGTAGCCGTAGTCGCGATCCAGGGGAACGATCCTCAAGCTATCCGCATCGACGAACTGGACTCCTCCGACGTGAGCGATACTCTGCCAGAGATGAAGATCCGGGTGCAGTACAAGCACCTTACGTATCCGTACCTTTATGACGGCGACACGCAAAAGGTGACGCGTGCCTACGGACCCCAGGCGACCCCGCACGTGTTCATCTTCGATCAACAAAGGCATCTTCGCTATGAAGGCCGTATCGATAACAGCTACCGAACCGAGTTGGTCAAGACCCAGGATGCGCGCAACGCGATCGATGCGCTGCTCGCCCACAAAGAAGTGGCGGTGAAGCACACCGGTGTCTTCGGGTGTTCGACCAAATGGAGCGAGAAGGCGGCCGGGAGGCAGGCGGCGCTGGAAAAGATTAACCAGCAACCCGTTACTGTCGAGACGATTTCAAAGTCGGAGCTGACCAAACTGCGCACCAACCCTAGCCATCAGATGATGCTGGTCGACTTCTGGGCGACCTGGTGTGGCTCGTGCATTGTGGAGTTTGCCGATTTGCAGGATACCCTGCGCATGTATGGCGCGCGTGATTATTCTGTAGTGACGGTGTCGGCCAATATGCCGGACGAGCAGCCGAGCGTATTGCGTTTTCTCCAGAAAAAGCATGCGACCAGCCGCAATTATCTGTTTGATTCGCAAGATACCGCTAGCTTGCAGACCGCGTTTGATCCGAAGTGGGACTCCGCCGTGCCTTATACCATTCTCCTGTCAGGAGACGGCAAAGTGCTGTACAAGCAGTTGGGCTCTGTAGACCTGCTTGAGCTTAAGCGTACGATTCTGGCGAACCTGCCGTCAGACTACAAAGGCTTCAATCAGTACTGGAAGAACAACTAGAACTGTCGAAACTCTGTCTCCCAGCATAAGCCAGTGGAAACTGGACGGGTGCCCCACGTTCCTATTGGGTTCTGCTAGGGCACAGATTGTTCTGGACCGCTAGTTCCCGCTCTTGCTGTTCAGGTTGAAAGCACGCGCGATAACGCCGCTTCAATCGCCAGGTGAATGGCTCCGTTTACCTGCGCGTCGGGCCCAAGTGTGCTGCGCAACAACTTGGGCTGCACTCGCTCATCCCTGTGGGTGAGAATCTCCTGCGTCAGCTTCCATAAGGCGGGATGCATGCCCACGCTGCCGCCCAACACAAACAACGGGCAGTTGAGGACAACCGCCAGGTTATAGATCGCGTAGGCGAGTGTCTGCGCAGACCGTTGGAGAACCGTCTGCGCTAAAGCTTCCCCGGCAAGGGCGTGGTCAAAGATCTGGGTGGCCACCAGATCTTTCGGAAGCTCGGTAAGGTCTTCGCGCCAGAGGCTCTGCCACTGCGCCTTGATGCCCTCGCCGCCGACAATACTTTCGAGAGCTCCCGGTTCCCCAGTTTCCACTGGCGTCACCGAGGTTCCGGGGACCAGCATGTAACCGATCTCGCCGGCGGACCAATTCATGCCGTGAAAGAGCCTTCCGTTGAGCACGATGCCGGCGCCGATGCCAGTGCCGACAGCGAGAAAGACAAAGTCCCGTATTCCTTGTGCGGCGCCGATCTTACTCTCTGCAATGGCGGCCGTATTCACATCGTTCTCTACCGCCGCCGGCACGCCGAGGCTGGCCTCCAGCAACGCGCGCAACGGAACGTCCCGCCAACCCATGAGATAGGAGGTAGCAAGCACGACGCCCTCGTCCACATTCGTGACGCCGGGCGCACCGGCCGCAACCGCGCGCAGCGAGCTGCGCGATAAAAACTTTTGCTGGAGCAGATCTTCCACGCCTTCGTGAATCAGGCGCACGACCACCTCGGGATCACGAATGCCCGCAGTGGAGACCTTCCACTTAGCCAGAACCTCGCCATCCATGCCGGCGAGAGCAAGACGCAGGCTGGTGCCTCCAATGTCGGCGCCTACGACATAGCCCGGCTCCGGCGCCGTCAGTATCTCCTGCGGACTCCCGTTGGCGCTGGAGGGTTCTTGTTGCAGCATCGACTCAATAACCTCGGATACGGATGAATGCACTGCTGGGCCTACCTTCATGTGTTACGGCGCGACTACGGTCTGCCGCGCGCTGATGCTCTCTAACTCACGCCCTGCGGTCTCTGGAATCACGAAGCGCACAAAGACGAGGGTCAGGACGCAGAACACCCCAAAGATGACAAAGGTCAGCGAATTGCCCGCGGCTTTGATGAGCGACAGGAACGTAAGCGAAACCAGAAAATTAGAAGTGCCGAAACTCAGGGTGGCGGCAGCAACGCCCCGGCCGCGCAACCGCAAAGGAAATACCTCGGAGACGAGTATCCATGCGATCGGCCCGATACTGAAGGCATAGCAGGCGATGAAAGACATCAGGCACGCCGTGGCGATGATACCCAGCGACTTGCCTAGCGCCGCCTGATCGTGAAAACAAACAGCCAAGCACGAAGAGCGCGGCCGTCATGCCGCCGATGCCGGCATAGAGAAGAGGCTTTCGGCCCAGACGGTCCACCAGCACCAGGGCGATCACCGTCGCGAGCACATTGGTGATGGCAACCAGAAGCGTGGCGAAGATTGCATTTTTATCAGAACTGATGCCCGCGAGCGAGAATATCTGGGGGCCGTAGTAGAGGACGGCGTTGATACCGGTCGCCGGCGTGAGCAGCATAAAGCCGACGGCGATAAAGAGCGAGCCGCGCACCGCCGGACTCCAGAGCGCGCTCCAGCGACGCTCCATTTTCGTCAGCAGGCTGACCCGAATGTCTTCCATTAGCAGTCTTGCGCCCGCCTCATCTGTATATGACTTGAGCACGGATTCGGCTTCAGCCAATCTGTTCTGCGCATACAGCCAGCGAGGACTCTCCGGCACCGTAAGGACCATGAAGAGAAAAAGCAATGCGGGGAGGAGTCCGAAAGCAAACATCAGCCTCCATCCCTGGGGCCCAGCAAACCAGTAACCCACCAGATCGGCCACGGCAATTCCTGAGGTGAGGGCAAACTGGTACAAGCCGATGAGCATCCCGCGCGTTTTCGGGGGAGCAAGCTCGGAGACATATACCGGCGCCGTGACGGAAGTAAAGCCCACAGCCACTCCGAGCAGTGCGCGGGCAATGAACAGTACATAGACGTTCGGGGATAGCGGCGCCAGGATGGACCCGGCAATGAAAAGGACAGCCCCCCAGATCAGCGTCTTGCGTCTGCCGATGCGGTCGGCGACGGTGCCCCCTACCAGCGCGCCGATCATCACGCCCACCAGCACCGAAATGACCAGGATTTCCTGCATCATGGTCGAAAGATGGAACTGGTCGCGCACAAAGATCAAGGCGGCGGCGATGACGCCCATGTCAAAGCCGTAAAGAATGCCTCCCAATCCAGCGATGAAAGAGACCCTGCGGATGAAGGCCTGATTCACGTACGGCTGGCTAATGGACGGGTCGTTCAATACGTTTCACCTATGCCGAATGATAACCTTTAACCACAGGTATTGGCCGCTCTTTTTAATGAATCTTTTCTAACAAAGTAGGGGTTCAGGAAGGTGTTATGGCAGAAAACAAAACGGAAGCGCCGCGCTGGATTGCCGGCATTGAGCCGGCTAAGGAATTGCTCACCGCGACGGGAACCCAAATCCTGGAAATCGAGTGCCGGGAACAGCCGGAACAGCTTCGCCGGCTACTCGAGGCATACGCGGGCGATTCTACCATTCAGGCTGAGCTCAAAAAGTTTCGTGAACTGGCTGTGAAAAAGGGTCCGGTGCTGTTTATCGGCATGGGTGCTTCTTATTGTTCTTCCATCAGCGGATCGGTTCTGCTGCAGTCGCACGGGCGCCCGGCATTCTCAGTCGATGCCGGAGAATGGCTGCATTATGCGTCTTCGGTATGGGATGACGCGGCGCTCTCTATCCTGCTTACCACCTCCGGGGAGAGTGCGGAACTGGTGGAACTCTTCAAGCGAGGCGAGAATCGGGCGCTAGGCCTGATCTGTAACAATCCCGCGAGCACCTGCTGGCATCTGGCGAAAAACAAGCTCCCCATCCTGGCAGGACCGGAATATGGCAACGCTACCAAGACCTACACCAACGCTACGGCAGCCGCCATCATCCTGGCCTCTGAGATCGTAAGCCGGCCATGGCAGCAGGATGCCCAGCGCGCGGCCGAGGTCTTCTCCGCTCATCTGGGCCCCATCTTCGCCATGCGCGGCGATCTGGAGAGTTTCTGCAGAGGCGCGGCGAATACCGAAATCATAGGCCGCGGCGCGGCTTATGGTGGCGCCTTCATGAGCGCGCTGTGCATCCGCGAGATGAGCGGCCATCGCGCCGCGGCACACACTGGTGCCGGCTTTAAGCACGGGCCCAATCTTGACGTGGACGCTTCGCATGTCGCCATCATCTTTGCCCTTGGCCGGGCCGCCGAGCTGGGAATCAAGCTGGCGCAGGAATGTAACCGTCGTGGCGGCAAGGTGGTACTGGTTTCGAGCGAAGAGCACAATGCCACGGAGAAGTTGTTTCCGGTGAAGATCGAAGCTGTTCCGGAACCCTGGGAGGGCATCACATCCCTGCTGGTCCCGCAGGCACTGACCCTGGCGATGGTCGAGCGGACCGGATGCCGCCTCACTCCGCGCTTCCAGTACGGCGTTATGGAACAGTAGCTCTGCGGAAAACCGCAGGTCCCTCCACTACGCTGCGCTCTGCGCTGGTTGGGCGAAAAACCTCTCGCTTACTCACCAGCCTTGCTCCCCGGACGGGTGCCCCATGTTCGCGGACTTTCGCGTACATGGGTTGAAGACGATCTTTTTCCAATGCTTTTCCCACCGTGTCCAGCCCGATTTATAAGAAAAGAAAATGGAAGGGCTTCCCCCGGATTTCCTGTGGAGTTTGGTGGCGTTGGCGAACCTCATGCGGCTTTCCTTACTGAAAGCCGCAAACGCGGTCATGTCCGGTGCACCGTACAGGAAATCCGGGTCGCCCATCTTGTTCAACCCATGTACGCGAAAGTCCGCGAACATGGGGCACCCGTCCAGGGAGCTAGGCTTGGTGGCAAACCGGGAAAGCGGAGGGCGAAATGACAGCCAACCGCCAACAGGGCTGCTTTTGCCCACCGGCAGTTACGGCTCGTGTGGCAGGGTGAGGGTGGGGTTTTGGTCAAAGAAATTGACCGGGCGAATCAGAAAATCGTGCCAGAGCGTCGGCATGACCGGCCAGTCTTCCAGGCGGACAACGTGGTGGAAGCCCAGCGTGTACCAACCGACAATGTCTGTGTTCTCAATGGAACGATTCGCCTTGGTCCATTCGGGCAGCCCGCGAAGGCCCTCGTTATTCGTGACATAAGTGCCGGCGGCATAGCGTTCGTCCGGGCGGTAAGGCGTAACCCACATCTGGTGCCCTGAAAAAGCTCCTACGCGCTGCGCCGGGTCGTCGAGCGGGATGCTCGAGACTGCCGTGGCTCCGGGCATGATCTCCCATCCCGTCGGGTATCCACGCGCGTCGTGCTGGGTTGGATTGATGAAGTGCCACATGGCCGGATGACGCATATCAAGGTCAAGAATGGCGTCCTTTTCCGTATGAGCGATGGAGGACTGGGCCGCCCAAATCATCTTGCGCGAATGCCCCGGAAGTGGCTCCTGCACCAGGCGGTCGACCATAAAGCTGTTGTTTGGGCCATCGACGTCAAGATCGAGCCGGTAGGAGAAATAATGATCGTGATTGACGGCCAGCAGGTTAGGCGCAACCAGTGTGCCGTGCTCGAGCATGCCGGGCTCCTCGCCCATGGGGTGCGCAACCGTCTCGTCCTTCACTCCCTTAGTCTCAACGATGCCGGTCGCACCTACCGCAACCCGGATGGTTCCATCCTGCTGAAATATCCAATCGAGCAGGTAGTCGTAGTTTCCGGCGACCGCCGCGGTGCGCAGCACCAGCTCACGGCTGGGGCGGCCGCTGATCACATCCCCTTCGAGGTGCCTCCATGCCGGGCTGTCGCTGGCATGTTCGAAAAGGCATGCCAGTTGTGGCTTCAGAATCGGAGCGCCCGCATCAGAAGGCACCAGCCCGGTAAAGTACTGCGCATGGGCGGGGCAATCGTCCGGACCGACAGGCTTAATCAGGCCGCCAAGAAGAAACTCTCCGGCGTCGACAAAGGCCCGGGAATCCCAGCCCGCATCGGAGTCCATATAAGGTACATACATCTCTGAGAGCGAGCCTTCGTACATAACAGAACGCAGCCGGTCTCCATCCTGGTAGCGCACGAGATTGATCACGGGACCGACACGAGGATCCAGGCGAAAGCGAAAATGCCAGTTCTGCCAGACGACTTCGTCTTTGTCGATCGTATAGCTGGGGCCGAGCGGCTGGGTCACGACCAAGGGCTTGGTGCCTGCGCGCGGCGTAGCTTCTCCCACTTCGTAGTTGATATCTCCCGTCGACATGGGAACGGGATCGTTGTCGATTACCTTGAGGACCTTTTCGCTGGTAAGGTCGGCGAGGATATACACCCCCTCGATTGCACGGCCCCAGGGATGATAAACGCCGTGAGAATCGGTGCAATCGCCAAAGCCAATACGGCCGCTTGCCTGCTCAGGAAAGATCATCCAGGTGATGGGTATGGGCTCACAGCGCACGCCGGACAAGTCGGTGACGCCATGGCGCTTCAGCGCCGCGATGACGCGCGGGTCCTTCTTGACCACGTCATTCATAGTGTCCAGCTCTGTCTCGGTAATGGGGGCCTGCACCCCGGGAACCAGATTCCAGGACTCGAGCTTGTGGGCCGCGATGTCGACCCGCGCCTCGATGGTCTTGCCTTGGTCCTCGAGGATGACATCGGCCTCGCGAGGGATAGGATCGCCCTGCTTCCAGGCCAGTACTTTTTCTTTGTCGGGCTCGTGCAGCAATACGCTGGAGAAGAGCGTCTTATCGGTCAGATGGCCGCTCTGCTGGAGCACATCATGAACGGTCCAGTATTCTTCTGTGGTGAGAGCATCCAGTGGATGGTGCGGCGCGCGGGTTTGTGCACCGAGCGAAGTGGCCGCAACTACAAGGGCGGCGGAAAATGCAATCACGCTGGAGAGAGAAGTCTTGGCGCTCATCATCAGTGGTTATGTCCTCGCAGGGGTGGGCCGAGAATCCAAATCGTAGCATACTTCATAATCTTTAGTTACAATGATCCGTAGGATGGCGGGAGTTTCTGATACTTTGTCTGGTGATATAAAGGGTGGTTGAGTATCGGGGCGACGGAGAGGCCGCTTGCCGCTTTGTAATCCTGGATTCACAACGCCGTAATCTTCTCCCTATCTCTTAAGTCGGTTTCCTTGAAGAACGAAAGTATTCCGGTCGGCAGGCCCTCACTTCTTCGCCATACCAACGCGCTTCGGGTCCTGAAGCTCCTGCGCGAGAGCGGTTCCTGTTCAAAAGCGGACTTGGTGCGCGCTTCCGGCCTGAGTGCTCCGACGATTACCAACGTGGTGGGCGACCTGTTAGCAGCCGACCTGATCAAACCTCTGGGCGAGGGTGAGTCAAACGGGGGCCGGCCTCCGGACATGATTTCGTTCAAGGCGGAACGCGGTTGCGTGCTCGCGGTGAAGATTACCGCCGACAGCCTTTCGTTCCTGCTTACGGACCTGAACGGGCGTGAACTGGACACCCAGACAATACCATTGGCCGACCGGAAAACCACCCCCGACGCCATTTGTATCTACATCGGAGAAGAGGTGCGGCGGCTGCTGCGCAAGCATCGCAAGAAGCGGGAGCAGCTGCTCGCGCTGGTCGTGGGTGTGCCGGCCATTGCCAATGTGGATGAAGGCGTTGTGCTGTCGATCAGTACGCTGGAAAACTGGCGTTCCGTTCCGCTGCGCGCCAAGCTGAACAGAATCGTAGAATGCCTGGTCATTATTGAAAACGATACCAACCTGGCCGCCCAGGGCGAGAGATACTGCGGCGCTGCGCAGGCAGAAGAGACCTTCATCCTGATTCACATCGGCCCGAATGTGGGTGCGGGAATCGTTCTGGGCGGTCAGATTTACCATGGATCGCAGTGGTCCGCGGGCGAAATCGCCTACCTCCGTTTGCCCAATACTTCGCGCAAACGCCCCACCCTTTATGAGTTTGGTGAGCTCGACACGCTGCTGACCAGCTCGGGAATTCTCGAGAGCTGGCAAGACGCAAAAAAGAGGCCGGGCCAGGACGCTGCGGAACTGGAGAAGACGGACGTCTTGGGGGTCCTCGACCTGGCCCAAACCGGAGATGCTCGCGCCGAAAAAATTGTCCAGCACCGGGCCAGCATCGTGGCTGACATCATCGTGAACCTCTCGCTCATTCTGAACCCTGGGCTTATTTTGTTGGAGGGAGAAGTGGGCAGCCATCCCGCGCTCATCAGCGCGGTGCAAAAACAGCTTCAGGAGAGCGAGTTCGCGGTCACCAAGATCGGCGCAGGTAAGCTTGGGAACACGTCGGTGCTGTGGGGAGCCATTGCCATTGCTCTGGAGATGATTCCCTCGGTATTGCTTCCACAGCCATCGAGCTGATGAACCTCAAGGCAAAGTGAAAGCGACATACATGCTGCCGGAAGGGGCCTTTGCATCTTTGCCCCCGCCGCTTGCGATCACCACATACTGCCTGCCGTCGATCATGTAGGTGGCAGGAGTCGCGGTCCCCGCAAAGGGCAAGACCGTTTCCCAAAGCAGCTTGCCGTTCCTGCTGTCAAAGGCTCTGAATTTCTTGTCGTAGACCGTTGCAGCGATGAATAACAGATCCCCTGCGGTGATGATGGGGCCGCCATAGTTCTCTGAACCGGTGTTGGTCATGCCCTTGGCGGCGAGCGCCGGATACTCCCCCAGTCGAATTTTCCAAAGGTAGCGGCCCGTGTTCAGGTCGATTGCATTCAGCGTGCCCCAAGGGGGAGTAATCGCCGGGTAGCCTTCCGCGTCCACAAAATCTCGCGATCCCGTGACCTCGTACTTCATGGTGGTGCCGTCGGCGGCGCTGGAGTAGATCGCTCCCTTGTCCGGATCCGTCGCAACATCTTGCGGAGCCTGTTTGGTCAGGAACTCGATGAGCGCCCGCAAGTGCTCGTCGCGAAGGTTGGGAAAAGATGGCATGCGGCCGCCGCCCTGGGAGATCCTGGCTTCAATCTGTACCGGCGAAAGACGCTTGCCCACGTCGACCAGGGAAGGATAGTTCGGGGGCGAACCGGAGAGATCCTTGCCGTGACAAAGGCTGCATTGGTTATGGTAGATTCTGCCGCCCGTACTGGCAGTGGGATGATTCTCGGTCAGGCCTAGAACACACGCCGCTTCGTTCGCATTCACGTAGATCACGCCGCGGGTGCGATCCACTGCCGGCCCTCCCCACTCCGCGCCGCCAAGAAAACACGGAAAGACGACGGTCTCCTGATCCAGGCCGATGGGCAGAAACTGGCCGCCACTGCGGAAGGTAGCGAACTCCTTCGCTGCACGTTCGTGCGCTTCCGGGGTACGCGTGGTTAGTAAATCCTCGGTAAGCATCTGCCGGGTGAACGGCGCAGGTATCAAGGGTGACGGCTGGGTAGGCGCAGTAACCTCCCCGGGAACCTGACTCGCAGGGTAACGCCGTTCCTGAATGGGAAAGAGCGGCTTGCCGGTGGTGCGATCGAAGAGATAGAGAAATCCCTGCTTGGTTGTTTGGGCAACCGCATCGACGCAACTGCCATTGTGTCTTACCGAGAGCAGCGCCGGGGGCGACGGAAAGTCGCGATCCCAGATGTCATGATGCACCCCTTGAAAGTGCCAAAGGCGCTTGCCGGTCTTTGCATCGAGCGCAAGCAGGGTATCTGCGAAGAGATCATCTCCCACCCGATCCGCTCCATAGAAATCGAAGACCGCCGATCCGGTGGGAACGTAGACGATGCCGCGCTTTTCGTCGAGCGCCATACCGGCCCAGTTGTTGGCCGCGCCGGCAGTCTTCCACGCATTCGGAGGCCACGTACCGTAACCGAATTCGTCGGGATGGGGGATGGTGTGAAAGCTCCAGCGAAGCTCGCCCGTGCGCACATCGAAAGCTCGGATGTCTCCCGGAGGAGATGGATAGGTTTCCGGATTACGGCCGCCAACGATGATCAAATCCTGGTAAACCATGCCGGGGCTGGTGAGGTCGACGGACTGTGTAAGGGAGTCTCCGCGCAGACTCTTGCGCAGATCGATCCTTCCCTGCTGACCAAACGAGGGAATGACTTTACCCGTTTGTGCATCGAGTGCGTAGAGATAATGTGTCACGCCGGCCAGGATTCGACCCTGCTGACCGTCAGTCCAATAGGTAAGGCCGCGGGCGGGTTGCTTGCTGGGTATCCCGGAGTCAAATTTCCAAAGAAGCTTACCGGTCGAGGCCTCGAGCGCGATTACTTTTTGCGAGGCGGTATACGCGAAGAGAGTACTCCCGATAATGATCGGGCTTGTTTCCAGACCGCCCTCTTCGGCGGCATCGAACTTCCACGCCTCTTTTAGCTTGTGTACGTTGCCTCGATTGATTTGCGACAGGGGAGAGTAGTGATCACCTTCGGCTTGGCCGCCATAGACGGGCCAGTCGGATTGGGGCGGCAATGGATCGCTCTTGCAGGGCTCAGCATGCAGGACAGAAGACGGTCCGCAGAGGAGGATGAGAAATAGCAACGGCAAATGGCGAATGCGGTGGTGGGCTTCGCCCATCTTTTTCGGCCCAGGTACGCTCCACGGCAAGCCGGGACAGGTCGGGCGAACCTGGGGCACCCGTCCAGTTCCCTTGACGTTCTCGTTGGAACGAAAGGTCTCGGTCTCAGTTCTTGCCCAGCAGCCATGCCGTCGCATTTTCAATGAGGGTGTTCTGTACCGGGCTGGTGAAGATCTTGTCTCCATGGCCCATATTCATGTAGAGCATCTTGTACTGCGTGTTCGTCCACACTACCGGAATATCACCGTCCGTCAACAGGCTCTTGATTCCCAGCGGGTAGTTTGCCGGGTCTAGCGTTACCAGCACATGGATATGACTATCGAGGCGAGGGCTGGGCTTCCAGCGATACCACTCATTCGTGGGCGAGAGAAATGTTTCCGGCAGATTGCGGGTTACCGGACTTGTCCGATCGTCCACGATCAGCTTCGCCGGCAGGGGCGGCCAGCTGTTGTTGTCAAAAACGCCTCCGCCGATGAACGTCATAAACCAGGGCCACTTGGTGGTCTTGTCGTTGTATGCGGATACGTGAAAGCCAAGCCACGCGCCGCCTCCGGTCATGTATCTCTCGAACGCTTCCCGCTCCGCCTGGTTATGGGGAAACTCGTTGAGCCACACAACCAACTGGTAGGACTTCAGATTTGCATCATTCAAATCTTCCCAGTTGGTCGTTGCTTCCAGGGCGAAGTTGTCTTTCTGGGCCAGCGCAGCAAAGAACCGCAGCGCATCCAACGCGAAGAGAACGTGATCGTTTTCTACGTTCAGGGAATAGAAAATCAATACCTTTGGCTGTGAGGCTTTCGCGTCCTGGGCGCTGGCGCCTGCAGAGACGAAGGCAACGCACAAGGTCAGCGCGAGGAAATACCTTTTCACTGGCCCGCACCCCAAAAGATGGCGTTCCGGAAGAGCTGCGTGAAGTCTTTGTTCTGGAACAGCTCCGGATGATGCCCCATGAAGATGTAGATGTTCCTCGCCTTGAAGTGTTCGTTGGTCCAAACCACGGGATGGTCTCCCATGGTGATCATGCTCTTGGGGTCGTAGGTCGACTCGTCGACACTGGCCAGAACATGAACGGTCGACCGGTTCGACTTGCTCCAGGTGTACCACTCCTCCTGCTGCACGACGAACGACGAAGGCAGCCCCTTGGTTGCGGGATGATTAGGATCATCCACTTTCACGGTCGCCGTAGCGAACTGCGCGATGTAGCTGGTGTACCTGATATCCCCCATGAAATGGGACCACCACGGCCACATCGGGTATCCGTCAAAATCCCCCAGCAGCATCGCATGGTGAAAGCCGATCCAGCCGCCGGTGCCGCGCGTGATGTAGCGTTCGAAGGCCTTCTTGGCGACTGGGGTCCAGCGATACGGCGGATAGTTGAGCTGAATAAACAGCCTGTACTTCGCCAGGAAGGCATCGTTGATGGGATCGGTATTGGTGATGTAGTCGACGGCAAAGTCATTTTCATCGGCCAACTTTTGCAGCCATACCTTGGCCGCAGCTACGAACTCATTGTGTGGAGTGTTCCCCGACTCCGCGATCGCCACCACCCGAAACTTGACCGGGTGATTTGGAGTATCCAGAGCATGCGCTGTGATAGCTGCGAGTGCAACCACGAGAAACGTAAGCGACTTCAAATGCAAGTTCTTTAATACGATCATCGCGTTGCCACACCTCGAATTACCGTAACGTTGTTGCTGCTGAAATTGGAGACGTAGACCATATGAGCTCCCGGATCGATCCCGAAAGCATACGGAATTGTGCCCACATCCACCTTCTCGACGGGAAGATTCGTCTTGCCGTCGATCACGGTCACGCTGGCTGTGCGCTGGTTGGCCACATAGATCTGATCGCTGTGCTCATCGATCGCAAGAGCCTGCGGATGCGTCCCCAAACTGACGGTCTTGCTCACGGAATCGGTAGTCTCGTCGATCACCGTCATGGTGTCGTTGCCATAGCTCAGAACGTAGGCCTTCTTGGTTGCGGGATTTACTTCCACCGCAAAAGGAATCGGGCCCACGTCCACGGTAGTCGTCGCATTGGTTGCCCCCTGGATGATTGTCACACTGGCGCTGTCCTCGTTCACGGCGTAGATTTTGTCTGACTTGGTGTCCACTGCGATTGCCCACGGGTGCTTTCCGGCCTGTATAGAAGTGGTAGCCCCAGTGGCTGCGTCAATGACGGTTACGTCCTGGCTGCCGTAATTGACCGTATACACCTTGTTGGTTGCGGGATTGAGGACAATACCGCGGGGACCCTGACCCACCTGGATGGTGGTGGTTGCGTTAGAGGAGCCATCGATAACCGTCACGCTATGACCGAAGTTGTTGGCCGCGTAGATCTTATTGGTGACTGTATTGACCGCGAGCGCCTGGGGATAGCTTCCCACTTGCACGGTTGCGCTGACCGCATTGGTGACTCCATCAATCACCGAGACCGAATCCGCACCGGCGTTGGTTACGTAAACCTTGTTGGTTACAGGGTTGACCACAACGGCCTCGGGTCGATTTTCCACGGTTACGGTGGAGGTTGCGTTTGTCGCCCCATCGATGATGGTCACCGAGTCGCTGCCGTGGTTAACCACGTAGACCTTGTGCGTCACCGGATTCGCCGCGACGCCTATTGGCGTGTTGCCCGCCGGTACAGTCGCTATCGCCGTCTGTGCCATCGACAGGAGCGGCGCAATGGTGGTGGCGAGAATAGCTATCGCTGCGGGAAAAAGAGACCTCATTTTTGCAGCCAGTAATTGTTCAGGCCGATGTAGGCCGAGGGCAGATTGGCAAGAATGGTGCGGCGGAGTTTAAGCGTATCGACCGGCGCGTCGGTTTGATATAGGACGTTGCCGTCGGCGTCCAGCAGAATCGTGTAAGGCGCCTCAGGACCGGACCCCCACCTGGGATCGAATGCCTTCTGCAATGCGGCGGTGTCGTCCGAGTCGAAGAGCAGGTTGCGGCTGGTGGCGTGGGCCTTGTTCAACCACTGCGTAACCGCGGGCTTTTCGCCCGGCTTATCCATCGATACAACCACCAGTTCAAAGTTGCGATCGCTGTACATCCGGTAGATATCCTGGATACCCGCGAACTCCTGCAGGCAGGCACTGCATTTTGTCGACCAGAACTGAATGAGCCGGACATTGCCATCCGCATTCGTATGCAGAGACTTCAGTGCATCTGCTGAGACCAACTCAAGCGAAATAGGCTGCGCGTTCAGCTTCTCCATGAAGGCCACGTTGGCCTCTTCTTTATCGCTCCACTTGGTGGAGCAACCGAAAGCTCCCGTGTGCTTGACCGCTACCTCCTTGTCCGCCAGCAGGGCATCGATCGCATCCAGCGCATAGTGTCGCTTCACGAACTCGATGCGATAGCTGTCATCGATGGCTCCTTCATAGCGCAGCTTACGCTGCTGGTCGAAGATAAAGATGTGCGGAGAGGCTTGCGGGCCGTAGGCTTGGGAGACACTCTCGGTCTCTCCGTCGTAAAGGTAGGGGTACGGTAGATGCTTGTACGCCACCCTGATCTTCATCTCCTCCAGGGTGTCGCTCACGTCCGATGAATCGAGTTCGTCGATGCGGATGGCCTTGGGATCGTTGGGGCTGATGGCTACGACAGCTACACCTTTATCTTTGTAGTCGTTATAGAGCTGGGTGACACGACCCTCGTACATTTGCGCGTTGGGACAGTGATCGCAGGTAAATACCACGACCAGAAGCTTGCTGGACGCGTAGTCGCTCAGCTTGTGGATCTTTCCATCAACACCGGGCAATGCGAAGTCTGGTGCGGGCGAACCTAACGGCAGGATCGGATGCTCCGCAGCAAAACACGTGAGCGGCAAAACCAGCAGAGCGAGCAAGCTCCAGATCGCTTTTTGTTTAAACATTCCTCACTCCTTACTAGGCTCCGGAGAAGCCATATTGCCAGGCGAACGCGACGTTGGTACGCATGTCGTCCCTGACATCGTCGTCCCCTTCCTTCTCGTACTCGATAGCGACCAGACGGCGAAAGTTCTGCCGGTGCAGTTCCGCTTCAACTTCGGGGATTTTGGCGATCCCGCTTCCCAGCAGCACGTTTTCCCCACTGTGCACCGCCTTGACGTCTTTAAGATGAACCAGGTTCAAGCGCGGCGCCAGCTTATGGACCGCATCCACCGGATCGTATCCGCAGGCTGCGAAGTGACCTGTATCGGCCGTCGCGCCACAATTCGCCGACAGGGGTGCGAGCGCATTGAGCACGTCTTCCGGGCTTTCATAGGGAAACTTTACGCCGGGGAAGAAGTGGTTGTGGATGGAAAAGGTGAGTCCGGCGTCGGTGACGCTTCGATCGATGTGCTTGAGCAGGTCACCCCCCGTTGCGTCGCCGGTGATGTTCTGCGACCCGAGCAGTTGCGCGATGCGCACTGCACTGGCTACATCCTGCTCATTTTTGAGTGTGGCCGCATAGTAGGAGACACAGCGTATGCGTGCCTTGTCGAGCTTCTCTCGCGATGTTCGAACCAGCTCGTCACTGGGATGGCTCATCACCATGAACTCGCCCCGCGACATCTCGATCTGCTGGTTATGAAGACCATTGGTGGGCAGCAGAATCTCCAACTGCGCCATCATGTCGTCGAATGAGAGTGCGTGGTAGCTGAAGGTGCCGATGCCTATGGTCAAAGGCGCTAATGCGTAAAGGGGCAAGGCATTCGCCGCTAGGCATACGGCCGTGGTCTTAACGAAGGTTCTGCGCGTGATCATAGGCGGGAAGTGTATTTTACTGGGTACGTGAAGCTGTTTCGTTTGTGGGAAGCGGCAGCAGTTCCTTGGCCGGCGTGGTGGCCGGAAAGGCTACATTGAAAAAGCAAACCATCATCTCATCGGTGCTTTGCTGACCCCAGGTGACTGTCTTGGCAGGATCAGGATTTTCCGGATTTTTCGCCGAGTTGTCGTAGTGTGCCGTGCACTCTATTCTGGTGCCCGCGGGCAGCACAATCGGTTTTGCCAGGTTGTACCACAGTTGCCAGCGCCAGTTATAGTGCGGCACGTTGAGGATGGCGCGCGTCTCGCCGTTGGGAAATACCAGCCGGTACGACATATCTTTGCCGCGCATATGCATGTGGGGATGCATACCCAACAGGGTCACCTCACGGCGCACGGTAAAGGAGGCATCCACGCGGTAGTCAGGATCGCCCGGGGGAATCTTGAATTTCTCATTGCCCGTGGACAACGTCATGACGCGATCTTTTGGAGGCTCCTTCGCCAGCACCAGACCTACGTTCGCCTGGTCAGTCGTGGCTTTCCCCTCGGGCATGTAATGCACTTCCAACACAATGTCTGAGCCAGCCGGAATCAGTTTCGCCAGGCCGGGCTCAAAGATGTCCGGCGGCTGGCCCGGAGCGTAACCCACCAGCCAGTCATTGGGCACGTCATCCTGGGGAGCCTTCTCTCCTGTCTTGGCGGGCGGAGCCTCAAAGAATTGTTCTTCCGGTTGTCCCTTGAAATAATTCGATCCCGGTTTGCGAACATAGGCAACGATGTGGTGCACGACGGAGCGATCGGTCGGCGCGGCCTCCACATCTTGAACCCAGGTGTCCTTGGTAAAGCCGGTGGGCAAAATCACGTACTGGTATTCCAGGATCCCGGTCGCTGGAATAGGGAACGGCCGGGGAAGCTGGAAGACCTTGTCTGGCTTGGGAATGGTCCATCCGGTCACGAAGTTGAGCGGCGGCGGCAGATCTTTGGGGTCGCCCTTGGGCGCACCCGCATCCGCCCAGGCGGCGATGGTATCGATCTGCGCCTGGGTCAGCGAGCGGTTATTCTCAAACTTCTCGGTGTGCCCATCCTCAAACCATGGCGGCATGGCTCGGGTGACCACCATTTGCTTCATCGCCAGTGCCCAGGGGCGCGCATCTTCATAGGTCATCATGGAGAAGGGCGTGCCTTCTCCCGGCCGATGACAGCCCTGGCAGTGCTGCTGCACGATCGGTGCAACGTCCTTGGAGAAGGTCACGTTCGATGGATGGGTGACGGGGATGGTCGCAGCCGGGTCTGGCGGGTGGCTTGCCATGCCGGCCATTTGCCCCAGCAGGCATGCCGCGGTCGAAAGCTGCAATGCTACTATCGCCAAGGCCCGCTTCATGCCCACTCCACCGTTTGATTAATTAGGAACGATTCATTAGTATGTGCCATCAAGTATGGACCGGGTGTAATCTGCCAGGCAACATTATTTTGATTGAAGGGTAAATCGAAATGAAGCTCTTGCGCTATCTCACTGTTTTTTGTGCGCTGGCAGGCACTGCCTATGGGGAAATGCCCGCCTGCTACAAGTCGGTAAACAGTGTGACCTGGCTGGTGCAGAATGTCGACCTGGCCAAACAGGGTTGGGTCGCGCTTGGCTTGTCTGACGTTCATGAATACCCGGATGTAGTGCTGACCGGGAAAGACCATGGCAAACCGGTGAAGATGTGGGCTTGGGAGATCACGGGCCAGCTGGGAAACCTCACGGTGAACATGATTCAGCCAGCGGAAGGGCAACTGAATGCCTGGAACACTTTCCTGGGCAAGCACGGCGATGGGATCTTCTCCATCGTGCACGAGGTTAAGTCCCAGGCGGAGATGGAAAAGGAAATCAAGCGCATGCATGGTCTCGGGGTGGGTGTACTGCAGCAGCTGAGCTTCGACCGGGACGGCAAGCGGGTTACCTACACCTACTTCGACACCGAGCCGCAGGGCAAATTTGTCCTGGGGTTGGTTTACTGGCCCGGAGGCGCCCCTGCTCCAGGGCCGCCGGGAAAGGTTTCTCACCTCGCGCCGGTGGTCCGCGACCTAGGGCCCGTCTCGGCCTACTGGCAGAAGCTGGGCTTTCCCGCATTTCGCACGGAGCATGCGACGCCGCGGCAGGATTCTACCTACCGGGACAAACCACTGTGGTTTGCGTTTGAGGTCGGCTACCAGAATTACGACCAGTTCAGTTACGAATGGATCAGCGCGCCAGCGACGCCTCCGAACATCTATGCCGACTTCCTCAAAAAGCACACGGAAGGCATTCAGCATCTGGGCATGCCGGTGGACGACTTGAATCAGGCAGTGGCCGCGTATGAGAAGCTCGGCTATCACGTATGGCAGTCAGGAGCATGGGGGGATGTAGGCAAGAAGGACTCCGGCCAATACGACTACATGGATACCGACTCCATTGGCGGCGTGAGCGTGGAGCTGATCCACGCCTATAAGTAGGCTACGGTTTCGATGGAGGCTGGGCCATCTCCATCGCCCAAACACCTGCCGGCCGCATGTACATCGAGGCACGGAAGTTTCCCGTGATGTCCCAGGCCTCGGGCGTGCGGAACCAATAACCTTTGCTCTCGTAAATCACGTGATAGAGTCCCCAGGCCGTCTTGTAAGCCTGGTCGTTCATCCCTTCGCTCAACAGCAAGGCCGCAAAGCCTAACGTGGTTCCCGCCCACACTTCTTTTGCTTGTACGTTGTCGATGAATGAACCATCCGCAGCCATGCCATTTGCTGCGCCCATCTGCCCACCGGCAAACTTCATGACGTTCAAGTCAAATATCTTCTTTGCCGCGGATAGCTGCATCTGGTGCGGAACCAGGTCTCCCAGGCCAAGCATATTGGCATACCACTGGCCGGCGAGCTGGTCTGCCTGGATGGCGTTCTGGTTTTCGCTCTCCGTGTCGTAGCGGAAATACTCCCCATTCCAGAGCTTGCTGATGTAGGTCTGCTGCGCCTTCTGGAAGAGCTGGCGATACGTGTCCGCGGTGGCCTTATCGCCTAGAATGAGCGCCGTCTCTTCACCCGCACGCAGGGCGGCGAGCCACAGGCCACCGGAGTAGGCGCTCACCCCACGCACAACCCATGAGTCGTAGGTCTGATCAGGGTAGCCGCTGTTCTCGGGTATTCCACCACCGTGGTCAAACTGGCGCAGATACGTGATCGCTTCTTTCACGGCCGGCCAGGTCTCGCGCAGAAATGCTGTGTCCTTGCGCCCGGTAAAGACGTAGTCCCGGTAGATCATCAGGACAAATTTCGAGTTGAGGTCCTTCCAGTCATTGGTATCCTGCCAGCCGGGCTGATTGACGGCAACAAAGGGATCGCCTTCGGGCACGCCAAGGTCGTGAGGCACCGCGCCCTTCTTTTTCCGCTTATGCAGAACGGGCTCTCCCGTCTGCTCGGTCTTCCAAACCCACAGGCCCTTCTCCGGCCACTCCTGCGGCACGGTATCCGCAAACTCCCGCAGCACCTGCTTGTCTACGTCTGGCCAGAACTTCAGCAACGGCAGCGAAGCATAAAAGCGAACATCCAAGGTGGCGTAATAGGCGTAATCGAAACACTCCAGCAAGGCAAACGATGCGGGTAGCTTCTTGTCTGTGCCCACCTGCCTGCCCCAGAAGGTACCGCCATCGGCTAGGGCGTAGAGCTCGTTAAAGAGCATTCCCCGATACCAGAGCGGCTTGCTTTCGTCGTTTACGTAAGGCGCCTGCCAGGCGTCGATCGCATCGCTCCAGCGGGCGGCATTAAGCAATCCGTCGCGCGCAATCGCCCATGCATGGGTTCCCGTCGTGCCATAAAAATCCGTGTAGCGCCGGTTCCACTTGCGTCCCTGGCCGAATTGCACCACGGGAAGATCCCACGAGATCACCATGGGGATGATCTTTTTCTCTCCCGGTTGCAGGGTAAAGCGCAGCGCAATGGCGCCGGCCAGTTTTTCGCTGTCGCTGACCCAGGATGTATCGCTGTTGGCGAGCCGGCCGTCTTTGGCAAAAGGCGTCCAGACGGCCTTGCCGTCTCCCTGCGCGAGAAAGGTCGTCTGGTAGGTAACCTCAACGCCTGGGGTTTCGAGGGCTGCAATCGCAAACTGGCCGTCCCACTCGTTCAGCTCCTTATCGTCACGGCCGCGGTCGAAGACGATGCCCTTCATGGTGCCGGCCGATCCTACCGCTTCGCTGGCGAACTGGTTGTAGTTGCCCTGGTTCGGCGTGCCGTTGAAGTCGTGGGTAAAGGTGCGAAACCATCCGCCCATATTTGCCCAGGAAAGAAGCACAGAGACGGTTACCGCATGATCGGTCGGATTGTCCGCATGCCAACGGTAGACTGCTACCGGATAGCTGGATTCGCGGTAGTTGTTGGGGAGCACGGGAGAGAACTGCTCCAGCACCACATGAGCAGGAAACTTCTTCCACTGATAGTCGTACCAGGACTTTGGATACAGGGCGGAGTACTCTCCGGCTCCCACGGGATAATCCCACGCCCAGCTTGCCAATTCGCCCTTATTCGGGTGGCCGGTCATCAGGACCTGCGCGGTCCCCTGGGGATCGCCCTCCGACTTCTGGTACATCGCGAATTGATTTACATAAACGGGCTCATACTTGTGTACGCCTGCCTTGATGTGCCAGCGGGCGAAGTCGCCGCGGTAAGTACGGGAGAAGGTGCCCGCACCCATACCGCCGACCGGCGCTCCTTGCCAATAGCCGTCGTCAATGTCGGTGCCATTTTTCGCTACGCCCGGGTTCTCAAGCGGAAGTCCGATGGGGCGGCTCCATGCGGCTTTCGGTATCTCGCTGGCGGCGAATGCAGCCGATGCCCACGCGACCAGGAAGAAACACACGACCGCCCGCAGCAACACTTTCTTGGTCAAGACTCCTCCCGATCAGGCCGGTTCCCAAATGAGCTTGGCGTTGGTAAGCTCTCGAGCGCCGAGCGCCCCCAATTCCCGGCCAACGCCGGAGCCTTTGACGCCGCCAAAGGGTGCTCGCGGATCCGAACGGACAAAGTCGTTGATGAACACCGCTCCAGCCTCGATCTGCGCGGCGACAGCATTGGCATGGGCCGCATCCTTGCTGAACACGGCCGCGCCTAAGCCGAACTCCGTGTCATTGGCCAAGCGGATCGCCTCTTCGTCGGTCTTGAAAGTGAAGAAGAGCGCGACCGGACCAAAGAACTCTTCCCGCGCAACCGGTGCGTCGTGGGGCAGATCGACCAGCACCGTCGGAGGATAGAAATAGCCTGGTCCATCCAGAGACTTGCCGCCGGTGAGCACACGCGCACCGGCTGCCTTTGCCTCGGAGACCTGGCGCTCCGTGGTCGCACGCAGATCTTCGCGAGCCTGGGGACCCAGTTTCGTGTCTGGCAAGAGCGGGTCGCCGACCTTGAGCGCAGATGCCTGCTCAACAAAGGCTTTGGTGAAAGCATCCGCGACCGGCTCGGCGATGAAAAAGCGCTTGGCCGCAATGCAACTCTGCGCGTTGTTGGAGTAGCGCGAGGTCACACCCAGTTGCACCGCCTTTGCGATGTCCGCATCCTCAAGCACGATGAAGGGATCGGAGCCGCCGAGTTCCAGCACCACCTTCTTGCCGTGCAGGCCGGCCTGCTGCGCCACGGCCCGTCCAGCCGCCACGCTACCCGTAACTGTCACTGCACGTATGCGCGGATCCGCAATAATAGCCGGCACCGCGCCACGCTGAACCGAGAGATTGACGTAGAGCCCTTCAGGACCATCGGCATCTTTCACCAGGGCCTCGAGCGCAAGCGCGCAGCCCTGCACGGTCTCAGCGTGCTTCACCACCACTGTGTTTCCCACCAGCGCCGTAGGGATGAAGAAGCGCAGTACCTGCCAGAAGGGAAGATTCCAGGGCATGATGGCGAGGATCGGACCCAGCGATTCGTAGACCACGCGGCCCGGCGTTCCTGGAATGGGTTCGGGCTGGATATACGCGGCGCCCTCCTGGGCAAAATGAGCCGCGCCGAAGGCGGCCTTTTTCACCTCGCCGCGCGCCTCACCGATGGGCTTGCCCATCTCGAGCGTGATCAGCCGCGCGTACTCTTCCACGCGGCTCTCCAGAAGATCCGCGAGGCGAATGAGAAATGCTGTGCGCTCGGAGAGAGGCGTACGCGACCAGCGTTTCCAGCCGTCCCAGGCGCTCTGCAAACGCAGCTCTATATCGTGGGCACTATGCTCCGGATAGGTGCCCAGAAGCTCTCCAGTAGTCGGATTTTTCGATTCGAATGACATAGCACCTCTTCATAAAACGACTGTTCAGACTAGGTACACGTGCTGAGAAAGCGCTCAACACAGGTAGCGATCACTTCTTCGCCCGGACGCTTCCACCAGTTTTGCGCGGAGAAGATCTCGACCTCCTGCGGCCCGTGGTATCCGGCGCGTTCAATGAGGGAACGAATGGATCGCAGATCGATCACTCCGTCGCCCATCATTCCGCGGTCCAGCAGAAGATCGCGTGTCGGCACCAGCCAATCGCAGATGTGGTGAGCCAGAATGCGGCCGCCGGCGCCGGCCCGCATGATCTGCTCATCCAGCTTCGGATCCCACCAGACATGGTAGACATCAATAGCCACGCCCACTCCATCGCCCAGCAGATCGCAAAGATCGAGCGCCTGTTCCAGGGTGTTGATGCAGGAGCGGTCGGCGGCATACATGGGATGCAGAGGTTCAATGGCCAGCGGCATGCGGCTGGCACGCGCATGGGGCAGGATCGCGGCCAGGCCATCGGCCACCATCTCGCGTGCAGCGCCGATGTCGCGCGAATCCCCTGGCAATCCTCCCACCACCAACACCAGGCAATCGGCTTGAAGGGCAACCGCCTCATCGATGGCGCGCTTGTTGTCATCGATGGCGGCAGACAGGCCTGCCTTGTCTGCGGCGGGAAACATGCCGCCGCGACAAAGCCCGGTAACCCGAAGCTTGTTGGAGCGAACAATTTCGGCTGCTTCCGCGAGACCCGTCAATTGCACCTGGTCGCGCCATGGCGCGATGGCCGTAATGCCCTGGGCTAAGCAAGCATCCACCGCCTGACCCATCGTGTACTGCTGGCGCACGGTGGCCAGATTGATGGACAGGTCTTGGATGCTCACGCTGCTCACACAATCCCGTCTGTGGACAGCGCAGGCACATCCACCCAGCGACGCTCGGCCCAGCTTTTCAAGCCAAGCTCGGCCAACTGTACGCCCTTCGCTCCTTCAAGCAGGTCAAAGCTCCAGGGCTTGTTCTCCACCACGTGACGGATAAAGTCTTCCCACTGCAACTTGAAGCCGTTCTCATAGACCTGGGTGTCGGGCACCTCGTCCCATTGCTCGGTAAACTTCATGGTCTGCGGAACGTCGGGATTCCACACCGGCCGCGGTGTGTTCACGCGATGCTGGGTGTAGCAGTGGGTCAAGCCCGCCACCGCGGATCCATGCGTTCCGTCGACCTGAAAGGTAACCAGATCGTCCCGCCTTACCCGCACCGCCCAGGACGAATTGATGTGCGCGATCACGCCGCCCGCAAGCTGAAAAGTGGCGTAGGCTGCGTCGTCTGCATCGGCCTTGTACACGGCCCCGCTCTCATCGATGCGTTGCGGGATATGGGTTGCGCCGATGCAACTAACCGACTCCACCGCGCCAAACAGGTTGTCTAGCACGTAGCGCCAATGGGGCAGCATGTCGAGGATGATGCCTCCCCCATCGGCTTTGCGGTAGTTCCATGAGGGCCGCTGCGTGGGCTGCAGGTCACCTTCGAATACCCAGTAGCCAAACTCCCCGCGCACGGAGAGGATGCGGCCGAAGAAGCCTGCGTCCTTCAACATGCGGAGCTTACGCAGCCCCGGCAGATAGAGCTTGTCCTGCACTACTCCGCTCTTCACGCCGTGCTTGCGGGCCAGGCGAACCAGGGAAAGCGACTCCTGCAGAGTTTCGGAGAGCGGCTTCTCGCAATAAACGTGCTTTCCAGCCTCAATAGCACGGGTCAGCAGAGGAACGCGCATCTGAGTCGAGCCGGCATCGAAGAAGATGATGTCCTCGGTATTGGCGAGCGCGGAATCGACGTCTTTCGCCACCCGCTTGATGCCATGACGCTCCGCCAGAGTGGAAACCTTCTCCAGGTTACGGCCTACGAGGATCGGGTCGGGCATGGCCCGGTCGCCATTGGATAGTGTCACCCCGCCCTGGTCCCTGATAGCCACAATCGAACGGACCAGGTGCTGGTTGTAGCCCATCCTTCCCGTGATGCCATGCATGATGATGCCGATGCGCCGACTAGCCAAGATCTGCTCCGCCTTTTAAGTTTCTAATGTTTGTTTCATAAGCCGCGCTGGTTCGTCAACTTCCTGCACCCGCAACCTTACACGATAAGGATTTAACCCAGCAGCTGGTTCACGGCGCGATCCGATTCGGCGATGGAAGCACGGTGATCCATAATTCCGGAAAGATCGGAATTGGCGAAGGCGATTTTGCCGAAGGGAGCGCGCCGCATGACCTCTCGGGGAGCGATCTTGCCCTCAGAGCCAAAGAAGAAGCCTGGCTGGCCACAGAGATACGCGTGACCCCAGCGATTCACGATGATGCCGGCAATATCCCGCCGCGCATCAAAACCACTGCGCGCGAACATCAGCGTCATTTGCTCACGGATCTGCCGCTCATATTCCGAATAGGGCGTGCTCAGGAGGCGCATCCTTCCCCGCGTGCACTGCTGCGGCAGCGGAACCCCCGGCTCGGTAAACGTGATTTTCATACGGAGCACGGTTGGATCATCGGGGGTAACCGCAGGCGGAACGTCCCCAAATACGGCCACTTTGCGGACCGCGAGCCATGGGTAGACTCCCTCGAAACACTGGCATTCCGTGATCCCCATCTTCGCCATAAAGCGCCAGTTGCGTATAGCAACGTTGATGACGGCGCAAGGCATGCGGTAGAACTGCTGGTAGGCGGCGCGATAGTTATCCGGCAGATCGGAAATGGTTCTCGCCGTCGTCCAGCCCGCGGACATCACCACCGATCGTGCATGTACGGTGTGTAGCCGGCCATCCACCGCGTAGCTGACCCGGACGCCATCGCCCTCATGCCGCACATCCGCCACCGTTGCACCCAACCGGATCCGCACCGGCTGACCTTCACGATCAAGCTTGGTGAAGTCCACCGGCCCCAGGCACATGCCGGCCAATGTGTTGGGTCCGGGCATCGCCTCCGGAATCATGGCTTTCACAATAAAGCGGGCGATACCGGTGTTCCCCCCGGGGAATATCTGCTCGCCCACTTCGTTCTTCCAGGGGAAAAGTACCTCTGGAGCGTAATACGCATAGGCGGAATTCTCGTCCGCTGAAGAACCCGCCCAATCTGCCGCAACCGGCATATAGGTACGGATAAATTCGCGGGTCAGGCCGTCCCGCTGCATCAGGTGATCTTCCAGGGTGATACGGTCGAGAGCCCGCGAAATCTCGTCGCCGTCGACTTTCGGTGGAGCAAATGTTTGATTGCCGGCGCGCGCCTTGAGCAACTGTTGCCTGGTCGCCTCGGGGACGGGGGCGCTAGCGAGCTTTTTGCCCCACGGATCGTAGAGCCAAAACCCCTCGGGATGGCCGAAGCGCGCTCCAAAAAACATTCCGGAATTTTTGCTGCCCCGGGCGTAAGGAAGGGTGTTTACGTCCAGCTCAGGCTGGCCTCCGCCCCATTTCTGGTACTCCAACGGCTTACCGTCAAAGCCGATCGATTCGTAAAACCTTTGCGTGAGCGAAGACGGGAGGGAAGGAAAGTACGTGGCCGAGCCCTGGCCTGCCATCAGACGGTGCCCATCCACCATAAATTCGTTTCGACGGGCTTCCCCGCCGAAGATGGAGTGATCTTCGAGAACCAGACAGCGTTTCGACCGCCCGGTTTTTTCGGAAAAAACGTGAGCGGCCGCCAAACCGCTGATGCCTCCGCCGACCACCACGCAATCGAAGGTCTCCCCGGTCGCTTGCGCGCTTTTTTGCTCGGCGGTGTAGAGCCCATCGCGAATGCCGTGGCCCGCGGTCATTACGGCATGGGTATTTCCGTTCGCGGTAGCGTAATCTCCCACGCCGCCGTAACCGTCCCAGTCCTCCTTGGCCATCATGGCTGGTGCGCCCGCAGGCCCGGCGAACGGACGCCCGTCGAGGAAATCTGCACGGGCCATCTCCGCATCCATACCGAGTGCGCGATCTGCTTGCGAGCCCTGCGGTTTTTGCGGCGGAAATTCCACTTGGTTGTGCCCTCCGAACGAGCTGGGATGCTACACTTCGACCACTGTACTATAGAACGTTTCGTTACAAAGTTCAGACGGAATCGATAACCCAATTTTCGTTTTCGGGGGTGGGATGATGAAGCGCAGACGCTTCCTTCAACTGGCCGTCAGTGCCGCCGCCGCGGCGGTGGTCCGGCACTCTTCTGCCCTCGTCTCTCAACCCGCAGGAGCCGACGTGTTGTCGTTAGCAGTGGGCGAGCCGCCCCTGGCCGCCTTCGACGCGACGCATGCCGGATTCGGCGCCGGCCGCCGTTCGGCCGTTGAGCCCGACCAGATGATTGAGATGTTGCTTGAAAAAACGAGCGACGGAGGCTGTCAATGGATCGTCGACGGACGATCCCATCCTGCAGATGCTCTATTTCTGCAGCAGGGCCGGCGATATCGGCTGCGCATGATGAATGCGACGGGTGGGGTCCACAACGTACACCTGCGCCACCACAGCTTTGAACTGACACGCATCCACCAAGCCCCGGTTTCGGGGATTTTCAGGGGCACGCTTCGTCTCGGACGCTACAACGTGGTTGAAGCAGATGTCCTCATGAGCCGCTCGGGCCCTTTGTTGCTGCGTTACCCGAGCAGTTAGCCTTAGACTAGAGCGACGGGAGACAGTTGCGGCCACGCGAGCCCTGAAGCTAAAGTGGCTGGTACATCGACTCCTCCAAAACCCACTCGCACTCGCTTGCAAAGAAAAAGGGCATCTTCCTATGTCAAAACTGACCGAACTCACAGACAAGCAATTTTCCCGTCGACGCTTCTTTCGCTGGACAGGCGGACTCGCCGCCAGCTTTGGCGTGGCCAGGTCTTTCGCCTCCACCACGAACGAAGAAGTTGAAGGGGAAGACTATTACGACAAGCTGGGTGTTCCCAAGATTATCAATGCGGCCGGCACCTACACCACGTTAACCGCTGCCTGCATGCCTCCGGTGGTCGTGGCTGCCGTGCAGAAGGCGGCGCTGCATCCGGTACGCTTGCACGACCTGCAAACGAAGTCGGGCGAATATATCGCTCAGCGTCTCAAATGCGAAGGCGCGGTGGTGACCTCGGGCGCGTCGGGAGCGATTACACTCGCCACCGCCGCGTGCCTGCAAGCGGCCAACAACATTCCGCCCATGACCATGCCGCAAGCGATCGATGGCCTGAAGAACCAGGTGATCGTGCAGCGCGCACACCGCTACGGTTACGATCACGCGATGTTTCTCTGCGGCGCCCGGGTGACGGAGGTGGTCACTCTCGACGACTACAAGCGCGCCTGCGCCGCCGGCAATGCCATCATGACCAATTTCTTCAACGCGGCGGAAGAGGAAGACGGCGAGGCCGGTACCGCGCAGATCGGCCGCGAGGAATGGCTTCGCGTTGCACACGAGCACAATATCCCCTGTCATCTCGACGCAGCAGCGGATATGCCTCCTATTTCCAATCTATGGAAATACACCGGTATGGGCTTCGACCTGGTTGCCTTTTCCGGAGGCAAGGGCATACGCGGACCGCAGAACGCAGGTCTGCTGCTAGGCAAGAAACATCTCACCGATCTGGCGCAGCAGAACAATAACCCCGGAGACGCCGCAGTGGGCCGCGGCATGAAGGTGGCCAAGGAACAAATCGTCGGCATGGTCGCAGCCGTCGACTGGGTTCTCTCGCACACAGAAGAATCAATGCAGGGGGATTATCAAAAACGCGCTGACCTGATCATCGCGGCGGTCAAAGGAATACCCTCCGTCAAAACCGAAACAGTCGTTCCCAAGATCGCCAACCATGTTCCTCATGTGCTCATACGCTTCGATCCTTCGGTGAGCGGTGTAACGACAAAGGAAATTTTGACGGCGCTGCGCCAAGGCACGCCCTCCATCGAACTGAACCCCAATAGCGGACAACCAGCGAACCAGGGTATTCCGTCGGACGCAAACACACTCGTGGTCGGGGTCTGGATGCTGCAGCCTGGCGAAGATGCGATCGTCGGTCGCCGTATCCGGGAGGTGCTCACCAACCGTTCCTAACCAGCCCTACTTGAGAAGCTGAAGTATGTGGCTTTGAAAATCGTCTTTGTTTACAACGCCTGTGTGGGACAAAGCAATCCGTCCTTGCCGGTCGATGAGCAGTGTCATGGGCATGAACGTGAGGTTGTACTCCTTGGCAAGTGTGTCATTGCCGATAACGACGGGGTACTTCATCGCTGTGTTTCCGCCCGTTTCGGCATCTACTTTCCTGGCGAGAAATGGCCTGACCACTTTCCATCCCTCCTCATCCATCGAAACTCCGATGACGGCCAAACCCTGGCCTCTGAATTTTTCATCGAACTCCATATACCAGGGAATCTCCCGCTTGCAGCCGCCACACCAAGTCGCCCAGAAATCCAGCAGAACAACCTTACCCCTGAGGTCGGATAAGTCTATCTGTTCGCCATGGGCGTCGGTGAGGGTGAAACCTGGCGCGATCGATCGTGCCGCCTTAGGAATCAACGTGTCCGTCGGACTTTGATCAACATGATTCTCCGCGTGCATCGATGACCACCCGAACGCGCAAACCAGAAAGCCTGCCGTCGCAACGGCCAAGGCGCTCATAGATGTAGCGAACGATGGAAGTGGCTTCATACTTTGCCTCCGGCATAGATCAGGAATGTTTTGACTTTCACGTACATTACTATCACAATGTAAGCATACATGCTCGGTGAATTTGAGTATCTTCTGATTGCTGCTGCAGCTCGTCTCGGGGATGAGGCCTACGGCGCGGCTATGCTGCAAGAGATCGAACGTTCTACTACGCGAAAGTGCTCCATTGGAGCCCTCTACACAACGTTGGATCGTCTTGAGGAAAAAGGAATGATCAAGACGTGGATGGGCCAACCCACCGCAGAACGAGGAGGTCGATCCAAGCGGATGGTGCGGGTGAACGCCAAAGGTATTGAGGCGGCGACGGCTTTTTACCAGGCAATGTTAACGGTGAGTCGGGGGACATCTTGGGAGGCTATTCAAAGCGGAGCGCGAAAATGAGTAATCTCTGGACCCGGTCCACGAACGCACTCTCCAGATCGCTCGATGCGAATGAACGGGAAGCTGTCTTTGGAGATTTTGTCGAACTGGGAATGACTGACCGGCAAGCTACGAGAAGTATGTTGAGTTTGGTGGTAAGACGCCACCTCAGGCAATGGAAACATTGGGAGCCATGGTTTGCCTTGCTTGCAGTTATATTGCCGGTCTGTCCACTCTTGGCATTGCTATCGGACGAGCTAGGCCGGGGACTCTTTCCCATCGTCGTGGTGTGGTCAGATCATAGGATCGCGTACGCCATGGGATTGTCGCCGGGTGCAATGTTAGCGGCTTTCTGTTTCCAGGCGATTGGATTAATTACCTTGTCCTGGACTTGCGCCTTTTCTTTGGGTGCACTGTCGCGAAAGACGATTGGCGCGAATGCCGTTCTGTTCTCCATCGTGTGCTTGGCCTTTGTTGGGGCCTCTCAAGGCTTTTTTGCTATTCGATTCTTATGGATGACGCTGTACGCCTGGTTTCCCATTTTGGTGGAGTTCATCGTTGTTTTGCTTCCGGCGTATAGTGGCTTTTGCCAAAGTGCCAGGTCTCAAAATATCAAGTTCCAGTGGATTATTGCTTTGGCTATTTGCTCAGCAGTGGCCGCCAGCCTGGCGTTATGGACGCAAGGATGGGGCAACGCCACAATGGACAATTGGAGCCGCGGAGCGCCGCCGCTTACCCTGGCGCAACTGGCAGGGCGCATTGACAGTTGGCCGTCGGCGATGGCTCATTGGCTCGCGGCTGTTGTCTTGACCGCGCCGATGTTCTATCTACTGGCCACCCGTGTGCTCGTTCATAGACGAGGCAAGATGTGCGAGGGCTGAACCCAGCCTTCGTCAGGTACCTACTGGAAACAGAGCGCTCCAGGAAGGGTCCAGGTACAGCCACCTTTGATTGCTGAACCAGCTTGTCGGTATATCGGGCACGTGCAACAGGCCGTGACCGCTCAAACAAACAAGCTCGGTCCCGTTCCAGGCGAGGAAGTTTCTTGAGAATTGCCCGACTCGCGCCGGATTGGTCAACGTACATAGGCAGACTGGACACCGTCTTCGCTGATCGCGCAAAGCCCAGCGGAACGCGAAGAGCAAGGCCCAGAAGGAGCTGCACACCTCAAGGAGTTCAGACGTGCCAACAGACATGGAGCCGCTCGAGTACGCGAGGTCGAGCGACCCAAAGTAAACGATGGGGACGATTAGGATGAACTTGGCGGCCAGGAAAGCCCAGCGGCGAACTCTTGTGGTCCAACGGACCTGGTTGCTATGGGCCGGGTATTCTCCGAGCGGCAGAGAAGTGGTCGCAGGCAAGGCCAGGCAGGCAAGAAGCAGGGCAAATGAAAAGATCGAGAATGGCTCGTGAATGCGTTCCGCCAGGGACTCGCAAACGAACCAGTCATAGCCTTCTTCTTTTCGAGCAACATACATTTGACGCCGGCCGTTTGGCCCGGGCCGGAATACCGACGGCGAGGCGTGGGCCAGTACGTATCCGTCAGTGTCAGGCGGCAAGGTAGACAGACGCCGGTCATTCTCCAGTAGCCACAGATCCGTCTGGCCTGGCAGCCGCCAGTCTTCGTCCTGGATGACCCCCGCAATCATCGCCTGCTGCCCGTCCACCTGCAGCATGTGGCCGAAGACGTGAGCATCCCCGTTGAAGTACTTGAGCCACGCATTCCGGCTGAGGACGAGCCTTGTGGGGTAATCAGCCATGCCTCGATCTTCAAAGGAGATGGGAACTCCCAACAGCTCGAAGAGATTTGAGCTGGCCCGAGCGATCGGCAGTTCTGCTGAGGAGCCTGTCCCCATGGTGAGTCGCTTGGTCACCAATCGATAGAAAGCAAGACCGGTAAACAAGCCTCCTGAGTTTCGGGTCCATGCTTCATACTCTGAGAATTCAACGGTCGGGGAGGATGCGCTTTCGAAGCCGCCGCGCGAGATCATCACCAGGTCCTTCGTATCCCGATACGAATTCGGCCGCAACACCTTCCAAACGCTGGGGCAGTCATAGGCAATCAGCAAGCTTGCGGCTGCCAGGACCGCAAAAGTCAGGATGCAGCGCGAAGGCATCCCCTGCCTGAACCAGTGACGGGGCGTCGAAGAGGTATGGTTTCTCCTCAGCCAGAGCGCGTCTTTGAAAGCACCGAGACTGAACGCAGTTATTTCCTTTTTCCGGTGCGACGCGGACCCGTTGTTCTGATTGCATACGTGCCAAACATGCCAGAGTTCTGCGCGCCATTCTTCCAGCCACTCTGCGCGGGCTTTGCCGGGCACAAGGATTGCTGCCACCTTTAGAATGCCCGTGCAGACGAAGAGGGAATGGGGCAGCTCTCGCATCCTCATGCGTTCTCGACCTCAGGGGACGGGATCAGCTTGGTGATAAGCGGGTAACGCTTGGATGCTGTATCGAGAATCGTTCGCCCATTCCGGGTGAGTTTGTAATATTTGCGCAACGGTCTCTGCTCTGCGTCCGCAATCGACTGACGCTCCCAGCGAGAGACAATCAGACCGTCCCGCTCCAATCGACGCATCGCCGGGTATACGGTCCCGCTAGGCAGACCGGTTACCTCCATCACGCTGAAGCCATAAATATGCCCGGCATGGATGGCTTGCAGAATCATCGCCGCAGTGTGCGAGAGCTTTGGTTCACCTGCCATGCAGCAAATTATAGCTATGTAGCAAACTACTTGACAATCGGCTAAGTAGATTGCTACATAGGTAGAGAACGGGAGGGCGCCTGTGCTCGAGGTAAACCACCTTTGCAAGCGATATCGGGGTATCCCGTCGATTGAGGACATCAACTTTCGTGTCCAGCCGGGTGAGATCGTTGGCTACCTCGGACCCAACGGATCGGGAAAGTCGACAACGGTAAAAATCATCACCGGACTGCTTCAACCGAACGAGGGAAGTGTCCTCTTCGAGGGCAAGGATATCCGTAAGGATATGGTCGGTTTTCGCAGCACCCTCGGCTATGTTCCCGAAGAAGCGCACGTCTACACCTACCTATCTGGTCTGGAATACCTGCAGCTGGTAGGGAGGCTGCGCGGCCTGGGCGAGAGTAATATCGAGCGCAAAGCTACCCAAATGTTGAAACTCCTGGGCCTGGAATCCTGGCGATACTCGCCCATTTCTTTCTACTCGAAAGGCATGAAGCAGCGTGTCTTGATTGCTGCGGCCTTGATGCACAACCCCAAGTTACTGGTATTCGACGAGCCTCTCTCCGGCCTGGATGTCGTCTCCGCGCGGCTCTTCAAGGACCTGCTGCAGGAACTCGCTGCACAGGGTAAGGCGATTCTGTACATTTCGCATGTTCTGGAGGTAGTAGAGCAGGTCTGCGACCGGGTGATCGTGATTGCGAAGGGCAAGATACTGGCCGACGCTGCGCCGGCCGAGCTTGCGAAAGTTATGCAGCTGGCCAACTTGCAGGATGTCTTTGCGCAGCTGGTTCAGCAGGAAGACACTCGAGTGTTGGCCCGGCAGCTGGTCGACGTCATGAGGGTGGGCGATGCATAGCCGACCCCGCCTATTGACCTCGCAAGCGGACGACTCCTTACTCTCGTTCGCCGGACAGAAGCAGTTCAAGCTTCTGGTTCGACATCTGCTTCACCGATTTTTCAACAACGAGATTGTTTCCGTGGATGGGGAGACATTGCCGCTTATCATGACGCTGGCCTGGGCTATCGCACTTCCGACCCTGGTGGCCACCATCTTTCTGTTTCCTGCCTATCATGCCTTCCACCCGAGGCCACCCAAGCCGCCATTCTGGGGCCGTGTCGCAGACCATTATGGCTTTGTGATGTATGCCTGGGTTGTCATGGGCGCAATCACCGTATTTGAATGGGATCTTCTGGTCCCGAATGTGTTGGATGTCTTTGTTCTTTCAGTCCTGCCTATTGCGCAGCGAAAACTTCTACTGGCTAGAGTCGCGGCCATTCTCATCTTTTTGGGCCTCTTTCTGATCGGGACAAGTTCGCTGGGAACCATTTTCTTTCCCTTGGCTACGGAACCGGCAGATGTTCCGCGGGCTTACGCCGCTCACTTCTTAGCAGTCACAACCGCCGGCCTTTGCGCTGCGTCCCTGGTGCTGGCTTTGCAGGGATTGCTCATTAGTCTCCTCGGCGCACGGCTGTTTCGCGCGATGTCTTCGTTTCTCCAAAGTATCGTCGTGATGGTGCTCTCGATCGTCTTATTTCTGTTCCCGGTTTTTTCGCGGTCGCTGGAGGCATTGATCCAATCCGGAAACACAGCCGTGCGCTGGTTTCCTCCGTTCTGGTTTCTGGGTGTCTACGAATCTATATCGGCGGGTCCGTCGACCTTGCCGGCATTCACCCAGCTCGCCCATACCGGTTACAAGGCGACAGGTTGGCTGATGCTGCTGGCAACCATCACCTATCCGCTAGCCTACGCGCGCAGCACGCGTCACGCCGTGGAAGGCTCCATCGCACCCCATAGAAGGAGCTGGCTGGTACAGGCTGCCGGCCGCATCCTGCATGCAACGCTGGTACGGACTCCATCGCGGCGCGCCGTTTATCACTTCATAAGCCAGACATTGTTTCGTTCACAACGTCATCGTCTCTACCTTGCGATGTACGCCGGGATAGGCATAGCGCTGGCCGGTGTGTGGGTGGTCGTCTTCCAGGTCGAGGGCGACCATGTCAGGATCGCCATCTCGTCGAGCGGGGTACGGCTGGCGGTCCCGGCGATTGCCTTCTGGATCGTAGCCGGGCTGTGCACCTCGCTCCTCTCTCCCGCCGACCCGGCAGGAAGCTGGGTCTTTCGGCTGATCCACGGCAAGGCCTCATCGGATCATCTGAGCGCTACCAAACTTTGGGTGTTGCTTTGGGCAATGACCCTGACCCTCGGCGCAGTTGCTGTTTTGCAAATCATTTCCTACCCCGAACTGCGCGCGCCGCGGGAAGTGGGTACCCAGATCCTGGTAGCGGTGGGTATTTGCCTTTTGCTGACTGATGCTTTTTCGCTTCAAACAGCGGCCATCCCATTTACCGAAACGCGGGTGCCCCGCAACACAGACCTGGGTTTCATCCTTCTGCGCTACATTGTCTTTTTTCCTGCTCTGATCATCGCAACCGTGAACTATGAATGGTGGATCGAGGTAAGTGCAGGCCACCTGGTCATCACGGCGCTACTCATCATCGCAGGGCACTTTGCGTTGCGCTACGTTCAGTGGCGAATACGAAGGGAGCGGGTAAGTCGAAGCGTTGCCCAGGAGGAAGGTGAGGTTTCCCGAGTGCTAGGCCTTAGCATTTGAAACGCAGTTGGCTGTCATTTCATCCTCCGCTTTTCCGGCTTCCCACCAAGCCTCGCCCCCTGGACGGGTGCATGTTCGCGGACTTTCGCGTACATGGGTTGAAGACGAGCTTTTCCAATGCTTTTACCGCCGGTCTACACCTACTTACAGGAAAGAAGAAGAGGAAGGGCTACCCCCGGATTTCCTGTAGAGTTTAATGGCGTTGGCGAACCTCATGCGGCTTTCCTTACTGAAAGCCGCACACGCGGTCCTGTCCGGTGCAGCGTACAGGAAATCCGGGTCGCCCATCTCTTTCAACCCATGTACGCAAAAACGCGAACATGGGGCACCGTCCAGGGGGCAAGGCCTTGTGAGGTAGCGAGAGATTTGTCCCACCACCAACGCATGACGCTTACTTGTCGCGAAGCGGGGATGACAAGGTGGGGGACTGCCACTTACGCTCCGATCGATTACCAACAAAAGAATTCGGATAAGTCATCCCTCGGACTCTACCGAGCTCTAAGCCGATGCCGGGACCTGATCCAGCTTCTGATCGCTCACTCCGTCGCCATAAAACGGATAGTCTATGTAGCCTTTGGCGTCGAAGGTGTAAAAGGTATTGCGATCGTACTCGTTGAGGGCAAGCCCCAACTGGATGCGTTTGGGTAGATCGGGGTTTGACAAGAAGTGGCGTCCAAACGCAACTGCATCGGCATCGCCCTTCTCTACCACCGCCTCTGCCGTCTCCGGCTCGAAGCCGCCTGCCGCAATGATCTTGCTGTTGAAAATCTTTCGCAGTTGTTCCGCTGCGACCGGTCCCTGCCCTTCCGTGATAACGATGTTGCCCTTGACGCGCGGCTCGACGACGTGGAGATAAGCGAGCCCAAACTGATTCAGCTGTTCGGTCAGGTAGGCGAAGAGTGCATTGGGATTGCTGTCGTACATGCCGTTAAAACTGCCGCTCGGAGCTATGCGCACCGCCACCCGGTCACCGCCCCACACACTTACTAATGCCTGCACGATCTCGAGCACAAAGCGCGACCGGTTTGCAATGGAACCACCATAGGCGTCGGTGCGCTGGTTGCTTCCATCTTGAAGGAACTGATCCGGCAAATAGCCGTTGGCCGAATGAAGTTCGACACCATCAAAGCCGGCAGCCTTAGCGTGCTTTGCGGCTTTGCGATAGTCCTCGACGATAACTTGAATCTCAGAAATTTCCAGGGCGCGATGTGGGGAAGGCGGGACCCAACCGTTCGGCGTGGAAGTGAGGTGCGAAGCATCCACCCAATACGACGGATTAACACTCGCTGAGACAGGCTGCGTTCCCCCCGTCACGTCACGGTGTGACGAACGTCCAGTGTGCCAAAGCTGGGAGAACATCCGGCCACCCTTGGCATGGACAGAGTCCACGATCTTCTTCCACCCCTCGACCTGCCGATCGGTGTAGATACCGGGAGCTCCGAACCAGCCACGTGCGGTTGCGGAAATGGTGGTGGCTTCCGAAATAATAAAGCCGCCGTCGGAAGCGCGCTGAGTATAGTACTCGTGCATGAGATCTCCGGGGATATCCCCGGGCTGTTCGGAGCGTGAGCGCGTGAGCGGCGCCATCACTACGCGATGCTTCAGCGTAAGTGGTCCGATGTTCAACGGTGTAAAGAGCGCGGACGTCGTCAAGGTTAATCTCCGGTAAAAAGTATGTACTTACGAACTATCCCCGTGCTGGACTCCTAGATTAGAGTGCAGGCACAGAAAAAGTGATTCGAACAAAAGCGCCCTTTTTATGATTGAGAGTGCAGGATGCGGTGGGCTATGAAATGCGCTGTGCATTGCGCGAGATATATTCGTCCAGTGAGGCATCCGGGCCGATGTAGTGGAACTCCTCGGCATATTGCAGCCCGTACTTTCCTCCGGTGGCGTGATCGCGGGTGACAAAGGCGGCCTGAATGAACTCTTTTGTTGCCGTATCGAGATTTCCGCTCAAGGCGGGAACACGCAGACCGCGCGCCGTGAGGCTGTCTACAAGATCCTTTACCATGTGCACGATCATGGTCTCGCAGGATGCAATGGCTGCGATCTTCTGCGGCACCCAGTCTCCAATATCGACCACGCGGTTAACCAGCTGCGGCCCGCGGGCGAAATAGTACTTCTCTGAGACTGAGTGCGGTTTCAAGCCGGCATCGAAATGCTCGGGAAAATCGAGCAGGCCGCTGGACATCCAGCAGGCCGCCTCTACCGCTTGCGCCGTCACGTAATGGTCTGGATTTTCCTCATAGTGACCCCACGGGTCGTAACTGATAACTGTATCCACCTTGAGTAAGCGGAACAGGAAGATCAACCGTCCACGAAGTTCGGTCCTCGATACGTCGTCGAGGCGATGATTGCGATAGCTCAGGTCGTAGGCCTTCTTGAAGCCAAGGGTCTTGACCAGTTGCGCCGTGTCACGCTCGTTGGCCAGCACTGTCTCACCCAGCGACAGGTGGTACGAATCCTTTTCGTCGTTGCTGGTGCGGATAAAGTAACCGGTGTAGCCTTCGCTCAGGAGCTTGGCCAGCGTGCCGCCGGCGAATATCGGGCCATCGTCAAGATGAGGAGTGATAAGCGCCAGGACCTTTCCCCGATGAGGCTGTCCGGCGTTGGATCGCTCGGTGACCACCTGCGCCGCAGTCCCGCTCATGGCCTCCCCTCGGCCACTGGCCGCCAAAGTTGCCGCCGCAATCTCTAGAAATTCCCGACGTCGCACAAAACCTCCTTGCCTGGCAAATTCCTGATTTGGTCAAAGCAACGCAACCCTGGACGATTTCAAATGTTACAGGAAGGACACCCATCCGCTAGGAAGAACACTTGACAGGTGTAGTATCTACATCGGACATGGCAATTCAGGACAGGATTTTTGGCAAGCCGCTGGCGACGAGCGAAGAACGCGCCGAACAGATTGGAGTGGGAGCCGGCATCCCCATCTTCGGGCTCGATGCCTTAACCAGTGCCGCGTATGGTCCGGAGGCCGCGCTGGCGCTGTTGATTCCCTTAGGAATGGTCGGAACGCAGTACCTGCTGCCGATCATCACCTCCATCCTGATCCTGCTGGTAATCGTCTTTTTCAGCTACCGGCAGACTATTGCTGCCTACCCCAGCGGTGGTGGCAGCTATACCGTGGCGACGGAGAACCTGGGCGAAAAAGCAGGACTGCTGGCCGCAGCGGCGCTGATGATCGATTACATCCTAACCGCGGCGGTAGGGATCTCGGCCGGCGTGACTGCGTTGACTTCGGCGCTGCCCAAACTTCAGCCCCACACGCTGGCTCTCTGCCTGCTGATTCTGGCCATCCTGGCGATTGTGAATCTGCGCGGGGTAAAGGACACCGGCACTGCATTCATCTTTCCCACATTTCTCTTTATCGGTACGTTGATGACCCTGATCGCGGTGGGGGTTTTCAAGACATTTGCAGCCGGGGGCCACCCAATTCCAGTGACCGCAATGCCCACCCCTTTGCCGCAGACAGTCCAGTACCTGGGTCTGTGGATGTTGCTGAAGGCGTTCTCCAGCGGTTGCGCGGCCATGACGGGCGTGGAGGCGGTTTCCAATGGCGTGATGGCATTTCGGGAGCCCCGGTCCAGAAACGCACAGTACGCACTCACGGTCATCATCGGCATTTTGATTGTGCTGCTCTACGGCACGGCTTGGCTGACCAAACACTATCAAATCATGGCCATGGACCCTGACGGTGCGGGATATCAGAGCCTTCTGAGCTTGCTGGTGACCGCGGTTTTTGGGCGCGGATGGTTCTATTTCCTGACCATGGGAAGCGTGCTGCTGGCCCTGGCTCTGAGCGCGAACACAGCTTTTGCGGATTTCCCCCGCCTGACCCGGGCGATCGCCTTGCATGACTACCTGCCGCACGTCTTCATCCTGAGAGGACGGCGCCTGCTGTTCTCGCACGGCATCTACGCACTGACCGGCCTGACAGCAGTGATTTTGATCCTCTTCAAGGGGGTAACGGACAGATTGATTCCCCTGTACGCCATCGGAGCGTTCCTGGCGTTCACGCTGTCGCAGGCGGGCATGGTCGTGCACTGGAAGAAGGAGGAAGGACGAGCACGAGGGCCGGGCATGGCACATGTTGGTGAATGGCACTGGCGCGTTTGCTACAGGGATCACAACCCTGGTGGTATTGGCGTCGAAATTCAGGGCGGGCGCATGGGTAACCGCGCTGCTGGTTCCGACATTGATTCTGCTGATGTATTCCGTGAAGAAGCACTACACGCGCATTCACGATGAAATGAGGGACATGTGCCAGCTCAACCTGGAAAATCTGCAGCAGCCCTTGGTTGTCATTCCCATGGCAGGGTGGAACCGGATATCAGAAAAGGCCTTGAGGTTTGGCCTGCTGCTTTCAAAAGAAATCAAGGTCGTCCATGTTCACTCCGAGGATGAGGCCCACGGAATTGACCAGGACTGGGATGACAAAATACTTACTCCGATTCGCGAGCATGGTATGCCAGACCCGGAGTTAGTGACCATCCCTTCCAACTTTCGCTTCATCATCACGCCGCTGATGGATTACATCCTGCGCCTGGAATCGGAAAACCCGGGGAGGAAAGTTGCGGTATTACTTGCCGGAACTGGTGGTGCGGCACTGGTGGGAAAACCTGCTGCACAATCAACGGGTCCAGGTGCTGAAACTATTGCTGCTGGTGCGGGGTAACCAGCGCATCGTGGTGGTAAACATCCCCTGGTATCTGTAGCACCATCATTGGGGCGCCACCCAGCCATCAGAGAGTTCGGCGCGAATCGGTACGGTTCCAATGTTCTTATGCCCGGCTTCAGCAGAGACCGCAAATTGCTGCCAGCCGGGCAGCCTGGTGGCAGGCGCCGCAGCCAGAACGCGAAGATAGTACTGGCTGTGCGGAGCGATGGAGGCAGCAGCAACGGGTGTGACCTTCCATCCTTCTGGCGCCTTCACAGAGAAGGTCGCTTCGATCGCTGAATCCAGCGGGTTCTCGACAATCAACGGAATGACCAGGGTTCCACCCACGTGAACTGAAACTTCTACGGGAACGATACGGGCCAAATGATCGAGTCCATGTGCCTGCCAAAACTTATGGTAGTAGCTCCATGGGTCGCCGATTTCAAGGGTTGGTTCCGAACGCCTGGGTGCGGTAAATCCGGGAGCACGCTGGAAAGCAATGCCGTCAGGCACTACGCCGGTGAACACATCATCGGTAACAGCGGAAGGCACAAGAGATTTCCCAAAAATCAGCTGCACGGGCGCGGTGGCGATTTTCGCTATCTCATCTGACGACGAACCCAGGGTGTTGCCGGCTATTTCGTTCGCAACTTTTGCGCCGCCTTGCGACAGGTGATTGGTAAATACCTCGGCAGCCAGCATCCCATAGCTCACATGGCGCGAGGGAGAGATCTCTTGCGACGAGTACTCAGGCCCCTGACCGCTGGAAATGTCGTGGGTCGAATTATAAAAATAATAGATTTTCTGCGGCTGCCACGGCCGAAGACCCTCGGTCAGATTCGCATTCTTGTCTGGGTTCGAGGCGGGAGAAACCTGCTCCGAAAATACAGTTGGATCTCCGGCCAGGTCGAAGGCCTCGGTCGCGAGCACGCCAGATGCCTGGTGGTCGGCATGGTTCTCACCCGTGGCAAAATCCGGAAGCCAGGTGAGAATCACCGATGGCTGGGTTATGCGAACAATGCGGACTAACTCGTCTAAGCAGCGGCCGTGGCCACAGTGCTCGAGAGAAGTGAGAACGTTCTGGCTGACGGTATCGTGGCCGCCTAGAAACCACACGTTTGTGATACCCAAAGAGCCTATGGCGCGGCGGCCCTCGATCTGGCGAATGTCTCCCAATGCCGCGGCCTGCTCCGGGCCCACATCGTTGTTTCCTTCATCGCCGGCGGTTTGGAACACCACCGCCACCCGTTTGCGATGGTCGTAGATTTCACGCGCCAGATAAGCCGTGGCCATCACCTCATCGTCGGGATGTGCCACCACCAGCAGAATGTCAGCTTTATAGCGCGGGTCGGGCGGACGGTTGTTGGCGCGGTAGCTATCCGGCTTGGAGTCGGTAGTATTTTGAGCCCCTGCAAGGCTCGAGCCCAAAGCCGAGAGAAGTCCTGCGCTGAGAGCGATTCTTATTGTCAAGCTAAGCCGTGGCATCTATTCCTCGCCTGCTAGTACAGATCTTCGAGCGCCCTTTGAGACTCGGGAAGCACTTGTCCCCCATCGACGACGATGGTTTGCCCGGTGATATAGGCTGCTTCATCGCTCGCAAGAAAGAGCGCAGCGTAGGCGATATCCTCGACAGATCCGAGTCTGCGCGCGGGAATCGCTGACGTCATCCTGGCAATGTATTCCGCCCCCAAATCGTGAAGGCCTTCGGTAAGAATGTTACCGGGAAGCACGGCATTGACCGTGATGTTGTGGGGAGCAAGCTCAATGGCGGCGGTGCGTATGAAACCGAGTTGCCCCGCCTTGCTGGCTGCGTAATGGCTCCAGCCGGTATTACCGGTGATGGGACCGGTGATGGAAGAAGTGACCACGATGCGTCCCTTGCCCCGAGCCTTGAGCGCGGGCAGGCACGCTTGTACGGAGAGAAAGGTGCCTTTCAGGTTGACATCCATGACCTGATCCCAACCGGCCGCACTCATATCGAAGAGTGTCGCGGATGGATAAATGCCCGCGTTGCAGCAGAGGATGTCGATGCCGCCATGCCGTTCGATCGCAGTTTGCGCCATGCGGACGTTGTCTTCCACCTGGGAAACGTCCGCGGCTATGGCGCTCACGATCCCCCCGGCGGTCCTGATTTCGGCAGCGGCTGCTTCGGCCTGGGACAGGTCCCTTGCGGGCAATGAGAACACGCGCTCCCTTGCCGGCAAAGACCCGGGCTATGCCCTTCCCGATTCCCTTGCTTGCCCCGGTCACGATGACTGAGCGGCCTTCGATCGATGTCAGCATCTTCATCCATTTGATTTGAGGATGGACCCATCATAACCCTCAGCCCCCGGACCGATGGCAACCCGGCCAAACACTGTGGAATCAAATTACGTTGTCGCGCCGGTCGCGACCCTTGCGGGCTAGTTCGGGGGACAACATGGAAAAACGCAGAGAGGCGGCGAAAGGCAACGCCACCGGCTCAAGATCAACCACTGTTAACACGGCTGAGAACAACCAGGAGCGCATTCAGACCGGCATAGCAGGTCTGGATGACATTTTGAACGGCGGCCTACCGCAGGGACATTTGTTTCTCGTCGAAGGCGATCCGGGAACAGGCAAAACAACGCTCGCGCTGCAGTTCCTGCTGGAAGGAGTGCGGCGGGGCGAAAGTGTGATCTACGTAACACTTTCCGAGTCCAGGAAGGAACTCGAACAGGTGGTCCACTCGCATGGATGGTCTGCAGACTCACTGCAGATTTACGAGATGGTCCCCCCCGAAGACGACTTGAATCCCGAAGCCCAATACACGGTATTTCATCCTTCTGAGGTTGAACTTGCCGACACCATTACCGCCATTCTCGAGCAGGTGGACGCCACAAAACCTCAACGAGTGGTCTTTGACTCCCTTTCTGAACTTCGGATGCTGGCACGGGATCCGCTGAAATACCGGCGCCAGATCCTGGCCCTCAAGCGCCACTTTGCGGGAAGAAACTGCACTGTTCTGCTTTTGGACGACCGCACGGCGGAGGGGAGCCATGATCTGCAGCTGCAAAGCATCGCGCACGGAGTGGTGATGATGCAGAGTCTGGAGCGCGACTTCGGCATCAAGCGGCGTCGAGTGGAGGTTCGCAAACTTCGCGGGTCCTCTTACCGTGAGGGCTTCCACGATTACACCATCGAGACCGGAGGGATCTCCATCTACCCACGGCTGATCGCAGCCGAACATAAGCCGGGTTTCGACCGCAAGCGGGTGTTGAGTGGAATACGAGAGCTGGACAAGCTATTTGGCGGAGGCATCGATACCGGTACAAGTACGTTGTTTATTGGACCGGCGGGTTGCGGAAAATCCACCGTGGCATTGCGTTATGCGGTGGCCTCTGCACAACGGGGTGAGAAGGCTGTCATCTTCACCTTTGACGAGGCTCTTGCCACTCTCCTCGAGCGCGCCAAGGGGCTTGGCATGGAGGTGCCGGTGCTGCTGGCAGAGGGCACACTGGAAATCCAGCAAGTGGACCCCGCGGAGCTGGCACCGGGTGAATTTGTTGCGCGTGTGCGGCGAATGGTCGAAGACGAGAACCTGCGGCTGGTGGTGGTGGACAGCATGAACGGCTTTCTCAACGCCATGCCGCATGAGCAATTTCTTGCCATGCAGCTTCACGAGCTGCTTTCCTATCTCGGCCAGCAGGGGGTGGCCACCATTCTTACCTTGGCGCAGCACGGCTTTATCGGCAACATGCAAACGCCTGTTGACGTTAGCTATCTCGCCGATACCGTACTGCTCTTCCGCTACTTCGAGTACGCGGGCGAAATCCGCCAGGCGCTTTCCGTAATCAAGAACAGGAGCGGCACTCACGAACGAGCCATCCGCGAACTGGTCTTTGGTCGAGGCGAAATCCACGTCGGCGAACCTCTAAAGGAATTCGAAGGAGTACTCACCGGCGTACCCAGCTTTATTGGCGCAACTTCGAAGGTGGAGAATTCTTCTGCTTCCTGAAATCGTTGTTACGGGGCAAGAGTTGCGCACCGTCATTGTCGCCCCCACCGGCAAAGATGGGCGCCTCATCGCGGGCCTGCTCGAGCGCCAATCCATGACCTGCCATACTGCGGAGAACGTTGCTGCAGGTTGCGAAGCCATTCTTGAGGGGGCTGGCGCTGCGATCATCTCAGAAGAGGCCTTCCTCGGCGGTTCCATCCGTCCTCTTTTGCAGATCCTGCGTCATCAACCCCCGTGGTCTGACTTTCCGGTTATCCTGCTCACGGTCAGCGGGCGGGTCACGCTCGAGAGTGAGCGTCTGCGCGAATTGCGCCGGCCCCTGGGAAATCTCTTCCTACTGGAACGGCCGATTCGCCCGGAGACCTTACTGAGCACCTTGGAAATCGCCCTTCGAGGCAGGCAAAGGCAATATCAGATCCGCGATCAAATTCAACAATACGCCCTTGCCCAGGCAGCCTTGCTTCGATCGGAGAAGCTGGCAGTTACAGGGCGCCTCGCGGCCAGCATCGCGCACGAGATTAATAATCCGCTGGAGGCAGTTACGAACCTTCTCTATCTTATGCGCGGCAATCTCACGCCCGAGCAACGGAAACAATTTCTGGGGGAGGCCGAACAGGAACTGGCTCGCGTAACTGAGATTACCAAGCAGACGTTACGTTTCTATCGTGAACCCTCGCAGCCGACTGCGACAGACGTTTCAGCCGTGTTGGATTCCGTCCTCCGGCTTCACGGATCGCGTCTCAGAGCCGCGGGGGTCAAGGTGCATAGCGAAGTCCTATCAGGAACAGCCACGGTGCTTTCGACCCCCGGGGAGCTCCGCCAGATCCTTGCCAACATTATCGGAAATGCTACGGACGCTATGCGCCAGGGTGGATGCTTGAGGATCCGGATCTCGAATCGGAGCCAGCTGCAACGCACCGGCTGCTGCGTCCGGCTCACCATTGCCGATAATGGAACGGGTATCCCGCCCGACGTCCTGCCGACGATATTCGAACCCTTTGTCACTACCAAGGGTGAAACTGGAACCGGCTTGGGCCTCTGGGTTACGTCGGAAATCGTCAAAAAGAATGGCTGGAAGATCCGAGTGCGCAGCAGCAGAAATCCTGCGCATCGGGGCACGGCATTCTCCCTCTTGATTCCGCAATTGGCCTCCCGCTAGCCTGAATTTCTCACAGAATTCGCCTCTCTCTCCCTGTAACAAATGACGGGCGCCCCTGATCTCGCAGCGCGACCTTGGCCCAGATTAAAATGGTGAAACCGCGATCACTGAAGGAGCGCCTTGCGGACTGCCATTCTATCCGACATTCATGGGAATCTCACTGCATTTGAAGCAGTGCTTGCTGACCTCAGGCGAGTATCTCCAGACCTGGTGCTGCACGGAGGCGATCTGGCTGACCCCGGCTCCAGCCCGGCCGAGATCGTTGATTACATAAGAAATCTCGGCTGGCAGGGAGTGATGGGCAACAGCGATGAAATGCTTGTCCGGCCTGATTCGTTGGAAGATTTTGCAAGCAAGTCTTCGGCTCCTGCGGCACTGTGGACAGCGATCCGGGAAATAGCGTCAGCGACCCGCTCCGCTTTAGGAGTGGACAGGTTGGCGTGGTTGCGCGAACAGCCACTGGAGAGAAAGCGAGATGACTTCGCACTGGTCCATGCGAGTCCTAAAGACTGCTGGCGAGCACCTGCTGATGAGGCGACCGACGCTGAGCTCGAAAGCATCTATGGCCCGCTCGACAGGGCGATCGTCGTCTTTGGGCATATTCATCACCCTTCGATTCGCCACATCACCGGGCGTCCGCGGCTTCTCATCAATACCGGAAGCGTTGGGCTTCCTTACGATGGCGACCCCCGTGCTTCCTATTTACTTTTCGAAGGGAATATCCCGTCGACCCAGAGGGTCTGGTATGACCTCGAAAAAGAATTAAAGGCCCTGTCCTCCTGTGGTCTGCCTGGTGCCGCGTGGACCGCAAGGATGCTTCGCACCGGCTCTCCGCAGATGCCATAGAGTGACTCAGGGTTTGGTCGCTCTACGGCTGTGTTGACGGGACTTCGGGCAATATTCGCAGCTTCCTATTGATACGCGGCCAATATTGGCGCAAAACGTTCCCACAGAACTTCCAACCCTGGTCGGATGAGTAGCGGACAAAAACATTGCCGACGCCCCGGTTAGTTTTCGGATAATAGGTGTTGGCCAGGCCTTCGCTCGCCAGCGGCCCCAGCAGCCCGTCATAGTTAATCACTCTGTCGCCAGAGTCGCTGCGCGTATACACCAACCTTTGGCCGGCATACTTTAATGTTTGCTTAAACGAAAGCCCCCTCCTTACATAGAAGCGTGGATCCTCGTGCAAGACGGACGCGATCAGGAAGGTTCCAAATAGATTATCCGAAGCGCTGCGAGCCATGTCCGCCCCAAAGCGCTTGGCGTAGCCGTCGGCCCCTTGGCCATACCCCGAAGCACTATTGATCGCCTGGCTATACCCGGCGGCCACCAATGCCTGGGCGATGGTGGACAACGATACGCTATTGTTGGCCGCCAGCTTGAACTTATCCCAGGCGCCGAACTCGCCCGCGCTGGTCGCAAGGTCAGGGAAAACCCTCGACTTCTGCTGCAACACTTGAAAGAGGGCGACGCTACTCTGTATCGGATTATTGGGCGGGGGGGTGGTTTGCGATTGTGCGCCGCCCGCGGGCGCATCCGGCGGCGTGCCGGTTTGGGTTTGTTGTGCGCGACTGCATGTACACGCCAAACAGCAGATGACGGCTGTCCATACAAAACGATGCATCCCGCGCCTCCGCCAGGAAATGACCTGCAAGCTGCGGGCATCGCCCGTCAGGAACCACAGCACGGTGCGCCTTAACAACGGATGAGGCCCTGGAACCCTGTCAAGATTATGACATCTGCGGGAGTCGACTTCCTTACCTTGGCCTCGAATGTGGCTGGGGCCGAACTCTTTGAGTTATGGATCGATGATCGTTCCATCCCAGACCGGTGACCCCTGCCGGGAATACTGTCCTAGTATGGTCCAGTCCTGGCGCGTTATGCCGTTTAGATCCCATACCACCCGGCCGTCACGGACTGTCAGCTCGCAAATCAGCTTTTCATTGCCTGCCATGCGTGCGCCGTTGGTATCCACAAACCCAAAATGTCCTTTCTCCAGTCTCAGCACGGCTACATCCGCGTCTGCACCCACGGAAAGATTCCCCAACTCGTCGTGCTTGATTTCATGCGCCGGGTTGGAGGTGGACATGCGGATCACGTCATCGAGCGAAATGCCCAGGTTGAGAAACTTCGACATCACATTCAGCATGTCTTTCATGCCGGAATTCATGCTGTCGTTGTGCAGATCGGTTGAGATCGAATTCGGCACAAAGCCCTGTTGCACCGCGGGCCCCGCCAGGCGAAATAGAAAGCTGCCCCCGCCGTGACCCACATCAAAGATGACACCGCGCTTCTTTGCCGCGAAGAGATAGGGGCGGACCTTTCCACTGGCGTCCAGCATGGGGACATCCTCCAGATACATGTGGGTAGAGATATCGCCGGGGCGCAGTTTGTTCGACACCAACTCTTCATAAGGCCGTTGCGGGCGAAAAGTTCCGAAGTCGACCATTACGGGAATATTAGCGACGGTTCCTGCCTGCACCGCGCGCTCCACCGGAATCCATTCCGGGCCGTCATAGTGAGCAGTCTTGATCCCCACGATCACCTGCGGGTATTTCAGCGCCTGGGCCGCGGTTGCCTTAGGATCCATGTCTTCCAGGTTCTGTTCAAACTTGCCCCCACGCATGCCGCTGCCGACGATATTGATAAAGGCGAGGATGCGTGTGATGGAGCGGTCGATCACCTTATCCTTGAAATCCGGGAAATTTCTCCAACCCGAACTGCCCGCATCCACGGCTGTCGTCACTCCGCTGCGCAGGGTAAATCCGTCGGGGTACACACCGTGGTCGCCGACGTAGGAGTGGCGCTCGCCCGTACCCGCGTATACATGTACGTGGATATCTAACAGGCCAGGTGTCACATAGAGACCGGTAACATCCACTACCTTGGTGCCCGGGCCGGCCTGAATGTGCTCGGCGACCTGGGCGATCTTGTGGTCCTTAATCGCTACGTCGCGCATTGCGTCTATCCCATTCCTGGGATCGATGACGTGCCCCCCCTTGAGCACAAGATCGTACGATGCCTGGCCGTGCAGTGCAACGGAAGACCAAACGCCAAGCAACAGGAAAAACCTTAGCAAGTGTGCCGGCCCGCGATGGGTAGTTTGTTTTCGAATGGCAGAAAGGAAATTCACGATAAGGTATCCCCCTGAAGGATCGGCACAACCCCGCGGATTAGCTAGAACAGCGCAGCAGTTTGCCACCCGGCGCAAATAACGCGGCCGGTCGCCAACTACGTCGGTTGCTACGAGGAAAGAGCAGGCACAGCCGCCGTCATTCTGAGCGGCCGTCCCTGCACTCAGTTAGAACACTATCTTCCCTGCAAGCTGAATCAGACGCCCGCTGCTGCCGGAGCTGTTCTTTTGTGTGCTGGTGGTAGTACCAAAGTCACCCCAGGTCGTAGGATCGTTGGGGTTCCAGCCACCCTGCATGTCAGAGTTCGGATTAGACAGGTTGGGATGATTGAAGACGTTCTGAGCCTCGGCACGGAATTGGAACCGCAATCTCTCCCAAATACCGAAGTCCTTGAAGAGCGATGCATTCACGTTTTCAAAACCGGGGCCGTAGAGTGGATTACGTCGTCCGGTGCCGTAGGTAAACAACGCTGGATAGGCAAATGCCGAGCCATCGACGCAGGAGCCAGTCGGGTTATTGATGTAGAACTTGGCGGTGCACTTGGCGGAGGGCAGATGCAACCAATCAGGCCGTTGCACGTTTCCATTCGGCTGGCTGACGTTGGCCTGATCGTTGTCCAGGTAGATGTTATAAGGAAGGCCGGTCTGCAGGGTCACAATCGCGTTCAATTGCCAACCGCCCAACGTGTTTTTCAGCAAAGCGTTGTCGCCGGAAAACTTGGGCAATTCATAGGTCGCAATGGCGACGAAACGGTTGCGAATATCCCAGTTCGAGCTCGCATAATCGAGGTTGATGTTGTACTGATCCATCGTCGTCCCGCCGTTGTTTGAGTTGTCCGAGATGTCCAGATCATGCGACCAGGTGTAACTGGCCTGGCCGGACAGCCCATGAGTCAAACGCTGGCGCAGAATCGCCGTGAAACCGTTGTAGTGAGAATATTCATCATTCTGGATGGTGCGGATCCTGCCAAAGAGCTGGTTTGGGCGGCGATCATTGATGTCTCCCACAGGGCCACCGGGCTGGGGTGAGTTGTTATAGAAGTCGCGGTCAAGATGGATCGCGTGAGAGCCGATGTACTGCAACTCCGCGCCCGCACCCCTCCACAACTCCTGTCCCCATGACAGGTTCCACTGATAGAGCTCCTGGGTCGGGAGGTGTGGGCCCATGGTGACCGCATTTACGTATGTACCGGGAATGCCCGCCACGGGAGATCCGGCGCCGGCGCCCGGAGTGGGGTTGACGAGAGTCAAAAGGTTGGTCGACTGCCCGTTGTAGGCGACGGAGGCAGATAGCGGATAGTTCTGTGTTGTCAGGGTATAGGTATTCAGCTGGTTGGCGTTCCAGTAGATGCCGAAGCCGCCCCGCAGTACTGTTGTTTCTGTGGCTCGATACGCAAAGCCAAGCCGGGGAGCCCAATCGTTATGCGTGGGATTGATGAACTTGAAGCCGGGTGTTGGCGTAAACGTCGCAGGCGTAGTTGCTGTGGTTGCCGGAATCAGAGCAGTATCGTTTGCATTCAGAATTCGGGTATATCCGTTCAGGCTATAGGGCACAGTGGGCAGTTCGTAGCGCAAGCCATAATTCAGCGTGAGCTTAGGCAGAACCTGCCAGTTATCCAACACGAAGAACCCGTCCCGCCATTCGCCAATCGACCCCTTGGTGGGGAAAATTGGAGTCGTGGACGACTGGGCCAGCCCCAAAACAAAATCGGCCGCGCCATAGCCTGTGCTTGTATATCCTGCACTTGCGCTACCGGGCATTCCATTGAAGTTAAATACGCCGCGCGCATCATTGGCCGCCTCGCGGCCAAGGGTGAGCTTTCGCAGTTCGGCTCCGGCCATGATGTTGTGGCGGCCGCGCGTGTAGCTTAACTCATCGTAACCGTCGATCGTTCGGTCATCCTGATACCAGTTGGCAGTGGTGTTTCCCAGCGTAGGGCCGTTGTTGTTGCCCAGGACGTCAACATAGAACGATGGTATCCCTGGGTTGCCATACACGGTATCGGAATTAAAGCCCGGGATTCCGAGCGTTGTCCCCGCATCCTTCGGCCCGTTGACCGCAAAATAATCAAGGCTGTTGGAGAGAACTGTATTCAGGCCGATGCGGAAATCGTTCACCAGGTTCGGCTTGATGATACGGGTATACCCGGCCGCATAATTTCTTGAGTTGGTCGGTCCGTAAGAGTCGTTGGTGGGGAAGTTAGAGCCGCTAACGACAGTAATGTCCTGCCAGTGATAACGGAAAAATAAACGATTCTTGTCGCCTATATTTTCGTCGATTCGGTCCAGGGTCTGGGTAATGATCAGGTTGCTGGGGAAACTGTTCTGGAGATTATTCTGCACACCCGTGAGATTAGGCAGGGTCATGTAGGTCTCCAGCTTCTGCGAGATCATTCCCGAGGGGCTGTTTAACTCTGAGGTGGGAATCTGGTTATTGGGGTAGGCAAGGCCCGTGAACGGGTCGGTAAGCGGTACGCCGACCGCCGAGAAATCGCCCGCCCTCTCCGCCGCTGTAAGCGTCGAGGCGATACCTGTAGCTTGAGATATTTCGTTAAGTTTTTCCCACGATGCGAAGAAGAATGTCTTGTTGCGGCCGTTGTAGAGTTTTGGAATATAGACAGGGCCGCCCAGATCGAATCCATACTGGTTGTAATGGTTAATCAGCTTAGGGCTGCCTGGCGCATCGAAAAAATCATGCGCATCCAGGGCCGTGTTTTGAATATAGTCGTAAGCCGCGCCATGCAAATCGTCGGTTCCCGACTTGCTCACCAGGTTGACGTGTAGCCCCAGATACGAACCATATTGGGCAGGGTAATTCCCGCTTTGCATCTGCACTTCAGAGATCATGTCGGAACTCGGACGGGCTGGCGCCGTTGTGATCAGGTTATTCATGATCGAAACACCGTCGAGCGTCATGCTGCTTTGAATCTCACGTTGGCCGGCGCCGATGAAGTCCTCTCCCGGGGGCACGTTGGCATAGCCTGACGAGGGCCCAATGGTGACGTTGGAAGCGGTCGCTGCAATCTCCAGCGCGTTATGCCCCATCAGCGGTAAATCCTGCACTGCCTTGGTATCGAAGGTTTCACCCAGGGTTGCGTCGTCCGTTTGAATCGGCGGCGTGGATGCCGAAACACTAACAGATTGAACTTCGGATCCCACTTTAAGCGAGAAGTCTGTGCGTACCGCCTGGTCAATGGGCACGATTGTGCCGGTCTTGGTCAACTTGGAAAAACCTGTCTGCTCGACTGAGATGTCGTATGTGCCGGGAGGAATGAACTTGATCGAATAGTAGCCCTGGTCGTTGGTTGTGCCCGGGAAAGCCACGCCCGTCGATTCTTCAACTGCCGTCACCTTGGCCCCTGCAACTACGCTGCCGGACGAATCCAGCACGGTGCCTACTACGGCGGTATTATTTGCCACCTGTGCCAGCATGGAGGCGGCAAAGCTTATGGTGCCTATGACTGTTACCACCAATGTGCGGAGGACAAACGAACGTTTCATCTCTTGAGCTCCCTTCAGGTTGGGCCGCAAGCAAACGTGCGGCCGGTGGGAAACTTCTTTTATGTAGCGCTGGCGCAGACTTTCGCGCCGCGAGATGTCAAAAGAAACTGGCCTATCTTGGAAATTAAAGATTAGTAAGTATCTGCCAGGGGAAGCCGGGTTGTCATGAGGCTGTTGCCTTGCCTGGATGTAGGACAAATGTCCTATATCCAGGAAGTAAAACTGCAGACCCCTCGGCTTCCTCCGGGATTTCCTGTCAAGCGTAGTGGCGTTGATAGACCGCGTGTTTGTTGAGGAGAGCAGGGCAGTAGGAAATCCGGAGTTCGCTCCCAAGACCAGCAGCTTGGAGACCCAAGCGTAGGTAAGCGTCATGCGTTGGTTGTGCGACAAATCTCTCGCGTCCTCACAAGCCTAGCCCCTGAGGCGGAGCTAAGGTCGTTCATTCCTCCCTTAATTGCCGCAGGCAAGTCGGCTCCTCGGGATGACAAAAGGGGAGGGCCACGCTCACACCAGCAGCGGTTAACGAGGAATGGGAGGAGCAGCCGCACGGGGCAATTACTCCTGGCTCAATTGGAGAAGGGGTTCGAGGAAGGGGCGATGACTGGTTCGCTCGGGTCTTGCTACAAATGCACCAGCCCACTTTGGATGGCGTAGATGGCTGCCTGCGTGCGATCGCGAACGGACATTTTATCGAGCACGCTGCTCACATGGATGCGCACGGTTTTCTCGGCGATACGCAGGTGCTCGGCGATGTCGCGATTGCTTTGCCCGCGGGTGATGCAGGTAAGTACTTCATGCTCGCGTGGGGTTAACTCAACCAGGGAAGTCCGCTCTGCCAGCCGGTCGCGCGCCATGGGCGGAAGATAGCGCATGCCCCGATGCACCGCGACGATGGCCTCGACTAACTCTTCTCCACTCGTATTCTTGGCCAGATAGGCCATGGCGCCGTTGCGGATCGCGCGATAGATATCCTCGCTGCCCTCGTAGTTGCTGAGAGCTACAATCTTCGCCGTTTTACATAGCTTACGAATGGCCGCAATGGCGTCGAACCCGTTCATGCCCGGCAGGCGGAGATCCATGACAGTGACGTCAGGAGTGCATCGCCGGTACAGTTCGATACCACCCGCTGCGTCACTTGCCTCACCCACAATCTCAATGTCGCTGTGCCCGCTCAGCACGGAGCGCAATGCCATGCGCGCAAGGAAATGATCTTCGATCAGAAGCACCCCGATTGCCAATTGCCTCATCCTCCGTGCAGTTGCATTTGAAATGGCACGTGCACCAGTATCTCGGTGCCGTTGCCGGCCGAGGTCTCTACACGCAGGCTCCCACCCAGCTTGCGAGCGCGTTCCTCCATGACCGGAATGCCAAAGTGACCGTGCAGCTCCGCGTGTTTGTCTGACGCCCGAAAACCGCATCCGTCGTCCTTGACGGATAGACTTAGCCAGTCTGCGTGATATTGCAAGTGTACCGAGATGATATTCGGCACGGCGTGGCGGAGAGCGTTCGTCACCGCCTCCTGCCCGATGCAGACGAGATGATGGACGAAACCAGGCGCCAGCGCCACCTCCTGGCCTTCCACCTGCATCCGCATGTCGATGCCCTGCTTGGCGCTCAACGGCCGCAACGCATTCGACAGCGCGCTCGAGAGCGGTCCTGTCGCTTCCTGGTTCTCTCGTAGATCCCAAAGGATGCGGCGGGCCTCGGCCTGGCAGTGCCGAACCATATTCCTGGCCAATTCACACGCCTTCGCCGCAGGGCTGGTCTCGCTGCCGAGCAGACGCGCCGTTGTCTCCATCTGCCACGAGATGGCGGCAAAGCCGGCCATCAGTGTGTCATGCCACTCGCGTGCGATTCGGTTGCGCTCCTCGAGTACCACGCCAAGCTCTCCCTTGGCGCGGGCCAGCCTCCAACGAAATAAGCGCACGGCGCCGGCGGCGGTGAGGGCACACAGGAGCGCGTAAAACCACCACGCCTGATAGAAATACGGCTGCTGATGAACAGCTGTGCTGGCTATCGTGTCGTTCCATGCCGAGCCGGCATTACGTGCCTCCACCAGGAAATGATAATGACCGGGGGGAAGCTTGCGATAATGTGCACCTCTGGACCGGGTTACTGTCCAGTCTCGGTCGTACCCATCCAGCTTGTAGCGGAACTCCATTTGCGCGGGATTCGCCAGATTTTGCGAGTTGAACTGAAAGACCAGATCCTCGAGGCCCGGAGACAGCTCCAGTTTGTCAGTCGCAGCGACGCTGGCATCATCTAACAACACCCCGGTTAACTGGGCCGGGTGAGCGGCCGGAAGCATCGCCCCCTCAGGATTGGTATGAACCAGACCTTTGGCGGTGGCAAACCACAGGCTGCCATCCCTGGTTCGGGTGGAGTGTGGCTGAGCTACCCCAAGACATTCGCTGCTCGGCATGCCGTCTGCCTTACCCAGCAGTACGTAGTCCAAGCTCTTTCGCTTCTGTTGGGCCAGTTCTTCCAGTTGCTGTCGTTGCACGCGGACGATACCCCGCGAAGTGCCCATCCACAGAAATCCCTGGCCGTCATCGAGCACAGAAAAAGTGGTGTAGCCCATCATGCCGTTGAGCGTATTCAGGTGAAAGGCATGGTCACCCTCTAGCCGGTCAAGTCCTCCACCCTTGGTGCCCACCCACACGTTCCTCGCGTTGTCGATAGAGACGGACAACACGTAGGGATGAGAAAGCCCTTCCACCATGCGGACCTCATCCCCCCGCACGCGATAGAGCCCGGCTGACGTTCCCACCAAAACGACCCCATCGTCACTCTGCGCCAGGCAGGTGATGAGTTTGTCCTTTAGCAGAAGGATGCCTTTGTCCTTTGCGGGAATCCCGTCCGCGTAATGCAGCAATCCGGTGTAGGTACCCACCCAAAGACCACCGTGTTTGTCGCTTAGCAGAGCACTCACGGCATCGGTGAGCGACTCACGCCCCAGGAGGAAGTGCTGAAAGCCGGCCCCGTTGTAACGGAACAGCCCGTTGAACCAAGTGCCTACCCATACATTTCCAGCAGCATCTTCCGCCAGAGTGCGAATCGCTGCGGAGTTTCCCGGCAGAGGCTCAGGTAGGATTCTTCCCTGGTTAAGCCGGAACAATCCTTTGCCCCAGGTCCCAATCCACAGATTTCCGCTGTGGTCTTCAAGGAAAGCGGCAGGCTGCACCTGTCGCATGGCTTGCGGCTCATCTCGCAGCGGGAGCAGAGCCGCTACTCGCCAACGAGCCAGCCCACCACTGGAGAGGCCAACCCAGAGGTTATGCTCATCGTCTTCAAAGAGCGAGCGCACACTGTCGTCAGCCAGGCCATCCTTGGTTGTCCAGCAGGAAAAACTCGAACCTGAGACGCGGCACAATCCCTGGTTGATCGTACCCACCCACATATTCCCCTGGTAGTCGCCGACCAAAGCGGTGACCTCTTGCTTGAATCCGGCCACCACTTCCTGCGTATATTCGTCGCCGGCCTTGCGGGCCGCCTTCCCCGGGGAGGGGATCAGACGCACCAACCCGTCACGCAAGCCGATCCACAGCACACCACGGCGGTCGTAGTAGATCGCAACCGCATCCCCGGTTAGTTTGTTGTGCAGCTCATGGTGTTCCACAACCTGTCTATGCACGCCCCGCGCCGTGAGGTGAAACACTCCGTCAGAGGTAAGCACAAAGATGCCACCGTGCCCATCTTCGGCGAACGGCGTAGTGATGTCGCCCGAGACCGGGCCGAGCTTGGCCAGCAACTCGACAGATTGCGTTCCGCCGTGGACCGTGATTCGCTCTATTCCATCGTGGGAAGCCGCCCAGATGGTGCCCGTCGAGTCTTCGAACAGGCCGCGAATACGCTCATGGTAGAGCCCGGCCTGCTCGCTGACGTTGATTGCTGCGCCCGCGGTCTGCCGGATAATTCCCCGATCGTCGGTACCTATCCAGAGGTCGCCCCGGCGGCTTACCAGCAATGAATTCACGGCCTCGCTGGCGGCCCGGTCGGTGGCATCTACATGGATGGGGCTAAAACGCAGACCATCAAACGATGCCACTCCGCCGTAGGTCGCGATCAACAACCGGCCGCCGGGCACCTGGGTAATGTCGCGTAACTCACTCTGCGGCAAGCCGTCCTCTACCTGCCACTCCTGCTTTTGATATTGGGACAGAGGCACAGTGGCCGACACTGCAGACAGGCAGGGGCTCAGCAACAGCAGAAGAAGCAGCATCTGCCGCAGCAGCCGGTGTGGTAAGTCCTGGTCAGCCATCACTAGATGAGTACTAATGACTTTACCCGATCACAGGCGGACGCCATTTGCAAACTATTTATGCTGCTAGCGGTGGCCGCCACCACCGCCGCCCGCGGAGCCGCCGCCGGAGCTTCCACCGCCGCCCGCGGAGCCGCCGCCGGAGCTTCCACCGCCGCCTCCGTGGGAGCCGCCACCAGAGCTGCCGCCTCCACCTCCTCCTCCACCTCCTCCATGGGAACCGCCGCCAGAGCCCCCGCCACCGGCGTGTGAACTGTTTCCGCCGCTGGAGTAACCGTGCCCACCAGCAAAGCTGCCTCCCCGCGCCTGGAGAGTGCCGCCATGGTTCGAAATAGGCGCGGAGACGGTCACGCTCTTACCTCCGTGCGTCACTTCTTTGGACATCATGAAGGTCTGCGACTTGGAGTCAAATCGGATTGGAGCATTCATTACCTTGGCTACTGTGCCCTTGTTCCCGGTAAGCGGTTCTTTCATCGCGTGAGCTTCCATGCGCGGCGCATCGGCCCGTTGCAGCGGATGGAGATAGGCATTGCGAAACTCTCGCGGCGGCGATTTGAGAACATCAATCGTGTGGCCGGGATCGAATTTAACCCGTTCCAGCGACAAGCCATTTTTGTTGTTTACCGCAAAGACTTGTTCCTTTCGATTAATCGGCGGCCGGCCTTTGACGTCGAAGGGATGGATCGGGACAAAGCCCACCTTATGCTCGCTCTTGACCCAGCGAACCGGTTCAAGATGATGTCTCTTAGCACCTACACACCAGACATAGTGATGCCGCCTGTAGACCCAGCCCCCGGCGTGACACACGGCCCAGCCCCAGGGGACGGGGTTCCCTGCGAGTCCGGAATTGACCACCCTTGCCCTGCCGGTAATCGGATCCCTTTGCAGCTGGTAACGAACGGCGGAGGGAAAACAAGGAGAGAAGGCGCCCCAATACGATGTATCAAAGGGGCTCGGCGAGCCCATGTCCATCAACTGCGCCAATCGAAATGTGGGCGGGGCGACGAAGTTTGCTTGCACCAGGTGTGCCGGCTGTCCCCAGCCTGCGGCGCGAGACGGCCGGGATTGGGAAAGCTTGTCCGCTGATTGCTGGCGGTCATCGGTGGTCGGCTCCCAGCAGGTCCCGTAAGGCGCGCAGGCGAAAAATGTGCCTTGTCCCTTCATGCCTGCCAGGCCGGGGAGCGGCGAAGTCAGTCCGGCTTCCTTCATCACGTCGGCCGTGGCCGCGGTTCGCTGTGCAACCCGGTCCGCTACCCACTTGTCCCACTCGGCAAATGCGCCAGAGTCGGGCCCCATCCCAATAAGGCGGTTGTCGCGTAAGGTCACGATCTGATCCTTGGCAAGCTCTTTCCCTCCTAGCTGGGGAAGCTGGATCGCGTCGGACTCCTGCGACGTAACCGTCGTGGCATCGATATAGCTGTTGATTCGCGCCACGACTTTGTGCGGATAGGTCACGGAGAAGAAATCAGTGGGCGTCCTGAGAACAAACATTTCACCGTAGATGTACGGCTTGATCGCCAGCGACACAGTGCCCGAAAGCAGAGCGACCTCGGTGTATGGAACACCGCTCGTGGTGTGCAGGTCGTTGAGACTGAGAACCGAGTTTTCTCCCAGGTAAAGGGTCGAAGCGTCTTCAAGCTCGATCTCCGCGCGCCCCTTGCCGGTCACCAGGCTAAAGCCGGTTTCCAATGGCAGATCGGTAACTGCCTCCTCCCACGCTTCGCCGGCCGGCTTTTCGTGCTGCTCGCCTCGCGCAATGCGCACATCGCCCTCGACATAACTAAGGCGGACGATTTGCGCATAGGTAGCATCGGAATAATGCTGCCCCAGGATGAACATGGCTTTCTTCTTCAGTTCTTCACTGGCGTCACCAGCGAGAATTTCCTGAAGCTGCGCCAGGGCCTGCGGTTCATCCTTCTGCATCAGCGAAGCCAGCGCCAGTAGTTTCAGGTCATCGTCGCTCCACACTTTGGGTTCAAGGGGATTCCCGGCCTTGGCCTGAATCTCGATCTCCAGCGCCCCGCACTCATGGACCCAATCGCTGGTAGGAAAGTCGCGGCGCAGTTCGGCGCAGGTTCCGAGCGCAGCATTCCCTTGCCCTTGTTTGTTCTGGGCGTAGGCCTTCCAGTAGAGGGCTCCATCGAAGTGCTCACCGTGTTGCGTAGCAACCTTGGTGAAAATTGCTTCCGCGTCCGGCCAACGCCCATCCGTGATGGCCCGCATACCGTCTTCGTAGAGACCGCTGTCCCGTACACTGAGCGCGGCCGCGGGGCCTTGCGTTCCAGGCGGGGTTGTGCTGGCTGAAAAACTCTCAGCCGGCCCTATCTGAGCCAGGACAGCAAAGGGCGCAAAAACCAAGGCTCCCCACAGAGCGGAACGAAAAACAACTCCATTACTCATATCGTGCCCCCTTTCGTGTGGCCGGCCGTGGCCGCCGGTTGATCCGGCAACCGCGAACGCAGCACACGCACCTCAAACAGCAAGCCGTCTGCGTTGGCTTGGTTCTGCAGCCGGGCAAGCGTCGCCACGTTCAAACCACCGGGTTGGTTTGCCAGCTCCTCCAGCAGATGATCCAGGCGATCAAGCGCGTTGGCCAGCGCCGGATCGTCGTGTTGCCTGGCATTTTTCCGGCAGATGCGATTCGCAGCCAACATATTCCGCGCCTCATCGGGCAGCGGAGACGCCATCTCGATGCTCCCCGCATCGGCATGTTTGAGCTCCACCAGCAGCCGCTCCGATCGCTCCAGATGATCGCTAAGCACCACCACGACGACGCGCTCGGGCTGGTGACCATGCACCACCTGTTGCTGCTTTTGCTGGGAGCTAATTCTCGCCGTGGTCTGCGCCTGCTTGCGCTCCCACAACCGGCCACCGATGAAGGCGCAGGCCACCAGCAAGGCGCTTGCGGCGGCATAACTCAAGCCTCTCCACAGGCTGCCGCGTAGCCAGTTCCATTTCGCTGGTTCATACGCACGCAACGAGCCCGAAAGAGATGCCCATACGTTCTCTCCGTAGAAGGCGTCGCGGTCCGGTGGTTGGGCAAATTTCATCTCAGCGAGATCGCTCTCGAGCGCAGTGTAGTCATGCGAGCACTCCGCGCAGTCCTCAAGGTGCCGCCTCCCCGCAGCCGTGTCGCCCTCGCCGTAGGCCTGCGCGATCAGCTCTTCTTCACTCAAATGCGTCATATCTTTACCTTTAATGTGGCTAGCCGGCGCCGCAGCTTTTGTACGGCGCGAAATACCGATTGTTTGGCTGCGTTGGGCGGAATACCCATCGCGGTGGCGATCTCTTCCGTAGTGCGATCTTCCAAGTGCCGCAGCACGAAGGCTGTTCGTTCTATCGCCGACAGGCCATGCATCGCGATCTCCTGCATCGCTCGGATCTCTCCGCTCAACAACAGGCGTTCAGGGTCTGCCTCCTGGTCCGCAATCTGCAGCTCGTCGTGCTCTCGATCGGTTGTCTCGGCGATCCGGGTGCTTTCATCCACCTTGCTAGCGCTAATGCTGTCCAACGCGCAACGCACCGCAATTCGGTAAATCCATGTTCCGAAATCCGATCGATACTCAAAACTCTCCAGCTTTCGATACCCGCGCAACCACGCGTCCTGTACCACGTCTTCAGCATCAGCTTCGTTGCCGGTGATGCGGAATGCCACCCGAAAAAGTCTCCCGCTATAACGCACGACCAATACTCCATAGGCCTCTTTATCTCCGGCAAGAACTGCCTGAATCGCGGCCTGGTCGTTCCTGTCCATGCGCAACATTAGACAGCAGTCTGCGGGGTGCGGTTAGGGGAGATTTTTGGGGTTAAAAGAAGCTTTGAACTGGTCAATACGGCGAAGTGGGGGCGGGGGAGCGACCTTTCGCTGCCGATGGACGGGCAAATGCCCAGCGGGCGGCCAAATCGCCTTATTTTCGCGCTTTCGGCGAAGCCCCTCAGATTCCTTGACAAACCAGGCTATTCGCTGTTTTCATCGTTCGCGGGAATCCTATAGCAGTCTAAACAACCGTTTGTCTCAAGCGTTAGCTTTGTCGAAAGAGGAGGTTTCATGAATCCGAGGATCGTCTTGTCCCTGTTGTGTGTGCTCTTATCGTGGCCGGCAATATCCGCGAAAGCGCAAGAGCCGGGGGAGGTTAGGCTATGGCTGACGACTCCGGATCGATCCCAACTGTTGACCCCCCAGAAAGCTCCTCTCCACTTTTCTGCATCTACCGATACGGCTCCCACCATCGACGTGAACGATGACCAGCAGTATCAGACCATTGACGGTTTCGGTTTCGCCTTGACCGGCGGGAGCGCGGAACTTCTCATGCGCATGGAGCCTGCTCAGAGGGGCGCATTGCTCAAAGAACTCTTCGCGACTTCCGGGGAGGGCATCCGGGTCAGCTACCTGAGACTGACCATCGCATCCTCGGACATGAATGCCCGGGTATATTCCTACGATGATTTGCCGCCGGGTGAGACAGACGTAGATTTAGCCAAGTTTAGCCTGGGCCCTGATCAGAAGGACGTGGTCCCCATTATCAAAGAGATTCTGGCCATCAACCCCCATATCCAGATACTTGGCTCGCCCTGGTCTGCTCCCGCATGGATGAAAACGAATGGCAACCCGAAGGGTGGGAGTCTGAAACCCGAGTTTTATGGGGCGTATGCCAAGTACTTTGTGAAATACATCGAAGCCATGAAGGCCGAAGGCGTCACCATCAACGCGATCACGGTTCAGAACGAACCCCTGAATCCGAAAAATACGCCCAGCATGGTGGTGTTCGCCACAGAAGAGGCTACATTTATCGCGAAATATCTTGGCCCTGCCTTTCAAAAGGCCGGAATCACGACCAAGATCCTCCTCTACGACCATAATGCAGACGTTCCCTCCTACCCTCTATCGATCCTGGCTGATCCCGACGCCTACAAGTATGTCGATGGCACGGCCTTTCACTTGTACGGCGGCGACGTCTCCACGTTGACCAAGGTGCATGATGAATACCCGAACAAGAACTTATACCTCACCGAGCAGTCGGTGACAGGGCCCGTGAACGAACCGCTCGGGATCGCGGCGGCCGTCACTTGGGTCATCGTTGGCCCCACCCGGAATTGGAGCCGAAACGCGCTCCTGTGGAATCTTGCCGCCGACCCAAATAACGGACCGCATACCAACGACGGCGGATGCACGGGATGCCAGGGTGCAGTCACGCTGGACGGCAACAAAGTAGATCGCAACCTTGCCTATTACACTGTTGGACATGTCTCCAAGTTTGTACCTCCCGGTTCTGTCCGGATCGGTTCAACCGATATGGAACAATTGGCCGATGTCGCCTTTCGTACTGCTGATGGAAAAATCGTGCTCGTCCTGTCGAGTACCAGCAATTTTCCCAAGACGGTGAACGTCCGGTATCACGGCAGAGTATTTGCCACGACCGTGCCTGCAGAATCCGTAGGAACCTATGTCTGGTGAGCATACAAGGGCTCGTACTTGCCGAACCGGCATTGTGCTCATTCGGTTGGGCGTCGCTTTAGCCCTGTTCGCGTATGTTTCGTTTCCGGCTATAGCGGCCCCCACGGTAAGTCCGGATTTCGGCCCTAATGTTCTGATCTTTAATCCGTCCATGCCGGCGGCGGCCATCCAGAAGGCGATCGACAGAGTTTACTCCATACAGCAGCACAACGAGTTTGGACCTCAACGCAATGCTTTTTTATTTCTACCGGGCAGCTACCATGTGGACGTTCCGGTGGGGTACTACACGGAGGTGATGGGGCTGGGCGCTTCGCCCGACGACACGCGCATCGCCGGAAACGTGCACGCCGATGCCAGCCTGCCGAACAACAATGCCACCACTACCTTCTGGAGAGCGGCGGAAGGTTTTTCGGTCACGCCTGCGGGCGGCACTATGCAGTGGGCGGTTTCGCAGGCTGTTCCTTTGCGCCGCATGCACGTGGCAGGAAATCTTGTTCTCCATCAACATCGCGGCTGGGCGAGCGGGGGCTGGATGTCAGATGACCTCGTGGATGGAAATGTCGATTCCGGAACCCAGCAGCAATGGATCTCGAGGAACTGCGAGTGGAGTAACTGGACGGGCTCCAACTGGAACATGGTCTTCGTGGGTGTGGTTCATCCGCCGGCGGGTGAGTGGCCGTCACCGCCCTATACGGAAGTCCCCGTAACTCCGATCGTCCGCGAGAAGCCCTTTCTCCAAGTAGACAAGGCTGGAGATTTCAGCGTCCGCGTTCCGTCGCTGCGCACTGACAGTACGGGGATCACCTGGAAGGGCGGCGAAACTCCCGGTGATTCCATCCCGATCAGCCGGTTCTATATTGCACGCGCTGGCGTCGATACCGCGGATAGCATCAATGCTCAGCTTGCCAGTGGCAAGAATCTGCTCTTCACGCCCGGTATTTACGATCTCACTGCTCCCATCCGCGTCACCCGCCCCAACACCGTGGTGCTGGGATTCGGCTTTGCCACGCTGCATCCCGTCCGCGGCACCGCTGCCATGACGGCTGCGGATGTGGACGGCATCATCATTGCCGGTTTGCTCTTCGACGCGGGACCGATTCATTCGCCGGTGCTGCTCCAGGTGGGACCGGATGGGAGCCGGGCAAGCCACACGAAGAACCCGATTTCACTTCACGATGTCTTTTTCCGGGTCGGTGGCGCCGCAGTTGGCCGCACACTGGCCAACTTGAAGATCGACAGCAATGACACAATCGTTGACCATACCTGGATATGGCGCGCCGATCATGGTTCCGGCGTTGGCTGGAACCTCAACACCAGCGCGAACGGAATTGTGGTCAATGGTAATGGGGTGACGATCTATGGTCTGTTGGTCGAACATCATCAACAGTTCCAAGTCCTTTGGAACGGCAATGCCGGTCGAACTTACTTTTATCAATCCGAGATTCCTTATGACCCACCTGATCAGGCGAGCTATTCGAGTGCACCCGGCGTCAACGGCTGGGCATCCTACAAGGTCGCCGGCTCTGTGACCACCCATGAAGCCTGGGGCCTGGGAATCTACAGTGTCTTTCTGCACCCCGGCGTGGTGCTGACCCGGGCCATCGAGACCCCGAGGAAACCGAATGTCAGGTTCCACGACATGATCACTGTCTGCCTCGGCGACCACGGCGAAATCTCCAACGTGATCAACGACAGGGGCGGGGCAACGGCGATTCACCCGCGCGTCGACCGCAAGGTCACCGCTTATCCAGAGTCGACCGCAGATGAGTCGACCGCAGATGCGAGTCGTTAAGCTTAGCCACGACTCGGAAGCCGCTGTGCTTTGGGGCCGGAGAGGCATAGGATTGGAGCCGGGGGAATTCCGATGCTATACAAAAAGATCAGTGTTGAGTTGGTTGTGGTCGCCGATGAAGCCGAGGCAGTGGTTGCGGAGTTAAACAACGCGCTCGATCGGCTGGAAGAAAAGCACACACTTTTCGGTGGGGGAATCGAGACCGTCGCTTTCAGGCACCGGGGAACACGGAAGAGATCGGCGCTCGCACACACCCTGGCCGCGGGGGAGACGGTCGTGGATGCTGTCAAGACAGCACGCGAGAGCTTTGCTGTTGCCTTCCGCGCAGTCATCTGATGTGGGTCGTCTTGGCCCGTACCGGAGAAAAAAGTGTTGCACCGGGGAGGGTCGGAAACTACCCCCTGTTTCGAAGAATTGCCGCCATGATGCGCGGATCGCGCCGCCCGTGTATGACAGCGACAATCCACAAGGGTCTTTCTTCGGGTGCGTATGCAATCAGATAGTCGCGTACGAGCGCGAAGCGCAAGGGCCGTGAAGTCAAGTCCGGGCGTTTGTGGCCTTGGTTAGGTAAAGAAACCAGGGCGCGGAAGGCACTTTGGATTTCCTCTCGGACCTTTCGGGCCGCAAGCAGATTATCTGCCGCGATGTATTCCCAAATTTCGATGATGTCCTGCGCCGCAAGAGGATGAAGGGCAAAGCCCGGCTCTCCCGGTCATTGAGGCGAATGCTTCTTGAACAGTTCGTCCTCACGTTGGCGAAGGTTTTCAAAAAATTCTTCGCCGTCGATTGGCTTCACCTTACCGCTTTTCAAATCGTCATAGCGGCTGTTAAGCATTTCGCGTGTTCGGGCGAGCTCATCAAAATAGCCGGCCATAGCGTCCTCAACGAGCTCGTCGGGAGCGCGTCCGGTTTCCGTCACCCAGCGATCGAGCTTCGCCTGTAATTCGGGGTTGTTGAGGTGTAGGTCCATGCCCCCCAAGATAAGGGAAACGGGGCTGCCGAGCAATGTATATGGGAAACTGACCTTTTTACGAGACTTGGCCTTTGGCGAGCGCCACGGCTTCGTTGTAGCCTTTCAGCGCGTCGCCGCTGCTGGAATAGCGTTTTTGTAATCGGCATGATGGCCGCTTCTCGGCCGGGCCCAGATTGGTGCCGCAGACGGTAATGGCGGAGGGAGAGGGATTCGAACCCCCGTTACCCTTTCGGGTAAAGCGGTTTTCAAGACCGCCTGTTTCAACCGCTCACACATCCCTCCGCGTGAGTGTTATCAATAGCTTACCAGCCCCGACAGTATCCCCAGACAGACGGTCTTCTTGTTCACCCGCAACACGTGGCCTCGCATATTAAGAATCAACTGTTTACAGGCATTTTGGAGAGGCTACCTCATGACTTCGTAGGGACTTTTGTCGGGATACCTTTTCTTTGACGGGAGGAAATGGCTTCAAACCTCTTCATGCCTGCTTGGTCCGCGTTGAGGAGAGGATGTGATGAAGTATAGAAATCGCTGGATGCTGCGCCAGCGTAGGTCGCAGCTTTCGATTATGAGCTGGTTCTAGTTCGCATCACCGAAGTTCTGATTCGAAATGACACGCTGATTCCCGTGCTAGCTTAGGAGCATGCCGGTGAGTGAGATGGAATCAAGAAGCGCAGCGGACGGCAGGTATCGGACCTTGCTTGAAGTGTCCGGCGCCATCGCATCCCAGCCCAACTTGAAGGCTGTCCTGCAGAGTTTACGCCGTCTGTTATCGAGCGTTGTGGCTTTCGACTCGGTTAGCCTTTCCCTGCTGTCCGACAACGGGAACTCGGTCCGACTCATAGCATTTGACCGAAGCCCGGAAGCTCATCAAGTCGAAATTGGCACTGAGGTTCCGCATTTGGGGAATGCTGTTGGAAGAGCAATCGACGAACAAAAACCGATATACGTTCCTGACCTGCAGGCCGAGATTTCAAAGATTCCCCAACTGGCATCGCAAGCGAAGCTTCGGACTCCGCATAGCGCATACATATTTCCCATCTCGATATCCGGGAAGAAACTGGGGGCGTTGACATTTGCGACTGCGCAGAGAGGCCAATTCAGCCCTGACGACATGGAACTTATGATCTCCGTCTCATCGCACGTTGCCGTTGCGCTTGAGGGCGCGGTTGCCCGCGATGCCGCAGAACTGTACCAACGGCAATTAGCGCACGAGCGCGATCGGCTTCGACTGCTACTCGAAATCAATAATCAGGTTGTGACGCAGTTGGGTGTCAATGAGCTTTTTCGCGCTGCTTCCTCTTCGATTCGCAAATACTTTGCCAATGACTTCACCGGTTTCTGGCTTATCGATAAACACTCGAACCGGCTCGAATGCGCGGTTCTCGATTTTCCCGGCGGCAAGGGCTTCCTTGCGGATATTCCCGGCCGTGAAGTCACCGATCAGGAACTTGAGAAGATGCGTACCCGGACCCCTGAGATCTGGTCGGAGCAGGATATCGAAAAGCTTCGGCCAGCAGTTCTCGAACGGCTGAAGGACGAATCGATCGTCGCCTTAGCCGTATCCCCCCTAGGGACCCCGAACGGACCGCTTGGGCTTCTCGCCATGGGGAGCAAGCGGCTCAACAACTTTGGACAAGAAGATCTCGACATTTTGTCCCAGATCAGCGCGCAGATTTCCTTGGCGTTGGAAAACGCGCTCGCGTATGGACGACTCAGCGCATCAAAAAATCGCCTGGAAGACGAACGCTTGTATCTCGAGTCGGAAATCCGCGCGGAATACAACTTCGAGGATCTGGTAGGCAAGAGCGCCGCTCTGCGCAAAGTCCTTGACCAGATCGAGATTGTCGCCCCAACCGGATCTACTGTATTGCTGCACGGCGAGACGGGGACCGGGAAAGAACTGATTGCGCGCGCAGTCCATAACCTCAGTCCAAGACGAGACCGAACATTCGTACGTCTCAATTGCGCTGCTATTCCATCCGGGCTTGTCGAAAGCGAACTGTTCGGGCATGAGAAGGGTGCGTTCACTGGCGCTTTGATGCAGAAGCGCGGTCGTTTTGAAATTGCCGATCGGGGCACGTTGTTCCTGGATGAAATTGGCGACATCAGTCTAGAGCTGCAGCCAAAGTTGCTGCGCGCGTTGCAGGAACAAGAGTTCGAGCGGCTGGGAAGCAACAAGACCATTCATGTCGATGTCCGCCTTATCGCGGCAACGCACAGAGACCTATCGCTGATGATCCGCAACAATCAATTCCGGGAGGATCTGTTTTACAGGCTCAATGTTTTTCCAATTGAGATACCACCTCTTCGCGAGCGACGGGAGGATATCCCGCTCCTGGTACACTATTTTGTTTCGCGGCTGTCGGGCCGGATGCAGAAGCGCATCAAGTCAATCCCGAAGCCCGCAATGGATGCGTTGACCAATGCGGCATGGCCCGGCAATGTTCGAGAGTTGGAGAACTTCATTGAGCGGGCGGTCATTCTGACGCAGGGAGACGAGTTAAATGTCCCGCTCACTGAACTTAAGAAGTCGTCCGTCCAATATGCCTCTCCCGTATCGACATTCCAGGAAGCGGAGAGACAGGCGATCATCGACGCATTAAAAGTGGCGTCGGGACGAATCTCCGGTCCGGGAGCGGCTGCGGAACGTCTCGGACTGAAGCGCACAACGCTGCAAAACAAAATGCGGCGGCTCAACATCACGAAAGCCGATTACTGAAGCCCGAATACGATCCCATGCAAGGCCGGCTCGCCAATGGCCTGGTACAGGAGTTTATCCTGCGCAAGTATACCTCCAACGCCAACCAGTAAGGTAAGAGCCGCCGAGGGTAAAGGGCGATCGCAGGTATCTTGCGAATTGCTTGACTATCAATCACTGTGTTCTATTAGAGACCCGCGGCTACTCATAAATCGAAGCCCCCTTTGGTGACAAAGTGATTACATCTCCGTGACATCCAATGTGCGGAGACGGCTTACCGTCGGTGAGGGTTTTTTCTGCTTCTCCCCGCTTGCATGAAACGATCCCTGCGTTGCATCCATCTCTGTCCGCCAATGCGACAGCACCGAAGTGGGGCCTCACAGCTTCAGGAGATTCAAATCATGAAGATGTTTCTATCCCTGGCCACAACCGCATCACTGTGCCTATCCGGGGTATCATCCGCTTACGCGCAGCACTACACCCAGGTCAATCTCGTAGCCAACACGTCAGGCATAGCCCCCGTCACCGATCCCAATCTCGTTAATCCCTGGGGAGTCTCGCGTACTTCCAGCAGCCCTTGGTGGATCTCCGACAACGGCACTGGCCTGAGTACCCTCTACAACGGCGCTGGGGTCATCAATCCGCTCGTCGTGACCATTCCTAAAGCCGACCCCACCAGCAAGACCTTCCCCACGGGGACTCCCACGGGCACCATCGCCAATGGCAGCACCACGGATTTCCTTCTGGCCGCAGGCGCGCCCGCGGATTTTCTTTTCTCCACCATTGACGGCACCATCTCCGGATGGAACCCGGCCATCGGACTAGCCAGTGGCGCTGCGGCGCCGTCCACGCACGCTGTGGTGGTGGTAAAGACCACCGACGGATCCAGCTACACCGGCCTCACCAGCGCTACCGTCAACGGCAAGCGCTACCTCTACGCCGCCAACTTCAACAAGGGCACGGTCGACGTCTACGACAACGCCTTCAACAAAGTCACCCTGCAGCCAAGCGGGTATGGAGATCCCGATCGGGACCACGGCTACGAAAACGAGAAACCCTTCACCGACGATCGTCTTCCTCAGTACTTCGTGCCCTTCAACGTCCAGGCCATCGGTAACGACATCGTCGTCACCTTCGTCCTCCACCAGGAAGGCAACCCCCTGGAAACCGATGGCCCCGGCCTCGGGTACGTCGACATCTTCTCCTCCGATGGTCAACTCCTTAAACGCCTCGAACACGGAGACTGGCTCAATGCGCCCTGGGGCGTAGCCCTCGCGCCTCTCGACTTCGGCGTCTTTAGCCACGACCTGCTCATAGGCCAGTTCGCCGGCGCCGGAACCTCTGATGGTAGCGGCACCATTGCCGCCTACGATCTCGCCACTGGTAAGTTCATCGGCCTTGTCCAGGACGCAACCGGAAAGGCGCTCTCCATTAGCGGCCTCTGGGCTCTCAGCCCCGGCAACAGCGCCTCCACCGGCAGTTACGACCCCGCTGGCTCGCCTGGCTCCGAACTCTATTTCACCGCCGGCCCCAACCACGGCACAGGCGGTCTGTTTGGCTACCTCAAACCGGTCTCCACCGAACTGACCGTGGGTAACGACCAGTAATCCAACACCTCGCAAATTTACGAAGCCCAGATCTCGACCTCGAAATCTGGGCTTCCTTTTTCGTACAATCCGCACATTTCGCATCTTTGACGCTTCAGATTAGCCGGCTGACTGGGGAGCGTTCTCGTCGAGCCAAGGCCAACCCGATTGATCCCTGCGATTCCTCCACCCTGCCCACATTTAGGCACTGCCCGTTAAAGGGCATGGCAAACACTCGCGCCACACTCCAGACCCCCGCGGCTACAACAACTTACACCCGCCTTCCGATGGCATGCCAGTTGCACTACCTTATGCGGCGAGATTGAGCAAGGCTCCCCGAAAGACATTGAATGATGTTGTGTGTCGACTGGAGACCGCCAATGCTGCGTGTCGAATTTGAGGACGTTGGGGACACGGTGACCATGCGATTGCAAGGCCGGTTCGTTGGGCCATTCGCCAAGGACACAAGGGATCTGGTGACGCACTGCAAGATTCCACCGCGACTTGTGGTGAATTTGTCCGAAGTGACATTCGTCGATGCGGCCGGTGAAGAGATATTGTCGTGGTTAGCTCGAATCGGAGGAAGGTTTATTGCTGACAACTGCTATCCCCTGCACGTCTGCGAACGCCTGCATTTGCCGATGGTGCCGAAAACGTGCCGGGCCCTCTGCCGGCCGATGTAACGCGTTCGCGGACGTTTTAGAAGTTCGTCCGCGCGTGGATAGTTAGGAGAAACGAACATGAAAGACGACACTGAAGACTATCCGGTCTCTTATCTGTTGTATGTGTCTTGTGCATTAGTGGCGATTGCTCTCGTAGCAGCAGTTGCATACGTTTTCCTGGTTTAGTTTTTCGTTCACTCGTCTGCGACTGGACTCGCGACCCCCTGCACATCTCTGCCTGCCATCTGGAGGGCGCCACTCAAGAAAACCTGGAGCCCATCAGACACCGTTGATGCATCGGACAACGACGACAACTAAACACGCGAGCTGCTGCTTCAGCCCTGGTTCGCCCCGTCCGCAGAGGGAAAGCCGTGGCATTTTTCCGAGGTAAGAAGCCCACCATGGAATGGTTTCATTCGCCAGAACAAGACAAACAGGAACGGCCTCAAGACAGCCTTGCTTCGAGCCACGAGATCCAATCGGCTTTCGTCGAGCAACGCGATTATTTGCACTGGATAGCGCTGGTCATTACCGGAGACCACGCCCTCGCAGACCGGACAGTTATAAGCGCGAGCGATCTGTCCGCGAGCCATAGCAGTGTATTTCGCGACTGGCTCATGGGGTGGACGAATATCTGCAACGGTGCGTGCCGCGGTAAGAGAAGTTCGCGACCTCATTTCTGCATCGGCGAGCCGCTATATCGATTCCTCCTACGAGCACTCTGATCATGACGTGCTTTCCGACGATCAGATCGCGTCGCTTCGGCATGTCGATACAGGAGACATCGTTGCGGCGCTTGACCCACTGGCCCGCTCCGCATTGGTGTTGCGGGGAATACAACATTTCTCGATCACTGATTGCGCGCTCCTGTTGGATATGCCCCGGCGAATTGTCGCGGCTGCGTATTGCCGGGCTGTCCGTTGGAATGACGAGCGTGCCGGTGCGCAGGGACCGCCGAATGAAGATGGAGAGGTCTCTCGCCTTTAGTTACACACCCGCAGAAAACACAACCCACGACAGGTGAAAGAGAGAAACGTGCAAAGAATAAACAAGACAAAGATGAGAACAAGGCACCGGGCGGAATGGTAAAAAGGGATCGCGCGCAGAGCGCTCGCCCCTCAAACGGAAGGGCCTTCGGCGTCGCGAAAGTGTTCAGCTTAATCCTGTTGCCGGTCGTCGCGACGACCCCATCTTGGGCGCAGGTGGTGTCGCGGAGCGTTGGTAGTGTTCCCAGCGGTCCCTCCACCAACGAAGTGTTACGCCTCACGCTGAGCGAAGCGATCAATCGGGCCGTGCGCTACAACCTGGGCGCAATCGAAAGTGATGAGAATACCAGGGCAGCTCGCGGCCAAAGGCTGCTCGCGTTAAGCCACCTCCTTCCCCAGGTAAGTGCAGGGATTAATGAGAACGTCGACCAAGTGAATCTCACCGCCTTGGGCCTCGGCGCAATCAAGATTCCCGGCGTCCCTGCGGTTGTTGGCCCCTTCAGTTACAGCACGGCGAGTGCAAGTCTCAGCCAAACCCTGTTCAGCTACGAATCGATCCAGCGTTTCTGTGCTGCCAGCACCTCCGAGCAGGCCGCCCAGCTCAGCTATAAAGACACGCTCGACGTAATTACGCTCACCGTGGGCAACGCTTATCTACAGGTTATCGAAGCCAGCTCCCGTATTGAAGCCGAACAGGCGCAAGTGGAGAATGCGAAGGCTCTCTACGATCAGGCGGCAGATGAGTTCCAAGCCGGAACGAGACCACGGATCGACGTGATTCGGACAGAGGTCCAGTTTCACACCGAAGAATACAACCTGAGCGTTGCACGCAATAACTTCGCAGTCGCGAAACTCGCCCTCGGCCGCGCCATGGGATTACCTTTTGGCCAAACCTTCGAGCTTGCGGACCAACTTCCGTATGCGGACATCCATCCACCTACCGTCGAAGATGCCCTCACGATGGCGTACAACTCGCGCAGTGATCTCCGCTCGGCTCTCGATTCGGCTAAATCAGCCGAGCAGGCGCTGTCTGCCGCCAAGGGCGAACGTTATCCCGTCGTGGCTGTAAATGGCGATTACGGCGACCAGGGACCAACCTTCGGTCAGTCTCACGGAGTCTTCGCTTTCCAGGCGGGGATCAATGTACCGGTCTACACCGGTGGGCGGATCAAAGGCGACATAATCCAAGCCGAAGCGACTCTGCGCCAGAGGAGGGCAGAAGCAGAAAACATCCGTGGGCAGATTGATTACGACGTTCGCACCGCATTTCTCAATCTGAATGCCGCCAGGGAGCAAGTTGACGTCGCTCATCAGAATGTAGGCCTGGCCAACGAGAACGTCGCCCGTTCCAAGGACCGCTTTGCCGCAGGCGTGACCGACAGCGTTGAAGTGGTGCAGACGGAGCAGTCCCTGGCCAGCGCCAACGACCAATACATCACCAGCCTCTATAGCCACAATCTCGCAAAACTGGCACTCGCTCGTGCCCTCGGTAGTGTACGAGGCAGTTTTAGCCAATATCTCGGAGGACGCTAAATGTCTGTACAACAGACGGAGTTCAAGGAAACAAATTCCACCCCGCTGGCGGCGGCGAAACCAGAATTGCCCGACGACAAGCAAAAGAAGCAGGGCCTCCGCCGGATTTTCCACGAACATCCAGTGGGCGCTCGGGCCGCGGCGTTCCTCCTACTCGCCGGTGTGATCGTAGGTGGAGGGCTCTTCTTAAGGAACAGTCTGGCGTGGGAGTCGACTGACGACGCGCAAGTGGATGGTCACATCATGCCGTTGAGCGCGCGGATCAATGGATACGTGCTCGAAGTTCCAGTGATCGAGGGACAGCTTGTACATGCTGGGGACGTGCTCGTGACCATCGATCCCAAGGATTACAAGATCGCGCTGGAACAGGCCCGGGCGACGTTCGAGGACGCGCAAGCAAGTGCCGCAAGTTCTCGCTTTAACATACCGATCACCTCCATTACCACGCGAAGCAACGTCGATTCAGCAACTACCGCGGTGGAAAACGCAGAGGCGGGGTTCAAGGCTGCCGAGCAGAATCTCGAGTCTGCAAAAGCCGTTTTGGAACAGGCCGAGGCCAATGCGGCGAGGAGCGACGCGGACCTGGTGCGCTATGAGCAACTAGTCGCAAAGGAAGATATCTCACATCAGCAGTACGATCAAGCAGTCGCCGCGGCCAAAGCAAATCGATCCGGCGTCGTGGCAGGCAGAGCGAATGTACAGGCGGCTGAACAGGCAGTGCGCCAGGCACAAGGGAAGCTCTTGCAGGCGAGGTCCGATTTACGCAGCGCTCAAACCGCACCACAACAGATTTCGATGACCCTCGCCAAGGCAGATGCAGCCGATGCCCAGGCGCGAGAACGCAAGGCGGAGCTCGATCAAGCAGACCTCAACCTCAGCTATACAGTCGTTCGTTCTCCAGTCACAGGAATTATCGGTAGGAAAACAGTCGAAGTGGGCCAGAACGTTGGCATCGGGCAGGAATTGGTAGAGGTAGTGCCTCTCGACGATGTCTGGGTTACGGCTAACTTTAAGGAAACGCAACTGGCCCATATGCGGCCGGGACAACTCGTCGAAATCAAGGTGGACGCCTACGGCCGCACATGGCGAGCACGGGTAACCAACATGGGAGCCGGCGCAGGCTCGGTGTTCAGCTTGTTACCTCCTGAGAACGCCACAGGAAACTACGTGAAGGTTGTACAGCGGGTACCAGTGCGCCTCGATTTTGATCGCTCTGCAGGATCGGACTTCAACGCGGAAGGACTACTGAAGCCGGGCTTGTCCGTTGAACCCGAGGTGAGGGTGCGATGAGCACTGCCGGATCTGGTGCCGCCGGAGAGGGTCTCTGGCAGCCCAAAGTTAACCCTTGGATCATTGCGGCTTCGGTTTCGCTGGCGGCGTTTATGGAGGTGCTCGACACCAGCATCGCCAATGTAGCCCTGCCACATATCGCCGGAGGTTTGGCGGCCAGCAATGACGAGAGCACGTGGGTGCTGACCAGTTATTTGGTCTCCAATGCAATCGTTCTACCTCTAAGTGGATGGCTGGTCGCATCGCTAGGGAGAAAGCGCTTCTTTTTGATCTGCATTACGTTTTTTACAGCGAGTTCCTTTCTCTGTGGCATCGCACCCAGCCTTGGGTTTCTGCTCCTGTTTCGAGTGATGCAAGGCGCGTTTGGAGGAGGCTTGCAGCCGATGGCGCAGTCCATCCTGGGCGATAGCTTTGCTCCCGAGAAGCGAGGGCTGGCCTTTTCGCTGTATGGAATTACGACCATCTGCGCTCCTGCCATTGGCCCGACGCTGGGAGGCTGGATTACAGACAACTACTCCTGGCGCTGGATTTTCTACATCAACGTTCCAGTCGGCATTCTGGCACTGGTTCTGGTCTATCAGCTGGTCGATGATCCACCATACATAGCCCGCATGAAGGCCGGGCTCTCCGGCTTCGACTTCATCGGATTTTCTCTCCTGACTCTAGGCGTCGGCGCATTGCAGATCGTCCTCGACAAGGGACAGGAAGACGACTGGTTCGGATCTCATTTCATCATCACCTTGGTTGTGATCGCCGTCGTGGGCCTCGTTTCCCTGGTGGTTTGGGAATGGTTTCAGAAACAGCCCATCGTGGATGTGCGTTTGTTCAAGAACTTCAACGTCGCGACCACCAACCTGATGTTTCTGATGCTGGGGGCGGCTCTATTCAGTTCCACGGTACTCATGCCGCAACTCCTGCAGACTCTTATGGGATATACGGCACAAAAGGCAGGGATGGTGCTTTCCGCCGGCGCCCTTGTGGTCCTGGTTGTGCTCCCGATGGTGGGCAAACTGACCACCCGATTTCAAGCGCGTCATATTATCGCCTGTGGTTGGATCGGTCTTGCGGCAGCCATGTACATATCGTGCAAACAGATCGATCTCCTTATGAGTTTCCGTTCGGCCACCCTTTTACGTGTGTGGCAGTACATTCCCGTGGCCTTTCTATTTGTCCCCCTCACGCTTGCCGGATATGTCGGCCTGGCACCTGAAAAAACCAACGCCGCCGCCGGGCTGATGAACTTTTTTCGCAACATGGGGCAGAGCGTTGGGACGTCCGCCGTCACGACCTTGATTGCTCGACGCAGTCAGTATCATCAATCCGTCTTGACGGAATACACAGCTTCTGGCCGGTTTCACAGCTCTATCACAGTTCTCGCAATACGACTGACGCGCTCCGGCTTGAGTGCTCATGCAGCTCAACAACAGGCCCTGGGCCGCCTGTACGCCATGGTTCAGGCCCAAGCCGCAGTTCTCTCTTACATCGATGTGTACTGGCTGCTGGCAATGGGCTCGGTGGTTATGTTTGTCGCCTCATTTCTGCTGAAGAGAAATGAACCAGGCAAGGGGGCGAAGGTATCGGTTCATTAGGACGCGAGAGTGTAATCAATAGCTTACCAACTCCGACAGCGTCGCCAAACAGAACGGTCTTGTTGTTCACCCGTCACACCCAGAGCTCAAAGAGCGCCCTGCCAGTTATCCCTGGCCAGGAATTGGCAATATCGGATGGAACCGGCGCCCCAGCACGTGCGTACAACCGATACAAGCCCCGGGAACCCGAAGAAGATACACGACGATGCGTACACAATGATGCGTAACGATGGGGGAGCATGAACGCCGATATACGACTCGCTTTACGACAGTTGCGAAGAGCGCCTGGCTTCGCCTTGACGGCCGTGCTCACACTGGCACTCGCCATTGGCGCCAATGCAATCGTGTTCAGCGTACTGAATGCACTGATCCTACGACCGCTCAAGGTGCCGCACCCTGAAACGCTGTTCATGCTGGAACGCGCCTACGGGTCAGATACGTCACCTTCGGAATCGTATCCGGATTACCGCGACCTGCGTGACAGGAACCGCAGCTTTGACTCGCTGGTGCTCTATAACATCATGGGCGGCGTTGGGCTCGATACCGGCCACGGAAATCCCTCCGTAGTCTGGCCCTATACCGTAAGCGGCAATTACTTCGATGCCCTGGGCGTCCAGCCCTATCTTGGCCGATTTATCCATGCCTCCGAAGAACATGGGCCGAACAGCGTACCCGAGATCGTTCTGAGCTATGCGCTCTGGCACAGCCACTTTCATGGTGACCCTGCTGTAGTGGGCCGCACTGTGCAGATCAACAAATATCCCTTCACCATCATCGGCGTTGCCCGGCCGGACTTCCGCGGCACCGAACTTTTCTTCGCGCCCGATCTGTGGGCCCCCATCGTCAATTCACCGGAACTGACTGATTTTGGCTTTCTCGAGGAGCGTGGCAACCATACCGCCTGGGCAGTAGGACACCTCAAGCCCGGGGTCACACCTGCCGCGGCTACTGCAGACTTGAACAGCATCGCAAGTTCGCTGGCGAAAACCTATCCCAAAACCGATGATGGCCTGAAATTTTCCTTGTCCCGCCCAGGACTCGCCGGAAATACCCTGGGTCGACCCACGCGCGCTTTTATGTTCGGACTCATGCTGCTCGCAGGTCTTATCCTGCTTGCCGCATGCGCCAATCTTGGTAGCCTGTTCGCCGCGCGGGCGGCGGATCGCTCGCGGGAAATCGCAGTCCGCATGGCTCTCGGATCGCGCCGCCAGCTCATCCTGCGGCAACTCCTCACGGAAGCCGTCTTGGTTTCTGTGGCTGGAGGTATTTGTGGCATGGCGGGAGCCGTGGTCATTCTGCGCGCCCTCAGCACATGGCGGCCGATTCCGAATATCCCGATCAATGTGCCGGTCAATCCGGACGTGAACACCTATGCTCTGGCCTTCCTGCTGGCTGTTTTGAGCGGGCTGTTCTTCGGCCTGATCCCCGTCCGCCAGATTCTCCGCTCCGATCCCTGGCAGGTCATTCGTTCCGGGAGCACAACCGTCGGCGCACGCCGCTTTACACTGCGCGATGTTCTCCTGGGTTTGCAAATCGCCATTTGCTCTGTTTTAGTCACCGCTTCGCTCGTCGCCGTGCGCGGCCTGGCTCGTTCGCTACAAAACAATTACGGTATTCAGCCTAAGAACGTGATGCTGGTAAAGACCGATCTGAAGATGGCTGGATATGATGCCGACAAGCGCGTACAGATGCAGAAGCGCATGCTCGATGCTGCCGCAGCGATCCCGGGTGTCAGCGCCGTGGGATATGCCGATCGGATTCCACTCAGTATCGGCGGAGGGGATTCCGACGTATTCACTGACACCACCGCCGATTTCCGTCCTACAAACGCTGTAGCCGATGCCCAGAATTTCCAGGTCTCGCCGGACTATTTCCGTGCTGCTGGAACGGCACTTCTGGCTGGCCGTTCCTTCACCATGCACGATGAGGACAAGGCTCCAGTGGTGGCCGTCGTGAATCGTGAATTTGCGCGCAAGGTCTTCGGGTCTGCCGATAATGCAGTCGGTAAGCATTTCAGGTTCTGGGGCGGCAGCAACCGGGCGGAAGTTATCGGCGTTGTGGAAGACGGTAAATACCAGACCCTTACCGAAGACCCCAAGCCCGCCATGTTCTTTTCCTTCCTACAGCACCCTTCCAGCCAGACCTGGCTCATTGTTCGATCGGAACGTGACCCGCAAGGGATCGCTGCAGCATTGCAACGCTCGATGCGCACCCTGGATCCAGCGCTCCCGCTCGAAATCAGAACCTGGAACAGCGAGTTGGATTCCGCCCTCTTCGCCGCTCGCGTAGCCACCGTTTCTCTCGGCGTGCTTGGCTTGCTGGGCGCGATGCTTGCCATTACCGGCATCTTCGGCATGGCCGCCTATACCGTCAGCAAACGCCTCCGTGAACTCGGTATCCGCATAGCCCTTGGGGCCGATCAACGCAATGTGCTCGGCGCAGCGCTCGGACGCACTTTCCGGCTGCTCGCCATTGGATCGATCGCCGGCATGATCCTCGGTGTGCTGGCAACCCGTGTTCTTTCGTCTATCGTGTATCAGGCCACGCCAAAAGACCCGGTCATCCTCGGCGGTGTCATCCTTACTATGCTCTGCGTAGGGGGCGTCGCTGCCCTGGTGCCCGCTCGACGTGCCCTCGCCGTTGATCCGATGATTCTGCTCCGCGATGAATGACTTGAAGCAAACGACTCAACGGCTCACTGTTTTCGCGACAGGGAG
>CAWJPV010000010.1:0-143711 GCA_963844785.1 uncultured Acidobacteriaceae bacterium | reverse complement strand
TCTCTTAATAGATGAGCTTCAGGGAAAACTGAATTTGCCGAGAGGTCCCAGCCGTTTTGCTGATCACTCCAAACCCCGAGCCTTTGATCGTGTTCGCCGGCAGGCCCATGTTCACCACGTTGAACACATTGAAGAACTCCCCGCGGAACTGAAGGTCGGCACGCTCCAGACCACTGCTTCGATGGGCAATCGGCGTTGTCTTGATGACAGCAAAGTCGAAGTCGTAATAAGCCGGCCCGCGGAAGCTATTCCGACCGAGCATTCCGAATCGCCCCGAGTTAGGTCCGGTTCCACCCTGTATCCCGATGGGAATCGAAAAGAACGTTGCGTTGGAGGCGCCGAGCCCAAAATAGTCTTCCCGTCGTCGAGTTGAGCTGTGAGCCGTCGAGAGGTTCGGTTTGCCAATCTGGTCTGGCCGGTCCGCCCCAATTGTCCCTGCGCCCGTCTGCTGAATCCCGGAGTAAACGGTGAACGGCGCTCCACTGGTGATCGTCGAGATGCTCAGCAACTGCCAACCCTGAGTCAACACTCGGATCCCAGCGGGCTGGTCTCCCAGGCCCTGCAAATGCAGGTCCTGCGCCGCGCTCAAAGTGAAGGCGTGCGTCACGTTGAAGTTTGACGGACCTTTCTCTGCATGTGTGTCGAATGGGTCCTGCGGGCTGAACAGAGATACTGCGCCCGTCGAACCTGTTCCTCCCAGCAGGCCGCTAACGTCATCCAACGATTTGCTCCAGGTGTATCCCGCTTGCAATCCCGGACCGCCGTGTCGGACCTGCCCTGCCAACGAAGTTTGCAACGCGTTATAGGACGAGTGCGCCGTATTGGTAATCACGGACTCGAACCCGAAGCCTCCAGTTGCGACGCCGCCACTGTCGAAGTTCGTAAACTTCGCGAATCCCGGACCCGCTCCTTGATACGCGTTTGGGTAGGAAATCCGGGGAAGGCGAAACGCCGATGTTCCGACATACGCTGCATCGGCCGTCAGCCCGCCGAATGCCCGCTCCAGTCCCAGCGTCCAGGTCTGGAGATAGGCATTGTTGAAGCGGCGATCAATCCCGCTCAGATTCAGCAGAGACAGCTGATTGCCCGGTGACAGTGTCGCCAGATCTTCCTGGTATCGATTCACGTCCATCACTGTGTTCGCTGGAACTTTCTTCGTATCGCCACTGGCTAACACGTTCACGCCATCCGGTGTATAGACCTGCGGTAGTTCGTCGGGTGTGATGTGGAATCCGTACGCAATTTCGCCGCTCTTCGTCGCATTGACGCGCGGATAGATCACGAACGGCGTCGATCCTGTGAGAAAGTTGTCCTGCCAGATGTTCGGTGGAATCACAGTGATCGCTCCACCTACGTGCACATGCACGGCTTGTGGCGCATTCCAATTCACCTGCACACGGGGCCCCCAGCCATTCCAACCCGTCTGATAGCCAGGCTGAGGATTGATCAAATACTCCTGTCCAACTCCGGCCGGCGGAAACGCGTCTAGAAAACCCGCTGTCCGCTTTGCCCGCTCAGTGATCGGTGTGTATACCTCATACCGCAGCCCGTAATCGAGCACCCATTGCTGGTTGATTTTCCATGTGTCCTGCACATAGACATTCACGTCGTTCCTGTTGATCGCCGCCGGCCCAATGTGTGCTCCGTTCGACAAATAGGGCGGGGCGACCGCGATCGTGTACCCATACGGGTACCCGATCAGCAAACTGCTCAGCGTGTCCGGCAGGGGATCGCCCACCTGCACGTTGTGCTCTCCGGATGCAGAAGGAATAAATACCGGCGAATAGACCGTTCCACCGCCAAAGTCGTATTCCCCGTTCGGGCTGATGCCGAAATAGGTCGTGTCTCGATTGAGGCGTGCCTCGATACCCCACTTCACTGCATGCCGCTGTGTGGTCCTAACGAAATTTAGCTGTCCGTGGAACAGATTGCCGAATGCGGACATTACCGATCCCGCCGCTGAATTAAATGCCTCGTAGAGGCCATCCGTGAACTTCAGTGCCGGGTCGGTGTAGTTTTGTGTCGGAAATGATGGAGTCGTCCGCGTAATACTCAGTGATGACGACCAGAGAAATCGCGGCGACACTGTGCGCGTATAGGTGAATACTACGTTTCGTTGTCTATCTACATACTGCACACCGAAGGCCGGATCGAGCAGTGTCTGGTCGGGATTGGTCGTAGGTCCCGTCAGGTTGTCGTAGTTGAATCGACCAAGAAACTGCCCCTTCGCTCCCAACTTTTGATCGATGCGAATTGAAAACTGATCTGCATCTGTGTCGACCTTCGACGGTGCTGCGTATGTTCGAGGCCCATATGCGCCAGTCGGGTTGTTCGGAAGCGGGTAGCGGGCCAGTACAGTTGCGATCTCAGGATTAACATTCACCTGCAGAGTGTCCGTGCTACCGTCCGGATAGGTCACCGTGTCCTGGCCTGCCCGCTCCTCTGCTGTCGGCACGGCGAGCACCTGTGTGGTTCCAAGGACCTGCCGGAACCCCTGATACTGCCCGAAATAGAACGTACGGCCGCGCCCGTCGTAGACGTGGGGCAGGACGACTGGTCCACCGTTCGTGAATCCGAATTCATTTCTTCGGAACGGTGGGATCCTGCCCGGCTCCGCAATGGACGGGTGATCGAAATAATTCCGTGCGTCAAGAGCGGAGTTTCTTATGAACTCGAAGAATGATCCGTGAAACCCACTCTGACCCGAACGTGTCACGATGTTTGTGAAACCGGCGGCACCCCGTCCGATCTCGGCCGGCATCCAGCCCGAACTTGATTGCAGATCCTGAATCGCATCCACGTTGAAATTCGTGAAGGTGCTCCCGCCCATCTCCGGATCGCTGATGTCCGCTCCATCCATCGCGAACACCGCTTCGACACCACGCTGTCCATTGATCGCAAACTGCTGCGTAAAGTTCGTAGCCCCATTCGCGTCCGTCATGGTGCCTGCCGCCAGCAGAAGCAGCGTGCTGAAGTCGCGTCCGTTCAATGGCAACTCGTTTACCTTTTCACTTGAGAGTTTCTCGCCGCCCTTCTGATCCGTCTGCTGCTGCGTAGCCACTGTGATTTCACGGCTATTCGACACTGTGATCACTACCGCTGGTGAGTCCGAGGTCAAAGTAATAGTCTGCGCGTAAGTGGCGGTCGTTCCATCCGCAACAATCGTGAGCTTGTACTTTCCGGCCGGCAAAGCAGCAAGAGAAAAGCTCCCATCGGCCGCCGTGGTTGATTCAGCGGTGGAAGTTCCTTTCAGCCGCACTTTGGCTCCCACAATCGGAGTTCCGACGCTGTTTTTCACAAGACCACGCCATATAGCGGAGGTGCTCTGTTCCTGTGCGAAAAGTGGTACTGTCAACGCCAATACAAGCATCAGGATCCGCCCGGCAGAGCATTTTTTAGAAGTCCGACCCATCGTGTTTTCCAATGGCCTCTCTGTGTGATTCAGCGGTCAGCGGCTTGATGTTGGACTCAGCCGACCTTTTTAGCGATTGAAAGTCTTCGAAAATGAAATCCGCCCCCACACCGATCAATTCATTGGCTGCGAAGGTTCGAGTCAGGGCCGAAACGCAGCATCCTGCATGCTTTGCAGAAAGGACTCCCGTCAGAGCGTCTTCCACCACCATGCATTGGGACGGCTGAAGCGCAAGACGCGAAGTAACGGTTAAGTAGATCTCCGGCGAGGGTTTGGGCTCAGAAACATCTCCTAGATCAGCGGCGACTTCGAAAAGGTTTGCTATGCCAAGACGGTTCAGAGTCGCAATTCGATTGCGCGGCGTTGCCGAGGTTGCAAGAGCCAAACGATAATGCTGAGCCGCCCACCGGACGAACTCAATCGCACCGGGAACTATCTTTATCCCTTGTTCTTCTTGTTCGTAGATCCGCTTCTTTTCATTCAGGACCGTCGATCTTTGCCCGTCAGTCAGTCCGTATCGAGCTCCGATCTCGTCGATCATAACGGCATCGCTCCGGCCTACATAGGAGCGCAGATCAGCATCTGACAACGCGATCCCTGCGTGCGCAAAAGCGATGCGCTTCGCGTGTGCATGCAATTCTTCGGAGTCGATAAGCACCCCGTCCATATCGAAGACAATGGCTTGTGTTCGCGTCATAGGCTTTATCCTGCCCGCTCGTTCAGTGAGAATTTTCTGCCGTCACATGTTTGCCGAAGATCGGCACGCACGCCAGAAGGGCTGCCAGAAACCAGAACGCGTTGTGCAAGCCGATTCCCTTGGACAAGAAGCCAATGACGGCTGGTCCCGTCAGCAAGCCCGCGTAACCCGCCGTAGTGAGGGCGGCAACGGCCAATCCCTTTGGCATTGTGTGTTGCGTACCCGCGAGTCTGAACAAGATAGGCACGATGTTTGCGGCTCCAAGGCCCACAAAGACAAAACTGACAAGCCCGATCCATGCGACCGGTGCGAGAAGGAGGCCGCACAACCCTAGAAGCGCTATCACCCCACCAAGTGTCAGCACAAAGCGGTTCCCGAATCGCGCTACGATGCCATCGCCGACGAAACGGCTGAACGTCATCGCGATGGAGAAGAGCATGTATCCCAGCCCTCCGTGCGCAACAGAGACGAGGTGTTCGCCGACAAGCAAAAGCGCACTCCAGTCGAGCAGAGCCCCCTCAACCAGGAATGAGATTGCCGCGAAGATAGCGATGACGAGCACGACACCTCTCGGGATTGCAAAGAGAGGCTGCTTAGTTCTCTCTCGATTCGAGAGCATGCGCGGAAGAGCCACAACAATCAGTGAAACAAGAATAATGGAGCTGAGAATTGTGCTTGCACTGAGTGCGATGCCTCGAGAGAGAAGAGCTGTCACGATTCCCGACCCCAGAAATCCACCAACACTGAAGAGTGCGTGAAATCCAGACATCAACGGCTTCTCAGAGAGACGCTCAACATCGACAGCATGCAGGTTCATTGCAACATCTAACGATCCCAGAGAAGCCCCGAAGGCGAACAGCGCGACTCCAAGGGCGATCGGCGACGATACGATGCTCAAGAGCGGCAATATGAGTGCCAGTCCTACTCCACCTGAGAGTACGACCGGCTTACTACTGAAGCGCGCACTTAGGTTCGCAGCAAGCGGCATCGCAACGATGGAACCGGCGCCCAAGAGCAGAAGAACCAACCCCATGGTGTCGTCGCCGAGATGGCAGCGAGTCTTTGCGAAAGGCACTAAGGGAGCCCAGCAAGCTACGCCGAAACCTGCGGCAACGAACGCCAGCCTGGTCGATAGCTTCGCGCGCGATAGATACAAACCCTCTGTCATGAAAATTCCCGCTCTCGGTTGTGTCGAACGAGACGCAACCTACGGTTGCCCAATGATGACTTTGGGGCCGGCATTGGAAAAGGTCGAGACAATCTCCTCCGATGTACCGGACTCAAGAACGACATGGTCAAGGACTGCCAGTGCGGCCACCTGAAACGGCGCCCGAGTCTCAACTTTGTCCATAGTGACAAGCGCTGCGGTGCGATCACTTCTCGCAATGAGTGTGCGTTTGAATTCGGCATCTGCCATGTGGAACGCGCCAATTCCAAGAGATACGGAAACGGCGCAAGCTCCGAGGAAACACAGATCAAAGCTCAAGCGTTCGGCTTCGCGGATCGCAGACAGCCCGATGGCCGCGCCGGTTTCACGATCGATCTCTCCTCCCAGAACAATGACTTTGAAATTCTTTCGCTCGAGGAGGGCGCTTGCGATTGAGATCGAATTTGTGGCGATTGTAAGAGAGCGATCGGGCGGCATCTCTCTGGCCAAGGCCAAGTTGGTACTGCCGCTGTCGAGGAACACCGTCGAAGCTTCAGAGACTAAGGTCAGGGCGGCCAAGGCTAAAGCGCGTTTTTCTTTCGAGTCGTTCAAGAGTCTGTGTTCAAACGGGACTCCATCCGGCGATATCGGAAGCCCGCCACCGTAAACCCGTTTGCACTTGCCCTCGGCGGCTAACGCCCGCAGATCTCGACGGATGGCGTCCTCGGACACCAGGAACTCCTTCGCGAGGGCAGTGGCATTGACGGGAAGGCCGCGCAGCAGTCGACTTTCAATCTCGTTTTTTCTTATTGCCCCTGATGAACCATGCATAAACAAGAAATTACCATGCACGATCAAGAAACACAATAGATCCACTCTTCAGCGGCGATCTACCCTCCCGGCGGGTCTTCATCCTGCCGCATCAGCTCCAGTTCGGTTTGGTGTGTCTTCTATTTTTTGTAAAGTTCGATAAAATTCGATCTTTTTTAGTCTTTTTGGGGGCATTGGTAGCGCGTCCGTCTCCTTTAGAGTCTCAGGCGCCAGGTAGAGGGATTCTTTTCTATCGAGGAAGGGACCCGTTTGTCTGGAGCAGAAGCGGGCACGCGGGCATGAGGCGACGATGGGGTCGGTTCCGTGGGACTAAAGGGGCGGACGAAGATGGGTTCGCTGGGATCTAGAGTAGGGTCGGGGGCAGGGCCAAGGTCCGAAGGCGCGTCTGCCGCCACGCTCGCCGGGACGGGGCGGGATCGGGAACGCCGGCACTATCTTCGTCACGGACAAGGTCAGGGCTGGGCTGGGGAACGATGGTTTTGCCCTGTTGCTTGCGAAGCCAAGCCGCGGTATAGATTTGCCCGGTGGGTGGCGGGGCGGATTTCTTCTCCGAGGAGACGGCGCGGCGATTAGGGATCAGGCCTTCGATGGCCACGATCATGGCGAGGGCCTTGACCTGGCCGGTAATGCTGCTTCGAGTCATTTCGGGGCTCAGGTTGGCGATTTCCCAGAGCCGGGCCAGGACCTGCTCCCGGCCCAGGTTCAGCCGGCGCAGTCCCTCAGTCTCTTGCTCCACGAGCCGTTCGTGTACGGCGGCCCGGTGCTCGAGCATGTAGGCGCGGACACGGGGTTTGGCTTTGGTGTAGGCGGCGGTGTCGGGGTTGAGACCCACGGCTTCGGCAGCACGGCGGTCGGTCATGGTTCCAGAGAGGACCAGGTGGGCAAAGGCTATTTCCTGATCAGTGATGGGGTCGCTGACTTGATTTTTGGGCATAGGTGGCTCCGTTTCCGGGAAGTTGGTTAATTGCGAGAGGGAAGCTACGGGCAGAGGTTTCTGAGCTCTGGGAAGCACGATGGAATGCATAAAATCCCGCGGTGGCGGGCGTGCTTGGATTGGTTAATTTGAGACAGGGATCGGGTGTGACACCGGACAGCGGTAAAACTGTCCTTCGCTCGGGCATAGTCCGTAAACCACCGGAAACTGCCGGTCAGGGAGCGCGTCCGCCGAGAAGCCGCCTCCTGCCGAAATCGTTTGCTATTAAGATGCCCGCTCTGGGATCTAATACAGGCGCCGTGACGTTTTCTTGATCCGGGAGTACCCTTCCGGAGGTTACTTTGAGTGCATGTGCTGCTCGCCATCGCAATCAATTGCCCGGCGATAGCTTTGTCGTGGGCATCTTCCGTACCACTGCTCTACCGGTGCTGGGCGCCCAGCGCTCGCCGCCTCGTCGACATCCTCAACGCGGGTTCGAGTTCAAGGCCCAAGCGCCTTTCCACTCCACCCCGCACGCGGCAAAAAATAGCGAAGCCCGGGGCATTGGCATTGAAGGGACAGATCGAGTAACACGATCAGGTACGGTTGCATTCTGGTCGCTTCCGTCCTGCATTCCGTCCGTGATCTCTCTGGTTATCTCTCCTGTCAGGACTTCAGATGAAGAAGCGGACGGGGATAGGTAACATGCCCCCTTATCTCCCGCGATCCTTATCTCCTCCGTCGGAGAATCACTGCGGCACTCTCCTCTAACCCATTGATTCTAAATGGTGGCCAGAGACGGGATCGAACCGCCGACGCCGGCCTTTTCAGGGCCCCCTACCAATGGAACTAAATGGCTTGGAATGAGCGGACCCGATTGAAAATTAAAGCCTTTAGCGTACTGTCGATTAGGATCATTTGGGATCATCTGGGCTGCTTTCCTCCCTAGATTGTTCCCGTATTGTTCCCTCTATCTCGCCGCGGCTACGAGCGCCGAACTTTGAGAAAGTCCGTGAGTCACATGTCGGTGTGTCATGGGTTCCCTCTTTGCTGCATTGGAAGGCGCATTCACGCTGGGGTGCGGGGCAATTGCGGGGCCTACGGTGAACGAATTGTCGTGACGCTGTCGCGAGAATTCGTGGCGGACTACGAGACAAGGGTGAGTTTAGAAAAGAGAAGAGAGGTCAGGAAATTCCCCTGCCCTCTCAATCGTGGCATACGTACCTGACTTCCCGTTCTATGGGACGCTGGCGATGGCAATCTTCGAAACTGATATCCTCGCAGACCGCCAAGTCAATTTGATGGGGTTGCGAGGAATGCGTGAATCTGCGCGCAAGCCGACTGATTGACCTGCCACGCCGGCGGAGTCTGCACCGGGCAAGAGCTCTTCACGATGGCCTGCCCCGTGATCTGTCCGAAATCGTTGATTGCGAAAGCCCCGATCAGATACAACGGCGAGTCTTTCGGAATGAGGAGGTTGAGATCGGTCTTGATGTGGTCTCGCCACAACCAGGCGCGCAGGTTGAACTTACTGTCAGCCGTCAGCCCGACTGCTTCACCGCTATCGTTCAAGGTGCCGCAGCAGGGGATTCCGGTCACGACAGCGCCAGAGAATGCGCCCAGATCCTGCATACCCGTTTCCTTGGTCCAAAGAAACGGATGGACCGTGCCATCCTTCGCTAACGACGCTCCGGCTACTTCACCTCGGTTATTAATGCCGCCAGGAATGTTGAACCCGCCACCGCCCAGGCTTCCGAGGTTAGTGGGTGAGCCGTCCGTGTCCCAGAGGACGGCGTGCGGCGCGTTGCTACCCGGGGTTATAGGCGGTACACGGGTATTACCGCACAAACCAGATACGCCGATGGCTTGCCCGAGGTCGTTAATCGCAAAGCCGTACCCGACCGTGTCTCCATTGAGCGGAGGAAGTTCACGAGCCTTGCCGTCTTGTCCCCATATCACCGCTTCGAAACGAAGCGTTTGGAAAGGCGTAGCGGTGGCGCAGGTTGAATCGGCTGTGCCATTCTCTGCAAACCCCACCACCTCTCCTTCATCGTTAATCCACTCAGCCTGTCCATTGTGGCCACCGCTGAGGGGACTCAGTGCGCTCATTTCACCGTTCTTCCAAATACCTGCGAGGCATTGGCGGTGGGTGCCGAAACCACAGAAATCCTCACCTTCGTAGGCTGGGCTGGCGGTTTCGGAAATGATGGCAGCTTCGCCCCACGCGTTCTCCTGCGCGGCCTCGCTGCTGCAGGCGGGGCACGCGTCTCCTCCTAATGTGCCCAGGTTGACTATATGGAGGTCCTTATCCCAGAGGAAGGCGGTTTGGGACAGGAAATCGGTCTGGCTCGCGGTCGCAGCTCCGCCAGCAACCACGCCTAACTTGTTAACCCCATACCCAAAGCTATACCCTCCCCCAAGCGTTCCCAGGTCTTTCACGGTGTAATGCCCTTTTGCGCTGTTTGTGGTTGCTGCTCCTCTTGCGCGGTAACCCGAACCGGGACCGCCAGCGGAGCGAATAGGATCAATAGTGCGATCCACGAAAATACTCTGGATTTCATGTTCTCCCCCTTTCGTTTGGCCATTCGGAATGTGTTTGCTGAGCGACTTTCATCGCTCCACCTGGATAAGCGGAGACGGAGGGCTGGAACTATCATCAGCCGATCTTTTCTTTGAAGATGCAGCGGGATCGGCCTAAAATTTGGGCGGGCAGGCAGGGGCAAAGTGGAATCAATCCCACGCGACGATGAGGCTAAGCAAGGCGCCTCTTGAAGAGGTGAGCGGGTTGCTGCGAGCGTGGAGCGAGCGGCAACCGCGACGCCCTCGATCGCCTGACGCCGATTGTCTATGACGAACTCCACCGCCTCGCCAGACGCTATATGAGACGAGAGCGGCCGGGCCACAGCCTGCAAGCGACGGCCCTGGTGAATGAAGCCTATATGCGTCTGGTGGACTACAAGGGCATGCAGTGGCAAAATCGCGCCCACTTTTTCGCAGTTTCCGCCCAGCTGATGAGGCGGATTCTGGTGGACCATGCCCGCCGCCACAACCTGAAGCGGGGAGGCCACGTGCCCCACGTTTCTCTGGAAGACACGGCGATCGTCGGAGAAGAACGGGATGCGGACCTGGTGTCCGCTCGATGACGCAATGAACACGCTTGCTCAGTTCGATGCCCGCAAAGCGCAAGTCGTGGAAATGCGCTTCTTTGGCGGACTCAGCGTGGAAGAGACGGCTGAGGTGCTCAAAGTTTCCTCGGTCACGGTGATGCGCGACTGGAGCACGGCCAAGGCCTGGCTCTACCGCGAACTGGCAGGCGAGGCTAACGATGGACTCGGATCGATGGAAACAAGTCGATAGCCTGCTATCAGTCGGCGCTGGATCGTCCCCCTGAAGAGCTGGACGGCTATCTTCGGCATGCATGCGCGAGCCGACGAAACCCTGGAACGCGAAGTCCGCTCTCTACTGGCGGCGCGGAAGCGGGCAGGAAACTTTCTGGAGAGCCCAGCCATCGAGGCGGCGGCGCGTGCCTTGGCCGCCAGCAAAGCGGAGACACGCAAGAAAGCAGCGATTTCCTGGTCGGCCGGACCATCTCCCGTTACCGCATCATAGAAAAGCTGGGTAGCGGGGGCATGGGAGTTGTTTACAAGGCCGAGGACATCGAGCTTGGCCGCTTTGTCGCCCTGAAATTTCTGCCTGATAGCCTCGCCCGCGACCCGCAAGCACTGGAACGCTTTCGCCGGGAGGCTCGTGCGGCTTCCGCTCTCAATCATCCCAATATTTGCACCATCTACGAAGTCGGCAAGCAGGATGGACGCTCCTTCATCGCGATGGAGTTTCTTGACGGGCTCACATTGAAGCATCGTATTGCGGGACGCCCTCTGGCAATGGACGTTTTGCTCCCGCTCGCCATCGACATTGCCGATGGGCTTGAAGCCGCCCACGCCGCCGGCATCATCCATCGCGACATCAAACCCGCCAACATCTTCGTTACCAAACGCGGCCACGCGAAGATTCTCGACTTTGGCTTGGCGAAGGTGACACCGGCTGGCAAGGTCGCAGCCGATACGGCGCAGCGGACGCTCTCCGCGGATGAGCACCTGACCAGCGCGGGACTGCGGTAGGCACCATCGCGTACATGTCGCCGGAACAGGTTCGTGGCAAGCCACTGGACGCCCGGAGCGACCTGTTTTCGTTCGGTGCGGTCTTGTACGAGATGTGTACGGGCACGTTGCCGTTCCCCGGCGACACCAGCGGCGTGATCTTCGAAGTCGATTCTGAACCGCGCGCCCCAGCCGGCGATCCGCCTGAACCCCGCCATGCCGCGCAAGCTGGAGGACATCGTCAACAAGGCCTTGGAGAAAGACCCGGGTCTTCGCTACCAGCACGCAGCCGAGATACGAGCGGACTTGCGGCGGCTGCAGCGAGATATCGGAAACCGGGCGGGTTGCGGTTGCAAATTCAAAGGTGCTGGCACCTCGCGCCGCAAAGCCCTGGATGATTGTGTTGGCTGTCCTGCTGGTCGCCGTGCTTATCGTTGGCGGCCTTTACCAGCGCTCGCGTCTAACAGAGCAATCGTCTGACTGAGAAAGACACAGTGGTTCTTGCAGATTTTGCCAATAGCACCGGCGATGCGGTGTTCGATGACGCCCTTAAAACGGCACTCAACGTCTCCCTGGGGCAGTCGCCCTTCCTGAGTGTGCTTCCAGATCAACAAGTCGCAGAAACGTTGCAACGGATGACCCTTCCCACCGCCACCAAACTCACGCCCGACGTGACTCGCGAGATTTGCCTAAGGGCAAAGAGCAAGGCCTATATTGCCGGAGCGATTGGCAGCCTGGGCAGCGAATATGTGCTGGGGCTGAAGGCAGTGAACTGCCAGAACGGAAACATTCTGGCGCAGGAGCAGGTCACGGCGGCAACCAAGGAGAAGGTTCTGGACGAGCTGGGCGCGGCGGCCTCCAGGCTGCGCAGCGAACTCGGCGAATCGCTGGCTTCGGTGCAAAAATTTGATGTTCCCCTGGCAGAGGCTACGACGCTTTCGCTCGAAGCTCTGAAAGCGTTCAGTCTTGGCCAAAAAACCTACAGCGAGAAGGGCTTCGGCGCGGCCCTGCTCTACGATCAGCATGCCATCGAGCTCGATCGTAACTTTGCCATGGGATACAGGGCGCTGGGATTGGACTACTCCAGTCTGGGCGAAGCTGAGCGCGCCAGAGAGTACTTCAGCAAGGCATTCCAGTTGCGCGAACACGCGAGCGAGCGGGAAAGGCTGGAGATCACGGCCGCCTACTACCGGCATGTAACAGGAGAGTTGGATAAAGCTGCCCAGACATTTCAGGAGGAGATTGAGAGCTATCCCCGCGAGGTCGTCGGCTATATCGGCTTGGCCATCATCTACTCCGAGCAGGGACAGTATGAAAAGGCCATCGAGCTTACGCGCCAACCGATGCAGGTTGTGCCGGGCCGCATCACCTGGTACGAGGGTCTCGCTCGCTACTCCATGGCCCTACAACGCTTCGACCAGGCCCGCGAGGTCATTCGCGAAGCGCAGGCGAAAAAACTGGAGGGCGCCGGGCTTCACGATGCTCTCTATGCGCTAGCGTTTCTCGGGAGAGACGCCGTAGCGATGGCCGAACAACAACGATGGTTTGCGGGCAACGCGGCTGATGAGAATGATGGGCTGGCGCTGGCAGCCGCCACCGAGGCCTATGCCGGTCATCTTGACAAGGCGCGTGATCTGACCAAGCGGGCCGTGGATTCTGCCATGCGGACAGACAACAAAGAAAATGGAGCGACTACCTGGCGATTGCGGCGCAGCAGCAAGCCGCTTACGGATATCCCGCGGAAGCCCGGCGATCAGCGGCCGAGGCTTTGCAGCTTGCCCCCACGAGTAAGAGGGTCGAGAGCGAAGCCGCTCTTGCGTTTGCCATGGCCGGCGAACCAGCTCGAGCCGAGTCTCTGGCCCAGGCCTTAGGGAGACGCTTTCCCCTGGACACGCAAATGCAGTGGCTTTGGCTTCCCGCGATTCAGGCACAATCGGCACTCAATGGAACCCATCCGGCCTCCGCGTTGAACGCTCCGCAAGCTGCTTTCCCGCTCGAATTGGGGCAAACGTTTGGCAACCAACTTTCGTGCCTCTACCCGGTCTATGTGCGCGGGAACGCATACCTGGCGGCTGGACAGGGCAGCAGTGCTGCGGCCGAATTTCAGAAAATCATCGACCACAGCGGCATTGTATGGAACTGCTGGACGGGAGCCTTGGCGCATCTGGGAGTAGCTCGCGCCAACGCCTTGCAGTCGAGAGCTTCGCAGGGTGCGGATGCCGACGCCGCTCGGGTCCGAGCGCTCGCGGCCTATGAGGATTTCCTCACTCTCTGGAAGGACGCCGACCCCAACCTCCCCCTCTTGAAGCAAGTCAAGAGCGAGTACGCGAAGCTAAAGTGATCGCATCCCAATTCGCGCTTGCACTCTACAAAATGCCTTCGCTGCGTCGGGTGTGGTTTTGCAACGTCTTTGGAGACGCCGGGCAGGCGCAAACCCTGGAAGAATTGGCTCGATCTGGCACGATTGAAGAACGACTATGTTTCGAAGGGGTTTCCAACTCGGCCCTGGTTCCTGCAGTAATGCCTGAACGCGTAATACGGTAAGCGGCAACCTGTCATAAAAACTCCGACGCCGCCATGAACGGCGGTCCTTGGGGTCTCCGGTTGGCTGCCAAATGAAACCGAGCCGAGGTTCACCCGAAGTTTTAAAAGTAGGTTTTATGCTACGGGAACAATACGGGAACATCGTTGATTGAGTATTTTCAATCACTTAAAGGGAAAGAGTAAAAATGGCCTCGGAGAATTACTGCGGCACTATCGGCTAAGCTATTGATTCTAAATGGTGGCCAGAGACGGGATCGAACCGCCGACGCCGGCCTTTTCAGGGCCGCGCTCTACCACTGAGCTATCTGGCCTCGGAGAATCCAAGGACGCTGCTTCCGCTTACGTTGTTTCTGAGTCTGCAGCTTCAGGCGGAGGGCCCGGCCAGGTCAGCAACTGCGCACAAGCAACAAACGTCAGTATAGCAATCGCTTCGCTATGCGCAAACTTCCCACCTGCAAATCCTCGGCGAGGCGGCTGGCTGCGAGCCCGCCATGTCGTACACTGAACGCTCACCCCGAATTCCTGTGGAGCTTGTGGCGTTGGCGAACCTCATGCGGCATCCTTAATGAAAGCCGCACACGCAGCCAATGGATGGAGCCCGTACACGAAATCAGGGTCGCAGTTCACAATTCGAATACATCGGTAGCCTTCGCGCTCTATGTCCCGACACCGTGCTCCCATTTGCCGGGCCCTCCATGTCGCCGCTTCCACGCTGCTCTGCCTGGCGCCGTGCGCCATCGCGCAATCTCAAGCCGTAGCGCAAAATGGCGAGGCCCGCGCCTCGAAAGCCTTCGAGCAGGCCCGCCAGCAAGGACCGCTTGCCCTTTATGCCTTCCTGCACGATATGCCCAAGGGCGCCGATCTGCACACCCACCTGGCGGGCGCCGTGTACGCGGAAAGCTTCATCCGCGAGGCTGCGGAAGACAATCTCTGTGTCAAGTCCAAGTCCCTCACGTTTTATAAGACAACAGCCACAACCCGCAGTCTGCCCCCGCAGCCGGTTTGTGGCGAAGAGGGCGAGCGCGCCGCCGACGCGCTCACCAACCAACAGCTCTATGACCAGCTGATCGACGTATTCTCCATGCGGACGTTTGTTCCCACCACCGAAGAGTCGGGGCACGATCACTTCTTCGCATCCTTCGATCACTTTCTGGCGGTAGAGGATCCCAAGTATGTGGGTGAGTGGGTCGATGAGTTGGCCAGTCGAGCCGCCCAGCAAAACGAGCAGTACCTTGAAATCATGAATACGCCCAACTTCCGGCCGGCCACTGCGGCTTTGGCCGAGAGCCTGGGGCCAATCGACATGCAGACAGACTTCGCTCACCTGCACCAGCAGTTGCTCGATGCGGGCCTATCGAAATTTCTGCCCGCGCAGCGTGCGGAGTTCGATGAAGGCGAGCGCCGCCGCCGCGAGCTGGAGCATTGTGGCGCAAACGGAGCAACGCCGGCCTGCAATCTCCAGGTTCGCTTCCTTTACCAGGTGCTGCGCGCCCTGTCTCCACAAGAGGTCTTTGTACAACTGGTCTGTGGCTTCGAGCTGGCCTCCGCCGACCCACTCATCGTGGGCATCAACATGGTGCAGCCGGAAGATGGGCGCGTTGCCATGGCCAACTACCAGATGCAAATGCGCATGGTCCATGCCCTCCACGCGCTCTATCCGAGGGTTCATATCACCCTGCATGCAGGCGAATTGGCGCCCGGAATGGTGCCGCCGGATGGGGTGCGCTTTCATATCCGCTCCGCGGTCGAAGAGGCGGATGCCGAACGCATCGGCCACGGGGTGGACGTGATGTACGAAGATCGTCCTTACGATCTGATCAAGCAGATGGCCACGAAGCGTGTGATGGTGGAGATAAACCTCACCAGCAACGACGTTATTCTCAACATCAAGGGTGCAGACCACCCTTTACCCACGTACCGCCTGTATCACGTGCCGGTCGCGCTCTCCACCGATGATGAGGGAGTTTCCCGCATCAACCTCACCCATGAGTATGTCCGGGCCGCGATGACGTACCCGCTTACCTACAACGACCTTAAGCAAATGGTGCGGACTGGCTTGGAACACAGCTTCCTGCCCGGCGACAGTCTTTGGGAGCAGCCGGGCCCATGGGAAAGCTACGCCCATGCGCGCGCCGCATGCCGCACCCAGCTCGGCCGAGAACAGGCTTCGGGAGCATGCGCATCACTGCTCGAGGCCAGCGAAAAAGCGAAGCAGCAGTTCGAGCTGGAACGGCGGTTCCAGGTTTTCGAAAATTCACATTAAGCTGCTCGGCTGAAAGTCACACTGGCCCAAATCGGCCGACGTGAGAACCGGAAGAGAAACAGCAGGTCCCCTTCGACTTCGCTCAGGGCAGGCTCTCCACTACGCTTCGCTCCGGTCGGGATGACAAAGTTCAGGGCAGTGGCCCACCTTGGCATAGTTGGAGATGAGTGGACAGTTTTGTAGGGAGTTGTTTGAGGGAAGGGCGCACAGCAGGTCCCTCGGCTACGCTCGGGATGACAAAGTTTAGGGCAGCGCTCACCTCAGCAGCCGTTACCGGGGGATGGACAGAGCGGCCGCAGGTTATCCGCGATTTTCATCCCCTTGGGCCATCTGAAGCCGCACCGCGCACAAGACATCTTAACTACTGCCGCGATGGCGCCTCTTTCATCTGGCGCATTTACACTGCAGAAGCAGCGCATGCGCATTGTTCTCTCCAGCTTCGGGACTCTTGGCGATATCCATCCACTCATAGCCCTGGCGCTCGAGTTGCGGCGGCGAGGCCACGTGCCAGTGCTGGCGGTTCCCGAACTCTTCCGTTCCAAGATCGTTTCGCTGGGGCTGGAATTTGCTCCCGTCGGCCCCATCCTCGATCCGGAAGACAACCAGCTGGTAGCCATGTTGATGGATATTCGCAAGGGAACGGAGCGCACCCTGCGCGAGATCCTGTTTCCCGCCATTCGCCAAAGCTACCGGGAGCTGCTGGCCGTGGTCGAGGCCAAGGGCGGGGCTGATCTGCTGCTTGCCGGAGAGCTGGTCTACCAGGCCCCCATCGTGGCCGAGGTTACCGGGATCCCGTGGGCGTCGCATGTGCTCGCCCCACTGTCATTTTTTTCTCGCTACGATGCGCCCGTGCTCCCGCCTTATCCCATGCTGGCGCGTCTGCAGCCGGCCCTGCCCGGGATGGGAAGGGTGATTGCCCGCTTTGCACGCTGGGTAACGCGCAGCTGGCCGGAGCCCATTTATCAGCTTCGTGCCGAGCTTGGCTTGGGCCGCGGCCCCGATCCCATCTTCGAGGCCAAGCACTCTCCGTACCTGGTGTTAGCAATGTTTTCGCCCTTGCTGGGCGAGCCGCAACCGGACTGGCCCGCTTCCACCAAAGTGACCGGCTTTGTGTTCTACGATGGCGACGCGGGCCACCGTGATCTGCCCCCGGCGATTGAGAGTTTCCTGCAACAGGGGCCGCCGCCGCTTGTCTTTACCCTAGGCTCGGCAGCCGTTCTGGACGCAGGCGACTTTTACCGGCAGAGCGCGCTGGCTGCCGAATTGACCGGCCAGCGTGCTGTGCTCCTGGTGGGAAGCGACCCGCGCAATATTCCCCAGGATACTGCGCAGAACGTGTGCGTGGCCAACTATGCGCCCTATTCCAAGCTCTTTCCGCGAGCCTCGGTCATTATCCACCAGGGCGGTGTGGGCACAACCGCGCAGGCGCTGGTCTCCGGCAAACCCATGCTGGTAATGCCCTACAGCCACGATCAGCCGGACAATGCACGCCGGGTACGCCGCCTCGGCGTGGCCCGTGTGATTCGGCGGCGGCGTTATACGGCGGAACTTGCTGCTCGCAAGATCACGCTGCTGTTAGAGAAGACCGCGATGCGGCAGCGGGCGGCCAGGATCGGAGAGCAGTTGCGACGTGAAGATGGATTGAAGGCTGCCTGTGATGCGCTCGAAGCCCTGGGTAAGGGCCGTCCGCCTCTAAGACAGAAGACCCCGACATGCGGTGAGGGTAAACTGCGAGAGACATGCCTGAAGATATTGCGCTGCGGCTTCTCGCCGGCGCCGTGCCACAGCTCGAAGCCTCGTTTCGCGATCTGCCCCGGGGCCTGCGCAAGCGGCGCCGGGACCCGCAATCGACGCCATGGCTGCGGTGCTCAGCCAGGTGGCTGAAAGAATGGCGGACAACTACCCCTACTTTCATCCTCTTTACGCCGGGCAGATGCTCAAGCCTCCGCATCCACTGGCTCGCGCCGCCTATGCGCTCGCCATGGCAATTAATCCCAACAACCATGCGCTCGACGGCGGCCGTGCCAGCTCGCGTATGGAGGTGGAAGCGGTTCGCGAAATCGCCCGCATGTTTGGCTGGACGGATCATCTGGGACATCTAACCAGCGGCGGAACCTTCGCCAACCTCGAGGCACTCTGGATCGCCGGCCAGCTTGCCCCCGGCAAGCGCATCGTCGCTTCCGAACAGGCGCACTATACGCATGGCAGAATCAGCGCCGTCCTCGGCTTGCCCTTCACCAGTGTGACCACTGACCATGCCGGCCGCATGGACATGGCGGCGCTCGAGTCCACACTCCGAGAGGGCGACGTCGGTACGGTGGTGGTGACGCTGGGCACAACCGCTACCGGAGCCGTCGATCCGCTGCACCACGTGCTCGCGTTGCGCGGCACTTATCCATTCCGCGTTCACGTCGATGCGGCCTACGGCGGATATTTCAAGCTCGTCTCTACACTCGGCGAGGAGGCCACGCGTGCCTTTGCCTGCGTGGCGCAGGCCGACTCCATTGTGGTCGACCCTCACAAGCACGGGCTGCAACCGTATGGCTGTGGCTGCATCCTTTTTCGCGATCCCGCTGTAGGCCGCTTCTATAAACATGATTCGCCCTACACCTATTTCACTTCGCATGATTTGCATCTGGGCGAGATCAGCCTGGAGTGTTCGCGCGCCGGCGCTTCGGCCGTAGCGTTGTGGGCAACCCAGCAATTGCTACCGCTCATCACAGACGGTGAGTTTGCTAACGGGCTGCGTTGTAGTCGCGAGGCGGCGATGCTCTTGCATAAGAAAATCTGCGCCGATGGGCGTTTCCTTTCCCCCTTCCCACCCCAGCTCGACATTCTGGTGTGGGCGGTGCGCGCCGGCACCGTCGAGGCATCGTCCCGCCTGGCGCAACAAATCTTCGCCGCTGCCGCGCGCGAGGATCTTCATCTCGCGCTGGCCCAACTACCCAGCAGATTTTTTTCTTCCGGCTCGTGGGCAGACCAGGACCAGCAAAGCAGCGTTACCTGCCTGCGTTCTGTGCTCATGAAGCCGGAACACCTGGATTGGATCGATGCAATCTGGAGCAGATTGAGCCAGGTGACGGGTGAAGTGCTGGCGACACCTCCCACAGACAACGCCGGTGAAACCGTTGCAGGATGAAAAAACTAACTTGCGAGTATTCACACCCTCAACAGCGAAATTCTTGAAAACGTTCTCCCACGGAAGCACTAGATCGCTCGACAGAAGTGTCACTCCGATTCGTGATAAAAGCTGGGCGGTCGATGGTTAGAATAAGGGTACGGCAGTCAAACAGGAAATTCGTCGAGGTTGACGGGCAACAACTCGCGAAAGGCAAGCGAGTAGGCGTGTGCCTGGAGCATCACCGGCGGTGCCGGCTAACAGGAGATAAGCAGGATGCACTTTTCGAACCAGCAACGCGATTTTTCTTCGATGTCCCTATCCGAGCGAAGGGGCATAGTTGCGTACTTTTCGATGGAAATCGCCATCGCGCCCGACATGCCCACCTATAGTGGGGGACTGGGCGTGCTTGCCGGAGACACCATGCGGTCCGCAGCCGATCTGGGGCTGGGACTTTGCGCCGTCACCCTGCTCCATCGCAAGGGATACTTCCAGCAACATCTCGATGCACACGGAATTCAGACCGCTGAGGACCAACCCTGGCCGCTGGAAGAATTTCTCGTGCTCGAAAATGCCGTGGTCGAGGTGACTATCGAGGATCGCCCCGTGATGGTCCGGGCATGGCGCTACGATCTCGAGGGAGTCACCGGGCACACCATCCCGATTTACCTGCTGGACACGGATCTGCCCCAGAATGACCCACGCGATCGAAAGCTTACGGATCATCTCTATGGTGGCGATACGGATTACCGGCTGCGCCAGGAAGCCGTTTTGGGAATCGGTGGTGTGCGCATTCTCGAAGCCCTGAATTACGACGTGAATGTGTACCACATGAATGAAGGTCATGCGGCGCTGCTGACGGTCGGCTTGATGGAACTGCAGTTGGGCGGCGACATGAGCCGGGTCATTGAGGAGCGAGATACGCAGGCAGTGCGCAGCCGTTGTGTGTTTACCACCCACACCCCGGTACCGGCCGGACACGACCGCTTTACCATGGACCAGACCTACAGGATTCTCGGTCCGGAAGTCGCAAACCTGCTGGAGCGTATGGGCGGCTGCCACGATGGCATGCTCAACATGACGTATGTGGCGCTGGCTTCATCGCGCTTTGTGAACGGCGTCGCCATGCAGCACGGCAAGATCTCCCGCGAGATGTTCCCCGACTATTCGATCGATGCCATCACCAACGGGGTGCACGCGGCCACCTGGACCGCTGCCCCGATTCAGGCCATCTTCGATCGCAACGTTCCCCGCTGGCGCAAAGACAATTTCCAGTTTCGCTACGTGATCGACATTCCACTGCGCGAGATCGAGAAGGCGCACGCACAGTCCAAGCGCACCCTCATCGACGCGGTCGCGGAGAGGACCGGCATTACGCTGCGCAGCAATGTCTTCACCATCGGCTTCGCCCGCCGCGTGGCCACCTACAAACGAGCCGACCTGCTCTTGTCGGACCCTGAGCGCCTGGTGCGCTGTGCGGAGAAGTTCCGCGGCATGCAGATTCTCTTCAGCGGCAAGGCTCATCCCCATGACGAACCAGGCCAGAAGCTCATCCGGCAGATTTTTGAGGTGGCTGCCAAGCTGGAGTCAGACGCGCTCAAAATCGTCTACCTGGAAAACTATGAATGGAAGCTTGCGTCGATGCTCACCGCAGGCGTCGATCTGTGGCTGAATACGCCGCGCCGCCCATTCGAGGCATCGGGCACCAGCGGAATGAAGGCGGCGCTCAACGGCGTCCCCAGCCTCAGCGTTCTTGATGGTTGGTGGGTCGAGGGCTGGATCGAAGGGGTTACCGGCTGGGCGATTCCCGACAGCGACACCCAGGAACATGAAGTCGCGAGTCTTTACGACCGGCTGGAGTCGACCATTCTTCCCCTCTACTATGGCGATCCGGAGCAGTGGCGCACCGTCATGCGTTCCACCATCGCGCTCAACGGCTCCTTCTTCAACACTCATCGAATGCTCCAGGAGTACATCTCGAACGCCTACTACCCGGACAATCATGCCGTCGTCTCCAACGTCACGCTGGAGCCCGCTCTAGCCAAATAAAGGTTTCGTCATGACGTTGTGACGAGCTCAAAAGACCATCCGAGCCGGACAGGCCTTGCTTGTCCGGCTCTTCCTTTGCTGCCGCGCGAGCTGCCAGCTTCTGAATCAAATTGACTGCGTTTAACATCCAGTTTCTTTGTGCCCAGACAGTTCATCGAGGAAGCGGCCGGACTCAGCCGCTCGTCTTGGCCAAAAGCGGCGCAACATTGCCTCTGAAGCACTTTCGCATCTTCATTGCACAGTGCAGCGCGGCTAGGTGCGGCTTTTCTTCCACCCCAGCAAGCAAGCTTGCTGGGGCCCCGGTCTTGAGGGAGTGCGGTGGCTTGTGGTTGCTTTGCTTACGCAGAGTGAAATGCTATGGCTGCCAGTTCGATCGCGCAAAACGTATAATTTGATTGTGGCTGAAAATTTGCCTTAAACCCCATTCCCTGCAGAGGGTACAGCAAAAGCCTCGGTCTTTAGGGACGCTCGCAAACTATTCGCCGATTCTTCCGCTCGAGCCTGGCCGGCTCGTCTATGCCGGATATTCACCCCTCTCCCCGAGTCATCATGACTCCTGGAGAGAACGTCCTTAGGAGTAGAGCTAGCAAATGTGGATTGTTCGTCTTGCGTTACGGCGCCCTTACACTTTCGCCGTCTTTGCGCTTTTACTGTTGATCATCGGTCCGCTCTCCATTCTGAACACCCCGACCGACATTTTCCCCAATATTGATATTCCTGTCGTCAGCATCGTTTGGCAGTATCAAGGCCTCTCCGCCGTGGATATGGCCAACCGCATCGTCACTCTGACCGAACGCACGCTAACCACCACGGTCGACAATATCGACCATGTTGAGTCGCAATCGCTGGTGGGCGTTGGGGTGGTGAAAGTCTATTTCCAGCCCAAGGTGACGATTGCCACCGCCATTGCGCAGATCACGGCCGTGTCGCAAACCCAGTTGCGCCAGCTGCCGGCAGGGACGACCCCGCCCCTGATCATCACTTACACCGCATCGAGTGTGCCCATTCTGCAGCTCGGTCTCTCTGGTCAGGGCCTTTCCGAACAGCAGTTCAACGACTACGGCCTGAATTTCATCCGCACCCAGTTCGCCACCATCGAGGGTGCTGAAAGCCCCTATCCCTACGGCGGCAAGCAGCGGCAGATACAGGTAGATCTCAACCTTAAAGCGCTTCAGGCCCGAGGACTTTCCCCCAGTGACGTAGTCAATGCCATCAGCGTGCAAAATCTGATTTTGCCTTCCGGAACCGTAAAGGTAGGCACCTTCGAGTACCAGCTGGCCACCAACAGCGCCCCGACCACGATCCAGGGCCTGAACGATCTGCCCATCAAGAGCGTGAATGGAGCCATCGTCTATATCCACGACGTGGCCCATGTGCGCGACGGATTCCCGCCGCAAACCAACATTGTGCGTGTCGATGGCCAGCGCGCCAGCCTGATGAGCGTGCTCAAGAACGGAAATGTCTCTACCCTCGACGTCATCTCCAGGATCCGGCAGATGTTGCCGACCATCGCGCAGTCACTGCCGCCGCAATTGCGCATAACGCCGTTAGCGGATCAATCGATCTTTGTGCGCGGCGCCATTAGCGGCGTGGTGCGCGAGGGCATCATCGCCGGCTGTCTCACCGGCGTCATGATCCTGGTCTTTCTAGGCAGCTGGCGCAGCACCCTCATCATCGCTGTATCCATTCCTCTTTCCATCCTGGTCTCCCTGATCGTGCTGGGGGCGTTGGGCGAGACCATCAACATCATGACCCTGGGTGGCCTGGCGCTGGCCGTCGGCATCCTGGTCGATGACGCCACCGTAGAAATTGAGAACATCAATCGCAATCTCGAAGAAGGCAAAGAGGTGGAGCAGGCGATCCTGGATGGCGCCGCGCAGATTGCCATTCCGGCCTTTGTCTCCACCCTATCGATCTGCATCGTCTTTGTGCCCATGTTCTTCATGGGAGGCGTGGCCAAGTACCTCTTTGTGCCTTTGGCTGAAGCCGTCATCTTTGCCATGCTGGCTTCTTATTTTCTTTCCCGCACCGTGGTCCCAACCATGGCCAAGTACCTTCTTCAGGAGCATGATCCGGCGAGCGAAAAGCAGAAGCACCAGAGCCGCAATCCGCTGGTTCGGGCCCAACTGGCGTTCGAGCACAGATTTGAGCAGCTGCGTGTTTTCTATTTTCGCGTATTGCAGCTCGCCATCGCCCACAGCACGGTTTTTCTTATCCTCTTCTTCGTTTTTTCCATCGGCTCGTTTGCGCTGCTGTATCCGTGGTTGGGCCAGGATTTCTTTCCTTCGGTAGACGCAGGCCAGTTCAAGCTCCACATACGCGCCCAGACCGGCACGCGCATCGAAGACACGGCGCTGCTGTGCGATCGAATCGACAAGGCCATTCGGCGGGAGATTCCCAAGAGTGAACTCGTCAGTATCATCGACAATATCGGGATCCCCTATTCCGGGTTAAATCTCTCCTACACCAGCACGGGTGTGGTGAGCGCTGCGGACGCGGACATCACCGTGGCGTTGGCCGAAAAGCACCATCCCACCGACCACTATGTGCAAGATCTGCGCGCCAAGCTTGGAGTCGAGTTCCCAGGCGTTGTCTTTTACACCCTGCCCGTCGATATGGTGACGCAGATTCTTAATTTCGGATTGCCGGCTCCCATCGATATCCAGGTCATCGGCCAAAATCTGCAGGGCAATCGCGTCTTTATCGACAACCTGCTCAGGGATATCATCTACGTACCCGGCACGGCGGACCTGCACATCCAGCAGCCTTTCAACGAATCCGCATTTTTTTGTCGATGTGAACCGTTCCAAGGCGCAGGACATCGGTTTGACGCAACGGGATGTAACCGGCAGCCTGCTGGCTTCCACCAGCGGCAGCTATCAGACCAGCCCTACCTTCTGGCTTGATCCAAGGAACGGTGTCAGTTACAACATCAACGCGCAATCTCCCCAATATGATTTGCAGTCGATGATCGATCTGGAAAATATCCCGCTGACCACCAGCAGCCGCGAGTGCCTCCGTCATCCCCAGTCCTAATCTTTCGGTAGGCGCATCCAGCCTTACCCCGATCGGGACGGGTGCCGCGCCCTCCACCGCGGATGGAGTCCAGCCGATCCAGATTTTAGGGAATGTGGCCACGCTCGTGCGCGGACAGGAGCCGGCCACCATCAGCCACTACAATATTGCTCCGGTTCTCGATATTTACGGCAACGTGGTCAATAGCGACCTGCGCAGCGTGTCAGACAAAATCTCTGCACATCATTGAACAGCATCGCAAAGAGCTGCCCCGCGGTTCGCAGATCGTGTTGCGCGGCCAGGTGCAGACGATGAACTCCTCATTCATTGGGCTGACCAGCGGTCTGGCCTTTTCTATCCTGCTGGTTTACCTGCTCATCGTGGTAAATTTCCAGTCGTGGCTCGATCCTTTTATGATCATCGCCGCGCTGCCGGCCGCCTTGAGCGGCATCGTGTGGATGTTGTTTATCACCGGCACCCATATCAGCGTCCCGGCGCTCACCGGTTCCATCATGACCATGGGGGTAGCTACCGCCAATTCCATCCTGGTCATCAGTTTCGCCCGCGAGCAGATGGAAGAAAACGCTGGAGACGCCCACGCCGCCGCGCTCAATGCCGGATACACCCGCTTCCGTCCGGTGCTGATGACCGCGCTGGCCATGATCATCGGCATGGTGCCCATGGCGCTGGGTCTGGGCGACGGTGGCGAACAAAATGCGCCCCTGGGGCGTTCGGTCATTGGCGGGCTGTTGTTCGCAACCTTGGCCACGCTATTCTTTGTCCCGACATTTTTTAGCGTGATCCATGGCTGGCTTGGGAAGCGCAGCAAGAGTGCCGCAGAGCGCGCGAGCGCGACTGAGCTCGAAGATTGGAAACCAACACCGAGAGAGAGCGTAGAGATGAATCAGGAAAATAGAGACGAGCGGCCGCAACCGGCAAGTGAGGGGCACGGCGGCCCCCCGACGCCCCGCCCCTATCGGGCCGCGTCGCCGCGATCATGATCGTGGTTCTCCTGGTGCTGGCCGTCCTGGTGGCGGTGGGCGGCATCGTCCCCAGGGTGCGCGCTCGTACCGAGCTGAAGGACCAGACCGATGCCCTCGCTGCTCCCACGGTGATCGCGAACCCACCGCAGGCGGGCCAGGTCGGGCAAGAGGTGATTCTGCCCGGCAACGTCTATGCCTACAGCGATGCCTCGCTCTTTGCCCGCACCGACGGTTATCTCGACAAGTGGTATTTCGACATCGGCGCACACGTCCGTCAGGGACAGCTGCTGGCCGTCATCAGTACCCCGGAAGTGGACAAGCAACTGCTTCAGGCACGCGCCGACTTGGCCACTGCGAAAGCCACCGCGGGCCTGGCAAAGATTAACTCGAGCCGCTATCAGGGATTGCTGACGCAAAACGCCGTCTCGAAACAAGACACCGATACCTTCGTCACCCAGGAAGCATCCACCAACTCGACCGTAGATTCGGCCCAGGCAAATGTTCAGCGGCTGGAGCAGTTGCAATCTTTTGAGAAGATCTATGCCCCATTCAGTGGAGTGGTCACAGCCCGTAACGTCGATGTGGGGCAGTTGATCAACGCCGGTGCCGGCACGCTGATGTTCCGCCTCTCCGCCATCAACGTTTTGCGTGTCTACGTCAATGTTCCGCAGATTTATTCTCAGTCGGCGGTCCCCGGCAGCACCGCCAAACTTACCCTCTCCGAATTTCCCGGACAGACCTTTACCGGCAAGCTGGTGCGCACCGCGCGGGCCATCGATCCTGCTTCCCGTACGCTGCTGGTCGAATTTGATGTCGAGAATCGGGATGGCAAGCTTCTGCCCGGAGCTTACACCGAGGTCCATATGAACGTGCATCAGGGCGTTGCGCCGCTGATCATCCCCGTCTCCGCGCTTATCTTTCGCAATCAGGGATTGCAGGTAGGCACGGTGGTGAAGGGAGCCAATGGCGACCAGGCAAAGCTGTTGCAGGTGACCCTCGGCCAGGATGATGGATCGACGGTGCAGGTGATTCACGGGCTCAGCGCCGATTCCCAGGTGATCCAGAACCCACCGGATTCTTTGATCGATGGAGAACCGGTGCACGTGGTTAAACCGGGCAAAGACGGGGGCGCGTAGGAATGAGGCCCAGCACTGCCCATTTGAGTTGGACCTCGCCCAAGGGATGGCTGCTTCTGTCTGGGGCTGCGTTGCTGCTCTCCGGTTGCACGGTAGGGCCCAACTACCATCGGCCCGATGCTCCTACCGCACCGGCCTTCAAAGAATCGGCCGCGCCTGTGCCTGTGCCACCGCCCAACCCACCGGGTGGGGGATGGAAGCAGGTGAGCCCCAACGACAGCGCGCTCCGGCCCAATTGGTGGGAGATTTATCAAGACCCGCAACTGGATAAGCTCGAGAAGCAGGTCGCGGTTGCGAACCAAACGCTCAAAGCCTCCTACGAGCAGTACATGCAAGCGCGGGCGGCCGTCCAGTTCTATCGCTCGCAGTACTTTCCCACGCTATCGGTCGGCCCCTCGGCCACGCGGGAGAAGCAGTCGTCCAACCGGCCCTTGTATGTTCCCGGAAGCAAGACCAACTATAACGATATATTTCTTACCGGCTCGGTCAGCTGGGAACCGGACTTGTGGGGTAGCGTCCGCAGATCGGTGGAATCCCAGAAGGCGACTGTGCAGGCCACTGCGGCAGATCTGGCAAATGTCGATTTGAGCATTCGTTCCGAGTTGGCGACTGATTATTTTGAAATGCGCGGCCTGGACACCCAGCAGCGATTGCTCGACAACACCGTGGTGCAATATGAGGAGTACCTGGCGCTGACCCAGGCACGGTTCAAGGGCGGAGTGGCCACGGACGAGGACGTTGCCCTGGCGCAGACCCAGCTCGACCAGACCAAGGCTCAGGCGATTGATGTGGGCGTCGCGCGGGCCCAGTTCGAGCACGCCATCGCGACCCTCACCGGTGTCCCCGCGTCGAGTTTTGGTCTTCCGTTCGCGCCGCTCGATCTGCAATTGCCGCAAGTGCCGGTTGGCGTCCCTTCGCAATTGCTGGAGCGCCGCCCGGACGTTGCCGGGGCGGAACGGCGCGCGGATGCGGCCAATGCGCAGATAGGGATTGCAATCGCGGCCTATTACCCCACTGTCAACCTCACTGGCACAGGCGGATTTGAGAGCAAGGCTGGCGGTACTTTGATCCAGGGGCCAAGCTCACTCTGGTCGCTGGGAGGTTCGGCGGTAGAGTTGCTATTCGATGCCGGCCGTCGTCATTCCCTCACCGAACAGGCCAAGGATGTTTATGAGCAGAACGTCGCCAACTACCGGCAGACGGTGCTGCAGGCCTTCCAGGAGGTAGAGGACAATCTTTCCGGCCTGCGGATTCTGGGTAGCGAATCGGTGGCTCAGCAGCGTGCGGTTGACTCTGCGAATCGTTCGCTGCTCATTTCGACCAACCGCTACCGAGGCGGGGTCACCACCTACCTTGAAGTGATTACGGCGCAGGCCACGCAGCTATCCAACGAGCGCACCGCGGCGGATATCATCACCCGCGAGTTTGTCTCCAGTGTGCAACTCGTCGAAGCGTTGGGCGGCGGTTGGGATACCACCAAGTTGCCCACACCCTAGCAGGCTGCGGAAAAACTCCAATCCGTAGCCGAACGTGCCAGCCCCGGACTTTCAGTCCGGGGAAGCGGGTTTTCAAACCCGCGAGAACAATCTAATTTGCAATGAACGGGCTACCTCGCCGCAGCGAGCTTTAGTCCCTGGTGAGGGAACTGAGTTCACGACTGGGAATTGGAATTTGGCAGCGAACCCGTGGTGAACACCTGCTCAGCCTGTCCACCGGATATACGGTAGATCACGAACTCACGATCGCGGCTGCTGCGTAGTTCGAAAACCAGGTCTCCCCGGTTATCAGCCCTCGCATCCACTGCATCGACCAGCCGCATTTTCGGTTTCTGATCCAGATGATCATCGTCGGTCACCGACTTGAACAGCACCTTAGGCACCCCGTTGAAATCCGGCTGAGCGATCAGGGTGACATATTTGACCTTGCCGGCGTGATCCAGTGTTTCTCCGGAAAAGACCAACGTCGCCCCTCCGCTATAAGTCAGCTCATAGGCCTTGAAGCGCTCGTTGGTAAAAACCAGCTTCGGGGGAGGGGGAGGCGCCGCGGCTGCCTTACGGCGCTGTGCAGCCGTGGTGGTTGCAGTGTGCGCCGTAGTTGCAGTGTGCGTTTTCGGGGTCGGCTTCACCGGCGGCTCACTGGCCGCGACGGCGCTGCTGGCCGCGATCTCCATTTGCGTCTGCATGTTCGTAGCATCCGCCGGGTCAGCCCACAGATACACGAAAGGATGCGTTTCTCGATCGCTCGCATCAGAAACCGCAATCATCTGCTCCAGGCCGGACGGAACGCCGGTGAGTTGGGCAGGTTGATAGTCGTCGGTCATGCTCTGCTGGCCATGAGCCATGTGCGGCCGGTCCGGGTCAGCACCTCCGATGGCAGTCTCCGGAGCCGGGCTGTTCCCACTGCTGGCGCTGGGGGCGCTGGGGGTCGAATCGCTAGAATCCGACCGCCTGCGCAGGGTAGGGCGGTCAGGATCACCAGCAGGTGGATTGCTGGAAGTCTGTGAGCCCGAGGAAGATGAAGTTGAGCCGGCGGAGCTAGAACTGTCCTGGCTTCCGCTGCCATCCTTTCTGACCAAATGCGGGTGGCCGTCCCCCGACCCACCCACTACCTGGGGTATGTTCCTGCCTTGTTTTGGTTTGGCCTTCTTGGGCGGCGCCGCCATGGGCTTCCACGCGCCATACCCAAACCAATAACCGTCCACATCCTGCGCGGTGTTGATATCAAAAAGTCCCCGGGAAACGCCCGCGTCCTGCAGCACATATTCCGTTCCCGGTTGAAGCGCCAACGGCTCCGGCTTGGCCAGGTATAGACCCCCGGGCTGATACTGTTCGCCATCGAAGACCGAGATCGGGATGATGCGGCTGGCCTTCGGCTTCCCCACCTCGCCGGTCCACTCGAGCACCGCGATAGCGCGCACCGTCGGCGCAGCCTTCTTTGTGGTTTCGAGGTGCCCTGGATACTGCGCCCAAGTCGGCATGGCCAGGGCAAGCCACAGGGCAAGGGAGCGGCGCTGGAAACTCCTCATCGTGGAATAATCTCGTTGAGGGCGCTCACGCTCTTCTGCGTTGCGGCATTGCATCCCGTTTTTTGGAAGGATCTTTCTCATGGAAGTGAACGACAAAGTTGCTGACTTCACCTTGCAGACCGAAGAGGACAAAACCGTACATCTTAAAGATTTCGCCGGCAAGCCGGTGGTGCTTTTCTTTTATCCCAAGGCCGACACTCCCGGCTGCACTATCGAAGCCTGTGGCTTTCGTGACGTCTTCAAGAAGATACAGCAGGCCGGGGCCGTTGTTCTGGGTATCTCGCGCGACACGCCCAAGGCGCAAAAAAAATTCAAGGAGAAGTACGACCTGCCCTACACCCTCCTTGCAGATGTAGACGAAGTGGTCTGCAAACAGTTTGACGTTCTCAAGCAAAAGAATATGTACGGCAAGAAAGTGATTGGGATTGAGCGGACCACCTTCCTCATCGGACCGGATCAAAAACTGCTGAAGATCTTCCCCAAAGTAAAGCCCGAGGGGCATGCTGAAGAGGTGCTTGCCGCCGTCAAAGCCGCAAATGGCTGATACTTCGGCCTGCGTCCAGGCGGCTCTCGTCCCCCGGGCGCTCTATCTCGATCCGCCCGACGTGGTCGCGCGGAAGCTGCTGGGGAAGCTCCTGGTCAGACCCGGAGAACCGATAGTGGGCCGCATTGTCGAAGTGGAGGCTTACTTTGGCGAGCGGGACCCGGCGGCGCACTCTTTCGCCGGCAAGACAGCAAGAAACGCCGTACTCTTCGGGCCGCCGGGCCATGCCTATGTCTACTTCATCTACGGCGTGCATTTTTGCCTGAACGTCTCCTGTGAACCAGAGGGCCGTGCCGGATGCCTTCTGTTCCGCGCCTTGGAGCCAATCTGCGGCCTGGAGGCCATGGCCGTCGGCCGCGGCTTGGCCGCTCCTGGCCGGACCAGCAAAGCTTTGAACACCCTAACCTCTGGTCCCGGCCGTCTATGCCAGGCCTTCGGTGTCACGAGGGAGCGGGACAATGGCGTCGATCTGACCGCACCACAATCGGATTTACAGATTCAGGATGACGGCTTTGTGGCCAGGGAAGTGCTGGTTACGCCGCGGATCGGGATCAGGAAGGACGCCGAGCGTGCCGCCCGCTTCGTAATAGCCGGCAATCCCTTTGTTTCCGGACGCAAGGGATGAAAATCAGCGAGAAGGGTACGGGCTTCAGCCCGTACGTTAAGCAAGGAGAACGGATGCGGCTTTAGCCGCTGAGGGAAATGATTTTCGATCAAACCAGCAGGTTATCGATGAGCCGTGTGTCGCCAACCAGGGCCGCGACGGCCACCAACGCGCCTTGGCCCACGTCACCCACATCCTCCAACGTGTCCGGGTCGACGATGCGGCAATAATCTACCTCCACCGCCGGTTCCTCCTTGAGAACACGCATCGCCGTGGCCAGCAGCTTCCCTGACTCCCGCTCGCCGCCCTGAACCTGCTGCTGCACAGCCAGCAATGCCCGCGAAAGAACCAGCGCCTGGCGCCGCTGTTCGCCGCTCAACTTGCGGTTACGTGAACTCCTCGCCAGCCCGTCCGGTTCCCGCACCGTTGGGCAGACCTCCAGCACAACGGGAAACTGCAGATCGCGCACCATCTTGCCCAGGACGGCCACCTGGGCGGCATCTTTTTGTCCAAAAAACGCGCGCTCGGGAGAGAAGATGTGGAACAGCTTCGCCACCACAGTGGCCACGCCGCGAAAGTGACCCGGGCGTGATGCCCCATCCAACCGCTCGCTCAACCCTCCGACTTCAACGAAGGTGCTGGCGCCCTCGGGATACATCTCCTCGGAAGAAGGTGCAAAGACCAGGTCAACACCTGCGGCCTCGAGTATCCGGCAGTCCTCTTCCAGGGCTCGCGGATAGGCGGCAAAGTCTTCTGTGGGTCCGAACTGGGTGGGGTTCACGAAGATGGAAACCGCAACGGCATCGCAGCTGGCCTGCGCGGCGCGGACCAGGGAAAGATGGCCCTGGTGCAGGGATCCCATCGTTGGCACCAGCCCCAGTGTCTTACCAGCAGCACGAATGCGGGCACACGCACTCCTGGTTTCAGCGATGGTCTTCAGCACCATCATTGCGCTAGGCCTTGAGCCTGGCCCTGCCTTCTTCCTGGAGCAGGGCAGCCAGCGCTTCTTTGCCCAAGTGGTAGCTTTCCTCTTCGCCGGGGAACTGATGCCCTTCCACATCGCTGCGGTAGCGATTAACCGCATCCGTGATCAAGGCCGCGGCGTCCCCATAACGGCGTACGAATTTCGCCGGAGCGGAGAAGGACAGGTTGATGAGATCGTGCAGCACCAGTATCTGCCCATCGCAGTGTGGCCCGGCGCCAATGCCGATGGCCGGGATGTGCAAGGCAGCAGTGATGCGCTGCGCCACTTCCATGGGAATGCCTTCCAGCACCACCGCGAAGGCGCCGGCCGCTTCCAGGGCCAGCGCATCTTTCACCAGGTGATGAATGGCGGTGACTGACTTCCCCTGGACCCGGTAGCCGCTCATGCGGTGGACAGACTGTGGCGTAAGTCCGAGGTGCGCCATCACCGGAATTTCAGCCTCGGTGAGCCGTCTGACCAGGTCAAGGCGGGTTGCCCCGCCTTCGAGCTTGACTGCCTGGGCGCCGGATTCCTTCACAAAGCGGGTGGCGTTGGCCACCCCGTCCGCAGTGGAAACCTGGTAGGAGCCGAAGGGCATGTCCGCCACCACCATCGCGTGCTTGACCGCCCGGCGCACGGCGCGGGTGTGCAGTAGCATCTCGTCCATGGTGACGGGGAGCGTGTTGTCATAACCCATGACCACCATGGCCAAAGAATCTCCCACCAGGATGAAGTCGACGCCCGCCTCGTCCACCACCCGTGCAGTGGCGTAGTCGTACGCAGTGAGGGCGACGATGGGTCTCCCCTGAGCTTTCTTATCTTGAAGGGATTGAATGGTTACAGGTGCGGTACGGGTGGCAGGCGCGGACTGATCCGCGGTGCGGAAATGCGTGAGACTCATGGCCAACTCCAGTGCAACTCCCATTCCGGGATGCTGCCCGGAAAAGAGTATACGCCTCTGGCTACGCTCCCGGCAAAGTCGCTGGGGGCAGGAAGTACTGCTTTCCCTTGATCGGTTCGGAGAGCCGCTTGAGCAGCAGCGCCAGATCCTGGGGGCGGTTGACGAAGTCGATCTCCGAGGTATCGACCACCAGCAGATCGCTGGCCGTGTAGTGGAAGAAAAAGTGCTCATAAGCTTTCGCTACCTGCTCGATATAGGCGTCACTGATAGCTTGTTCTTGGCTGATGCCCTTGCGCTTGAGGCGCTGCTTCAGCACCTCGGGCGAAGCGTGCAAATAAATCACCAGGTCTGGCGTAGGCACCTCGCTGCGGAAGATCTGGTAGAAGCGGTTGTAGAGGGCCAGTTCCGCATCCGTTAAGTTGATGTAAGCGAACAGCTTGTCCTTCTCAAAGAGGTAGTCGGCCACCATCGGTGGAGGCTCGCTACCGGCTAGGTCTTTGGCCGCCTGGCGCATCTGGTCGTACCGCTCCACCAGGAACCACATCTGGGTAGCGAGCGCCATGCCGCTCAGTTCCTGATAGAACCGGTCGAGAAATGGGTTGTTCTCGGGCTCCACGATATGGAGCGCCTGCAGGTTTTCAGCCAGAATCCGGGCCAACGTAGACTTGCCAACCCGAATCGGTCCCTCGATGGCGATGAATCTGGGCGCCTCAAACAGCTCTGCCATGGCGATGCCCTTTTTTAAAAGTATTCTTAGCGAAGAAAAGCCGAAGATACCATGAGCCGATACACGCCGCCACCCTACATTTACACTCGGGAAGCATGCTTACCAAGCTGGTCTCCGCGGGTCTGCTGACCGGGCTTACGGCCGGGGGCTATGCTTATGCCGCGAAATGGCCTACCTCGCAGCTCTTCGGCCGCACCATTGTCGCCGGCTCCGATATTCAAGAAGTCGCGCTCACCTTCGACGATGGCCCGAATGATCCTTACACCCAACAATTGCTTGATTTGCTCGCTCGCCGCCAGGTACGTGCGACCTTCTTTCTGATGGGCAGCTATGTACGCCGGCATCCTGAGATTGCCCGGGCGATCCACGAAGGCGGCCATCTGCTGGGGAACCACACCATGACCCATCCCTCACTGCTCTGGGAGCGGCCCAAGCGGGTCCACGAAGAGCTCGTGAGTTGCAGTACCGCCATCGAAGATGCGACTGGCGAAGCAGTGAAATGGTTTCGCCCGCCTTTCGGTGCTCGCCGCCCCGACGTGCTGCGCACCGCAGAAGAACTTGGCCTCACTCCGGTGATGTGGAACATTACCGCTCACGACTGGGATGCGACCGACTTTGAGGCCCTGGCAGCACGAATACGACGTGGCATTCACTTCAATCAGCGCCTTAACAGGAGCAGCAACATCCTGCTGCACGATGGCGGCCACCGAAGGCTGGGAACCGACCGCTCCATCACGCTCACCGCGACCTGGCTGCTACTCGAAGCATGGGCAGGCAGCGGGTTGCGCACGGTCACCGTGGACGCCTGGAAATAGCAAGCTGCTGAGAGTCGGCGCACGAGACCTTTGGAGTTGCGACGGGTCTAGGAAGGTGCAGCGAAGGGGTGCCCCAGGTTCGCCGAAGCGTACCTGGGACGAAAACGACGGGCGACCCGGATTTCCTGCTACGTGGCACTCACCAACGTCCACGTGTGCGGCTTTCAGTAAGGAAAGCCGCATGAGGTGCGCCAACGCCACCAAGCTCCACAGGAAATCCGGGCGAAGCCCATCGCTTTAAGTCGATTGCGCTCCCTACTCAGGAAGCGTTAAACGCGGACCGAAAGCATCGCCACGAACGCCTTGCGAGCCGCCTCAACCGTGAAGTCAATGTCGGTGTCGGTATGAGCAGTACTGAGGAACGCCGCTTCAAACTGCGACGGAGGAAGCCATACCCCCTGATCCAACATCGCCCGATGAAACCGCCCAAAAGCTTCCGTATCCGATGCTGCCGCACGAGCAAAGTCATTGACCGTGGAAGCGGTGAAGAACCACGTAACCATGGAACCGGCCCGGTTCGTTTCGACTGCGATCCCCGCCTCCCGAGCTGCTCCGGCAACACCCTCAGCAACTGCAGCCGTATGTTTCTCCAGCCCGGCATAGACTTCCACCGCATGGTCAGCCAGATAACGCAAAGTAGCAATCCCGGCCGCCATCGCCAGCGGATTGCCGCTCAGCGTTCCCGCCTGGTAGACAGGACCGAGCGGCGCCAACAAGTCCATCATCTTGGCCTTGCCGCCAAAGGCGGCGCAAGGTAGCCCCCCGCCGATAATCTTTCCCAGGCAGGTAAGGTCAGGGTCGATGCCAAACACCTGCTGGGCTCCGCCCAGGGCCAGCCGGAAGCCGGTCATGACCTCATCAAAGATCTGTAGACTCCCTGTCTCCCGCGTAATTCGCCGCAAACCTTCCAGGTATCCGGCAGCAGGAGGCACGCAACCCATATTGCCCACAACCGGTTCCACAATCACACACGCGATCTCATCCTGATGTTTAGCGAAAGCCTCCTCGACCGCCGCCAGATCGTTGAAAGGCAGGGCAAGCGTCCAATGGGCAATCTCCTCCGGCACACCGGCCGAACCCGGCAGCCCAAAGGTGGCCAAGCCTGATCCAGCCTTGACCAGCAATCCATCCGAGTGTCCGTGATAACACCCCTCAAACTTGATCACATATTTTCGCCCGGTAAACGCCCGCGCCACGCGGATGGCGGACATGGTCGCTTCCGTGCCCGAGCTGACGAAGCGCAATTTCTCGATCGAGGGCATGGCAGTGATCACCAGCTCCGCCAGGTCGGCCTCAGCGGCGGTCGAGGCCCCGAAGCTTGCGCTCCGCTCCGCGGCCCGTTGAATCGCCTCCACCACCAGAGGATGAGCATGGCCCAGGATCATGGGCCCCCAGGACCCGAAGTAGTCCAGGTACCGATTGCCATCGGCATCCCACAGATAAGCACCCTCGGCGCGCACCAGGAACGGCGGATCACCACCGACCGCACGAAAGGCGCGCACAGGCGAGTTCACGCCACCGGGCAAGTAGCGCTCTGCCCGCACCTGCAACTCTCTGGATCGACTCAGTTCTCGGCGCAAAAGCAATCCCCTTCCGCTCCAGTATAGGGGAGTGGGTACATCTCCCCGCGCCCCACGGGCGATGTTAAACTGGCAGTTCTCGGGGATACATTTCGTCCAATCCAAACGTGCCTGCCTCTTGGCCGGTATCCCACGCGAAATTGGAAACGCCTTGCCAGATTCGACCCGCAAATCCGCCCAACCCCCCACCACCTATGCTTCGGCGGGAGTGGATCTTTCTGAAGGTGACCGTACCAAGCAGCGCATCAAGTACCTTGCGCAAAAGACCTTCAACAAACAGGTACTGGGCGATATTGGCGGCTTCGGCGGCCTCTTCCGGCTGGATATCGCGAAGTACGCTGACCCCATCCTGGTTTCGAGCGCAGATGGCGTCGGCACCAAGCTGAAAGTTGCCTTCGCCCTGGGCATGCATCACACCGTTGGCGCCGACCTGGTCAACCACTGTGTCAATGACATCGCTGTGCAGGGCGCGACGCCCCTTTTCTTTCTCGACTACCTGGCCATCGGCCAGCTGGACGGCGAAGTAGCGCAAACCGTGGTGAGCGGTGTAGCCGAAGCCTGCCATGCCAACGGCTGCGCCCTGATCGGGGGCGAGACCGCACAGATGCCCGGCTTCTATTCCAACGGCGAGTATGACCTGGCCGGTTTCATCGTCGGTGCCGTGGACAAGGAAAAACTGATCACCGGCAGCAAGATCCAGGTGGGCGATGTGCTCATAGGCTTCCCTTCCACCGGCTTGCACACCAACGGCTATTCCCTCGCCCGCAAGCTCTTTTTCGAGGTTGCCGGCTACGCACCCAACCAGTACGTGAACGAGTTGAAGGACAAAGCCGGGGCCGCCCTGATGAAGGTCCACCGCAGCTACCTGGCGGTGATTAAAAAGCTTACCGCCGCCGACCTGGTGGTAGGCATGGCCCACATCACCGGTGGCGGCATTACAGAAAACCTGCCCCGCATCTTGCCCAAAACCATCTCCGCGGTGATTGAAACCACCGCCTGGACGCCACCTCCCATCTTCACCCACTTGCAACAACTAGGCAGCGTCGAGCAGGAAGAGATGCTGCGCACCTTCAACATGGGTATCGGACTCATCGCCGCAGTGCCGGCGGACAAGTTCAGGCGGGCCAAATCCATGCTTGACCGGGCCGGCGAAAAGTTCTCCGTCATCGGCCGGACCGTCAAGGGGGACCGCAAGGTCCTCTACACATGACCGTGGGGAGTGAGGAAACACCCCGGACCCACCGCCTGGGGGTCCTGCTTTCCGGACGGGGATCGAACTTTCTCGCCATCGCTGAGGCCATCGCTCAAGGCCGCCTGGAGCATGCCGAAATAGCGGTGGTGATTTCGAACCGCAGCGATGCGCCCGGAATCGCCGCAGCCCGGAGCGCAGGATTCGCAACCCAGGTGATCGAGGCGCGAGGGCGCCCACGCGCCGAACATGACGCCGAGATCATCGCCGGTCTGCAGGCGCATCAGGTCGATCTGGTTTGTCTCGCCGGCTATATGCGGCTCCTGTCAGCGCAATTCGTGCGCGCCTTCCCCCAGCGCATCCTGAACATCCATCCTTCGCTGCTGCCGGCTTTCCCTGGCCTCGACGCCCAGCGCCAGGCGCTCGCATACGGGGCCACGATCTCCGGTTGCACGGTACATTTTGTTGACGAAGAGCTGGACCACGGCGTGATCGTGATGCAAAAGACAGTTCCGGTGCTGCCCGAAGACGACGAGCGCGCACTGGCCGCGCGTATTCTTGCCCAGGAGCATGTGGCCTACAGGGAAGCGATCGCCCGTGTACTCTCCGGCAAGTACCGCATCACCGGACGACGCTATCTGCCGTTGTAACGCCTCAGACTGAAACCGAATGAGCTTCAGCCAGCGTGAGTTTGGCCGTCATCTTGCGCGATCCGCGGTAGAAGGTCACGGTAACCGTGTCGCCCGCCTGGTGGTGGTCCATGATCTCCGAAATATCCTGCGGACTGGTCACCCGGTCCTCGTCAATCGCGACGATCAAATCGCCCCCGAGATAAATCGGCGTATTGCCCAGGTAGGCCTGCTGAGTGCCGCCTCGCAATCCAGCATGCTCTGCTGCGCCGCCGGGAATAACCTTCTGTACCAGCACACCGTAATCAGCCGGCAACCCAATCTGCTCTGCCAGATCCGGCCCGATAGCCAGCGACGCGATGCCCAGCGACGGCCGGCGCACCCGGCCGTACTTGGTGTAATCCGACAGCACTGCCTTGATGGTGTCCACCGGGATAGCGAAACCAATGCCCGAGCTCTGTTCCGCCCCGCCCGTGGCGATCAAGGTATTCATGCCGATCACCTCGCCACGCGAGTTCAGCAGCGGGCCGCCGGAGTTGCCCGGATTGATAGCCGCATCGGTCTGCAGTGCGTTTTCAATGGTCGCGCCCTGCGGCTCGCGTACCGAGCGGATGGAGCTGATGATCCCCGTCGTCATGGTGCCGTTCAACCCAAAGGGATTGCCGATGGCGTAGACATTTTGACCTACCTGCAGGTCACGTGATTCAGAAAGCACAGCCGGGGTGAGGTTGGGGGCATTGATCTGCAGCAGCGCGAGATCATGCGCCTTGTCCTGCAGAACGATCTGCGCCGGATACTTATGCTTGTCGCTGAGCGTTACCTCGACCTTCTGCGCATTTTCAATCACGTGGAAGTTGGTGAGGATGCGGCCGTCTTTGCTCAGGATGAAGCCCGAACCCTGCCCCGACTGAGGCACCACTCCATAAAAAAAGTCGAAGGCCAGCGCAGAGGAAGTGACGTTTACCACCGAAGGCAGCGTCCGCTTATAGACTGCAATGCGATTGCTTTCCTCCGGCGTATAGGACGGCTGCGCATCGGCGACGGTAAGCTGCAGAGGGGACTGGTGCCAGATTTCTGGCAGCGGGAGATTGCCGGTACCCCTGAAGTTGCTGTACGAGGTGAGATAGACGAATGAGCCTACCAGCAAGACAATCAAAATGACCGAACGAATCTTCATAACCAGCTAACTTCTATTAGATCATTTCCGTCTTATACTGGGCCGCGTGCGCCAGTTCCCGGTAGATCTCTTCCACCCTTTTGCGCGTCTCCTCAATAGAACCCGAATTATCGATGACATACTCGCAGCGGGCGGCTTTTTCCCGGTCCGGAATTTGCGCCGCCATCCGTGCGCGGGCGTCCTGTATAAGCGCCTCTCGACGCCCGTCAGGCCCATCGTTAGCCATCATGCGCGAGACAAAACGAGCAATCTTCACTTCATCGGGCACCACCACCAGGATGAGTTTGTCGAATCGCCGCACCCAGCCCGGCGCCGTGCCCCACTTTTCCGCTTCGAAGATGAGCGCCGACTCCACCATGGCCACACGCTGCGCATCGGCGGCGAAAACGCCCCGCATCCACTCCTCTTCCGCCGCGATCACAGCCGGATGGACGATGTGGTTGAGCTTGCCTGCCTGGTTATGTTGAAAGGCCAACTCCGCCAGTGCCTTGCGATCGAGCGAGCCATCGCTGCGGACCACGGCCTTTCCAAAGGTCTCGACGATGGCAGCGTAGACCGGCTCCCCGGGCTGCATAAGCTGGCGCCCAAGCTGATCCGCGGAAATCACCGCTGCGCCCAGTTCCTCAAAGATGCCGGAAATCGTGCTCTTACCGCTGCCCAGCCCACCGGTCAATCCAACCCGTAGCATGCGCCCGTCCTAAACCGGCAGCCCGCGCCGCAGCTTGGCCGCGCGCACGGTGTTGGCCATCAGCATAGCGATGGTGAGCGGCCCGATGCCGCCCGGCACCGGCGTATAGGCCCCCGCCAATGCGAATGCGTGGGGATCCACATCGCCCACAATCGTGGAGCCCTTCTGCAGGAACGATTCCTCGCGGCGAGCATTCCCGGCGAAATATCGCTCAAATTCCGCCCGATCTGTAACCCGATTAATGCCCGCGTCCAGTATTGTGGCGCCCGGCTTCACCATGGAAGCCGTTACCAAACCCGGCTTGCCGATGGCGACCACCAGAATGTCTGCTTGCCGGGTGAACGAGGCCAGATCGCGCGTCCTGGAATGGCACACGGTAACCGTCGCATTCTCCGCCAGCAGCAGGATTGCAGTGGGTTTTCCCACGATGTCGCTGCGCCCCACCACCACCGCATTCTGGCCCGCAATCTGTAGCTGGCTGCGTTTCAAAATCTCGATAATCCCCGCAGCCGTACAGGGCGGCAGCGCCGGTTGACCGGTCTGCAAGCGGCCGACATTGACGGGATGAAACCCATCGACGTCCTTGTCCGGACTCACCGCTTCCAGCAGCGTCTTGGCCTGAACGTGGGACGGTAACGGCAGTTGAATCAGAATGCCGTCGATGTCCTCACGAGCATTCAAATGCGCGATCAGTGCCAGCATCTCCTCGGTAGTGACCGTCTCCGGCGGGGTAATCAGCTCGCTGAAGAGTCCCAGCGCCTCGCAGGTCTTGACCTTGCTGCGCACATAAATCTCCGAGGCTGGTACATGCCCCACCAGCACTGCCGCCAGCCCGGGCCGTATGCCCTCGAGCGCCAGCCGCTCTACTTCCGCCCTGACCTCCGCCTTGATTTCAGCGGCGATCGCGGTTCCATCCAAAACTTTAGTCATGCACCATCCTTGCTGCTGCGCTCATGGTAAATGGCCCGGCTGGCTGGTGAGCGCGAGGCCGTGCCAAGGGGACTGGTCTAAACTTTTGGCAGGTCATGCCCATGCTTTCCCAAACTCTGCTCGAAATCCTGGTATGCCCGGTTTGCCATCACTCGCTCACCGCGGGTCCTGACAGTGCCTTGCATGCCTGGCTGCATTGCACTGGTTGTGGCCGCTACTATCCGGTGGAGGATGGCATTCCGGTAATGCTCGAAGACCGCGCGACGCCCCAGCCGCCGCTCGCATAAGGGGGCTAACTACTTTTCTCTGCTCACCCCCTGCTACAAAATCAGTCTATTTATGCATAGAACCTGATGAGGAGAGTGCGGGCGGGGAAGCGAGTCGGCTTGATTCCCGGCATCTGGGAGAAGCCGGCGGGCAGCGCAATCCAATTACCCTTGGACATGCCACTTTTGGAACAGCTTTCCCAGAAACGATGCGTAGCATGGAAATGTCTAATTGCTAGCAAGGCCGTTCTCGCCCAAATCATTCCCGCGTCCGATACATCCAGCAGAGCACTTCAGCATCAAACGAGCAGGGTTGTGGTGTGGTTTGCTCTGCTCAGGCAACGCAAGGGTGGGTTTTCGCAACCGATCGTGTCGTTGCGGGTTCCTATATACAGCTTGTAGACACGAAACCGGTTAGTTTCTGCCTTAGTTTGGTTGCACACGCGCTAGGTTAATGGTTTTGTTTGCAGCGGTCGGTGCAATGCTGTAGATCGTGCCTGGGTCTCAAGTACTAAGAACCGAGAGAGGACAATACAATGCCGCCAACCACCAAGATCGAAAAATTTTCCGCGCGCGAGCTGTTGAATCTGCGCAACGAGCTCCTGCAATCGGGGATCGATTCCTGGCAGGCAGCTGAAGTCCTCAGTGGCTTTCTCACTGGCCGCGGATACGGCGTAAGCGCTCCTGACGCTCGTAACGCCGTATCCCGCCTGGAAGAAATGGGCTGCAATCTAGATTGCATGCAGGCTGAACTGGAAAACCTGGCCTTCGTCATGTAGCTTTCCCGGCGCCGAGTCTCACCCCGGCGCCCGTTCCACTCATAGGAACATGAACCAATTTTCAGATTGACCCCTCCCCCTCCCCCTCCCCCTCCACCTTCTCTGATGTCCGCAGCCCTGTCGAAGCCAGACCCTTCACAAAAGCGAATTTTCCCCAAGCCTCTTAAGCGCACGATTCCGTACCCTTCATTCAGGACCCTCTAGGCTGTATCGTTACAGACGGCGACTAACTTCCAGATCTGAGGACTACTGTGCGCGAGTTGAATCGTAGAAGCTTTCTTAAAGTGGCAGGGGTGGCGGCAACAGCAGAGACGTTCCTCGGGTCGAGAACGCATCTACTGGGCGAAATTCAATCCGAACCAACCCCACCCGTTGCGGCCAACGATCATATTCAGATCGCGCTGATCGGCGCCGGTGGTCAGGGCCAGGGAGATACCAAGGTTGCGCTACAAGTTCCCGGAGTGAAACTCGTAGCCGTGTCGGATTGCTATGACGGCAGGCTCGCCCATAGCAAGGAACTCTGGGGCAATGACCTCTTCACCACGCGCGACTACAGCGAGGTTCTGGAGCGCAAAGACATCGACGCCGTCATCATCGGGACGCCCGACCACTGGCATAAGCAAGTCGCCGTGGACGCAATGAAAGCCGGCAAGGATGTCTATTGCGAGAAGCCGATGATCCATCTGTATGCCGACGGGCCGCAGATGATCGAGACCGCGCACGCCACCAAGCGGATCATCCAGGTCGGAAGTCAGCGCGTGAGCTCGGTGATTTATGCCAAGGCCAAGGAGCTGCTCGCCTCCGGCGCCATCGGAAAACTGAATATGGTGACCGCGCGTTGGGATCGCAACTCGTCCATCGGGGCCTGGAATTACACCGTGCCTCCGGATGCCTCGACCGAAACCTGTGACTGGCCGCGCTTTCTGGGCACCGCGCCCAAGATTCCCTACAACGGGGAACACTTTTTCCAGTGGCGCAAGTGGAAGGCCTACGGCAGCGGTGTAGCGGGGGATCTTTTCGTCCATCTCTTCAGCGGAACCCACTTCATCACCGGCTCGCATGGGCCCACCCGCGCCATGGCAACCGGAGGCATACGCTTCTGGAACGACGGCCGCGACGTGCCCGACGTCATGCTGGGTCTCTTTGACTACCCCGAGGGCTTCAATCTAAGTCTGCGGGTGAACTTCGTGAATGGAGGCGAAGAAAACGAAGGCCTGCTCTTCACCGGCTCGGAAGGAACCATCGAGATAGCCGGCAACAGCGTCATCGTAAGCCGTGTGCCCCTGGAAAAGGAGCCCGGCCTCATGATCGGAACCTTCACCAATGCCATGCAGGCGCGCATCCTTGAGGCATACCACGAAAAATATCCGCGCACCCATCCCATGGGAGCGCCGCAGCTGGGATACGAGAAATACGTAGCAGCGGCTGGCTATAGCGACAGCTATGATCACTTCAGAAATTTCTTTTCCGCGGTGCGAACCCGCCAACCCGTCGTAGAAGATGCTGTGTTTGGCTACCGCGCCGCCGGAGCGGCCCTGCTCAGCAACCTGAGCTACGAACAGGGCAAGGTTGTCCATTGGGATCCCGAAGCGATGAAGCTAGTGTAGTGGCATGAATTTCCGCCTTGTTCTCCCGCTGTTCATGGTTTGCGCGACGGGCTTCGCCCAATCAGGGCCGCGTGCCCGTGCGCTCGGGGTGCCATTCGACGGCAACCCGGGCCCCCTGGATGCAATCACCGACGTCAAAGGCGTGGAAGTAGGCGACACAACTCTCATTCGCGGCGAAGGCAAGCTGGTCGTTGGCCAGGGTCCGGTACGCACCGGTGTGACCGTGATCTTCCCCCGGGGGCGGGCCGATGCCGAGCCCGTTTACGCCGGATGGTTCTCGCAAAACGGAAATGGCGAGATGACGGGCACCACCTGGGTGGAAGAATCCGGCTTCCTCGAAGGCCCCGTCGCCATTACCAATACGCACTCGGTCGGCCTCGTGCGGGATTCCGTCATCGCCTGGTCGGTGCAGAGTGGCCGCTTGGCGCAGCAGCCCTGGTCCCTTCCCGTGGTCGCCGAAACCTGGGATGGCTACCTGAACGACATTAACGGCTTTCATGTGCAGCAGTCCGACGTGTTCTCAGCGCTCAACTCCGCCCAGGCCGGCCCCGTTCCTGAGGGCAACGTAGGCGGAGGTACGGGCATGGTCTGCTACGGATTCAAAGGCGGAGACGGAACCGCGTCCCGTGTGCTCTCCGCCGAGGCTGGTGGCTATACAGTCGGTGTGCTGGTGCAATGCAATTGTGGCCGGCGCCCACAGCTCACCATTGCCGGCGTCCCCATCGGCAAGCTCATTCCCGCAGCCCCAAGCAAAGCGACGCTGGACCCCGAAGTGAGGGGCGATGTCGGCTCCATCATCATTGTGGTGGCCACCGACGCCCCGCTCCTGCCCACACAATTGAAGCGGCTCGCGCGCCGCGCAACCATGGGCCTGGCCCGGACCGGTTCCAGCTCCGGAAATTCCTCCGGCGACATCTTCATTGCCTTCTCCACTGCCAATCGTGGCGCGGGCAAAGAACCTGGTCCGAACTCTGTGCTCACGGTTTCAAATGAGCGCATCAGTCCCTTGTTTCAGGCCACCGTCGAAGCCACGGAGGAGGCAATTGTGAACGCCATGGTTGCTGCCCAAACCATGACCGGTGTCGATGGCCACACCATCGAAGCTTTGCCGCATGACAAATTGACCGAATTGATGCAGCGTTCACCCCAAACCGCCCTCAAGTAGAGTCACCATGAAGCGCGCAGCCCTCGGCATTCAAATGCATTCCGGCTGGGGAGTGCTGGTGACTGTTTCGGGAGCTCCCGATACAATCGAAATACTAGCGCGCCGGCGCATCGTTACCGCGGATCCGGAAATGCCGGGAGCCATCCAGCCCTATCACTATGCGATGAACCTCAAACTCCCCGAGTCGGAAAAGCACCTCGCAAAATGCGCAGCCGCCTCCACTCGTCTGGCTGCAGCGGCTATCGCTGATTTGGTGAAGGAGTTCCATATCGTAGGCTCCGCGGTCTTGCAGGCCTCAGGCCGTACCCTACCGTCGCTCGATAAAATTCTCGCTTCGCACCCGCTCATTCACACCGCAGAAGGCGAATTCTTCCGCCACGCCGTTAGCCAGGCTTGCGAGGATTTGCAGATTCCCGTCACCGCGATCAGGCAGCGAGAGCTCGAGGAGAGAGCGAAGTCGGCATTCGGGAGTGCGAGCCGGATCCAGGGTACTATCGCAAGTCTTGGAAAGACGATCGGCCCACCCTGGACCAAGGACCACAAGACTGCGGCGTTGGCCGCGGCATTGATTCTGGCATCTGTTGGTTGGACAATGCCGCTGGACAGGCCGTAAAGTCTGCCTGTGATTAGAAGCACGAGTCTCATTCCACTCATTGCTAACGCTCAAAGCTTTGGGCCTCGCACGGCTGTCGTCGATGCGCAGGGAGTCTTTACTTACGACCATCTGCTGGACGCGTCGACGCGGATAGCGACGGCGCTGCTCGCCGGCCGTGATGACCTGCAGGAAGAACGGGTAGGGTTTCTGGTGACTCCGGGCTTTCCCTGGGTGGCGATGCAATGGGGTATCTGGCGGGCGGGCGGTATTGCCGTCCCGCTACCGCATAACTCCCCAAGTCCTGAGCTGGAATACCTGGTCGACGATGCCGGGGCATCGGCACTGGTCTTCGATAGTCCCGCAACTCCATTTCTGGAGCCGATTGCCGCAGCCCGTGGCCTTCGCGCGTTTCCGTATGACGAGCTTCCCATTTACCCAACAGCTTCCTTGCCCGAAATCTCGACCGAGCGGCGCGCCATGATTCTCTACACCAGCGGTACGACCAGCAAGCCCAAGGGCGTGGTCACGACGCACGCCAACGTAGCGGCGCAAATCAAGAGCCTGGTGGAGGCCTGGGAATGGTCAGCGAACGATCGCATCTTGCTTTGTTTGCCGCTGCACCACGTGCACGGAATCATCAACGTGGTTGGTTGTGCGCTATGGTCGGGCGCGACCTGCGATATGCTGCCGCGCTTCGAAGCCAACGCCGTGTGGGACCGCATAGCCGGCGGCCAGCTCACTCTGTTCATGGCGGTGCCCACGGTCTACACCAAGCTCATCGCCGCCTGGGATGCGGCTTCGCCTGGGCGCAGGGCGGAGCTAAGCCAGGCGTGTTGCAAACTTCGATTAATGGTGTCCGGCTCAGCAGCACTGCCGGTGAGCACGCTTGCGCGATGGCAGGAAATCAGCGGTCACACGCTGTTGGAGCGTTACGGCATGACCGAGATTGGCATGGCGCTGTCGAACCCGCTGCGAGGCGAGCGTGTGCCGGGAAGTGTAGGAACGCCGCTACCTGGTGTCGAGGTGCGGCTAGTCGAAGAGTATGGCAATCCCGTAGACCCGGGCACGCCGGCTGGGATCGAAGTCCGCGGTCCAGCGGCGTTCAAAGAGTACTGGGCCAGACCAGACGCGACGCGCGATGCCTTTCGCGATGGCTGGTTTATCACCGGCGATACCGCGGTCATGGAGAACGGTATTTACCGCATCCTTGGCCGAACGAACATCGACATACTCAAGACTGGTGGCCACAAAGTATCCGCTCTGGAGATCGAAGAGGCGCTGCGCCGGCATCCCGCAGTTGCCGATTGTGGCGTGGTCGGAATACCCGATGCAGAGTGGGGCGAGCGTGTGGCCGCGGCCGTGGTGCTGAAAGATGGCGACGTTCTCGACTTGCAATCCCTGCGCACCTGGGCAAGGGAATTGCTGGCCCCTCACAAGCTACCTTCGCGGCTACTGGTCCTCGATGCGCTTCCGCGCAATGCAATGGGAAAAGTAATGAAGCCCGCCCTTCCAGCGCTGTTTCAAACCAAAGCCGCCGATCCCGTCGCATGACAGGCCGCGAAAAAATTCCTGAAGGGTACGGCCTTCGTCGGTTTTGGTTTTGTATATCAGGGCACGACTTTAGTCGGGCCGTAAAAAACCAGCTATGAGGGCTTTAGCCCCTGGGCTTTTCTTTGCCTCCTGCGCTGCTGAGAACATCTCTGGACAAGCAATCTCGTGCGGCATGCGTCGCTAAGCAAGAAACTTCTTTAGCGGTTCCCAATAATGCGCGTGCCATCCCCACTCCAGGTGGTCAAAGTCGCCTTCGGGAAATCCTTTGTGGTCCAGAGCTAAGAGGGTTCCGGCGCTTTGGCGTTTGAGTTGAAACTCAACGATCGAGTAGATGCCCGGATCCCAGTGGGCAGGGCGCCATGCCTGCACGATGCGCTGGTCAGGAACCAATTCGATCGTTCGCCCGACGATTTGACCACCGAACATAGAAAAGGCTCCGCCTGCTGTGGGGTCGATCGTGGCTGGCATGCCGCTGAATGTCGCGAATTGCTTGGCATCCAAAAGGGCCTCATAGATGCGTTGTGGGGTGGACTTCAGTTCGATATCTTCATGCAGGGATGTGCGCGTCTTATTGGCGGGGTTTGCGGATACCTCCTGCATGGCTTGCAGCGGATTGGCCGCCAGGGACCGGTAGCCCACGGCTAGACCGCAACAAACCATGGCAATCGCCTGCCGTCGCGTCCGCGCATTCATTCCGTTTTCCATTGCGTCCTCCTGAGAATCGTAGAGCTTTCTGCACGCTCGGATTCACAACCGTCAATGCATAGGACCATGCAGCTAAATTATGTTCAAGATCATATTTTGCTGGACGAGAGCAGATGGCTCGCGCAATACTTCGGCACACGAAACAGGGAGGTCTCATGCCTTATCCCAGAGGGCACCGTGCCGAGGTAAAGGAGAAGATCGTGCAGAGCGCACGCCGGTTATTCAATCGGCACGGCTTTGACAGCGTATCGCTCGATCAGATCATGTCCGGTGCAGGCCTCACGCGCGGTGGGTTCTATAGCTATTTTCATAGCAAGAGCGATCTGTATACGGAGGTATTGGGGTGCTTCTTCACCGACCCCGAATGGAAGAGCTGTTGGGAAGGGGTGGAACTAGATTTGAGTTCGACGGACGTAGGGACCCAGGTGATACGCGCCTACCTATCTCGCCAACACTTTGAGGATGTAGAGAATTCGTGCCCTATGGTGGCGTTACCAAGCGACGTGTCACGCAGCGGTAAAACGGCAAAGCTTGCCTTCGAAACTGTGTTCAGCGCTATGGTCAGCGTGTTAGAGCGCAGCTTGAAGCAGAGTCGAACCCGCAACACGAGAGCACAGGCGATAGCAGCTTTATGCGTAGGCGGGATGGTCGTGGCTCGGGCCATGCACGATCGCGCCCACGCCGATAAATTGCGCGATGCGTGTATGTCTGTCGCGCTTGAGCTTGGGGGCTGGAAGATGCAGAGCGATAACCTGAATGGAAAAATGGTCCGACCAACGATGCAATCGAAGTAGCCGCGCTCTCAGTTCTCATGCCATCTCAATGGTCCTTCCCGAGCACCGCCGAATCCTCCCGTCATCCAGGACCCGAAGAAAAGTGTTCGCCAGGCCAACTTTGGCATCCTAACTACTGCTTCCGAAATGAGTCTGGACGATATCCCGCATGATCAACGATCTTTGGTACAAGAACGCCGTCATTTATTGCCTATCCATCGCCACCTATCTGGATGCGGATGGCGATGGTATTGGCGATTTTCAGGGGCTCATGAGCCGTCTCGATTACCTGCAGGGAATCGGCGTTACGGCCCTGTGGTTGATGCCCTTTCAGCCGTCCCCGGGGAGGGATGACGGCTACGATGTTGCAGATTACTACGGTGTGAATCCCCGCTTCGGCACGCTGGGAGATTTCGTCGAGTTCACCAAGGGCTGCAGTCAGCGTGGACTACGCGTCATGATCGACCTGGTAGTCAACCACACCTCGGACCAGCATCCCTGGTTTCAGGAAGCGCGCCGCGACCACAAGTCGAAGTATCGCGACTGGTATGTGTGGTCGAAGAAGAAACCAAAGAACGCCGCCTCAGGGATGGTATTTCCCGGGGTCCAGAAAAGCACCTGGACCTATGACGAAGTCGCCAAAGCATACTATTTTCATCGCTTCTATGACTTTCAACCGGATCTCAACACATCGAACCCCGAAGTCCAGGCAGAGATTCTGAAGATCATGGGCTTTTGGTTACAGCTTGGTGTTTCCGGTTTTCGTATGGACGCTGTCCCCTTTGTGATTTCCTCAAAGGGAGCCAAGGTCACCAAACCGGAGGAAGACTACGAAATGCTGCGCACCTTCAGCCAGTTTCTAAGCTGGCGAGAAGGAGACGCGATCATCCTTGGCGAAGCCAACGTGTTACCGGACACGGACATGCGCTATTTCGGCACCGCCGGCGAGCGAATGCAGATGATGTTCAACTTCGACGTCAATCAACATCTATTTCTGGCCATGGCCACCGCAGATAGCCGGCCCTTGAAGAAGGCTATGCTGTCCACCAAGCGGCGCCCCGCGACCGCACAATGGGGCCAGTTTCTGCGTAATCATGACGAGCTCGACCTCGGCCGCCTTGAGGTCAAGCAACGAAACGCCGTCTTCGCGGCGTTTGGACCGGACCCCGAAATGCAGTTATACAACCGCGGCATTCGCCGTCGCCTGGCGCCGATGTTAGAGGGAGACCGCAGGCGATTGGAACTTGCCTACAGTCTGATGATGACGTTACCCGGCACTCCCGTTATTCGCTACGGAGACGAAATCGGGATGGGCGACAACCTCAAACTGCCGGAGCGCAACTGCGCCCGTACGCCAATGCAGTGGTCCACAGAGCCGAATGCAGGCTTCACCAAGAGCGACAAGCCAATCGCGCCGGTAATCAGCTCTGGCCCTTACGGTTTCGAGCACGTCAACGTCGCTGCGCAGCGACGCGATCCCGACTCATTACTGGATTGGATGGAGCGCATCATTCGCATGCGTAAGGAAGTGCCCGAGATAGGCTGGGGCGACTTTTCCTTTATCTCTGCGCAAGCATCGGAAGTGCTAATCATGCGTTACGACTGGCGCAACAACTCGGTGCTTTGCGTTCATAACCTTAGTTCTGTGCCTCGCGAGGTAAGCTTTTCCGTTACCAATGGCCAACAGGAAGCCTGTATCTTGGTTAACCTCTTATCGGAGAACCACAGTCAGCCTGTGGCCGGTGACAAACACCGCATTCTACTCGAACCATATGGTTACCGGTGGTACCGCGTTTGCGGGCTCGATTACCTGCTCAATCGCAGCCCTATGTGACCAGGTTGTGTCGTCCCCGGACAAAAATCAAACAAATGCCTCGTCGCCCTCGAAAAACTCGCATCCTAGTACTTACTGGGGGCGTAGGTTGACTTAGAAGCCTCTTGAAGGAAGGTCGAGAATTTCGCATGAAAAATATTTTGGCTGCTTCGCTGGTCGGTATGACTCTTGCTTGCGTTCACCCCGCAAAAGGGGCGGACATGTCCAAGCTGGACGCACGCATCGACGCTGCGCATGAGGTCTTGCACGAGTTAATGGCCACGCCTGACAAGGGTGTTCCCTTTGACATTGCGGCTAAGGCTCATTGCGTAGCTGTTATCCCTGGGTACAAGAAAGGCGCTTTCATCGTGGGCGCGCAGTACGGTCAGGGCGTAGCCACCTGCCGGACTGCCACCGGTTGGAGCGCGCCGGTTTTTATCCAATTAACCGGAGCTAGTTTTGGATTGCAGGCGGGTGGTCAATCCACCGACCTGGTCCTTGTCGGTGTTAACCGTCGAAGTCTGGATGATCTTCTCAAGGACAAAGTGAAACTCGGTGGCGATATTGCTGCGTCGGCCGGCCCCGTAGGCCGCGATTCGCAAGCTTCCACGACAGAACTCGCGAATGCCGAATTTCTCACCTATTCTCGCAGTCAGGGCCTATTCGCTGGGGTTGACTTAACCGGCGACGAGGTTCACCAGAACAAAGCCGATACAGAAGCCTACTACGGCAAAGATCTTCCCTATAAGACCATCTTGAGTGGTGCGGTTCCCACTCCTGCTTCGGCACATCACTTCGTAGCCACGGTCAACGAAATGTTCCGCAGAGGCAGGGCTGACCGGGCGTCGAAATAACACAAGAGAAACAGGCCTGTTCAAACGAAGTTAGCTTTATCAGGGGGGAGCGGAAATTTGCTCCCCCTTTCCTTCGCTCAACACTCGACCTGGGGCTGGTAAGTCTGGTTTTCGAAGGGTACGGGCTTCAGCCCGTACGTAAGCGATTGAAGCAGGTCCGGCTTTAGCCGCTGAGGGAAGACATACCTGGGCTTTCGGAGGAACCGGACTGTTAACCCCTTCACACCACTTGATGCGAAGTCGCATTTTCCAACGATGGCGTTACTTCGGGCACCCCCGCTGCCAGGCTGGCCTGCAGAAGAGTCTGAGCCAGCGTAGTGCACACCAGTTTCTGTTCGCCTCCGCTGATCTCACTCGCAGCTTTAACCGGGTCTTCGGGGTAATTCCATAACCCAATAATGATCTTGAGCTTTGGCTGTTGCATGCGCAGTCTTCTATAGATACCGCGTGCATGTGAAATCGCGTACGGCGGCAGAGCAGACAGGCAAACCACTTCGGGTTCGCCGTTAATAGTTTCTGCCAGCATTCTATCCACACTGCCAATCGGAATCGCTACCGTTGCGTAACCAGCTCGATCCAGCAATTGGGCCAACATGATCCCGACGATCTCATCCGCGTCGTCGCGGACGGGAAGGCAGGCAATTTTCTTGGACTCTATGCCCGCGATCCCAACAGTTCTAGGGTCGTCTTCCCTAAGGCTAAATTCCTCCACCAGGTCTTTCGTGGTTTGCGTGATAAAGTCGACCGTCGCATCGTCGAGTGCGTTACGATGGCGATCCTGTTCAGCAAGGTTCAGCGCGGGAATCAACACCGTGTCATAAAGGTCTTCCAGCGAGTTAGCCTTCAGGTGCGCTTCAAGCACCTGGCTGGCTTCCCGCTGGTCGTTAGCCAACAAGCGCTGATAATAATGCGCTCCCGGTTTCATGACCGGCTGATCTCCGAGAAGAACAGCTAGAAATTGCAGACTGGGGACATATGCCCCCACGACCACCAGGCAGACGGTGAGAGGCACGGAGAGGATCAGGCCAATCGGTCCCCATATAAGCGCCCAGAAAATCGCCGCGACCAGAATTGCCAGTGAGGACAGCCCGGTGTGCTTACCGTAAACCAGTGGTTCCAGCACATTCGCGGTGACTAATTCCAGGCAAAAGAAGATAGCCATGATGAGCAGCGTCTTCGTCCAGCCGTTGAAAACCGCCACGGACAACGCGGTAGGAAGGAGAGCGCCGATGGGCGCGCCAATATAAGGAATAAACCGCAGAAGCCCGGCCAGCACGCCCCACAACAGAGCGTGAGGCAGTTCGATGAAGTGCAGTGCAACAAAGACGATCAGGCCAAAGCCCGTATTTACCAGCGACTGCAACGAGAGGTACCGGCTGACACGGCGGCTGGTATCATCCATCGCCTGGGTCATGAGCTGCAGATGTCCTTGTCCGCTCAGCCGAATAAGGCGATTGCGCAAGTCCTCCCTCTTCAACAGCATGAAGAACGTGAAAACTACGACCAAAACGACAGAAACGGTCACCCCCAGCACCCCGCTGAGAGCGTCTAGCCGCCCTTGGCTGCCCCCAACTTCCCGCACAGATACCGGTCGGCTGGGTGACCCCAGGTCCGGCGCCCCATGCCCCTGATCGCCGGTAAAGCCCAAGCTAAAATCGCTAATCTGTTTGCTTAGGTTATCCACCTCTCTGTGCGCCCGGGTGAAGTTCGTTGTCTTTGACTGTTGGAACGATTGGATCTTGTCCTGAATATTTGTCGTATACGAAGGGAGAGCCTCGGTCACTTCAACCAACTGCATGAAAACGGTCCAGCCGGCAGACCCCAAAAGCAGCCCCGCGGCGAGTAAGACGACTGGAATGGCCACTATCCTGGGAATCCGAATTCTTTCCAAACCTGTGATCAGGGGAGCCAGCACGAAAGTCAGCAGCATGGCGAGCGCCAGCGGCAAGACGACCGTTTTCGCCAGGTAGAGCACAGTGATCAGAACCACCGTAACGATCACAGCCAGCAGCTGCGATAGCACGCGAGACGAGTTCGAGCGGATCATGAACGACCTGACAATGCCGATGTGGGGAACCGGTTCAAGAGATGCAGTTACCAGAGGCGGCGTTGCCAAGGGAGAAAAATGTCCTGGGCTCGGAGATAGCTGCTCGCATCAATGAAACGGAAGGCAGAATGTACTGACCTGGAGGGTCAGACATCGGAGGGAAGTCGGCAACACCACCTAAATGAGAGTTCTGATCGCAAACTCCGTTAATTCCAATTTTCCTGGTCCAGCAGGTGCTGAAACTCCGGTGTGGTGCGCAGGGACGCGAAATCCTTGTCTTCGATGAGACGTTTGCGGTCCTTGAAGCCCTCGTCCATTGCCTTACGAAGATAGGTCAGCGCCTGTTCCTGTTTTCCCGCCCGGGCATAGGTCGCTGCTACGAAGTAATTCATGGCGATCCTTTGTTCACGGGAGCTGCCGGCTTCTATCATCGCCGCCCGGTCGGGAGCGAACACCGACTCATCGATCTCGAACGCTTTGCGATAGGCCTTCATGCCCTGCTTGTATTTCCCCTGGGCAAAATAGGCGGTGCCAAGATTGCAGAAAATGACCGCACTTTCCTGGGTATGTTTCAGTGCTCGTTTATAGAAGTGCTCCGCGTCACGAAAATCATGTTGGCCGTAATACACGGCGGCCAGGTTGTTGGAAGCAGGAGCGAAGCGAGGATTGATCGCGAGCGCCGTCTGGTATGCCTTGCGTGCCTCATCCAGGGCGAACATATGGTGGTAGGCCATGCCTATGCTGTTCCACACGATGGCGGATTTTAAATTGCCTTCCTGGTAGGCGGCGATAGCTGCAGCGTATTCTCCGCGGGCCATCAAAATGTCCGCCTTCGCCTCAGCGGGGATTGGTTGGAGAGACAGAGTCTTGCGCGGTTGGGCAGAAGCGGACACTTCTTGTGGGGGCGCAGCTGTGGTTTGGGCTGACGGAGTTTGCGGCACTGCTCCCAACAGGCGAACACTGGCTGTGGTAAGTATTGCAACCGCGCACCAGAGCTTCACGCCGAAGAACGATAACCTGGGAATCTCACCCATAGCTCGCCTCCTGTCGACCACACTTCTCTGATCGCGGCGATGCAATCAGACACTTGCGTGTTTTATTCTCCTCCCATTCACAATGGAGGGCAATATCCACTCTTGAAGAAATGTCAATAGCCAGTCGGCGGTCAGGGCCGGCTACAAAGGCTTCGGGAAACCCTTACGTAAGTATCTGAAAATAAGTCCGGCTTTAGGTGGGGCCCCCTGCTTCAGCATCGCGGAAAAAGTCGCACTTGGGGTAATCGGGCTTTAGATGCTGCGGAAAAACGCTTTATTGCGCGGGGACGGCTTTAGCCGCTGAGGTACCGTTTTTCACAGTAATCCCTGCAGGTGCAGGCTTGGAAAAGCGTACCCCAGGGGCTAAGCGGATACCGCGAGGAGAGACATCTGTTCTTCCCTCGGTAGCCGCAGCTAAAGCCCTCATTGCTGTGGCTTTTTACGGCACGGCTGAACGCGTGCCCTTCGTCCAGCGAGTTTTTCCGCAGCCTCTTTAGCCCGGCTCTATGCCAACTGCGATTCCCCTCGTTCCCCTTCACGGATCTCTTCCCCCCGAAAGAAACTATGAAGGAGTTCTTGGAGAATCGCGGCCGGCAGGATGAAACTGGACCGCCAGACAATCATTGCCGAAATTTTCCTGACCGTCGGGACCCAGCCCCATCTCTCTAACATCGACATAGTGGTGGCGATACTCCGAACGTTACAAACCTCCCCGGAAATTGTTACGGCAGGCCTGCGAACACCTTAAAATTCGGAAAAGAGTTCAGGTCGCGGGGGGGGCAGTGCCTAACTCGCCAAGGGCTTGGGAGCCCTAAGTTCCGAACTGTCATATGTCTGTAACCAGATTGCTATATTTCCTTCTTCATGGCCCTCTAGCGCCGGTAAATCTGGGAAGGAAACAGCATGCAAGGTTTTCTCGAAGCTCTGCGAGTGCAGCGGTGGGACGACCACCGCTACTACCATCACAGTCGCATTAATCAGTCGCTCCACCTGCTGAGCGCGCTTAGCTTTCTTACCGCGTACGGTCTTATCTTCAAGAATCCAGCGGCCTCGGCCTTGATTGGCTGGCTGGTGGCAATGGTCAGCCGGCAAGCTGGGCACTTCTTCTTCGAGCCCAAGGGTTACGACCAAGTCAACCACGCCACCCATGAGCACAAGGAGGACATCAAGGTCGGCTACAATCTGCGGCGCAAGATCGTCCTGCTGGCGATATGGGCGCTGTCACCCGCGCTCCTCTGGCTAAGTCCAACCCTGTTCGGGATTTTCCCGGATTACACCGAGCGCGCCGTCTTTATCCAGCACGTCGGCCAGATCTGGCTGGTTGTCGGCTTTGGCGCTCTACTGTTTCGCACCGTGCAACTGTTCTTCATCCGCGACGTCCAGACCGGCCTGGTCTGGATGACGAAAATCCTGACCGATCCGTTTCATGACTTCCTCCTCTACTATCGCGCGCCGTTTTACCTGCTGGGGGGCCAGCTGATTGACCCCATGGACGATGTAGGCGAGCCCGAAACGCTTCTAGCAGTACGCGACGCTTAACCGCTTGGTTGGTGAGGGCGGCTCAGTAAATCCTGCTGGCAATCACCTGACCGCCCAGAGAATTCGAATCGAGGCTCGTAGCGCGCAGCAATATCTCGAAAAAGCGCAGCGAGCCGTCGGGCCGGGTAGCCTGCCGGAGAATCGGCGCGATGGCAGCCGGATGAAACAGCGTCTCGGCCGCCGCTTGGGTTCCGGCTACATCCAGCCCCTGTAAAAGCAGCAGATGGCCGCTGCCGTCCAGGTTGGGAAGAAACGCGATCAGGGCGAATGTCTCATGCGCCGGTTCATTCCAATGGCTTGCGTAGGACGCTGCTTCCCCGTGTTCTGGCTTCGCGTTGACAATCGTTGCCCCCTCCATTGCCTGGTGGTAAACAATGCGGAAGTTGGCGCTGTTCTCCGCGATGGCAGCCCAGGGATTGCTATCCACTGAGCCAATAAGAACAGCGTTAGCATTCTTCAGATCGTCCAGCCGCAGTTCCCGCGGGAAGCGCAGGAAAGTCCGCTGTGGATGGTACTCCGGCAGTCCGGCAAGACCGGCAACAATCTGTAGATCGACAAAGCTGGTGAACTCCTGGGACCGCATATCCGCCGCAGTGTGGGCATCGACTCCCGCAAGCGGCAGATCGAGATAGCCGCCCTTCATATAGTCGGCAAGCGGCAGCGGACGACGCGACAGGTCTTCGAGCAGGTTAAACCCAGCGTCCGCGGGTACGATGTAGGTATCCGCAGTGCCATTGAAAACCTCTGACCATAGCGCATCCGCAGGCCCTGAGGGACCGTGCGATGGGCGGAATCGCGCGTGGGCAGTCCAGGTGAGGAAGATGAGCGCCGCACTGTACGTCGCCAGGAGCGACGCCCGCAGAAGCCAACCTTTCCAATCCCTGCCCGGAGGAAATCCTTGCTTTGAACGGTCTGGAGGAGCGAGTGCCGATTGAGTTTCAATGCTGGCTGCTGTCGGCAGCCGTTGCGATTCCTGGCTGATGCCACTCTCTGAGACCTGAACAAAAACCGGGACGTAGCCACCAACAGGCATGTCGATGCGCAGCGGTTCCAGGCTGCCCTCGGCGGCGAAGTGCTCCGCCAGCCTTTTGCGCAATTGGCGAGCGTAGTTACGGACGATATTGTCCTCAGCTGTGCGATAGCCGGGCAGCCGGTCAAATACCTGCACCCCAATCTGTTGCTCGGTGATCTCGCCCTCACGGCCTTCCAGGGTTTCAGCGACCACAAACAGCAGGAACTTCGATAGCAATGGAGATCGGGCAAAGTGAGCTCCCGCAACCACTCGCTGGGTAAGACTCCATCGCGCATCGCCCTGCAACCAATCTGGCAATACCTCCTGGGAAAACGGCAATTTTTCCTCGCGTACATAGTGGTGAAACGCTCCCTGGTGGTCGCCTCCAATCGAGCGTGCGAGTGCGATCATTTCCCTATCGTCAGGGTACGGCGTTGGCGGTAAACGAACGATGAATCGGCCTGCTGCTCCGGTTCTAAACCGGCCTATTTACCAATATTTAACTTAGGCGGCAAACCCCTTCCAATCAATAGGATAAGCGGTCCAAGCACTGGTGTATACCCCCCATGTCATGCGGGGTAAACACCTCCACGCGCAAGCCAGGATGGCCTACCCTTTTCTTGGCCCGGACTGGCAAACGACCCAGATTCCACAAGTGAAGTTTTCTTACTGGAGGCAATTTTTTTGAGAGCTCAGACGCATACCAGACCCGCAGGCATATGGCTTCAGATCCTCGCCTTGCTTGTTCTTCTGTATTTCCCCTATCAGTTGACCGCCCAGATCGATTCCGGCGGAATTACCGGCACCGTGCATGACAGCTCCGGAGCGGTGATGGTCGGAACGCGGGTTACCCTGACCAACGAGGCGACAGGTGTAAACACGACCACCGTATCCACCTCGACCGGCACCTATGTATTCGACGCCGTCAAACCTGGTTCCTACACCATTGGAGCCAGCGCGCCCAATTTTCAGACGTTTCTCACCAAGGGCGCTACCGTGCACGTTCAACAAGTTTTAACCATCGATATCACTCTTGTTCCGGGCAGCGCAAAACAGGAAGTGACGGTGACCACGACCGCCCCGCTCCTGCAGGCGGAGAATGCCGCAGTCGGTCAAACCATCGATACCAAAGCGGTGAACGATTTGCCGCTCAACGGCCGCGATTGGGTTTCGCTGGCGCAACTGTCCGCAGGAGTCGCGACCGCGCCTCCTGCAAACCCCAGTACCAACGCCGGGCAGACCGGGAGCGCCTATTTCTCCGTCAATGGCGTCAACCTCTGGCAGAATGACATTCGTCTCAACGGCATCAACGACAACATCGAAGTCTACGGTGGCAGCAAGATCGGCACCAACGCAACCATCACCCCGCCGCCCGACGCCATTGAAGAGTTCAAGCTGCAGTCCGGCGATTTCAACGCGGAATTCGGACACTCCACCGGGGGCGTCGTCAACGCCGTTACCAAGTCCGGAACGAATCGCCTGAACGGAGACGTTTGGGAATATCTTCGCAACGATGATCTTCAGGCCAACGACTACTTCTCCAAGTTGAACGGCAAACCCATCGGTGAATATCGCCAGAACCAATTCGGCGGAACCCTGGGAGGTCCCATTTCCATTCCAGGTCTCTACAACGGCAAGGACAAGTCATTTTTCTTTGTGGCCTATCAGGGACTACTCAACCGGCAGGCTCTCAGTGTCTTTAGCCCCAGCACCAGTTTGCTGAGCACTGTGCCCACCGCCGCCATGCAGAGCAGCCACTTTACCAATCTCCAGGACCTGATCACCGACAACAGCGGCTCGCCGACCGTGGACGCTCTGGGGCGTACATTTCCTCTGGGCACGATCCTCGATCCCGCCACGACACGGTCTGTCGCCGCCAACTCCCCCGATCCGGTGACTGGCCTACTCAACAGTTCTTCCAGCACGGTGTACGTGCGCGATCCGTTCTACGCCGGCAGCATCGTGGGCAAAACCAATTACGTCGGAGATACGGCAAATCTGAACCAGTTGCCGGCGGGACGCCTCGATCCGAACGCCATCCGGCTACTTCAGCTCTATCCCCTGCCAACCACATCTGGCTTCGCCAACAACTACTTCTATAACCCTGTCTTAACCAACAACGAGAATCAAGCGGACGGACGGTTCGACCAGACCCTCGATGCGAAAGACACTGTTTTTGTAGCCGGCGACTATAGCCACATCGTCTACGATATTCCGCCGCTAATCCCGGGTGCGATCGGTCAGACCTACGGCCAGTCGCAGAGTTATCCCGCCTATGCTATCGCCGGCGGTTACAACCATGTCTTCACCTCATCGCTGATGAATGAGTTCCATGCCGGATACGACCACTTCATCGAAAATGTACGGTCCATCTACGGAAATACGCCCGGCATTCCGGAGAGCTACGGAATTGACGGCATCCCGCAAGTTGCGAACAACGGCGGATTACCGCCAATCAACCTCAACGCCTCCGGCGTAAGTGGCGGCCTGCATGACATGGGCGTGGGCAACTACACTCCGACCCTGGAAACCATCTACGCCCTCGAAATCATGGACAACGTCACCAAAGTCCATGCCAATCACACCTTCAAGGCCGGCTTGCAGTGGGACAGCCTGGAAGGCGACATCATTCAGCCTCCCGCCAGCCGCGGCAACTTCACCTTCAGCGGTCAGTATTCAGACGTTGTGAACAAGTCTCGCGGCCTGAACGGCATCTCCGATATGCTGCTCACACCTATCGCCGCCACCGTTCCCAACGGAGTGGATTACTCCGGCGGTCTGTCCACCTATAACGGATCGAACTACGCCGCCACCGACGACCACCGCTATTACTGGGGAGCTTACTTCCAGGATGACTGGAAGATCACCCCTCGCCTGACGCTCAACCTTGGTCTTCGCTGGGATTACTTCTCGCCCTATGCCGAAACCAACGGCAGGCAAGCGAACCTGGTGCTGGCCGGGGGCAATGGTTCGACCGGCACCTATTACGTGCCCAATCAGGGTTGCCAGGTCCCGCGCGCGGCCGCATTCAACAACCTCCTGGCGGCCAGTGGAATTACCTTGGATTGCGTGTCAAACAAATCGGTGGGCCAGGCGCAAAAGACCAATTTTGCCCCCCGCGTCGGATTTGCCGAGCGGCTGCGGCCAGATCTCGTTCTTCGCGGCGGCTACGGCATCGCCTACGGCGCCCTGGCGAATATTGGCTACGGCGGCACGCTGGGACAGAATTATCCCTTCATCTACAACATTGCTGCTCTGGGCACAAACACTTCGGTTAACCCCATCGCTCTGTCCAATGGGCAGACGGCTACCGTGGAGAACACCTTCGGCACCATCAACCTCAGCGACCCCACGCAGATCACCGGCCTCGGCGTCAGCCTTTACGGACGCCAGTATAACTACCAGACGCCGTATGTACAGACCTTCAATCTGACCCTGCAGCAGCAGATCACCAATCACGATACCTTCCAGATCGCCGGTGTGGGAGCCCTTGGCCGTCATCTGGACAACTACTACAACACGCTGAATTCTCCTTCGGAGATTCTGCCCCCTGGAACAGCCATCGCCAACTACCTTCCCCTGCCCAAGTTCGCCGCCAACACCACGTATGAAACCACCAACGGCGCAAGCGCTTATTACGCATTGCAGAGTACCTATGAGCACCAGTTCAGCTATGGTCTCTCGGCATTGGCTAACTACACCTGGAGTAAGTGCATGAGCGACCAGAGAACCCAGGCCAAAACGGCGCCAAACTATCGCGCGCCATGGCTCCCGAACTTTGGCATCAAGGCCGACACCGCGCTTTGCGACGTCGATGCAGCCAACGTCGTTCATCTGTCGGGCAGTTACGAGCTGCCCGTCGGACAAGGGCGCATGTTTGGAGGCGGCATGAACCGTGCCGAGGATGCGGTTCTGGGTGGCTGGTCCGTCAATTTCATCTACAGCTACCAGAGCGGCCAGCCCTTCAACATTCCCTGCGCCATATCCACCACGGCAGATTTCGGCTGCAACGCGCTGGTCGTAAATAACCAGGACGTTTACGCTGGCCCACACAACCGCACGCAATGGGTAAATCCGGCTGCCTTCGCTACCCCTCCCACGGCAACTCAGATTGGACAAGCCGACTACTCGCCGCTGGGCAGCGTGGGCCAGCAGGCTCGTGGTCCGGGCTTCAACAATGTCGACTCGTCGCTATTCAAGAACTTCACCCTGTCTGAAGCGTTTCGGCTGCAATTCCGCGCCGAGGCCTTCAATACCTTCAACTCTGTGCAGTTTGGTCAGCCAAGCAGCACGAATTACACCAACACCACCACCTTCGGCTCCATCACCAGCCTGCGCAACGGCCCGCGCGTGCTGCAACTGGCGCTCAAGTTGTTCTATTGATCGTGCGGTCAAAGGCCATTACCGGTAACACATGACGGGTGCCCCACATCTCGCGAAAAACGAGCGAGATGTGGGACCCGTCCTTTGTTACCAGTAGAAAGCGATTCAATTACACGGTTGTCATACCAGCTGCAGAAGCGGGCATGCTGAGAATGACCCGCGTACCTTTCCCTGGCTGGCTAGCAATTTCCACCTTACCGCCGTGCAGCAGCATGATGCCCTGCACGATTGCCAGTCCGAGGCCCGTGCCGCCCGAGACTTGTGAACGTGATGGATCCACACGGAAAAAACGATCAAATACGCGGGGCAGTGCTTCCGGCGGAATGCCGATGCCTGTATCGGTGACCTCGATCCGAACCACGGCACTTTCGGAACTAGCCGCAATCACCACCGAACCGCCCGATTGTGTGTGTGCCACCGCATTCGAGACCAGGTTTCCCACCGCCCGCTGCATCAGCGTCCTGTCCAGTTCCGCGATCACCGGCTCATCGCCGAACCTGGTGCTCAAGCAGATCCCGCCGTCAGCGGCAGAAGCTTCGTAGTACTCCTGAACACCATCCAGCAACTCGGCTACGTCCACCCGCTCGCGGCGCAAATGCGCCAAGGGACTTTCTGCGCGGGCCAGAAACAGGAGGTTGCCAATCAAGTCCGACAACCGCACGGCTTCTTCCAGAGACGACTCCAGCGCATCCCGGTACTCGTCAATGCCGCGAGCACGCGCCAATGCAACCTCGGCTTCACCGCGGATGTTGTTCACAGGAGTGCGCAGGTCATGCGCAATATCCGCAGAAAACTTGGATATTCGATCGAAGGAATCCTCCAGCCGATCCAACATCTCGTTGAAAGTGCCGGCCAGTGACGCCAGCTCAAAGGGATAACCTTCGGCGAGGATTCGCTCTCCAAGATGGGTGGAGCTGATGCGCCTGGCAGTAGCTGCCATCTCTTCCACCGGCCGAATGCCCTGGCGCGCAATCTGATAACCAACCAAAGGGAAAATCGCTAGCGTCCCCAGTACGATCACCCAGAACACCAAGCGAAAGCGCCCCAGAAACGCTTCTTTCTGCGAGACGTCGATGGCAATCTGAATCGTAATCGTATGACCTGGTGTCGAGCCGACCTGCGCTCCCGCGGTGGTAACGCGGAAGGTTTGCCCGTGGCTGCCCTTCATCGGGATCGCCACATCGGGATGTCCTCGCGTCCGCTGGGCGAGCTGCGAAAGATCTATTTCTTCCGCCATGCCAGGTGTTGTCATTAATGGCGTGTTTCGCCCATCAAGCAGTCGAATATAGAAGTGTTCGTATCGCCGCGCCGCCGTCTCCAGCTCCACTTCCTCCCGCAGCGCGTCCGTGTCATCGGGGCGTTCCCGCAGCATAGTGCGGAGCACGTGTAACTTGTCGCCCAGGAATAATTCCGTACTTTTCTCCAATTCCGATACCAGCACCAGGTAAAGGCTGGCGGTAGCCAAAATCACCAGAACCAGGCCCGCGAGCGCGTACCCGGCGGTCAACCGGAAGGCCAACGTCCGCCACAACCGCGACCTCGGCGTGAGGCTACGAGTCAGCTTCCAGCACATAGCCGGCGCCGCGAATCGTCTGGATAAGTTTGTGCGCGAACGGGTCGTCCACCTTGCTGCGGAGTCTCCTCACGTTGACGTCCACAACATTCGTGTCGCTGTCGAAGTTCATGTCCCAGACCGCTTCAGCGATCAGAGTGCGGGACAGGACTTCGCCGGCCCGGCGCGCCAGGAGTGACAGTAGAAGGAATTCCTTCGCAGTCAAATCGAGCCGCTGGCCGGCCCGCGTCGCGCGATGGCGTAACAGATCAATTTCCAGATCGGCCCTGCGGATCGTATCCTGCGGGCGAGCGGGTGTCCGGCGCAACAACGATCGCGCCCGCGCCAATAATTCAGAGAATGCGAACGGCTTCACCAGGTAGTCGTCGGCCCCCAGTTCGAATCCTCTTACCCGCTCGTGGACTGCGTCCCGGGCCGTCAGCAAAAGTACCTGGGTAGCTCGCCCTGCCTGGCGCAAGCGCGTAAGAACCTGCCAGCCATCCAGGCTGGGCAGCATTACGTCCAGGATGATCAGGTCGAAGTCCACATCCTGCGCCAACTGAAGTCCATCCACGCCATTTGCCGCCACATCGACTACAAAGCCTGCTTCGCTCAGACCCTTTTTCAGGAACTTTGCGGTCTTCGCTTCATCGTCTACGACCAGAATTCTCATAGGTGATCCACATCGGCTTGCCGTTATTGGTATCTATCGCTATTACGAACGGGAATGAGACGTCAAGGCTCACGACGTATATTGTTGTCGACCCACGATGGGATTGTGTTTAGGGGAGATGAATTCTGTCCCGCGCCTCGCTGCAAACAGCAACCGTGTATGTCTTTTAACAAAATTTTTCTTGGTATATTACAGTTTCGTAATCAGGCCATGAGATTCGTAGGGTTGCACTAGGAGGGTCCCGGAGCTGCCAGTTGGAGACCAACACCGTCGCCAGCCAGCCGGCGCACCTGGACTGCTGATCCGCGCAATAATCGTTGAGAAAGCAGAATTCGTCGAAAGCTCCTGGGGAGCTCGCGCTACATCCCGCTTTATCAGTCACCCGATACCTACCCTTTTGAGGCCAACGTGCAAAAGTTCCGCTCTCTCTTCTCTCCGTCTGCCTTTATCTCCCTCATGATCTTGTCTCTCCCTTGTTCAGTCCCATGCCTCGCGCAAGTGGACCGCAGCGGCTTGACCGGCACGGTTACTGACCCGTCGGGTAGGCTACTGGGGCAAACCCACATCACTGCCGTGGAGAACTCGACCCAGTCGCGGCGTGAAGGGTTTTCGGACAACGCCGGAAGATATGACATTCCTGAGCTTCCGTTGGGCACGTACACCATCACGTTCGATCATCCCGGCTTCAAGTCTCTGACCTTCCTTGATGTGGAGCAGGTGGTTGGCAGGACGCGCACCCTGGATGCGGCCTTGCAAGTATCAGGCGCTGAGGAGCGCGTCGAAGTCTCGGCCAGTTCGGAGCTGATAGACCGCAACACCGCCGCGGTGACCGGCCTGATCGAGAGAAAGCAGGCCGACGAGCTGCCGCTGAATGGCCGCAACTGGGCGTCGCTGACGGCATACATTCCCGGCGCCATCGACACCGGTGGTAGCAACCAGCGGTCGATCCGGTTCGCCGGACGCGGCCTGGACGACAGCAACTTCACCTATGACGGCATTGACGAAACCAGCGTCATCAATCAGACTCAGCGCACCTGGGCGCGGCTCTCCATCCCGCTCGACGCGATCGCGATGTTCCGCGTCGATACGCTATTGGCAACCGCCGAGGAAGGCTCTACGGGCGGCGCGCAACTGGCCGTAACGTCTCCTTCGGGTTCAAACCAATTCCACGGCCGCCTCTTTGAGTTCTTGCGCAACAACTATTTCGACGCCCCCGAGCCCCTATGGGCCTCCCAGGGAGAAGCCCAGCAGCCGCTTCGTTTGAATCAGTTCGGCGGATCGCTGGGCGGACCCATTGTGCACGATAAAACCTTCTTCTTTATCAATTCTGAAGCCTACCGGCAAGTCTGGGGCTATCCCGTGAGCGGCGATGTGCCCAGCGCGGCTTTCAAGGCAACCATCCCGAGTTCGTCCCCGGTCTATGGGATCGTAAACGCCTACCCGGGAGCAGGTCCCAATACATTTCTGACACCCTACACGCCGGCAAACGACCCGGGTGACCCGAACTACGCAGACTATGACCTGCTGACTTGCTCATGCACGCAGGTGGTCAACGAGAACTCGGCGATGCTGCGGCTCGACCAGCATTTTTCGGACAGGACTACCGGCTTCCTGCGCTTTAATTACGACCGATCGGTGGATACGCAGCCAGTTTCAACTGCCGCGACGAACCTGGAGCAGAGGGTGGCCGCGCCTGTGAATGGCGTGCTCGAATTGCTACATATCTTCAGGCCCACCCTGACCAATGAGGTCAAGTTTGGATACAACCGCTCCACCGACAATACCTACAACTCCAGTCCAACCAGCTCCATCTATGAGATTGCAATTTCCACCGGCCCTGGGCCGGGATTTGGCATCCAGAACTACAACTACAACAGCATCTACGTGGGCAACACCTTTTCGTGGATCGACAACCTGACCTGGCTCCATGGCCGGCAAACCTTCAAAGCCGGAGTGGAAATCCGCCACATACAATTGAACCAGCACTACGGGGAACACGGAGCAGTTACGTTCTCCTCGCTGCAAGCGCTGGCCGCGAATACGGTGAAGAGAGCAACTCTGACGGGTGCTTTGCCGGTCAATGATTTGCGCAAGAATTGGTTCATCGGCTACGCCCAGGACGAGTTCAAGGTGCGGCCCAATTTCACACTGAACCTGGGCTTGCGGTACACCGTCTTCCAGATATTCCACGAGGCACATGGGAAGGCCAACCCCTTCGACTTCGACACCTGTGGGCCCCAGGGCTTCTGCGGTGTGGGCGCCAGCTTCGGCCACCAAAACTACGGGGACTTTGACCCCCGGGTCGCCCTGGCCTGGTCGCCGGTGCAGGACAGAAAGACGATTGTGCGCGCCGGGTTCGGGATGTACCACGAAGATGGCCAGCTGGACGATCAGAATCTACCCGCCAAGAACGAAATTCCTTCCTACTCGCTGACGAATGTGACCTATCCGGTCACCCCGTATTTCACCGGATCCGGAACCCTCTCACCCAATGCCGAACAACGGGATCGCAAGGACACCTATGTTGAGCAGTGGGACCTTTCCGTGCAGCGGGAGCTGCCTGCGAACATCGTGGGCTCGGTCACCTACCTGGGAAGCCACGGCGTGCATCTGCTGGAGACCAACGTGGTGAACCTGATCAATCCGGCTACGGGGATTGCGCAATATCCGGCCTTTGCTCCGGCCATTGGCTGGCGCGGCTCCATCGGCGCGAGCTCTTACAATAGCCTCTCCGTATCCGTGCGGCGGCCGTTCACGAGTGGGCTCCTGTTGACGGCAAATTACGCGTATAGCCACGAGATCGACAACGGCTCCAACGGCAGCGGGGACGGCGACGAGATATCGCCGCAGAACCCGCTTTGCCTGCCTTGCGAGTGGGCTAGCGGAGCCTGGGACGCCACCCATGTGGTCAATGGCAACGCGGTCTACGAGCTCCCCTTCGGCCCGGGCAGGCCGATGCTGAAACAATGCAATTTTGCCAGCGCCATCGCGGGTAACTGGCAACTGACCACGACGGCGCTGGCGCGCACTGGTTTTCCCGTCAATGTGCTTTTGCCCAGCAGCTACATCGCGCCGGATGGGGCCACCGGCACGCAGCGTCCCGACCTGGTTCCAGGCGTCCCTCTCACTCCGCCAGGGGGCAGGACTATCAGAGAGTGGGTTAATCCCGCGGCGTTTGCTCTCCCAGCTGGGGAATTCGGCAATGCGCCGCGTGACCTCTTTCGCGGGCCGGGCACGTGGCAGGTCGATATGGGCGCCGCCAAAACGTTTCCCATTGCAGAGCGCATGCAATTGGAATTCCGCGCGGAGTTCTTTAACGTGTTCAATCACCCGCAGTTAGGTCCCCCAAATGTTACCTGTGATCTCTCGTCCTCTAGTCCAACGGGCTGTCCTTCGGGATTTGGCGCCATCACCACTACGGTGAACCTGAACACAGCCATCGTCAATCCGATCACCCCGGTCGGCTCGGGAACGCCGCGTGAGATGCAGTTCGCGCTGCGGCTGGAGTTTTGAGAATCAATGCCTGCGAATATGCAACGACGATTGTTCTTGGGTTTGCTCCCGGCGCTGCTTCTGGCCCACACCGGAATCTGCTCGCCACCGAACCCGAATTTCTCCGGAACATGGAAACAGAGCAATGAACGCTGTACACCAAAGCGGACAGGCGATGTAACCCTGCAAATCGATCACCGCGATCCCGACTTGATTGTGGAGACTACTGTGCTGCGAAGTTCCGGAACGCCCCGGCACGCTGTGCAACGCTACAGCACGGATGGAAAGACATCTGTATCCACCGGGGCCGACGGGGATGAATTCCATACTTCCATCACCTGGAGCGGACCCAACCTGGTCTTCGCGGTCGAAGAGCACGAGGATGGGCGCATCCTGGTTTCGAAAGAAACCTGGACCCTGACAGACAACGGCACCGTCCTGCAGCGTGTCCGCGAGCGTTCGCAGGGCGGCGAACAGCAAACATTGATTTATCTCCGTTAAGCGAGGCGAGCATCGATCTATTTTCCTAAACCCACGCAAACCCGTCACCACCAAACCCCAACCCCTGGACGGGTGCCCCATGTTCGCCCAAGCGTACATGGGCTGAAAACGACGGGGCGAAGCCCCATCCAAGGCTCTTTGCGGGTCGGGTAAAAGCATTCGAAAAAGATCTTCATCGCCCATGTACGCTTGGGCGAACATGGGGCACCCGTCCAGGGGTTGGGGTTTGGTGGTGACGGGTTTGCGTGGGTTATAGGGACGCGCTTCTTTAGAAACGCGTGGTTCTCACGCAGTTTCTTTAAGCCCTGCTGCGGCCGATCCCGGGCGTATTCTGCGCCAGGTTCTAAACCGCATGCCTGCAATCACACCGGATTACAAAACTGTCATTTTCGCGTAATGCTGGCGTCCTTTTCGCGGCCCTACATTAGCACGTAGGCGCTGCTCGTCCGCTGCGCCACCTCCTGCAAGTCATTAGCAAGCATCAGCCAGTTTCCTATTTCCAGTGCGTTGCCGATTCCCGGTCGCGTCATGGAAGAAACCGAACAAGGAGAAGGACACATGTTCCGCAAGACGTCCCCCAAGCATCCTGGGATTCGCGCCGTGCACCCACTCGCCGGCCTGCTGGCGGTAGGGCTGAGCGCACCGGCGCTCCTGGGTCAGTCCGTGCCGTTCCCGACCTACGCACCCGGTCAGAACACGAGCACAACCACTGGCCCGACCTACTCGCACCCCTTGGCCAACCCGTGGGTCGTAAGCGACGGCACAATAATCACCCCCGCCGGCACCCAGGTCTACCTCGGCATCACCACCCGCGCCAAGGCCATCGCGCTGAACCCCACTGGCAATCACACCGCCGCGGTCCTTCAAATGGGCGCCCCACAGGCCGTCACCATCTTCAACACCCAGACCGGCGCTGTCCTGCAGAACTACAGTGTGCCCTACACGAACTCAAAAGGCGCGGCCAGCACGGATTCAGATGGCAGCCAGAACGGCATTGCCTATACGCAGGATGGCAAGTACCTGCTGTTCAGTCAGGACGGTAGTTCCGGCCCATCCAGCTACGTTTCCATTGCCAGCGTCAATCCGGCTACGGGCCTGCTCTCGAACTACGCCCAGGTCAATGTTCCGCCGGACGTCAACAGTGAGGGTCAACTGACCAACGTCACCTGCAATCCGTATAAGTACAATGGTGCGGCGAAACCCGCCTTGGGCAGCCCTTCGGCGACCTCGGGCAGCTTTGGGATCCCGTGCGGCTACCCCATTTCGATTTTCTCTGATGACACATTCACTTCCTATCCCACGGGCATCGCGGTCTCGCCGGATGGCAAGACTGCCTACGCCGTCCTGAACACCAACGATACGTTGACCAAGATCGACTTAACCGCGACCAAACCGGTGGAAGGTCCGGAGGTTCGCGTCGGCAACGTCCCCCTCAGCGTCGTGATCTCGCCGGATGGCAAGACCGCCTATGTCTCCAACGAGGCCGGCCGGATTGCTACCGCGAGCGACTTTCAGGAATACTCCAACGGAACCCCGATCGTCTCTGAATATCCGACCGGCACAACGGCCCCCGGCACTATTTCCGTGGTCGACCTGGCCTCGTTTACGGTCACCGGCAGCATCACCGCCGGCTATCACCCGACCGGCATGGCGTTCTGGGGCAAGTATCTACTGGTCGCCAACACTTATAGCGACAACATCTCGGTCATCGACACCACGGACAACCGGGAAGTGCGGACGATCGACCTCGGGTTGCCGATCGGCGTGCCCGGCGAAAACAAACCGGCCTACGGCGCGGGCCCGAACTCCATCGCCGTCGACGCCAAGAACAACATTGCCTACGTCGCGCTGTACAACGCCAACGCGGTCGCGGTTGTCGACCTCAACGCCTATGGCTGGAGTCCCGTCACGGGCATGATCCCAGTCGGCTACGCGCCCAGTTCGGTTGTGCTGGACGCAGCGGACAATGCGTTGCTCGTTGCCAACGACAAGGGCATCGGCACCACGGGCTACGGAATTGCGCCCGCTCCCACGAATACGCCCGAAAATTCGTACGAAACAGACCACGGCGTGACCTCCTTCAACACCCACCAGGACCTTGGCACCGTCAGCCTCGTCCCCGTGCCGAATCGCGGGACTCTGGACGCGATGACGCAGCAAGTCTTCCAGAATAACCATTGGGATCTGGTGCGAAACATTTGGTCGGCTGCTGGTGGCAACCCGTATGCCAAGCCGGCCGTAATCCCGAACAGGATCGGCGATCCGTCGAAGATCAAGCACGTCTTCCTGATCATCCGTGAAAACCGCACCTACGACCAGATGCTGGGCGATGTGAAAGAAGGCAATGGCGACCCGAGCCTGGCCGTCTTTGGCGACGCCTCGACCTACGCCGCATACCCCGTCGTAACCCCCAACGCGCACACGATGGTGGAGCGCTTCCCGCTTTTGGACAACTTCTACGACCCCAGCCGTCAATCGGCCGACGGTCACAACTGGATCATGCAGGCCATGGCGCCCTACTCTGACGACATTCAGTCGCCCGACTGGCTCCGCGACTATCCCTCCAACGGCGGCGATGGCATTGCCTACCAGAAGAAGGGCCACCTGTTCGATGTCGCGGCCGCAGCCGGCGCCAGGATGAAGATCTACGGCGAGTACGTCGAATACAACACGTTCACCGTGCCGGGTTGCACTCCGACGAATCAGACCCAAGATACGACTTTTAATGGTACTGTTCCGCCTACTCCCTTACCGTTTGTTGTTTCGAACAGCTGCGAGCCAACCTGGAACCAGTTCTACAACGACACCTTGGAATACGAGAGTGGCAACGAGTCGCAGCTCCAGTACTACAACACCATCGGCTCCTACTCCCCGCTCCCCAACGTAATGAAGTACGCAGTCCAGAACTACCCACAGTTCGATCTGGGCATCCCCGACCAGTACCGGGTCGACGTCTGGCAGCAGGACTTTAACAAGGACGTGGCCGCCGGTACGGTACCCCAGTTGAGCATGCTCTGGATCATGAGCGACCACACCACCGGCCCGCCGAACGCGATCGCCGAAGAGGCCGATAACGACCTCGCCGTTGGGCGCGTTGTCGACATCATCAGCCACAGCAGAGTGTGGAAGGACTCGGCAATCTTCGTCGAGGAAGACGACGCGCAGGACGGCGTCGACCACGTGGACGGCCACCGCAGCCCGGGCTATGTCATCAGCCCCTACGTCACGCAGCAGGTGAACTCCGATGGTACTGGGGCCGGCGTGAAGGCCGAAAGCACCTTCTACACGCAGGTCAACATGACCCGCACGATCGAGCAGATCCTCGGCTTAAAGCCCATGAACCAGAACGACCTCGTGGCCTCACCGATGAGCACGCTCTTCGTCGACAATCCGCCCCTGAACAACTTCCTCCCCTGGGCGCACGTGCCCAATCAGGTCCCGCTGTGTTACGGCGTTACCGGGTATACGGCCCCGTCCAACATCACCCCCAGCATCAACACTTGCAGCACCACAACAGCGGCGCTGCAGGATAGCCCTAAAGTCAAAGCTCTACGGGCTGGCTGGCTCAAGATGAAGACGCAGGTCTTCCCCGCCCACTATCACATTCCCGACTCCTTAGACCCGGACACGATCAGCCACTTCGACTGGTACGAGGCCACTGGGTACAAGGTCCCCTTCCCTGGCGAGAAGACGGTTCGTCCGGCGAGCGCCTTCATCAAGAAGGTTGCACTCACCAAGGCAGACGACGACGACTAAATCGTCGTCCGGCTGTAGAAGGCCCTCTCTCCGGTTCCGGGGAGAGGGCCTTTTGTTTATGCCTCGTTATCGGTCAACGTCCGATTCCGCTTACGCGGCAGAGTGCGAAGACACCGAAGTTCGCCTGCCCTTGGGCGCTCTTCATCATGATCTTGAGCGGCTTGTCGAACCAGAAATACAACTACCCCAAACATTGACCAGGAAAAGAGCATCGTTTGTACTGCTGGACATGCGCTTATCTTTGACTCTGGCTTTCTTGGCTGTTTTGTTTTCGAGCGGCGTAGCGCAGGATCAACCTGCGCCGCCGTTGCCGGCACCGATTCGGTTCGTCGAACGGGAAATGTGGATACCTGCGCCTCAGTCGTTTCCGCGCGGATTGGACTCAATCGAAGTGTATGCGGATCGACCGGGGCGACATCCTCTCGCAGTCTTGACGCATGGCACATCGATTGATCCAGAAGCGCGCATGCGCACCACCCCATGGTCGCAACTTCAGCAGGCGCTGTGGTTCGCACGGCGAGGTTTTGTGGCTATTGTGGTGGTGAGAAGTGGGTATGGACGGTCGGATGGACGAATGGATAGCCAGCAAGGGAGCTGCAACTCCAGGCGAGGAGGCAGTTTTGAGGCGGCTGGTCAAGCCAGTGCTGACGACCTGCGAGCCGCCATTCGTTACGCAAATAGCCTGCCTGAAGTGGACGGGGAGACGGTTCTGAGTGCCGGCGTGTCCACGGGAGGATTTGCGCAAGTAGCATTGATCGCAGATCCACCCAAAGGTCTTAAAGCTGCCATCAGTTTCGCGGGTGGCAGAGGCAGCGATGGCCACGAGCACGACTGCGATCTGGATGGCGTAGCGGGCGCCTTCGGCGCGTTCGGCAAGAGCGCGCACAAGCATGGAGATCTGCCTATGCTGTGGATCTACGCGCAAAATGACCACTATTTTCCGCCGGTGATGGCACGTCAATTTGAAGCTGCCTACACTCGCGGTGGCGGCATGGAGCAATTCGTACTGGCTCCTCCCGACGGAGAGGATGGACACCATCTCTACAGCCATGTGGAAGCCTGGTCTGATACCGTGCAGTCGTTCCTAAAAGCGCATGATCTGCTACCACTGGGAGACCAGGTATACCTGGGACCGGTGGCGCCGAACGTTCCTCCGCCGATCGGATTAGTTGATAAGGGAGTTGAGGCATGGACACACTTCTTGCTGGCTGCTCCGTTCAAGGCGTTTGCCAGCAATGGACGCGGAGCATGGGGATCTGCGCAAGCAAGATTCAATCAGTATCTTGCCGACGCCGATGCGCTGGACAGATGCAAGAAGAGTGCCGCTGGCGATAACAATTGTTCAATCGTAGCCAGAACACCGGGGATAAAGTAGCCAACTAATATGACAAACCGGTTACAACTCCATGACACAAGCAAATGATTACAGCTGATTAACTAGGCTCAGCTGGCGAAACCCGAGGACGAGTTTCTGAACGCTCTCAGGGGTTGGTCGAAGACACAAACAGGAGTGCATATGGATCCTGCAGAGTTGATTGATTCTCGACCGAACGATGGTCCACTCGCGATCTGGCACAACAAGATCGTGCTAGGTGTGCATCACGATGGAGCGGGCGCGATGCCCACGGAGTGGAAAATCGCAACCGGCCGCATTGTTCATGACATCCTTTTTGGTTTGATCGGAACCCCACAATAATGACGCTTGCATAAGCGTATTGGCAGTGATGCGCTCCGGTGTCGCTACCCGTCAGCTTCGTGCTCCACTATCGAGCGCCGCTTTACCTGTTGGGTCAGCTGATTGATCCGATGGATGATGTAGGCGAGCCCGCAACATTTCTAGCAGTACGCGACGCCTGATGGCTTTGCTGGTGAGCGCAGGGTTCGGCCACCACCAGCCATCCTGATGCATTTGCCGCGCCGCCGCTACGAAGCGGTCGGCGACCGCGGCGAAGTCTTGGTCGGTGTAATTCAGGCTGAAGATGAGCCGGCCCGTCCCCACCCAGCTCAGCGCCAGGTCTTCGGCGCGGAGATAGTACTGAAACATCCAGTGGTAGCGCGACGGCTGCAGATAGCAGACCGTCCATACTGAGGAGAGATTTGCCACCCGGACCTGGACCCCGGCTGCGCGCAGACGCTCATTGAGCTGAGCCGCCCGGAAGTCCCACACTGCATCGAGCTCGCGATAACACGCCAGGATCTCCGGAGTCTCCAATCGCTCCAGGAACTCGGACATCGCCCCCATGACATACGGATGGGAATTGAAGGTACCGCGCGCGAAGCAGACGTCCGCGGGCCTATCCTCCCGAAAGCGCTTCATCAGGTTGGCGCGCCCGCAGACCACGCCGATGGGCAGGCCGCCGGCCACCGTTTTGCCGTAGGTCACCATGTCGGCGCGGACCCCGAAATACTCCTGGGCGCCCCCGTGGGCCAGCCGAAAGCCAAGAAACACCTCATCGAAAATCAGCACGATGCCGCGGTCGGAGCACACCTGGCGCAGCCGTTGCAGCCATTTTGTATATCCTGCGCGGTCATAGCTGGTGTGCGGTCCGCTGTCCACCAGCGTCGAATCTGCCGCCGCGCCGGAGTTTGGGTGGAGCGCCTGGATAGGATTGACCAGCACGCATGCGATGTCGCGCCGGCTGCGCAACACGCGCAGGCTCCGCTCGTCCATATCCTTGAGCGTCAGCGTGTCCCGCTCCTTCACCGGGTTACCGACCCCCGGTTGCACCTCGCCCCACCAGCCGTGGTAGGCGCCGCAAAAGCGGACCAGATAGCGGCGCCCGCTGTGGTAGCGGGCCAGGCGTACGGCCTGCATCACGGCTTCGGTGCCCGACATGTGGAAGGAGATTTCATCCAGTCCGGAGATCGCACGCAGGCGTTGCACGTTCGTCGCCGTCACCGGGTGGTACGCGCCGAGCACCGGTCCCAGGTCACGGACGCGAGCACTCCCGCGTTCGATGCAGTCCTTATAGAAGTCGTAGCCAAACACATTCACGCCGTAGGACCCGGTCAGGTCGTAGCGCCGGCTGCCATCGAGATCGGTCGTGGTCGCGCCGCTGGAGGAGAGGACGAAAGATCCGCTGTTCAGGTGTTGGCGGACGTAGCGGCTGAACTGGAAGGGTACGCGATACCGCGCCGTGAATTGAAGATCGGAGATCTCGTCCTGGACTTCATTGGTCTGCCGCACGGTATTGGCGAAGCGTTGCGCATAGAGTACGGCCAGGCGCCTGAAGGCCACTCGTCGCTGTTCGCCGATGTGTTCTGGGGCGTCGTCGGCCCGGAAAAACTGCGCTTCGTCATATTCGTAGTAGGGCACGAGACGAGCCAGCATGCGCCCGATCCGCGCGTGGCCGGCAAGTGAGCGGTGCTTGGCGCGGGACAGCTGCAGGCGCAGCACCAGCCGGCGCCCGATAAATAGCAATACGCTGAGCCCGAGGAGCCACTCAAAGATGGCTATCGTCACACAAATCCTCCGTGGCAACCGTAGCGCAGGCGAATGAAAGGAAGATGACGCGGGGACCAGGATAGATAAGGGTGCGGAAATCGCCGGTTAGTCCCAGGCAGATTGTAGGCGACGATACTGACTGGGCCGCCCCGTGCAAGTTCCGTTTTTTGGATCCGGAATTGAACCAGAGGTCCAAGGCACCTGCAGACCGGTCGAACTTCCGCTAACGTCGCGTCGGAGATGATCAAGCGGCCAAGTGCGCCGATGTTCTAGTCGAATGGGGAATTCGCGATGACGCCGACACCGCAAGGGAAATGAACCTGAACACGCGAGCTATGGCGTCGAAGTACCTTGCATGGGCCAAGCTTCACTCTCCTGCCCAGTACAATCTTTCAACCAGCGGAATTATGAACCTTCCATTGTCGGCGCTGTCTGTGTCGATCGAAGATTTAGAGATAAATGGGGGTGGTGTGTACGGCTACGCTCCCTTGCAAGAGCGTCTTGCCCGGAAATGTGATGTCGCGACAGAGTGCGTAGTGGCTGCATATGGGACATCGATGGCCAATCATTTGGCGATGGCGGCCGTCATTACGCCCGGAGATGATGTCTTGATCGAGCGGCCCGCATACGGTCCAATCGTCGAGGTTGCGTCCTGGCAGGGTGCGAACATTCTCCGCTTCGATCGCCGTCCGGAAAATCTATTCCAGATTGATCCTGACGAAATGCGCAGGCGTCTCACGCCTAAGACGAGCCTCATTGTCTTGACCAATCTCCACAATCCTTCCGGGGCCTTCACAGAGCAAACGACGCTGGTCGAGATCGGTAACATGGCTGCGGGCACAGGCGCACAGATACTCGTCGATGAGGTGTATCTCGATTTGGTCTTCGATCAGCCAGTGCGATCCTCTTTCCATCTCGGTGATCAGTTTATCGCTACCAATAGCCTGACTAAAGCGTATGGCCTAAACGGTCTCCGCTGCGGATGGATTCTTGCCACCCGCGACCTCGCCAGGCGGATCTGGGACCTGTCTGATCTGTTTTTCAACTCACCAGTGCATCCGGGCGAGTTGCTCAGCGTGATCGCTCTCGACCATCTGGAATTACTTGCCACGCGTGCCAAGTTATTGCTCCATGCCAACGAGCTTACGCTCGATGCCTTTTTCGAAGGTAGGAGTGATCTCGACGTCTTCCGTTCAAACTGGGGAACCGTCATCTTCCCAAAGCTCAGACACGGCTTGGTCACGGAGTTCTGCAAATTGCTACGCACGAAGTACGAAACAAGTGTCGTTCCCGGACACTTCTTTGAGATGCCGGAACATTTCCGGGTTGGTATTGGTGGTGATCCTGAGATGACAACCAAGGGCCTGGACCAACTCTCGAAGGCACTTGACGAATTCGCCGGACAGACTCACAGCGGGTGAAATTAGCATGACACCAACGGGCAAACTAGCAGGAAAGCGGACCCTGGTAACAGGTGCCGGGACGGGAATTGGACGGGAGATCGCACTGGAGTTTGCCCGCCAGGGTGCCGATGTTGTGCTGCACTACAGTCACGACTCCGCGGGCGCGGAGTCCGCGTCCCAGGAGATCCAGTCTCTGGGTAGAAGGGCTGCGATTCTGGCCGCCGATTTCAACGACCCGGATGCTACGCTGCGCATGGCGGATGCCGCGCTCGCCTTCCTTGGCGGTATCGACTGCCTGGTGAACAATGCGGGAATTACGTTGACTCGTCCGTTCCTCAAGATGGAGCCGGAGCAACTGGACAGCCTCCTCAACGTGAACTTCCGCACCCCCTACCTGCTGACCCAAAGGATGGTTGAACCGATGGTGAGCCAAGGTCTCGGGGCCATTTGCAATCTTTCGTCGATCCACGGCTTGCAGGGAGCACCGGAACATTCAGCCTATGCTGCAACCAAGGGAGCCATCGCGGCCTGCACCCGCTCTCTGGCGGTAGAGCTGGGTTTCCAGGGGGTCAGGGTGAATGCCATCGCGCCGGGATGGATCATGGTCGAAAATCACGCCGCGATCGCCGGTTTCGACCTCGAGAAATCTCGCCGGCAAGCCCAAACCGCAGTGCCTATGGCGCGTTATGGCCTTCCTCTTGATGTAGCCAGGATGGCGGCCTATCTGTGCGCTGAGGATGCAAGCTTCATCACCGGCCAGACCTTTGTCATCGATGGGGGAACCACAACACTCATGTCGCTGATTTCCGGTCTTCGCAATGAGTCGACAGCGGGTTCGCACCCGGAGTTGGACGCGGCCATCGCGTACGGAGAAGGTCGAGGAAAGGAGCCGAACTAACTGATTCTCGGCTGGTGGGCGAGGCGGGGCTTGAACCCACAACCCCCGGCTTAGAAGGCCGGTGCTCTATCCAATTGAGCTACTCGCCCGTTTCTGCCATTGTATCGTCACGCCAAAGTCGAACATCCATGATCGCAGCCAAGGCCAGATCGAATGCGCCGCCCCAGGCTTCATAGGCGCGGTTCGCAGTTGCGCCGCAGCCCTCCACAAACCAGGTCACTCCATAACCCGGAACGCCGTCAACCAGTGCGCGCCGCAGGACAAGTTCCACCCGCGCCGCGCTCGACGGAATCCCACGCAGGCTTTCGGTCACCGCCCGCAGCCATCGCTCCTGGCCGTCGAAGCACTGGCTCATCTCCAAATCGCGGGCTAGCAAATCGATATACGAGCCGGCGCCAAAAGCTGTATCTCCAGGCTCGGCGTTCATCTCGTAGGGATCGAATGGATCATCGCCATCCTCGGGGCTGCTGTTCCACGCGTCGCACTTGGCAGTCCACAGATGCGAAGCGCCGCCGTTGAGCAGCAGCAATGCAGCCCGCAGAGCCAAGCTCCTTTGGGCTTCTTCGATTTCGGCGACTAACTGGGGATACAGGCGCAAATCCACGAACCTGCACTTGGGTTCGTCTTCTCCAGTTGCAGCCCAGGGAACTGCGATCACAGGATCCGTGGCGGCAAGCTCAACCAACCAATCCGCTTCCATCAGGGTTTCGTCGCTGAGAGCAGGAAATCCAGCAGCATCTTCTCCGCCCAATAGCCGTCGTAACCGACAGCCGGCGCCAGGAAGGCGCAATGGCCTCCATGCGCCGTCTCCACCAGCCGCACCCGGGGGTTGGCCAGCAAAGCGGCGCGGGTCGGTGGCAACATCCTGATAAAGGGATCATCCAGCGAATGCAGAATCAGTGCCGGCACGGCAATCTGCGCTGCCCCATGGGAACTGGACGCCCGGTCATAATAGTCGTCCGCACCGCGGAAGCCCGAGTAGCGGGCAGTGATCTGGTCGTCAAACTGGCGTAGGCTTCCGATCCTCTCCAGCCCTTCCGTCGAATAAATGGCGGGAAAGAGTTCTGCCTTGCGACGAAAACGCCGCCGCAAACCGATCAAAAACTTCCATTCGTAGACGCGGTTGACGACGTTGTGCAGTGCATCCGCGGAGGCGCCCAGATCCATCACCGGCGACACCCCAACCACGGCTTTCAGATACGGCGGCGCGCCTCCGCCCAACTCACCCGCCAGCTTCAACACCAGGTTGCCGCCCATGGAGTAGCCGATCAGCGCAAAGGCACGCAGGCCTTTCTCCGCAGCGAATGTCCGCATAATGGCTGCGACATCGCCCGAGAGCCCGGAATGATACAGTGTCGGTGACATATCCTCGGTCCCCCCGCAGTTGCGCATGTTCATCCGAATCACATTGCACCCAGCGGCCCAAGCCCGTGCTGAATTCCCCAGCATATATTGCGAGCGCGTAGATCCTTCCAGACCATGCACCAGCAGCACGGTCGGCCTCTCGCTCGCGTTGGCCTGCCAATGGCAATGGCAGAGTACATAGCTTGCACCGTGTGTGCGAACATCCCTTCGCGCTTCCGTTAGTTGGCTTGCGGCTCGAGAGTCGTCGCCTTTACCCGCGTCCACTTGAATGATGTGCGCCTCCGGCTCAGGCAACACATATTGCCGGGGCAGAAAGTTTCCCGCCAATGTTTGCAGGTGGCCGTTGCGCAGAAATCGCCGGGGAAGGAACTCCGCCGTGGCCGCGAACTCGCTTACAGCTTCAGCCAGGAGTTCGCTCGCATCTCTCACTGCGCTTTCAACCTCGCCAGCAGAGAAGCCGCCTGCAACGCGCCTTTGGGTGTGTCCTCGTGCTTGATATAGGCGAAAACATCTCCCTGCATGGCCCTGTCTGCGAACTGCTTTTCGATCTGCTGCAACTCAGTCGGCCCGTAGTCGCTTTTGCGCAGCCGGTAGCAGCAGAACGGCGCGGTGACTACGTCCGGCGTTTGCAGTTCGTCGCTCTCGGCTACGCAAAGCGCGGCTTGATGCTGTCGCAGCAGTTCGAAGATCTCGCTGGCAAACCAGGAAGCGTGGCGAAATTCGAAGGCGACGCGCAACGTGGCCGTACCCTCAGGCGCGGCTTCTTTGAGAAAGCTCGCAAGCCTCGCCGGGTCTGCCTTGAGATTCGGAGGCAACTGGAATAGAACCACGCCCATGCGTCCGGCGCGGATGACCGGCAGCAGAGCAGTGTAAAAGGCGCTCAGCGTATCGCTGCACTCCTTCAGCCGCTTGATATGCGTAATCCGCTGCGGGGCTTTGAATGAGAAGCGAAAGTCCGCCCCGGTCTGTGCCAACCACGCCTCGACGGTAGCTGCAGACGGCAGATGGCGGAAGGTGTAGTTCACCTCGACGGAGTTAAGCAGCGTCGCGTAGAACTCCAGCATTTTCTTAACCGCCGTTTTGGGCGGGTAGAACTCCGGTTTCCAGGTTGGATAAGCCCACCCGGAGCATCCAAGCCAGACAGGGGGTATGGAAGAAGAGGGTTGGGTAGCCACGTCGGCGTTTTCCACCTGGGACTTAACTCCGCCCGTTCAAGCTTTCCAAGCTCCCTTGGGCAGGTTCACCCGGAAGGATCCAAGTGCAGCGACGGGTAGAAAGGGCATCATTGGGGCGGCTAGTGGGGGTCGAACCCACGACATCCGGTGCCACAGACCGGCGTTCTGCCACTGAACTATAGCCGCCATATAGACTTAGATTATAACATCCGGGTTCGGCGCTCCCAGCAGCTCGGACAAGCCCTCTACGCTACAGCAGGCTGCCTTACTTTGCCCATGCCGACCAGTCGCCAGCCCGAAATTTTGCCTCCCCGCAAGCCTGGGCCGCCGCCTCGTTTCCAGAAGGCCAGCGGCTTGTTCGCAGACGAAAATCTCGACTTTCTTTCCCACGTGCTCGATGACTGGTTTCGTGTCCCCGGAACCTCCATCCGCTTCGGACTGGATGGCATCATTGGTCTCGTCCCCGGCCTGGGAGACATTATTGGCGGCCTTGCTTCTACCATCATCGTTTTTGCAGCCTGGGTACGGGGCGTGCCCTACATCACGCTGGTCCGAATGGTGGTCAACATTGGCATCGAGGTACTGCTGGGGACGATTCCCCTATTGGGCGACGCCTTTGATATCGCGTGGAAGGCGAACCGGCGAAACTATGCGCTCATCGTTCGCCATCTCGAGCAACAGCGACGGCAAACCTGGAAAGACTGGGTCTTCCTGCTGCTGATCGCCGCGACCCTCAGCGCCATCTTTCTAGCCCCCATCTTCCTGATCCTCTGGTTCCTGGAGTGGCTCGCCCGCCAAGCCTGAGGGACGCCGGTTGCGATACAATCCGAGAATCGGGGCGTAGCGTAGCCTGGTAGCGCATCTGCTTTGGGAGCAGAGGGTCGGGGGTTCGAATCCCTCCGCCCCGACCATTAGAATCATTGCGTTGCAAGCTCGAGAGCCAACCAACAAGCCTCGGAAGCAATTCTCAACTAAACTGCGCGAATCTCCAATGTCTTGCCGAGCGCCTTCATTGCTCCGGCGATTCCATCGATCCTCGAAGTGTGATGAATATTCGTTAGCCGGTTCACCTCTTGCGGTGTCGTCTGCATCCTGCGCGCCAGCTCGGCAGGTCGGACCCGCTGCCGGATCATTTCATTGAGCAGAAGCACTTTCGCCGAAACGCTGGCGGGGAGTTCGACGAAATCGTGACCGCGCTTTATGCGTGATGGCTTGGGGACAACTCGCGAGTTCTCGAAATAGAAATCCAGTGCGGTTTCGAGGGCGCTCGCAGCTACCTCCTTGGCCTCCTTCAGGCTCTTCCCCTGAGTAATAGCTTCTGGGATATCGGGGAAGGTTACGAGGAAGAACTTTCCATCCGGCTTTACGTCGATTGGGTATCGCATGATGCCTCCTGTTTGAGTCCGAGTTGCTTTTTAATCGCCGCCACCAACCCGGTGCCGAGCTCCTTGCCGTGCATCGGCAGAACAGAACTCTTGCCGTTCAGGGTGACCTTGAGGTGGGAGCCTTTGCCCGGCTTGAATGTTGCTCCTTGACCCGTCAGCCAACGCTTGAACTCGCTGCTCTTCATTTTATATAAAAATAAACAATATTGTTTATAAATACAGGGAGATTCATCTCCGCCCAGCGCGTTGAGGTCAGCAATCTTTAAAAAAAACTCCAGCTTAGGGGTATTCCGCTATGCTTGCGTTGTTGAGACCAAAATTGGGAACCGCGCGTTTAGCCTCTAAGTCTGAAAGGAAGTGGATATGCTTCGTTTGCTTCTGCACTGGATTTTGAATGCTGTGGCTCTGCTGGTTGTGTCGCATTTCGTGGTCGGATTTCAGGTCAGCAGCGTTGTTGCCGCCTTGATTGCTGTAATCGTAATCGGACTCTTCAATGCAACCCTCGGGCTTCTGCTCAAGATCATCACGCTGCCGCTCGGCATCCTGACATTCGGACTCTTTTTCCTGGTTATCAACGCAGTCATTCTCTGGTTCTCAAGTCACTTTGTGCCAGGTTTCGCCGTCACTAGCTTCAAAGCGGCCTTTCTCGGAGCATTGGCGCTTGCTGTACTTCACTTGCTGTTTGGCTTTTTTGGTCGTTCCATCAAGACTCGCAAATAGCGTATCGGCTAATTGCCCTCTTCAAACAGGACTCGCGCCTGTCCAAGCACGATTTCATCTCCGTGCCGCAGCGCGATGCCTTTGCTCGCGCCCTGAGGGACCGAAATCACGGAGCCATCCCGGATGACAGTGGTTCCATGGGCGCTCCGATCATCGAACAGGCGGAACACAGCCTTCTCGGGATCGAACTCAATGTGGGCATGAGCCCGCGAAACAGATGGGTTGGGAGCCTGCCCGTCGTCTCGGAATGCCACGTCATTTTTTCGCGTGAGCCGCCCATCCGCGTCGATAACTTCCGCAAGACGGCCCAGGTGAATGCGCTTCTTCTTCAGGCAAAGCTGATGTTCCTCGGCAGATCCGGTGATGACCGTAAGCCGGACCTCCATTCCCTTCTCCGATGGCTGCGGGGTAGGAATGCTCCCGTAGTGCACATCAAATCCACGAGCCGCCACATCCGGCGGCAATTCCGGCACCAGTTCTACCTGCACCGCCAGATGCACCGGGAGCTCGATCCGCTGATCCTCAAGGCGCAGGCGGATGTCGCGTGCGAGAGCATCGCCTTCAACAAAAACGACTTCATAAGAGCGTCGAAGCGAAGGGTCCGGCAGAAGAATCTGCACGTTCAACTGAGTAAAAGGGAACGTCTGCTTACCGCGCCGCAACCTGTCTACATGAGCGGTGACATCGTCGAGCAACGCGCGATGAATCTCCAGCAGTTCGCGTTTCTGGTCCGGCGACGAGGAGCGCAGCATGCCGCGCAGTGTTTCATCGATGCGCCGCTCCAGATCGTGCAGTCGACTCATGGCGCTCCTTGCAGGTAGCCCAGTGCCTTGGCGGCCTTCATGACTTCCGCGGCCAGCGGAGCGGAAGCAGTGCCGCCGTATTGGCCATTCTCTATCAGTACGGAAAATGCCAGCTTGTGGGTTCCGTCATACGGGGCAAATCCGATGAACCAGGCGTGCGACGGAGCATGCTCCAGCTCCGCTGTCCCTGTCTTGCCCGCCATGGCGATATCCGGCAGCTTTGCGCTCCTGCCCGTCCCCGAGGTGACGACAGCGCGCATATACTCGCCCACTTGGGTGGATAGCTCCGGATTGAGAATCGCTTGTGGAGGGTCCAGTCGAGGGTTCGTCTGGTCTGTAACCCAGCGCCCAAACGGCATGGAGCCACCATGGGCAATGGTGGCTGCCACCCGCGCCATCTGAAAAGGAGTAGCCACCACCTGACCCTGGCCATAGGACGTCTGCGGCATCTCTGCGCGCAGAGTTTTCACGTCTGACGGGTTTGCCACCGAGATGCCGAGTCGCGTGGCAGTATCGAGCAGCGCTTCCGGCCCCACTTTGTAAGTGCCCAGTTGCGCGAAGTATGCATTGCACGAGACGACGATGGCAGTACGCATCGCGATTGCTCCGTGCGGCGCGCTGTCTTTGACATCGTCATGGATCGGCCGCTTCCATCCCTGTATAAAGGCGCCCGTGCGGCCATCCGGAAGGCGCTTGCATTCATAGATCTGATCAGCGTTCCCTGGATCCTTCCGGAGAGCCGCAATGGCAGTAACGATCTTGAAAGACGAGCCAGGCGGATACAGTCCATAGCGCGCACGATCGAGCAGGGCGCCATCCTGATCCGGCTCTGCAGGGGAGAGGGACGGGTTTGGCCAGGGATAACTTACGGAGGCGAGCAAGTCGCCGTTTTCCGCGTCCATCACCACAACCGCTCCTTTTGTCCGGCCAAGCTGGCCGAGTTGGTGTTCCAGCAGTTCCGCTGTCTTCAACTGCAGGCGAGCGTCGATGGTCATATGCAGATTGCGATCGCGCTCCAGAACCCTCTTCACCTCAGGATTGTTGGGTTGCCAGCGATGCCGCAGCAGTGGCAGCAACTCGCGCAGGTCGTATCGAAGGATGCGCTGCGAAGTCCTGGTACGCGGGTCGAATACCGCTACGACAGTCGCGCGATCGTCATAGCCCTGCAGTGCTTGCATGAAATCACGCTCTGCGTAGGAACTATTACGTGCGGCCCAGTTAGCGCGCGTCCGCAGATCTCCAAGCAGATGGAAGGTTGCTGGTCCAAGCGGATAGTAGCGAGTTTCTCCCGGCGCCGGCTGTTCACTCACGGACAGGCCCATGCCGCTATAGCGCTCGCGGTTCTGCGCAATCTCATTCCAGTTGCTGGTCGCGAGCGGGATTCCATTGCGATCGTAGATCGTGCCCCGAGGGATAGAGTGGGCGACTGCGAGCAGACGAGGGTTGTATTCGTACCGGCGCTCTCCATCCGCCTGCAGCGCGAGAGCACCGGAACCTGCAGTCGAGTCTGCATGGATCACCTGGATGTAAAACGCCTTCAGCAGAAGACACGCGCCCAGACCGGCGATCACGTAGGAAATCTCCCGCACGCTCACGCGAAAAGGCTCGGTCGTATCCTGCGCAGGCGAGATCTCCCGGCTAAGGGAGAACAGAATGCCGATAATCGCGAAGTTGGTGATGAGACCGGTTCTGCCGTAGCTAAGGAAGGGAACCACAACGCCGGAGAGAGGGATTAAATCGAGCACACCGCCCGCAATCAGCAGGATCTGGAGAACGAAGGCCAGGGTGAGTCCGAGCGCGAGGAAGAAGTTGTAATCGGAGCGGGCACGGAGCGCAACCCGAATGCCAAACCGAACCAGGCAGGCATAGAGTGCAAGCACTCCAAGGACGCCAAGGAATCCCCATTCCTCGCCCAGCGCAGCCAGGATGAGATCGGTATGAGCCGCGGGCATCCACTGTGGGTCACCCAGTCCGAGGCCCGTGCCCAACGGCCCGCCCGTGGCAAACGCCCACAGCGAATGCGCCACCTGTTCGCCCCCGCGAACAGAGTTGTCCCAGGGTGAGAGCCACATCGATACGCGGCCGGCGACATTCTGCGGAAATCCGAGGAAGTAGCCAGACGCAAACCCGCACAGGATGACAATCAGGCCGAGGAACGCAAACAGGTACCGGTCGCGGGCAACGGCGTACATAGCGAGAAACAGGCAAGCGATCAGCAGCGCCGGCCCAAGGTCCTTCTGCAGGAAGAAGAAGGCAAGCGACACGACCACACCGCCCAGCACAGGCAGAAGGTACTCAAGCCTGGGCACCTCGACCCAACGCGAGATGTTTTTGAGCGCTTTGCGTTGGTCGCGCAACGTGCGAAGAAGTTCCCATCGTTCCGAAAAGTATCCAGCGAGAAAAAAGACGATGAGAACGCGAATGACCTCGGCAGGTTGAAATCCCAGCAGGTTGACCTTCGCGTCACTGCCGGTTGGTCCGGAGCCGAAGAGGATCAATCCGGCCGAGAGCAAGAAGCTCGCGATGAGAAAAACGTAGCTTAGCTTTCCGCTGATGCGACGATAGTCGAGGATGCTGGCAAGAGCCAACACCAGACAGCCACCAGCCACACCCTGGGCAAAGGTTGAGAAGGCAAGCGTGTCCCGCACCGGGTCACGCAGTGTAATCATCAGCGTCATGCCGCTGCCACTCAACAGCAGAACAGCCGGCAACACATATTGCGGGCCGCCCACTCCGCGCACCGACCAAAAGATGTGCACCGCCCAGAAAGCGCAGAAGACGAGCACAGACCACTGGATGAGCTGACTGCGAAACTCAGACTTGTCCCGCACAACAAAAGATGGTTTCAGCCGTGCTAGCTCCGCGGAGTCGAGCAGCAGGATAATCTCCGCACCGGGCCGCGCAGATTGTACCTGGCGCGCGCGGGCCTGCAATCCGCTGAGTCCATGCGTCCTCAGCACGTCACGAATGGGAACTCGGATCTGGCCGATCTCTCCTACGTGCGACACCGAACCCTCGCCTCTGCGGACACCCTCGAATATCTTGCTCGCGATGTACTGGCGTTCAGCAGGAGAAGAAACCCAAGTCAAGAAAGGGAGCAGTTGTTCGCGTCTGTCCAGCGTGGAGAGGTTCAGGCGCTCGCTGTCCAAGGCACCTATTCGGGCCATCTTCGCTGCCGCCGTGAGGCTCAGCGCTGCAAGAATCAAGGCCGACGTCAGCAGTAAAAGAACGCGCTCTCCCGCCCGGCCCCGCGCCTCCATAGGCTGGTGAGGGTGCTGCGCCCGCTCGGCCAACGTGCTGCGAGTTACCGCCATTTGTTTCCCTTTTTTGAAGGGTACGGCCTTTAGGCCGTACGTAACCAAACTAGAATCAGTACGGCTTTAGCCGCTGAGGGCTAGGATTTCATCCGAAACCGAGTTTTTCAGCAGCCCGCCTTCCCCCTATTTTATGGTTGAGATGCGGTTTATCGAATCATTCACCCGTTTGAGGCTGTCGGCTGCGCCGTCCCACGGCACGATGCTCTCGTAGAGATGGCGCGCGCGTGCAAGGTCAGGAGCTGCCATCCGATAGTAGTGCGCCGCCTGGCTCCTTGTGCTCGCCTGATCTCCCACCGCGATCACGCGCTCAGCACGGTAGCGGTAAAGATCTGCGAGTTCCGCTGTCTCCCGCTTACCGGTCGCATAACCCAGACGGCTGGCCTGTCGAATCGCTGCCTCGCCATGCGCCAGGTCGTGTAGGGAATAGATGTACAGAGGCGCTAAGCCAAGCCATGGGTCGGGCGACTTTTTCAGGACCTGCGCGGCTGCCAGAAAATCCTGGCGGGCGTTTTCCATCAATCGAGGATCCTGTTCTGCAGTACCGCGCAAGCGTGCCAAATGACCATCGACCAGACGGATTTTCCCATGGAGCGTCTTGTCACCTGGGTCGAGCTCGATCGCCCGGGACAAGTCGTCACGGGCATGCGTCCAATCTGCCTCTGACACCGGCGGCGCGTCCGGAGACCGGAACTTCACGATGGTGCTATCGGCATCGTCGACCAGGTGCTTCTGCAACTCGTCTCGTGCGGCCCACAAGCTGATTGGGAAGTGAGAACGCGATGACAGTTTCTGGTATTCCTTCCAGGCAGCATCCAGATTCTGCTGCTTCTCGCTGGAGAGGTCCCGCGCCAGCTGGTGGGCGCTTCCCCAGACCAGGTACTCGTTCACCAGCAGATAGACAGGGAAAAGCAAGACCGCCAGGACCAATGCGCCCACAGTGCGCATAATCACGCGCATCACACTCGGTCTGCGGCGCGCCCCCGCCGGTGGAACGACGACAGGCGTCCAGGGCGTAGCTACAGTCTTGGGTGTAGCGTCCACAGGTGGTGGAGATAGGGCGGCCTCCGGCCGGGACGTGCGTCTGGTCGCGTCGTCATTCAGCGCCACCCGTCGTGTGCCTTCCCCATCAGCCGGGGCAGATACGGCCTGGCCGTTGCGAAATGCCTGCAGGTCTCTGGCAAACTCTGCGGCCGTTTGGTAGCGCACCCGCACGTCGGGATGGAGAGCTCGCCGCAGAACGTTGCGCAAGGTCTGTGGCCACGTTTCCGGCAAGGGCAGCACGCGGTCATAGCTGCGGATCACGTGCTCCAGCCGCGAGCCGTTATCCGCCTGGAAGTACGGATGACCCGCAAGCATTTCATACAGCATCACGCCTGCAGCCCACAGATCCGCGCCCGCATCGACCTCTCCGGTGAGCAGCCGCTGCGGTGAGGAGTACTGCACACTGCCAAAAACATTCTGCGTGAAGTTGCGCGTTAGCGAGAGCGCCTTCGCAATGCCGAAGTCGAGAACCTTCACCTCTCCCGCCGGGGTGAGGCGGATATTGCGCGGCTTCAGGTCACCATGCACAACGCCCCGAATGGAGCGGCCATCCAGGGTAGTCGAAAAATTATGGGCGTGATCAAGAACCTCGAGAACGTCCTGTGTGATGCGCGCCGCCAGCATCGGCTCCAGACCGTTTGCTGCATACACCTCCGACAGGTCGCGGCCATCGACGTACTCCATCACGATGTAGAAGTAGCGCGGCATCTCGCCCGACTCATAGATCGCGGTAACACGCTTATCGACCGCACAGAGCCGCGTTTGCAACTCCGCCCCAAGCCGTTCTGCGCTCACGATCTGAAGGCTATCCGGGTCCGTGCCGAGATCGATAAGTTTCAACGCCACCCGCCGTGGACCAACCGGATCTTCCGCTTCAAAGACGCGTCCCATCCCCCCGGCCGGTAACTTCCGGTAAAGTGTGAATCGCCCTGCTGTCTCCGAATCCACGGCGTCCTTATTCACGGCGACGTTACCTTCACCGGATGGCTCTTATCCCCCATCTCCGGAGCCACCACATTGTCAGTCAGCAGACTGCCCGCATCATAAGAAGGCGAAACCCATATCTGCTCTGCTCCGCTCTCTTCGATGATGTTCCCGAAGAGAATAGGAGCCGCTGAACCTTCGATAAGGATACCGGGTAGCATCGCGGGGCCATGTCCATTATGTCGGACGAGGTTGTGTTCAAGGCGCGGGCGAGCGTTTTCACGCACAGAAACTCCCGCCCCCGGGTTATCCGCAATCTCAGACGCCTGAATGACAGATTCACCCGCCCCGGTGATCTCGATCCCGGCATTTTGCATACCGCTCACGCGCACGTCCGTAACCCGAAGATCAGAGTTTGCAATGCGAATCCCCACTCTCCCTGGACCCAAAATGTCAAAGCCGGCGAACCGTGCGCTGTGAATGCCCTCAGCCAGAACCGCCACATTGGGCGAAAGAATTCGCGCGCCGTGGAGCGCCGTGCTCACCACGGAAATGCCGCTCCGCAGATGTAGATCTTCGTGATATTCGCCAGGACTCACTTCAATGCTATCTCCAGGCCGCGCTCGATCCAGCGCCGCGCCGATGGTGGTGATCGCATCCGGACCGACCGTCCAGCTTCGTGCTGAGCGCACCACCCCAAACCGAAGCTTTAATCCAGATGTGGATTGCTCCCAGTACGGCCGTGCTGCGAGGAACAAGGCAGACGCCGCGAGCACGCCGAGAAGAAACCAGGTCCAGCGAGAAAAGCGACGAGCAGAACCCTGACCAGGTTCTGCCGCAGCGGAAGATACGCTCGCGTAGTCCTCTGTTTCGACCAATATCACCGTAACGTTGTCCTTTCCCCCGGCTTCATTGGCAGCTTCCACCAGTGCATGGGCCGCCTTGTCGGGGTCTCCTGCATGGTGCTCGACCAGGTGCCGAATATCGGCGGCCGTCAACTGATCGGTAAGGCCGTCGGAACAGAGCAGGAGCGCCGCCGGCTGAGGAAGAGTGAAAGAATGGACCTCGACAAAGTCAGCGTCGTTGGGCGTGTGAGCCGTACTTCCAATGTCTCTATAAATCTCACTCCTGCGAGGGTGGTGCATGGCGGCGTCTTCGCTGAGCCTTTGCGAGTCTTCCAACTCACCCACCGGCGAGTGGTCTCGGGTGATCTTCTCCATCTTTCCAGGAGTGAGGAGATAGAGCCTCGAGTCGCCGACGTGCCCGACCGTAACCTGGTCCCCCTCGATCAATGCGACGGTAGCGACGCATGCCATTCCCGCCCACTCAGGGTGGCGAGATGCGGCCTCGAAGATCTCCGTGCTGGCAAGTGCAAATGCCTCCTGGAGGCGCTTGTCGGTCGCACCAGTGCGGCGCGACAGCCGTGTGGAGATGATGTCCACCGCAATCTCCGCTGCTCGCTCGCCCGCCGCATGTCCACCAAGCCCATCCACAACCAGAAAAATGCCCCGTTGCGCATCGATGAAGAAGCGATCTTCGTTCTCCGGCCGCTTCCGCCCTACGTCGGAACGGCCGCCCACCAATAATTGCGACGTGGCAAACATGGTCTAGTCGCTGCGGCGCACGAACGCCCACACCAGGAACACAACGATGGTGACGAATCCCAGAAGAAATGGAATGCGCAGCCAGAACAGAGTGGAGGTCAAGGCTCTGCCTCGAATTCCAACGTGCACACATCGGAGAGCGTGATCCTCGCGGGCGACGGCAAAAGCACCTCGCGGTTACGATCAACCTTCTCCCCGCCTTCGATACGATCCACACTGTTCGGAATCGGAGCCCCGTTCACCGTCGTCCCAAATTGACTCAGATCCCTGATGAAGAAGGTGCCTGTTTCAGCATCGCGCCGAATGCGGCAGTGTTCGCGGGACACATCCGCAGGCCCTTCGAGCTTCAGATCCACCCAGACAGCTTTTCCGCCGCGGCCAATCACAATCTCTTCGCTGGTCATCACAAACGTCTTGTCCATTCCAGCATCGCGATAGCGCACCCTGGCAAAAACCGCCCCTGCAGGAACCTGACGAGGGCCCTCGCTGTTTCCAGCCGGATTCCGGGTGATGAAGGTCGTCATAGCTCCAGCGCCGAACTCCTTCGGACGAGCGCTGCCCAACTCCGAGTAGATCTCGATCTCACCTGGCCGGAGCCGCTCCTCCTGGTCTCCATGGAACTGGATCACCCACTGCTTCTCAAGAATTTTGTATTCCGGACGAGGTTCGTCGGCCGAGCCGAAGCGCTTGGCGAATGGACGCGCACTACGGGGTTTGTTCAGGTCGGCGAGGTGCTCCCTGAGAGCACGCACCGCCTCCTCGCGAATGAGTTCCGCGATCGGCTGGATGAGTTCGTAGTCGCGTGGATGGAGATATACGTTGAAAATGCAGGGCACAAGAACGGTATAGCGAACCTTGAACCACCCAGCGTCGGCATTTCGGATCAGCTCGGAGATGATGTCATCGCCTGTGATCTGGTTCGCAACCGTCTGGGCCATACTCGTTCAAACCTCGCAGCGGCTTCTTGCTTGCATCAGATGTCACTTATAGCAAGACCGTGGCCCGAGGCTCAAATGCGCATAGGGCTGCGACAGAGACGACCATTCCGAAATCATGTGTGGAGGAGGAAACAAAGAGAGAACCCAAGGCAGAAAAACACAAGTACTACATGCACGTCGCCGAGTTGCTGCTGCGAAGCTCCCAGAAGATTGACGCAAGCGGTGGCAGCCGGCAAACCCGAGCGGATGCAAATATATCCGCACACCGCAGAATTCGCCAGAAAAATTTTGCGGCGCCAGAGTGTCCGCAAACGAACGCCAGCCACCGTCTTGAATCAGCGCAGTATGTACCACTAAAAAATGCACTGCGAACGCAGCATTCTGGGAGAGCCAGAGCCGCCGCTCTCATGTTTTGTATCAGGGCACGACTTTAGTCGGGCCGTTAAAGGCAGAGCTGTGAGGGCTTTAGCCCCTGGAGCGATTGCGATCCCGCCCCCGCCCCCGATTTCAAAGCGACTACCGGAATCTTCCGAGCCCAGTTAACAGAATCCGCTTCATCTGCATCTAAATAAACCGGAATGGACGAAAGCTCTCATTCCAAGCCGGGCGTTCGGGGGAACGCCCGGCTTATTGTGCACTGCTCTGCAGCCAGCATGGCGGCAACCTTGGCGCGACGGATCCGCTCCCGCAGTTGCGCGGTGACCAATCGGTGGCAACGCAGGCACAGGGTGCGGATATTATCCAGGTCGCACTCCCCGCCGCCTTCCGTCACCGGCAATATATGATCCGCATCCCACAGACTCTTGCGCATCCGCGTGTTCAGCCCCCAATGTCGCATCAGGACGGCGCGGATATCCCCGCGCGCTCGCTTCAGCCTGCGGTGCTCTTTGACCGTGTCCAGCCTGCAATGGGCGCAAACCCCTCCGTCGCGCTTCAAGATCTGCTCCCGTAGATACCCTGGCTGAGAGCGTAGCTTCCATTCGTGGACGCAGTACTCTGAGCAGAAGGTAAACCGGCGCGCGGGCACTTCGAGCGAGCACCACCGGCACAGTCCGCGTCCATTCGGACCGCGCGGAATATTCTTGCGGTTGACCCAACCTCCGGGCATCGTTCGAGCGGTACTCATATACCTGTTTTTAAATGTGCAGGCATATTCGGCGTAAGTGCCGCCGCAGGCTCGACAGGAAATCCGAACCCGGTGACCCTATAATTTTGGTATGTACGCTGCCCTGGTAGAAGATTTCAAATCTCCGCCTCGCTACCGCGAGATCCCACCCCCGGTGCCGAACGAGGGAGAAGTCCTGCTCAAAGTGCGCGCCGCTGCTCTGAGCAATCTGGTACGTGGTCAAGCCAACGGATCGCACTACAGCAGTGGCACGACACTGCCCTTCACCCCGGGGAACGATGGGGTTGGCGTCGCTGACGACGGTGCGCGCCTCTACTTTATCGCTCCCCGCGCGCCCTTCGGTTCCATGGCCGAATACATCGTGGTTTCCCGCGCCATGACCATTCCGCTGGCTGCGGATATCGATGACGCCGTTGCCGCCGCCTTGGGAAATCCAGGCCTCGCGACCTGGGGTTCCCTCCTCGGCCGGGCGAAGTTCGAGGCCGGCGAAGCGGTGCTGATCAATGGAGCCACCGGCATCGCCGGAAAGCAGGCCATCCAGGTGGCAAAATACCTGGGCGCCTCGAAGATCATCGCCACCGGCCGCGGCAATCAGGAAGAGCTGGCGGGATTGGCTGCTCTGGGTGCGGACGAGATCATCTCTCTGAGCCAACCGCGAGAGGATCTGTTGCGAAGTTTTCGCTCAGCACTGCACGAGCCCGGCGTACAGGTGGTTATCGACTTCCTCTGGGGACCTTCGGCGGAAGCGATTTTAGCCGCCGCCGCCGGCCATGGGTCTCCGCACGGCGAGCCCCGCATCCGTTTTATCCAGGTAGGGTCGATCAGCGGGAACGCGATTACCTTACCCGCTGGCCTCCTGCGTAGCTCGGGAGTGGAGCTGCTCGGCAGCGGCCTCGGCAGCCTCTCCGCACAAGCCATCTTGCAATCGCTAACCACCATGTTTGCTGCCGAAGGCAAGGTGCGGTTCGCGATAGACATTGACCCGGTGCCCTTGAGCAAAGTGGAAGAAGCCTGGACTCGCCAGGAGAAAAACAGAATCGTGTTTATACCTTAGTCCGGGTTCTCCTGGGCATCCCAGATTCTTCCACCGGGAATGGTCCGTCGGCGAACACCTGGGCATGGTAGCCCTTCGATCCCACCAACTGGGCCAGAGGACTGCGCACCTCATCGCCCTTTTTCAGCCGATCGATGATGCAGTGGAAGTCATACCGCGGCATCCAGCCGAGTTCGTTGCGGGCTCTCTCATTGACATAGACCCGATCGATACTCGGGAACATCTTCCATTGCCGCCGGTCATATTCAGCCTCATACCCTGGCACTCGCTGCCCCACCACGCGCGCTGCGTCCACCCGCAGCTCCGCCAGATCGCTGGGGCGAAAGGGAGTGGTTGCACTGATGATGTACTTTCGGAACCCGATCGCAGCCGCGTGTTGTGCGGCTAATAGATGCGCGCTCACAACATCCTCAATGTCGACTCGCCGGTAGAGGAATTCATTCGCCTTCGCATTGGCGTCGCTGTAACCGTTCCGCACCAGCAGGTTGTCATCTTCCTCAGGAAAGAATCGCGAGGTTCTCAGCACGATGCAGGCCAGGTTCTGGTTGCGGTGGAATAGCTCACACAGGTCTTCGGCGGCCGCCTTGGTGACACCGTAAATATTCTTGGGAACGGGCATGACGTCTTCAGTAATCCACGCCGCGGGGGCCTCTTCAGGGGGCGCCAGGGCGTCCCCAAAAACGCTGGTAGTGCTGGTGTAGATAAACGACTCGACCCTTGCTGCGACGGCTTCTTCCAACAGATTGAGCGTGCCGGTGATGTTGGTATCCACAAACTCCTGCCGGCGATGGGTAGCAACGTGCGGTTTGTGCAGCGTTGCTGGGTGAAAGACCGCCTGAACACCCCTCATGCAGCGCTGAACACAGCCGCGATCTGCAATCGACCCAACGTGGGTAGTAAAGGGCGACGCAAGGATGTCGAGTCCAACCACCTCATATTGCAAATCCTGCAAGGTTCGCACCAGGGTTTCCCCCAGGTGCCCGGCACTTCCGGTAACCAATACCCTCATGGCGGTGTCATCCATTTCGCCGGCTGCGAAAAGCCTCTTTTCATTCTAGAACCGCTAGGAGTAGAATTCGGCGCCTCAGTCCACAGGATCGTAGACCTGATCGATTGCTGGAGGCGAACTATGAAGATACGCGAAAAACAGATGTTCCTGGCGGCACTGGCCATGGCCCTTTCCATGATTGTCGGCGGCTGTGAGCGCCATGAGAAATCTGAGCACTACTTTCTCATCGCCACCAACATCAATCTGAGTTACTGGCAATCGGCACACGAAGGATTCACCAGTGCCGCTGCTCAATATGGCGTTACGGAAGACATGCGCGGGCCCGATACCTTCAATCCGGCGATCGAAGTAGATGAGTTTCGCGCCGCAGTCGCCAGAAAGCCGGCAGGCATCCTGGTATCCGTCTCTGACCCCAGCTTGATGGGGCCGGAAATCAACAAGGCAATTGCCGCCGGCATTCCCGTCATCACCATGGACTCCGATGCTCCAGACAGCCAGCGGCTCTACTTCATTGGCACCAACAACCTGGAGGCGGGGCGGTTGGGTGGCAATTTCGTGGCCGCCCAGTTGAACGGCAAAGGCAATGTCGTCTTCTTCACCATGCCCGGCCAGCCCAACCTTGAGGAGCGGCTTAAGGGGTACAAAGACGTATTTGCCAACAGTCCCGGAATCAAGATTGTCGACGTCTTTGACATGAAGGGACAATCGACCGCGGCCATGGATAAGGCGGTGGAATACCTGGCGCGCACCGGCCCGGCAAAAATAAATGCCTACATCTCCCTCGAGTCTTCCTCCGCCAAGGATGTGGCCGAAGCCTTCAAACGCGCCAAGCCGCAAGACGCCATGGTAATGGCCATGGACGTCGACCAGCCGACGCTGGAGCTGGTCAAGGACGGCACCATTAAGGCCACTATTTCCCAAAAGCCTTTTACCATGGCTTTCCTCGGTCTCAAGGCTCTGGACGACCTTCATCACTATCCGCTCAAGCCCCTGGCTCGGGACTACGGATCGGATGCGCAATCGCCCATCCCGGCCTTCGTCGACACCGGCGTATCCCTGGTCGATCAAAGCAACGTTGACAAGTTCCTGGCTCCGGCGCCGAAAACACCGTAAATCCTTCTCTTGGCGGGTAAACGGCTATCGTGGCACTGCCCCGCGCTAGCCGTTGCCCCTGTTCCCCTTTCGGGGGATGACGTGCGCCCAAAAAACTGTCTATAGCTTGATATGCCTTGCGGTGAGATTGGGCTGAGGAGACTATGGACTTAGGTTACGGAAAAGCAAGATTAGTGCCGACCGGCAAGCGCGCGCCGGTCACTTATGTAAGCTACAAAATCAGCCACCAGCTGGTGGAAACGACGAATGACAACGGCTCCTTTCTGAGGCAGAAAGCCATCGTTCACTCCATTGATGCTGAAGTCGGCCAGCCCATTGGCTTGGGCGACTACGACCTGATCGTCGGTGACGAAATCGTCCGCTTGAAACACGTGGCCGACGATCCTGCGTGGCTCATACTTTCCTCCAATGTATCCGCGATCTGCGTCTAAACAACCCAGTCCCGTAAAGGGAATGTTTAGTGACGTCAAACATGGTTCTCGCCTTCGCTAAGCGGAAAGTGCTAACATCCGTGTCGTTACGCTGGCGCGCAGGAAGCCAGTCGGGAAAGCCCCCTTTCCGAATTAACTGAAGACAACCAAAGTCCCCTGCCGGAAATGAACGAGGAGGCGGACATGCGAACCATTTCTGGAATCAGCACCGCGGCTCTATTGGCATGGATGCTCGTCGGACTATCGTCCGCGGCCCAGGAGCCCGTCGCATCTGAAACTACGGCAGCCAGTGACAACGCCGGCACCGCTGACACGGCAAGTTCCCAACCTTCCCCCGCAGTTTCCAGCCATTCCAAAATCCGCATCGTGCGCGTCAGCGAGGCAAAGGGCGAAGTACAACTCGACCGGCAGACCGGCAAGGGTTTCGAAAGTGCAATGGCGAATCTGCCGGTTATCGAGGGCGAGCGGCTGCAGACTGGCAACGGTGTCGCTGAGGTTGAGTTTGAAGACAACAGCACCCTGCGCGTGGCGCAAAACTCCCTGGTCGAATTTCCCCGGCTCGAACTTCTCCCCTCTGGCGCCAAGGCATCTGCAATCAATGTGGTGCGGGGCACGGTCTATGTGAGCCTGGTGAACACCAAGGGCAACGAATTCACCGTGATTGCCGGCCCCAACAAGATCACCCTGCCGCCGGACACGCACATCCGGCTGCAGCTCACGGCGGACCAGGCAAGCCTTGCGGTCATTCACGGGGACGCGACGGTTGAGCAGCCCTCGGGCACAAGCACGGTCGGCAAAGACAAGACCATGACCTTTAACCTCGCAGGTCAAACCCAACCGGTCATTGCCAAGAATGTGACCCAGGAACCGTTAGATTCCTGGGACAAGGATGCTACGCAATACCACAAGAGCTTTGCCAATGCGAGCTCGTATGGGAACACGCCCTACTCCTACGGCATCAACGATCTGAATTACTACGGAAGCTTCGCCTCCGGATGTGGCGGCTCTATGTGGCGGCCGTATTTTGCCAGTGCGAGCTGGGATCCGTACAGCAGCGGCGCATGGGCCTACTATCCGAGCGCCGGTTATTCCTGGGTCTCTCCGTATCCCTGGGGTTGGACACCATACCATTACGGCAGCTGGTCCTTCTGTCAAGGCATCGGTTGGGGTTGGCAGCCGGGCGGCGCCTGGATGGGGTTAGCAAACAATTCCTTCGTCTCTTCCCCGACCTCTACAGGTGGAGGTGCAGGTACAGGGCGCCCCCGTCCACCAATCCGTGTTCCGATGGCTTCTGAAGCCACCCTGGTGCCGGTGAATCTGAAGGCGATCCCGACTTCGACATTGGGTGAACACGACACCTTTGTCTTTCGCAAGGATTCCGCCGGATTTGGTGTTCCGCGCGGCAGTCTGGGCAAGCTCAACAGTTTCTCCAATCAGGCGACCCAGCACGGCATGGCGAGCACAAATGTCTATTACAACGGGCCCCAGCGAGGGGTGGCGGAGCACGGCAGTGTCGGCGGTGGATCGTATTCCAGCCCAGCCAGATCCGTCAGTTCGGCGCCGAGCCCTTCTTACTCCGGTGCATCATCTGGGATGAGTTCCCATGCGGCCGGTCCGGCCGGCGGAGCGTCTTCCGGAGGGGCGGGAAGACACTAGCCGAAGCGAGCATTAGTCCGGGGAGCGTCTGGTTCCCTCACCAAGGACGGGTGCCCTACATCTCGCTCGTTTTTCGCGAGATGTGGGATTCCACTGCTCTCTCCCTCTGACTCTCAATTCATCCGACGCGCTTAACGGTCAACATTCGTGGAATCCCACATCTCGCAAAAAAACGAGCGAGATGTGGGGCACCCGTCCTTGGTGAGGGAACCAGACGCACGAACCGTCTCATAGAAGCCCCTGAGATGTTGCTTTCCCGCCCGGCACAGAGTTTTTCCGCAAGCAGTTGAGCCCATCCCGCACCAGCCCCTCTCTCAAGGAACCTCTGCGACAAACGTGGACGCAGGCAAAGCCGCCTCATTGTAGAGATTGGCATCCGTGAAGGATTCCCACGCATAACGGACCTGAACTGGCTCGACCACCTCAGGAGCGGAGACGAGCACCGACATTCCCTGCACCGAAGCGGTCGCGGGGACGAAATGGCCATCAGCGCCGGCGACCTCAAAACCCTTTAACCCATCGCCGCCACTGTGCAGTCCTTCCGCGTGATCGAACCAGACGCGTAGAGACCCTCCATCCCGGGTGGTCTGGCGATAGAGCGGGCCATTGAATGCCAGCGTGGGCTCTCCATAAGCCAGGGCGCGGGCAGCAAGAACAAGCCGTGCGGCCACCGTTTGTTTATCCGGCGGATGCACATTGTCGCGCTGGCCGATATCGAGGGTGACGGCCATGCCAGTGTTCGTCACCTGGAGGCTACGGCGCGGGCTATCCCGAATGAGTCCCCAGTTCTGTTGCGGCGACACGAAGCTCGAGATCTGAACAAATAGGAAGGGTAAGTTGCCCTGCCGCCACTGCCGTCGCCAATCCGCAATGAGCGCAGGTAGAAGCTTCGCGTAAAGGTCCGCGCGATCGAGGGCGCTGTCTGTCTCGCCCTGATACCACAGGAAACCCTTGATGGTATAGGGGGTGAAAGGCGCAACCATACCGTTGTAGAGTCCGGCGGGGATCCACGAAGACGGGTCGGGGTGCCAGGGATGTGAGGGCTTGGCCAGCTGATGGCTGGCAGCCTCTGCATCAGCACGTTTCTCGGCAGATTCAACTTGCTCCAGGTGCGTCTGCATGTCGGCGAACTGGGCCCGTGCGGCAAAGGCAGGCATGAGCGAAGCGTCGGCCGAGAGTGCGTCAAGGCTGACCCAGGAATCGATCGGTGTGCCTCCCCAGGAAGAGTCGATGACACCGATGGGGATATGTTCCCGCCTGCTGATCTCGCGAGCGAAAAAGTAGGCGACAGCGGAAAAATCCTTTGCCGTCTCTGGCGTGCAGGGTTGCCAGACGGCGGAGATACCGGCCAGAGGCGAATCGGAAGATTTCTCCTCCATGCGCAGCAGGCGGACCTGGGGCTGGTCGGCCCCGGCTATCTCCTGGGCAGCGTTGTTTATATGCGCTTGCCCAGGAAATCCCGCAAGTGGCATTTCCATGTTTGACTGGCCCGAGGCAAACCACACATCGCCCACCAGCAGATCAGACCGGCTGAGTTCGGAGCTGCCGTGCACCGTAAGGGTGAAGGGGCCGCCGGCAGGCTCTGGCGTAAGCCAAGCCTCCCACAGGCCCAGGCGGCTCGCGGTAGTTGCGACGGATTGATCGTGAAAATGGATGGTGATCTTCTCCGCCGGCGAGGCCTCCCCCCACAGGTGGATAGGTGCGTCGCGCTGCAGCACCGCATGGTCGGTAATCACGCTGGTAAGTCGTACTTCCGCCCGTGCGGTTGTAACTACCAGGCTGATCGTAGCGAGGCTAAAGAAGGAGAGATGGAAGTACTTAAGCTTCATCGTGTGTAGCTCCTGAGATACAGAGACTCCGATTGTATGCGGGTGGAAACGTCTATCTTCGGGTGGTATCTGGAAATAAGTCCAAAAGCATTACAACTTGTATGGTGTGGAATGCCTCTCATTGGTCTAGGATAGGGCGGTATCTGAGTGTCCTTGCTTCTACCCCGGGAATTTCATTTCATTGCAGAATAAAGGAAGGAACTATGTTCGTATTCATTTGGTGGATCATCGTAGGTCTTATTGCAGGTTGGCTCACAGGAAAGATCATGAGTGGCGGTGGGTATGGCCCCCTCATGGACATCATTATCGGCATCCTGGGGGCATTGGCAGGTGGCTTCATTATGTCCCGCCTGGGCTTTGCGGGGTCTGGTGGTCTCATCTACACCATTATCGTCGCCGTCATCGGCGCCGTGATACTCACCCTGTTACTTCGCCTGGTCACTCGCGGTCGTGTTCGACAAATCTGATTACCGCGTAAGCAAAACAACGAGCCTGCTCTTTGTGGAGCAGGCTCGTTGCGTCTGCATGTCCCTGGAGTTTTCCGCAGCCTGTTTAGGCCCTGGGTGCGTTTTTTTTAGAAGGGCTTTACAGGGTGCGGAAAACCTCATGTTTTCTATCAGGGCAGAGGCTGCGGAAAAACGCTTTGTACGAAGGGCACGGCTTCAGCCGTGCCGTCAATATGGGGTTCATGAGGCCTTTAGGCCCTGGGGTAGGTTCTTTAGAAGGGCAACAAGCTTTACAGGCTGCGGAAAACCTGGCCATCGAGTAGACCTGGACCTTAGTCGAACTGTGCCAGCCGCGGACTACCTCGCCGCAGCGAGCATCAGTCCGGGGGAGCGGGTTTTCAAGCCCGCGAGAATACTTCAGCTACCAATCACAGGGCTACCTCGCCGCAGCGAGCATTAGCCTTGGTGAGAACGGACCGAGCTACCCAATCTGCCCCGGTGCTTGTTTCTAGCCACTGCTCTCATGTTTTGTATCAGGGCACGACTTTAGTCGGGCCGGAAATTGAGAAATTACGTTGGGCTTTAGCCCCTGAGGGCACTCTTTCTTAGACCAGCGAATCAAATCGGTAGCCCCACCATGACGCAATTCCCCGGCCGCGTCCTGAGCATAAGTTACCGTGACTGTGCCATACCAGCAAGGAGTTTGCCTATGGCCGAATATTTGCTGGCTTCTGCTTCAGGCGCAATGGTAACCGCAAAGAACCGATCGCACATTCCTGGATACTCATTGGTACGTATGCAGAGTCTTCTTGAGAAACTCGATGTAGACGCTCCAGTCCGAAGACACCATGCCGTGCTCCCCGTCGTGCATCAAATAGCCCAAGTCGTGGAAGATAGGCTGCTGGCGGGCCTCCAAACGATTTACGACTTTTGATCAGACGCGCCGCGGGTAGGGTTCCAGCGAATCCATCCCCTCTGCCTCCGGCGCCATGACCACCGACAGGGTAGTAAGCAGTGCCAGCACCATCATCAGTACGGCGACCGGCCACCACGCCCCGCCCGCTGCGGCAACCGCGGCCGTAGTGACGAGCGGAAGCGGGCCGCCGACCAGCGCCCCCGTCGTCTCCCGCGCCAGAGCGATGCCTGAGAAGCGAAGCCGTGTCTCGAACAGTTCGGTGTAGAAAGCGGGCTGCACCCCGAACACAGAGCGCAGGCCAATCGAGAACCCGGCCACCATAGCGAAGATGATGACCAGCGGCTGGCGCGTCTCCAGCAGCCAGAAAAAAGGGAACGCATAGGCCGCGGAGAACAGTGAACCCCACAACATGATGCTGCGGCGCCCTATGTGGTCCGACAGGTTTCCGTACAGGATGCTGGCGACGGCGCCGCACAAGGCAGCGATGACCACGGCCAGCAAGGCCGTCCCTTGCGGGATGCCAAGCTCCTTGGTCATGTAGCCCAGCGCAAAAACGGTGAATACGTAGCCGATGCTCGGCGCGACATTAACGCCCATGGCGACCAGAACCCGGCGCGGATGTTTGGTGATCAGTTCGAGCGCGGGCACGCGGGTCTGGCGCGCTTTCTCCCGCACCGCGGTGAACTCGGGCGTCTCCAGAATGCGCCGCCGTACGAAATACCCCACCGCCACCGCAAGCAGGCTGAGCAGGAACGGAATGCGCCAGCCCCAGGCGAGGAACTGATCGTCGGGCATCAGCTTGAACAATGCAAACACCCCAGCCGACAGCGCGACCGCGATATCGGACGCGGCCGGTGGCCAGCTCGCGAAAAAGCCGCGGCGGTCGCTGTTGTATTCCGCGGAGAACAGGATTGCCCCGCTGTATTCGGCCCCGGCCCCCAGGCCTTGCAGCATGCGCAGCAACAGCAGCAGGATCGGCGCCGCGATCCCGATGGAGTGGTAAGTCGGCAGTAGCCCAATCCCGGCAGTCGAGAAGCCCATCAAAAGCAAGGTCGCGATCAGTATCGGCTTGCGTCCATATTTGTCGCCGAAATGGCCGAAAATCACGCCGCCCAGGGGCCGCACCAGGAAGCCCGCCGCGAAGCTCGCGTAGGACGCCAGGATGCCGGCCAGAGGATCGAGGTTAGGGAAGAACACTCGGTTCAGTACCAGCGCCGCGGCGGTGCCGTAGAGATAGAAGTCATACCACTCGACAATCGTGCCGATCGTGCTGGCGCCGACCGCCTGCCATCGCGTCGTACGCGTCACCCTCATGCGTATTCCCTGTCTTAAGTGCCGGTCTTGCCCAGCTTCGTCTATCCGGGCCGCCTACTTGACAGGCTGCAACGCCGGCTTGGCCGTGGCATTCTCGAAATAGCGCTGCGTCATGCCCTTCTGGTTCTCGTAGATTGAGCCCTGCGCCGCGGCCGGCGGCAGCGGCAGTCGCACGGGCACTGCCTCCAGCCGCGGCTCGATGGCACCGCTGCCGGAAACCAGCAGCTTCTCATATGCCTCCAGTGTGTCGGGGAAACCGAGCAGTGGCCAGGCATCGGCGGCGCGATATTGCAGCAGCAAGAGCCGCCGTTCCTTGGGGGATGTGTTGGGCGCGGAACCGTGTACGGCGCGCACATGATGGACGGTGATCGACCCAGCCCGGCCGGTCAGCGGAACGGCCTTATGGAAGTCGACCTCGCCTCTCGATGGGTCCATGGCGCCGCAGAATCGTCCATTGGCGTGATGGTCGAACACCGGGCCTCGATGTGTGCCGGGGACGATCATCAGCGGCCCGTTCTCCAGCGCCATGTCGTCCATCATCACGCCGACCGCCGCCAGGTCATCATTGGTGTGCGGGTAGAACGCCCAATCCTGGTGCCACTCCACCGGGGCGCCGAAGCCAGCCGATTTCATATTCAGCTTGGCCGTGTCGAAGCGTATATTCTGCCCCCAAAGGTCGCGCAGCACCGCGACGATGGCTGGGTGCCTGACCAGGCGGCCGTAGACGGGATGGTGCGAGTGCGGCGTCTTGATGCGCCGTACCCGCGGCTCGTTCGCCGAGTGGCTGTCTTCCAGGTCGTAGATCTCGTTGTGGGTGCTGACCGTGCGCGACTTCTGCACCAACTCGTCGGTCACCCGGCGCAGTTCCTGCACCTCGTCTGCGGGCAGCACATCCGCCACGACAATGGCGCCGATGCGCTTGTACTCGTCGATCTGGGCTTGGGTAAGCATCGCTTCCTCCCTCGTTGGTCCCAGGCAAAGCCCCCGCTGTCTGGCGATCCTATTCTACTTCTCCAAGTTCGGTTCGCACTTGAAGGGAAGACCTTCAGGCCATCCATCATGCACGCGCAAATATCACCACGTTTGCCATTCCAATCCTTATTCGTAGAGGATGATCTTATTCCTGGAGGAGCGCATGACCCTTGCCGGAAGGCATCGTTGGAGTTTGTTACTCGCCCTGCCGTTTTGTTTCGGTACCGCTGTCGCCTGCGGCCAAACCAGCAATCAAGATCTCGGCCAATTCCAGGGGCAGGGGGACTACGGCACGATTCTCCTTCCTGGTAGCGGCCATTACGACACCTCCAAGGATAGCTATACCGTCTCCGGCAGTGGCGCCAACCTCTGGTTTGGCATCGATGACTTCCACTACGTTTGGAGAAAAATGTCCGGCGACGTGGCCTTAAGTGCCGACATCGACTTTGTCGGCGAAAAGGGAAATGCGCACCGCAAAGCCGTGTTGATGATTCGTCAGTCGCTTGATGCGCATTCGATCTACGCCGATGTCGCCCGTCACGGCGACGGCCTCACCTCATTGCAGTACCGCGACACCATCGGCGCGAACACCCACGAGATAGAAACCTATGGCAAGGGACCGCATCGTGTACGCATCGAGAAACGCGGCGACTACGCCTATGTTTCCATTCCTGACGCGAACGGCAACATGGCTCCTTCCGGTGCGGCCATTCGTGTCAGCATCCAAGGCGACTTCTACGTCGGTCTCGGTGTCTGTTCTCACGACGAGAAAGTGATAGAAACGGCGATCTTCTCCAACGTCAGGACCGAACCGTTGTCCCCCATCTCCGGTCAACCTGTGCTGCACAGCACTCTCGAGTCGGTCATCGTGGCCTCCACCGATCGTCGCGTCCGTTACACCGCACCCATCCATTTGGAAGATCCCAACTGGACGCCTGACGGCAAGGGACTGATCTTCAACCAGGAAGGGACCCTGCAGCACTTAGTACTCGACGATGGCATCCATCCCATTGACAGCACGATTCCACGCTCCACCTCCTCAACCCTCATTCCGACCGCCCCTGAGACCAGGATCAATGGTGACCATGGCGTTTCGCCCGATGGCAGCCTGATTGCCATCGGCAATCAGGATCCCGACGGGCAGGCCAGGATTTACGTTGTCCCCACAGCCGGCGGAACGCCCAAACGACTCACTCCGAATGGTCCCGCCTACTTTCACGGTTGGTCGCCCGATGGCAAGACCATCTCCTTTACCAGCCAGCATGGCGACATCTTCGACGCTTATACAATTCCTGTTGCCGGTGGCCCCGAAACTCTCCTTGCGCCAAAGAGCGACGTGGCCGAGTTCTCCCCGGATGGTCAGTGGATCTACTTCCAGTCGGACCGCACCGGCCACGCGCAGATTTGGCGCATGCACCCGGATGGGAGTGCACAGGAGCAGCTCCTGGTCAGCGCCACGAGTGACTGGTTTCCGCACATCTCGCCCGACGGCAGAATGATTGCCTTCCTCGCCTACAAGCCAGGCACGCAGGGTCATCCAGCCAATCAGGATGTTGAGCTCTGCGTGTTGTCGCTGGCCGACAGGAAAGTGCGCACTCTCGCCACGCTGCTCGGCGGCCGTGGCACTATGAATGTTCCGTCCTGGTCGCCCGACAGCAAGATGCTGGCCTTCGCCAGCTACGAACTTCTGCCACAGTAGCGATCGGCTCAGGGAACGAATCGAGTCGCCATCAGGCGATCCAGACTGTATTTTCCTGGACCGGAACAGATCAGCCACACAAAAAACAACACGTAAAGAACTTCAGGAAAATAAAGAAAATCATCCACCCAATTAAGAGGGGAAAGCGCTTTAATGTCGCCAGAAAGCTTAGTGGTCAGGATGGCGACCAGCATATTGACCAGCAACACAAAGCAAGCCAGGCTTGACAGAAATCCCACAACCAGCAAGCAACCGCCGACGAATTCCGCCCCCGACACACAATAGGTCAACAGCCGTGGAAACGGGATCTTGGCCGCGGCCAAGGTTTCACACATGACTTTCGTCCGGCTAGCGACGAACAGTTTATTTCCCCCGGAGATGGCGAAAAACACTCCTAATGCGACCCGCACCAACAAAATCGCCCATGGTTCGAGATTCGCATCGCCCAGCAGCCCAAATCGAATCAAGCGTTCCCATTCCATCACGCCTCTCCTCTGCGGGAATCCGCTATCAAGGATAACTTTATCGATTTTTCGCGCGAAGTCATCGAGTTTTAAACGAAATTGTCATCCCGAGAGGCTGTGACTTTATTGGTTTGGCGCAAGCCTCTTTCGAGAGCCAGAGGGAAAGATCAGTGGGATCCCACATCTCGCGAAAAAACGAGCGAGATACCCGGATTTCCTGTACGGGGCACCAAGCAACGGCCACGTGTGCGGCTTTCCTCAGTGAAAGCCGCATGAAGCTCGCCTATGCCTCCAACCTCGATAGGAAATCGGGGGAGCAGTAGAGGAGCGACCCGCGGTCACTCCTTCAAACGCGCTTCTCATCACTTGTCCGAAATTTGGAGCAACCCATGGACGGGCGGGTGACCGCCCAAGAGTGAATATAATCGGCTAGGACTGCCGCTTCTCAAAGCGCCAATCCCGTCTGCCAAAGCCATCCGTTAACGAATTCCCAGGCAGCGGTTGCAATTGAAAAGGAGATACCTATGAAAACAGCGAAGCTACTCATGATAGTTGGCGACTACGTCGAGGACTATGAAGTCATGGTTCCTTTTCAGGCATTGCAGATGGTCGGGCACATTGTGCATGCCGTTTGTCCGGACAAGAAGGAAGGCGAATTCGTGCGCACTGCCATCCACGATTTTGAGGGCGACCAAACCTATTCAGAAAAGCGCGGACACAACTTCACCCTCAACGCGACGTTCGCGGAGATCCAGCCCTCCGAATACGACGGGCTGATCGTTCCTGGCGGCCGGGCGCCGGAGTACCTGCGGCTCAATGCCAAGGTCATCGATTTAGTGAAACACTTCCACAACTCCGGCAAACCGATCGCCGCGCTGTGTCACGGGGCTCAACTATTGGCCACCGCCGGGGCGCTCACAGGAAAGAGAGTGAGTGCCTATCCGGCCTGTGCCCCGGAAGTAGCGAGCGCCGGCGGAATATTCGTCTCCGTTGGGTTCGCTGAAGCCGTCGTTGATGGAGTACTCGTCACCGGCCCGGCCTGGACTGCACACCCGGCTTGGCTCGCCCGGTTTCTTGAGGTGCTGCAGGAACACCTCTCCCCCGGCCAGAGTTCCACCAAGACAACCACTGCCGTCATGGTAGCTAATTGAACAAGGGGCGCCCAACAGGATGGAAGCGACGAGGCGAGCGCCGCCTGCTTTCTAACGCATCACATAGCCGCCATCGACTGAGATCGACTGCCCTGTAACATAGCTGGCTGCGTCGCTGCAAAGCCAGAGGACGGCATCCGCAATCTCTTCCGGCCGGCCCAACCGCTTCATCGGGACGACTGTCTTCAGCATCTTGTCCAGCTCTTCTCCCTGCCCTTCGGCGATCATCTTGTCGGACATGGGCGTTTGAATCATGCCTGGGCAGACATCGTTGACGCGGATGCCACGTGTCGCGTATTCGAGCGCCGCACTCTTCGTAAACCCGATGACGCCGTGCTTCGCGGCATGGTATATCCCGCGCTGGTTTCCGCCGATAAGGCCTCCCAGCGAAGAACAGTTCACGATGGCTCCGCTGCCCTGCTTGCGCATCTGCTGGAGTTCAAACTTCATGCAACTCCATACGCCGCGCAGGTTGATGCTCATGACGCGGTCGTAATCGTCCCGCGGAGAGTCAGCGGTTTCGGCGAGAACGTTCTGAATGCCTGCGTTGTTATAAGCGGCATCGAGCTGTCCAAATTTGGCAACGGTCTGCTGCACCATGGCCTCAACCTGCACGTCATCAGAGACGTCACAGAGCACGGCCAGTGTTTTATGGCCATTGCTTGCGAGATCCTTCGCTGCGGTCTGGACTGCCTTCTCATTCCAGTCGGCCAGCACTACCGAAGCCCCCGCTTCGGCAAAGGCTTTTGCCGTTGCCAGGCCAAGCCCCGACCCAGCGCCCGTAACCAGGGCGACCTTGTTTTCAAACGTAATCTTCATTCGTATCCCCTGTGTCTTGATGGAGCGCGTAATTTGCGTTAGCGATCGATCAGCTTCGCGTGGGTTGCGGGGTAGCGTTCGCCTTCGACCTTGATGGCCGAAGAGGCTGCTTCGAGAGTGTGGACATCTTGCGTCGTGAGTTCGATGGAGACACTGCCAAGATTTTCTTCGAGCCGGGAGAGCTTGGTTGTGCCGGGGATGGGTGCTATCCACGGCTTCTTTGCCAGGAGCCAGGCGAGGGCGATTTGTGCAGGTGTGGCTATCTTCTGCTCCGCGAACCTCGTGACTACGTCGACGAGTGCCTGATTGGCCCTGCGGTTTTCCTCGCTGAAGCGCGGGACGATGGCACGGAAATCGGTGCTATCAAACTTGGTGGATGCGTCGATCTTCCCAGTGAGGAGGCCTTTGCCGAGCGGGCTGAAGGGAACGAAGCCGATGCCCAGCTCTTCGAGCGTAGGCATGACTGATTGTTCGGGCTCGCGCCAGAACAGGGAGTACTCGCTTTGCAACGCGGTGACGGGCTGCACGGCATGGGCGCGCCGGATGGTCTTTGCACCTGCTTCGGAAAGGCCGAAGTGTTTGACCTTGCCTGCTTGAATGAGTTCCTTGACCGCGCCGGCGGTGTCTTCGAACGCGATGCTGATAGAGGAGGTCGATGGTGTCGGTCTGCAGGCGTTTGAGCGAGCCTTCGACGACCTGCTTTATGTGGTCGGGGCGGCTGTTGGTCGCGGTCCATTTGCCGTGATTCATGGGATCGGGCTCAAAGCCGAACTTGGTGGCAATGACGACGTCTTTGCGGAAAGGAGCGAGGGCTTCGCCAACGACTTCTTCATTGACGTACGGGCCATAGACCTCGGCCGTGTCGAAGAAGGTAACGCCGCGTTCCACGGCAGCGCGGATGAGCTTGATAGCTTCGGACTTTTCCGTCGCCGGGCCGAGGCCGAAGCTCAAGCCCATGCAGCCCAGGCCGAGCGCTGAGACGTCGAGGCCGCTTTTCCCTAATGTGCGCTTTTGCATAAGGTCTCCTGGTTCGGTCGTGCAACGTCCGAACATCTTCAAGTCTAAGGAGATCTCTTCTATGAGACTAGATGCTATCCGGTTAAAAGAGTTATGAGTAAAATGCATAAATCATGAAGAACGACCTGGGAGAACTTTCAACCTTTGCAACGGTCGCGGAAGAGCGTAGTTTTACCCGCGCCGCCGCGCGCCTCGGTATTTCGCAATCTGCGCTCAGCCATTCGATTCACGGCCTTGAGAAGAGGTTGGGACTTCAATTACTTGCGCGAACAACGCGAAGCGTATCTCCCACTGCGGCGGGAACGACACTCCTCCGGGAACTGACGCCCGCATTGGAGCGGATCGAGCGAGCCCTTGCAGATGCCCGGAAACATAGGGAAACGCCATCGGGCCGGATACGGCTCATCATCCCGCGCACAGCGACCAAGGCGGTGATTTTGCCGAAACTGGCTCAGTTTGTTCGTAGTTATCCTGAGATCGTGTTGGAGGTCACGTCGTCCAATGACCCCGTCGATCTGGTTGCGGGGGAGTACGACGCAGGTGTACAGCTGGGCGAATTCATTCAGCGCGACATGATTGCGGTCCGGGTGACCAGGGAACTGCGTCTTGCCGTGGTTGGGTCTCCCGAGTATTTCGACCTTAACAGCATCCCGAAACATCCGCAGGACCTTAAGGACCATTCGTGCATCGGATTTCGCTTCAGTAAAGGCCTATACCGATGGGAATTTGAAAAGGGTCGCAAGTCGTTGACGGTTAGCCCTCAGGGACCAGCATCGTTTGATGATCCAGACCTCGTCATCCAGGCAGTATTAGATGGAGTAGGAATTGGAACAGCGATGGAAGATAGTCTTAGGGGCCTTATTGCAGAAGGGCGACTGGTTCAAGTCCTAAAAGAATGGTGCCCGTCGTTCCCGGGCTATTTCCTCTATTATCCCAGTCGTCGAAATCAGCCTGCCGCGCTTGCCGCGCTGATTGACTCCCTTCGACTAGATTAGCAATGAGAATCGCACTTGTCGTCACTTGGCCGAAAAGTCGGCATGTCGTACACCTAGCCGTGGAATCTGTCTCGGACCAATGGGAAGCCTGATTTCCGGATAGCCGGTTTATCGGCCACTTGCATTCCTTGCGGATCGCCGGTCATCCGGAAGGAACACAAAGCCGGAACCGTGGATCGCTTCCGCCAACCCCCGTGGACCTAAGTGGGTTCTTACCGGACGGGGCTACCGGCTCTAATTGAGGTTTTCTATCATGCCGATGTTTTCCTGGAGCACCTGCTGCGACTGGAACACGACGTGGCGGCCGTCGGGGGAGACATCGATCTGGTTGATTGCGAGCGAGTGGAGGTAGTTGAAATTGTAGAGAAGGGGGATAGTCTGGGCGGCACGGGACAGTCCTGATCCGTCCCACTTCACCGTCCACAATTCTCCCTTCAAATCGGGTTTACTTTTCAGGACGATGATGTCGCCTTGCGAGTCCAGGACCAGCAATGAGGCCCAGCCGTCAAGTACCTGCCGTGGAGCTGTCTTGAAGTCGGTTACCCAGAGACCAGCATCCGGATCATCTTTCCGGCGCGCACTACGAAGATAGGCGACGGATCGGCCGTCCAGTGACCAGAGCAAGTGCCATGCATTGGCCGGCACGTTGCCCAGAACCAGATCTTTGCCATCGCGCGGGTCATAGGCCCGCACTTCGCCGGTGGCTGTTTGATGGAGCAGCCTGCCGTCTCGGCCGATATCAAAGGTGGAATTGGTTACCCCTTGCAGCAGCGTTTGCGGAGACCCGCCGGAAAGTGCAACGCTGCGATACTCACCGCCTCGCAAAATCTCCGACGAATCCCCGGAGAGATACACGATGCGGTTTCCATCCGGGGACCAGCGGGGGAAAAGGTTTACGCGCGAGTCCCTCACAACTTGCACAGCGTTCGCGCCGTTCGCGTCCGCTACGCCGATACTCACGTTCTCGTCGCCTTTAAGCTTATTCGCAAAGAAGGCAATATGGGTCCCGTCCGGCGAGTACGCTGGGCAGAACTCATTGAGCGCCGCATCGGTCGCGAGAACCGTTATGCCTTCGTCGCCCGGCTTGGCCTGCCGGTGCAATTGAGAGAGGCCAATCTTCAGCCGCATCGTGGCAAAGACGAGGCGTTTGCCGTCGCTCGAAACATCCAGCTCGGCATCATCGCCCTCGCCGGCAGTAATTTGCCGCAGGCCCTCGCCGTCGACGCCGATCTTCCAGATGTTTAGCGTGCCGCCGCGGCTGGAGGCGAAATAGATAGAGCGGCTGTCTGGCGTCCAGGCGGGCGAGAGCGCCAGATCGTGGTCCCGCGTGAGTGCGCGGACCTTGCCGGTCTTGAGGTCGGCAACGCCAAGCTCGCCGTAAGGCGAGCCGCCCGGAAAGCGGATCGCAATGGCAACCATCCTGCTATCCGGGGACATGCGAATCTCCGTAGCAAATTGGCCGGCATTCATGCGGACTAGCAGGCGGGGATTTTCGCCCGAAACGCCGGACGTCCAGATCGCCCCATCGACCATGTTTGCGTACAGCAGGGCACGGCCGTCTGGCGTCCAGGTAGGATCGTTCGCGTCCTGGAGGACCATTCGCGGTGAGCCGCCCAGAGCTGAAACCTCCCAGGCGTCCATGGTTCCGGAATCGTTCATTTGCGCGTAGGCGAGGGTGCTGCCGTCCGGCGACCAACTGGGGCGCGATTTCATGCTGGCGCCATGCGTGACCTGCACAAGTTCGCCGCCACGTACCAGGCCGACATACACGTTGTAGGAACCGTCACGATTGGAGATGAAGGCGAAGGAGCGTCCGTCGGGCGAAAGCGCCGGTTGCGCCTGTACGCCGGCGAAACTGGTCACAGGGCTGAAGTGCATTTCCGGGCGCGCCGAAGCGTGTTGCACTGCCCACCAGGTAACCGCCGAAGCCAGTACCGCCCCGGCGAGGAATCCTCCGATGGCCCATGTGGCGCCCCTTCTCGGGAACAGCCGAGACTGCTTCTGCGCTCGCCGTCTGACTGATGCCTGCCTGGTCTTTGCCTGCCTGCTGTTGGCCTGCGAGCAGTTCTTCCATCACGATGCGCGCTTCACCGATGGCCTGTAACCGCTGTTTCGGGTCTTTCTTCAGGCAACGTTGGAGGAGAGTGCGGACCGGCTTCGGTGTGTTGGCTGGAAGCAGATTCCAATCGGGCTCCGTCTTGATGATTTCGGCGAGCGTGTCGGTCACGCTTTCGCCCCTGAACGCCATCCTTCCGGCCAACATCTCGAACAGGACGCACCCAAAACCCCAGATGTCGGCGCGGCGATCCACAGGCCGGCCCTTCGCCTGCTCGGGAGGCATGTACGCTGCCGTGCCCAGGATGACCCCGGCCTGCGTTGCCAAATTGGTAAGTGTCGGCGAGCTCAGAACGTCGGAGCTCACGACCGGGCCCGCGAGCGCTTTGGCCAGGCCAAAATCGAGCAGCTTGACTGTTCCGTCGGCAGAAACTTTTATGTTCGCCGGCTTCACGTCGCGATGGATGATGCCGCGCTCGTGCGCGTATTCCAGGGCTTCGCAAATTTGTTTTGCAATAGGCAGCGCTTCGTCGACAGGCATGGGCCCTGCGCGAAGGCGATCGGCCAGTGTCTGACCCTCGACGAGCTCCATAACCAGCCCGGGCTTGTCGGAATCCTCGAAGCCATAAATGGATGCGATGTTTGGATGATTGAGTGACGCCAGGACCCTGGCTTCGCGCCGGAACCGATCCAGCATTTCGTGGTCATTCGCCACCTGCGACGGCAGGACTTTAATGGCGACCGAGCGGCCGAGATTCGAATCCCGTGCGCGATAGACTTCGCCCATGCCGCCGGCGCCGAGCTGGGAAATGATCTCGTATGGACCCAGCCGAGTTCCCGCGGAAAGAAGCATTCTTTGTCGTGCTAGAGGAGTCGGGTCATTGTAGCAAGTAGGCTGACGATCTGGATTTAGACGTCCACTGAGCAGTTCTCTTCGATCCGCTTGGCCAGAGCCGCAGAGGCACTTGACGATTGACCCCGAAACTACAGGTCGTGAAAGAGCGACGACCGTAATAGAGCGCTATCTGCTGGGCAAGGGACTTATGTTGTCCACGGAAGACGGGTTAGAGCACGCTAAATTGGGTGCTGCGCGATGGTGGCAGAGTGGTCGACTCTCATTCAGGCGAGGAGTAGACGGTCTTTCCATCCACGATGGTCATCTCGCACTTCAGCTTCTTCAAGTCTGCTGAAGGAATGCTGTAGGGGTTGTGGTCCCATACGGCGATGTCGGCACGCTTGCCTGCTTCGAGGGTCCCGATCTGCTTTTCCAGGAAGAGCTGCGGAGCGGCCGAGGCCGTGTAGGAGCGCAGCGCGGCGTGGATGTCGACATCTTGCGAAGCGCTGAAGGGGTGCGTTCCGTCGAGAGCCTCGCGCTCGACCGCGGCCCAGAGACCGTAGCGCGGGGCGAGCGGCGCGACACCGTAGTCGCTTCCGGAACTCCATCGAATTCCCCGGTCTGAATAGGTCTTGAGCGGAAAGATAAGGGCAAGACTCTCCGCTCCGAGGGTGGGCAGCCAGCTCTGGCCAAACCACCACAGAAAGACAGGCTGCACCTCCGGATAGCCGGCGTCGTATTGCTTTTCGAGCGCCGCCATCACGTCCAGGGCGTGCGTCGTGGGGAAATTGGCATGGATGATGGAGTGACGCAGGCCGGGGATGGGCTTTTCCTTTTCCACGATCGCATAGGTATCGACGACCCAGTTGATGGCGCGGTCGCCGATGGCGTGGGTTCCGACCGAGATGCCGGCCTGATGGAAGAGCCGGACCATCTGCCGGTATACCTCCGGGTCCATGTTGGGATAACCGGTATTCCTGGGGTCGATGACGCCGTTCTTGAACCAGGGCTGATAGCTCCACGCTGTGCCGGCGATGGCGGCGCCGTCCATAAAGATCTTTGCACCGCAGGCCGCGAGGCGTCCATGTTGATATTCGCGAGGCGTGGGTGATGCGGCTTGGATCGCAGCCAGCGTCTGCCGGGCGGAGTCGACCGAATCCCCGGCGCGCCACAGCATGCAGACCCGTTCGTCGAGCAGGGCCGCATCGTTCAATGCATGAAGGGCACTCCACTGGGCCGGTGTGGCGGTGTCTTTGAAGGCTGTGACGCCTTCGCGATGGAGGTCGTCGATCTCTTTCAGGATTCCCTGCTTGATCTGCTCCGCCGTGAACGGCGGAATGAGAGCGCGAATTGGAGCCAGCGCACCTTCCTTTAAGACGCCGGTGATATGCCCGGCGGCGTCGCGATCTATGGTGCCGTTCGCCGGATTCCTGGTTGCGTCGTCGATCCCCGCCAGCTTGAGTACATAGCTGTTCACCGTCGCGTAGTGGACGCTGGTGTTGATAAGAAGAACAGGATTATTGGGTGAGACGGCATCGAGGTCAGCGGCGTAGATATATCGGCGCTCGGAGAGTTTGCCCTCGTCCCATCCGCGCCCACGCACCCACTCTCCGGGCTTGGCCACGGCGACGCGCTCCTTTACCCGGGCTACGATGTCAGCAACGCTGGTGGCGTCGTTGAGCTTGATAAAGTACAGGTCCTCGGCGCCAGCTTCCGTGTAATGGCTGTGCGTGTCGATCATCCCGGGGGTCGCGGTGCGTCCGTGCAGGTCGACGATGCGGGTTGTCTTTCCTGCCAGCTTCATGATCTGAGCGTCGGTCCCGACGGCAACGATCCCGCCCCTGCGGATAGCGAGTGCCTGAGCGACAGTGTCCTTCGCATCGACAGTCAGGACGGTGCCGTGGATGAGCACCATGTCGGCCTGCTGGGCGCGCAGCGACGCGCAGTTGCCAAGAGCTGCGGCGAGCAGGGCAAACGTTCGGATATGAGGCATTTTGGCGAGTATATAAGGTAATCGAGACCCGGAAATAACCTGAGAATATGTAACCATGAAAGCGTTCCGATACGAAAACTCACCTTCTGGAGTGTTCATTTGCTGCAATAGGTATCAGTGTGTCGGAGATAGAATTTTGCATACTATATGTTGTAGCCGGACGATGGCTCTTTGGCTGCATATTGCGGTTCATGCACGCAAAAAATCATTTCTCCGACACACTGGTATGCTGTCACCGCATTACGGTCCCCTTCGATACCCTCTGACCTCTAGCTGCGCCACTCTTAGTAATCCGGGGTAGTTTCATCCCGGAAGTATTGGCGAACGACTTGTCGGACAGATGACTCGGAGAGCTTTACTCCCGAGTCACCGGCCAACAGGAAGTAAGGCTGAAAGAGGAGCATGTTCGCAAAGTTGCAAGGCCTGCAAACCCGTCCGAGGTAACCGATGACATCGGTGCCCTTTGCTGATGGCACGACTTATCTGAGGTGGGTTGGTTGCTTATAATTTCCTCATGCCGTAAACCTCGTAAACAGGGAATAATCGGGAGCAAATAGTGAATTTACTCAGCCTCATCCTCCTATCTCTAACCGCCACCGCCCTGGCCCAGATCCCAAGTCTGCCAACGCCCGAACAGGCAAACCTTCAATTCGAGGTTGCCTCCATCCGGCCTTCCAAGCCAGATGCTCCACTTGGCTCCATCAAGGCTGACGCCGGTGGCGACGGCTACACCGCCCAGGGCGAACCCATCCGACTGATGATCTCCCTCATGTTCCGGATCCCTGAACGCCAGATCAAAGGCCCCGAGTGGATCGAGAAGGATCGTTTTGACATTGAGGCCAAAGCCGACAAGAAGTACACCGTCGACGAGCTGCACGCCATGTACCAGAATCTGCTCATCGACCGCTTCAAGCTCAAGTACCACCTGGAGACCAAAGAAGCCAATGCTTACGTTCTCACCGTCGACAAAGTCGGCCTGAAGATGGTCCCGGATGCCAAGCCGGAGGACTTCAGTATTCCTTGGATCCCGCAGGGCTATGGCTCCGTCAAGGGTACCCGTGTTCCCATTCCATACCTCTGCTGGCAGCTTGGACAGATTCTCCAGGATGACGAACGCCCTGTCGTCGACCAGACTGGCCTCAAGGGTAAATACGACTTCACCCTCATTTGGCTTCCAGGCAACGCCGACCAGTTCCGCGACAAGCTACCGCCGGATGTCTTTGAACGTCCGATCATTTTTACCGCCGTTCGCGAACAGCTAGGCTTGAAGCTCACTGCTCAGAAAGGCCCTGTAACTTACTTCGTTGTCGATCACATCGAGCGTCCCACGGAAAACTAAAGGTGACCAAGGTCTTGTCTCTCGAAGTTTTTGTAGCACTCCCCCTTATTGTGGCCGCCTCCATTGCGGTGGATCATGAGGTGAATGACTCTTAGGGCACGGTGTTTGCGGCTGTGTTCGGGCGTAATGAATGCCGGGAAGGTGGTTATTCGGCCTCTTGCCAGTGATCAGTAACAGCCTCCGAAAACTCGATCTCCTGCATTGAAGATGTTTCAATAGCTCTCCTTGACAGTCTAGGAGTATGGGTTCATTATTTCTCCTAGACGCCAAAGGAGAGACCATGGCGAAATCAGTCGATCTCCTACAAGGCACCTTAGACATGCTGATCCTGAAGGCCGTCTCGCTCGGGCGCCTTCATGGTTACGGAATTCTGCTCCGCATCCAGCAAATTTCCGGCGATCAGCTGGTCATCCAGCAAGGGTCCTTGTACCCAGCGCTTTATCGTCTCGAGCACAGCGGGCTGCTACTCGCCGAGTGGGGCGAGAGCGACAACAATCGCCGCGCAAAGTACTACACACTCTCGGCTGCGGGCAAACGTCACCTTGAATCTGAAACCGAACAGTGGTCGCGCATGTCGAAACTCGTCAGTGGCATCCTTCGCGTCACGAAAGCTCCCGCGGAGAGGGCAATATGACCAGGCTGCTTGCCCGACTTAGCTCCTTCGTGCGCTCTAAAGTTGGCCGCACGCAGTTCGAATCTGAAATGGAAGCAGAAATTCGCTTCCATCTTCAGAGTCGCACAGAAGACCTCATCCGTAGCGGTTTGCCACCGGATCAAGCAGCGCGACAGGCCAGGCTCGAGTTCGGCGGTATCGCCTCGCATAAAGACAGCATGCGAGCCAGCGTAGGGCTCCGCTGGCTCGACGATCTATGGGTCGATCTGCGCTACGGCGCCCGGATCCTGCGTAAGAGTCCTGGCTTTACCGCGATCGCGGTTGCGTCGTTGGCGCTGGCGATCGGTGCCAACACAACCATCTTTTCGTATGGCAACGAGATTCTCTTCACTGGCCTGGGTGTGCCGCATCCTGAGCAGTTGCGTATCTTTCGCTTGACCGGCAACGACCATATGGCCGTTCGAGAAATCTGGACCAATGACGGCTACAGCGAGGCCGACAACTTGTACTTTGGAGCCTTCCCGTACCCTTCGTACCAGCTGCTGCGAAAGCAAAATCATTCTGTGGAAGATATCTTCGCTTTCCATGAGCTTCCCAATATCACGATCAACGCCAATGGAACACCGGAATTGGCCAAAGTGGAGCTGGTCTCAGGCAACTTCTATACGCAGATGGAGCTCACACCTCGGTTGGGCAGACCGATAGAACCGGCGGATGATGGTGTACCGGGCAAAGGTGCCGTTGCCGTCATAAGCGACGGTTTCTGGCATCGCGATTTAGGCGGTTCCCCCCATGTACTCGGCAAGATTCTGAAGGTGGCTGGGGTGCCAGTGACCATAGTCGGCGTCAACCCCGCGAGCTTTACTGGCCCCGCTGGAGTGGAAGCTACCTCCCCTCAGATCTTTCTTCCCCTTTCCATGTTGCCGGCGATTGATCCAATTCCTGGGGATGCGGCTCCTCTCATCGATCCGAACCAGTTCTGGCTCAGCTTGATGGCACGCGTGAAACCCGAAATTTCCAAAGCCAGTGCGGAGGCCGCACTCAACGGGGCGTTTAACGCGGCTTTTCGCGGAACAGGCACGGTCGAGAACGGCCAAACCGTTCCGAGGCTTTCGCTCGAAGACGGAAGCCGCGGTATCACTTCGGGGTTGCGCCCCCTTCTGAAACCTTTGTATGTGCTGCTCGGATTGGGCGGACTGGTTCTCCTCTTGGCTTGCGCCAACATCGCGAATCTAATGCTGGCACGCGCTTCCTCCCGAGAGCGGGAGATGAGCGCCCGTATGGCGCTCGGTGCCGGACGTGCGCGCATCCTTCGGCAAGTACTCACCGAGAGCCTTCTGCTCTCAGCCATGGGCGGCGCAGCAGGCCTCTTCCTGGGTTATCTCAGTCGAAATCTCATTCCCTGGCTCTTGCGCACAGGCTGGGACGCGGGCGAAATATCAGGGCGCTTCGACTGGCGTGTCTTCGCCCTGACCTCTACCGTGACTCTGCTCACAGGAATTGTTTTCGGCACGGTGCCTGCCTGGCGCCTCACGAAGTCCGAAATCAGCATCGCCCTGAAAGAAGGGGCCAGAACCGCTACCAGGAAGCGAAAAGCCTGGTCGGGCAAGATGATCGTCGGCTTCCAGGTCGCACTCTCGACACTTCTGGTCGTGTCCGCGATCTTTTTTCTCCGGACGTTGATCAACCTCAACTCCGTGAACCCGGGCTTTCCCGCAAAAGACCTTCTGCTCTTAGACATCAACGCTCCACCGACACGCTATCCCATCGAAAAAATTGGTGAGTTGCATCGTCGTCTGGAAGAAGCGTTCGCGTCCGTCCCTGGTGTCCAGTCCGAGACAATGATCAATTCTCCGCTGATCGCAGAAGCTCAATGGAACTCCATGTTTCAGATCCAGGGCGCGCCGCAACGAAAAGTCGCAGATCCCGCGGAGAAGGCCGGCGACACAGACGACACAGCGATGGTTTCGTATGTGGGGCCGAATTTCTTTTCCACCCTGCAGATCCCTATCCTGGCCGGCCGGGGATTCAGGGTATCCGACACCGCAACCAATGGTCCGGTTGCAGTCGTGAATGAAGCGCTCGCCCGAAAATTCTTTCCCAGCACCAACCCGATCGGCAAGCGCTTTCGCCGTAGCTATGTGGGACCTGATGCCACGCGTTGGATCGAGATCGTCGGCATTTGTGCGAATACACGCTACTCCGATCTCAGGCAGCCGCCACCACCTGTTCACTTTGAACTAGCCCTGCAAAATCCCATGGACGACCGCTTCACCTTCATCGTTCGTTCCCCGCTCAAGCCGGATGCTCTCATTCCGCCGATCCGCCGCGCCGCCCAACACATCGATCCCGACCTTCCGATCACCGACGTTCGAACGCAGCTGCAGCAAATAGCCGCCAGCATGCAACAGGAGCGCATGTTCGCCTCGCTGACGGCGGGTTTTGGAATCCTCGCCCTGGCGCTGGCCTGCGTGGGCATCTACGGCATCATGGCCTATACCGTTTCCATGCGAACCAACGAAATCGGCGTTCGTCTTGCGCTGGGAGCCGCGCGCGGGCAGATCCAGGCAATCATCCTCCGCGAGACAGGGTGGCTCACACTCTGTGGAGTCGTCGTCGGGCTGCTGGTCACTCTCGCATCCATTCGCACGGTTGCGTCGATGCTCTATGGCCTCACACCCAAGGACCCGATCACGCTAGGCGCATCCGTCATCTTGCTCTTATTCGTTGCCTTTATCGCCGGGTGGATACCTGCATACCGGGCGTCGAGAGTCGATCCGGCGGAAGCTCTGCGTCACAACTGAATAAAAGTTCAATTCGCAGGTCGCACGGCAGGACAAGGGAAGGCGGAAAGAGGATCATCGATCCTCGTTAATACAATCGGATGACCACGCCTCAATACGTCAGTGATTGACGCGCGCCTTCAACGTATATCCCCGTCATGAACGATAGTCTGAGAGGCGCTTTTGTGGAACTTTCTTCGCGATATGTCTCTCATTCAAGATCGCCCCTGGCGCAGGCGAGCAGCCGCACAACTCTTTTCCGTTGCGCGCTCCCGGCGATTATAGTAAACGTTTCCCTGGGCGGCAATTGTACACAGATTCGCTCTCATCCGGTGCAACAACCGCTCTTCTGAAAGGGGTCCAGATGAAAATGGGTTCACCGTGGTACGTAATTGCGCTCGCTGTAGCCGCCGTTCCGGTGACGCGACTCACCGCCCAGGTGCAGACCAACGTGCCCGAGGCTGTGTCTGGGGCAAAGGCGGTCACCGTGGAGCGCATTAAGGTGCGCGGCGATTCTTTGCAAGGCAACCTTGAAGGTGATGCCGTCGACCGGGATGTGATTGTCTTCCTTCCGCCCGGGTATGCAAAAAATAAAAAGCGCCGCTACCCGGTAGTTTACGCGCTGCATGGCTACTCCATCGGAGCCGATCAGTGGACGCATGAAATCCACGTCCCCCAAACCATCGAAGGCGCATTCGCTCACGGCGCCAATGAGATGATTGTCGTCCTCCCAGACTCCAAGACCGTCTACTACGGCTCGATGTACTCTAGCTCTGCCACTACCGGCGACTTCGAGAAGTTCATATGGCATGACCTGGTCGCCTATATCGACGCGCACTACCGCACCATTGCGGATCGACAGAGCCGAGGTTTGGCCGGACACTCCATGGGCGGATATGGCGCTTCGCGCATCGGTATGAAGCATCCTGATGTGTTTGGGGCGCTTTACATTATGAGCCCCTGCTGCTTATCGCCCATGACAGGAAGCGGGCCTGGGCCGGCCGATCAGATGAAAGAGCGCGCAATCGCCAACGAAAAGAAGGTCGCGGCAGCTAAGTCGCCCTCCGAACTGGCAGCAGAATCACCCGGCTTTGGATCGGCAATCTTTGCGACGGCAGCGGCGTGGGCGCCCAATCCGAAGAACCCGCCGCTCTATTTCGATTTGCCCACGAAAGACGGAATTCCTCAGCCTGACATCATGGCCAAATTCACGGCCAACGCACCGCTGGCCTTTGTCGACCAGTACATTGGCAATCTCAAGCAGTATCGAGCTATCGCGATGGACGTCGGCGATCAAGATGGTTTGCGCGCGGACGCGACCAGGCTCCATGAACTTCTCGATAACTACCAGGTTCGAAACAGCTTTGAAGTCTACCCTGGCACGCATACCAGTGCCGTTGCCGATCGGTTCCAGAATCATGTGCTGCCGTTCTTCAGCAAGAACCTTTGCTTGGCGGATGGCTGCCCCTAACACGCGATCTAAGACTGAGGGATTCGCGCAGAGGAGATGAACCATGAGAACAGCTACGGGAATTGTCAGCAGGCTTCCGGTCTCTGGCTTATTGTGGCTCGCCCTCTGGATGGCCGGTCAAACGTCATTCGGTCAAGGGGCGGCGCAGCCGCCCAACCCCCCAGCGATGCAAATGCCCGCGGCCACACCCAATGACACTCTCAAATCCTTCGAGGTATTGCCCGACCGTCGCGTTCGATTTCGCCTTTGGGCCCCCAACGCTACAGACGTGAAGCTGCATGCCGAAGGCCCGGAAGCCACACCTGGAATCACTCCGCAGGAGGCAAATAAGAACCATGGCGGAGTGGCGATGGTGAAGGGAGATCAAGGCATCTGGGAAGCCGTCATAGGTCCCATTGCACCTGGGACCTATCGTTATACTTTTACCGTCGATGGCGTCAGCACCACAGATCCGCGCAATCCGCTTACGTCACAATCGCTGACTCACTCTTCCAGTCTTTACGACGTTCCGGGCGCGGACTTCACGGAGTACAGAGCCGGAATACCTCACGGAGCGATTTCGGCGGTGTATTACGACTCCTCGGCGACCGGCGGTCAGCGCCGCATGCACGTGTATACGCCGCCCGGCTATGAAAGCGGAACTGCGCGGCTGCCGGTGCTGTATCTGCTTCACGGAGGGGGAGACTCCGACGATTCCTGGAGCACTGTGGGGCGGGCGGGAGCCATTCTTGACAACCTGATCGCCGCGGGCAAGGCCGTTCCGATGATTGTGGTGATGCCGGCAGGGCACATCTCAACCGACTTCCGGCTGACCCCAGGCGTCCGCATGGGGCATGACGCTTTCAATGACGATCTGACCAAGGTGGTTCGGCCCTTCGTCGACGCGCACTATCGTACCGTCGCTGACCGTAATCATCGTGCCGTTGCCGGCCTCTCCATGGGCGGCCTGCAGGCCCTGAATATCGCGCTTGATGACTCGGCAGATTTTGCGTATGTGGGCATCTTTAGCTCAGGTTGGTTTCCGAATACACAAAAGGATGAAGAGGACACCGATGTGAAGCAATTCCGCGCCTCAGGGAAGCCATTTCTTCTTTTCTGGGTAAACGCCGGCCAATACGATATCGCACTTCAAAATAGCGATGGCACGGTTGCCATCCTCCGCAAGGCCGGTATCAACGTAGAGCAGCATCAGAGTGGCGGCTTCCACGCCTGGAACAACTGGAGAGACTACCTGAATCAGTTTGCACCCTTGCTTTTCGAGAAAGGGAGTGCGAAGTAATTATGCCGATCGTAATCCGAGGAAGCAGCTGATTTCGATCCATTCTGCGCTGCGCAGAAGCCAGCCGAAAGCAAAACACAAAATACTGAGCTAAGCCGGGACGCCGATGATAGACCTCAGCGACTTGATTATTGGATGTGGGATGGATAGCAAGTTTCAAGCCCCGCAATACGCAATGGCGCCGACGCCTCACCCGCCATGACGGAGCACTCTAGGCGCTATTTCATCGCAATACCGTGTGGACGGGCTGGGCCCGTTTTGAAGGCTGTGTTGAAGTCTAGATTGAAGCGTTTGTCCTCGGTGAGGGTATCGTGTGTGACTTTGAGGACGTGGACTTTATGGTCGCCTTCAAGGTGAATGATGCCCTCAGAATCTTCATTGAGGAAATAGTCGGTCACCACCAGGCGACTATCGTCGCCGTCCAGAACGATATTGTGAGGTCCAGTGTTTGCCCCAAAGCTGACAACAGATAGTTGCTCAGGATTGAAGCGGTCGCGAACGTCTAACATCACCACTTGCCCCGCCATGAACGTGCTCACGATCAGCCGGTCGCCGCATTGCGGTACCGCCATGATCTGGGGCATTCCGCCGGGTTCTGGTGTGTCGACATGGGGCGTCACAGTAGAGAGATTAAATACTGGCGTGCCTGTATCGCGGTCGGGATTGATCAGATAGATGTAACCATCGAACATGCCAGCGGTATACCCGTAGCCATGCGGATCATGAGGAAGCATCTTCACGTCCATCGTGCCCTGCGCAGGAGCGCCGCCTGGTGTAAACAGGTCCACCGTTTTCGTAATCTTGCGCTCGCGGTAATTCCAGATGCGCACGGAACCCCGCAGGACCGCTCCCATCGAACCCATCAGTGTGCTGCTGGGCAGGATGAAGTCCGACGTCATCATCAAATTCAGATCCGGGCGCGCGGAGATGCCGTGGGGATTAAACCCGTCTATCGGTGGCGTGGTGGGCCATTCGTCAAACAGCGATATGGTGCCAAAGTGGTCTGCGACGAAATGCATCTTGCCGTCGAATTCTGCGATGCGACCCGGCGCCATGCCAGTGGACGAGCCCATTTGGCTAATGAGAAAACCGCCGTTTTCAATGGCCAGAAAGTCGTCAGTCATGCTCGATTCGACGGCCTTGGTTGAAAACATAAACCGCGGGTTCTTCGCGTCGCTTACGTCAAAGAAAAAAATTCCATTCTGATTCTTGAGCAGGCTGAGCAGTCCGCCGCATCCCAGGATGGTCTTGTTCGAATTTAAGTGGCAGTGGTGCGGTTCGTTGCCGATATTACCCGGGGGCGGCAGCGGTACGACGTTGATGACTTATCCGTACTTCGGAGACGATTCGTCGAAATCGATCACAGCCAGAAAATCCGGCGTAACATGCGCCTGATTCTGTGCCCAGATATAGAGGACTTTCTCTGCTCCAGTTCCATGGTCGTACTTGTCTTGCGCTTGGCTAAGGCTACCTCGAGCCAGCACGAAAGCTGATGCGCCGAGCATCAGTGCCGTGGTAAGGAACAACCTCGCGGTCCTTCGCGCAACTCCGTTCGTTGTCGTCATCTCGCACACTCTTTCTCACGGGCAGACAGATCCAGCCCCTGAAACCAAAGTTTTTCGCCTGGGTCTAGGTAACCGCGGAATCATACCATAAGCGATAAACCCGCGTGTCGGCACATGGACGCAAGTCGGCTGTCCGGACAGAGGTTTTTCAGTCGTTTGGTTAGGGATCGCAGGCTTTCTCGTCGATTGACGTAGAAGAGGGCCTCGCAGGGTTTGTTTTCCCTATCGGTCCAAACGGCGAGTACCGAACATGCGACTTTCAGGCTCATGCGGTCTAAGGCGCCCCATCAGATGAACCGTGAGGAAATGAAGGCTCGGCGGAAATGGAACTCCGGGTGCGAGTGGTATTGAGTCTGAACCCATAGAAAAGCGCTGTCAGCAGCACTAGCCACAGTGGGCCGACGAGCAAAGCTATCTGGGTATCCGGGAAATAGGCCATCAATGCGATGACGAGCGCCAGGAAAGCTAATGCGAGCCACGAACTGTAGGGATAGAAAGGCATGCGGAAAGCCAGCCGATCGCGTTCTGTCCCGCTCAGGCTTTTGCGGAATTTCATTTGCGACAGCAGTATAACGGTCCAGGTCCAGATGGCGGCGAAGGTTGCAATCGACGTGACCCACACAAAGACCTTTGCCGGCACCAGATAGTTGAGCAATACCCCAAACAGCAAGGCGATACTGGATACCTGAATCGCCCGGCGAGGCACACCGCCTGGTGAAGTGTTTTGAAAGAGCCGCGGCGCCTGCCCTTGTTTCGCGAGGTTATATAGCATGCGCCCCGTGCTATAGATACCTCCATTGCACGAGGACAGGGCGGCGGTGAGCACCACGAAATTGATAATCCCTGCCGCAGATTTGATGCCCAGCCGTTCGAACGTCATGACGAATGGGCTGCCATTCGTACCGATCTCGTTCCACGGATAGATCGCCAGGATCACGAAGAGGGCGCCCACATAGAAGATGAGGATGCGCCAGAAGACGGAGTTGATCGCATCGGGAATCGACTTTCTGGGGTTGGTAGCTTCGCCGGCGGTAACTCCGATCATCTCCACGCCAAGATATGCAAACATCACCATCTGCAAAGCCATCAGCATGCCAGACCCGCCGTTGGGGAAAAACCCGCCATGTTTCCAGAGATTGCTGACGCCTGTAGCGACACCGTGATTGCCCAAGCCGAACACAATCATGCAGGCGCCGGCCACAATCATCACCACAATCGTGACCACTTTAATCATGGCAAACCAGAATTCGAATTCGCCGTAGGCTTTGACAGCTGCCAGATTGACGGCGCTCATCGCTACGAGCGCCATCAGTGCCCAGATCCATTGCGGCACGGATGGAAACCAGACGCCCATATAGATACCGACCGCGGTGATTTCCGCGACACAGGTGACCACCCACATGAACCAGTAGTTCCAACCGGTCAGATAACCCGGCAGGGGACCAAGATGGTCTTGCGCATAGCGGCTAAAGGAGCCCGCAACCGGCTGATGTATGGCCATTTCGCCGAGAGCGCGCATAATGATGAAGATCGCGATTCCGCCCAGTACATAGGAGAGCAGGATCGCAGGCCCGGCGAGCTTGATCGCGCGGGCGGAACCCAGGAATAAACCGACACCGATCGTCGAGCCTAACGCCATAAGGCGAATGTGGCGTTCTCGCAAGCCGCGGTTCAATGAATCTTCGTTGGTATGCATGCTGTGCTTTTCGTTTATCAACGCGCTTTCACCCCGGAACTCATTATCCAACGCCCGACGAGGATTCGCGTTGGCACTCCTGAATTCCTACGAATCGTCCTGACAAGGCCGGTCGTGTTTTTCTTCCGGTCACCCAGCCACATGTCCGTTCAGGTAGGCGTCAGCGACCGCGCGAACATAACCATGCGGATGCGCCGATTGCTTCATCATTGGCTACGCGATCGACGAGCCTGAGGTCGCCGCTCGAGCAAGAGGCTGGCCAAACGACCTCAAATTGGCAGATAGGGAACGTGCCGGAGAATAGCAAAGTACGCAGCACTGAGCAAGCACAATTGCGGCTAGATCGTCGGCAAATCGGGGTTGCCCCCAATTCAGTGCGGCGCTTATCCGTGAGTGATAAATCGCCAATGCGCTCATCGAGCATTCAGAATCCACTTGGACGTAAAGTCGGCTTGTCGGACAGGTGGCCGTTCGGCACGAACTCCAAAACTTCCACCAGATTCCCCTACACGCGCGCCGCTTTCAACCATGCTTGCATGCCCCAGTCGAAGCCGGTGAGCGGCTTGCCCTGGTGGAACACGCCGGCGCGCTTTAGTTCGACAAACCCGTGCAGCATGGCCCACAGTGCAACCGCGGCTTCGGGCGCATGCTTCGGACCGGTTATGCGTGCGACTTGTTCCAGGACGAAATCCCAAAGTGCCTCGTGCGCTGGTTCTTCCGCTGGCTCCGTTTCCGCGCATGGCTGCAGGAAGGCGTTGTAGAGATGGGGCTGCTCGGTGGAAAACGAAACGTAGGCTTTCGTCAGTGCACGAATGGCCGGCTCCGGCAATTTGTGCCCAGCAGCTCTGCGCAGCTTGGCATGCACTTGTCCCGCGATCTCGGCGGTGAGCGCGACTTCGAGAGCCGAGCGGCTGGGGAAATAGCGGTAAAGCGCAGTGGGCGCCAGGTCGAGTGAGGCTGCCAGCGAACGCAGCGACAGCTTTTCCATCCCATCGCTCGCCAGCTGCTCCATCGCAGCGGCCAGTATGCGGGCGCGGTCCGTCTTGGCGGGGAATGGCATAACAGCAAGTATGCCCGATTGACGGTGCCCGGGTAAAGGTGTACGCTGTACATGTTGATCAAGGTGTACGGCGTACATCTTGAAAGAAGGGGGTTTTCACATGGCTGAAAAGAAAAGTGTCATGGTAACCGGGGCATCCACTGGTATTGGTTATGCCATCGCCAAGGTACTGGGTAGTAAAGGCATGCACGTCTTCGGTGCGGTGCGCAAGCAGGCCGATGCTGACCGCCTGCAGCGCGAGCTGGGCGCCGCATTCACTCCGCTGCTGATGGATGTAACCGATGAGCCGGCGGTCCATGCAGCCGCGGCCCAGGTGAGCGATCGGCTTGGCAAGCGCACGCTGTTTGGGCTGGTGAACAACGCGGGCATTGCCGGCGGCGGCCCGCTGCTGTATCAGCCAATTGATGAGTTTCGCCGGACGATCGAGGTGAATTTAGTGGGACCGTTCACGGTCACCAAGGCGTTTGGCTCTCTTCTGGGCGCCGACCGCTCGCGCGCAGGTGCACCTGGGCGCATTGTGCAGATCAGCTCAGTGGCCGGCAAGTTTGCTGCCCCGTTCTTAGGCGTGTATGCGGCTTCAAAGTTTGGCCTGGAGGGCATGTCGGAAAGCTTGCGGCGGGAGTTGTTGCTGTACGGGATCGATGTAATCGTCGTAGGCCCCGGCACCGTAAAGACACCGATCTTCGAAAAGGCCCAGGAGCTTGATCTGTCACCATACGATGCCACCGAGTATGGCCCGATTTTGCGCGGGTTTGTGGAGTACTTCCTCGCAGAAAGTCAGAAAGGCCTGGAGCCCGAGCGTATCGCCGAGGTAGTGTATACCGCGCTCACGGTACGCAAACCGAAGTTGCGCTACGCGGTGGTGCCTCAGCCGTTCAAAAATTGGATACTGCCACGATTGCTGCCGAGGCGAATGGTGGATCGTGCCATCGGCAAGCAGAGTGGACTTTTGCCGCGTGCGATGCGAAAAGCGCAGATCGCTGGCTAATCCTGCCCGCTGCCGGAAAGGGAAGAGTGGGAGAAAAGAAATCCCGTCTCCCTAAAAAGTCAGCATCAGCAACCCATTCAGTTCCACAGAGAGGATTGATTCAATGAAAACAGCTGTTATGACAGGCGGAACTAACGGCTTCGGTGCAGTTGCCGCGAAGAGAATTTTCAACACTCCAAACACGAAACTGATCCTGGGGGCCCGGGACAACAAGAGTTCGTCGATCGAGACCCTGCCATTGGATCTGGCGCGTCTTTCGAATGTTCGATCTTTCGTTCAATCGCTCAAGAAGAAGTTGAACGGCACAAAAATCGACATCCTCATCATGAATGCCGGGGCGCAGTTCGGAAATACCAGGCATCGGACAGGTGACGGATTCGAATCCACATTCGCAATCAACCACCTCGCGCACTATCTTCTGCTGAGGCTGCTGGTGCCCAGTCTCGCGAAGAACGCCACCATAGTCATCACCACAAGCGATGTCCACGATCCCAAGATGGTTCCATTCGGACCGAAGGAACTCGATCCCGAGGCGCTGGCTCATCCCAAAAATACGGGCAAAGGCTTCATCCCTGGAATTAGGGCTTACGCAAGCTCGAAGCTCTGTGACCTCCTTACTGCGCGTGCATTCGAGGCCTCCACCGATGCGCAGATGAATGGCATGCGGGTCATAGCCTACAATCCCGGACTCACGCCCGGCACATCGTTGTTTCGCGCGTGGCCTTGGTGGGCAAAGTTGGCGATGGTGGCGGCCTCTAGACTTCGTCCTCTGACGGGCATGAACACGATCGAGCAGGCCGGAAATGCAATTGCCGATCTCGGGCTCGGAACGATTGTGCCGCCGGCTGGTCGCATATACGCCTCACTGGTGAAGGGTAAGCTAACGTGGCCGGATCCCTCGGAACTGGCGCAAAGCGACACGGCAATGAGGGGGTTGTGGGTAGAAAGCGCGCAAATGGTCGGTCTGCCCGAACAGGCATAAGCTGTGTATGTAATCCGTTCGCAATCGGGTGCGCGCGGAAACCATCGCCATGATTGATCGCGCCTCAAGTAACGGGTTACGAGGGTACAGCAGGGTGACTTGAGCATGCCCATTCCAGCGATGACGTCGTTTAGCTTTACGAGAGGCCCGTACACACGCGATTGGAGCTAACGTCGATCGTAAAGAAACACGGGGGGCTATATTCGTATCGCTATGGCAATCATCCAAGGCAAACCCGACTCTCTTGGAGATCACCGATTGCATAGAATCCACAGATTATCTGCACACCAAACCAGATTCGCTCGCTAATTTGAACAGCTCTGAGCTCTTCTGCCCCAAAACTCCAGGTATCGTCCCGTCGGTCACTGGGATTACTGCAATGTTCGACCGTAAGTAACGAATGTAATTACCGCTGTAACCCATTGGCTATCAAGCTTGACGGCTACTGCCGCGGCTGCCACCGGGGCGGTAACCACGACCGCCTTGACCGTTACCGCAGCCTCAGGCAGTGCCGCGAACATAACCACCGGCAACACGATTACACTCACCGCGGCGGTGACGTCAGCTTCAGGGACGATCAAAGCAGGCCAGGTGAACATCTGCGATGCTTCCGCAACGTACTGTACGGATATCCAAGGCATATGCCCTGGAAAACGGTTACCAGAACAGCAATTACGTGAACGCGGAATATAACCTGCAACTTCCGCTGACGCCGGCGCCGGCGATTTCACTCGCCGCAGGATATTATCCGGCAGCGCAAAAGGTAACCATCAGCGACTCCAATGCCGCCGCCACCATTTACTACACCACGAATGGTTCCGTGCCCAATGTGACCTCGAACGTGTACAGCGGTCCGGTCACGGTCTCTTTTTCAGAGACCCTGGCGGCAATCGCCATCGCACCTGGGTATGCACCGAGCTTGGCGACGTCGGCCCAGTATTACATCACCACTGCTGCGGTTTCGTTGCTCTACACCGCCGCCGGAAGCGGTTCGAACGGTTACAGCGGAGATGGCGGACCCGCGACACTGGCACAATTAGACTCACCCGACTGGGTAGCCCGGGATAGTGCGGGAAACCTGTACCTCAGCGATCAAAGCAACCATGTGGTGCGTGAAGTCGCGGCTGGAACGGGGACCATCAGCACCATTGCCGGAACGGGAAAGATTGGCAGTTCCGGTGATGGCGGGCCCGCAACCAGCGCGGAGTTCGAGTTGCCGGGTGCGCTTGCAGTGGACCAAAACGGCAACCTGTTCATTGCCGATCAAGGCAGTGGCTTGGTGCGGCTCCTGAATCTCAAATCAGGAATCATCAGTACCTATGCAGGAGGGGGGACGGGACCGGCAGGGACGGGCGACGGCGGACTCGCAACCAGCGCCTTCCTTGGTCCCATCGGCGGCATTACCATCGACGCATCGCGCAATGTTTACATCAGCGCAAACAACGTTGTTCGCAAGGTGACTGACGCCACCGGCATCATCACCACCATTGCAGGAACGGCGGGAAGTGGCTATGGGGGCGACGGCGGTCCCGCCACCAGCGCACTCTTGTTCGATCCTGCAGGGCTGGCTTTCGACGCGAAGGGTAATTTGTACATCGCCGATAGCGGCAATAATGTGATTCGCGAAGTGAATGGGGCCCACCGGGATCATCACCACTGTCGCGGGCACGGCTGTGACCGGCGTTCTGACTTCGAACTATACCGGCGATGGCGGACCGGCCACCAGCGCCCAGCTCAACCAGCCGACCTCAGTCTTATTCGATTCCGCGGGGAACCTGTATTCTTCCGATACCGGCCATGGCGCAATACGCAAAGTGGATATGACGACGGGGATCATCAGCACTGTGGTCGGTAATGGGCAGCAGTGCGGCGGCGTGGATGGAGCGGTAGTCCGCGACGGGGCTGCTGCTGTTGCCCATCCTGTGGGCGCCGCTGAGGCTGAGGAAAACACGCAAGAGTGGACATGCCTGGATCATCGTATCGATTGGACTGTTGATACTGGCCGTCGCCACTGTAGGCGGATTTGGAGGTAGTCAATCTACGCCAACCACCTCACCCCAAACCCATCAGGTGACAAGTTCGGCAACCGTCACCCTGATCGTGAAATAGCCAGGCGACGGGCCGGTACGTTCAGCATTGGAGCACCTTCTCACCCACGCGCTCGATACGGAAGTCAAAACATCCAGCGGTCTGATCGCGCACTTCTATGTAGTCTATGTCCGGGCGCTCGAGCAGGCGCCTGACCGCGGCGGTCTTATCCTCGGCGGCGGAGACGAGCACGCGTTCCATCAGCTTTTGGCCCGCGGCATAGCCGTTCAAGACGGCTGCAAACGGCTCAAGGTCCGCAGGATAGCCGGCATCCATGGAGTAGCGAGCGCAGGCCTGCTCGTGGATAAAGATGGGCCCCGGCAAAGGAACAGCCTCTATTCCGGCAAAAGAATCGTAGGTAAACAGTGTTCGGTTTTCTTGTCCGATCCGGAAGACACGCAGGCAGTGACGGCATGGTCCGTAGCCGGAAGCTAGCTCGGTGTGAGCCGGGTGTCCATAGCGCGGAGCCTTGCCCGAAGAGCGCACCTGGGCAGCGGTTTCAGTCGGCAACGCGATCACGTGGAAGCTCGACATTGTTTTTCTCCTGGGAGGTCTGGCCTCAAGAAGAAGTCTGCCTCGAACCGGGCAATGCCGAAATCCGTTTCTTGCCTTCAAATTCTAGCGGGAAACCAGAATCAAATAAACTTCCTAACCGTTAACCGAAACCACCCAAAATCGAATCTATACCTGCAGCAACCTAAATACTCGGAACCTTCTCCAAAGACGGAGTGTCTTGATGACGATTCTTGGACCAAACTCCCGGACTTTCATAGCCCGCTCCGCAGTCCGCGGTACGAGAAACCAGGCAAACCGTGGTAATCGCGAAGTAACATATCACGCTTATCGCGCTTTTCGCGCTCTTTTTCTTGGGAACGCACTCTGGCAACGCGATAAGAAATTTGGACTAGCTTCTCCGCTTGGACACACTTAATCTAGTCAAGCCATCAACGCTGAATCGGAGCGTGCACCGCTTGTATCGTGCTCTCACTGTTGCTACCCGTATCGCCTTTGCGGTACTGATTCCCGTCGCCGCGGCACACACGCGGGGAGTTTTCGTAACCCCGATTCCCAACGTCCCGTTGCTCGCCGTGGTGAACACACAGAGCAGTCAAATCTTAAAAGATGGAACCACCGTGAACCGCAAGACCCTGAGTGCGATTGCGCGAGATGGGCACGGACGCATTTTTAATGAACGGCGTCCGCTCATCCCCGTATCGGAAACGGCCACGCCTCCGATCCTTTCCATCCTTATCTATGACCCGCAGACCAGGATGAGTACCTTCATCGATCCCCAGAACCGGGTTGCGTGGCAGAGTACGCTCAACCGGCCGCCGTCGTCCGTACCGCCTGAAGTAGGCTCCATCCCACTGGCCGGCAGCACACTACCCAGCCAATACATAAAGGAGGAAGATCTGGGGACGCGAAGGATGGAGGGTGTGGACGTGCGTGGTACCCGCGATACGCAGACCATCCCGGCGGAAGCGAACGGTGGCAAGGAAATTACCGTGGTCGATGAATACTGGTACTCCGAAGACCTGCGCCTCAACATGCTCGCCATCCACAAAGATCCGCGCACTGGAGAGCAAACGACGACCGTAACTCAGCTTGACCGCGGAGAACCGGATCCCGCCATCTTCGAGATTCCGTCAGACTACAAGATCATCCAGCGCGGGGCCCAGTAAACGATGGACCAGGCCATCCCATCGAAAACCGCCCTCCGGGTGGCCTTGCGTCGCGCGGCTCACCAGATTCACGACTCGCCCGTCGTGTTTGACGATCCGATTGCGGTTGCGCTCCTCGGCCCGGCTTACGCTGAGGAACTGCGGCGAACTCCGCTCCGGGATGACCGGCCCTTCTCGATCGCGCTGCGCGCCTTTCTCGTCGCTCGCAGCCGTTATACCGAAGACAACTTGAGAAAGGCGGTTGAAGGCGGAGTCGAACAATACGTTTTGCTTGGCGCTGGACTCGATACCTTTGCCTACCGAAACTCGTATGCACGACTTCGCGTCTTTGAGGTAGACCACCCTGCTACCCAACAGTGGAAGCGGGAACTGCTGCAGCGCAACCGCATCGCCATTCCAGAAAGCGTCACCTACACACCAGTCGATTTTGAGCGCCATTCGCTCTCTTCACAACTTCGCGACGCCGGTTTCAACCACAGTGCGCCGTCCTTTTTCGCCTGGCTGGGTGTTGTTCCATACCTCACTCTGGAAGCCTTCCGCGGAACCGTCAGCTTCATCGCCGCTCAGCCACCCGGAAGCGGCCTGACGTTGGACTATGGACAACCACGCGCCGTACTTCCCTTGCTCGAGCGGCTGGCGCACGACTCGCTTGCCTCAAGGGTCGAAAAAGCAGGTGAACCCTTCCGGCTTTTCTTCACCCCAGCCGAGATCGCTTCCGAGTTCTCCAGCTTCCACAGCCTTGAGGACCTTGGAGCCCCAGAGATAAACGCGCGCTATTTTAGTGGACGTGCCGACCAACTCGCCGTTCGCGGAACCGCCGGGCGTCTCTTCAGCGCGTGGCTCTAGGCAGCCTTTTCAGCCAGTGAGGTCTACTCATATTTCAGGGACTCGACCGGATCCAGCTGCGCGGCGCGAGTGGCGGGAAGCGTGCCGAAGACGACGCCCACTATCGTCGCAGCTGCCAGAGAGATAATCGCGGAAAGTCCTGAGATTGGGATTCGATAAGAGGTGAAGAGGCGGACGGAATAGGGAACCGCCAGACCGAGAATGGTCCCGATAATGCCGCCGCTCAGCGAAATGAAGACTGCCTCGATCAGGAACTGCAGCTTGATTTCGCGGTAGGTCGCCCCCAGCGCCTTCCGAATGCCGATCTCCCTGATCCGTGACCGCACATTTGCCAGCATGATGTTCATGATGCCGATGCCCCCTACCGCCAGCGTGACCGAGGACACCAGCAACAGGACCAGGGTCAGGGCATTTGCGATCGAGGCAGCCGTATTCAGCAATTCGGTCAGCGTCTGTGTCGTATAGACCGAGGTCCGCTGGTGGCGGGACTGGATCACACTCAGGATCTGTTTGGTGGCCAGCTCCACATCGCCGGTGTCGCGAATGGAAAAGAAAAGCATTTTTATGTCATCGGTACCGGTAAAGTAGCGCGCGACTGAGTATGGAATCAGGATGGTTTGATCCGCAACCTCGGTTTCGCCAAAAGTATCCACGGCCTCTTTGAAAGTACCGATCACAGTAAACGGGATGCCCTTGATCTCAAACGTGTGATTCACGGCTGCGGTGGTGCCGAACTTTTGCCGTGCAAAGGCCTCGGTTACCACCGCGACCTGGGCATGACTGGCATCGTCCTCTTCGTCGAAGAAACGCCCGGCGATCAAGATCAGGTTGCGTACCTGCCGGTATTGCGGTGCCACGCCCAGCACCAGAATATCTTTCACCACCCCACTGCCGAAGCTGATGCGGTCATGCATCTCCAGCATGGGTGAGGAGTAGGCCACGGACGGAACTTGCTCCAGGACAGCCGTCTCATCGTCGCGTTTCAGGTAGTCGTTGCGGAAATCGTGTTGTGCGTTCGATCCTGGTCCGCCGCCGGAATACTCCACTTCCACCATGTTGGTCCCGATGGCCTGGATCAAACGGAGAATGTACTGTTTGCCGGTCAGGCCAATGGTAAAGACCAGAATGAGTGAGGCCGACCCAATGACCATGCCCAGCGAGGTGAGCATGACGCGCACCTTGTTGGCGCGAAAGCTGTCGATGGCCAGGCTGACGATCTCGCTCAGCACCATCGTTCGCTTGGCGCTGGCTAGCGTGCGTTCGAAGGATCGGCGACTCGCAGTGCGGGCAGCTGTCATCTTAGTAAAACGACCTTTTCACCAGGGTGTTTGGGGCGAAATAGCAACCCTCAGGAGCGACGGAAAGCGCCACCTCTCCTATGGCCCACCTTTATAGTAAATGGCTTGAGCAGGCTGGGAGAGGCTATCCGTCGTCAGTCTTGTCCAAATTAGCTATTCTCATCGGCGGATTCGGGTAGCAGTAGTTAAAAACAAATCAGCTATCGGGCACATCGCGATCAGTCCCGTAGGGACGACTGAGAATGCCCCAGGACGTCAGTCCTGGGTGAACTGGACGACACGTGAATGCTATGGCAATCATCCAAGGCCAACCCGATTATCTCTAAGACCACCGATTGCATACAATCCACGGACTACCTGCACACCAAACCAGATTTGCTCGTTAATTTGGACAGCTCTGGTTCATCGTTTCCCCTTACAGGCTCGAGTGTTCGATGCTTCATTGGGATCATCAGGGTGTGCCCGGCTGATAACCCGGTCCCCGCAGAACGCGGCCGGGAAGCGCTCCTGTCGGCGATCCATTCGAAACAACCGCGGTTCCATTGACGAACACCCACTCTATCCCCTTGGAATATTGGTCGGGTTTCGCATACGTAGATGTGTCGTGCACGGTGGTGGGATCGAAGATGACCACATCGGCCTTCATCCCCTGACGCAGGATGCCGCGGTCGCTGACGCCTAGCCGGTTTGCCGGCTGGGAGGTCATCTTGCGGATCGCTTCTTCCAGGGTAAGGACATGCAGATCGCGAACGTAGAAGGAGAGCACACGTGTATGGGTGCCGAAGGAACGGGGATGCGGTTTGCCGAAGGCGGTATGAACGCCGGCGGGAAGCGCGATCCCATCAGACCCGATATCCACCCACGGATTCTTGAATGCGGCGGCGACACCCTCCTCCATGCTCGGATCAGGTGGGCCAATCTGGAAGCCTTCGGCTTTCTGCTGGATCAGGAAGTCGACCATCGCTTCCTCTACAGAGACATGCAGGCGGTCGGCGATCTGCTGCAGCGTATACCCATCAAATTCAGGATTGGCCGAGCTGATGGTCCAGGCTCCGTAGCGCCTCGGCTGCGCCTGTAGTTCCTTAATCACGCGCGCGCGCACTTCCGGGTCTTTCAGCCGCGCGGTGATGGCGGCGGCATTGCCGGCCTGCGCCCAGACTGGTATGAGCTGACGCACGTAGGTCCAACCTACGGTGTAGGGATAGGCGTTGGCAGTGACATCGATCCCTTCGCTTCGTGCCTGCTCGATGAGGCGTACAAAGTTAGGATTGTGGGCAATCGTCCCCCCGATATGGAAGATCTCGACCGGAATATTCGCGCCTTTGGCAATCTCGAAGGTCTCCAGTAATCCTGCGTCATCGCCGGTGCGCATGTGGACCGAATAGATACCGCCATAGCTCGCCGCAACTTTGGCGAACTCGATCATCTGCTCCGTCGTATCGAAAGAGTTCGGCACATAGACCAGGCCCGCGGAGAGTCCAAAGGCGCCTTCTTTCATGGCCTGGGCAATGAGGTTCTTCATTTGTTCCATTTCGGCAGGCGTGGGCGTGCGGTTCTCATAGCCCATGACAGAGGCGCGTACTTGTCCCGCCCCGACATAGGAGACAACGTTAAGTCCTATGCCTTTCTTTTCCAGAAAGGAAAAGAAGCCGCCCAGCGTGGTCCAGGTTCGGTGAACGGGCGGCGTGATCATCATAGGGTCGTCCACGGCGGGCCCCAGCACCGGGCCGGCCGAGAGGTGTTCGCCCAGGACCTCGGTGGTTACGCCCTGCGTGACCTTGCTGAATGCGCGCCCGTCAAGCGAAAGACCGAACTCCGAATGGGCATGCATGTCGAAGAAGCCCGGGGTCACGACTTTCCCGGTAGCGTCGATAATGCGTCTGGCCTTTACCGGGGCGCGTCCGACGTAAACGATCCTGTCGCCCTTGATGGCGACATCGGCACGCATCCACGGGCCGCCTGTGCCATCGATGACGTGGCCGTCCTTGATCAGGATGTCCGCTTCCTCGAGCGGCGGACGTTGCGCGACTCCATGCGAGCTGAGTAGCCCGATCAGAAGCAGCAGCGTGAGGGAGGCAGCCGCCAGGAAACAGATGTTATTTCTCAGGCGACGATTTCCGCCGGCGATGGCAATGCTGGGCGTATGCAACATTCGATGGTAACCCCCGTCTTGGAATGACCGCATTCTCGCACCGGGCTTAGACTGATCGCAGACCCTCGTTGCGCGCGCTCTTGAGAAGCCGGACCGTATAAGCAAAGTCATCAAGAAGCGAGGAGAGCGTATCGCAGAGCCGCCGGAACTCCTTGGCGGACAGGCTGCCAAACAGGTGATCATTTACTCTCTGCCGTTCTGGGCCAATACTGGCTACCAGAGTTTCTCCGCGACTGGTCAGGCGCAGAAATACACCGCGCCGGTCCTTCGGGTTCGGCCTCTTTTCAATCAGTCCGGCCTGTTCCAGGCTCCCCGTTTCCAGGGTGATGAACGCAGTGCTTACATGCAGACGCTTGGCCACATCGCTGACGCTAATTCCACCGGTATTCTGGTGGTTCGCCAGAATCATCGCGATGTTGTACTGGGGAGGAGAGATCCCCAATTGAGAGGCCAGATAGGACCGGGCTACTTCCAGGGATGCCCCTAATGTGGAGAAGTCATAAAGCAGCTGACGGAAGCGGTGATCCGTCTGCCCGCCCTCGTCCAGAAGATCTACCAGGGACGCAGAAAGCGCTAGATGAAACGCAGAGGTCTTCGCCGTCTCATCGCGCGTCACCTTCTTAAGCTTCCCGGAGAAGGCACTTCGTTTCGTCGTGGATTTCCCCAGCTGCCGTTTCCCTCGGCTTTTGGTTGGTGGCAACACAAGCCTGGCCATGGTTCGGTAGATAATAAACTTAATTAAGCTACTTGACTACTTTCTTTCGCGTCCCTATCCTACAGCCAACATCGTATCTTTGCTCGCTGGCGTCCCTATGTCTAAAAATGGAAATGAACACATCTCCAGCCTCAGGGATGGTCGTCAAATCTTTATTGACGGCCAACTGGTCAAGGACCACGTATGTCATCCCGCCTTCCGCTCCAGCATCCGGTCTGTGGCGGCGATGTATGACTATCAGTCGTCCGCTGAGAACATAAGGAAGATGACTTTCCGCTCTCCCACAACGGGGAAATGTGTCAATCGCATGTGGCAGCTTCCGACTTGTTTCGAGGAGCTGCGAGAACGGCGTACTGCACTTGAGGCGTGGGCCACGCTCTCTTGCGGATTTCTTGGCCGATCACCCGACCACGTGGCGTCGGCGCTGTCTGGCATGTACATGGGGCTCGATATTTTTCGCGAGCATGGCGAGAGATATGGTGATGCGCTCTCCGGCTACTTTGAATACGCCCGCGACAACGACCTGTTCCTGACCTACGCCATCATCAGTCCTCAGGCCAATCGCAGCAAGGACATCGGGAACCAGGCGGAGGATTTCGTCGCCACGGGTGTGGTCGATGAGGATAGTGAGGGCATTACCTTACTGGGCGCAAAAATGCTTGCCACCGGCTGCCCTATGGCCAACGAAGTGATGGTGTCATCCATTCAGCCATTGAAGCCAGGCGAGGAGAAATACAGCTTCACGGCAATGGTTCCGCTGAATGCCAAAGGCCTCAAGCTGCTTTCCAGAAAGTCCTATGAGGCCGCGGCCGCGTCAACATTCGACAACCCGCTCTCTTCGGCCTATGACGAGAACGACAGCGTGCTGTATTTCGACTCCGTCAAGGTCCCCTGGAGCCGCGTGTTTGTTCATAACGATGTGCGCATGGCGTCGGCGCAGTGGCACGTCGCGCCCACCCACGTTTACCAGAACTATCAGTGCCAGATTCGACTGATGGTTAAAATGCGCTTTCTGCTCGGCCTGGCAAGCAAGATCGCCGAAATGAACGGAATCATTGCCATCCCGGCGGTGCGCGAGATCCTTGGCCAGATGGCGGCAGAGGCTTCCATGGTCGAGGGGTTGGTCGAGTCCATGGAGATCAGCGGCTCGCACTACGGCAAATACTTTGTCCCCAACGGTCGCCGCCTCTACTCCGCCATGGTGCTCACGCAGCAGCTGTATCCCAAGTTCACCAACCAGATCCGTGAGTTGGCCGGTGGCGGCATGATCATGCTTCCCTCTTCGGCGAACGACTTTGCCAATCCGGAGATCGCCGGGTTGATAGGAAAGACCCAGCATTCGGGGACGACAGATTCGCTTGGCCGCGTGAAATTCTTTAAGCTGGCCTGGGATGCCGTGGGTTCGGAGTTCGGTTCGCGTCATCTGCAGTATGAGATGTTCTATGCCGGCGCGCAGATGGTTACGCGGGGTCACGCCTTCCGCACGTGTGATTGGGAGCGGGCCACCGGCATGGTCGATCAATTTATGTCTACCTATGGTCTGCCCGGTTCCGAGGCTGGAGGCGCGGTATGACATCGGAGGCCGGGCGCGCGTTGCGGGATGTACTGGGATGTTACGCGACCGGTGTCGCCATCATCAGCACCCGCACCGGTAAGGGAGAGCATGTAGCGGTTACCGTGAACTCGTTCGCGTCCTTGTCACTCGATCCACCGCTGGTCCTCTTTTCGCTCGGGAAAAAAACCAATATCCTCACCCACTTTCAGCGGGCGCAGTGTTTCGCGGTGAACATTCTCGCTCACCAGCAAGAGTCTCTCTCCAACGTTTTTGCCCGGCCCTCAACCGCCTGTTGGGATGCATGCACCTACTCTGAAGGCGAGAATGGATGCGCCCTATTTGCAGATGTGCTGGCGCAACTCGAATGCTCGCGATATGCGGAAATCGACGGCGGCGATCATCGTACTTTTTTCGGCCAGGTGACACAGATGCATATGGGCCGGAGCGCCGATCCACTCCTTTTTTATCGCGGGCGCTACGGCACCTATGCGCGCAGCACCTTTGAAAAAATGCCTGTGCCTGAAGGCTCGCTTTCTGATTTTGCCCCCAATGGATGGAGCTGAATACTCACTATGCAGCAGGCAATCGACTTTCTTCTTCATGGCGAGCCAGCGATGGCGGCAATTGATGATCTGGTCATCGCCGGATGGACCGGTCGTGACAGCGCCACGGTCGAGCATCACATCGCGGAACTTCAAGCGATAGGAGTAGCGCGGCCGCGAAGCGTTCCCTGCTTCTATCGTGTGGGAGCCAACCTGTTAACGACACAAGCAACGTTGGATGTTACCGGTGGCGATGGAAGCGGCGAAGTAGAGTTTGTGCTGGTTTCTCTTGCCCAGGGGTTGTATGTCGGGGTAGGGTCGGACCACACAGACCGGAAAGTGGAGTCGTATGGCGTTACGGTGTCTAAACAAATGTGTCCCAAGCCCGTCTCCCGTGAGTTGTGGGCCTTTGCGGAGTTGAAGGATCATTGGGATAGTCTTCTGCTGCGTTCCTGGATTACCCGGGATGACCAGCGAATGCTTTATCAGGAAGGCACTGTAGCGCGCATGCTGGCGCCGGAGAATCTCATCGCGCGCTACTCGGGTGGCAGCCAAAGTCTTTCCGTCGGCACGGCGATGTTCTGCGGTACGATGCCGCTCCTGGAGCCAATCGGCCCCGCGACCGAGTTTCAAATGGAACTCGAAGATCCGATACTTCGCCGCACGCTGCGTCATCGCTACAGCGTGCGAGAGCTCCCCTATAACGACTGAGTCAACAGAGGCGGCAGATAATGATTCACAAGGAACACAAAGAGTTCTATACCGTCGACCTGAGCGCGGGCTGGGAGACGCCACCGGGATATCCGAAGGGGATTGAGCAACAGATACTCGCAGGCTCCCTGGATGAGAAAAACAAGCGTGGCTTTCGCACCCGGCATCTCCGTTTTGCTCCCGGTGTTTACACCACCGCGCCCTTCGTCCACGACTATTGGGAGGAGGTTTACCTCATCTCGGGCGACCTGATCGTCGGCAATGACGCGCATGGTAACGGTGGCGTCAGCTTTCCGCCGAACACCTACGCCTGCCGGCCTCCGGGCACCTTCCATGGTCCGTTTAAATCTGAGCATGGGTGTCTGCTTCTGGAGGTTCATATCTACGACGAACCGGCGGCGCATTCCGAGTGAAGAAGCTGATTCCCATCGAGCACACGTTGAAAGGTCTTGCGGCGGGAGAGTTTCGCAGCAGCGATCTCGTAGACGCGTGCCTGCATGCTATCGAGGATGCTTCAGGGGAAGGGAGCCGAACCTTCATCCGCACCTTCTCCGACTCCGCGCGGGTGGCCGCGGAGCAATTCGACGCCCATCGCGTAGCGGGTCCGCTTGGCGGTTTGCCGGTTTCCATCAAAGATCTGTTTGACGTTGCCGGTGAGCGTACAACGGCTGGTTCCGTTGTGCTTGCGGATGCTCCGCCTGCCAATGCCGATTCCTTGGCGGTCGCAAGGTTGCGCGCAGCAGGCGCTGTCCTCTTGGGCAAGACAAACATGACCGAGTTTGCTTACTCCGGTCTGGGGCTGAATCCGCATTATGGTACGCCGTGCAACCCGTACGATCGTGCCAGTCAACGGATTCCGGGCGGCTCTTCCTCGGGTGCGGCGGTTTCGGTCACTGACGGCATGGCGCATGCAGCGCTCGGTTCAGATACCGGCGGGTCGGTGCGCATTCCCGCTGCTCTCTGCGGCCTCACCGGCTTCAAGCCGACGGCGAGGCGGGTTCCGCTCCAGGGCGCATTGCCCCTTTCATTCACCCTTGATTCGATCGGTTCCATCGCACCCACGGTTGCATGCTGCGCCCGCATCGATGCAGTTCTGGCCGGCTCCGCTTTGTCGCCGGTACGTCCCATTCATGTGAAAGGCCTGCGTCTCGGTGTTTTGCAAGGCTATGTGATTGATGGGATCGACCCGTCAGTCACTGTGGCATTTTCTGCCGCACTGGAGCTCCTATCACGGTGTGGAGCGCAGGTGAAAGATGTGACCTTCCCGTCGCTGAAAGAGATTCCGATCGCAAACCAAAAGGGAGGCTTCGCCGCTGCGGAGGCCTATGCCTGGCATCGCTCTCTCCTGGAGAAAGACGCATCACGCTACGACCCGCGTGTCGCCTCGCGCATTTTACGCGGGAAAGAGATGAGCGCAGCAGACTACATTGACCTGCTGCATGTGCGGCGCCAGGTTGTTGCCGAAGCAGGCCGCGCCTTCACGGGATACGACGCAATTCTGATGCCCACCGTTCCTCGCATCGCCCCGCGCATCGCAGATCTACAGGCCACGGATGCCGCCTACTTCGAGGCCAACGCGGCTATGCTGCGCAATCCCAGCGTCATCAACTTCCTGGATGGCTGCGCTCTTTCCGTCCCATGCCATAGGCCCGGCGAGGCTCCAGTCGGATTGATGATTGCCGGATTGGCCATGCAGGATGAGAAGGTTCTCAGCGTTGGCGCTGCCATCGAGTCTGCGCTTGCAGCCAGTGGACATGCAGTGCACGCTCTACATTTCAACGCTCGTTCCACGACCTTCGTCTAAGAGGCTCGCCATTGGCCCGTTGCATCGCCGCCCCAATCGTTCGCTACCTGCTGTATGCGACCGTCTGCGCGGTAGCCACGACCTCTCTGCTGCAGGCGGAGACATTGCCGGTCACCATTCGTGTGGCCAATGATGCCATGGAGCGCTGGCCCGACGGCCACCTCGGCGCCAAGGTGACGCCCACGGTTTGGGGTTTTGAGTTGGGCATCTTGCTCGCCGGGGTCAAGGCGGTCTGGAGCGCGACCCGGGACCCAAAATATCTTGCCTACCTGCAACACGCCGTCGACCAGTTTGTACAGCCGAACGGTACGATTGCCACCTATGATCCGCAGGCTTATGCGCTAAACAATATCCTCCTGGGGCGTGAACTGCTGTTGCTCTACGAGACGACTCACCAGGAAAAGTACCGTCGCGCCGCGGAGACCCTTCGGCAGCAAATTGCCCATCAGCCGCGCACGGCCTCCGGTGGTCTTTCGCATTCCAAGGCCACCGGCGACCTGATGGTACTCGACGACCAGTTCATGCTGGCGCCTTTCTACGCGGAGTACGCGGCCACTTTCCACGAGCCACAAGATCTGGACGACATTGTCAAACAGTTCACGCTGCTCGAACAGCACACCCGCGATGCAAAAACCGGGCTGATGTATCACGGGTGGGACGAATCGCGCAGGATGCCGGGAGCCAATAAGATTACGGGGATGTCAGCCAGTCTCTGGGCTCGCGCTATGGGCTGGTATCTGATGGCGCTGGTCGACACCTTGCCGTACATACCAGAGCATGACCCGCATCACGCAATACTGCTGGGTATGTTTCGCCGCGCGTGTGCAGCGGTCCTCGAGGCCCAGGATGAACAAAGCAGCTTGTGGTATCAGATTCTCGACCAGCCAGGAGTGAAGGAAAACTATATAGAGTCTTCCTCGGTGCTGATGTTCACTTACGCTTTCGCCAAGGGCTCCCGGTTGGGATTTCTTCCCCCGCGATACGGTAAAGCGGCAGGGGATGCATGGAAGGCCATCCAGATGCGCTTTGTGCGCACCACCGTGTCGGGACAGACGGAGATCACCGGCACGGTCACGCACGTCACGCTCGGCGTTACGCCCGCAGATGACGGCAGCTTCCGCTACTATCTGCATGCTCCGGTAGTTGCCAACGATGCCAAGGGTGTGGGGGCGTTTCTGTTGGCAGGCAGCGAGATGGAATTGGTGCACTCATATCATCAGTAAGATTCGGGCCAGGAAAAACTCAGCGTAAAAGGAGATTTGCATGATTCGCTCTAACCGCCGCCACTTTCTCTCTACTTCCGCCGCCGCGGCGGCGTGGTTGCTCAACCGTCGAGCCTCCTTTGCCGCACCCAACCCTACGAGTCACGCGAAGAAGCCGGTGCTGATGAAGCTCGGCTGCCAGAGTGCTCCGACGAATGATGCACACCTGAAGTACCTTGCCCGCTACAGCGTTCGAAATATCTGCGGCTACCCGGAGATTGCGGATGGGCGCCTCTACGCTACAGTGGAAGAGCTGCACCGCATGCAGGACCTGGCGTCGGCGAACGGCATCCAGGTAGACATGACCACCCCGCCCTTTCTGGCCTCCATTTCGGTGGATGAGGATAAGCATGCCTCCATCATGCTGGGCGAGAGCCCGCAGCGTGATCGTGACATTGAGGATCTGCAGACGATGATCAGGAACTGCGCCACTGTGGGCATTCCTGCCATTAAGTACAATCTGCAGCTGGTTGGCGATCTTCGTATCGGTCGCACGCCCGGACGCGGAGATTCGACCTACAGCACCTGGAAGCTCGCAGAGGCCAAGCCAAAGACACCATTGACACGGGCCGGAGTGGTGAGCGCAGACACCGCATGGGAGCGCATTACTTACTTCCTCGATCGCGTCATTCCCGTGGCCACCCAATACAAAATTCGTATGGCATTGCACCCGGACGATCCCAGCGTTCCGTCCCCGGGCTATCAGGGAGTGGAACGGGTGTTGGGCACGGTCGATGGGCTCAAACGATTCATCAAGATCCAGGAGAGCCCATATCACGGTCTCAATTTCTGCCAGGGAACCGTCTCAGAGATGCTGCAGAATCCCGGCACCGAGATTTTCGACGTGATTCGCTACTTTGGTAGTCGCGATAAGATCTTCAACGTCCACTTCCGAAACATTCGTGGTCATGTCAACGACTTTGTCGAAACCTATCCCGACGAAGGAGACGTCGATTTTGTCAAGGCTCTTCAGACCTACAAAGAGGTGGGCTACAAATATATGCTTATGCCCGATCACGTACCGCAAACACCACACGATCGAACCACCGACCTACAGTCCTTTGCTTTTGACTATGGTTACATCCGCGGACTTATCCAGTCGGCCGCAGAACTAAGCTAATGAATTTAAGACGAAGAAGAGTGACCCGCTTCCCCAAAACGGCTGGGCTCTGATCCTGTTGGGCTGCATGTCTCTGGGCCTGCCTTCGCGTGCATCGGCACAGGATCATGCGAGGAAGGCCGACATCGCGGAGGCCCACACTGCATGGCGCAGCTATGGGGGCTCCTCGGATGGCACGCAGTATTCCGCGCTGCGCCAGATCAACCGTTCCAATGTCAAAGAGCTGCAAGTAGCATGGACCTACCGGACAGGAGATGACAGGAAGTATGCGTTCAACCCGCTCGTAATCGACGGAACGATGTATGTTCTTGCCAGGAACAACTCGATCGTGGCGCTGGATGCCGCGACCGGCAAGGAAATCTGGACGCACCCGACGGATCCGAGCACCACGCTCATCACCAATCGCGGAATTGACTATTGGGAGAGCGCCGACGGTACGGATCAGCGACTGCTGTTTTCGATTCGGAACGAACTCCAGGAACTCGATGCTCGTACCGGCCGATCCATTCCGGAGTTCGGCACTAATGGCATAGTAGACCTGCGCGCCGGACTTGGACGTGATCCAAAGAAGCCTAACCCTGGTGCAGTCCTACAATCCCGGCCGCATCTTTGAAGACTTACTGATTCTGGGCTCCGCCACGAACGAGGAATACGACTCTGGTCCGGGTGACATTCGCGCCTACGATGTACGCACGGGCCGCCTGGCGTGGAGCTTTCATACGGTTCCCCATCCTGGCGAACCTGGTTATGAGACTTGGCCGAAAGATGCGTGGAAGTCGGTGGGAGGCGCCAACGACTGGAGCGGCATGGCTTTGGATGTAAAGCGCGGCATTGTCTATGTTCCGACGGCGAGCCCTAAGTACAATTTCTACGGTGCCAATCGACCAGGAGCGAACTTGTATGGCGATTGCCTGCTTGCGCTGAATGCGCGGACGGGCAAGCTGATTTGGTATTACCAGATGGTTCACCACGATATCTGGGACTACGACAACGACTCGACTCCGATGCTGACCACCGTTGCAACACAATGGCAAGAAGGTCGATGTGGTGGCGCAGGCGGGCAAAGTTGGTTTTCTGTGGGTCTTCAATCGTGAGACTGGCGAGCCGCTGTGGCCGATTGAGGAACGGCCCGTTCTCAAGTCTGACATGCCGGGAGAGGAGACTTGGCCAACCCAACCCTTTCCTTCAAAGCCGCCCCCGTTTGCGCGCCAGTCCTTTACGGTCAAGGACCTGAGTCCATTTCTGGAGCCTGGAGAGCGCGAACAATTAACGAGCGAGATGCTGAGCGCTCACAACGAGGGTCTGTTTACCCCGCCCGGGTTGGGCAACACGGTTGAGATGCCTGGAAACAACGGCGGCGCCAACTGGGGCGGAACAGCTGCCGACCCAACCAATGGCGACGTATACGTTGTTTCCAAAGATCTCCCGGCTATGTTGAAGCTGGAGTTGCCGAGTAAGATCTCTCAGGCCGGCTCGCCGGAAGAGCAAGGCCGGTCGATCTTTGCAGCGAACTGCAGCCTGTGCCACGGCACGAATCGGGAGGGAAAACCACCGGCGATTCCTTCGCTCGTCGATGTTGGGTCCAGACTATCTGGCGATCAGATTCAGCATGTTGTGCAACAGGGGAAAGGTCCGATGCCGGCTTTTTCCCAGTTATCGGCTGCAGAGATCGCATCCCTGTTAGCGTATCTCAAGCATCCGGAACTTGCGCCGGCGTCCGCTTCCGAGGTAGAGGCTGTCACGCCGGGCGCATTGGATCCCATAAATGCCCACTACAAGAGCAGCTTCGGATTTATGTTCGCCAGAGCGGGCTACCAGTCATTACACCTCCCTGGACGTCATTGACAGCGTATGACCTGAACACAGGAACCATTCGTTGGAAGATTCCCCTGGGCGTCGTTCCCGAACTGGCCGCCAAGGGCTTCACCCAGCACTGGCTCCCAGTTTCCCAAGGTGAGCCCAGTCGTCACAGCGGGAGGTGTGATCTTTACGGGTACGCGGGATCGCAAGGTGCGTGCGATTGACTCCGATACCGGCGAGGTGCTCTGGGAGGCGGAGGTGGATGCCGCGCTCGAGGGGATGCCTGCGGTGTATGAGGTGCAGGGGCGGGAGTATGTCGTCTTCTGCGCGGCCGCACAAGCCACGACCTACACCCACAGTGTTCCTGGGC
>CAWJPV010000009.1:0-138567 GCA_963844785.1 uncultured Acidobacteriaceae bacterium | reverse complement strand
TGCAGAATAATGGCGATCCCGGCAATGTTAACGCCCAATTCGCGCGCCAGGTTGAGAATGAACTCCAGTCGCTCCAGGTCTTCGTCTGTATACAGACGCGTGTTTCCTACGGTGCGCGAGGGCTGCAACAGCCCTTCGCGCTCATAAAGCCGCAGTGTCTGCGGATGGATCTCGTACATCTCGGCTACTGCCGAGATCATGTATGCGCCTTTGGATTTACGCTTGGTGGGCATTTTGGTTCCCGTGCCTCTGCTTCAGGTCAGTCATACTCCTGCGAAGGTCGCCTCTCTGGGATCCTCTGGATTCAGTTTGGCAAACTCCCGCAAAATCTCCTTCGATCGCTCGTCCCGCAGGGGGGGCACGACCATCTCCACCGTAACAATCTGGTCGCCCCGCACACCGTCGTGGCTCGCCGAAGGAACCCCTTTGCCGCGCATGCGCAGCTTCTGTCCGCTCTGCGTACCCGGCGGTATCTTCAACTGCGCCCGGCCGTCGATGGTGGGCACCTCGATCTTGGCTCCCAGGGCCGCTTCCGGCACCGTTACCGGGATCACGATCTGAATATCATCCCCCGCTCGTGTGAACACAGGATGGCTATCGATCTTGATAATCAGGTATAGGTCGCCTGCGGGTCCGCCGTTCACCCCAGCATTCCCTTTGCCTGCCAGCCGTATCCGCTGGCCGTCCCGAGTACCGGGTTTGATCCGGACCTCAACCACCTCGGTGCGGCTTACCGTCCCCTCGCCCTGGCAGGTCGCACACTCGTTATCCAGCTTGCCGGTGCCATTGCAGCGGGGACACGCAATCTTGAACTTCATGCGCCCGCCCATCTGGGTTACCTGGCCGGTGCCCTGGCACTCCGGGCACATACCGCCGCCCGTGGATGGTTTCCCTTTACAGGTGGGGCAAATCTCTTGACGCACCACCTGCAGCTTCGCCACCCCGCCCCGGATCGCCGTCCAGAAATCGACCGTAATCTGGTATTCGAGATCGGTTCCCGCCTGTGGCCCTTGCTGCCTCTGTCCCTGGGAAAAAACGCCGGAGAAGATGTCCCGGAAGCTGCCCCAGCTGGACCCTGCGTTGCCGCCCCCAGCTTCGCCAGGATGATTGGTAGTCGCGTAATCGGAGAAGTCAAAGCCGCCAAAGTCAGGAACCCCACGCCCCCCACCAGGCTGCCGGCTTGAGCCTCCGGCTGGTCCTCCTCCCGGAAAGCCATAGCCGCCCCGTGCCGCCGCTTCCGCCGCAGCCGGATCAATCTGATCGGAGTAGTAGCCTAGCGCATCGTAGACTTTGCGCTTCTTCTCATCGCTCAGTACGTCGTTGGCTTCCGATATTTCCTTGAACTTCTCTTCCGCCTTCTTATCCCCGGGATTCACGTCGGGGTGGTGTTTACGTGCGAGCTTGCGGAAGGCCTTCCGAATGTCGTCCGCGGTAGCGGTCTTCTTGACTCCCAGAACCGCGTAATAATCTTTGGTTGGTGTTGTCGCCATGTTTTAGTTCGTTCACTTCAATCAGGTTAAAAATAACGCCGGGTCGCCATGTGGCGACCCGGGCTTTAGGTCAGTTCCACCACAACCGGGCTTCTACCGGCTCTATTCGCCAAAACAGATCGGGTTCTACCCGGTTCATCTGTGCGGCGAAGCTCTCAGCTTCCTCGCGAGTATTGAACATGACCTGGTTATAGATCTTTCCCGCTCGCAGCTGCTCAAATTTCCACATCGTCTCAGTCATATCGCCCTGCCTTCCGCCTTGGTACTAGGAAATGCGCGGGGCGCTCTCAGCGGTTGAGCGCCCCGTGCCATGTAATTGACTGCGAGCGGCAACGGACCCCGTTGCGTTTCCTGCGTCATTTACTTCTTGTCTGCCACGTCCACGTACTCGGCGTCGATCACGCCTTCTTCCTTCTTCTCGCCCTCTGCGGGGGTTCCGGCTGCGGCGTCACCCGAAGCTCCGGAAGAAGCGTTCGCTTTGTACATCGCCTCGGCCAGCTTGTGCGAAGCCGCGGTCAATTTCTCCCGCGCGGCGTTTAATTCCGACGCGCTGGAGGTGCCCTGTAGCGCCGTACGAGCCTGGGTCAGCGCTGCCTCAACGTCGCTCTTCTCGCTGCCGGAAACCTTGTCGCCGTTGTCCTTCAGCATCTTCTCGACGTTGTAAGTCATGTTATCGAGCGAATTGCGCGCCTCAACCTCTTCGCGCTTCGTCTGGTCCTCGGAGGCATGCGCTTCGGCTTCTTTCGCCATGCGATCGACCTCTTCCTTGCTTAGACCCGAAGAAGAAGTGATGGTGATCTTCTGATCCTTGCCGGTAGCGTTATCCTTCGCGGTTACGTTCAGGATGCCGTTGGCGTCGATATCGAAAGTCACCTCGACCTGGGGCACTCCACGCGGAGCCGGAGGAATCCCGCTCAGCTTGAACTTGCCCAACGTCCGGTTCTGCGCTGCCATCGGGCGCTCGCCCTGCAACACATGGACTTCCACTTCCGTCTGGTTGTCGGCCGCCGTCGAAAACGTCTCCGTTTTCTTGGTCGGGATCGTCGTGTTGCGCCCAATCATCTTGGTCGCCACGCCGCCCAGAGTTTCAATGGCCAGGGTCAGCGGCGTCACATCCAGCAGCAACAGGTCGGTGACTTCGCCGGCCAGTACGCCCGCCTGGACCGCGGCGCCAATCGCCACCACTTCGTCCGGATTCACACCCTTGTGCGGTTCCTTGCCGAACAGGTCCTTCACGATCTGCTGAATACGCGGCATGCGTGTCTGTCCGCCCACCAGCACCACTTCGTCGATCTTGCTGGAGTCGATCTGCGCATCGGACAAAGCCTTCTTGCAAGGCTCGATGGAGCGCTGCAACAGGTCTTCCACCAACTGCTCCAGCTTGGCCCGGGTCAGCTTCTTCACCAGGTGCTTCGGTCCGGTAGCGTCTGCCGTGATGAAGGGCAGGTTGATCTCCGTCTCCACGGTGGTGGAGAGCTCGATCTTGGCCTTCTCTGCCGCATCCTTCAGGCGCTGCAGGGCCATCTCGTTGCCCTTTGCCCGCAGATCCAGTTGTTCATCTTTCTTGAACTCGTCGATCAACCAATCCACGATCCGCTGGTCGAGGTTGTCGCCGCCCAGGTGGGTATCGCCATTGGTTGACTTGACTTCGATAACGCCTTCGCCTACTTCCAGCACGGACACATCAAAGGTTCCGCCGCCGAAGTCATAGACGATGATCGTCTCGTCCTTCTTCTTATCCAGCCCATAAGCCAACGCCGCCGCCGTGGGCTCGTTGACGATGCGCTTTACATCCAGGCCGGCAATCTTGCCCGCGTCTTTGGTCGCCTGGCGCTGCGCATCATTGAAATACGCAGGCACGGTAATGACCGCTTCCGTGACCGTCGTCCCGAGATAGTCTTCTGCGGCCTTTTTCAGCTTCTGCAGAATCATTGCCGAAATTTCCGGCGGGGTATATTCCTTACCCTGCGCTACGACCACCACGTGGTCGCCTTGTGCCTTTACCTTGTAGGGCACCATCTTCATCTCATCGGTCACCTCGTTCGCGCGGCGCCCCATGAAACGCTTGATCGAATAAATCGTGTTCTCCGGGTTGGTAATCGCCTGGCGCTTCGCCACTTGGCCCACCAACCGCTCTCCGCTCTTGGTAAACCCGACGACGGACGGGGTAGTCCGGCCACCCTCTTCATTGGGGATAACCTTGGGCTCCCCGCCCTCCATCACTGCCACCACTGAGTTCGTAGTGCCTAAATCGATGCCAATAATCTTTGCCATTGCTTCGCTGCTCCTGCTGGACAGTTAACTCGTGTGCGAGTTTGTGGACCTAGACTCGCACTTGAGTCTATTGTTGTCAAGCTATCTGATGCTTGGCTTCACCAAATAGATTCACTCTGTAGCATTTTCTCGCGGGGGATGGCAAGTTTTAGCTTATCTGTCTCATTCCAAGCCAGATAAGAAGGGAAGAGCGGCCACTGGGTGCGGGGTCTTTGGTCCAGCCAAGGGAAAATCAGCTGCGCCGAACCCCACTTTACAAACTCAGTCCCGCAGGGACGGCTGAAAGTAGCCCAGGACGTAAGTCCTGGGTAAATCGGAGCAGAGCGGATCAGTCCCGCAGGGACGGCTGAGAATGTCCCAGGACTACGTCCTGGGCGTCCCGGCTAAGCGACCAGACGCCCTATATCGCTAACCTAAACCCCAAAGGCTCGCAATGCCGTGCAAGCCCTATCCAACTCCGACGCCCGCTTGGCAAAGCAATACCGGAGGACATTTTCCCCCCGGCCGCCCTCATAGAACGCCGATCCCGCCACCGCCCCGATCCCAGTAGCGCGAAGCAGGTTGCGCGCCTTGATGCTGGCCCGTTCGCCTTCAATCCGGCTGGCATCGGCCAGCACATAATAGGCTCCTGCGGGCACCGCGGGAGTCATGCCCGCAGCCGCCAGCGCGTCGCAGATCTGATCTCGTTTCTCCTGGTACTCGGTAGCCAGCCCCTGGTAGAAGCTGTCCGGCAGGGCGCGCAGTCCAGCGGCCGCCGCGTACTGGAACGGCGAGGGAGTGCACACGTATTGCAGATCATGGAAATACCCGATGGCCGGCATCCACTTGCTGCTGGCCGCCATGTACCCCACCCGCCAACCGGTCATGCTGAACGTCTTGGAAAACCCGTTAATAGTGATCGTACGTTCCGCCATCCCTGGAATCGTTGCCGGGCTGATGTGCGTTTGACCCTCGTAGATGAAGTACTCGTAGATCTCATCGGTCAGCACGAAGAGGTCATGTTCGATAGCCAGGGCAGCAATCCCTTCCAGTTCGGCGCGGTTGAACACCTTGCCACACGGATTGCCCGGGCTGTTGATCGCTAAGCCTCGAGTCCGGGGCGTGATCGCCGCCCGAAGACGATCAAAGTCGATCTCCCAGGTCGTCGGGACGAGCGGCACCACCACCGGCACCGCCCGAATGGATTGCAGGGTGCTGTAGTGGTAACCGTAAAACGGCTCGAACAGGATCACCTCGTCGCCAGGATCGAACAGCGCCAGGCAGGCAGAGGACATGGCTCCGGTCGCCCCCGAAGTAACCAGGACCTCCTTGTCCGGATCGACAACCAACCCATTATGGCGTTCGAATTTCTCTGCGATGGCCTGCCGCAGCACGGTAATGCCATCCATGCGGGTATAGATGTTGTACCCATCGCGGATCGCTTGTATGGCGGCCTCTTCCACCACCTCGGGGAGCGGGGTATCACACACTCCCTGGGCCAGATTCACGCCCCCGACGGCGTCGCACTCCACCGTCATGGAGCGAATTTCCGATTGAATGATGTGGGGGGCGATCTCGCTCAAGTGGAGGTGATTTTCTGTGGTGGCAGGCATGAAAGCATGTCTACCACGAATACATGCCAATCTTCAACGTCGCAGGCCATGCACCTGCAACCACGCCACTCGTGCCGCGGTCTTAGCATCAGAACGGAGAAGGGTGCCACTCCGCTATAAGGCTGTGAGGGCCAAGCTGGGACCCCCAAGATGACGATGGTTGGTCATCGCAGGCAATCATGAAGCAGTCTTTCGGCAGGAAGTTTAGTGTCCCAAGAATTGTGCAAGAACGAAAGATGAATATCGCTTTTTGTCAACCGTGTTGTAACCTTCCCGCGGTGTCGTGGCGCAGCGGGCAGGCGTAACTTTTGTTGCATCTCTGGGTTGATACCTGTGACGGACTGCGCGATATGCCGTCTATGGAGTTAAGCCCTGGCCGGCGGATCGGGTGTCCAGCTTGGGCAAGGGGGTTACAAGGAAATGAACTTAATAGGAACAAATCGTTTGCCATGGCTGCTTTCTGGGGCGTTAGGCGCAAGTCTCGTACTGGCTCCTGCCTTGGTCGCGCAGCAGCAGAGCGGTGCGACCGCGCAACAGACTCCGACCCCGGGACAGCAGGGTGACTGGGGTCCGGCCGGCCCGCCACCCGATGCGCAAAATGGACAGATCCCCGCGCCGGACAATACGGCGGCGCCGCAGGATCAGGACCAGGGACCACCTCAATATCCAGGCCAGGCGCCATCTGCGCCGCCGGCCTCACCGGGCGTCGGCTACGGACAAGCCCCGCGGCCTGCCTACCAGCCTGGCCAAAATCAATCCAATGGGTACAACGGGTATCAGGGTCCGCAGGCCTCAGCGCAGGCCGCTCCGCCTCCGCCTTCCGGCCCAGTCACCTTAACCAAAGGCATGCTGTTGGCCATCCGCACCAGTGAGCCCCTGGATTCGAAGAAAGTGAAGCCGGGAGAATATTTCCAGGGTACGGTCGCCCAGAGCGTGTATTTCGGCAACGTGCTGGCGATTCCCCGTGGCGCCCAGGTCACCGGGCGGATCGTGGATGTCAAGAAGCCGGGCGAGTTGAAGGGCGGGGCAAGGATCACGCTCCAACTGGTCAACTTGAATCTGGGTGGCAATTCCTATGCTTTGGCAACCGATGTCTTCGACACCAGTAGCCCAGGCAAGGGCGGTTACACCGCCGCCAACACGGTCGGCGCCACCGCACTCGGTGCGGCCATCGGAGCCATTGCCGGTGGTGGCCCGGGTGCTGCCATCGGAGCGGTCGCCGGCGCCGGTGTTGGGTTAGGTGCTTCGGCAGCCACCCCGGGCCCGCGCAGTGTGGTACCTCCGGAATCGGTGCTCACCTTCCATCTGGCCAGTGAGCTAACCGTGCAGCCGGTCTCCTACCAGGAGGCGAACCAGCTAGAGGCTAGTTCCGGCCCCCCGCAGGATCGCCGTTATCCGCCGACCCCCTATGGCTACGGAGCCGCAGGGTATGCGCCTCCGCCTCCGGGCTACGCGCCGTATCCGTATGCCTACGCTCCGTATCCATACCCCTACGTCTACGCTTATCCCCGCCCTTACGTGTACGGCTATCCCTATTACTACGGCCGCTACGGCCGCTGGAGATAAGCTCCTTCCCGCGGAACCCTCACCAATCCCATTTCCGGCGCAGAACATGCTTCGGAAATGGGGTTGGCTCATTTTGAAGCGTACGGCCTTCCTCGCCGCAGCGAGCATTAGGCCGTACGCAAATGCCTTGAAATGAACTCGGCTTTAGCCGCTGAGGGAAAGCCCCCTGCCAACTGATCTATACTTACAGAGTCTGCAATCCGCTTGAGAAAGCCCCCGCAAACCCATGATTCGTTTTCTGCAAAAAGACAACCGCGTCGTCAAGATCATCTTCATCGTTATTATTACCGTTGCTGTAGTCACCATGGTCATCACCCTGGTGCCCGGCATTTTTGCCGACGAAGCGACCTCTTCTGATAACTACGCAACCGTGCACAGCGGGGGCCTCTTCGGCCGTTACTTCGGCACCACCACCGCCATCACCACCCCCGAAGTGCAGCAGGTTGCGGAAAGAATTCTGCAGCAAAAGCACTACCCGGACATGGTTCTGCCCTACATCATGCCCCAGGCGGCGCAGGCTCTGATCCAGCGCGAAGTCCTGCTCCAGGAAGCAAATCGTCTCGGCCTTCAGGTAACCGATGCGGATCTGCGCCGGGCCATGCAAACCGGGCCTTTCGCCCAGGCCATCTTCCCCGGCGGACAGTTCATCGGCGAAGACCGCTATGCCGACTTCGTGTCCAACTACTTCCACACCTCCATCCAGGACTTCGAGACCCAGGTCAAGAAAGAGATCGAGATCAACCGCCTGGAGGCCATGGTCACCGGCGGCATCACCGTCTCCGACCAGGAAGTGCGCGACGCCTATCGCCAGCAGGGAACCAAGATCAAGTTCGACTACGCGGTCCTCAACGCCGAAGACCTGCGCAAGCAGATTAACCCCACGGATGCCGAGCTGCAGGCATTTTTCAAGCAGAATGCTGCGCGCTACAAGGACGCCGTGGCTGAGACCCGCAAGCTGGCCTACATTGCCCTCAACCAGACCGACGTACCCAATGGCGCCCCGCCGGTGACCAACCAGCAAGTGGAGCAGTATTACCAGGCCCATCAAAAAGATTTCCAAGTGCCGGAGGAAGTAAAGGTACGGCACATCCTGATCAAGGTGGACCCCAAGGCAGACGCCAAGACCGACGCGGCGGCCAAGCAGAAAGCCGAAGATCTCTTGAAGCAGATCAAAGGCGGCGCCGACTTTGCCGCCTTGGCCAAGGCCAACTCCGATGACCCCGGCAGCAAGGATGCGGGCGGCGAGTTGGGCATGATTCAACGCGGCGTCACCGTCCCGGCGTTTGAATCAGCAGCCTTTTCCCTACAGCCTGGACAGGTCTCCGATGTGATCAAAACCCAGTTCGGCTACCACATCCTGAAGGTAGAAGAGAAGCAGACCGCGCACCTGAAACCACTGGAAGAGGTAAAGCCGCAGATCCTCGCCACCCTGACCCGCCAGCAGGAAGCAGACCAGCAAGCCAGGTATGCTCAGCAGCTGGCCACTGAAGCTGCCAAGTCAGGCTTGGCCAAGACTGCGGAGGCGCATCACCTGCAATTGGTCACCACCGACTACGTGCAGCAGGGTGCAGTCCTCAATGGACTCCCTGATGGATCCAAATTGCTCGGCCTGGCCTTCAGCGCCAAGCCGGGAGCTGCTCCGCAGGTGAGTGGAACTGGCGAAGGCTTCGCTGTCTTCCAGGTGGAAGACGTAAAGCCTGCCCACGCGCCGAACTTTGACGAATACAAGTCGCACCTGGTGGACGATTTCCGAGAGCAGCAATTGCCCCAGTTGTTGGCCCGCAAGACCAACGAGCTAGCTGATAAAGCCCACGCCGAAAACAGCCTGGCCCAGGCCGCCAAGGAGCTGGGCGCAACCGTCAAGACCAGCGACCTGGTAGCCCGCACTGCGCAGGTTCCGGACATCGGCGAGTTAGCCACTGCGGCGCCCGACTTGTTTGACTTGAGTGTCGGTCAGCTCAGCAAGGCAATCAACACTGGGCACGCCGGCATTGTGGCCAAGATTGATGACAAGCAAGAGCCCAGTGCGGCTGAGATAGCCAAAAACCTGGACGCCACCCGCGACCAGTTGCTCAGCGACAAGCGGGAGCAGATGTTTGCCGTCTTCGTGACCTCCCTCACCGACCGCTATCAGAAGCAGGGAGACATCCGCATGAACAAGCGCGCGCAAACCGGCTTACCCCTGGGACAAAGCTAGCCGCCTCCCCAGCCCCAGGAAGTCCTGGGTGAACAATGCACAGCGGATCAGTCCCCAAGAGCCTGCCCTGAGCTTGTCGAACGGGGACGGCTGAAAATGTCCCAGGACGGAATTCCTGGGCGAGATCTATTGACTAAAAATAGTCCCACCGGAAGTCTCAACACTTTCTAAACCTACCCGCCACTCCGTCTCGGGTTACGCTCAATCGTCCCGGCAATGGCCGGACGGATTTAGGTTCCCTTAAGCAACCGGAGCCGCCCCTTTGGAATCTTTCTCAAATGAAGGCCATGGCCCTCCCTGACAGGTACTAAATGGCCCTCGAACGATCCTCTGGACTACTTCTCCACATCACCTCATTACCTTCCTACGGGGGCATTGGAGACTTCGGTCCCGCCGCCTATGCCTTTGCTGATTTCCTCGCGGCTGCCAAACAGCGGCTGTGGCAGGTATTGCCGCTGAGCCCTACGGGGTACGGCAATTCGCCCTACGCCGCTCTTTCCGCCTTCGCCGGCAACCCGTTGCTCATTAGTCTGGAGAAGCTGGTAGAAGCCGGATGGATTACGGGCGACCGCATCGCCGGCCTGCCCGGCCACTACGGAAATGTGCACTTTGAAGAAGTGGAGCAGCGTAAATGGCCCCTCCTGGTGGAGGCCGCGCGAAACTTTCTCTCTCACCACGACGATCAGCAATGGGTCCGCTTCCAGCGCTTTCGTGAGGCCAACGCCTTCTGGCTGCTGGATTACGCCCGCTACAGCGTCTTGCGCCACAAATTCCACTCCGGCTCCTGGGCATCCTGGCCCAAAGATCTGGCCCACCGTGAGGCCAAGGCGCTACTCCAGTTGCAGCAGGAGAGCCGGGACGATCTCGAAATCCAACAGGCCATCCAATTCGCCTTCGACGAGCAGTGGAAGGCCCTGCGCGCCTACTGCGCGGAGCGCGAAATCCGCTTCATTGGAGACGTGGCCATCTTCGTCAATTACGACAGCGCCGATGTCTGGACCCACCCCGAAATCTTCGAGTTCCACGAGGACCTCACCCCCATCCGCGTCGCCGGTGTGCCGCCGGATTATTTCAGCGTGACGGGCCAGCGCTGGGGCAATCCCATCTACAACTGGGAGGTTCTGAAAGAACGGGGCTTCGACTGGTGGGTAGATCGCATGCGCCGGGCGCATGCCCTGTATGACATCATCCGTCTCGATCACTTTCGCGGCTTTGAAGCCTTCTGGGCTATCCCCGCCGAGGATGAGACTGCCATTCACGGCGAGTGGGTCAAGGCTCCGGGCGCCGCTCTCTTCTCCGCCCTGCGCGACCAATTGGGCACGCTACCCCTGATCGCCGAAGATCTCGGCCTGATCACCCGCGAGGTCGATGCTTTACGCGAGCAGTTCGATCTGCCCGGGATGCGCGTGCTGCAATTCGCCTTCAGCGGCCGCAGCGCGCATAACTACCTGCCCCATCGTTATCTAACCAACACCGTCGTCTATACCGGCACCCACGACAACGACACCACCCTGGGCTGGTGGCAACACGGCACCACGGATGAGGAGAAGAACGCCGTCTACTCCTATCTCAACCCGGCGCCCAACGACGTGGTGTGGGCTTTGATTCGCGCCGCCTCCACTTCGGTAGCCGATGTTTGCCTCTTTCCCGTGCAGGACATCCTGGTGTTGGGGTCAGAAGCCCGCATGAACACCCCGGCGACACCGGAAAATAACTGGACTTGGCGCATGGAGCCCGGCGCGCTCAACGCCGAACAAGCCAGGGGCTTGGCCCAACTCGCCGAATTGACCGACCGGGATGGCTGGGTCGAGCCGCTTAAAGCCTGACTGTGCGGTAAGTTCGTCTCAATCCCTACCCCTCGTTGACCAAAAGAGCCACAGGATAAGTAGCCAAGACCGTGCTCAAAGCCAACCCGTCTTCTGCCACAGTCACTGATTCATCCGTGAACACATTGCGATACCGCGTCCCCGCGGAAACCGGAAGGACAAGCTGATCCTTTCCCCAAGCCTCGCCCAGTGGCAACTGCACCTTGCCCCGCATAAGCGTGCAAGCAAAGCGCGGCATCACAGCCACCACACTTCGGCCGGTCGCTGAATCACGCCGTAGAAACGCAATCACATGTTCCTGGCGCTCCCCCGAAACCTCCAGCGCAACATACTCACCCCGGCGGAAGAGCGCATGTTCCTGCCGTCGCAACTCCAGCGCGCGATGCATCGTCCACAGCTTCACCCTTCCAGTTGCCAGGTTGCCGAGCACATCGCGGCACACTGCGGCCGCCCCTTCCTTTTCTGCCAGTTCACGCAGGGCATTGAGAGCAACCGCGCGCTGGTCGTAATCGACCGGCCGCCGGTTATCCGGGTCGACCAGAGTCAGATCCCAGAGCTCGCTGCCCTGGTAAAAGTCCGGGACCCCGGGAGAGGCGATCTTGAGCACCACCTGGGCCAGCGAATTCACCGCTCCAAACAAGCGCAACTGAGGCAACAACCCGTCCAGCGAAGCAACGAATGGGTTCTCTTTACCCCGTGGAGCACGGCATGAGAATGGAATCGAGGAACCCATGCACCGCGGCCACGTACTCGGGATCAGGATTGATCCAGCTAAGGTTGACCTTGGCCTCAGCCAAAGCCTTCGACGCGTACTGCTTGAGCCGTTCCAGGTACTGTTCGCGATCCTGCCCACTCGCCATTTGCCACGGCCACGCGCCCAGAATCGTTTGATACAGCAGATATTCCTCGTTGTGATCCGGGGCCGTGCGCCCATCCTCCAGGGTGCGCTTGAATTTGCCATTCATGCGTTGCCAGCGGCGCACCGCGGCCGACCAGGGCTGGGGAAGTTCAGAGAGCACGTTCAGCCGGTTGCGCACATCTTCGCTGCGCTTGGTGTCGTGGGTTGAGGTAGTGAGCATGGAATCCGGCGAGTGTTTCAGGCGCCCCTGGTTGCTCTGGTGCAGTGCCTCGAGCGAGATGCCAAAAGATTTCGCCGATCCCCCCACCTCATTGGAGGAAAGAAAGCGCGTGTAGACATAAAACGCCGTGTCTTCCACACCCTTGGCCATCACCGGTCCCGTGAGTTGCTGGAACTTGAGCGCGAAGTAAAGCATCTCTGCATCCGGCTTCTGCTGCCTGGCAGAGCCGCTCTTGAGCAGCAGCGTCTCGCGTAGAAAATCGAAGGCCGAGGTGTTGATATCCGGGTTCAGGCGCTTGGCGCGGGCGATCGCACTGCGCAGGAACGTCACATCGCGTTCACTATACTCGCCCCGGTCATCGATGTACGTGCGGTACACAGGAAAGCTGGCGATGGTCTCGCGGATGACCGTCTCCAGAATGTTGTCAGTGAAGTCGCGCGCCCGCCGATTCGAAGCCGCGATGCGGCTGAGCAGGTTCGTAAGCACATACACTTCGCTCGCCAATGCCGTCTGCATCACCTGCAGCTTCGAGCGGTAAATGATCTCGTCTGGATCGGCGGGATGCCCTAGAACCTGGGCATAGATCGCGTTAAAGCGCTTTTCGTTCGCGCTTTGGATAAAGATGCCATTGGCCAGATAGACGAAATCGTAGCCCGAGGTGCCGCGCACCGGCCACTCCGGCGGCAGGTATTCGCGCGGCTCGAGGATCTTCTCCACCACCGTGTAGAGCGGCCCCTGGCTTTGCGACCAATCGTATCCCCGTACCGGATCGAGAATGCTGCGCTCGATGCCGTTGGCGGCTGTCTCCTGTTGCGGCGCCGGCCCGCCGCATTGGCTGGCAAGGTACAAGAGCTGCAGCCGGATCAGGTACTGGCGCGGGTTGAACATGCCATCGCAGTGGTCGATGCGCAGCCCGGTCACCTTGTGCGAGGCGATCAGTGAACGGATCAGGCAATGGGTCTCGGCGAAGACCGCCGGGTTTTCCATGCGCAGGCCAACCAGGTCGTTCACATCGAAGAAGCGGCGGTAATTGATCTCCTCCGCGGAAGTGCGCCACGAGGCCAGCCGATAAGGTTGCGCATCCAGCAGCAGGTGCAAGCGGTCGAAGCTGTGGGGATCCCCCTCGATGCCATTGATGTCGGTCAGCGCCTGTTGCGTAATGGGCTGCATTTCCGGGGAGCGCAGCGCCTCCCTGTAACCGCGGCAATAGCTCTGCCAGCATGGCCCGGCGTTTTTCCCGCAGGCTCTCGTCGCTGGTTTCATGCGGCGGAATTTCGCGCAGCTGTGCCAGCAGTTCGCGTACTGACTCCGGCAACGGGTGGTGCCGGGTCTACTGGTCGAATAGGACGGGCAGCGTACGCGGCGCCACAGGCATGGTGTGGTCGTAGTAGTGGATCAGCGGGCGCCCGTCCTCGATCGATACCTGGATGTGCTTGGCTTCCAGTTCGGCGCCATACTGGTCCCCCAGGATTGGCAGCAGAAGCTTGTTGCGCATCGCCGGCTTGAGCGGTTTCCAATCGATGTCGAAATACTCGGAGTACTGCGAGGCGTGGCCATTCTCCAGCACGTCCTGCCACCAGATGGAGTCGTTGCCCACTCCCATGTGGTTGGGGACGATATCCAGCAGAAGACCCAGACCCTGCCGCTCCAACTCCGCCGAGAAACTGGCAAAGCCCTCGGCTCCGCCCAGCTCGGGATTGAGACGGTCGTGGCGCGTCACGTCGTAGCCGTGCATGCTATTTGGGCGGGCTTCAAAGACGGGCGAGGAGTAGAAGTCGCCGATGCCCAGCTGTTTAAGGTAGCCCACGATGGCCTGGGCGCGGGCAAAAGCAAAGTCCTTGTGCATCTGCACCCGATAGGTCGAAACCGGAACCCGGGCATCGGTGTGCAGCACCCGCTCGACGCATTCCTTCATGTCGTTGGAGGCTTCCTGGCGCGAGTTGGCTTTCACCGCGGCAGTTTCAGGCACGGCGACGCTCGCGAACGGCGATTGGCTGGCGACGGACATGGTGCATTGGATGCGCTCTCCGGCAGTCCCGGATTAGCAAGTGGCCCGCCAAATTCCCGCCGGCCGCTTTACGAATTCGCGCCCAGCACGGAAAATGGGTACAGAGACTCCATTGTAACGAGGAAGAACCATGCCACTTTCCGGCGAAGCTATCCGAATGATGAACTACATCGACGACATTTCGACCACGCTACGGCGCATTCTCGCCCTAAGCCCTACGCTTTCCGCCGAAGAGCGCAAGCGGGTGGGTGAATACCTGAAGGCCAGCTCCCCCAGCGCCGACGAGGCCATGACCGCCCTGAACCTCAAATAGGACACACTGTCCTGACCACGGATCGACGGGTGCCCCACATCTCGCTCGTTTTTGGCGAGATGTGGGATTCCACTACTCTGAACCCCAAGCTTTCCCGGACTAAACCACTATCAAGGAAACTGGTCGGGTGCCCCATGTTCGCACCGGCGTACATGGGCTGAAAAAGATGGGGGCAGTGCCCCCACGACCGCTTTTTCCATTGTTCGGTTCGATATCCTCGAAAGCTGGGTGCCCCAAGCCGTTAGCTTGATGAAAGAAATGACACTGCAAAAATCACGATGGATGCGAGGCCCGGAGGGCCGGACGTCAAAACTTCAGCCCAGCCCGGATCCGGATTTCCTGTGGACCTTGCCGGCGTTGGCGCACTTCATGCGGCTTTCCTTAACGAAGCCGCACAAGCGGATGTTGGTGGCGCCCGTGCAGGAAATCCGGAGAAGGGCTGGGAATCAACCCGAAGATGATCTGCCTGCCCCGGCCTGCGGTGGGAGCGCCGTAGGTGCGGCACTAAACCTGGGCCCATCCCCGCCTGTGTTGTTAGGAGCGAAACCGACCTGGCCCGCCGTGCCGTGGAGGGATCCTCACTCCGTATCCGGCCGCTTATAAGGCTGTTGCAAATACTTGCGCGCCTCGTTGACCGCCCCCTGGGTGTTGTCATTAGTCTGCACAGCCTGCCGGTATTCGTTCACCGCCCGATCTCTCTGCCCGGTGACATCAAATATCTTCCCCAGCGCGATATGACTCCACACCTCGGTCCACTTGGGCTCATCATCCCCGCGAAGCGCATCCCGATAGGCATTCGCGGCCGCCTGGTAATTCTTCTGGTTGAACAAAACCTCGCCGATGCGATAGCTAGCCAGGGAACTATTGGGATTGGCCGTGAGCGCTTTCTGATACTCCGCCAGCGCACCCGAGGTGTCGCCCTCCGCCACCAGTTGCTGGCCGCGTAGAATCGAAACCCTCACCTGCATATCCGGAGTATTCTTGAGGACCCAGTGGTCCGGATCGATCGAAATGTGACGTGGCCGGCCAAAGGTGTCCACGACATACTGTGAGTTGGTGCCCACCACATCCACCCGTTTGATTTCCGTCTTGCCTTCGGTCTCGACCCGCAACTCAACCGGCATATTGAACAGGTCGAGGTCCTGGCCAATCTCCCCGATGGTGCGAAAACCCTTGTTATTGCCCAGCCGGTACACGGTGTACTTATCCACGAACGCCGGTGCTCCGGTGCCATCCAGCCATTGCGCAAAGAAAGCCGTGAGCTGCTGCTGCGATTGTTCCTCGGCAACCTTCTCCACATCTCGTGTGCGGGTGGGTTTGTCGCCGTATTGTGTGATCATGGCTCGCAGGAATTTGGTGAAGTTATCGTCGCCGATCTCCCAACGAAGCATGTGGAATACCATGGCGCCCTTCTCCAGGGTCATCGACTGGAACTGCGGCGAAAAGGGATCCAGGCGTCCCGCCGAAGTAAGCGGGATGGTGTCGTAAGCCAGCGCGCCCGCGGAAATATCGATTACCGCTGCCTGCAACGCCGTCTGTCCGGCTACCCTCTCCACATACATCAGCTCGCCATAGCGGGCCATGCCATTGGTGATCCAGGCATCATTGAGTGTCGCCGGGCTGACCATGCAGCCCCACCATTGGTGCGCCATAGTGTTGGCCAGCAGACGATAGTTGTTGCGGTCCGCGATCCGGGCGCCGGCGATCGCCGCGATCTCCGGCGCCCAGTAGGAGGGCAAGGTGTCGTCCGGCAGCTCGACTACGTTCAGCAGGCGGGTAGAGGACTCCCCAAACGTCTCCCCAAAGAACTCAAATTCCTTGTTGGCGGTTTGGGCGTACTCCGGGCCGCTCTGCTTGTGCGCGTCGGTCAGGTAGACGCGAACGTTGGGCGAGCCTGCAACCACCATGGGCTCATTGAACTTGCCCGCGATGATGGTCCCGGGAAAGCTTGGCCTGGTCCAGTTGAAGGTGTATTCCATGCCGCCCGAAACCGCGCGGGGACTACCCGTATTGCCGCTGCCCACCACCCGGTAACCCTCGGGCATCTGTACGTGGATCTCCATCGTAAACCGGTCCGTCAGATAGCCCACCATGGGGAACCAGCGGCCGGCATACAACAAATAACTGATGGGATCGCCGATCGACGCAACCTTGAGTCCTTCCACCGGACTCTCTTCCGTGCCGCTGAGCGTCCCCCCATAGACAAAAGTGAGCGTGGCGCTCGCCCCCTTCCTCATGGGAGTGGGTAAGGCGATGCTGATGGTTCCGTTGGGGCCCCGCTCTCCGTTGAGCGGATGCTTCTGCCCATCCGTCACGCTATCCACCTTGAGCGCGTTATTTAATTCGAAGACCGCGGCGCTGGTGGTGTCGGTCGCGGTGAAGGTCACCTGCGCGGTCGCTTTCAGGGTGTGGTCGGAAGGATCGAGTTGGGCATTGATCACGTAGCCCGTGACGTTGATCGTAGACCGCTCCGCGGCGAAGAGGTGCGGGCCAGCCGTCACCACCAGCAGCGATAGGACCAGGACTTTGGTGCGGGAACAAAGCTTCATCGGAGTCATTCAACGGGCCATGGTGAAACCAAAGCAGATTGCAACCGCGGCTGCTGCGCTGCGGGGATCAGTTGCAACGCGATTCGGGCGGCATGCTCGATCGCGGTCTGTCTTGTCCCCCCGTCGTCGTTGCTCACTTTGAGTAACGTCCCAACCATGCGCAAGTCTGACTGCATTGTTGCACGAGCCTCCTCGTTTTCGAGCAAGGGACGCAACTGCTCCACCACCTTCGATGCGGTGAAGTCATGTTGGATCAGCTCTGGCACAATACGGCGTCCGGCGATCAGGTTGACCATGCCCACATGGGCCACCCGGACGACTTTCTGCGCCACCGCATAGGTGACGCGAGATACCCGGTAAACCACCACGAAGGGATTGCCGATCAGAGCCGCTTCCACGGTGGCTGTCCCGCTGGCGACGATACTGGCGCGCGCGTGTTGCAACACTGCCCGGGCGTCGTGAACCACCCGGACGGTGACCCCATTTGCCTGGCTGGCCAGGGCCTGTACCTGCGCATGCTGGAGCGTGGGGGCCACGGGCAAGAGGTATTCGTAATTGGGACCCAGCAGTCGAGCGGCTTCGAACATTGGCGGCAAGTTGGCGAGCAACTCCCTGCTTCGGCTTCCTGGCAGCAAGCCGATCCAGGATTTTGACGCATCCAGGCCATTTTCGCTAGCAAACGTCTCCCGGGTCATTTTGGGCTGGTCAAGGTCAGCCAGCGGGTGGCCGACAAAATCCGCCGCGATGCCGTGGCTGCGGTAGAAGGCCTCTTCGAAAGGAAAGATCACCAGCATGCGGGTGACGTTGCGCCTGACTCCTCGTATCCGCCATTTCTTCCACGCCCATATCTGCGGGCTCACGAAATAGACCACCGGAATATGCAGGCGGCGAAGTTCTGCCGCCAGGCTCAGGTTTACGTCGGGAAAGTCGATCAGGATAGCGATATCGGGCCGTTCCGCTCGCAAGCTGGCCTTCAGCTTACGGTATTCGCTATAGATACGAGGCATGTGCAGGATCACTTCCGTTATGCCCATCACCGCCACATCTTCGGCGCGCACCACCCGGCGCAATCCGAGGCTCGCCATGCGCGTGCCGCCCAGGCCAAAAAACTCCGCCTCCGGCGCCAGCCGGCGGATCTCCGTCATCAGCAGAGCGCCGTACTGTTCGCCGCTGGCCTCGCCGGCAGACAAAAAAATCTTCGGACTATGGCCTATCGCTGACATTGCCACTGAACCGCAGATCCCTCCACTGAAGGGTACGGGCTTTCGAGCCTGTGTGAGAACCACCCCTCCAAGTTGAGTCCCGTAGGGACGGCTGAAAATGACCCAGGACACGGTCCTGGGTGACTGCTCCAATCGCGTCCATTTCGCAGGTAGAAGTACCCAGGATTGCATCCTGAGTGATTCAAACCACTCTAATCCGTGCCAACAGCCAATTTCGCGTCCAGCAACCCGTCCGCAGCCCGCACTTCCTGATCCTTGTACTGCAGCTGATAAAGCTTCCAGTAAATCCCGCGCTGTCCCAGCAACTCCTGGTGGGTACCCAACTCGCGCAACTGGCCCTTATGCATGACCAGGATCCTGTCCGCCTGCTGCACCGTGGAGAGGCGATGGGCGACGATCACCGAAGTGCGCCCCTGCACCATTCGCTCCAGAGCCGACCGCACCCGCATTTCCGTATCGGTATCCACGCTCGACGTAGCCTCATCCAGCACCAGGATGCGTGGATCGTGCGCCAGCGCGCGGGCGAAATTGATCAGCTGCTTCTGCCCCGTGGAGAGGCTATTACCGCGCTCGCGCAGAGGCTCATCGAACCCCTGGGGCAGTGCGCGGATAAAATCACCCACGTTCACCTCGTCCGCCGCCGCCTTCATCCGCTCATCGGTGATCCAATCCGAACCCAGGCGTATGTTCTCCGCGATCGTCCCGGTAAACAGGAATGGATCCTGCAGCACAACCCCGAAATGGCGCCGCAGCTCCGTCACATCCTGTTCCCGCACATCCACGCCATTGATCAAAACACTGCCCCTCTGGATCTCGTAGAAGCGCATCATCAGGCCGATGATTGTGGTCTTCCCAGCGCCGGTGTGGCCCACGATCGCCGCCGTCTGATCGGGTTCGATCACGAACGATACGTCTTTAAGGATCCACTCCACATCCTGGGACGCCGCGGCCATCTGCTCTGGCCCCTCCGCTTGCTGAATGCGGGCCAATTGCTGCGCATCCAGCTTCTGATACGTGAACCACACGTGGCGAAATTCGATCCGCCCGGAACCGTCGCAGGCTCGCGGCGCAGCCGGGCTTTGCAACTCCGCCGGTGTGTCCAGCAGCTTGAAAACGCGTTCGCTGGCGGCCATCGCCGCTTGCAGAATGTTGTATTTTTCGCTCAAGTCTTGAATGGGCCGGAAGAAGCGTTGGGAGTATTGGATAAACGCCACCAGCACACCGATCGTGACCGCATTGCGCAGCACCCCGAACCCGCCCAGCCAGATCACCAGCGCAATCGCCACCGAGCTTAGCAACTCCACCGCCGGGTAGTACAAGGCATAGGCCAGGATGGCGTCTTTGAAGGCCACCATGTGCTGCCGGTTTACCTCTTCGAATTCCTCATACGACCGCTGCTCGCGGTTGAACAACTGCACCACGCTCATCCCGCTTACATGTTCCTGGGTGGACGCGTTGATGCGCGCAATCGCAGAACGGATACGCCGGTAAGAGTCGCGCACATGCTTGCGAAAGACTCGGGTCACTAGCAGGATGAGCGGCAGCACGCCAAATGCGATCAGCGCCAGCCACCAGTTCATGCGCAGCATGATGGCGACAATCAAAACCAGGACGAAAACGTCCTCGAAGATGGCAAAAACCCCCGAGGTGAACATCTCGTTCAGCGCGTCCACGTCGCTGGTCAGCCGGGTCACCAGCCGCCCCACCGGATTGCGGTCAAAGAAGCTGACATGCATTCGCTGAATGTGGCGGAAGATCTGGCTCCGCATGTCGAACATGACCTTCTGTCCCGTCCACTGCATCAGGTAGGTCTGCACGAACTCCAGCAGGTAGCTGAACACCAGGGTCGCCAGGTAGATGCTCGCAATCTGGGTAATGCCCACTGCGGCATTGGAGCTCAGCCACCGGGTGAGCGTCGCCGGATGAGGCGCCGGCCGCGCGGTCATATAGCGATCCACCGCAACTTTGGTCAGATAGGGACCGAGCACATCCGAGCCGGCCTTGAGCAGGATCGCCACCAGCGAAATAATCGCCTGTAGCTTGTAGGGCCGAAGGTAGGTCAGCAATCTCCCCATCAGCCGGCTGTCATAAGCCTTGCCCACGACATCGTCGTCGTGCTGCTGGGGTTTCCGCTCTTTCTCGGTATTTTGCTCGGCCATGGGCTCCCGCACCCATTTTACGTGGATACCGCAAAAGCGGTTTCGCCAACGGAGGATGTCAGAATAGATAGCAGGACGGTGCTGGCGGCGGATGAATTCTCTCGGTATTTACATTTCGGTCCCCTTTTGCCGCGCCAAATGCACCTACTGCAACTTTGCCTCCGGCGTTTCCTCGGTCAGCGCTCATGAGCAGTATGTCGCTCGTCTGTGTAGCGAAATCCGCACCCTGCGCCATCGCCTCGGCGAAGCCCTCATTCCGGAGCAAGTGGACAGCATCTACCTGGGAGGAGGCACCCCCAGCGTCCTTTCCCCGCCCTTGATGGGGGAGCTGACCCACACCCTCCGCCAGGAGTTCGCGGTCACACCCCAAGCCGAGATCACCCTGGAATGCGCTCCGGGGCAACTGGACGACCCGGCGCTGGCCGCCATGCTCGCTCTGGGGGTAAACCGCGTCAGCTTCGGGGTGCAATCGCTGGTGGATCGGGAGGCGGCTGCCACGGGACGGTTTCACACCCGAGCCGTGGTGCTCCAGGACCTGGAACGGGTCCGTTCCGCTGGGTTGCGCAATCTGAGTATCGATCTGATCGCCGGCATGCCCCATCAGACCGCCGCCAGCTGGCAGGAGTCCCTCGAGGTCCTGGTTGCGACCGGAGTAGAGCACGCCAGCATTTACATGCTGGAAATTGATGAGGATTCCCGCCTCGGCCGCGAGCTGCTGGCCGGCGGTACCCGCTACAACGCAGGTACCGTCCCCAGCGAAGAGCTAACCGCGGATCTCTATGAGAGCGCCATCGCCTTTCTAGGACAGAATGGACTGCGCCAATACGAGATTTCGAACTTTGCCGGCAGCGGATGCCAGTCGCGCCACAACTTGAAGTACTGGCGGCGGCAGCCCTATCTCGGTTTCGGCCTGGACGCGCACTCCATGCTGCGCACACCGCAGGGTTCGGCGCTGCGCTTCAGCAACACCGCGGTCCTGGCCGAATACCTGCGCGGACCTGAGGCAGCAGAGGAACTGCGCCGGCTCAGCCCGGCCGAGGAGTTGGAGGAGGCCTGGTTCCTGGGTCTGCGCTTGCGAGAAGGGGTCGCCTGGCAGACTCTGGCCACGGAGTTTGGCCGTGATCCGGTGGAGATCTTCCACCCTGTGGTCCGCGAGCTGTGCAATCTCAATCTGCTTACCGATGAAGCGGGTATGGTGCGTCTTACCCCTCGAGGAGTGCTCTTTTCCAACGAAGTCTTTGCCCGCTTCCTGGGAGTGAAAGAAGAATTCCAAATCCAATGATGATTGACCTGCGCAGCGACACCGTCACTCGCCCCACCCCAGCCATGCGCGCCGCCATGGCTGCAGCCGAGGTAGGGGATGACGTCTATGGAGAAGACCCCACCGTAAACCTTCTGGAAGCACGCGCCGCAGAAATCTTTGGCCGCGAGGCGGCGTTGTTTGTTCCCACCGGCACCATGGGCAACCAGATAGCCATTCGCATGCACACCGAGCACGGCCAGGAAATCATCTGCGAATCCCGCGGCCACCTGGTGGACTGGGAGATGTCCATGGTCTCAGCCTTTTCCGGCTGCCAGTTGCGAACCGTGTATGCCGATCGCGGGATCCTCACCTGGCCGCTCATCAAGACAGTGGTCTCACCCGGACTTCATTTCCGCTCGCGGACCGGCCTGATATCGCTTGAGAACACCCACAACCTGGCCGGTGGAACGGTGATGCCGCTCGAAGTAACACAGGAAATCTGGGCCGGCGCCGCCGATGCCGGCTTGCCCGTGCATCTCGATGGCGCGCGTATCTTCAATGCCGCCACTGCGCTGGATACGCCGGTAGACCGCCTGACCGGCGGCTTTGCCTCGGTCATGTTTTGTCTCTCCAAGGGCTTGTGCGCCCCGGTCGGCTCCATGCTGGTGAGCAGCGGGGCTCACATCGAGCGGGCGCGTAATTTTCGTAAGGCGCTCGGCGGGGGTATGCGCCAGGCAGGTATTCTCGCTGCCGCAGGGCTGATCGCTCTAAACGACATGACCGCCCGGCTGCAAGAGGATCATGACAACGCCCGTCTGCTGGCCCATGCATTGGCAAAACTACCTCAAGTGGTGCTCGATCCCGAGCTGGTCCAAACCAATATCCTGATCTTCTCTTTGCGCGGCGAGTGCGACGTGCAGGCGTTAGTCGGCGCTCTTGCCCGGCGCGGCGTTCTCGCCTCAACCGTGGGTCCCAATTCAGTACGCCTGGTGACTCACAATGACGTGGATCGTGCCGCGTGCGAGCAAGCCGCTGCGATTCTTACCGAGGAGATTCCCAAGAGCACGTAAAAAAGAAGCAAATCCCAACCGAAGATCCGTTTTTTGGGATTTATACTGGCTAAATGCCGAAGTATTCGATTGTCGTGCCCTTCCACAATGAGGAAGAGAACGTTACGGCTCTGTACGATCGCCTGAAGGCGGTGATGGAGCAAATTGGCGACAGTTTTGAACTAGTACTGGTAGACGACGGATCCAGTGACCGCACCTACAAGCTGCTGGAAGAGATTGCAGCCGTCGACAGCCGCGTGTTGGTGGTCAAGTTGAGGCGCAATTTCGGCCAGACCTCCGCGCTGGCCGCGGGTTTCGACCATTCCCAGGGCGACTACATCCTCGCCATGGACGGCGACCTGCAGCACGACCCCTCTGAGATCCCCGAGTTTGTTGCCAAGCTGGAAGAGGGTTACGACGTCGTCAGCGGATGGCGCAAGGAGCGCATCGACAACTTCGTCATGCGCAGGATTCCTTCCCGTTGTGCCAACTGGCTCATGGCCAAGCTTTCCGGCGTCGACATTCACGACTTTGGCACCACCTTCAAGGCTTATCGCCGTGAGGTGATCCACAACATCCCGTTGTATGGCGAGATGCATCGTTTTATCCCCGCGCTTGCCTCTTGGTATGGTGCCAGCATCTGCGAGATCCCCATTCGAAATGTGAACCGCGAACGGGGCAAGTCCCACTACGGTATTTCGCGTACGGTGCGGGTCTTTTTTGACCTGTTGACCATTCGTTTCCTGTTGAAGTACATGACTCGTCCGCTGCATTTCTTCGGCACCTTTGGCGCGCTCGGCATTTTCTGCGGCTCGGGCATTTCGTTGTTCTTGGCCGGTTTAAAGCTCTTTACCCATCAGGACGTGATGGACACGCATGGTCCGCTCTTCGTAGTTGCGGGTGTTTTGATCCTGGCCGGCATTCAGATGCTTGCCATCGGTCTGCTGGGCGAATTGCAGGTCCGGCACTATCACACCTCTTCGCATCGCGCGCCTTACGCCATCGATCGCCTCGTCCGGCTGCGCGCCCCCGAAGAGCCCAGCATGCTGCAAGAAGGCTGAACCCCGTTCCAAGCTGTGTGCCAGCCCTCGGGCAATGAGGGTGAAGTGTTTGCGTGAGAACTCCGCTCGGCAGAAGCCGGTCTCCCAGCAGAACCCATGAGGAACTGGACGGGTGCCTCAGGTTCGCCAAAGCGTACCTGGGCCGAATAAGACGGGGCGTAGCACCCACGATCGCTTTAAAGTGTCCCTCAATCTGAATCCATGCGGTGCTGCTGAGCCGTCCAACTGAAAGCAGTCGAAACATATCGTTTTCGGCCCAGGTACGCTTTGGCGAACCTGGGGCACCCGTCCAGTTCCTCATGGGTTCTGCTAGGGGACCGACTCTTGCCGAGTAACATGGCCTACCGCGCCCCGGATGGATCCGGAGACGAGGACACGTTCAAATCCAGGAAGGTCTGCGGAGTGTGCGGCGTGCCGGGCGCGTAACAGTTGTTATCGGGCGCATAAGTCCCCGTCGAACATTGGCGGGCATACTGGGTGCGGGGCGATTGCGCATATTGCCACACCAGCGCATCTTTGACTCCACTTGAAGAAGGTGCCAGAGCTTTCTTGGGGATCACGCAGCCGGGGGCCGGGGGACACGCGTCGTTGGCCACCCAAAGAGCCAGTGGAAGATTGCCCGCATGGCTCAAAATATCGCGCGCCGTGCTGATCTGGCTCGATCCATCCGGAACTAGAATGCCGTTGCAATAAATGCCTGGCCTATACTGCGATGCGCGTATCGCCTCGACCCACGCGAACAGGTAAGCGCTCTGTTCCGGCAGCAATCGGCCACCCTCCTCCTGATCGAGAAATAGGACCACCCCGGGCGCAAAGCCCTCCCTCTCAGCCGCGGAGACAGCGGCAGCGGCGTCCGACCGGCCGAGTGCAGCAGCGTCCTTGCCGGTAAGCTGGGCATCCAGCCGCCCGTTGTACAGGATCATGAAGCCGAAACCATGCGCCTTGAGGGTGGCGCGCTTGCCCACCCAGCCATTGTGGATGGCGCCAGGAGGGTTGTTCAGCCAATAGCCGGTGTAGGAAAAGCTTCGGTGCAACGCCGGCAACAGGTTGTCGCCGGGATACTCATTCTTGTCAAAGCCGAAATACGAGGTCTGCCCTACAGCCGGTATCGAGCCCAGGATCGCCAGGAACAGCAGGACCGCTCTAGGAAGACGCGGTCTTAATCTGCGCCGCCGGCGGAGGTCGAAGGGGGCGGTGCAGACGTCGGTGCAAGTGTGGGTGTGGGCGTCGGGGATGGGGTGCTCGCTAGTTGCCGCGCGGCGGCACGCAGGTACTTGGACGGATTAACAGGGGTGTCGTGAATCCGGACCTCATAGTGCAGGTGAGGACCAGTGCTGTGGCCCGAAGAACCAACGTAACCCAGAATATCCCCGCGGCTCACGTCTTGTCCTTCCGTCACTGCGAACCCGGAAAGATGAGCGTAAATGGTCTCAATGCCGTGGCCGTGGTCGATCACTACCTCGCGTCCGTACCCATTCCCCATTCCAGCCTTGAGGACGGTGCCGTCTGCGGGTGCGCGTACTGCCTCGCCCTTGGCGGTGGCGATGTCAATTCCGGTGTGGAAGGCGCCTTCCCCGTTAAAGGGGTCCAGCCGGGAGCCGAAGGAGCTGGTTACGATCCCCTGCACCGGCCATTCCGATGGCGCGTCGGCCAAAGCCACGATTCCGCTAAGAGCCGGCGGAAAACGATGCGTGAAGTCGAGCCCGTGCGTGATCTCGCCCGACATGGCCGAGGAACGCAGTTCGAGAAGCTGATCCAGGGACTGACCGTACTGCTGATCGCTAATTCCGTCGCTGGTTGCGCGGCCGGGCTTCGTCGAAGCCCGCAGCATAGAAGACTTGGCTAGCTTGTTTTGCCGTAGCCCATAAAGAGCACTCACTTCGCTGGCCAAAGAGCCCAGCGACGCCGCCTGAACATCCTTCTCGTGCGCCACCTGCTCCATTTGCAGATAATCGTGCCGTATCGTCTCCCGCTCGGTCCGCACCTGGTTGAAGCGCGCCGTTTTCAGTAGCATGCGGCTGTAGGAGCCAGCCATCCCAGTGATGGTGAAAAGGCCGATAACCGCAGCTGCAACAAAGATATAGGCGTAATGCAGAGGGATAGGGATTTTGCGCAAATCGCCGTTTTCCTGGCGGGCTACAAAAATGATGTAGTAGCGTTTGCGCAAATTGCTCACTCAAATAGGGGATTTGGCCCTGCACGCGCTACCCCAACCGTTTGTTCCCGGTGTGTGTAGCTTTTTCGTACATATGCCGAACTTTGACCCTAACAGAGTGAATCTATTGGGTCAAACCCGGAAGTGGTATTACCAAGTCGCCATTACGCTGGTTCGCAGCGCACTGCAAGGTATGCTGGCGCCATGGCTGCCAAGCGTAAAAGAAGTCGATCGAAGACACTCGCCGAGCGGGATCTGATTGCAAACATTCGTGAACGCGCCGGGCAGACTCAGGTGGCCGGGCGCAAGGGCAGGATCTTGCATTTAGGCATCGGCGACGATTGCGCTGTGCTGCGGCCACGGGCCGGAGAAGAGCTGGTGGTTACCACCGACCTCTCCCTGGAAAATGTGCATTTTCGTCGCGACTGGCATCCACCTCAGAGCGTGGGCCATCGCTGCCTGGCGCGCGGCTTGAGCGACTTGGCCGCCATGGGAGCTCGCCCGGAGGCGGCCTTTCTTTCGCTCGCTCTCCCTGCAGAGCTGAGCGGATACCACAAACGATCTCCATACAAAACTTGGATGCAGGCTTTCTTCGACGGGTTGATCGCTTTGGCTGAGCGGTACCGGGTGCCGTTGGCAGGCGGGGACCTGGCAAAGTCGCCGCCGGGGGTAAACCGAGCCCACGGTTTGGCGGTTGCCGACATCGTTCTGTTGGGCAGCGTGCCCACGGGGCTGTCGCTGCTGCGCTCCGGCGCCCGTCCAGGGGACCTGATTTATGTCACCGGATCGCTGGGGGGATCCGCCGCCGAGCTGCTGGCGCTGGAACGCCACCCAGCCGCCTTTCGCAAAGAGGACAAGGGCGGCCAGGGGCATCCACATCTGTATCCGGAGCCCCGCTTGGCCGCCGGTCGCAAGCTTATGCGCCGCCGCCTCGCCACCGCGGCCATTGACCTCAGCGACGGACTCTCAACCGATCTGGCGCACCTGTGTGAGGAGAGTGGGCTGGCAGCGGAAATCGAAGTCGAGTCCCTGCCCGTCGACGCCCGTGCCACCCTGGAACAGGCACTCCACGGAGGGGAAGACTACGAACTCCTCTTCACCGCAGACCCGGAAACGGTGGTGCCCAGCTCATTGGGAGGAGTGCTGGTGCATGCCATTGGCCGGATGAAGAAGCCCGGACGAGGGCCGCTGGTGCAGATGATTCACAGCGGCGGTAAGCGTACAGCGCTGGCGCCTGGCGGTTGGGAGCACTTTCGCTAGAGCTTGATAGCATCAGACGTAGACCTATGTCGAACCCAACCACACGGGTGCGCTTCGCGCCCTCCCCCACCGGAATGTTGCATGTGGGCAATGCCCGCACCGCTCTCTACAACTGGCTCTTTGCCCGCCACACCGGCGGAGACTTCGTGCTGCGCATCGAAGACACCGATGTGGAGCGGAGTGAAGTTCGTTACGAAACCCAGCTGATAGAAGACCTGCGCTGGCTAGGCCTGGACTGGGCCGAAGGGCCGCAAATCGGCGGCCCCTACGCGCCCTACCGGCAAAGCGAGCGCTTGGAAATCTATCAGCAACACACCGATCGTCTGCTCGCGGAAGGCAAAGCCTACCGCTGTTTCTGCACCGCAGAGGAGCTGGAGCAGGAGCGCCAGTTGGCGGTGCAAGAGCACCGCACACAGACCTACTCGGGCAAATGCCGTGCAATAAAGGCGGGCGAAGCTGCAACCCGGGCCGCCGCGGGCGAGAGCTTCGCCGTGCGTTTGGCGGTGCCCGACGCGCCCCTGCGCTTCCACGACATCGTGCGCGGCGATGTGGAGTTTTTGAGCGATGCAGTAGGTGACTTTATCCTGGTCCGCTCTTCGGGCGTGCCCGTCTACAACTACGTGGTCACCATCGACGATGCGCTCATGCAGATCACCCATGTCATCCGCGGCGACGACCACATCTCCAACACTCCCCGGCAAGTAGCCATCTACCAGGCCTTCGGTTGGCGTCTGCCGCAGTTTGCCCACCTGTCGACCATCCTGGGCAGCGATCGCGAGCGCCTCTCCAAGCGTCATGGCGCGACCGCGGTGGCCAGCTTCCGCGAAATGGGAATTCTGCCCCAGGCGCTGGCCAACTATCTCGCCCTGCTCGGCTGGGGCGCCGAGGGTGGAACGCGCGAGACCTTCACCCGCGAAGAGCTGATAGCGGAGTTCAAGCTGGAAAGGGTAACGCCCTCACCCGCAGTCTTCGATTGGGACAAGCTGCACTGGCTTAACCGGCACGTCATCAAGCAAACTCCGCTGCCGGAACTGAGGGCACTCTCCTGGCCCTATTTCGCGGCTCTGCACAGGCTGCCATCGGAGGCCACCGCGATCATCGAAGGTTGGTTTGACCGGGTGCTAGAGCTATTTCTTCCCGCCGTGGACCAGCTCCAGCAGCTGCCGGAAAGAGCGGCCGCCCTTTGGAACCTGGCCCCGGTGGCCCAGGAAGACGCAGCGCTCCTTACCTCGGAAGCGGGAGAACGCGTAGTACGCGCCTTTGCCGCAAAGATCCTGGCCGAGCCGGGCGCTTTGACGCCCCAGCGCTTTAAGGAGCTGATGAACGAGGTGAAGGCCGAGACCGGCGTCAAGGGAAAAGACCTCTTCCACCCCGTACGCATCATTCTGACCGGAGCCCACTCCGGCCCGGAGTTCGACAAACTGATTCCATTGCTCGAAGACGGCAGCAAGCTCGATTTGCCGACTCACGTGTCCGGCGTGCGGGAGCGTGTAGAAGCCTTTATCGCCTCAAGTGTCCGCACCTAGACTCACCACCGCTCCCGATAAAACAGGGACGGGTGCCTCAGGTTCGCCAACCTGCCCCGGCTTGCCGTGGGAGCGTACCTGGGACGAAAAAGACGGGGCGACCCGGATTTCCTGTACGCTGCACTGGACACGACCGCGTGTGCGGTTTTCTTTAAGGAAAACCGCATGAACAGCACCGAAGCCACAAGCTTCACAGGAAATCCGGGGGAAGCCCCTACCATTGAATTTCATGATCGATTCCACCTTTGCTCACGCCTGGCAAGCGGACGTCCTCGCCGCCCGGCCCTTGATCCTGCCCGGGCGGCAATTCGTCTATCCGGCGCAAGTAGAAGAAGTGGAGCGAGGAGCGCTCGAAGTCATGATCCGCCCACCCAACAACACGGGGCAGTTCCTCGCCACCTGCGCCCTGGGTTTTGCCGGGGTTGGAGTGCCCACAGGGGTATGGGCTTGCCCTGATCCGGCATGGATTTGTATTGCGGCGGGCGGCTACGCTTACCTCATTGACACCCGTGAGCCAGCACGCTGGGAGCAGGTGGAGTACCGGCCGGTCACCGAAATCCGGGCTTTGCCTGAGCCGGATCTCCTGCTATTTGCCGGCTTTCATTCGCTGCTCGCCTGGGGCAGGGAAGGGAAGGCTTGGCAAACCGCGCGGCTTAGCTGGGATGGGGTGCGCATTACCTCTGTCCGTGGCGCGACGCTCTTCGGGCTGGGTTGGGAGATGAAAACGGATAGGGAACTGGAGTTCGAGGTCAATCTCATGACCGGCGAGCACAAGGGCGGAGCCTACCTGCCGTAGAAGCTCAAACCCGCATCGCCCTGCAGGAGCACACGGTAACGCTGCAGTGGGCCGTAGTTCTCCGCCAGCGGTGGTTGCATTTTGCGCCCGTGTTCGGCGATCACGATGCCGCTCGGCGTCAGCAGGGAATCCGCCTGCTGGCCGATGCTGGTTAAGGTATTGGTGTAAGCATCCGCGGCCGCGTACGGTGGATCGAGAAAGACGATCGCACAGCGCTCGTCGGGGCCGGCATCGGGGCCGGATTCGGAAAGCCTGCGTAATGCGCCAGAGACGCTCCCGGCATCGACCTTGAAGCCGGAGCGAATCTCGAGCGCAGCCAGGTTTTCCCGAATTGCGGACACTGCCGGCGCAGCGTTGTCCACGAAGTAAACCAGGCGTGCCCCGCGGCTCAGAGCCTCGATGCCCACCGCTCCTGAGCCGGCGTAAAGGTCGGCGAAGACAGCGCCCTCGATGCGTGTGGCCAGGATGTTAAAGAGTGTCTCGCGCAGGCGATCGCTGGTGGGCCGGGTGGCCATCCCGCGGGGCGCAATCAGCCGCCGCGAACGGTATGTGCCGGCAATCACCCGCATCGGATTTGATGGTAAACGAATCCGCAAGCCCGTCCTCAGGGGAAGGCTCTACAATGCAGGTAGTAGCAAACCAGCGCGAAGGACGAATGCAATGCGTGGATGGTCGTTCCCTCTAGGACGATGGATGGGTGTCGAGTTGCGCATTCACACCTTCTTCATCCTGCTGCTTGGCATCTGTATGGCCTACACCGAGAGCGCACACCTCTCCGTGTTTCGCGGCATTGGTCTGTGGCTGGTCCTCCTGGGCACGGTGGCGGTGCGCGAAGTGGCGCGCATGATCGTAGCCGCCTACCACGGTTTGCAACTGAGAAATATTTTGCTTTTGCCCATTGGCGGCCTGGTAGCGTACGCCAACGCGGAGAGCGCGGAGAACGCGGGCGCCCCCAAAGTGCAGTGGCGCATGGCGCTCACCGGTCCGCTGGCAAACCTGAGCTTTGCTCTCGTGGTCGCCATGCTGGTGCTCGGCATGTCGCCCACGCTCAACCTATTGGATCGGCCCTGGATCACGCCCTCGCACCTGATCCGTAGCATTGTGTGGCTCAATGTGTTTCTCGGTGTGTTGAATCTACTGCCTGCCTATCCTCTGGATGGCGGCAGAGTGGTGCGCGGAAGCGTCTCCCGGTCGCAGGGCAGGGCGCAGGGTTCGCGTGTGGCCACCGGTCTGGGCCAGATCCTTGCCATGACAGCCATCATCGCCGGCCTGGTGCTGATGAACGCGTGGCTGCTGATGGCGGGCTTTTTTATCCTCATCGGCGCTCAGCTTGAAGATCAGGGCGTGCTCTTCCAGAGCGTGGTGGATACCGTCAACATGCAGGACATTATGCTGACCGAGTTCTCCATGCTGGCTCCATCGGACACCTTGGAAGATGCGCTGCACAAGTCGATTCACAGCCTGCAGGACGACTTTCCCGTAGTGCGCGGCGACAGCCTGGTCGGCATTATCTCCCGCCAGAGCATTCTTTCCGCACTGCGCAGCGAGGGTAACGGCTATGTGCAGGCGGTGATGTCGCGCAGCTTCCACGTGGCCCAACCGGAGGACTCGCTAGGCACGACGATCAGCCGCTTTGCCGGCCGCGGACTGTCGCTGGTGCCGGTGACCGAAGGCGAACGCATTGTCGGCATCGTGACCCTGCAGAACCTGATGCACTCCATGAGCCTGCTGGCGGAGAGCCGGAAACTTCGTCGCCAGAGCCAGGAATAATCGTTGTCCGCTGAACCAGGACTGGCGCCGGGGCTGTATCTGGTCGCCACGCCTATCGGCAATCTTGAAGACATCACTCTTCGCGCTCTCCGGGTGTTGAAGGAAGCCGACCGCATCGCCTGCGAGGACACCCGCCAGACGCAAAAGCTGTTGAATCACTTTGCCATCTCCACCTCGACTATCAGCTACCACGAGCACAACGAGCAATCGCGAACGCTGGAGTTGATAGCCCTTTTGCAGCAGGGAGGCCGGGTCGCAGTGGTCAGCGATGCGGGTACGCCGGCCTTCTCCGATCCGGGACTGGACCTGGTGCGCGCGGCGGTGGCGGCAGGCATCCAGGTCATTCCTATCCCCGGAGCCAACGCCGCGCTGAGTGCGCTGGTCGCCTCCGGCCTGGATACGGATCGCTTCTTTTATGCAGGATTTCTGGCGGCCAAGCCAGGCACGCGGCGGACGGAGTTGGAAGCGTTGGCCGTTCGCATGGCTGGCCTCACCTTGGTCGTCTATGAGGCTCCGCATCGCATTCTGGAGACATTGGCTGACGTGGAGGCGGTGTGGGGAGAGTCCGCGCACGTGGTGGTAGCCCGCGAACTGACAAAACTCCATGAAGAGTTTCTGCGCGGCCCGGCGCGGGAAGTCCGGTTGGAGCTGGCGTCCCGCGAGCGAATACGGGGCGAGATCGTGCTCTTGATCGACGCCGCTGCCGTAGCCCCACCAGCCAACGCAGGCGGCAGTGTACTGCTGCAGATGACGCAGCTGATGGAGGCCGAGGGTTTGGAGGAGAAAGACGCTCTCAAGCGGGTCGCGCGGGAGCGAGGAGTCTCCAAAAGCGAGGTCTACCGCGAACTACAGCGAGAACGCTCCAAAAAGTAGTTCTGGAAGCGCAGGAAACAGCAGGTCCCCTTCGACTTCGCTCAGGGCAGGCTCTAATGGAAGGACCTGCGGTGCACCCGGCCCTGAAATTTAGCTACTCTTCGGAGGCAAATCCCAGGCGGGTACGGGGCGTTGGGCGAGCGGCAGATCGCGGCCTTTGACCCGGTCGTACAAATAGCTGTCGCTGGTCGTGCCCAGGGACTCGTTGTAGAGGCTCGGCTCGCCGACGACCTGCCGCAACTCCTCGGCAAAGCGGTGCACCGCCTGCAGGGAGTCCGCGGTTGCCGGAACCTCAAGGCGGCTGGACTTCCAGAATTTCTGATGCCCACGGTCGAGCAGCGTGGCCACTTCTCCGCCCACCAGGAAGCCCGGGCGGTGCACCCACGTCACGGCCGTGTGGGGAAGCTTATTGTCCTCACCGGTAGCCTGGGTCAGGATCGCCCCAGCTCCGTATTTGCGCACCAGAATCTGGTTTGCGACCCCGGGCGCCTGTTGAACATCAAATGCTAATGTGCGCAGGGCACTCAGAACTTCGTCGAAACTGAGGAAGTGCACTTTTGTTCGCATGGTTTACGACTGACTATGAATTGCTTCGATTTTCGAGTGGACGCTACACTAAGGGTAACTCACTTTAACTTTCGCACACTCGCGCTCCTGGCTGCAACGAGCGGAGACCGGTGGAAAGCAAGGACTTTGAACGGGAAAAATGCCAACCGACTTGCAAACTGAAGTGAGCTCAACGCCCCGGAGCCTGGGCAATAGCATCCTGGAACGCATCGGGAATACTCCGCTCCTGCGTCTCGACCGTTTGACGGCGCATTTGCCCGGGATCACGCTGCTGGGCAAGGCCGAATGGGCGAACCCGGGCGGATCGGTCAAGGACCGCGCAGCCTCCTCCATTGTGGCCGCGGCCAACGCCAAGGGGTTGCTGGCAGGAAAGCACTTGCTGGACGCGACCAGCGGGAACACCGGCATCGCCTATGCCATGCTGGGTGCAGCCAGCGGCTTTGGGGTGACCCTATGCATGCCGTCGAATGTTTCCCCCGAGCGAAAGCGGATTCTCGCCGCGTACGGGGCGAACATAGTCTGGACCGATCCTGCGGATGGGTCCGATGGCGCAATTTTGAAGGCGCGCGAGCTGGCGCAGGATAAAAGCCGGTACTATTACGCTGACCAGTACGGCAACGAGGCCAATTGGAAGGCGCATTATCACGGTACGGCGAACGAGATCTGGCAGCAGACCGAGGGACGGATTACCCACTTCCTGGCCGGGCTAGGCACCAGCGGCACGTTCATGGGGGTCACCCGCCGTCTAAAGGAGCTCAATCCGTCGATTGAATGCATTGCCATGCAGCCGGACTCACCGTTTCATGGGCTGGAAGGCTTGAAGTATATGGCCACGGCAATCGTGCCTCCTATCTACGATGCCCACCTGGCAGACCGCCACGTGCAGCAGTCAACCGAAGGGGCCTACGAAATGGCCAAGCATCTGGGCCGGACGGAAGGTTTGCTATTGGGCATCTCCGCGGCGGCGGCGGTGGCAGCAAGTCTCAAACTAGGGGAAGAAGTATCGCGTGCAGGCAAAAACGCGGTCATTTGCACCATTCTGTGCGATTCGGCGGACAAGTATCTGAGTGAGCGTTTTTGGGAGCAATGATGACCAGTACGACTGAGACTGCCGAGCAGAAGAAGCTGACGCTCCGTATCAGCGATGCGGTGTACGGCGAGCTGCGCCAGCACGGTGAAGAGACCTATCCTCACGAGTGTTGCGGTGTGCTCCTTGGTCATGCACTCGATGGCATCAACGAGGTGAGTGCGGCCGTACGCGCGGGCAACACGCGCACCGATTCGGCGCACAACCGCTATCACATCGCACCCCAGGAACTGATCAGCATTCAACGCCAGGCCCGAGAACGCAGTCTGGACATTGTGGGCTTCTACCACTCCCATCCCGATCATCCTGCGCGTTGGTCGCAGACCGATTTCAGCGAAGCCCATTGGCTGGGCTGCTCCTATATGATTACCAGCGTCGAAAAGGGAGTAGCGGTGCAGACCAACTCATTTTTCCTGGCCGGTACCAGCGAGGATGACAAGCGGTTTGAAAACGAGGAAATCCTGCGCTGTTGACCGCCGGCCCCGTCACCATGCTCGGGCGCAGTGTGAGGCAATGGCCCTCTGCGCCGTCAGCGGCCTATCAGCGAGATAAGAAAGAGAGTTGAAGAGTGAAGATTCACATCCCAACCCCCCTGCGTCAGTTCGCCGCCAAGCAGGCCACCGTGACCGTTTCGGCCGCGACCGTCGGCCAGGCGCTGGATGAACTTACCCTCACCCATCCGGAACTGAAGAAGCATCTGTACTCGGAAGAAGGCAAGCTGCGCGCCTTCGTGAATGTCTATCTCAACGATGAGGACATTCGCTACCTGAGCGACAAGGAAAACACGGCCGTCAAGGATAGTGACAGCCTGTCGATAATTCCTTCAATCGCGGGCGGATGTGGCGCTTTCGACAAATAAGAAAATCGCTTTTGAACAGGCGTGCGGCGCACGCCGAAAGAGGATCAAGAATGGCTACAGTGGCCGAAACACCTACCCCGGCAGTGCCGTCACTCAGCAACGATGAGATCGCTCGCTACTCCCGCCACCTGCTCTTGCCCGAGGTTGGCATGGAGGGGCAGCAGAAACTTAAAGCAGCCAAGGTGCTGTGTGTGGGTACGGGCGGACTGGGTTCGCCCTTAGCCTTCTACCTCGCCGCGGCGGGCATTGGGACGCTGGGACTGGTCGACTTCGACGTAGTCGACTCGAGCAATCTGCAGCGCCAGATCATTCACAGCACCAAGGACGTGGGCCGGCTGAAGCTGGACTCGGCGGAAGAGAAGCTGACGGCCCTGAACCCATACATGAAGATCGTGAAGTACAACACCATGCTGTTGAGCGAAAACGCCATGGAGATCTTCAAGGACTTTGATATCGTGGCCGACGGCACCGATAACTTTCCCACCCGGTACCTGGTGAACGATGCTTGCGTGTTAAGCGGAAAGCCCAACGTTTACGGCTCGATTTTCCGCTTCGAAGGGCAGGCCAGCGTCTTTGCCACCAAGGAAGGCCCCTGCTACCGTTGCCTCTACCCGGAGCCGCCACCGCCCGGCTTGGTTCCTTCCTGCGCGGAAGGCGGAGTGCTCGGCATCCTGCCCGGCTTGGTAGGCGTGATCCAGGCAACCGAGGTCATCAAGCTGATCCTGGGGCAGGGCGAGCCTTTGATCGGGCGCCTGCTGCTGGTGGATTCATTGAACATGCGCTTCCGCGAACTTAAGCTGCGCAAGAATCCGGATTGCCCGGCTTGCGGCACGCATCCCACCGTGACCAAGCTGATCGACTACGAGCAGTTTTGCGGCATACAGCCGGCGCCTGCGGCGGACGCGCCACTGGTTAACGGTATCGAGCAGATTTCGGTGACTACGTTCAAGCAGCAGCGCGACGCGGGCAAGGACTACTTCCTCCTCGATGTACGCGAACCGCATGAATACAAGATCGCGGAGATCGGCGGGTATCTCATTCCACTGGGCGACCTGCAGAATCGCGTGGGCGAGCTGGATAAGAGCCGGGAGATCGTGGCCCACTGCAAGATGGGTGGCCGCAGCCAGAAAGCGGCGGAGTTTCTGCAGAAGGCCGGCTTCAAGGTCAAGAACCTTGCCGGTGGAATTCAAGCCTGGAGCGAGCAGATTGATCCCAAGGTAGCCAAGTACTAGCAGTCTCCAACTAAACATCCCGAAGCCGCATTAAGGCAGTTTTGCAATTACGGTGGACTGGTAAAGATCGCGAGGTGTGGTTTTCCTTGGGAGAAAACCACGAAATGGCCTGTCGCTTCGGTCTACACCAATTGCGAAAACTGCCCCAGACGCGGCTTCGGGATTTCTTTTTGCCCGAGTACCAGTGCGGTCGGTATACTCCGGGGGTTTGCAAATTGCACTTTTTTCTGTCGTGCTGCGCAACCGCGTGGCATCGGCAGGGAGCCCGTATGGACCTGGTTATCATCCGCGTACTATTCATCGTCGTTCTTACTGCGGCCTGTTTTTTCCTCCGCCCCTTTGACCTGCAGCCGTGGGCTGCGGCTGTCCTGGGCGCCATCGCCGCCTCTGCTGTGATCGTCTTTGAGCTGCGTGTTCGCGCGTTGAGCATAAAGCGCCTTCTGGGCGCTGTTTTGGGCAGCGTATTGGGCATCGCAGGCGCGGCCCTGTTCGGCATGGTGCTGAGCGGAAGCCTCCGCCGGGAGGAACCCGGGCCTTGCTGCAGCTTTTTGTGCTCATGCTTATGTCGTACATAGGGCTGATGGTGGGCGCCAGCAAGGGCGACCTGCTGAACTTTACCGGGGGCCTGGCTGAACTCTTTGCCGGCGAGCGAGCTGGCGGCAAGCGCAACCTCAAGATCGTTGACACCAGCGCTATTATCGATGGCCGCATCGCGGACGTGGTGGAGACCGGCTTCCTGGAAGGAACGCTGGTGGTTCCAGAGTTCGTGCTGCGCGAGTTGCAGATCGTAGCCGATTCTTCCGACGGCTCCCGGCGGCAGCGTGGCCGGCGCGGGCTGGATATTCTGCAAAAGATGCAGTCCCATCCTTTGCTCGCCGTACAGATCGTCGAGGATGACTTTCCCCAACTGCGCGAGGTCGACCTGAAGCTGATTGAGCTGGCCAAGAAGATGAGTGCTCCCATCCTGACCAACGATTTCAACCTCAGTAAAGTGGCCCAACTGCACCGCGTGCGGGTGCTCAATCTGAACGATCTCGCCAACTCATTGAAGCCACTGGTATTGCCAGGCGAAAAAATGAACATCGTGGTGCTCAAAGAAGGCAAGGAGTACAACCAGGGAGTCGGTTACCTGGATGACGGAACCATGGTCGTGGTGGACCATGCCCGGCGCATGATAGGCCGCGCCGTGGAAATCACGGTTACCAGCGTGTTACAGACCGCATCGGGCAAGATGATCTTTGGCAAGCTTGAGGATGTTGCCCTCAAACCTGAGCAGGTTCGGACCATTAGCGAGCTCTCCAGCTAAACAGTGTCAACCTGAACCGAGGCCACCTGCATCCCTTAAAGAAGGCAGTTCAGGTCGTGCCCGGTACTTCCGGGGGCTCAATTTCGGCTAAATTCCGGGAACCGGGGCGGAATACACAGAAACACATTTGACAGGCTTAATCCGGCGGGTACAATCTTGCCCAGAAGAACTAGGTTACATACTCAAATCTCCCAGATGGACACCACCTGCAAACACCCAAAGGTCCGCGTGGTAGCGCGTGAAGAGGACGTTGAATACGTCGAATGTCTGGATTGTGGCCAGGTATTCGACTCCAACGAGTTCCGAGACATGGAAATCGAGGAAGAAGTGCTTCAGGAGCCAGACGAAGACTAATTGGCGCTTCCCGTCCGACGCCGGCCATTCTCCTGGGGGATGTCGCCCTCGCGCTCTTGCGCCCCGAAGTTAACCTCTCAGGCTCCGTAAATATTGGTATTTACGAAGCGATTCCGGAATTTGCCCGCGTGGTCGTAGTGTGCCAAAAGCTCCTTGTAGCTCGACAATTGGGGGTAGAGGGGCTCTATCTGCGCGGGCGGCATGGTGAACAACTTGCCCCAGTGGGGGCGGGCCTGGAACGGGGCCAATTTCTCCTCGATCAGCGGCAGCACGTTCTTGACCGCCGGCCACTCCGGTTTCCAGGTGAAATGAATGGCCATGGAAGGCCGTTGGTAAGCCGTGCTCATCCAAAGATCGTCGCGCTCGACGGTCCGCAATTCCGAGATAAACAGATGGGGAGTCACATGGTCTCGAAGCTGTTCGACCGCCAGAATGGCTTCGTATCCCCGCTCCCGGGGGATCAGATACTCCGACTGCAATTCAGCCCCGCTGCTGGGGGTGAAGTTTATGCGGAAGTGAGGCAGCCGTTCATACCACGGACCAGGGACGCCCAGTTGCTCGGTACAACTCTCCGCCGAGTGTCCGGGTAGAGGGTGGAGTTTTCTGGTGGCCAGCGTGGCCCCCAATAGTTCCGGAGCGAACTCCGGTGTCTTTCCCCCTTCCACCCGCCGTTTCACCCATACCTGGCCGATCCTGTGATTCTGCCAGTCGGTGAACAGACTGACGCTGTAACCGCCGGCGAAGATTTCCTCGAGGTGATGCTTCAGTTGATCCATGGACAGGTTCTCGTAAACCACCTGGCCGACCTGAAACGTCGGTTGCACCTGCAGTGTCACCTTGGTGACCACGCCGATTGCCCCCAGGTTCACTGCTGCCCCGTGGAATCGTTCGCCATCTCGCTCTGGGGAGAGAACCACCACCTCCCCATCCGCCGTGACCACCTCCAGCCCAGTGACAACCGTGGCCAGGTTGCCATTCTTGTTGCCCGAGCCATGGGTCGCAGTAGCTATAGCGCCGGCCACCGAAATCTGGGGTAGCGAGGCCAAGTTGGCCAGTGCATATCCCTGACTGTCAAGATACGGAGCCAGCTGGCTATAAGTGACCCCTGCCCCCACGGTGACGGTGCCCTGCTTGCGATCGAGGACCATCTGGTTGAGGTGGGTTAGCGAGATCTGATTCTCCGTGCTATCAGCAATCCCGTTGAAGGAGTGGCGCGCTCCCAGCGCTCGGAGCTTGCTGCAGCTCTTCACCACCTGCTGCACTTCTTCCACGGTTTGCGGCTGGTGCAGGCGGTTGGTGCTGTAGGTGTAATTTCCTGACCAATTGGTGCGCCCGGAGGTTTGCCCGCCCGAGGTCAAGGGCGACAGCATGCTGCCGGCAAGGAAGGCGCCGGATGTTTTTAGAAACTCTCTCTTATCCATATATATGTCCCCTTGAACTCTTGACCTGGCCAAACACGCCCCAAAACAAGCCCGAGGAAGCGCTGCACTTTGACCTCCTGGGAAGGATACAGCAGGAGGAGAAGGGCCCCGCGCGCTTCTCTGTAGGCCATGCGTCTGGGGCTGAATCGGCATAAGAGATCAGTGACTATGAGGGCTTGATCTCGAGTCCCGCCCCTGCGGAATAAGTGCCTTATCCCCGCGAACCAACCAGGAAGTAATCAGCCGGAAAGATATCCTTTGGTCCCGCGAATGCCACGAATCAGCTCACTAACTCCCCCGGACGAGTAATAACAATGTGCCAAAACGAACTGTATTCTCCAGCAGTTGCTAGAAAACCAACAGGTCTGTTACCGCAGGTGCGGTCGCAGGACAATGGCGATGTATGACTGCCTGCGTTGCCGTTCGTTCGTTTTCTGAAGCTCTATGCTTGCGAACTGAAAGCACTTACTAATTGGAGTTTCGACACCCATGATCCAGCCCACTATTTTTGCACCCAGGTGCAGTGTGACTTCCAGACGGGTATCTCGTGGCCGATGGATGCCAGTGTTGTTGAGCGCTTTGGCATTGGTGGCTGGTGGGCCCGCCGCATGGGCATCCGCGGCAACTACGACCTCCCTGTTCACTACTCCTGAAAGCCCGTCAAGCGGGGCGGTCATCACCATGACGGCCCAGGTTTCAGCCACGGAGTTTACCGTTGCCGGCGGTAGTGTCACCTTTACTGATACTTATAACAGCGTCACCGAAGTGCTGGGTACAGTGCAGGTTCAATCGACCAACGGGAACCCTGGTACAGCGATTCTCGAGGTTGAAGTCGGCGGGGTAGGGATACATCAATTCGCTGCTAACTATGGCGGCACTGCGGTCTTTGCGACCAGTTCGTCCGCCCCGCAATCCGTGACGTTTGCCGGACCTTATTTGTCAGCGACTGCGTTGGCCAGCACGGGCGCCTCACCCAATGCAACCCTTACCGGAACCGTATCCGCATTCGGCCCTGTCACGCCCACGGGCAGCGTCACTTTCACCGACACAACCTCAAATTTCGTTTTAGGCACCGCGCCGCTCAATGCGTCTTCGCTGCAAAACGGGTTCACTCCCTACACCCTCTACCCCATCGCCAATATGAACAACGGCCAAACCGGCGGTACGATCGGGCCAGCGATTGGCGACTTCAATGGTGATGGGCGCCCCGATTATGCAGTTCCTACCAACGCCGGCCCCATAGACATTTTGCTGGGCGCTGGTAACGGCACCTTCACCAACGGCATCACGATTAACACTACATCTCCTTTCGAGCCGACCTCCGTGGTCGTGGGAGATTTCAACGGCGATGGTAAGCAGGATCTTGCTGTCCTCAGCGCCGCCGGCACGGGCTCGGTCAATATCTACCTCGGCAATGGAAACGGAACTTTCCAGACGGCCAAGAACTATCCGGTAGCTGCCTCTACTTCAGGTTCGAGACTGCTCGCTGTCGGTGACTTCAACCGCGACGGCATTCAGGATCTGGTGGCCTCAAATTCCAGCCTTAATAATGTGGCCGTTCTTCTGGGGGTTGGCGATGGCTCGTTTCAAGCGCCAGTCTATTACACGGTTAACAATGCTCCCTGGAATGTCGTGGTGGGTGATCTAAACCAGGATGGCTTTCTCGATCTGGCTGTATCCTCGGACGGCGGCAGTTATGTGAGCATTCTTCAAGGTAATGGCGACGGCACCTTCATGCCCTATACCACCGCCTACACCGGAGCCAGCCAGGTAGGTTCAGTAGCGATTGGCGACTTCAACGGCGATGGATACCCGGACCTGGCCACCACCAGTGCTCCTGAAAATTCGATTTATATTCTGCTCAACAAAGGTACGGCGACGCCCAGCTTCCAGTCTCCAGTAACCTACCTCCAGAGCGACGGCACGCCGGCCCCCTCTCCCTACTACCTGACGCTTGGAGATTTCAATCGCGACGGCAAACTGGACATCATCGCGGCTAACAATGGCAATGCCACGGTAGGCGTCCTGCTGGGCACAGGCACGGGAACATTTGGCGCGACAACTTACTATCAAGCAGGCGCCGACGCCATCTTCGCCAACGTGGGAGATATCAACGGCGATGATCGCGTGGATATCACCGCGGTCACCGCCAACGGCCTCGCCGTGCTGCTGTCGGGCCAGACCGAGACGGCCTCCATTTCCAACATCGCCTTCTACGGTTGCGGTACGCAATCCGTTACCGCCACTTACGGCGGGGATGGGAACTACGGGACCAGCACTTCCTCGGCTTTGACCTTTACTCCGGCCAAGGAAAACACCGCCCTGGCACTCACGGTCACGCCGACGACTGGTGTGGTCGGCCAGCAGTTCACGGTCCAGGCGACACTTTCCCCCTCCTCCTACGGTTCGGCCACGACCAACGGAGAGGCAGTCACCTTCTACGCCGATGGCGTGAACGTTGGCACGGGTACGCTCTCCGGAGGGGTTGCCACGTTCGTTGGCGTTCCACCCGCTACCGGCACCTACACCGTTTATGCAACTTATGGCGGGGATTGCACCTTCAACGGCAGCACCAGCAGTACCCTCAGCGCTACGGTCTTGCAAGCATCGACCCTAAGCTGGCCAACGCCCGCGCCGATCGCGTATGGCACTCCGCTAAGCGGAGTGCAATTGAATGCCACGGATTCAGTCGCCGGCACCTTCACCTATAGTCCCGCCATCGGCGCTGTTCTGAACGCCGGAACCAACACCCTAAGCGTAACCTTCACTCCCAGCAACAGTGCCTACGGGGTGGAGACGGCGACGGTACAGCTCACCGTGAACCAGGATGCCAGCGTCATTACCTGGCCGACACCCACGCCCATCACCTATGGAACGGCGCTGAGCGGCTTCCAACTGGATGCCACATCGTCGGCCGGCACCGTCTCGGTCCCGCTCTCCAGCTACTACAACGTCTACGGTATCTACTCGACTGGCACCTCGTTCAGCACCGGCGGCTTCGATAACGATGGGAGCGCCTACTCCACCAATTCGATCGGTTCGACAATCGTCTGGAACGGTCTGACTTTCAACATCGGTCCGGCCAATGCGCTCGACGCAGTCGCCAACACGACGATTAACCTGCCCGCGGGACAATTTACAAACCTGTATATGCTCGGGGCGATGGTTAATAACATCGGAGCGAGTCAGCAGTTCACCGTGACTTATACCGATAACACGACTACCCAGGTGACCCAGAATATGAGCGATTGGGTCTACGCTGATGGGTGGCCGGGTGAGTCGGTGGTCAACTGCAACTATGACCGTAACCTGTCCAACGGCACCACCCAGGCAGATTCCGTATGCGTCTACGGATATCAAATAGCCCTTAACTCGGCCAAAACAGTGAAGAGCGTCACCCTGCCCAATACGCGGAATATTGTGATGCTGTCCATGGATCTCACCACGGCTGCGATTCCGGGAACCTTTGTCTACAATCCTCCGGCGGGTACGATCGAACCGGTCGGTACAAATACACTGTCGGTTACCTTTACTCCAACCAACACTACGGACTATATCCCGTCTACGGCCACCGTGCAGTTGGTGGTCGATGCGCCCAACAACCCGATCGAAACACCGGCAATCCAGTGGCCAACGCCGGCGCCCATCACCTTCGGAACGCCGTTGAGCTCCACCCAACTGGATGCGGTCGCTACGGCACCGTCACGGCCCACGCCCGTAACTCCTCAAAGTCAATTACAGGTGCTTTCGACTTCCACCGACGGTACCGGCTATTTGTTGAACGGCTTCGATGGCAACGGCAATACATACTCCTATAAAGAGTTGAATAATGGCTCGGTGGTTTATCAAGGGACGACGTTTACCCTCGGGCAGCCAACTGTTCCCAATGCCCTCACCAATGGAGCGGTGTACACGCTCGGGGCGCCGGGCAACTACTCCAGTGTCTACTTGATTGGGGCCGCAACTACGACCGGGCAGACTAGCGAGCCCTTCATCCTCACTTATTCCACCGGGAGCCCCGTGACGCAGACCGTGAATATGAGTTCATGGAGCTCGTCGGCAGGCTATGCGGGGGAAACGATCGTTGCTACCACGCCTTACGCGAACACCTCAGGTGGCGGCGAAACGTCTGGAACCTATGATCTTTACGGATATGAAATTACTGCCGATCCCACCAAAACGCTGGTGAGTGTCACTCTTCCGAGTACTCGGAATGTAGTGATCATGGCGCTCGGCTTCGGCACCAACACCCCGGCGGTCGTACCAGGCACTTACGTCTACACTCCGCCTGCACCCACCGTGCTGCCAGTCGGGACCAACCCGCTGTCGGTAACCTTCACTCCAACCAACACAGCAGCCTATACAACTGTGTCGGGGACCAACTCGATTCTGGTGACGCAGGCGACGCCGATCATCAACTGGCCAACCCCGGCTGCGATCGCGCAAGGTACAGCGCTGAGCGGCACCCAGCTCGATGCCACCGCCACGATCGCGGGCGCGTCTCTGCCCGGGACATATAATTACACCGTGTTACCGGCCGGCACGCCGGCGATGAATGCGGTACTCGCGGCCGGAACATGGACCTTGCAGGTGGTCTTTACGCCCACCGATACCACCGACTACACCACCGCGACCGCAACGGTGCAGATCGTGGTTGGCACTACCGGTTCCACCGGGATCAGCGGATCGGCCTTGTTCCCCATTGGCGACTGCTGCTTCTTCAGTCAGCCGACTCCTTATGCCATAACGGTTACAGGATCTACCGCGGCTCCGACCGGAACCGTCAATGTGGTTTTCAATGGTCAGACGCTCGCGAGCGGTCCGCTTGTACCCGTATCGGGGGCGACTTCCAGCGCAACTCTGAACCTGATTAGCAGTTACTTCGTTCCTGGTAACAACACCGTGACGCTGAACTACCTTGGTGACGACAACTACGTCCCCAACAGCAGTTCGGCAGTGGTTGCCTTGCGCAATCCGGCGATCGGGGCCGATCCTGCAACGGTGAACGGTAGCACCAGCACAATTCAGGTGCCCTTTGCCTTCCCTGTGGCAGGGGCCATGACCTTCAACTTCAACCCTTCAGGCGGAGAAATCAATGACTTCAGCAACACGGGTGCGACCACCTGCGTTTCTGGAGACACGGAACCTGCGGGCACGGTTTGCATCTTGAGCATTGCGTTCAAACCGGGCTTGCCTGGCATTCGCAAGGGAGCGGTGCAGGTCAACTTCGCTCCCAACTCAGGGCCGGCCGAGCCTATCCTCTACCTGTTCCTTTCCGGATTGGGCAGTGCGGCGCAGATTTCTCTGAACAGCGCGACGCAGCAGATACTGAGCCCGAGCCTCAACCAGCCGCAGAGTTTGACCTTTAACCCCACGGACCTCAACAACTCCACTTTGTATGTGGCCAACAGCAACGCAGCGCAGATTGATACGCTCCCCTCAACGGGTGGTGCGTTATCACAGTGGAACGCCGCCCACACAGCGAACCTGGTTTATCCTAGCGACCTGACCTTCGACGCCTTCGGTGACCTGGTGGTAGCGGATGCGAATGCCAAGATGGTGGTCAGCTTCAACCCCTCATTAACTGAATCGGCGGTGAACACCGGGACCTATACGCTCGGACTGCCCACCGCAGCCCGCCTCGACTTCGGCGGCAGCATCTACATTGCGGATGCAGGCGCCACGCCGCGGATCATCGAGATCCCCGGGGAGACGTATGCACTGTATACGCCGAGCCTGCTGAGCCTGGGCAGCCAGAGCGTAAGCTTCCCGCAAGCATTGGCGGTTGATAACGCCGGCGCCAACCTTTATGTTGGTGATGGAAATCTCAACCAGGTTCTGCAGGTCGCTCTCAGCGGAACGGGCGCTACACCGGTTGCGATTGCGCCGTGCGATGCGACCGTTAGTACATGCGCGCTCAACTCGCCTGCCGGTATCGCCTTTGACCCCTACGGTGATATGTTCATCACCGATAGCGATCAACGCGTCCTCATGGTGCCGTACAACCATTCGGCCAGCGCTCCCACCACCCAGGTTCCGCTGACGGGGCTCAACAATCCCACAGGTATCACCCTGGATGGTTCCGGCAACATCTATGTGAGCGACCTGAACACCAACGTCACCAAGTTGTTGGTCAATACTGGGGCACTCAAGCTAACGACTCTGAGCTCCTCAGTAACCACGAGCCTGACCAACACGGGTAACTTGAACCTGACCATCTCGGGGCTGGCGTTCGCGAATGGATCGTCCAGCGCCTTCACGCAAACCAACACCTGCAGCGGATCGATTGCGCCTGGCGCTAGTTGCACTATCACCGTCACCTATTCCCAGTCAGGGCCCGCAACCGACACACTTACGATTACGAGCAATGCGTTCTCTGAAACCGGGGTGACGATTAACCTCACCCACAACTAAACCGCTCAGCTTCACTCACCGAACGAGCCGTGCTCTCACCGAGCACGGCTCGTTTTCTATCTGCAGGTAGAGCTGTCCAAAATAGGCGGGTTCTATTGGGTACCTGGGCTTTAGTGTCTGCGTCAGAACGCGACTCGGCAGCAGTCAGTTTTCTAACAGAACGCGTAGGAAGTGGAGGGGTGCCCCAGGTTCGCCAAAGCGTACCTGGGCCGAATAAGATATTTTTCGAACGCTTTTAGTTGGACGGCTCAGCAGCGGCCGACCGGATTCAGCTTGACGGAAAATTTAAAGCGATCGTGGGCTTCGCCCGTCTTATTCGGCCCAGGTACGCTTTGGCGAACCTGGGGCACCCGTCCAGTTCCCGAGGCACAGACTCTGCCGAGATTCATTTTCATGCGCTAAGCGGCCGCCGCCAATATTGCCGGATCGGTTACTGTGACCGCGTTACTTACCTTAAGTAGGGTAGCTCCGCATTAGGTCGCCCCGACAGCTAATAAGTCGCCAACAGATTCGTAATTCGTACGGATTCTGAGCCCATTATTAAATACCCCATAAGGGTAATAACAACGTCTCAAAAGGGGCGTTATTCTCCAGGCGCTGATGGAAATTGATGCGATCCCATTACCGCAGTTTAACTGCGATGAATTGCTGCCTTGTTTGTCAAGCGTTCGTTTTCCAGGGATCACGCTGGCGAACCTAACTCGTTAGTAATCGGAGCCTTGAAAAACCCATGAGCCACTCCCCCGTCCCCCCACTTAGACGCAGTGTGACCTCTAAACAGCTATCTCTTGGCCGATGGATGCCAGTGTTGTTGAGCGCTTTGGCGTTGATGGCTGGTGGGCCCACCGCATGGGCATCCACGGCAACCACGACCTCGCTGTTCACTACCCCTGAAAACCCGTCAAGCGGGGCGGTCATCACCATGACGGCCCAGGTGTCGTCCACAGAAGTGACCGTTGCCGGCGGTACTGTGACCTTCACTGATACCTATAACAGCGTCACCGAAGTACTGGGTACAGTTCAGGTTCAATCGACCAACGGTAACCCTGGCATGGCGGTTCTCGAGGTTGAGGTCGGCGGGGTAGGGGTTCATCAATTCGTCGCCAACTATGGCGGCACCGCGGTCTTCTCGACCAGTTCGTCCTCCCCGCAATCGGTGACGTTTGCCGGGCCTTACTTGTCGACGACCGTGCTGACAAGCGTCGGTCCGGCGCCCAACACGACGCTTACCGGCACCATCGCCGCATTCGGACCCGTGACCCCCACAGGAAGTGTCACCTTTACCGATACGACCTCAAATGTCGTTCTAGGGACGGGGACGCTTAACCCGGCTTCCTTGCAAAACGGTTTCACTCCCTTTGTCCTGTATCCCATCGCCAATATGAATAACGGCGAAACCGGCAGTACGATCGGGCCGGCGATTGGCGACTTTAATGGTGATGGTCGCCCCGATTACGCAGTTCCCACCAACACTGGTCCCGTAATCATTCTGTTGGGCGCTGCTGACGGCACCTTCACCAACGGCACGACGATTAACACCACCTCTCCTTTCGAGCCGACCTCCGTAGTCGTGGGGGATTTCAACGGCGATGGTAAGCAGGACCTTGCCGTCCTCAGCGCCGCCGGCACGGGCTCAGTCAACATCTACCTGGGCAATGGAAACGGAACTTTCCAGACGGCCAAGAACTATCCGGTAGCAACGTCTACTTCAGCATCCAGACTGCTCGCCGTCGGTGACTTCAATCGCGACGGTATTCAGGATCTGGTGGCCACAAATGACGGCCTAAATAATGTCTCGGTTCTCCTGGGCGTTGGCGATGGGTCATTTCAAGCGCCAGTCTATTACCCGGTTGAGAATAGTCCCTGGAATGTCGTGGTGGGTGATCTCAACAAGGATGGCTTTCTCGATCTGGCAGTATCCTCGGACGGCGGCAGTTACGTCGCCATTCTTCAGGGCAATGGCGACGGCACCTTCAAGCCCTATACCACCGCCTACACGGGAGCCAGCCAGGTAGGTTCGGTAGCGATTGGCGACTTCAACGGCGATGGGTATCCGGACCTGGCCACCACCAGTGCTCCTGAAAATTCGATTTATATTCTGCTCAACAAGGGTACGGCGACGCCCACCTTCCAATCTGCAGTGCCCTACGTGCAGAATGACGGCACCCCGGCTCCCGCCCCCTATTACCTGACAATTGGAGATTTCAATCGCGACGGCGTACTGGACATCATCTCGGCCAATAAAGGCAATTCCACGGTAGGCGTCCTGCTGGGGACGGCTACGGGTACGGGTACAGGTATAGGTACAGGTGCATTTGGCGCGGCGACCTACTACCCAGTCGACAGCGGCGACATCTTTGCCAACGTGGGAGACATCAACGGCGATGATCGCGTGGATATCACCGCGATTACCGCCACCGGCCTCGACGTGCTGCTGTCGGGTCAGACAGAGACGGCCTCCGTTTCCAAAGTCGCCTTCTTTGGATGCAGTACGCAATCCGTCACTGCCACCTACAGCGGGGATGGGAACTATGGGACCAGCACCTCGGCGGCTTTGACCTTCACTCCGGTGAAGGAGACAACCGCTCTGGCTCTGACCGCCAACCCGGTTAATGGCGCTGTAGGGCAACAGGTCACCCTGGTGGCCACGCTCGCTCCCTACAACTATGGTACGACCACAAGCAATGGGGAGAACGTCACCTTTACGAATAATGGGACGGTCATCGGCACCGCGCCGTTGGCAAACGGAGTCGCAACACTGGTATACACACCGCCCGGCGGCAGGGATAGCTACCAGGCCACTTATGCCGGCGACTGCAGCTTCAATAACGCCTCCAGCAACACCGTGACCGGTACGACCTTGTTAGCCTCGGATCTTGTTTGGGCGACGCCCGCACCAATTTCCTATGGAACTGCGCTGAGCGGCACACAGTTAAATGCGACGGATAATAAGCGCGGAACCTTCGTCTATACTCCGGCCGCGGGCACGATTCTTACCGCAGGGGTACACACTCTGTCGGTGACCTTTACTCCGCGCAGCGATCTATATGCGGTGGAGACGACGACCGTACAGCTCACCGTCCTCCAGGACCCGACGGTCATTATCTGGCCGACACCTAGTCCCATCACCTACGGTACGCCGTTGAGCAGCTTCCAGCTGGATGCAATGGCCTCCACGGGTGTCGTACCGGTTCCACTTTCCAGCTACTACAACGTAAACGGTATCTACTCGCCTGGCTCCACGTACGGTACGGGCGGCTTCGATCAGGATGGGTACTCGTATTCAACCACCACACTCGGCGCAACCGTACTGTGGAACGGCATGACCTTCAACATAGGTCCCCCCAATTCACCTGACGCTGTCTGGGGCAAGACTATCGCGCTGCCGACAGGTAAGTACGCGAACCTGTATATGCTTGGGGCGATGGTCAATAACATCGCGCCGGATCAAACCTTTACCGTGACTTACACCGACGGTACGACGACCGTGCTGCACCAGAATATGAGCGACTGGTTCAACGCCGCTGGTTGGCCCGGCGAGTCCGTTATCAGCTGCGGTGAGGACCGGAACTACCAGGACGGCACGACCCAACCAGATTCGGTCTGCGTCTACGGATACGATATTCCCCTCGACGATACCAAGACGGTAGAGAGTCTCAAACTGCCGAATAACCAGAACATCGTGATGTTGTCCATGGACCTCGCAACACCGCAGGTGCCGGGAACATTCGTCTACAATCCTCCTGCTGGTACGGTAGAGCCGGTTGGGACGGACACCCTATCTGTAACCTTCACTCCGACCGATAGCGTCGATTACACGACAGCTACGGGCAGCGTGCAGTTAGTGGTTACAAACCCGGACACGCCCATCGTTACACCCACGATTTCATGGCCGACGCCGGCGCCGATCACCTGGGGCACGCCATTGAGCTCCACCCAGCTCAATGCTGTTGCCATGGGTGCGCCGCGGCCCACGACTGTTATCCCCACCAGTCAGTTGCAGGTAATCGCGACCTCTACCGACGGTACTCCCTATAACCAGCCAGGCTTCGACGATCAGGGCGGAACCTACTCGTATAACCAGTTGGGCAACGGCGCTGTCGTCTTTGCCGGCTCGACCTTCACCCTTGGGCAGCCAACTGTTCCGGATGCCATCACTGATGGAGCGGTGTACACCCTGGTGGAACCGGGCAACTATTCAACTCTCTTCTTGATTGGCGCTGCGACCACCACGGGGCAGACAAAGCAGCCCTTCGTTCTCACGTATTCCAGCGGGAACCCGGTGACCGAAACGCTCGACATGAGCTCATGGGCGCAATCTGCGGGCTACTCGGATGAGACGATCATCGCCACCACACCGTACAAGAACACCCAGGCTGGCGGAGAGGTAGCAGGAACCTATGATCTCTACGGATATCAAATTCCTCTCGACCCCACCAGAACACTGGTGAGCGTCAGCCTCCCAAATAACCGGAACGTAGTGATTATGGCGCTTGGCTTCAGCACCAATAACCAGGTGGTTGTGCCAGGTACTTACGTCTACGCTCCGGCTGCCGGTACAGTGTTGCCGGTGGGGACGGATCCTCTATCGGTAACATTCACTCCGACCAATTCGTCGGGTTATACCAGCGCGTCTGCGACCAACTCCATCCTCGTTACCCAGGCAACGCCCATCATCAACTGGCCGACACCGGCAGCGATCGCGGTTGGGACCGCGTTGAGCGGCACCCAACTCGATGCCACGGCGACGTTCCAGGGTGGACCTGTCGCCGGGACCTATACCTACACCGTATTACCCGCCGGCACGCCGGCGATGAATGCGGTACTGGCGGCCGGCACATGGACCTTGCAGGTGGTCTTCGCGCCTACCGATACCACAGACTTCACCAATGCGACGGCAACGGTACAAATCGTGGTCGGCACCACAGGCTCTGTCGGCATAAGCGGAACCCCCGTGTACTCCAGCGGAGATTGCTGCTTCTTTAGCCAGCCCACCCCGTACACCATTACGGTGACCGGATCTACCGCCGCCCCGACCGGAACAGTGAACGTGGTCTTCAATGGTCAGACGCTCGCGAGCGGTCCGCTCGTACCCGGATCGGGTGCGAATTCGGCCGCGACCCTGAACCTGATCAGCAGCTACTTCGTTCCCGGTAACAACACCGTGACGCTGAACTACCTTGGTGACGACAACTACGTCCCCGGCACTGCCTCGGGAGTGGTCATATTGCGCAACCCGGCAATTGGGGCGCAACCCGCGGCTGTAGGCGGGGGGACCAGTACGATTCAAGTACCCTATACCTTCCCTGTGGCAGGGGCCATGACCTTCAACTTCAACCCGGAAGGCGGGACAATCACTGACTTCAGCAACACGGGTGCGAGCACCTGCGTTTCTGGAGCAGCGGAACCCGCGGGCACGGTTTGCATCTTGAGCATTGCATTCAAACCGGGCTTGCCTGGCATTCGCAAAGGAGTGGTGCAGGTCAACTTCACTCCCTCCGCCGGGCCGGCCGAACCTATCCTGTATCTATTCCTCTCCGGGTTGGGGTCTGCGGCGCAGATTTCGCTGAGCAGCGCGACGCAGGCGACACTGAGCTCCAGCCTCAACCAGCCGCAGAGTCTCACCTTTAACCCTGCGGATCTCACCAACTCCACTCTGTACGTGGCCAACAGCAACGCGGCGCAGATTGATACGCTACCCGCATCGGGCGGTGCATTGACCCAGTGGAACGCCGCTAACACCACGATGCTGGTTTATCCCAGCGACCTGACGTTTGACGCCTTCGGCAACCTCATCGTCTCCGATGCCAACGCAGATACGGTGGTCAGCTTCAATCCTGCATTGGCCGAATCGACGGTGAACACGGGCACCTATACGCTCGGAATGCCCACCGCGGCCCGTATCGACTTAGGTGGCAACACTTACATTGCCGATGCCGGCAGCACGCCGCGGATCATCGAGATCCCTGGGGAGACGTATGCATCGTATACGCCGAGCCTGCTGAGCCTGGGCAGCCAGAGCGTAAGCTTCCCGCAAGCATTGGCGATTGATAACGCCGGCGCCAACCTTTATGTTGGCGACGGAAACCTAAATCAGATCCTGCAGATCGCTCTTAACGGAACAGGAGCCGCGCCGGTTGCGATTGCACCCTGCGATGCGACTGTTACCACATGCGCGATCAACTCGCCTGCAGGTATCGCCTTTGACCCCTACGGTGATATGTTCATCACCGATAGCGATCAACGCGTCCTCATGGTGCCGAGCAACCATTCGGCCAGCGCCCCCACCACCCAGGTACCGCTGACGGGGCTCAACAACCCCACAGGCATCACCCTGGATGGTTCCGGCAACATCTATGTGAGCGACCTGAACACCAACGTCACCAAGTTGTTGGTGAATACTGGGGCACTCAAGCTAACGACTCTGGGCTCCTCAGTGACCACCAGCCTGACCAACACGGGCAACTTGAACCTGACCATCTCGGCACTGACGTTCGCAAGCGGATCGTCCAGCGCCTTCACGCAAACCAACACCTGCAGTGGATCGATTGCGCCTGGCGGTAGTTGCACTATCACCGTCACCTACTCCCAGGCTGGAGCGGCAACCGATACACTTACGATTACGAGCAATGCGTTCTCGGCTACTGGGGTCACGATCCAAGTCAGCCACGACTAACGGCCATTACTAACCAAGCGAGCCGTGCTCTAACTGAGCACGGCTCGTTTTCTTTGCTGCAATGTATCGGACCGCGGCGTTCAGGGTCACACTTGTCCAAAGTAGTAGCCTGGAAGAGTCAGTCTTTTAAGAGAATCCATTAGGAACTGGACGGGTGCCCCAGGTTCGCCGAAGCGTACCTGGGCCGATAAAGACGGGCGACCCCGGGGGAAGCCCACGATCGCTTTAAACTGTCCGTCAAGCTGAATCCATTCGGGGCTGCTGAGCTGTCCAGCTTAAAGCGTTCGAAACATATCATTTTCGGCCCAGGTACGCTGAGGCGAACCTGGGGCACCCGTCCAGTTCCCAAATGGTTTCTGTTAAGACTCTAAAGCCCTCTTCCGGCACTCTTCAACGGCCCGGCTGAAGCGTTGCCCTGATACAAACATCCTATGCGTTTGTATTGGACAGCCCTTGTTCAGGCTAGCTTGAACTTATTCTCCGCCATGCCGGTCACGTTGGTTTCCAGGGCAAAGAGACAACCTCCAAATCGCTCCCAGTGTCCCGCCTCCGCTGAGGCCGAGGTAATGTAAAGTACATTGCCGTGTGGACCACCAAACGTGCAGTTCGTCGGCCGGCTCACGGGTAACTCAATCACGCGATCGATCGTACCGTCCGGCGCAACCCGGACGATGCAACTCCCACCATAACGGCAATTCCAAACATAGCCTTCTGTATCTATGGCGGAACCGTCAGGCCCTCCGCGATCGAAACCCTGAAAGAAGGGCTGCTCCCCCTTAATGGATCGACCGGCCAAGTCATATTCATAAGACCAGATGCAATTCTTCAAAGTATCGCCGAAGTAGAACCTGGACTTATCCGGGCTCCACAGCAGAGTATTCGAAATGCCCAACTCGCGGCGCCATTCCGTCGCAGCGCCGGTTCCGTCGACGCGGTAAAGGACCCCGTCTGTGCCACCCGCCGGCGAGGCGTCTCCATTCTCTTTGACGTTGTTGCGCATCGAGCCCACCCACAACGCGCCGCCCGGATCGACGGCGGCATCATTGCAGCGAACAAAGGGCCAGCCGGGAAGAGCAAATAGCGGCGCCGGGGGAGCATCGCTGCCCGGCTTCCACAGTGCGATGCCGGAGCCGAGGGATATGGCCAGTGTGTCCCTGCGGCTCGTTTCCATCACGCAGGTTACGGGCTCGGAAAAGAACCAGGTCTTAAGCGCGCCGTCATTCAATGCGTAACGATGGATGAGGAATCGGTTAATGTCAGTCCAGTAGACGCTGTGGGTGCTCTGCTCCCACAGGACTCCTTCACCGCACACATCTCCGGTGGCGGCGATACATATGGGCTCTTCGATTTTTAGAGGCATAGTGGTCGTTTGCTGCGCGCCCATAATAGCAGGGTTGCGTGCGCACGGTGGGCGATCAAGCCGCGACGATTCACCCCACCCCTCCTGCAAAAAGGTGTTTTATAAGTGGGCACCGCTACAACTACCGGGGCGTACCCCGGGCCATGCGTAACTGCAAGAATGGGCCATGGTAACCAACCCGGCGGCCTCCCGAACGCAGGAGCACACGGCACTGCAACGCATGCTTGGCCGGGGTAGGTTTCTCTCTCTTCTGGTCCTATTGGGTGGGCTGATCGTGTGCCTCGCGTTTTCCTGGACGACGCGCGACGCGTTGGCCCACCTGTCCTTTCTCAGGGTTCAAAAAACACAGCACGATGCGGCAGCTTCCAGCCAGAACACACTGGTAGACCTGCACCCCTGGCAAATTGCCCAAGCACTGGCCCCTCTTGCCGTCAGCAAGGAAGAGGAGGAGTTTGCCCACGAGGCCGAACGCCTGGCCGATCACGAGGTGAACCAGGCCTTCGCTGCATCGTTACGGCAGGCCAGTGAACGGCGTCTCACGCCCACCGGCGAAGCCCTCGAGCTTTCGCAAAAGGTGGCCCAGCTGCAGGAGACGGCCAAAGAAGATCAGGCCCAACTGCGCAGTTTGACTCCGGCCCCGGGGAGCAGCGCAAATGCTGGTAGCGCAGACGACCTGAAAATTGCCCAGGCTCAACTGGACCTCGATCAGGATGAGCTAAAGGATGCCCAACAAGACCTGGCTCGAGCATCGGGCGATGAGCGCACACAGATCCAGCAGGAGCTGGCCGCGCATGAGGCAGCCGTTAACAAGACGAACGCCCAGTCTGGCAGTGACAGCCAGATAGCAGTCCTCTCTACCCGGCAATATGGAACGCTTGCCGGCCGCCTGGAGGCGTGGAGTAGTCAACGCAGCCGGTATCAATTGATTCAGCAGGCCAAGCAGCAGGCGCAAGCCGACGCAACCAGTCTGACTCTGCAGCACAATGCCCTCGAAGCGCAGGCCAATACCAGCTCGGCTGCCGCAGCCGCCAGTCCGTCGAAGCCGGAAGCAGGGAATGCTTCGCCCGAAGCAGCAAAGCTCGCCAGCTTGCAGCAGCGGAGGGAACAGCGCCAGCTCCTCAGCATCTACGACGACCGCATCCAGACGCAGCAGCAGCTCGCAGGGGTTTACAGCAAGTGGGCGGCCCAGGTAGTGCTGCAGCATCGCATCCTAACCCACTTGACCCTGCGGTCGCTGGCCGCGGTGGCTTTCATTCTGATTTGCGCGATCCTTTTTGAAGCGGTAGCAATAAACCTGCTGGAGCGTCGCAAGCTCGATCGGCGGCGATTGCAAACGTTGCGCACTATCCTGCGCCTCAGCGTGCAGCTGGTGGGCATTCTCTGTGTCTTACTGGTCACGTTCGGTGTACCCAGCCAGATCTCTACCATTCTTGGTCTGGCCACCGCCGGGCTCACGGTAGCTCTGCAAAGTTTCATCCTCGCCTTCTTCGGCTGGTTCATTCTGATGGGCAAGAACGGAATCCGTGTCGGGGACTGGGTGCAGATCAATGGAGTGGCAGGCGAGGTGATTGAGATCAATCTTTTTCGCACCACTATCCTGGAAAACAGTGATTGGGCTGAGAAAGGCCATCCGACGGGACGCCGCGCAACCTTTATCAACAACTATGCCGTCACCGGGCAGTTCTTCAACTTTTCCACCGTAGGGCAATGGATGTGGGACGAAATGTCAATCAACATTCCTGCGTCGGCAGAAACCTACTCCAAGGTGGCACTCATTAACCAGGCCATCCTGGAAGAGACGCAACAAGATGCCAGGCTTGCCGAGGAGGAGTGGAGACGCGTCCCGCGGAAGCATGGCTTGAGCCAGGCAAGCGCGAGCGCATCGGTGAATATGCGTCCTGCAAGCTCAGGAGTCGACATCCTGGTACGTTATGTTACCCGGGCATCAGACCGCCTCGAGGTGCGCAACCGGCTGTATGAGCGCGTGATCGACGTGCTGCAGAAACCCCAGGTCGTGATTGCAACCTCTCAGCCGTCTAAGCTAACGGCCGCAGTGTTGGCGGCAAATGACGCATCGGATTACGATCCAAAAGACAAGCGCGCCAGCATGTATACCTAGGTCGCCCGCCTCGGCGCCAACAAAATCTGGCCGCGCAGAAAAACTTTCCCTACCTACCTCGCATCTCAATGTCGTGGCGGTGAGTTAGCCGTCCATCAGTTCGCGAACCCATCGGGACCGAGCCGATGGTGTGACGCGTCGCGACCGGTCGACAGCCTACAAGGAGGGAGTCGGCTACTACATCACATAAAAACAATCCACGCTTGGCGGACGGTGTTGCGACGACAACGCTGCATCTACGTGGACGAAATACTGTAACTATTTCTTTTCTTTGCGAGGCAAAATGAGGAAGAGTGGATTGTGCGGCTTTCTCACCATGAGTGGGATGGCAATCATTGGGCTGTGCTTGACTTCCAGTGCAGTCGCGCAGTTTCGTACTTCGATCCAGGGTGTTGTGACCGACCCAACCGGGGCTGTGATCCCAGGTGTAACACTTACTCTCAAGAATCTCTCCACCAACCAGATCATTACGCGAACCAGCGGTGGCGATGGTGTTTACAATTTCAACGCGCTTCCTGCCGACCCTTTCGTATTAACGGCGGAGAAGGACGGCTTCCAGAAAAAGATTCTCGATCACCTGCAGTTGACTCCCGAGCAGCCCAACGGGATCAACATCCAGTTGGAGGCGGGCGGCTCATCGACGACCGTCACGGTCAACGGGGATACGATAGCGGCCCTCGACACCCAAACCGCCGACACTTCCCGCACCATCTCTGCCAACGAAATCCAGCATATTCCGGTATATGAGCGCGATCCAACCAGCCTCATCCGGCTGGTACCTGGAGTGCAGGCCGATGGATCGCAACAAGGCGGCGGCGGTGGGTTCCAGGCTCCAGGAACCCAGACCGGAGCGTCCTCGGGTGGCGGCGGCAACCTGGGGCACTCGAGCAGTATTTTTGCTACGGAAAATGGCGCTTCGGCAAACGCCAATGGCGGGCAGTTCGATTCGAACGGTTATAGCGTGGACGGCATCAGCACGGAGAGCGCCGTCTGGGGCGGCGCTACGGTCATTACTCCAAGCGAAGACTCGATCGGTAACATCCAGGTCTCCACCAACGCTTACGATGCTGAAAACGGGCGCTTCACGGGCGCGGTGACTGAAATCACCTCGAAGAGCGGAACCAACGACCTTCACGGCAGCATTTTTGTCCAGATCACGCGACCCGGACTGAATGCGTATCAGCGATGGAACGGTCCTCAATCGGTCGAGGCATTCGATGCCACGGGAAAAAAGCTGAGCCCGGCGGAACGCGGTCTGCTCCGCGATGAAGACCGTTACAACCAGCTTGGCGGCAGTATAGGCGGCCCTATCTGGAAGAACAAAGTTTTTGCTTTCTTCGCATTTGAGGGGCAAAGCCAAACCATCCCCGCGAGCAGTACCATGTGGCTTCCCACCGCCGCATTTGCCAACCTGGCGCCGGCCAACAGCATTTCCAACACCTACCTTCATTTCAAGGGAGCCACTGTTGCTGGAACAGTGATCCCCTCGGTCAGCTGCGCGAATGCCGGCCTCGTTGAAGGCGTAAATTGCAACACGATTGCGGGACAAGGCCTGAACATCGGTTCGCCGTTGACCACCGGCCTAGGCAAACAGGACCTTACTTATGTAAACTCCAGCACGCCGGGTGTTGGCAGCGGACTTTCGGGCGTTCCTGATATTACGCAGTACACCATCAGCAACCCCACCACCAGCGATTTCAAACAGTACAATGGCCGCCTCGATGCAAACGTAACCAGCAGGGATCACATTGCTTTTGCGATCTACTGGGTGCCTTCCAGCCTGACCCGGCTGAATGGTGGCCTGGATTATCAGCTCTTCCATCACGATCAGACCAACGATGCCTTCTCGGTCATATGGAATCACACTTTTTCACCGACATTCCTGAACGAAGCCCGTGCCAACGCCGCAGGCTGGCGCTATAACGAAGTTGCCAGCAATCCTCAGGCTCCATTTGGCCTGCCGGAAGACCAGTTGTTTACTGCCAATACTTCCAGTGGTCCACAGCAGATTGGCGCCATCAGCCTCGGCGCCCTGGGCGTTCCGGCCCCCGCGATTCTGGACCAATGGACGTATGGCTATAAGGACGTCGCCACCAAAGTTTTGGGCCCGCAGACGATGAAGTTCGGCTTTGATTTCACCCGGCTCTATTACTTGAACGACCCTATCGGCGCACCCAACTACACTTTCTACAACCTCTGGGATTTCCTCAATGATGCCCCCGAAGCTGAAACGGGAGCGTTTCAGGCGACTACCGGCTTTCCCGGCGGCTATCGCAACGATAACCGTGAGAACCTGTGGGGAATTTTCTTTCAGGACGACTGGAAGGCTCGCCCGAACCTGACACTGAGCGCCGGGCTCCGCTACAATTATTTTGGGCCGATTAGCGACAAGGACAATAACATGGGTGTGGTCCGCTTCGGCAGCGGAGCCGATCTATTGACTGGCATCGCCATTCGCACGCGAATCAACGGCTGGAACGCTCAGAGCCTTAACTTTGGGCCACAAGTCGGGTTTAACTGGAGTCCAGCTTATATGAAGGGGAAGGTAGTCTGGCGCGGCGGCTATGGTTTGAACTACAACCAGCAGCAGTTAGCGACAGCGACTGCTTATGATGGCAATCCGCCGGGGACGAGCTCAGTTCCGGGTATCAGCACGGGTCCCACTAACATCAATCCAAATATCCTCTACGCCACTTCGACCAATCCAACCAGTATTGCCGGTTACCCGTCGAACCCGAGCGCGATCAGCACCTTCAACTCTGCCGGCCTGCCCGTGATGGGTGGCGCAAACATCGGGGCCCTGCCCGGGAATCTGCCCACGCAATATGTACACCACTATTCGCTCGAGACAGAGATCGACTTAGGGCATCAGTGGGTGGCGAACCTTGGCTACACCGGCAGTTCCGGCAAACATCTCAACTACAATTACGATTCAAACGCTTACGGAACAATTCTGGGTGCGCCGCTGAACCCCCTGATCAGCAGTATCAACACCGTGGGCAGCCAGGGTAGCTCGAAGAACAACATGATGCTCGCCGGCCTCAAGCACCAGTTCTCGCAAACTTTCTCGCTGGATGCGCAATATTCCTTTGGCCATAGTTTTGATACGAACTCGGGCCCATACTTCCGCAGCCCCTATCTTTACAACACCAGCTACTCTTATGGGCGGTCGGATTTCGACATCGCAAATAACGTCAAGCTCTTTGGCATCTGGCAGCCGGCCATCTTTCGCGGCGGCCATGACTGGAGAGAGAAGGTCGCCGGGGGATGGTCGATCAGTGGAATCTTCACCTTTCACACCGGTTACGGGTGGACTCCCGTTTATACAGCGCCGCACCAGATCTACTGCAACGAATGCAACTACGGGTACCAGAGCCTGCGTCCGTTCTACAAGGGTGGAGCTCTCCAGAGCACCAGCAATGACGCCTTCAAAACCGGAAGCAACTTTCCCAACCCGGGCACCGCGAATAACGGCACGAACAACGATTCGTTCAGCGACAACTACTTCACGATTCCGAACTACGCAAATGCCATTTCCGACAATCCCGGACAGTTCGCAACCGCCTTCATTCCCCCGCCGGGAATCGGGCGCAACAGCTTTTCCGGACCTCGGTACCGCGACCTCGATATGAATCTTGCCAAGGCTTTCGGCTTGCCCAAGATCCGTGTGGTTGGAGAAGGCGCGAAGATCGAGGTGAAGGCCAACTTCATCAATATATTCAACACGCTGAATATCGACCCTAGTGCCATCTCGAACAACATTGGCAGTAGCAACCTGGGTCAGGCGACGAGCGCTCTCGGATCGAGAATTATCGATTTTCAGGCTCGCTTTAGTTTCTAACTCAATTCCGGGGTGCGTCTGGCAAGGACTTGGTTGTGCTGCGAATGAATCGGTTATCTGCCGCTGGGCTGGGTTTGAGTGTCTTTCTTGCGGCCTGTTGCCCGTTGTTTGCCCAGGAGCAGATCCGGATTGACGCCACGGCGCCGGCTACAACCTTCCCGCATTTTTGGGAGCAGATGTTTGGTTCGGGGCGCGCGATCCTGACCCTGCGCGAAAGCTACCGCGACGACCTTCGCGCGGTTAAGCAGATAACAGGCTTCAAGTATGTGCGCTTTCACGCCATCCTGCATGACGAGGTCGGGGTCTATAACGAGGACCAGCACGGCAACCCAGTCTACAACTTTTCCTACGTCGATCAGATCTACGATGGCTTGCTGAAGGATGGCGTCCGCCCGGTCGTGGAGATCAGCTTCATGCCAAAAAAGCTGGCCTTCAATCCCGACGCGCTCCACCCCTTCTGGTACAAGCCGAATGTATCTCCACCTAGGAGTCTGGAAGCCTGGGATGCCTTAATGACGCACTTCGCGCAGCACCTGGTGGAACGCTACGGCATCGACGAAGTGTCGCAATGGTATTTCGAAGTCTGGAACGAACCAAACATCGATTTCTGGGACGGCATCCCGCGAAAGGAATCCTACTTTGAACTCTACGCCCACACGGCGCGCGCTCTTAAAGCGGTGAGCCCGCGTTTGCGCGTGGGTGGCCCGGCAACCGCAGCGGCTTCGTGGGTGGATGATTTTCTCAAGTACGATGCGGCTAACCATGTCCCGGTCGATTTCGTGTCGTCGCACGGTTATGCGGATGACACGGTGCAGAACCTCTTCCACAGCAACGAAAACATCCCCATGGATGACCGTGTTTGCCGCGCCATCGCTAAAGTGAGCGGGCAGATCAAGGCCTCTTCCATGCCGGATCTGCCGCTGTTCTGGACAGAGTGGAACGTGCAGGGCATGGATGAATCTCGCGACACCACCTTTGTCGGACCGGCCCTTGCCAACACGGTGCGGGAATGCGACGGCAATGTCACGCTGATGTCGTTCTGGACTTTTTCGGATGTCTTTGAAGAGGGCGGCCCCATCCCAAAGCCCTTTGAGGGTCAATTCGGGTTGCGCGCCAAAGGCGGCATCAACAAGCCGAGCTACTACGGCTTTGCACTGCTGCACCAGCTCGGCGACCAGCGCCTGGCCAACCCTTCAAAGAACGTGATCGTTACCAAAAGCGAAGATGGCGTCCTGGTCATCGCCGCGTGGAATCTGGTCGACCCTGGTCAGCATTCCCCGCCGCGGACGATGGATCTTGTTTTCCAAGGCATACCAGGCAACGCAAACGTTACCTTGCAGCGGGTCGACAGCAAGCACGGCAACGTCTTACCCCGGTACGCCGCGATGGGCAAGCCGCTTGATCCAAGTCCAGCTCAAGTGGAGCAGCTGAATCGCGAAACCGCGCTTCCGGCGGCGGAGCAGACCCATCTTAGCGACGGGAAGCTGAAGCTTGAGCTGGAACCAAACGCCTTGGTTCTAGTGAAGGTGGATCGCTGATTACTTCGCGGTCCAGCCGCCATCGATGATAACGTCGCTCCCGGTCATGAAGCCGGCGAAGTCTGAGCAGAGATAGCATGCCAGGGCGCCGATCTCTTCCACCTTGCCCCATCGTCCCACCGGCAGAGTGGCCAGGAAGGTCGCATTTGTCTCTGGATTGTTGATGAGAACCGCGTTCATGTCCGTGGCAAACGGGCCCGGGCTGATGGTGTTGACGGTAATGCCTTCCGGAGCCAGTTCCAGCGCCAGGGAGCGCGTAAGCCCCATCAACGCTGCTTTGCTGGAGGAATAGGGTGTGCGCCCCGGCAGCGAGACGTGACCCATGATGGAGGCCATATTGACCACCCGGCCGTACCCGGTGCCCTTCATTCCCGGAACGAAGGCGCGGCACATAAGAAAAGTAGAAATCAAACTCGAGTCCACGACGCCGCGAAACTCCTCCAGCGAAAAATCCACCAGGTCCTTACGGAGATTCGTTCCCGCATTGTTGATCAGGATCTGCGCATGACCAAAGCGCTCCTGCACGGCTCGCGCCAGCGCAGCAACGTCCTCTTCCCGGGTCACGTCGCCAGTGAAGAAGGCTGCTGTTCCGCCCCGTTCCGTGATCGCATCGCGCACCGCCTCCAGCCGCTTAACATCGCGCGCCACCAGTGCGACCTGGGCTCCTGCCTCCGATAGCGCCTTGGCCATCGCCTCGCCGAGTCCGCGGCTTGCGCCGGTGATCACGGCCGTCCTGCCAGAAAGATCGATTTTCATAGCCACATCCAAGATCATACCTCTCGCCCTGCATGGGTTTTTGCTGGTACCCTGACCGGGCGGATTTCTCACTGCAAATCGAGGGCCTGGAGATGAAGGCAAGCCGAACGCGGTACAGCATTGTTGCGCTGGCAATCGGGCTGGCCATCCTTTCCTACGTGCAGCGGGTGGCTATTTCGCAAGCAGCCGGCCCTATCTCGCACGACCTGCACCTCAATAAAGCACAAATGGGCCTGGTGTTCGGCGCCTTCGGCCTCTCCTACGCTTTGTTCGAGATTCCCATTGGCCTGCTGGGCGATAAGATCGGGGTCCGGCGGGTCCTGCTGCAGATCGTTCTGGGTTGGTCGTTTTTTACCGCTGTCACCGGAGCAGCCTGGAACTTCATCTCTCTCTGGGTCATTCGTTTTCTCTTCGGAGCCGGCGAGGCAGGTTGTTTCCCCATCCTGACGCGCATGCTCAGCATGTGGCTGCCGGCACGCGAACGCGTCACCGCCCAGGGGATGCTGTGGGCATTCGCCCGCTGGGGCGGAGCCTTCACGCCGCCGCTGGTGCTGGCCGCGATCGGGCTGATCGGCTGGAGATACTCTTTCGTCGCTTTCGCCGGTCTGGGCCTGGTGTGGTGCGTCATCTTCTGGTTCTGGTTCAAAGACAATCCCAGGCAGCACACATCCGTGAATGATGCCGAAAGGGAACTGCTCGAATCCTCGCGGGTCCTGATGACGCACCATGCCGGGCAGAAGAACTGGCTGTCTTTGCTGCTTACTCCGGAAGTGGTGATTCTTTGCCTGCAGTACTTTTGTGTTTCCTTTACCTGGTACTTCTACATCACCTGGCTGCCGACGTATCTGCGTGAGGGCCGAGGCCAGACAGCGGGTCATGCGGCAGCGTTGTCCGTGCTACCCCTGCTTTTCGGTGGTTTCGGTGCGATGATCACCGGCATCGCCCCAGTGCGCTTGCCGCGCCGCCGCATCGCTTTCTTCGGCCTTCTTTGTACTGCCCTTCTGCTGTTCGTCTTCTTGCATACGCAGACGGTGTTGATCGCCATGCTGTGTATGGGCGGGGCCAGCCTGTGCAGCGACCTCACCATGCCCATCTCGTGGGACGCTTGCGTTGAGATCGGGGGCTCTTATACGGCGACGGTTGCGGCGACCATGAACATGCTGGGCAATCTGGCCGGCTTTGTCATGCCGGTGGTTGGCGGATTTATCCTGCAGAAGACGGCCGGCAATTGGACGGCTTTGATTCATCTCATGATCGGCTCCGACGTGATTGCCGCCCTATGCTGGCTTTACCTCAACCCTGAGCGGGCCGGCCGCCAGCGGGAACGGGAGCGCGGAATTGAGCGGCTCAATGCTCAGCTCAACGTAGAAGGTGCATCGTTCTGAATCAGAAACCCAACCTGACTATTGCCTGCAGCGCCCTTGGCCTTCTGTTGTTGCTGCCGATTCTCGCCTTCGCCCTCACCGACCTAACAGCAGCGGGGAACTGGCCCATGCCCGGCCGGGATCCCGGGGGCACGCGCTACTCTACCCTGACGCAAATTACTCCAGCCAATGTGAGCCAGCTGAAGGTGGCATGGGTCTACCACATGAAGCCGGCTGGGACAGCCAGTACGGCCTTTCACCCATCGGAGGACCAGCCGCTGGTGATCGGTTCAACCATGTATGTCGTCACGCCCTACAGCCGTGTGGTGGCGCTCGATTCCGCCACCGGGCACGAACAATGGATGTTTCAAATTCCCGACGGCGATCAGGCCTCGATTCGTGGCGCCACCTACTGGCCGGGGGAGAGGGTGCGGGATCGGCCATCATTTTCGGTAGCCGCCACGGACGCCTGTATTCCATCAGCGCAGCCACCGGCCAGCTCAACCAGGAGTTTGGCGACCACGGCATAGTCGATCTAAAAACGCCGGAGGTGATGAACACGGGCAAGGAAAAAAGCTATATCCTGCCCAGCCCGCCCACCATCTACAAGAACCTGGTGATCACCGGCTCGGGTCCGGGTGAAGGGCCTGGCGGCTTGCACGGCGGCCCTGGCCCCGCCGGCGATACCCGCGCCTGGGATGCGCGCACCGGCAAGCTGGTGTGGACTTTTCACTCCGTGCCCCGCCCCGGGGAAGTGGGCCACGACACCTGGGCCGGTGACAGCTGGAAAGATCGCTCGGGCGTGAATGTGTGGGGCTACATGACGGTTGACGTGGCACGGGGCATTCTTTATATGCCCTTCGGCGCCCCCAACAACGACCGCGTCGGCGTCGACCGTCCGGGCAATAACCTCTTTGCTAATTGCCTGGTCGCCGTGACCGCGGACACCGGCAAGTTGTTGTGGTACTTCCAGGTAGTCCATCACGACATTTGGGATCTTGACCTGGAGACGCCACCGATACTGTTCGATGTAAAGCATGATGGCAAGACCATTCCAGCGGTGGCTACGGTCAACAAGAATGGCTTGATGTTCATCTTCAATCGCGTCACCGGCAAGCCGATCTACGGTATTGAGGAGCGGCCTGTTCCTCAGAGCAAGGTTCCCGGGGAGCAGACTTCACCCACCCAGCCCTTCCCCGTGGTAACGGAGCCGCTTTCGCAAAACACGCTTAGCCGCGACAACCTGTACCGGGACACACCTGAACACAAGGCTTGGTGCGAGCAATACGTCGACAGCAATAACATGCTGTTGGGTGAAGTGCCGTATACGCCTACCGCGCTCGACCGTTACACGGTTGGGCTGCCGGGCACCCAAGGTGGCGTCAATTATTACGGCGGGGCCTTCGATCCCAAGCTGGGTTTGTTTGTCGCCAATGTAAATAACCTGGGCCAGCCGATGCGGATAGTTCGTAACCCAGACGGTAGCTATTCCAATTCCGGGCCGCTGGCCGGTGTTGTTCGCTTCTGGAACCCCAACGACCATCTGCCCTGCACGCCAACGCCGTGGGGTCAGTTAGTCGCGGTCAATGTGAATACCGGCAAGGTCGCCTGGCGGTCGACGCTGGGAGTGACCGACAGTCTGCCTGCAGGCAAGCAGAATACAGGCCGGCCTGGTCTTGGTGGGGCTATCGTCACTGCCAGCGGGTTGACGTTTATCGGCGCCACCGACGATGCTCGCTTTCGCGCCTTCGATACCAAGACCGGTAAGGAGCTTTGGACGGTCAAGCTTCCCGCCTCGGCCGAGTCCACGCCTATCACTTACGCGGACGCAAAGGGCCAGCAGTATATCGCGGTAGTGGCCACAGGAGGTTTGGGCATCGGTGCCGCGCTGAACGGCGACTCCCTGGTGGTCTTCAGCTTATCGGGCGAGAGCACCAGCACGTTGACCGAATCGGTGCCCAAACCGCAGAGCGCTACGCCAGCAGTGAACGCCGTTGCCTCTGTGCCTTCCACGCAAACTCATTTGCCGCCCGGGCCGGGGCATGATCTTACGGTGAGAGTTTGTTCGGGTTGCCACTCACCAGATGTAGCCGCAAGCCAACACCTGAGCGCGCAGGAATGGAATAGCCTGGTGCAATCGATGGCGGCACGCGGAGCTGTGGCCACCGACGATGAATTCGATGAGATCACTAAGTACTTAGCCCGGTCGTTCCCACGCAGTGCACCAGCTCCGCAATAGTAAAATCACCCCCCAAAAGTGCCGGCGCCCGCGAAATTCGCGGGCGTTTTTTGTTGCACTCATACGACCTCGGTTTTGGGAATACTTTTATGAAACAGGTCACTTGGTGGTAAACAAAAGTTAAAAATTCCTAATGAAAACGATATGTCCAAAAAATATCTTGACAATGATCTTATAGCGGGGATAGATTGGTGACGGGCACCTCTAACTAGGAGATCATTTATATGCGTAAACTAATCGTGGCCATACTCTCTCTGTCCTCTGTTATGCTTCACGCCCAGGCAAACACGCCTGCTCAAACCCAGGTCGCCTCTAATGGATCTGCGGCGCAAGTTAAGCGCATTTCGACCGGAGTAACCGCTCCCAAGTTGATCTATAAAGTTGATGTCGTAGCCGACCCAGCACCGCTCGTTTGCTCAATGATGACACCAAGGTTGTTGTGGGAATGATCGTCGATAAGACTGGCAGGCCTTCTGACCTGAAGATCATCAAGTCGGCTGGCCCGGGAGTGGACGCGAGCGTCCTCGCTGCCGTAAGCCAATACCGCTTCACGCCTGGCATGGTAAGCAACCAGCCCATTGCCTCCCCTCTCAATCTGGAAGTAGTGATCTCGACCTCGTACCGGTAAGGCACTCGAGGCCAACGGCAACAAAACGGGCGGATCGAAAAAACTCCGCCCGTTTGCTTCTTGTTCCACCCACCATCCACTCCGCATAATTTGCCGGTAAGACTCAGCTTCCTAACAGAACCCATCAGGAACTGGACGGGTGCCCCACGTTCGCCAAAGCGTACGTGGGCCGAAAATGATGGGGCGAAGCCCCCACGATCGCTTTGAATTGTCCGTCAAGCTGAAGCCTTTCCGTGCTGCTGAGCCGTCCAACTGAAAGCGTTGGAAACAAATCATTCTCGGCCCAGGTACGCTTTGGCGAACCTGGGGCACCCGTCCAGTTCCTAGTGGGTTCTGTTGGGAGACTGACTCTTGCCGTGCGTTGAGTTCCCATGCAGGGGCCGCCCCGGACCTCGGGCACGCCCCTCAAAAAAAGCAGAATGCTATCATCCGTTTGCTTGGCCAAATTTCCTATGGATGTGCACGACTCACCGCCTGCGGTATACATCTATAAGAAGCTGGTCTGGTTGCGGCGTTGTAAATGAAGCGATCTCTTCGAAAATTGGCGACCATGCTCATAGCGTTGGTGGGGGGAGCCATTGCCTGCGCCCAAAGCGCGCCGCTCTCTCCGCAGCAGCCCTGGCAAGGCACCACGAATTTGCCTTCGCCCCCGCCGCGATCTGCGCCGGCCTTCGTCCCTGATCCAAGCAAGATTTATACCTTGCCTGAATTGATCAACCTCGCCGAGCAGAACAACCCGGATACCCGCGTGGCGTGGGAAAACGCCAAGGCGCGCGCTGCCGACCTGGGAATCAGCAAGTCAACTCTCTACCCCACTATGGCCGCAGTGGTAATTGCGCAGAGTACGCGCGACAACCTCTTCTTTGCGCCGCAGTATTACCGCCAGACGATAGAAACATTTTCTCCGGCGTTAGAAGTGGACTACATTGTCTTCGACTTCGGCAGGCGCTCGCAGGAGATCGCCGCCAGCCGGGCCAATCTGTTGGGCGCCAATTTCCTCTTCAATGACACCCACCGCAAGATCATCTTCCAGGTGATGGCGGCGTATTATCACGTGCTCGACACCAAAGGGCAGGAGGATGTGGCGGAAGCCAACCTGAAGAATGCGCAGACCGACCAGGAGGCAGCGGAAGCACGTCTCCAATTCGGGCTGGCGACGCTGCCCGACGTACTTGAGGCCCGCAGTGCTGCTGCGCAGGCGGACTACGATTTGCAGGCGGCGATCGGGGCCTCTGAGATCGCGCACGGTGATCTCGCTACGGCCTTGGGCGTTTCGCCTGTCCACCCGTTGCAAGTCGAGAGTATTCAGGGGTTGAACATCCCCCAGGACCTGACGGTCACGGTCGAGGCATCCATCGACAAGGCGCTCGTTCAGCGGCCCGACCTGATGCAGCGCGTGGCAGAGTTGCGTGCCGCTCAGGCCGAAGTAAAAGCTGCCAAGACGGCGTACCTGCCCACCTTAAGCCTTGCTGGCACAGCCGGCCTGGCCAAGAATTACTCTGAACAGGCTCAGGCTCCTGGTCTTTATTCCGCTAACCAGGAGTTCTGGAATGCGCACTTCAGTCTAACCTGGACACTCTTCGACGGATTCGCACGCGAGCAGCGGCTGGCCCGCGCGAGGGCCGGGCAGAAGCAGGCCGCCGCTGACATCGATGCGATGCGCGACCAGGTGGAGAACCAGGTGTGGTCGGCGTACTCCACTGCGCGGACTGCACTTCGTCAGCAGAAGGCGGCCGCCGCACTATTGGAAGCGGCCTCTTCGTCCTACGAGGCGGCGCTGCAGTCCTACAACTTCGGGGTGCGCAGCCAGATCGATGTGGTCTCAGCCCAGCGCGCTCTTGCTGCTGCGCGCACCGCCGATGTGACGGCGCGTACGCAATTGCTGACTGGGGTGGCTGCGTTAGCTTTCCAAACCGGCGACTTGCTACATACGAAAGGCCCGTAAACCTATGCCGCCAAATAAATGGATGGAAAAATTGACGGGATATTCGCCATCGCCGCTTGGCCGAGGCATAAAGCGCACCGCTGCCACCGGAGTATCGTGCGCTGCCGCACTATTGGCTGCCGGATGTTCGCGCGCGCCCTCGTTCAATATCCTGGGATCGTTTTTCCCCGCGTGGATCGTTTGCGGTGTGATCGGCATCCTGCTCGCCGTTGCCGTTCGCTTATTTTTTGTGTACATCAAGCTTGAGGAGAAGCTGCTCTTGCCGCTCATCCTGGTATATCCGTGCTTGACGTTGTTTTTTACCTTTACCCTTTGGCTTCTGTTTTTCAGTTAATCGGAAGGAGAAGCGATGCCGGAAAACGACACAGATCCACAGCGACAGCGCCTCGGCAGGGTGGTCAGCCTTGTCATTATTGCCGCCGCCGTGATTACCGGTGCGCTGGTGATTATCCGCACCAACGACTACCCGCGTACCGATGACGCAGAAGTATTTGCCAATTTCATCGGCATTGCTCCCCAGGTGGACGGCCCCATCTCCGTGCTTGCGGTGCAGGACAACCAGTTTCGCAAACAGGGAGAGCTGCTGTTTCAAATAGACCCACGGCCCTATGAATACGCGCTGGAAAAAGCAAGGTCTGACCGGGATACGCTGGAGGGTCAGATTGTTGACCAGCGAAGGACGATCGCGTCCCAGGTGAGTGCTGTCGGTGCTGCCCACGCCAATACGGATAGCGCTGCCGCGAACGTGGATCGCGCCGCAGCCGCGGTGAATGAAGCCAAGGCAAATGTGGCGGCTACGCAGGCGGCCCTCGACAGCGCCAATGCCGAACTGGCCTACCAGACCAATAACTTTCATCGCATTGAGCCACTGCTGGCCAGGCAATTCGTCACCGTAGACCAGGTGGACCAGGTGAGAACCGCGGTGACCGCAAGACAACAGGCGGTGCAGCAGCTCCGCTCGCAACTGCTCTTGTCTGAGGCGCAGGTGGTATCCGCGCAGGCCCAGTACCAGCAGACAAAGGCCGCGATGGAGCAAAGCCACGCGCAACTCGACCAATCGCAGCACAGCGTTCTTACGCTGGATCCGCTCACCGCCCAACGTGAAGGCCGGGACTCAGCCATTCGCACCGCACAGTACAACCTGAACAACTGCAGGATTTATGCGCCCTTTGATGCCCGCGTGACCAACATGACGATCTCCCAAGGCGCTTACGCCCACACCGGCCAGCAGGTTTTTACGCTGATCGATACCCGTACCTGGTGGGCGGTCGCGAACTTCCGCGAGACGCAATTGCACCACATCCATCCCGGGATGCATGCCTATGTTTACGTTCTCTCCCGGCCGAATGTGAAATATGACGGCGTCGTCGACAGTGTCGGTTTCGGCGTGCAGCCTGACAGCACGCTGGTGGGGTCGTTTGCCCCCGGATTGCCGGATGTGCAGCGCTCGTTGAACTGGGTGCATCTGGCGACGCGCTTCCCGGTGCGGGTCCGCATCGTCGCTCCGGAGACTGAGCCGTTCCGCTTGAGCGAGTCCGCTGTGGTAGTGATCCGCGGAGCGCAATAGCCGTGGCGGCCCAAGGCAAAGCGTTGCCGGCTGTTTCCCTGCCCAACGCCATCGATGAGGCAGTGAAGTGGTTTTGGAACTTCCTCAAGAATGAGCTCGCGCCTTATCCGGGAAGGGCGTGGGTGGTAGCCCGCGTCACCATCGCCGCGACCGTGGTGATGATCCTGGTTATGACGTTCCGGATTCCCAACGGCTTTCTGGCTGCAATTTTTACGCTATTCATCAGCCGGGAAAACCCCACGGCGACCCTCGTTGCCGGGTTCCGGACAATTGCGGCTTTCCTTTTGGCGACCGCTTACGCCTTGATCGGCGCCGCAATGTTCGTCTCTGAACCGCTGACCCACTTCCTGGGTGTTGCCTTCAGCCTCTTCTTGTCCTTTTTTCTGATAAGCATCACTAACGATTACGGAACGGCTGTGGCCTTTGGCTTCACCATCGCCGGCGCCATTCCGTTCTGGGATCGAGGCACGCTCAACGTAAACGACCGGGTGGAGAACACACTATGGCTGGCCGGTGTGGTCGCGATGGGCGTGGTGGTGACCATCATCGTCGAGTATGTTTTCCGCAGGGTTCATCCCGCCACTGACCTTACCGAAGGCATCGAGGCCCGCTTAAAGACCGTGGAGAGTGTCTTACGGTGCGCGGCGGCGGAGCGGCCTCTTGATAGTGCGTCGGAGAAAGCGCTTTCGCTTTATTCGAGCGTCGGTACATCGAGGTTGCGCAGGCTCATCCTGCGATCGCAATACAGCGCGCACTTCAAGGCGCAGCTGGGAACGGCGGTCTCCCTGGTGGGGCAATTGCTAGATGTCGCCGCCAATTTCCAGCTCGCTCTCAGCGAGCGCGCGAAGCCGACGGCAGCCCTCGCGCCAAGCATCGACGCGGCCGACAGGGTCCGCTGCCAGCGCCTGGCAGACGAGGTTGAAGTACTCGGCAAAGATCTGGTGCTGAAGCGACTGCCGGAAAAGATCCAGCGGCCTGCTCAAGAGGAGCCGTCGGAGCTGCCCTTCTTGTCGACGATGGAGAGAATCGTTGCGCTTATCCCGGAAGCATATTCGGGGTCTACCGCTGTAAGCGAGTTTGTTAAAGCGCCTTTGGACGAAGAGCAACCCACGCACTTCTTTGCTCCCGATGCGTTCTCTAACCCCGCCCACGTGCGATTCGCCTTGCGCGGAGGGCTCGCGGCCATGGCCGGTTACTGCATATACACGGCGATCGACTGGCCGGGGCTCAGCACTTCCATCGCAACCTGTATCATCACCGCGCTCTCCACCATCGGCTCATCGCGCCAGAAGCAAGTGTTGCGGCTGGGGGGCGCCATCATTGGCGGCTGTATCTTTGGTTTTGGAGCGCAGATTTTTTTGCTGCCCTACCTTGATTCGATTACCGGCTTCACTCTTTTGTTTATGGTGGTCACCGCAATCTCCTCGTGGATTGCGACCGCTTCCTCAAGGCTTTCCTATCTTGGGGTGCAGCTCGCCTTGGCTTTTTATCTGATTAATCTGCAGGAGTTCGCCATCCAGACTTCGCTCTCTATTGCTCGCGACCGTGTCTTCGGGGTTCTGCTTGGTTTGATGTCTATGTGGCTTATCTACGATCGCTTGTGGGTGAAGAACGCCGTGGACGAAATGCAGGCCGTTTTTGCCCACAACCTCGATATGTTTGCCGAGTTGGCCGAGCAGTTACTGGAGAAGGACCAGATCAAAGCAATCAGGCGGATTCGCCAGTTGCGCGATCAGCTCAACGCCGGTTTTGCAGCGGTGACGGCGCAGGCCGACGCGGTCCTGTTCGAGTTTGGCCCCTCGCGTCCGCAAAAGCTGCAGATCCGCGAAGACCTCCGGCGATGGCAGCCTTCGATCCGCACGCTGCTGCTGGTGCAGGTCGCCTCGGCGCAATACCTCGCGAACAAACCGCTCAGCAATTTACCCGAGCCCGTCGCCCAGGCTGGCGTCGCGTTCGAAAAAGACATCGCTCTGGTGATGCACGCTCTGGCGAGTGAGGTGAGTGGGAAGCCTGTCGAGGGTGTTCCTGATATACGGATGTCTGCGGTCCGCTTCCGGCAGGAAGTCGAGCAGCACTATGGCGGCGCCGGTGTTCCGGTTCCTGACGGGGTCTCCGATGTGGAGGGGTTGGCTGATAGTCTGGCAACGATCCTATCCCCTCTCTATGAGGACATCCGCGCAACCTGCTCAGCCCGTAAGCAAGCGCTGGGCGGCCAGGTTCAGCTTCAGCCTGGCCACGCTTGATGCTTTGTCTTAAGGTTGCCGGCGTCGAAGTCCACCGCGCTGAGGAACCGGAATATCGAACCGCGTCCCAGCGGCTAGCAGGAGTTGCTTGAGCGTGGGACGGGTTGCCTGCTTCAGCCGGCGCCACTCATCGATCGGCACAAGTACTGCAGCTTCGACGCCGCGTAGGGTCACTATCTGGGGTCCGTCCCGGAGGGTTGCATCGAGAAACTCACTGAATCGCGCTTTCGCGTCCTGCACCCGCCAAGTCATGAAAAACCCCTCTCTCATTCGTCATAAATCACCAGTCAAAATAATTATCGACTCCAGGAGGGCTCCGTACTGTGCTAGGGAGCAGCAGGTGCGTATTGAGCGTCTCCATTGCCAAAGGACCAGTTCTCCTTTGACACTTCCACCAAATTGATGAAGACATCTTCCCTGCGCAGCTTCAGGCTTTCGTGCAGCCCATCCGCCACGGCTTTGTAGAAGCGCTGCTTCATCTCCACGGTTCGTCCGCTATTCAGCGTGATCTGCACAAAGATGCATTCGTCGGATCGATGAATGCCAAGAAATTCCCGGTCAAACTGCAACCCGGCTTGGGAATGCTCAGTGATGATCTGGAAGAGGTCGTGTTCGGGAGCATTCATCACGTCGGTTAACGCGCGATAGATAATCTGACCAACTTGTTTGCCGTACTCCGGGGATTTGCCTGTAGCGAGATCGATTCGAACCAGAGGCATGCGGTCTCCTTTGATACCTACGATAGTCCAATTGCCTGTCGGAATGAGTGTAGGCTACGGACGCATGCAAAGGCGCCGGCCGTCGGCGTTGATTCTCGGCGGAGTCAGTCTCCTAACAGAGCCCATTGGGAACTGGATGGGTGCCCCAGGTTCGCCAAAGCGTACCTGGGCCGAATAAGACGGGCGAAGCCCACGATAGCTTTAAACTGTCCGTCAAGCTGAATCCATTCGGTGCTGCTGAACCGTCCAACTAAAAGCAATCGAAAAATATTGTTTTCGGCCCAGGTACGCTTTGGCGAACCTGGGGCACCCGTCCAGTTCCTAATGGGTTCTGTTAGGAGACTGACTCCTGTCGGCAGCAGCGCTATTTTGAGTTAGCGCCTGCCGTCGGCGGTTCTGTGCGGTTCAGCGTGTCGTAGAGCGGTTGCGCCTGGTTTAGCTCCGGGCCTTCTTCCGCGACCGAAACCGCGAGAATGCGAATCTTGTCGTTGTCAGGCAATGTGAGCGTCCGTGTGTCCTGGGGCATCTGAATCGAGTACGCGAATAGGTAGGAGTATTGATACGGCTGGTTAAGCCCATCGGCGGTGTGATGATGAGACGCGTACCATGCGAGACTGGCCGGCTTAACATAGCCCGGCTCGAGTCCCACGTAGTCCTCGGGATAACGAGGCGAGGGAACCCGTTGCTCACGCTGTTGCTCATCAGCCGGGGGCCAGGGCGCGTGATGTGCTGAGATAGCCCAATTGCGGTCGTCCTGGTTTCTGAAGATGCGGGTATCCCACTGACCGATGAATCCGCCCCAATCCTCGATATGCAGATTCGCTGTTTTGGCGCCCATCCGGAACGCCGCGGTTTGGTCTCCGTCCGCAGATGCGGCCAGAAGGTAAACCCGGTTGTAGTGTCCCGATGGGAGCGCAATGGCTTGACCCCGGGCAACCACCGCATCGGGTGTTCCGGTTTTTGCGGGCGCCAACTTGAACTCGACGCCGTGGTAAGCGATGGCAGCCGGGAGCATTTCTGCCGGTATCGCGTTGCCTTTGCCATCGAAGCCACCCTCCGGCGTCGTAGTGTCATCATTGCTGGCTACGGCAAGGTCATACTTGAGCACAACCGGCTGCGAACGAATGGCGGCTAGCTTTGCCGTAGGCGGACCCAGGCGCACGGCATAGGTGCGCGGTTGATACGCCGTGAAGGAGGTGACCAGCGCCCCGCTGTTCAGGCTGGCCGGCTCCGCTTGCTCCTGTCGTTCCTGGGCATTGACCTCGCGCGCGGCGACCACAGGTCCGGCGAAAGAGACACGCACATCCTGGGCTGGATGACCGTCGAGCTCGACCATGCGAAGAATGATTTCGTCGTCTGCTTCTGCTTTCTTGAGAGCAAGCACACGAATTCTGGAGTTGTTGAGTTGGAGCAGGGAAAAGGTCTTCCCCAGCGACCCGGGATGTTCTGTCGTTTGGAAGGCGATAAGCGGATCGCTAAGACGATAGGCCTGCCAATCCGTTTGCGCCTGTTCCCAAGTGCCGGCGTGCCCCGCCAAACCGAATACGAATTCGTGGTGGCCCCAGTCCTGGTTAGCCTGGTCGCTGTAGCCCTGCGGACGTCCATTGGTGGGGGGTTGCATTCCGGGCGAGCGTAGAAGGGTTAGCCGGATGGTGTGGTCATTCGGCTTGTCCGAGCCGTTCTTGTATTCGGTCAGGATGGTCGCTCCAAAGCTGCCGCCCTTGTCAGTGAGATCGATCCAGCGATGGGAAGCGACTTCGAACTGGCGCTCTTGCGCGTTGGGCCGCTGAATGGTGCCAACGTCCCAGTTGTAGGTAGCATCTTCATTCTCTGGGCTGAGAGGGAAAGCTACCTTGAGATTGGCCGCCAGGGTTCGCCAATCGATGGCGTTGCCGAATTCCACCCGGTTGCCTGCATCGCCTGCTGAAAGGCGAATGGTCTGCACGAATTTAGAGTTCTCCGTCTGGCGCGTTACTTCCAGTGCGACCCGAACGGGTCCATTTTCCAGGATGCGAATCTGCGCCGGGCCGCTTACATAGGCGCGGGGCGCTGCCTGCTCCTGGTCGAAATCCATATTCCAGGCCGGATACTGCTTGGGGGAATCGGTGGAGAGGGCGAGCCGGATGGGCGCCGAGAGCAATTCCTTGTTCAGGCTTTTGTCGTAGATGCTGGAGACATCGCCGTCCTGGTTGAGCTGCACGCGATAGCGGGCATTTTCCAGCGATGATTTGGTCACTTTTACTGTTTCGTTAGCAGCGGAGCTCTCTGCCGGCACTACGTGATAAATGGCGTATCCCACGGAGGGCGCCTGGGCCAGGAAGAGCACTTTCCCGTCTTCGAGTTGGGCTGGCGCCTCCTTGCCGTCGGAATCATAGACCCGCACAGCTTTTGGAACGCCGCCCGGAAACTCGATGTGGGCCTCCACCACATCTTCGCGAGCGATGTTGAGCGGGTTATACACGACTAGCGGCGTCCCCTTGCCCTGGGTATCCATCCCCGAGGCGATCGACTCGGTGGCGCTGGTGAGCACTCCGGCGAACTGGTTGGCGGCGATGTTGTCGTCGTTCCAGGAGTACTGATAGGCGCGTGGAGTCGCGGTGCCGGCGGCAAGGTCGTGAAAATGTCCAGCCAGTTCCAACGTCCAGGCATCGTTCAATTGCTGCTGGGGATAAGGCCGTCCGCCCATCCATGCGGCCGCCACCGAGGCTTTTTCTGCAGCGTCGGCGAGGAGCTCATTTTTGAGGATCATGCGCTTGTGGTAGGCCTGAGAGGTCAACGATCCGGCGGAGTGATTGATCAACTCCAAATCCCCCTTGTACTGCGGCAGGCGCGCCGTCATATCAGGCTTGATGTCGTTGAACATCTGATCCGCCGTCGACTCGACCACGTGTACGGGCCCTTCGCCGACTCGCACCTCTGGACCCTTCGGTTCAGAGCCGGGCTGATCCTGCTGACCGAATCCTCCAGGTGGAGGGGGCAATATCGTCTCGCTCTTATCGACGATAGCTTCCAACAGTTTGACTGTTGATTCGCGGGCGGCGCCTCCAATATCCCCCGTGCCGACATAATGGTAGTCGGCAAAGACGCCGGTGACTTGACCATCAAGCTGGATGCGCTTGACCCAATCCTGTTCCCACTCTCGCGGCCGTTCGCGCGCGCGTAGCTGCCCAGGCGTGAGTCGCGCCTTTTCCTCAGCGGTCAACTGAGGCCATGGCGGAGGCGGCCCGGGTTCCTGGCTGAGATCGGTGTAGACGCTGCTGCCATATCCGCCGGGGTTCAAGGCCGCAATCACACTCTTTCCGTCAGGGCCAATCCATAGGCCAACGTTGAACGGGATCCCTTCGGGGGTTTGTTCGGGCGAATCAGGGCCGCCGATTTTCGGCGCCGGTTGCCAGGCTGCACTGAGCTTCTGGGTGGAGAATCCCTTCACGCCGGCGTGAGCGAGGATGCTGGGCAAGGACGCGGGGAATCCGAAGCAGTCGGGCAGCATGAACTCCGTGCTGGCCTTGCCAAAATCCTTTCGGTAGTAATCGTTGCCGTAAAGGATCTGGCGAAAAATCCCTTCGGCGCTGGGGAGATTTACATCGCCTTCCTCAACTGACGAGCCGGCAGGGAACCAGCGGCCGGCGGCGACATATTGCGTCATCCTGGCGTAATCGTCCGGGAAGTACTCCTTCATTAGACGGTAGCGGTTGGAGCCCGTCCAGTTGAAGACGTAATGGGGATACTTATCGATATAGTCGAAGTTCACCCGCAGCGTCTTCAGCAGATATTCGCTGATGGTCTGCGGCATTTCCCAGCGCCATTGCGTATCGAGGTGAGCATATGGAACGACAAACAGGGTGGGATCTTTGGTGATATCCGGGGCCTTCATCGTCTGGCCCTGGAGCGAGGGCAGCAACGGGTAGGCGGCGAGAAAGGGCAAAAGCCATCCAGTCGTGGTTTTCAACCGAACGGACCCGATCATGGTTACGAATAAGTTGCGATAGCGTGTGGCAGCGATCCGCTTGCCCAATTCAGTTACGGTTTGAAACATTTGGTCCCCCCGGGTTTTGGTAGAACACATTCACCAGCCCGGAAATGGGAACGAACCGGGCTGGACGATTTTACAAGGTTGTTTCATGGGGTGAACTCACTTCGCTTATCAACCCACGCTTCACTGGCCGGCAAGCGTACGATTCGCACAAAAGAATCTCCCGTACAGGGCTGCCTGTACGGGAGTTTTTACTACGCTCGTCATACAGCTAGAACTGATAACGCAACCCGACTTGGAGAGTTCGCGGATTGCTGGTGGTCTTCGCGGTCACTTCCCCGAACTGGGATGAAGTGGGAGTGTAATTCGGCGAAGCCAGGTTGGGGTGATTCGGGAAGTTGTACGCCTCGGCACGGAACTCGAAGCCATTCTCCCTGAACACGGGGAAGGCCTTGATCAGCGCGATATTCCAATTCACCAGGCCGGGCGCGTAAAGATTGTCGCGAATGCCGCGCTGAAGATTAAACGTTCCGGCAGGGGGCGGAGTAAAGAGTGGAGTTCCGGCGCCAGTGGTCGTTGCAAACCACTTGGGGCTGCTAGAAGTGCCAGTAGGGCCGGCAAATTTGCCCAGGTGTGTCACCCCTCCGTTCTGCACCCAGAACTGGCCCACGGATCCTGATGGAATACTGGGCGGTTCGCAGTTGAAGCTGCCAGTCTCTCCGACTCCGGCGTAGTCGTTGGCGACCCCGACAGAGCAGGGCAAGCCGGTTTGCATTTGAGTGTTGCCGCTGATCTGCCATCCACCCGCCACCTTGCCTACCAGGGTGTGCTGTCCCTTAAAGAAAGGCACCACATACAGGTAGTTCACGATGAAAACCTGGCGCACATCGAACTCCGAAGGCCCCCAAAGATTGGATGTGTTGTAGGTGTCGGGAACGATCGTGTGGTAATTGGAACCGTTGTCCATGTCCTTGGACCAGGTGTAGGCTACCCCAAACAGGGAACCATCGCCGAAGTTCCAATTCCATCCCATTTGTAACGAGTTGTAAAACTCGCTGACACCGCTTTGCGCTTGCTGAATGAAGGCGAAACCCTTATATGGCCGGAGATAGTTAATGTTGATGCCCGGATTATTGGTTAGCGAACCAACCGCGGCTGGTTGATGTCGAACACATCCCAATTGTGCAGGCCGCGAGCCCCTACATAAGCGACCGAAAATGACGAGTGCCGCCCTGGAAGCTGCTGCTGGAGGGTCACGTTCCAGTTCCACCGTGTCGGAGGCACGAGGTGGGCGTTCATCGTAGTGATCTGGAGAGGGGGTTCTACAGTAGAGTTCAGCGCAGCCCCCGGATTGTCGACCGACACATTGCTGACGTTTACCGTTGGCTGGAATGGAGAGTTGCCACCAGGGAATATGTTGTCGATGATCCCCTTATACTCTACGAACCTGCCGCCCCCCGCCCGGATCACAGTATTTGGATATAGCTGATAAGCGATTCCGAGACGTGGCAGAACAGCGGTGGTTGTGTGCACGTAGCTTTTCGGCAGGTTGGGGGCAAACAGCCCGTTGCAGGGTTGGCCGGCGCAGGCATTATTTGCCGGATTCGCCGCAGGAACACGATTGCCGGCAGTCGCAGAACTCGGAAAACTGCTTCTCCCGGGAATCACTATGCCGTTATAAGGGTTGCCGGTACCTACGGTGACATTGCCTGTTTTCGGATTTACCACAGGAGCAGCCGCCGGATTGTACGCGGCTGGATCGAAGTAGACCGCATTGCCCCACTGCGCACTGTAAGGAATGATCGTGGTGAAGCGAAGACCATAATCGAGATTCAGTTTGTGCGTAAGCTGCCAGTTATCCTGGATGAACTCCTCAAACAGCGTTCCACGCCATTCAGTGAATGCCTTTGGCCCAATCTCGGTATAGCTGTCTGCCAAGCCCAGCGCCAGGTTGGCCAGGCCGACACCAGACGTACCGCCCAAGCCAGTCCGTGGGTCACTGAAAAAGAACGTGCCGTTCTGGTTGCTGGCTCCCCCGGGAACTGTCGAGACGTTGATCTGATCGTTGTCGTTTTCGCCCGCGTAGGAGTAGAAAAAGCCCCCCTTGACGGTGTGGTTCGACCAAACCTTGGTCAAACTGTCAGACGCCGCATAAATGATCCCGGATGAGTGGGACGGGTACGGCCCACCGGCAATACTGGAGAAAGTGGGCAGGCTGGCGGTAGGGATCTTATTTTCAGAAGCTTTCGCGCCAGGCAGGATGTAGGGAAAATCGATCCCGAATGTTCCCCGATCATAGCCCGCCCCTCCAGGCGCGGCTTGGATGTAGACGTCGTCGATGCTGACGCTGCCATGGGCCTCGTTGATCATGGTTGGGCTGATCGTCCACACCCAACCCAGGGCGTCCACTTGGTTGGGGCGCTCGAAAGTGATCGGAACCAGGGGGTTGCTTTGGTTGTAAGGGGAGAGCTGGTAGTACGAGTTATCGGAGCGCCGAAACAAGATGTGCTGGTTGGCCGTGATCAGAAGGTCGCCGTTGATTTGGCCTTGACGTTGATTTTGCGGGTTGGGAAGCGAGCCCTGATAGTTTTGTGTTCCCTGATGGAACCCGGGAGTGGGCGCAGGATAGGAGTTCATGATCCCAACACCGTTGGGACTCAATTGGGCCTGCGGAATGACGTTGCCCGGATAGGCAACGCAACCTGTTCCGCCTGCTACCGGGCAGGTACCAGGCACATAAATTTGCGTGCCGGTCGGATACCAGGGATTCGGGACGAGCAGCTCGCTGAAGTTGCCTTGGCGCATCAGCGCGGTGGGCACGGTCATGGCCTGAGTTGCTGCAATTCGGTAGCGGATCCAATCCTCGTTGATGAAGAAGAAGAACTTGTTCCGCAGGCCATCTAAGATTGGCACTTTTGGGGCCCAGATCGGGCCGCCCACAGAAAATCCAAAGTTATTGTAAACAAAGGCAGGAGCGAACCGGGTTGCGGGGTTCAGGTTCCGCGACCAGGTATTAGCGTCCATCGCTGAATTGCGCAGGTACTCGTACGCTGTACCGTGAAAATTCGTGGTTCCGCTCTTGGTTACAATGCGGACTTGAGCGCCTGAAGCACCGCCGTACTCAGCCGAGTACGCGGCCGTGAGCACCTGCATTTCCTGCACCGCGTCGGGTTTCACGCCGGCGATGATCTCTCCATCGTCTCGTGTACGAACCGCCGGAGCGCCATCGATTGTGTACAACGTATCCTGCGTGCGTGCCCCGTTGATATTGAATGAATCGCCACTGTTGAACGAGAAATTGAAATCGCCCAGCGTCGCTGTACTAACGGAGCCGGGGAGGAGCTGCGTCATATAGATCGGATTGCGGCCGTTCAATTCCTGCTTTTGGATCTGCTGTCCTGTGATCTCGCTCTGTACCGCTGGGGACTGGGTTTGTAAGAGCTCAGCGGTGGCGGTTACTTCGACCGTCTGAGTAGCCGCTCCGAGGGTGAGTTTCGCATCGATCGAGATGGTGCTGTTGGACCCCAGCACATTGTGTGTACTCTCGAACTTCTGAAAGCCGGTGGCCTCAGCCGTCATGGTATATGCCGTGGGGGCCAGGTTCGGGATGGCGTAATGGCCAGACGAGTCCGTGGTGACGGTGCGGCTTTCGCCGGTTCCCTCATTCTTGATGGTTACTTTTACACCGGGCACGACCGCCCCGGAGGAGTCGGTCACGAATCCGACGATGGAGCCCACGTCATTTTGCGCCAACGCAGTCGCAGAAAAGAAGATTGTTATGGCAATCGTTAATGCCGCAAGACAATAGGAGATGTGTGCGCCGATGCCACCCCGAGGTCTCGCTGCGGAGGACCTGCCGACGATCCAACTTGGGATGGATACCTTAATCCAACTTGGTGCGGATACTTTGTCTGTTACCGGAAGAATAAACTGTGAAACGGCGGAAGGGCGCGCATCCATAACTGGAAGAATTCCATTTGCTGACATGACAGGCCTCTCTCAAAAAACAGCAGTGGGCCATGTTGGCGCTTCCGTAAGCTGATTTGGAAGGGGTCTACCCGGTGTTTACACCGAGAGTTTGACGGGTGGGAGTCATGCGATTCGCACTTCTTCCGGAATATGGAACCGGGCTGGAAAATTCAGTAGATCTTAAATAACTTTCATCAAAACAATAACTTGGCAACTTTTACCGTTTGTTGTCCCGGATCTGTTACCCTTCCGTGCGTGGACGCTATGAACCAAAGCGACGTCTCACTCCCAGATTTCGAAGCCGACTCGAAAAATGCCGGCTTCCAACCCAATGAGCCAGCGTGGAAATCTGTATTTGATCTGGCTAATGAGCCACGCTGGCAGTTGGCCCAGCGCATCGTCGCCAGCCGTAGCTTTGCCAAGTCCGTTCTACTGTCCCGCTTTCTTCTCTACGTGTGTGAGCGCGAAATTACCGGAAAGACGGCCGAGATCAGCGAACATCAGATCGGAGTTCACGTCTTTGGCCGGCGCCAGGGCTACCACCCCGGAGAAGACAATATCGTAAGGAACTATGCCCGCCAGCTCCGCAATCGCCTGGAGCAATATTTCCTGGAGGAGGGCAGAGAAGAGGAGCTCCGCCTCAGCATTCCTCGGGGCAAGTATGTTCCGGTCTATTCTCGCAATCACTTTCAGGAGCACCCGTTGCTGGTGGTAACGGAGCGTGAAACGGATAGCGGTGGCGTTTTGGAAACAGTGACGCCCGCTGCTGTGCCCGCCCTGGTATCAGTACAGTCCGCGCGTCATCGCTGGCTTGTTCCCGGTTTGGGCGCTTTGTTGTTGCTAGCCTGTCTTGCAATTGCCTGGGTGGTCGCGCATCGCGCGCCCGCGGATTCGGCAGATCCGTTACATCCCTTGTGGTCACGGCTCTTCGACAAGAGCCATCAGACACTGATTGTGCCCTCCGACGCCGGAATCGTCATGATTCAGAACCTGACGGGTCACCTGGTTCCGTTGTCGGAATACATCAATCGCGATTATCTGTCTCTCAAGAGCCCGTACAAAATTGATGAGCAGAACATGAGAGATCTGGACGCGCAACGTTACACCAACATTACAGATCTGAACGCGGTAATGAGGTTTTCGCGCCTTCCCGAGGCAAATGCTGGCCAGCTCGTTGTGCGGTATTCACGCGAGCTTCACATGCAAGACCTAAAAGACGCTAACGTCATTCTTCTGGGATCCAGTTTTTCCAATCCCTGGGCAGAGCTGTTCGAGAAAGCGCTCAATTTCGAGTTCGAATATGAGCCGCATCCGAATGCCTCACACATCCTGAACAGGCACCCTCAGGCCGGAGAGCTCCCAGTCTACGAGAATGATGCAAACGGGCCCTCGCATCGCACCTATGCAATCATCGGACTTGTTCCCAATCTCAACAACACGGGATGGGTCCTTCTGGCGGAAGGGCTGACCATGGCTGGAACCCAGGCGGCGGTGGACACTCTTTTCAACCGGAGTATGATGGGCCCGCTACTCGATCAGTTCAGGAATGCGGATGGTTCTCTGAACCCATTCGAGATCTTGATTGAGACCAGGAGCTTCGGGTCGGATTCGCCACAAGCCAGCGTGGTTGCGACCAGGATGTACAAAAAGCATTCCTGAGTGTCTCGACTGAACCCGCTGAGCCGCCATGTCGATTCATCCGTGTAACATGCTTAGGAGTTGCGTGCCGCATCCACCAGACGGTGGGGCGTGCATCGCTAGACCTGGAGCTGGCCAAGTATGCGGCGTCGTGAATTTATCAAGTCTGTTATCGCGCTGGGAGGCGGGCTCGCTGCTGGACAAGCCTTCTCCATGCAGGCGCCCCCTGATGGTGAGGTCAAGCGTGTCCTGGTGATGTTCAAGTGTCATTTCGATGCTGGGTTCATTGACACGCAGGCTGCGGTCGTTCACCGGTACTTCAGCGAGTACTTTCCCCAGGCGATCCGGGTGGCGGAGCAGATGCGCCAATCTGGTCCGTGCGGCTACGTCTGGACGACGGGTTCCTGGCTGCTCTATGAGTACCTCGAGCAGGCCACAGCCGATGATCGCAAGCGAATGGAGCATGCCATCGCCACTGGAGACATTGCGTGGCACGCTCTTCCGTTTAGCTGGCAAACCGAGATGATGGATGAATCGATGATTTCCGGAAGCATCGCTTTGTCGAAAACCCTGGACCGTCGATTTGGCAAAACCACGACTGGAGCCAAGATGACCGATGTACCTGGTCACACGCGGGGGCTTATTGGTCCGCTGGCCGCTCAGGGCGTGAAGTTTATCGACATCGGTGTGAATGGCGCCAGCACGACGGCCGAGGTGCCTTCCCTGTTTGTGTGGACGGACCTTAAGGGCGAGTCCCTGGTGGTTATGTACCACCACGACTATGGTGCGGTTGCGCGTGTGCCTGGCTCGGATCTGGCCGTCGCCATAGTCGTGCGAAATGACAACAGCGGCCCCCACACGCCTGAAGAGATCGTAACGATCTGCAGCGATTTGAAGCGCCAATTCCCCAACGCCCAGGTGATCCCCACCAACCTCACTGAGATTGCGAATGCCGTCGACGCGTTTCGGGGTAACTTGCCCGTGGTGAAGCAGGAGATCGGCGACACCTGGATTTACGGAGTTGCCAGTGATCCTCTGAAGGTCGCTCGGTACCGTGAAGTCGCGCGGCTTCGTCAGGCCTGGCTTGCGCAACAGAGCTTCCACATCGGCGACGCTACGGACCTGGCCTTGCTTCGCCACATTCTTCTTGAACCCGAGCACACGTGGGGCACCGATACCAAAACCTGGCTCGATTTCGATCACTACACCGCGCACGATCTGGCCGAGATGCTGCACACCAAGAACTACGAGGTGGTGCAGCACAGCTGGGTGGAAAAACGCCAGGATCTTTTCGATGGAATTGCCACGCTGCCGACGCCGCTACGGGATCAGGCGCTGGCCGCCTTGCATCAGCTTGAAGCGAAGCCGCCGCAGTTGTCGCATCCCTCCAGTCACCCCGCCGGCAAGGAAATCGAGACGGCGCATTTCATCCTCGCGGTGGATCCGGGCACCGGAGCAATTCGTCGCCTGCGCAGCAAGGCGTCGGGGCGGGAATGGGCCTCCGCCGATCATCCTCTGGCCCTCTTTTCCTACCAGACGCTTTCCCAGCAGGATTACGCGCGATTCTTCTCCAACTACGTGATCAGCGCCGAGGATTGGGCGAAGAAAGATTTTGGAAAGCCCAACATCGAGCGATTTGGGGCGGAAAGCCGTGACTGGCTCTCATCTTTGACGGAACTCGAAGTGGAGGAAGATGCAGAAGCGCACCGCGTGCTTGCACATCTGGAGATCCGTGACCGTGAAGCTCTGCAATCAGGACGAGCTGCATTCCCGCAGAAGATCTATTTGGAGCTAGTGCTCCCCAAGGCAGAGCCCGTGATCCAGCTGAATTTCTACTGGTTTCAGAAGCCGGCCACGCGTCTGCCGGAAGCGCTATGGCTGAGCTTTCATCCGATCGTGTCCAATCAGCAGGGCTGGATGATGGATAAGTCGGGCGAGCAGGTATCGCCGTTCGACGTGGTCTCCTCAGGCAATCGCCACATGCACGCTGTTTCTACAGGATTCGGCTATAAGGATGAACAGCAGTCTTTCTTTGTGGAGACGCTGGATTCGCCGCTCATTGCTTTCGGGGAAAAATCGCCGCTGAATTTTTCCCGGTCGCAACCCGATCTTTCGGGCGGCGTTCATTGCAATCTCTTCAACAATGCGTGGGGAACAAACTACATCATGTGGTTCGGCGAAGATATGCGCTTCCGCTTCGTTCTGCGCGCCTGATTATGGTGACGAGGGGCGAGGGCCGGCTACTCATCACACTTGTCCAAATAGCAGCTCCGAACGTCCGGGTAGTTACGGCTGCGATGCTTTGTTCAACGTGCCCTGATACTGGGCATCACAGCGTTGTAAGCACGTCAGGCAACTCAGTGGAACGCAGAGGGAAGCGCGGCTGCAATCCGGTTCATCAGCAAGTCCGGCAAACAGCCCAGGATCACCACCAGCGCGGCAGCCGTCCACAAAGCGATACGAGTCGTCACCGGCACTCGGATGAATCCGGCGCCCGCGACCGGTTCGGCGACGTAGGCTTGTTTGAGAACCTTCAGATAGTAGTAAAACGAAACCACGCTCATGGCGAGCGCTAGCAAGACCAGCCACAACAAAGCAAAGTGGTCCGCTATGTCCAGAGCCGAAATAAAGACATAGAACTTGCCAAAGAAACCTGCCAGCGGAGGAACGCCGGCCAGAGAGAGCAAAAAGATCAGCAGGCAAAACGCCACATCCGGAGCACGCTTACCCAGGCCGGCGAAGTCCGCGATGCTGTCCACCTTTTCATCCTCCAACGCCGCGAGCACGCCAAAAGCGCCGATGGTCGCCAAGGCGTAGGTGATGACGTAATACACCAACGCGACCATACTTTGCCGGGTGTGGACCACCAGAGCGATCAACATATACCCCGCATGCCCGATTGCAGAATAAGCTAGCAGTCGCCGGACGCTGGTTTGTGCAATGGCCGCCAGGTTGCCCCAAAGCATCGATACCACGGCGAGGATCGCTATCAAGGGCGCCCATCCAGCGCTGTAAGCTCCCCAAACGGCACTGCCCGCCGCCCCCATGAGCCCCAAATAGAAGAGCACAAACAAGGCGAAGAAGCTGGCCACCTTGGAACTCGATGCGACCAGCGCGGCGCTCCAGGTCGGCGCGCCCTGGTACACCTCAGGAGCCCACATGTGGAAGGGGGCGGCTGCAATCTTGAAGCCCAATCCCGCCACCACCATGACGATGGCAATCGTTAGCAGCGGATCGCCCGGCGAAGCGTTGACCGCGGCGGCGATGGGTTGTAACGCGAGCGAGCCGGAGAGGCCGTAGAGCAGGCTGAAGCCGAATAGCAGGATCCCCGCCGACATGCCGCCGAAGAGAAAATACTTAAGCCCGGCTTCCGCCGACGGCTGGCTCTCCTTGTCAAACGCAGTAAGGACATAAAGCGAAAGACTCAGGAACTCAATGGTGATGAAGATGATCAGCAGGTTCTGCGTGCTCACCAGCAGCATCATCGCGGTGGTGGCAAACAACATCAGCGCGCAATATTCCCCCACATGGGCGGTGAAGCGCGCAGAGTTCACCAGGAGAAGAACAAGAATCGCCAGTATGACGAGAGCTATCTGCACCAGCTCGGTTAGCGGATTCACCACCAGCATCCCCGCCGGGAGGGCGCCTTGTGCAGCCCACCTCACCAGCACCCCCAGCGCGAGCGCGCATCCGATGCAGGATAAAGCTACCGCCGCACGAAATCGGATCGCAAGCGCCGCCCGGCGCAGGAAGCCGAGATCGAGTATCAGGACCAGTAGCCCCGCCAGCGCGACCACGATCTCAGGCGCCGTCAAGCGCAGAAGTTCTGTCATCTCCACGCACCCTGGCGAAGCTGCTCGAACAACGGCCCATTGAGGCTAGGCGAAATCAGATCCATCAGCAGCCTGGGATAAAGACCCAGCACAATGGTGCTTGCCAGCAGCAGGCAGGCTCCAAGACGCTCCGGCATGGTGATTGGAGGCAGCGCATGCTCCGTAGTCTCCTCGGCGCCGCCAAAGAAAGTTGCCTGCAGGGCGCGCCACGAAAAGGCAATGCCGATCAGGATGCCCAGCCCGGCGACGCAGCACATCCACGGAAACGCGACCCAGCTGCCGATCAGCACTTGCAGCTCAGCAATAAAGCCGCTGAATCCAGGGAGGCCGACGGAGGCCATGAAGGCAAGAACAAACGTTACGGCCGCAAAGGGAATCAGCCGGGCGAGCGGAATACAGGCCAGCTCCGCTAGGTCACGCGTGTGGGTACGGTCGTAGACCATGCGCCCCACCACCGCGAACAGCAGCCCGGCGACGATGCCGTGGGAGAACATCTGATAAACCGCGCCCGAGAGGCCAATCTGGTTCAGCGTCATCAGTCCTAGCAGAACAAAGCCCATGTGGCTGACGCTGGAGTAGCCGACGACAAACTTCAGGTCCTTCTGCACCAGGGCGATGGTCGCGCCGTAAACGATGCCGACCAGCGCGAGCACAGCGAAGACCTGCTGCCACGATCCGAAGCCGAGCACATGAAAACCCCACGGATCAAGGCCGCGTGGAAACAGCATCATTGCTACCCGCAGGCATCCGTAGGCGCCGAGCTTCATCACCACGCCGGCCAGCAACATCGAAGCGGCGGTTGGGGCCGCTGCGTGACCCGTGGGCGCCCACGTATGGAAGGGCCACATGCCCGCGAGCACGGCGAAGCCCACGAAGACCAGGGGGAAGGCCCACATCTGAAAATGAACCGGGAAAGGGAAGTGCGCGAGGACCTCCAGGTTCAGCGTGCGCTGGCCGGCGACCACGTATGCGGCAGCCATCCCGCCCAGCACCAGGGCGCTGCCGCCAAAGGAGTAGAGCACCAGCTTCATGGCGGCATATTCCCGGCGCGTCGATCCCCAAATGGCGATCAGAAAATACTTGGGAACAATCGCGATCTCATAGAACACGAAGAGCTGAAAGAGATCGAAGCTGAGAAAGACGCCATAGACGGCGCCAATCAGCACCAGGTAGAGCGCGAAAAAGTCCTTCACCCGCCGTTCGATATTCCAGGAGAAAAGTATGCCCGCGACCGCCGCAATCCCGGTCAACAGAACCAGCGTCAGACTGATGCCATCGGCGGCCAGGTGATATTCGATGCCCAGCTGCGGGATCCATGGCGTTTTCACAATGGTGATCAGCTGGCCCGATGGATCCTGCAGCACCGCCGCGATCGCAATCCCCAACCCCACCAGTGCCGTGAGCAAAGCGGTGAGGCGGGTAAGGGCCGGGCGGGTTGCCGGCGTGAGTGTAATCGCAACTGCGCCAAGAAAGGAGAGGTAGATGGTCCAGGCAAGCATGGTCAGTACCTCACCTGCCCGACAAACTGCATCACCGTGCCTTGCAGCATGCCGCTGATCAGTTGCGGATAGAGTCCGACCACAAACATGAGCACAATCACGGGAGCGAGGACGCACCGTTCGCCCAGGGTAAGGTCGGGCATCGCCACCCAACGCTCACCCAGCGGACCTGAGAACACGCGCTGCAGAATGGTGAGCAGGAAAACGGCGGTCATCAGCAGGCCGAGCAACGCGAGCGCGGCTGCCCACCCGGTCAGTGGGAAGACTCCTTTAAAGATGAGAAATTCTCCCGGGAAACCGATCAGCCCGGGCAAGCCCAACGACGCGAAGAGAGCGATCCCCATCAGTCCACTGAATACCGGCATGGCGCGGCGCAGGCCGCCAAAATCGTTCAGGCCGAGCAGGCCGCCGCTGCGCCTTTCGAGCAGGGCCAGGAACCAGAAGAGTGCCGCTGCCGTGAGTCCGTGGCTGAACAGTTGCAACATCACCCCGGTGAGCGCCGCCGCTTTGTTACTCACCAGCTGTGCATCCGCGCCAGTCGAGCCGGCTATGGCCACGATGCCAAGGATGCAGTATCCCAGGTGGTTGATCGAGGAGTAGGCGAACATCTTCCTCAAGTCCGTTTGCGCCCACGCGGTGAATGCCGACAATACGACGGTGGCGATCGCCAACCACAGAAGAATCGTGCGGGCGCGACCCATTTGTTCGGGGAAGATGGGGAGCAGGATCCTGAGGAAGCCGTATACGCCCATCTTCGACAGCGCGCCGGTCAGCACCATGGTGGTCTCTGGCGCCGCTTCCGCGTAGGTCGAAGGCAGCCAACCATGAAAGGGAACGATCGGCGTCTTGATCGCGAAGCCCAGGAAGGCGCCGCAAAATAAAAACATCATAACGTGGCCGCTGTCCCACTGACCCAGGTGCAGGTTTTGCCCAACGGCGGCCGTGAGCTGGCCGCTCTGCGCCATCTGGGCCAGCGCGATAAAGTCAAAGCTGCCGGCGGCGAGAAAGATAGCCAGGAAAGCGAGCAGCAAGGTGATGCTGCCCACCATGGTGTACACAAAGAACTGGGTGGCCGCGCGGGCTCGTCCCGAGCCGCCCCAGAGGCGGATCAGGAAGAACGCCGGAATCAGGCTCAGCTCCCAATACAAGAACCAGTGAAGAAAATTAAGCGCAGTATAAGTGCCGAATAGACCTGTCTCCAGAAAGAGCAGCAGAGAAAAATAGACCGGCCCTTGCTTGGAGTTATTCCAGGAAGCCGCGATGGACATGAGCACAGCAATCGAGGAGACGGCCAGCATTACCAGGCTAAGACCATCGAGGCCTACATGGTACTGAAGCCCAATCGACGGCTCCCACGTGAGCCATTCCTGAAGTTGCATCCCTTGTACCGCAGGCTGGAAGAGATGCCACAGCATGCACGTGTATGCAACCGCGGCGGTGGCGAAGATGGCGGCTACCAGGCGCGCTGCCCGTCTCAATAGGAGCACGGCGAGCGCTCCTGCAAAGGGAAGCACGGTTAACAGCGTGATAAAAGGAAAACGGGCGCCCTGGAAGCTATTCATCCCCTGTGTCCCAGCAGCAGAAAGAGGGCCAGTGCTGCCACCGCGGCCCCTAGCAACCGCAGATAGTTTTGAATGCGTCCATCCTGCAAGCGCGCAAGCAGCCGGCCGCCATCGGCCACACCGTTGCATCCCTCATCAAATCCCTTGTTCACGACCCACCGGTCGACGGAGAAATCGATCCATCCTAGCCCTTTGGCCAAGCCCGCCACGGCGATTGGGATGCCGCTCCAGATCCATCGATCGAGCCACGCCGCGACATTCGCGATCCACCAGGCCAGCCGCTGAATCGTCAGCGCGTAAAGCCGATCCACGTACAGGCCTTGCCGCAGCGCGTGGAAGACCGCTGGTTGCAGCCGCTCCAAAGCGTCCGGATCGGCGGCTCGCTTGATCGGCCTGCGACCATAGATCCACCAGCCCAGCCCCAGGCCGGCGAAGACAAGCAAGGACGAGGCCAGCATCAGCTGCGGCAATCCATCCTCCATGAGTTGCCGAAAGTCGAGCCCGGCAGACCTCAGGTCCAGAAAAGCTTGCAACCATGGCCACGCTGGCGTTCCGACAAAGCCCAGCAGGACTGCGAAGAGTGCCAGCAGCGCCAGCGGCGCCGTCATGGCCGCCGGGCTCTCGTGCGCGGCATCATGGGGATCCGAAACTGCAGCCTCGGATGGGGCAATGGGATCCGGCGCCGGATCCTTGCGCCGCTTGCCGAAAAAGACGTAGCAGACCTGGCGGGTCATGTAGAACGCCGTAAGCAATGCACCGATCGAGCCAAGATAAAACGGCACCCGGGAGCTGTTCCATCCATAAGCGGCATGCAGGATCGCGTCTTTGCTCCAAAACCCGGAGAAGAATAAAGGGAAGCCGCACAATGCCAGGGTGCCGATCGCGTAGGTGGCGAAGGTCACCGGCATCCATTTGCGGAGGCCACCCATTTCGCGAATATCCTGCTCTCCCATGCAACCGTGAATCACCGACCCCGCGCCAAGAAAGAGGAGCGCTTTGAAAAATGCATGGGCAATCAGATGGAAAACGCCGGTCGCAACCCCGCCCACGCCGAGGCCGATCATCATGTAGCCGAGCTGCGAGACGGTCGAGTACGCCAGAATGCGTTTGATATCGTCCTGCGCCACGGCCACCACCGCGGCAAAGATCGCGGTCAGGGCGCCGACCCAGGCCACCACCTGTAGCGCCGCGCTTCCTGGCACGCTCATCAGGGGATACACGCGCGCTACCAGGTAGACGCCGGCCGCAACCATGGTCGCGGCGTGGATCAGGGCGCTCACCGGCGTCGGGCCTTCCATCGCATCCGGCAGCCAGACATGCAGCGGCAACTGGCCCGATTTGCCGACCGCTCCGCAGAAGATGAGCAGGCCTATGCCGGTCGCCTGCGTTGCCAGCAACAACAGCGCAGGGTGCTCCATGCAACCCGCGCCGTGGTCGTAAAAGAGTAGCGTGCCGGTTTGGCCATAGAGCCACACCATGCCCAGCAGCAGGCCCAGGTCCCCGATCCGGGTGGTAATGAAGGCCTTCTTGGCTGCGGCCGCCGCCGCGGGTCTCTCATACCAGAAACCGATCAGCAGGTATGACGTGAGCCCCACCACCTCCCAGCACATAAACAGCAGCAGCAGGCTATTGGCGATCAGCAGACCGAGCATGGCCGCGGCAAAAAGAGAGAGGAAGCAAAAGAACCGGGTGAAGTTTTCGTCGTGGTGCATATACGCCACGCTGTAGATGAAGATCAGCAGGCCGACGAAAGTCACCATCACCAGCATGACCGCTGCCAGCGGGTCCAACATCCACCCCAGCTTCACCCACTCCGATCCGAATTGCATCCAGGGGAAGTTGACGAATAGCCGCTCCGGCTGCCCCAGCAGATGGACAAAGGCAACCATCGCAAGCACAAAAGAAAAGCTAATGGAGGTGATCGCAGTGGTGGCGGCGAATCTGCGCTGCTCCCGTTTGAGGAGCGCACCGATGCCGGCGGCCAGAAGAGGTAGCACCGGAATCAGCCAAAGATACCGAACGATCCAGACGGAGGAGCCCATAGGCAGACTTACCGCTCCCTCCACTCTGGGCTCTTCCACTCAAACCAAGGCCGAAGGAGATGGACGGGTGCCCCAGGTTCGCCAAGGCGTACCTGGGCCGAAAACGACGGGGCAAAGCCCTTCAATTGCTTTTCGCTTTTTCCCGCAAGTGTCGCTGAGGGACTGGCTAAAAGCATTCGGCCCAGGTACGCTTTGGCGAACCTGGGGCACCCGTCCCAGCTGATAGATGGCATCCTCAACGCCTTACCCCGGTGAGCTGGCTTAGATCGGTAGTTTTCGCATGCCGGTAGACGGCAAGAATGAGGGCAAGGCCAACCGCCGCTTCCGCCGCCGCGACGCCGATCGAGAAGAGCACAAAGATCATGCCCGTCATCGCTCCAGCGTGAGGCCCGTAGCGCCAAAAGGCAACGAAGTTGAGGTTGGCCGCGTTCAGCATCAGCTCAATGCCAACCAGCACCAGGATGGTGTTCCTGCGCGTCAACGCGCCGGCAAGACCAATCGCGAACAGCATGGAGGAAACCAGCAAACATCCAGCTAGCCCCGTCATTGCGGGTTCTCCTTCATGGCAACGATCACTGCTCCTATGAGCGCTGCCGTGAGCATAAGGCCGATCACTTCCAGCGGCAGCACATAGCTACCCATTAAAGCAGTTCCCAACTCCCGGATGGTGGCCTGGGGCGCGGGCGCCTCGGCCGAATGAATCGCAAAACTATGCAAGACCGCCCAGGCAAGGATGGCAAAGATAGCCATTGCTACCAACAGGCCGGTAATCGGCCACCGCGCTGCGGATAATGCCGGCGAGTCGCTATCGCCACCGCGGGTGAGCAGGATGACAAAGACGATCAGCACCGCGATGGCGCCCACGTAGACCAGCAACTGGGCGAGACCCATAAATTGGGCCCCCAGGCTGAGGTAGAGCGTGCCGATTCCGGCAAACGCAACCGCCAAAGCCAGTGCGCAATGCACCAGCCCGCGGAACAGCATCGCGGCGGATGCGCCCACCAAGGTTACTGCGGCAAGAATCAGGAACGGTACGATCATCTCCCTCATTCGGCAAAACGATAGGTCCGTTTCGCGATCTTGTTTCTGGTCTCTACGCCACGGGCCAACAATACGTAAGCAACTGCGATAAACACCACGCTAACCACCCAACGGATCACGCCCTGGGGAAGAAAACGCCACGCGCCCGCGGATACCACGACCACCAGCGCCATGGGCAACATAAACTTCCAGGCAAAGTTCATCAACTGATCCATGCGCAGGCGGGGCAACGTGCCGCGCACCCAGATGAACCCGATGACCAGGCCCAGCAGCTTGGCGAAGAACCATATCCACGAGGGCACCCAGGTCAGAAATGGCAAAGGCGCCGACCACCCACCCAGAAACAGGGTGATTCCCAGACCGCTGATAGCAAACATGCCCAGATATTCTCCCAGGAAGAAGAGGGCGAACTTGAAGCCGGAGTACTCAATGTAATATCCGGCGATGATCTCGGACTCGCCCTCCGGCAGGTCGAAGGGAGAGCGATTGGTCTCCGCCGTAGCCGCGATCATAAAGAGGATGAATCCGGCGAAGCCCCACGGCGTAAGCACATACCAGTGGGGAAAAATTCCTGAAAAGCCCGCTTGCTTCTCCACGATCTCCACCGTCGACAACGAGCCGGCCGCCATGATGACGGCGATGGAAGAGAGCAGCAGCGGCACCTCGTAGCTGATCATCTGGGCCACTGCCCGCATGGCGCCGAGCAGGGAATACTTGTTGCGGCTCGACCACCCGGCCATAAAAACGGACAGCTCGGAAATGGCTCCAATGGCGAAGAAGAACAACACCCCTGAGTCCAGGTTGGCGGCGATCATGTTCCGCCCGATGGGCAGAACCGCATAGGGCAGGAAGGCCACCGCCAACAAAACCAGGGGTGCGAGAAAATGAACCGTGTGGTCGGCCGAAGCGGGAACAATGTCTTCCTTGGTCAGCGATTTCAGGGCATCCGCCATGGGCTGCAGGATGCCGAAATATCCCACCCGGTTGGGGCCGTAGCGGTTCTGAATTCTGCCCAGGCCCTTGCGCTCCAGAACCGTGGTCAAGGCAAACAGCACGGGAAAAACGAGCAGGATGGGAATAATGGTCAGCAGAATCGAAACGCCCGGCCGGATCACTGCCGGTGAGTAGCCCAGGAGCCATTGCTTTAACAGGACAAAGACCTGGTCCAGCATTATTTGGTCACCGCGGGTTGCTGTTTCTTGGCCTCGGCCTGCGCCTTCTCTTCTGCTCGCCTGGCCTCGACCTCGGCCGCTTCTGTCGGGTGGATAGCCAGGTAGTGCTCATTGGGCCGCGCCAGTTTTTCCTTCGTCCATAAAAGGCCGCCAAAGCGGTCGTCCGTGCTTAGCTCGAATTCGTTATCCATGCGGATGGCGTCGAAGGGGCATACCTCTACGCAGATCTGGCAGCTCATGCAAACCGATACGTCGATATCGAAGACCGCGGGATAAAACTGCTGCTTGCCGACAAAGTCGGGCTTTTTGTCTTTGCTCTTTTCGATGGTGATGCATCTTGGCGGGCACTCTTTCTCGCAAATCTGGCATGCCACGCAGCGCAGACCTTGTTCCGCGTCCGTGCCATCGTAAATGAGGAAAGGGAAGTTGCGCGCCGCCTCTGCTACCGGCAGCCGCTCTTCAGGAAACTGCACAGTTACCAGCCGCTCCTTGTCGACAAAGCTGCCGAAAAAGTTCCGCGCGGTTTCCGTTAACCCTTTGACAATCCCTACGCCCAACATAATCTTGTGCCCTCGCTCTGCGTACTTAAGGCAAGCTCAACGGTCGACTTCTCCCATGACGATGTCAATGCTCCCCAGAATCACCACCACATCCGCGATGTTGTGACCGAGGCACATATCCTCGAGCACCGTGAGGTTGATCAAGCTCGGCGGCCGCACCCGGTAACGATATGGATTAGGCGTGCCGTCGCTGATCAAATAGAAGCCCAGCTCCCCCTTAGGCGATTCAATCCGCGCATAGGCTTCGCCCACCTTGGGCCGTAGGCCACGCACCTTCGTCTTAGGATCCATAATCGGCCCCGCCGGGATGTCACGCAGAGCCTGCTCAAGAATCTTGAGCGACTCTCGAATTTCCAGCACCCGCATCATGTAGCGGTCGAAGACGTCTCCATGCTCGCCCAGCGGCACGCGAAATGCGAAGCGGTCGTAGATGCCGTAGTGGTCGACTTTGCGAATGTCATAATTCACTCCGCTGGCGCGCAGGCCCGGGCCGGTAACCCCGGCATTGATTGCCAGCTCGCGGGGCAGCACACCCACTCCCTGGGTGCGCGCCATGAGGATTTCGTTTCCCGTCAGCAGCTGTTCGAACTCATCCAGAAAGCCGTTGAACCCGGCCACCAGCTTCGCAGCCTGGCTAAGCCACTCGGCGGAGCAATCCACGCGCACTCCGCCGAAGCGCATGTAGTTGCACATCATGCGCGCGCCGCTTAAGGACTCGAACAGATCCAACACCTTTTCCCGTTCGCGAAAGGCATACATCAGCGGCGTGCCGCTGGCTCCCATATCCTGCAGCAGAAAGCCCGCCATGCCGGCGTGATTCTGCAGCCGGGTCAGCTCGGCGACGATCACCCGGATATACTCGGCGCGCTCCGGCACCGTAATGCCGGCCAGTTTCTCCACCGCCAGGGCGTATCCCCAGTTGTTGGTCATGGAGCAGAGATAGTCCAGCCGATCGGTGTAAGGAATGGCGGCCAGATAGCTGGCTGCCTCGGCGATCTTTTCGTGGTTCCGGTGCAGGTAGCCGAAGACCGGCTTCAAGCGCACGACGCGCTCGCCATCCAGGCGAACATCCATGCGGAAGACGCCGTGGGTCGATGGGTGCTGTGGCCCCATCGAAATTTCCATCAGTTCGCTCTGCTCGGCCTCGGAGGGCACTACCTGGGTCATCGCTCCCTCAGTATTTCCAAATCATCGTCGGGCGGAGGAACATAGTCCTTACGCATGGGGTGATCGGTAAAGCCCTCCCACATGAGGATGCGGCGCAGATCCGGATGCCCATCAAAGACGATGCCGTACAGGTCGAAAGCCTCTCGCTCCTGGAATTCGGCGCTCCTCCAAATGGGCGTTAAAGACGGCAGCGTTACGTCGTCCGTCCGGTTGGCTGTGCGCATCCGTAGCACCACCGGCCCTTCTTTCCTGGTCATGGAAAAGAGGTGGTAGACCACTTCCAGGTAGCCCGGAATGGTGGTCTTTCTTGTCTCCTCTATCTCCTTTTCGACTCCGTCGACCACTTGCTTAGTCTTGATCTTTTCCGTCTTCTCGCGATCCGGCCAATCCACCGCAGTTACGTTGGAGCAAAAATCGAGTTGAAGATCGTCGCGCAGCAGCCTGGCTGCTTCCAGTCCGTGTTGGCGATCGATGAGCAGCGAGTTCTGGGCGGAGGGGCTGCCATTGACGACAATCTCCACCTGGCAACCCGGAATGGCCGCCTGCAACCGGCTGCTGATTGCTTCCAATGTCATCCCTGCAGCACCTTGAGTGGATTAGGGAAGATCTCGTCGTTCTGCGGCGGCTCGAGTCCGTGCTCGCCAAACTCCGGCACTGGAAACTCGCTGGGCAGATCTTGCTGCAGATGCCTTGGCCTCGACTCTCCCGTAAGGTGTTGGCCGCTGATCTTTTCTTGCAAGGTCATGAAGGCGTGAATCAGGGCCTCGGGCCGTGGAGGACAACCGGGAATGTGCACATCGACCGGGATGTAACGGTCGATCCCCTTGAGCACGTTGTAGCCATCGCGAAAGGGCCCGCCGGAAATGGCGCATGCCCCCATGGCGATCACGTATTTCGGTTCCGGCATCTGGTTATAGAGACGAACCACCTGGGGAGCCATCTTCTTGGTCACCGTTCCGGAGACGATCATCAGGTCCGCCTGCCGGGGCGACGGCCGGAAGACCTCGGCGCCGAAGCGAGCCAGATCGTAGCGCGCCATGGTGGTCGCGATCATTTCGATGGCGCAGCAGGCCAGGCCGAAGGTGAGCGGCCAAACGGAATTCTTGCGGCCCCAGTTATACAGCTCTTCAAAAGAGGTGGCGAAGATCCCGTGCTTGCTTAACTCGGTCTTTAAATCCTGGTCCATAGAAACCTCATCAGCTCCAAGTCAACACACCTTTTTGGCAGGCCCAGACCAGACCCTCCACCAGCAAGAGCAGGAAAACCAGCATAGCCAGGCAAGCCGCCAGCGAAAGGCCGGAGAAGGCCGCGGCAAACGGCAGCAGAAAGACGGCCTCCACATCGAAGATTAGAAAAACGATGGCGTACAGATAATAGGAGACGTCCAACCGGATCCACGCGTCCCCTTTGGCTTCGAGTCCGCATTCATAGGTGGCATTCTTCTGTAAACCCGGCTTGGCCGGGGATACCAATTTCGCCCACAACCAGGCCAGCGACAGCGGGATTGCTCCAAAAACAACCGCCGCGGCCAGGAGCACGACGATCGTGGCCCAGGGGTGCTCGACCGGAGCTATCGGAAGACTCTTACCCATTCCTCACCATGGTTATTGGTTGAAATCTGCAGTAAGCCAAATCCCCTCCGTGGTTTACCGCTAACATTTCGACGTTTCCCAAGAAGAATTATTCTCGCAAATTTTCCCCGGTCTGGCGCCATGGTTTCAGATATCGCCTTACTCGGGCGATATCTACTGAACATTCCAGACTACGCCTTCTTTGCCGGGCTGCATGATCCGATCCACGGGACGAAGCGCGGACGAACCATCTTCTCAACCACGCGCCGGACACACATCCCGCTTGGAATCATAAGATTGCGATTATCTACCGCTTTTGGGTGATGCCCTTCGCGGAAGGCCGCATCGAGGAAAAACAAGGCAGATGCCAGACCACAGGGGCTAGGTGTATTCTTATCGGCATTCGAAAGATGGCGCCATCAAAAAGCGTCCTGATTTTGTTGGATGAAATAAGATCCGGAGGCCCGCCGAAGAATGTCCAGCGCAGACGGAAGCGCACAAAATCCCATGGCGGGCGCCTCCCGTAGCCTGGAGATAAATCTATGAAGCAGTCCTTCGCTATCGGTATCGGCGGCGCCGCCGGTCAGGGCGTTGCCACCCCGGGTGACATTTTCGCGAAAATCTTCAGCCGGCGTGGGCTGCACCTGAACGTCTACAACGCCTACCAATCCATCATTCGCGGCGGCCATACTTTCCTTACCATCCGTACCGGCCCGGACAAGATCACCAACATGGGCGATCGCATCGACCTGCTGATCCCCCTGAACCAGGACACCATGAATCGGCACCTCAGCCTGCTGAGCAGCGGAGGCGCCTGTATCTACAACTCCGACACCATCAAGCCGGGCGAGGCAGCCGACGGGGTGCAGTTGTGCCCGCTCCCGGTCTCCAAGCTGGCCGACATCAGCCGCAACAAGATCGCCCAGAATACGCTGGCGATCGGCGCCGCCCTCAGCATGACCGGCGTCGGCTTTCAAGCGCTGGAGAGCGTGCTCGCCGAGCAATTCCGCAAGAAGGAACAGGCCGTCATCGACGAGAACGTGGGCCTGGCGCGGGTTGGTTATGACTACGCCACGCAAAACTTCAAAGCCTTCGCCAATCCGCTGCCCATGACCGACACTCGCTACGCCGTGCTGGGCGGCAACGCCGCCATGGCGATGGGCGGAGCGGCGGCGGGGGTCAAGTTCTACTGCGCCTATCCCATGAGCCCATCGACCGGCGTGCTGCACTGGATGGCCGAGCACGCCCGCAAAGCCAATATCATGGTCCGCCAGGTGGAAGACGAGATCGGCGTCATCAATATGGCGATCGGCGCGGCGCATGCCGGCGTTCGCGCCATGTGCGCCACCTCGGGAGGCGGCTTTGCTCTTATGAGCGAAGCGCTGGGGCTTTCTGCCCAGGCCGAAATTCCTGTCGTCGTGATTGACTGCCAGCGCGCGGGTCCGTCCACTGGGGTTCCCACCAAGACGGAGCAGGGCGACCTGTGGCAGATGTTGGGCGCGGCCTTTGGGGATTATCCCCGGGTAATCGCCGCTCCTTTGGATATTGGCGACTGCTTTACCCTCATCCCTGAAATCTTCAACATCGCGGAACGCTTCCAATGTCCCGGCATCGTGCTTTGCGATCTGCTTTTGTCCGAGGGCCGGCTTAGCGTTGACCCCAATATTCTGGACTTCAACCCGAAAGTCGATCGCGGGGAGATGATTACCTCCGCCAACGGCAACGGCCACGGAGACTACAAGCGCTACCTGATTACCGAGAGCGGAGTTTCGCCACGCGCCATTCCCGGCATTCCCGGCCACACCCACGTCGTCTCCAGCGACGAGCACGATGAAGACGGCGTGCTCATCAGCGACGAATACACCAACACGGTGAAGCGCCGCGCCATGATGGAAAAGCGGATGCGCAAGGTCGCGGGGATTGAAGCCTCCGTTCCGCCGCCCACCATTCAAGGCCCGGCGGATGCCGACGTAACCCTGATCGGCTGGGGATCGACCCAGGGCGTGATCGAAGAAGCGCGCGAGCAGCTTGCCGAGCAGGGGATTACCGCCAATCAGCTGCAGATCCGCTGGCTGGTGCCGCTGCACGGCGACGCGATTGTTGACATTCTGAAGCACTCGCGCCACACCATCATTATCGAGAACAACTACAGTGGCCAGTTCGCCCGCTACCTGCGCAGCGAAACCAGTTTTGTGGCCAATGGCCACATCCGCAAATACGATGGCGAACCCTTTATGCCGCACCACATTGTGGAGGCAGTAAAGGAACAGCTGAGTGGAAGCACCACGCTTTCCGTTCCAACCCACGAGATCATGGTCTAAACCGGTACAGGAGAACTAAACGATGGCAACAGATACAGTAGCTCCAAAACTGACCACCATGGCAGACCTGAAGGGCAAGGTCGATCCAGACTGGTGCCCAGGATGTGGTGATTTTGGCGTGCTCGCCGCGGTGCAGAAGGCGTTGGTTGAGCTGCAGATCCCGAACCACGAGGTCGCAACTATCAGCGGTATCGGCTGCTCCTCGAACTTTCCTGGTTTCATCAACACCTATGGAATGCACACCCTGCACGGGCGCTCGCTGGCCGTGGCCACCGGCTTCAAGATGGCGAACCATGGCATGACGGTGCTGGTCACCGGAGGTGACGGGGACGGCTTCGGCATCGGCGGCAACCATTTCATGCACACCATGCGCCGCAATGTGGATCTGCTCTACATCGTCATGGACAACCAGATCTACGGCCTCACCACCGGCCAAACCTCACCCACCAGCCGCAAAGGCATGAAGACCAAGAGCATGCCCTTCGGCAGCGTGGAAGGGCCGATCAATCCCATTTCTCTAGCGCTATCGGCCGGAGCCACGTTCGTCGCTCGTGGCTTCAGTGCGGAGCAGAAGCACCTAACCGAACTGATCAAGCAGGGAATTCAGCACAAGGGTTTCTCTTTCATCGATGTCTTCAGTCCCTGCGTGACCTATAACCACGACAACACTTTCCAGTGGTTCCGGCCGCGGGTGAAGAAGCTTGAAGATAATCCTGGCTACGACTCGACCAACTGGATGGCCGCGATGGAGAAGTCGCTGCTATGGGGCGACGAAATTCCCATAGGCAAATTCTTCGAGCGTACGGACGTGCCTACGCTGGATGAGTCAGAGCCGGTGCTGGCCAAGGAACCGCTGGTCAAGCAGAGTTTGCGCATTCCCCCCGATGTGGCGCGAGGTTTCATAGAAGAGTTGATGTAGCCGACGAAGGAATCGCAGGCCTAGCAGAGTAGGAGTCAGTTCCCGAACAGAACTCCTTAAAAACTGGACGGGTGCCCCAGGTTCGCCAAAGCGTACCTGGGCCGAATAAGACGGGCGAAGCCCACCACAGCTTTTGCGAGATCGATTAGCCAAAAGCAATCGAAACACATCATTCTCGGCCCAGGTACGCTTTGGCGAACCTGGGGCACCCGTCCAGTTTTAAGGAGTTCTGTTGGGGGACTGAGGTACGCATTTCTCAGACGGTCACCGCTTAACCGGTGAGCAGGCGCTCTCCAAGGGTGTATTGCGACGGCCCGTCACCGTCTTTTCGATCTCAGAGTTCATTTCGCCGCCGATCAGTATGGCTCCGTTGCTGACATAGAGCCACAGCAGGAGCATCACCACGCCACTCAGGTGACCATAGCTGCGGGCGTAATTCACATGATCGAAATAGACCCGGGCGCCAAACGTGGAGCCTATCCAGAGCAGAAGCGCACAGAACGCGCCCGGCGTGCTCCACCGCCATTCACAATCGCGGAGATTAGGCCCGAAGCGATAGAGCACCGCAAACGAGAAGGAAAGCGTCGCGGCCAGGATGAACCATTCCAACACGCGTAGGGCGATCGCGCCGCCATGAAAGCGTGCCTGAAGGTACGCACTGCAGAAAATCAGCAACACGGCGATGGAACCGGTGACGGCCAGAGAAATCGTCAGGCCAACACTCGTAATCGTCAATTCCCACCAGGAGCGATTCTCTTCCACCTCGTAGGCCTTGTTGAGCCCATAGATCATTGCCCAGGTGCCGTTAAGTGCAGCCCATAATGCTCCGGCACAAACGGAAATAAGTTGCACGCCCGAACCAGCGCGTTGGTTGAGCTCGTGCATCACGTTCTGTAAGAGCTGCGAGACTTGGTCCGGCAATACCTGGCTAGACATCTCCTGGAGCGCATGCCTCATGTGATCGCCGAGATGAGGAACGCGCGCACTGGCGAGAAAAAAAATGAGCAGAGACGGAAATATTGCCAGGAAGTGATAGAAGGCCATTCGGCCCCCCTGACCAAAGACTTCATCATGCCAGGATTCGCGAGCCGTTCGACGAAGCAATTCGGGGAGTGAGAGACCGCCAAACGTCCAGAGATTGACCATGCGGTTGCGCATCGATGTTGTCGCCCAACGACCTGATCTTCATGATTGCATATCGGTGCCGCAGATGCCGCACCAGGCGACCTCAACCTGAAGCTGCCCAGGAGCCGGTGAGGCGGATTAGCAGACTGCGGCTTTCATAGGCGACTCCATTCTGCGCTATGAATCCTATACTGTGCAGGGCGTAAGCGTCTGTGAAAACGGAGGGTTTCTTTCCCAAGAAGCTACGACAACGCAATCGGGCCAGTAGCCGTCACGGGTACCAGGTGATTTGTGCTCCCGCGCTCACGTCGGTCTGTTTGCCCGGTTTGTAAATCGGCGCCTTCCAACCTTCATACTGAATCGCGCCCTTCAATTCAAAATTGTTGTGAAAACGCTTGCTGGTAGAAATCTGGAAGACATTCTGGGTGGTGCCGCCAGGGATGAAGTCTTTGGCGGCCTTCGCGTTTCTGTAGGACAACTGTATCTGTTCTCTGGGCGAGAGGTGATACGTGAGCCACGCTTGGCCGCCTTTGGATTCACGGCCGATCCAATCTCCCATAATGAAGCCTTTGTTGGTGTAACCCTGCTTCTGAATTTGTTCCCAGTAAAGAAACAGGCCGCCATTACTTCGACTGGTCGGAGGATCCGTATCAGCCGCCTCCACCCGGAAATCAAACTGATGAAACTTGGGAAAATGCGACAGGTACAGGCCAGGACGAATACCCGCGCGACGCGGCGCACTGATCGGGCTGGTATCGTCGTGCACCAGGGAGTCCGTATACAGCGTCAGCCAGTCACGCAAGTAAGGCAGACGATAGGAAAAATCAAAGGTTCCAAAGCGCGCCCCGGGATCGTTCCGGGAAAGTTTCTCCGCTGCGGAAACATCCTGGAAACTGAAAAAGCTCTTTAGGAAACTGTGGATCGTGATCGGGACATGATCCTTTCCACCCCAGATGACGGTGCGCTCGAACCCAAATTCAAGGTTTGCCGTTGGTTTGAAACTAATCTTCTCAGCATGCGCCCATGGTCCATTTGGATCGGTATGGCCCTGCAGGGGGCCGACAAAGAACTGATATCGGAACGGCCCCGTCAACAGTGAAAGGAGGGGAATTCGCAGAGGCTCTACCCGGTCGATTTCAAACGCATAGATGTTGTCAGCGTTATTGCTCCATGCGAAGCTTCCGCCCTGGGCGGGCCCCAGCCAGTGGTCATTTTTTCCGAACGAGATTTCGTTGTTGAGGACCAGGTACGACAGGTTCGCCTCGATTACACGCACATGATTTACCGATGAAATGGGCCCTAGAGGGATCGTGTCCTGTTTTGGGTTGGTGGCAAATGGTATTTGATCAATCGCCGAAAGCTGCTCAGCAAGCGAGGTGGAATAGCCGGCAGCGGCCGGAGCGTGTTGATATTCGCCGCGCAAGTAGAAGGCGAAGCGTCCATCCTCCATGCGGGTGCTGAAGCCGTCTAGGTTGTTGAAGCCTTGCTCATAAGGACGGCCGTAGTCATTGATGATGCTCTGCCCGAGGTGGTAGCTGTCACGTAACGGCGTGCCGGAGATGCCGTCGAAGCGGGTATAGACGCTCGCCAACTTGGCCTCGGGCCGCGCTGGCTTCTGCAGACTGTCGAAATCCGGTTGCAGCTCTCGCTGGATCGAGTGATAGATGCGGCAAGCATCACTGTCTGCGGAGGTTTCTTCCATCTTGGACGATGCAGCTTCGAGCATGTGTACGATGCTCAATCGGGTCCAGGGTTTCATATCGAGGAAGGCGATATCGACCTGTCCCAGCGCATGGAGGCGGTCCATAGCCGGGTAAATCCAGCTATCCATCGGAACGTAGGTGGAGCCTCGGGCTTCGGCGTAGGGGTCATAGTCGGGAAGGAGGTTTCCACAGGGAGTGAATGACTCACCCAGGGCAACGGGCACCAGCAGGCCGAACAGGGCGAGGCACAAAGCTTTCCTAATCATGCGCCCTCACCTTAAATTTCTGTCTGCCGGTCTTGCAGTCGTAGGACTGAAAGAGGCAGCAGCGTGCTGGGCCTCGCGGATTGACCCGCGGGGCTCGTAGCGTCGCTCACAGTGACCGCATGCTCCAACAGCATGCTAATGAGAACAATCGACCATAGAGGGAACAAAAGATCAAAGGGTTCAGCCTCGGCCAGGCCGCGCACAACCACAAACAGGAAAAGACTCAGGAAGACGATCCTGACAGAACTTCGCGGAAGCCTGCGGATCTGCCGGTAGAGACTTCCGTATAGGCCGATCAGCAGGCACACGCCTACGGCCCCGTAAGCGTAGAACTGCGTGAGCAGTTCGTTTTCCGCATGCCGCGCCTCGAACTTTTCCGGACCAAAAGGAGGAATCACCTTCCACATGGAATCGAAGCCGTGTCCGATCAACGGCTTTTCCAGCGCTGCGTCGAGACAGTAGGCCCAGATCGCGGTACGGCCGGTCAGCGTTTCTGCCTGGTTACCGGCAGTAGTGTAGACGTCGTAGTACGCCTCGAAAAGCCCCCAGAAGAGGAGGATGACCAGGATGACCGCGAGCGTAAGGAGTATTTTGGTCTTTCGGCTTATCGACCTGTCCGCAATGATCAGGAAGCTCTCGCTAATCAGAAAAGCAACAATCGTGGTCTTGCTCAAGCTGCGAAGAAGCGTCAGCGCCAGCAAGAGAATAGCGAAGCCCCACCGCCCTGCTTTACGGCGAGTGAGGTATTGAGCCAGGAAAATAGCTGTGGCGCAAAGGTTGCCGATCTGGTTAGTGTTAAACAACTCTTCATCCCCAAGCCGAAGATCCGCCTGGCCGGGCATGATCCACGCGATCACCGCCAGGCAGCAGGCGCTCAGTACAAAGCCCTTCATCAGCGAATGAGACACGCCGGTCACCGATCCGGCACGAAGCAGCAGGACAACCATGGCAACATCCGCGGCGATCCCGAACCAGTAAGCGACCGACGTTGGCAGTGATACCGTCGAGCTCCAGGCGAGGCTGCAAAACGAAAAAATAAGGAAGGCAAAAACCCAGCGGATACTCGACAGTCGCAGCATGGAACCGCACGTGCGTCGCGCATATCCCAGTGAATAAAAGCAAACCAGCAGCAGCAGGAGCAGTTCTAAGACGAGAACCAACTCGGAGCCCGCGCGCGGAGCTGTGCCCAGCACGCGCACCGAGAGAAGACCGAGAACGATTCGGAAGGAAAAAAAGAAACCAACAGCAAACGCCAGCCAGGTCGCCTGCACCCCTTTGCTATCGGTCTTTCCTTCTAGGGCAGTGATTGTGTCCATAATCCTCAATGGGTATACATGTCCGGAATACCCTGGCTGGCGGCCGGAGGCAGATGGCGCAGGAAAACTACGATGGACCAAAGCTCATCGTCATTCAGGATTCCCTTTGAGCCAGGCATTCCAGATGGCCGGATCCCATAATCGAGGATCCACTTCAATTGACCGTCCGTGTATCGCTGCACGTCAGGAGACTTGAGCGACGGAATCGGGGGTGAGACGTGCTCAATGAAAGGAACACCCGTGTTTTGGCCATCGTTGCCGTGGCAGGCAACGCAATAGTGCGAGAAGGCTTCCTTGCCGTCGGCCCGGGTTTGCGGCGTGTCCGGCAAGGGATTCTTCTCGTCTTTGTTGCCAATGAAAATATCGTGCTCAGCAGAGGTTATGATTTTTGTTTCCAGCTTTCCCGGAGGATCAGCCTTACAGCCCGCTAATCCCATGGCCGCGGCTAAAGTTACGATCACGTAGCGCATCTCTACTCCACGACATGCAGGGTGATTTTCATCGAACCGTGGCCGGAACCACAGAACACAGAGCACTGGCCGATAAAATCCCCTGCCTTGTCCGGAGTGAACTGCGCTTGAGCTGTGCCGTGCGCGGGTATCTTCAGGTCAACGTTCAGGTCCTTAATGCGCAACCCATGCGGCACATCTTCGCTCTTTACCACCAGCACCACTGGCTCGCCCTTCTTCAAAGTGATTTCATCCGGATCGTAGGTAAAGCGATGGGCGGTAAGGTTGATCGTCTTGGGCGCGGCCTGCCCCCCGACCGTAGACACGGTGAAGGTGCCCATGAGCAGCCCACCTAGCAGCATTATCAGCATCAACGTTTTCTTCATGAATCTCTCTCCCTCAAAGCATTTGATTGCAGTCTTGCAATCTCACCTTAACGAGTTAGATGGGATGAGTTGTCGTGCGTTGGTTAGTCAATTGTCATCACCTTGTCGCGCAACCCCCGCCGCATGGGATTCGGCAAGCTATGCGGATTTCCGCAAACGCGGCAGTTTCATTTGATTCGCGCTACGGAAGCTGCTACATGCAGGTAATTACCGGCAGGGCGATAGCAAGAGCGGGAAGGCGTCTTCGCATGGAGATGACAATTCGCTGACATTTTGGCGACCCATCACTGACAACTCCAGTGCCCCCTTACTGGTAGCCTCGCCCTATGTCGATTCGATCCGCCCCGTTTCCTGTCGCTGTAGGGGACGTGAAACGGTCCTTCAGCTTTAGCGAAATCTTCCGGCTGGCGTTTCGTCTTATGCAAAGGCGGCAGCGCTTCTTGTTCGCGTGGCTGGTGGTGGAAAGAGTCGCTGTGGGTGCGTGCGATCTGTTGGTCGCGGGCGCGATGTATGTTTTATTCCTGCTCTTGCAGGGCGGCTCTCCCTCGCATCATTTCTGGTGGACACCAAAGTCGACTCTCGTGGCTGCCTTGATCACGGCAGGGATGGTTATTCTTCGGTCGGCCTTGGATCTGTGGGCCACCCGCCGCGTGGTTGTATATGTTCAGAATCTGTACAAGGATTTCCTGCTTCGGCTGACCCACGGCTACAGTGAAATGCGCTGGGGAAGCTTTGTCGAGTGCAATCGCAGTGAACTCCTGAACCATACCGTCAATACAGCGCGCGAAGCTGCCACTTTTTACCATTATTCGATTGAGATGACCGCCGCCGTGGCTGTGGTCCTTATCATGACCGTCGCTCTGGTTTATCAAAGCCCCGCGGCTGCGTGCGGGCTGGGGGCCGCTGTGCTCCTGTTCTATGGAGTGCACCGCTTCCTGATCCGCGAAAGGCTGCAACGCGCTGCATCGGAACGCGAGCAGTCCCTGCGCATGCTGCAGAGAAGACTGGCGGACGTGTTCGCCTCCGGGAAGGAGATTCGCACTTACCAGAACCAGGATTTCTTTCATGGCCGGATTCGTGAGCAAGCCGCCTCCCTGGGCGTAAGCAGCCGGCAAGTCGCTCTTCTCCCACTGGTGGCGAGAATCCTCTCCGATCAAGGCGTGGTGCTGCTCTTTCTTGGCGTTGTGGTCGCCGTGGAGCTCCGCCACGGCGATGTTCGCCAGGTCTTGTCGCTGCTGGTGTTTTATTTCGTTCTCTCTCGACGTCTGCTTCCTTTGATCAGTCAGATATCGCTCACGGCTGGTCAGGTGGAGAGTACTTGCGAGAACGTTCGAATCGTGGATGGCGAACTGACCAAGTGCCGTCTTCACCGCACGCCTCCGCGGGCGATCCAACTCCCGGCTGCCGGTTTCGTCCTGGAACTTGACGGGGTAGGTTTTTCATTCGGCGAGGACGCACCGATCCTGCGCAACATTGATCTGCGTCTGCGCGCGGGAGAGAGCGTTATGCTTCGTGGGGTGTCGGGCAGCGGCAAGAGCTCGCTCCTTAATCTGATAGCCGGCGTCTCCCAACCAGGTGCCGGGGTGGTGCGGGTAGATCGAAGCAGCGTCGCATACGTGCCCCAGGAGATTATCCTTCTCGACGATTCGATTCGGAATAACCTGCTCTTCGGGCTGGAGAAGAAAAGCGACTCTGAGCTCATGGATGCGCTGGAAACCGCTAGGTTGAGCGAATTTGTCGCGGCGTTACCTCTTGGCCTCGAGACCGGCGTCGGTGATAACGGAGTCCTGTTCTCTGGAGGACAGCGGCAGAGGCTGGCTCTTGCTCGGGCGATCCTTCGCGGCGTCACACTGCTTGTTCTGGACGAAGCAACGTCCGCGTTGGATGACGAAAACGAAGGGCACGTGCTTAAGAACCTTGGTGCTGCGGGGATAGCTGTAGTGCTCGCGACCCATCGGGTTCACAAGCAGTTTTGCGCCCATCGTGTATTTCGGCTACAGCATGGTCGGTTGATCGAAGAAACAAAAGGTCCCTGGAGTTCTTCTCAAGATGAGCCGGGCCTGGCACACATCGGGACAAATAAATGACAAGCCGGTAACAAGTGGTACGCCTAATCTCTTCATACTCGGCCTCTATGCAAGATCATTATTCGAGGAAGACAGTGAGAGACGAATTTGTAAGGCCCCGCGCAGTGAGAATTTCCCTTGCTGCGTACGCATGGCTTTTCTTCTACTGCTGAGCCCAGGTTTCGGCCAAACGCCGGGTACAGGCGCATCCCCCAAAACTATATCTAGGGAGAAGGAAGATGTTATCGATTGAAGATCTCGAATCCGCCTGCAATGCTTCTCAGCGGATAGAGCCTCGCAGGCACGTGGTGGAACCACCGGAGCTCCCTTTCCACGCGACGTTCTATCCTTTGGGTTTCCCCGCTGTGATCATGACCAACTCCGGAGGCGTGCTCAAGCAATACGAGGAGCTTTGGGGAAAGTTCACCAAGCAGCACGATACCGAGCCAATCCGGGCGGAGGTGCAAGTGGTGGAGAGCAATGCGACGGAATGTCCTCCGGAGCCGACGTATCGGTACATGCAGCCGCTCCTGATGTGTGTCGCCGATGCGGACAACTACAGCGTGGTCGATTTGGAATCTTGCCACACGAAGATCGTGATTTCGCGCGCCGCGCTGCGTCATCGGCTCTATGCGCAGTATTTCCTCCTGGGGGCGCCCGCATGCTGCGTTGCCAGCCGGTACACAACCCCTGTGCATGCCGGGTGTGTTGCGCTGGATGGGCGGGGCATACTGTTGTGCGGCGATTCGGGAGCGGGCAAATCGACACTAGCGTATGCCTGCGCCCGTGCAGGATGGACGTACGTGAGCGACGATGGAAGCTTTCTGCTGAATGGCGGAACCAAGCGGCTAGTGACGGGAGATTGTTATAAGGTGCGCTTTCGTCCGTCTGCCGCAGAGATATTTCCGGAAGTTGCAGGGCTCGATCTTACACCGCGTGCCACAGGCAAGCCATCGATCGAACTGCCGACCGCTAATATGACGCATATTGCCAGCGCGCAGACGACGAGGGTGGACTTCATCGTCTTTCTCAACCGGCGTACAACCTCCCCCCAGCAGCTTGTGCCTTATCGCCGGGATGTGGCTCGTCACTTCATGCGCCAAGTGCTTTACGGGCCGGCAGAGTTGCTTGCCGTGCAGTACAGGGCGATCGAGCGGCTCTTGACCGCGGATGTTTTCGAATTGCGATACACCGATTTGAATTGGGCTATCGATCGACTACAGGGACTGGTGCGGGAAGGGCACTGATGGAATTGCTCCTCGATCCGGCGCCAAATGCGGTAGCGACTGTCTCCTTCTGGAGGCATCCGGCCGCGTGGTTGCGGGAGAAGAATCTCAGTCGCGGCTACTGGGTGTTTTTCTCCGCTGCCTTCTTCTTCGATGCCGGCTTCGCGATCTACTTTTTCCTGTTCAACCTGTACTTGCTGGATTACCGCTTCAATGAGCGGGCGATGGGATGGATAGGCGGCGCAATGACGATGGGCTCGCTGGTAGGAACATTGCCGGCCGGCGCGCTCGCGCAAAGGTTTGGTTTGCGGCCGCTGCTCATCGTACTGTTTGTGACCGCTCCCCTGGTGAACGCGATGCGCGCGGTATGGGTTTGGGAGCCGGCCCAGATCGGGCTGGCGTTTCTGGCTGGCTTGGCAATGAGCAGTTGGGGCGTCTGCTTTCTTCCCGGGGTGGCTCGGCTTACCGGGGAGAAGAACCGCACCGCGGGGTTCAGCCTGATCTTTTCGGCTAGCGTGGGCACCAGCTTGTTGGGTGGCATTGTGTGCGGCTATCTGCGGCAGTGGCTTGAAATGGCCGGCTTCGCGATGCAGCCCGCCGAGGTCAAGCGTCTCATCCTCCTCGTCTCCTGCGCGATCGCCTTCTTGGGTCTGATTCCTGTGCTGCGACTCCGCATACCATCTCAGTCCAAGGAGGAGGCCGCGCCCGATGTCCAGGCCGGCCGCTGGAATTGGTTGCGCGCCTGGAAGCTCAATCCGTTCCTCTGGCGATTCCTGCCGTTGATGGCTCTGTGGTCCGCGGTACTGGCGGCGTTTACTCCGTTCGCTAATGTTTATCTGTCGCGGCAACTGCACGTTCAGATGACGCAGATCGGGCTGATCTTCTCCACCGTGCAGGTGCTGCAGCTGTGCATGGGACTTCTGACCCCATTTGTTCTGCGCATGCTTGGCCTGGTAAGAGGTATCGTCGCTACGCAGATCCTGGCTGCCGTGGTGCTCGGCGTGATGGCAGGAGCAAGGAATGGACAGTTGGCAGTGGCGCTCTATCTAACCTTCTCCGCAGCGCAGTGGATGAGCTCTCCAGGACTCTACAACCTGCTGATGAATGAGACCCCAGACGCAGAGCGCAGCGGAGCCGCGGCTATGACGTTGTTCTGCAACGCGCTCGTCGCCTCCGTTGCCACGGCGGGGGCCGGCGTACTTTTGACCAGGTTCGGATATCCTCCCGTGCTATTTTCGCTTGCGGTGGTGGCCTTGGTCATTGCGCTCCTCTTTCGCTTCCTGCTTTCGCCGCTACAACAAACTCAAGGAGAAACAAGATGAGGGCCACGATGGTCCTGCTGCTGGCGCTATTCGCCGCAGGAATCGCGCACGCGGGAGTGCTGCTTCCGGGTGGCGTGCAGCTGCTTTGCCATCGGACGGCGAATGAGGACGTGCCGGAAAACACACTGGAGTCGCTGGACCAGGCTGCGCTGCTGGGTTGCAACCTGGTGGAGATCGACCTTCGCCGCACGCTGGACGGAAAGATCGTGCTGAACCATGACGGCATCATGGAGCGGTTGACCGACGGCGTGGGCGAGGCCGAGACCAGCCTCTACGGCGACCTGCAATTGCGCGACGCAGGCTCCTGGATGGGGGAGCGATTCGAAGGTCTGCATATGACCCTCTTCCAGGACGCGTTGCGGCTGGCGCGCGAGCGGGACATTCGCCTGGTCCTGGATATGAAGGACAAGGGTCTCGGTGCGGATGTGCTGCAGATATTGGAGCGCGAAGGCATGCTGCAGCGCGTGCAGTTCAATGGTGAATGGGAAGATGTGAAGAAGTTATATCCCGCAGCGACCGATGTCGGCGACGGGACGAAATGGGTGCAGCCAGGAGTGACCGAGGACCAGGTAAGCCAGTACCACCGCGAGGGTAAAGCGGTGGTGGCAAACTTTTCCGCCAACCATCATGAGATGGATCTGGCCGGGATGAAGGCCGCGGTTGCTGCGGGAGTAGATGGCATTAACGTCGACTATCCGCGGTTGGGCGCGGATGCCGTGGGCAGACCGGTGGAGCGCCGGCTGAACGAGCTGATGCTCAAGGCTGATTCGGGCGAAAGCGACGCCCGCGTGGCTGCCATCCTGGAGCTGTCCCGGTATAGCGGATTTCCGCTGCAGGAAAATTTTGCCCATTGGTTACTGGATGCGGACGATCATGTTTCGCGAGCTGCGGCAGTGGCGCTGGTGACAGCGCGTCCACGAACGCCTGTATCCGCCTTCACCGCAGGACTACAGAGCGGTAATGCCGATGCGCGCGCGAATGCGGCGTGGGCACTGGGCATGCTCGGCGCTCCAGCGAGTGCATTGCTGCCGTTGCTGCGCGACCAAGACAAACATGTGCTGCAATTGGCTTTGTTGGCACTGGCACGCGCACCGGGTGACGTGAGCGCCGGAGCATTGCTGCCGCTGCTGTCCTGTGATGATGCCGCCGTTCGCGGCGCGGCTGCGGTGGCGCTTGCGCGGCACCAACCTGAGGTTGCCATCAAGGCTATTCCAGCGCAGTTGCAAAGAGAGATCGCTTCCGAGCAGTTGATCCACGACGATCATGACAGACGAGGCGCCTCCAAATTCACCCAGCCAGAGATCGACGCCATCATGAAGTCCTTCAAGTGCCAGGTGGAAATGATGCGGGCACTCGAGATGCTGCGGGGGAACGATGCCACTCGGGAGCTGATGGAGCTGGCGTTCCGGCCAGACGAAGGTCTGTCGTCTTACGACGGCATTGTGGCTGGGTTCCAATTGTGGGGCCGCATCGGCGCCGATGCCGCGCCCGCGGTACAGGCTCTGGGATCAAGTGATCGGGAGGTGGCGGATCGGGCAGAGTGGATGCTGGTAAAGGCCAGCCCAGCGGTTCTGCCGGAGGTGCGCAAGGCTCTCGATAGCGAAAACAAAGAGGTCCGTCAGCGTGCCATGCGCATAGTGGCCTGGCAGGGAGATACGGAGTCGCTCGCCACCCTGCAATCGATACAGAAAACAGACACGGCGAATTCCGCGCTCGCCGCCTGGGCCATCGAAAAAATCCAAACGCTCCATCCACGCTAGGTAATACCGCGAGGAGATCGCTTCCCGCCCTTTATCTTTCTACGAAGAACCCAATAGGAACTGGACGGGTGCCCCAGGTTCGTCAAAGCGTACCTGGGCCGAAAACGATATGTTTCGATTGCTTTTACTTAGTCCAGCCTGGATTCGCCGGTCGAAATCGTAAGAGCTTTGATGGGGCTTCGCCCGTCTTTTTCGGCCCACGTACGCTGGGGCGAACGTGGGGCACCCGTCCTATTCTTATGGGGTTTTGCTAGGGGAAAGACGCTGTAGGTACTGAGTCAGGTCGGGGAAAAAAAGGTGCGTCGAGCGCTGTGGTATCCCACTCAAGCCAAAACCGGGCTTGAATGGGGCACCCAGCCCTCGTTGCCGGTTAAGCAAGCTGGTCATCCCTCCCTTAACTTGCCACAGGTAATTCGTCTTCTTCGAGATGACAAATCTTCTTGTTAAATTCGAGCGGTCCAACTAAATCATTTCTACCCGATTACGGGTTGAAAAAGTGGAGCAACTCTTCCTCGTCATGCTTGCTGAGCGAAGCGCGCACGCGCATGTGGCGCACAATCGTACCGGAGATGCGAGGCGAGAAACCTTCCGGCTCGTTGTGGCAGCGAGAGCAGTTCTGCTTGAAAATGCGTTCGCCGTCATCTTCCTGCTGCGGGGATGCCTGGGCGACAGCCGGCTTCTTGTTTGCAGGCGTAGCAGGCGGATGATCCTGCGCCATCATCGGCGGCAGCAAAGGCGCCGCAGTCAGGGCAATCATGCCTAGCAATTCTTTATCTTCTTCTCCATGCTGTTGCGACGCGTGAGCCGCGGCAGCCGGCTTTTTGTTTGTCTGCGCGGCCTGGGGAAACGCGGGCGTCGCAGCCAGGATCGTCAGGGCAACGAGAAAATGCTTTGCACTCATGGTCATTTGCCTTTCCAAGCTGGGAAGAGGAACCGGTAGACGATACCCGTCTCCCAAACATTGTGGTTGCCGGTGGAGGAGAACTGGCGCGCGTAGCTGGTAAGAATTCTGGTGTTGTGCGGCAGGTTGTAGTCGAGGCCGAAGTCCGCGCGTTGCGTGTTCACGAGAGGCACACCATCGCTGATATGAGAGTTGTCGAGGCGGAAAGTTTGCTGCATGCGGAAAAGCGGTTCAAACCGGCCAATAAAACTGTTGAGGCCTCCAAAGGCCTGCGTACGGTAAGCGAACTCGATCCAATAACCTTCCGCGTGCTGTCCGCGGTTGAACTCCGAACGCAGTTGGAAGGCAGGATTCCTCGGCTCCCACCACAGGTACGTGCCGAAAAAGTTCTCGTTGATCCCCTGAAGCTGGCGACTGTAAGAGAAGCCCACCTCCAGGCCCTTCTCGGGCAGGTAGAGACTGGTGCGGCCGCCGGCGGAGCGCTCGGAGGAAAACTGTGAATTCGTCGAGAGGCCGGAGAAGTAGGCCGCGTAGGCGACGGAGTACTTACGCCGCGAAATAGCGGAGCCGCGAACCTGGCCTCCGACACCCAGGCCGGTGCCCATGAGACCGATGTTGGAGGCTAATGGGCCGTCCTGAAAATTACCGATCCAGATGGGCGATAACCGCTCGTTATAAGTTTGCCAGGGAAGCAGAAAGCTGCCGCCCACAACGGTGAGGTGCGGCGAAGCGATGTAGTCCCCCTGGAGGTAGGTGAGACCGATGAAGTGGCTGTGGTCGTAACCGGGTTGGGCGCTGTTGCCACTGGGGGCCCAGGTCTCGGTCAGGGCCGCCCGCGACTCGATGAGAATATGCTGGCCAATGGGCGCCGCCAGCAAAGGCTCGATGATCGGGGTGTAAGTGGTGTTACCGGTGTTGGTATTGGTGAGGAAGCCTATACCGCCAGACAGAAGAGGCGTGTCTTGTGCGGCCCCGGAAAGCGCAGAGCAGAGCAAGGCCAGGGCAAAGGCGATGGGCCTGGCTGACCGTGCCACTTTCGAAAGCGGATAATTAAGGATCGGACGCGACATAAGAGCCACAGTAACGGTACTCAGTTGGCGATGTGTCTCGGGATGGTCTGCAATTTGTCAATTGATTGTCACTTGCAGAAGGCAACCGGATCCGCGTCCAAAATCTGGTTTCTGCGCGGTTCAATTTGAAGGATTTGGAGCGGAATCGCTGCCGCGACAAGGAAATGACAATCGCCTTACGGCGACATGACATTCCTTAATCGTGATCCGCCTAAAGTTGGGACAGTTAACCCCTCCGGGCCATTTGCTATCCGATTGCAGAGTTGGCGATCCCGAGGTGCACTCAGGTCGGTTTCCATGTCCACACTGCATACGAGCACGTCGCCCAAATCCCTGGCCAAGCAACTGCAAGCGCGCGAAGCCGTGCTGCTGATCTTCTGCGACCCTTTGCCCGAGCAATATGCGCGGTTGTGGCACCTGTCGGACAACGAATGGCAACAACTACTGCGCTGGCTGGATACCAGTGGCCTGGCGTTGTACTTCCTCGATCGAGTGCTTGAGTTAAAACTAAACGACCTATTGCCGCGAGCGGTGATGGCCCGCCTGCAGCAGAACCTGATCGACAATACTGAGCGGCTCCGCGGCATGGTCGATGAATCGATCGAGATCCAGCGCGAGTTTCAGAGCGCCAACCTTTCCTATGCCGTTTTGAAGGGATTTTCGCTCTGGCCGCATTCGGTGCCAAAGCTGCAGTTGCGATCGCAGCTCGACCTTGATTTTCTGGTGGCGGAGAACAGCGCCTCCCAGGCGCGGCAGATGCTTGAGCGCAGAGGCTATCACTTGCACGGGGTTAGCGGCAGAAGTTGGGAGTTTAAAACGAGCGAAATCCCGCTAGCTTCTATGAAGGATTTGTACAAGAATGTGCCGCACCGGTGCGTCGAGTTGCACCTGGAAACCAATACCGACGCAGACTCATCGTTGCTGGCACGCACAGTGAAGCGTCGTTTCCATGGTATCTGCATGCCGGCGCTTTCACCGGCCGACCTTCTTCTGGGACAGGGACTGCACCTGTTTAAGCACGTGTGCAGCGACTTCTCGCGCGCCGCGCACTTGCTCGAGTTTCGCCGCCACGTACTCGCCCATCAGGAAGATAATGCCTTTTGGCGCGAACTTCAGTCTCTTGCCGAGAAGAACCCAAGGGACAGCCTGGCGCTGGGCGTGGTAACGCAGTTAATCACTCACGTGATGGGGGAATTCGCTCCAGCCTCGCTTACCCGCTGGACCGTCGACCGTCTTCCCGATTCTGCGCGGCTTTGGATAGAACTGTACGGCTCGCGCTCGGTTTTCGCCAGCTTTCCCGGCAGCAAGCTGTACCTGCTGCTGCAACGGGAGCTTGCACCCGTAGGCCTGCCGGCTAAGCGTACGCTGCGGCGGGCGCTCTTGCCTCTGCGTTTACCGCCGCCCATCGCCCCCGCATCCGTGGACGATACGTTCCCTGAGCGGCTCCGCCGAAACTGGATACAGTTTCGTTTTGTTTGTTTCCGCCTGCGTTTTCACGCCGTGGAGGGAGCTCGCTATATGTGGGAGTTGCTTCGTTGGCGGCATCACATGAACTCGCGCGCCCCGCGCATCTCACCGCTCGATTCTTCCTGTTCTTCGGTCAATCATCCCTGACCACGGATGATCGCCCGGCTCTTGCCGCGATCAACAAAAGAATGACAATTCACTGACCACCCCATGACACGCCTCGGGACCAGGTTCCTTAGCTTCAAGTTGTAGAAAGAAATGCTCATGTCGCAATCATCCACTTTTGCCGATGCACTCAACGTGACCACTAGCCGTTCTTCACGGCTGGGAACCGATGGCACTCGGGTACCGCAACCTACGTTCTTCGTTGCCGTATTGGTGGTGGCCTTCTTATTTGCTGGCGGCGCCACCGCGAACGGACAAACACCATTTTCACCTGCTCCGACGCAGAGCACTGCGCAACCCACGGCCGGAGCGGACACCAGCGCCCCGACCACGACGCCTGGTGGAAGCGCGTCCACAACTGCTGGCAGCGATAGAAATACCGACTCGAACAGCTCTACAAACACCGGCAATTTGACGCCGTCGTTCAGTCTTTCCTCCGGCCAGATCATCGACATTCTGCAGCAGAACCCTGACCTGGTGCTGGAACTTAAATCCCAGGTGGCTGATCGCATGCAGGAACAGGGCATGCAGATCGATGCCAACGACATCTCCGACGAGATGCTCTATGACCAGATTGCCGGCAACGCCGGCCTGCGTGCAAACATCACCAGCTATCTGCGCGCGCGCGGATATGTCTCCGACGACGATCTCCAAACCGCAGCATCCGGCGTTGGCGCCGGCGGCGAAACGGGCGGTGCGCAGCGCTCTCTGGCGCAGGCTGGATCCATAAATACATCAAGGAGTCCGTTGGAATCGGGCCAGAATCCGGGCCTCGACAGTGGGCAGTCGCGCCCGGAGGCGAGCGGTCTGCCGGGAACAACAACTCGCTCGGCCAGTTCTGCCGCCGGCCAGAATCCTACAGAAAAAAGAGATCGCGAAGAGGTGAACTCATCGACCGATCTGCCCAAGGTGCACCGCCTCCCCACACCCTACAATCTGCCATCGTTGCGCGATCTTTATACGCAAATTCCCGACCAGACTGCGCACCTCAAGCGCTTCGGCTCCGAGGTCTTCTTGAACCGCGATCTGGTTACCGCGCGCGGCGTATCGGCCCGCGACACCCCGCTGGACATCCCTATCGGACCGGACTACGTGATCGGTCCCGGGGACACGCTCACCATCGACATGTGGGGCAGTGTGACCGTGAGCGTCACCCGCGTAGTCGATCGTAGCGGCCGTGTCCTGTTGCCCGAGGCGGGCTCCGTGCAAGTTGCAGGTCTCCCGTTGGAACGGGCACAGGGCCTTATTGGAAACGCGCTCAAGCAGCAGTACCGCAATGCGCAGGCAGTGGTTACGATCTCGCACCTGCGATCAGTGCGTGTCTATGTTGTCGGCGACGTGCAGCGCCCCGGCGGTTACGACATCAGTTCGCTGGCAACTCCGCTGAGCGCGCTGTACGCCGCCGGTGGGCCCACGGCAGCCGGTTCGTTGCGCACATTGCGCCACTTTCGTGGACAGCAACTGGTGGAGGAGGTCGATCTTTATGACTTCCTGCTGCACGGCGTTCGCAATGGAAGTTCCCATTTTGAAAGCGGAGATACACTGCTGATCCCGCCCGCGGGACCTCAGGTCGCGGTCTACGGTGCGGTCAAGCGTCCGGCGATTTACGAGGTGAAGGCCGGCGAGACATCGCTGGCTGCATTCCTCAGTGACGCTGGTGGCTTTACGGTTACAGCTTCGCTCGGCCACATCGTGGTCGAGCGTATCGATGCCAACCGCCAACGCGAGACGGTCACGCTGAATCTTGCCGGCGATCAAAGTCCGCAGGCTGATCGAAATGCCATCTCTGCGTTTCAGGTACAGGATGGGGACCGCGTTCGCGTCGAACCGATCCTGCCCTATAGCGAGCGGGTTGTCTATCTGGAGGGCCATGTCGCGCGCCCCGGCCGGATGCCCTACAAGGATGGCATGCAACTCGGCGATGTACTGCATAGCTACCGCGACATACTACCCGAGCCCGCTACGCACGGAGAAATTGTCCGTTTGGTGCCGCCGGATCTTCACGCCGAGACCATCGATTTTGACGTGCCCGATGTGTTGATCGGGAATGGGAACATCACGCTTCAGCCATTCGATACCATTCGCATTTTCGGGCGTTACGAAATGGATGCGCCCAAAGCCACCATTCTCGGCGAAGTATTGCGTCCAGGCATTTATCCCCTGTCAAAAGGCATGACAGCAGCCCAGCTGGTACGCATGGCGGGAGGATTCAAACGCGACGCACTGCTCGAAAAAGCCGACCTGACAAGCTACGACGTGAACGATGGCAACCGGATCGTGGAGAGTCTCGCCACGGTGCCTATCGGGGCGGTTGTTGCCGGAACGGAGCCGAATGCGGACATTCCGCTCAAACCGGGCGACACCCTTACCGTTCATCAGATCACGGGATGGAACGATATAGGCGAGTCAATCACCATCGACGGCCAGGTCAAGTTTCCTGGTAACTACGGCTTTCATGATGGCGAGCGGCTCAGCTCCGTCATGCGCAGGGCTGGAGGGTTCACTGCCGCGGCTTATCCCATGGGCGCGGTATTGGTACGGGCACAAGTGCGTGAGCTCGAACAGAAGAGCCGGGAGGAGCTCATCCGTCAGATCGAGACCAACTCAGCGGCGGCGCGCCTCTCACCCGCCACGGCAGGTGGTGATGCTGCTAGCACGTTGAAGCTGATTCAAGCTCAACAGCAGGAGGTGTTGCAAGACCTGAAGAATCATCCTCCAACCGGCCGGATGGTGATCCAGATAACCGCCGATATCGACAGCTGGGCAAACACACCGGCGGATATCGAACTGCGCCGGGGTGATGTGCTCACGATCCCCAAGCAGCCTGGTTTTGTGCTCGTGACTGGGCAGGTCTACAACGCGACCGCCCTCACCTTCGCACCAGGCCAGACAGCTGGCTGGTACCTGAGTCACGCGGGAGGAACCAACTCCACTGCGAATCGGAAAGAGATCTTCATCATTCGTGCCAACGGCTCGGTGGTCGGCCGTCGATCGGGAGAGTGGTTCGACGCCAAAGTGCTCTCCGTCAAACTCAATCCCGGGGATGTGGTCGTAGTTCCTCAGAAGATTATCGGCACCTCGCTGCTGTGGAAAAACCTGTTGACCACGGCGCAGCTTGCTTCATCCATCGCCATCACTGCCTCGGTGGCATCCCTGTAGGTAAATATGTCGAATTCGCGCAATTTCACGACCATGATCCCGGAATCCATCGTTGCAGCTCTCGAGCACGATGCGCACACCCCGGAGCACTGGGCAGTTCGTGGGGCTCTGCTTTGGAAGCATCGCCGCCTGCTTGCGCGGGTAACGGCGATCGCGTTTGTGGTGAGCCTCAGCCTGGCGTTCGTCATTCCCAAACGCTATAAGTCGAGCGGCAGCATTATGCCGCCCGATCAACAGGGTGGTTCGGGAGCGATGATGCTCGCGGCGTTGGCCCGTTCCTCATCGCTGGGTGGGTTGGGCACCCTGGCCAGCGGTTTGCTGGGCTCACACACCTCGACCGCACTGTTTATCAACCTGCTGCACAGTGGGACGGTAAGCAGCCATATCATCGACCGTTTCCAACTGCAGCATCTGTATGGCAACCGTTATCGCGTCGATACGGCCAAGCGCCTTGCCCACCGTACGACTATCACGGAGGACAAGAAGAGCGGCGTCATCACGGTTGAGGTGGAGGATCACGATCCTGTGCGGGCTCGCGATATGGCCCAGGCATACCTTGACGAACTGAACAAGCTGGTTACCCGGACCAGCACGTCCTCTGCTCACCTGGAGCGCGTCTTCATCGAGCGGCGCCTGCATGCCGTCGCGGCGGACCTGGAACGGGCACAGCTGGCCCTGAGCGAATTCTCCAGCAAGAACAGCACCATCGATATCAAGGAGCAGACCCATGCCATGGTCGATGCCGGCGCACGCGTGCAGGGAGAGCTGCTGGTCGCACAGTCCGGGCTCGAGTCATTGCGCCAGATCTATGGTGACGGCAATGTGCGCGTCCACGAGACGGAAGCGCGCATCGCGAGCCTGCAACGCGAACTGGAAAAAATGACGGGGTCTTCTGCCCCTCTTGTTCCCGGCGCTGGTGGGAAAACTGATGTTGAGGACAAGGGTGAGCTCTATCCGCCATTGAGGCAGCTTCCACGGCTGGCGGTTCCTTATGCCGATCTTTACCGCCAGGTGCGTGTCCAGGAGACGGTCTATGAGCTGCTCACGCAGCAGTATGAGATGGCCCGGATCGACGAGGCCAAGGATGTTCCAGTAGTCAGTGTGATTGACACTCCCGGGATACCGGAAAAGAAGTCCTTTCCTCCTCGGTTGTTGCTTACCCTGGCGCTGACGTTCCTGGTCTTCGCGGCTACTGCGGCTCTGATCCTGATTCGTGACTACTGGTCGAAGATTGACCCCGACAATCCAGGCAAAGTGCTTTTGGCCGAAGTCTTCCTGGCAGTGCGCCAGGGAGCACGCTCGATCACCGCTCAACCAGTTAAAGAGGTATCGAAATTATGAAGATTCTCATCGCCGCCGCTTCCTTCTCATCCCGGATCTCCGGGTTGCAGCGCCACGCCTTTAATGTCGTGCGATGCCTCTTGCAAGTGCAGGAGATTTCCGCTCTGCATCTTGTGATCTCGCCTTGGCAAAGTGCGCTGGTCAAGGATGCGGGCTTCGATCGCGACCCGCGGCTGATTGTTCACATCGGCGAGATGGAGCGGAGCTCGCTCAGCCGGAACCTGTGGTACTACCGGGAACTGCCCAAGCTGGCTGCCCGGGTGCAGGCGGACGTGGTTCATCTAACCTATCCCATGCCGGTAGATGGGGCGGCGTTTGCGTGTCCCACGGTGGTGACGCTGCATGACTTATACCCCTATGAGATTCCGCAAAACTTTGGCTTCCCGAAGGTCATCTTCAATCGGGTGGTTCTGCAGCAATGCCTGCGCAATGTCGATGCGATTGCCTGCGTTTCGGAAATTACCGATGTTCTGTTAAGGCGTTATGCGCCGGCCGCCACGGGGCGAAAAGCCACACGTATCTACAACTGTGTCGAGGCGGAGCCGCTCTGTGCCATCGAGTCGCCTATCCCCGGCTGGCAGGGCGAGCCCTTCCTTCTCTGTGTTGCGCAGCACCGCCGCAACAAGAACATTCCGCTGCTGCTCCGGACCTTTGCTCGCTTGTTACAGCGCAGGGATATCGATAGCAAGATGAAGCTCCTGGTCATCGGCATTGCGGGGCCGGAGAGCCGCGGTATCTACCGCCTGGTCTCTGATCTCCACCTGGACGAGCGGGTTCACTTTCTTGAAGGACTACCGGAGCCCGAGTTGCAGTGGTGTTATGGGCGATGCGAAGCGCTGGTCACCCCTTCCATCACCGAGGGCTTTGGCCTGCCGGTCGCTGAGGCGCTACTGGCGGGTTGCCGGGTCGTGTGCTCGGACATACCGGCCTTCCGCGAAGTGGGAGGCGATTCCTGCCGCTTCGTGGCCTTGGGTGGGGACGAAGAGAGGGAGCTGGCAGAAGCGGTTGTGAGCACACTTCAGCAACCGGCGAAGGCGCCTATGTCTCTGCCGCAGTTTTCCTCTTCGCTTTTGGCCAACCAATACCTGGGGCTTTATCGCGGGCTCCTCGCGTCCGCTGTACAGCCAGACAATGCCAGGCTCTCCACCTCACTGCAGGCGGCCACAACAGGAAGGCAACCTCTATAAGGGGCGGCGTGCAGATGTTGTGCGAACAAAGCGAACTAGGCTAACTAAGTCCCAGCCCCGGATCCGGTGTTACAAGCGCGAGCCGTGCTCGTAGCCGCGGAGGTAGGCTTGCCGGTAGACCCTTATGTATTGGTCCCGGGGCACGCGGCTTCCGTGGTCGGGCGGGATGGTATACCGGTCTTTTTCTTCAGCTTGGGGCGTCTCTCCGTGGTTCCGGTCGTGGCGGCCGTCTTCCCAGCCATCGTTGTATCCCCAGCGGGAGGCGACGTTGGGCGCGCCGGCTGAATCCTGGAAGTAGAGGCCATATCCCGGGTCGGGCGGCGGCACGAATGATCCGGCGCTGGCCATCGACTGCCCCCTGAGGCCGCACGTCAACAGCAGTAGTCCTGCAGAAACCAAAGTTACCGGAAGTAACCTACCTCTCCTGATTAGCGATTTAGCGGCACTTGTGTTTAGTTTGTGGTTAATAATCAATTACTTACCCTCCAGATCATCCTGCCAACGGGCGGCCAAAGACCTCACCGTACACTGCTTCCACCATGCGCGCGGTCTTTTGGATGGTGAAGTGTGTTTGCACGCGCTCTCTTCCTCGAACACCCATTTCGGTGGCTTCATCCGGGTGCATCAATAGGTAGTCGATGGCCTCCGCCATGCGGAGCGCGTCCCCCATGGGCACCAGCAGGCCGGTGATGCCATCCTGCACAATCTCGGGCACGCCGCCCCCATTGGTCGCCACCACTGGCTTTTGTTCTGCCATGCCTTCGATGATTACCTGTCCAAAGGGCTCACCGGTGGTTGAAGCGTGCACGACGATATCGAGTTCGGCGATGCGGCTGGGAACATTCTCAACAAAGCCGGCAAACTCTACCGTGTCGTTGAGGTTCAAGTCGTCGCACAGTTTGCGAAGGTCTGCTTCGTAGGCGCGCTCAGCAAAAAGGGGCGCGCCGATAATTTCAAACTTTGCTTCCGGGTGTTTTGCTTTGAGAAGCGCCGCAGCCTTGATGAAGATATCCTGCCCTTTCCAGGGGCTGATCCTGCCAATTAAGCCGATGCGCACGGTGGTCTTACTTACCTCTGATCCATCCTGGATAGACACGACATTACAGCCATCGTGAACGACGCGGCCGTTCGCGTCGACTAGGATTCCTTTGCGTTTCTTGTCGAGATGGAGGGTCGCCAGGGTTGCGGAGGAGTTAGCGATTACAAAATCGGGGAGATTCTGGCTGAGAAGGCGGAAGACACGCACGACGATCTTTGGCAGGTAATCCGTCTCGATGCGATCCCTCACGTGCCAGACTACCGGGATGCCCGCGATCCTCGCGGCTATGCCCCCGATAATATCCGCCTTCAACGAGTTGGTATGGATCAGGTCTATTTCCATCTTCCGGGCAAAGCGAACGACCCTCCAGATCTGCAATAACACTGACAAGCTTGCCTGCAGCTGAAGGAGCGACCTCCAACCCAGTCCGTCTTTCTTTGCTGTGAGGGCTGAATCCGACAGGGGAATCACATGCGTGTCACAGCAGGACACAAGTCTTTCGCGCAGCGGTCCTTCCATAAACAGGAGCGCAATGGGAAAAACGAGGCTTCTATCCAGGTGGCGAAGCAGGTTGAGCAGCGCAATTTCGCCGCCACCAATCTTTGCGGTGTGATCTAGATAGAGCACGCGAAGGGGCATAAAGGGCTCTCCTGGTGCGGGGCCGGCGCCGGGGCGGTGGTATCGAAAGAGTAAAGTGACATTTCTCGATAAATCCGCTGCGCGCAATACCTAATTGATTATCATCGGGCTGTTACCAAAGTGTTAGCAAAACATTGGATTTCACTCTTGACTAATGTGGTGCGATGTTTTGGTAGGTCGCGCTTTTGGTTTTTATGCAAGATCTCCTGCTCGGGAGACTTCACCCAGGGTGGAACGTAAAACGTTGTTCGGGCCCCAGCAAGCGCAATTCGAGTTGTGCACTTCTGAGTGCAAGTGTGTTGCCTGACCGGCAATCACTGCTGGATCTTCGCGATAGGTTAGCTGTGCACGGACGCTGACCATCGCCCACTCGTATCGCTGTTGCGGTTCCTCAATTCGAAATTCTGCTGTTCCTAACGAGGCGCGCGGAACCTCAGGGAGGTAGTTCTACATGCAGACCGCACCAAGCGAACTGATGAAAGACTCGCCGGTTCGCGCCCTCGCGGACGGATTCTTCCGGCAATCGCGCATATTTACTGCTGTATTCGTACTTGTGCTGCTCCCGGTCGTAGTTTCGACGTTGATTGCCAAGAAGCAGTACCGGTCGGAGATGAAGTTCCTGCTGGAAAACAATCGGAGTAATGCAGTTATCACGGCGGACCGCAGTGCTTCACCGGCAGTAACGGAGATCACGGAGCAGCAGATTAACTCGGAGCTGGACATTCTCGCCAGCGAGGATGTAATCGGAGCGGTGGCTGATCCTACCTGGGCCGCATTGTGGCCTAACGAGAAGAGATCGCCGGAAGCTTTGAAGCTCCACGAGCAACGGCTGACTGATTTTCGCAAACGGCTGAAGATCGATCCGTCGCGCAAGTCCAATGTAATCACGGTGAGCCTTACAGCTCCTTCGCCGGCTGAGGCGACTACTACGCTGGAGCGCTTCTCCGGCGCCTATCTTGCTCACCGCAAGCTTCTTTCCCGCCCCAGTGGCACGTCGAGTTTCTTTGCCGATGAGGCTCATCGCTACCAGGACGCATGGCAGCAGGCAAACCGCCAGCTAGTCGAATTCCAACAAAAGAACCACCTGATTTCTGTTCCGCAGACAGAAGAGACGTTGAACAAGGCTATTGCCAGTTATGAAGATGATCAGCGGTCGAACGACGCCAGCCTATCGGAGTTAGAGGGGCGGCTGAGCGAAAGCAGGCATGCAGCCGGGACGGTGCCCCAGCGCCAGAAAACGCAGCAGCACGTTAGTTTCAGCCAGGGCTCAGTCGACCAGATGCGAACCCTGCTGGTGCAGTTGGAGAACAAGCGGACAGAGCTATTGACGCGCTACACGGAAAAGGAACGGCTGGTGCAGGAAGTGGAGCGCCAGATCGCCGACACCACGGCATCCGTTGAACGCCGCCTTGACGCTGAAGGGTTCTGAAGACGTAACGGATATCAACCCGGCGTGGCAAGAAGTGCAGAGTTCGCTGGTCGAAGGACGGATCGAGCGGCATGCGCTACGGGCGAAGTCGTCTGCTCTAAAGCATAGTATCTCGTCTCTCCGCCAGCAGTTGTCGAGGCTCCAGTCGCTGGACGTTCCCTTTAATGCTCTGGAGGAGAAGGCTGACCAGGCACGCAGCAACTTCGAGTTGTTCGCGCAAAAACGAGACCAGGCGCAAATCGAAGACGCCATGGACGAACGGAAGCTGGTCAACATTGCTGTGGCCGAGAGCCCTACATTCCGCCTTCAGTCCTGCATCGCCGAAGCCGTCGTCTGAATGCGGCTCTGGGTCTGCTCACGGCGCTCTTCCTCGCCGCGGGCGCGGTCTATCTTGCCGAATCGTCGCGAACCACGATCGCCAGCGCGCGTGAACTCGAATCCTTTTCCCGGTATCCCGTGCTGGCGACGGCGCCTCAGGACATTCGGGTAGCCAGGAAGCCGTGGTCCGGCTTCAAGAAGCAGGGCGCCTCGCGTTCCGAACGTGATCACGGCATCGCCAAGAAACATGATTCCGGCGATACAGAAGCTCGGCGGTATCCATGAGACATAGCGTAGACGGGGAACCGACGGTCTGGAGTCGCAGATACCTATGATTGCTACATGCCACGAAACGAACCCGATGGAGCAAGAGGCCTCCTTTTGCCAGGGGTTGATGTATAGCGTATTTCAGCGCCCTCAACTCTCGACGCAGAGCGGTGGGCTGGTCATAGCATTGGTAGCCGCACATCCCGAGGCGGGCACCACCTACCTGGCAACTCATCTGACCAAGTCGATCAATAGTGAGCAATTTATTTCAGCAGTGTTGCTGGATTGCCGGGAGGCCGCACACTCAACCCGGCCATCTCCTGAGGGGAGAAAAGGAGTCCCGTATCCCTATGAGGGTGGAAGGCGGGTTCAGGTTTGTCAGCACCCCGCGAGGCCTGGCGGAAAAGCTTTGATTATCGTGCAAGCTATCTGGCCCACCTGCGCACTCGCTATAACTATGTGCTCATCGACTGCCCTTCCTTAAAGGAGAGCACAGACGTCCTCGGCCTGACGACTTTAGCGGATGGCGTTTTGCTGGTGATCGAGGCAAACAAGACGACGAAAAGCCAGATAGCCCTTCTGGAACGCACGATCGAAGCTGCGAATGGGAGAATTCTGGGTCATGTTCTGAACAAGCGAACATACCTGATACCCGATCGGGTGCACCGCAAAATGATTGGTTGGGGGTTCTAACATGCGACTCGCGTACATGCGTTGCGGCCTTTATTGCCATCACGATCGCCGCACTCATCACGAATTCTGCTGAGTCTCAGCTCCGCCAGAGGCCGCGGTATCTCCTCCGGCCGGGGGACACATTGCAGCTGCAGTACAGGCTCACGCCTGACCTGAATCAGACTGTTTCGGTGCAGCCGGACGGATATGTCGATCTGAATGTTGCCGGCGAAGTGCAGGTCGCAGGCCTCACGGTAACTCAGGCGCATGACCTGATCATCTCAGAAGGAATCGGACCACCTGAACAATCCAGAGTTGAACCTGATCCTGGAAGAATTCACCCGGCCCTATGTAGTGGTGGCGGGCGAAGTTGCGAAGCCGGGGCAGATCGAGATACGGGATAACATGACGGCGCTCTCGGCGATTCTGCTGTCTGGCGGTTTCACGCAATCGGCAAAATCCGGCCAGGTAATTGTTTTTCGCAAATTCAACGACACCATCGATGAAGTCAAGCAACTCAATCTTACCCGCGTGAATAACACAGTGCAGCTCGAGCATGACATGGCGCTGCAGCCGGGGGACTTGATTCTGGTGCCGCATGACAAGGTCTCGCGGCTGCAGCACTATATGCAGGCGGCGAACGTCGGGGTATTCGTCAACCCTTTGCAGTACATACCTTAGCAACTCGCGCCCTTACGCTCTTTCCGTAACGCGCCGTTTCTATAGAGGGAACACGAAAGCATGGCTTATCCAGGCTCCAAAGCAGCTTTCGGCCACCAGCGCATTTGTGCAATCGGCCGGGGCGAAGCTGCTAATCATCGGGTTAAACGCTGCCACCGGAATTCTGGCGGCGCGCGCTCTTGCCCCGGCGGGGCGGGGCGAGCTGAGCGCCATGATGATTTGGTACATCTTTCTCGCCAGCGTCTTCAGTCTTGGTGTCCCCAGCGCGCTGACCTACCGGCTACGCCGGCACCCGGAGCAAATATCCGAGTTGAGCGGCGCCGCCTTGATGCTGTCGCTGGTCATCAGCGTGGTTGCTTACACGGTCGGTTTTTTGGGACTGCCGCACTGGATTCCCCAGTACTCCCCACAGGTTCTTTTTTTCGCGCGTCTCTTCCTACTGAACATTCCAGTAGCTGTGCTTGTCGTCATAGGACGTGCCGCGTTGGAGAGCCAAGGCAATTTCGCGGCCTCGAACCTGTCCCTGGTCGGGCCGCCATTGCTCACCTTGGCTGGACTTCTCCTGCTCCTGTTCACCCATAGGTTCACCCCGGTGAACGCCGCTTGGTGCTACGTGCTCTCCGGGTTTCCGCCGCTGATCTGGATGGGACGCTCCTTCTACCGCACTGTCCGTCCTCGGTTCCACCATCTGTTTCAGTCGGCGCGGCTGCTCCTCTCCTACGGGATACGCTCCTACGGAATTGACTTGTGTGGAACATTGTCGCTCTATGTGGATCAGGCGCTCGTGGTACGCATCCTGCAGCCCAGCATGATGGGTACCTATGTCGTGGCGTTAAGTTTGTCCCGCATGCTGAATGTGTTTCACACCGCGGTCGTCATGGTGCTTTTCCCTAGGGCTGTGTCTCGGCCCCCCCGCGAGGTTCTGGAAATGACTGGTCGAGCCGTACGGATGACCACGTTTGCGACCACGCTTTGTGGGGCAGGCATCATGCTCGCCGGACCACGTCTGTTAGTTTTCCTTTACGGACCGGAGTATCGCGGAGCAGCTGCCATTCTCCGCATCCTGGTAGTAGAAGTCATCCTTGGCCGGCGCGACCCAGGTGATGTCGCAGGCGTTTATGGCGCTGTCCCGGCCCGGGGTTATTACCGCTCTTCAGGCGATTGGCCTGCTGCTCACCGTCCCACTGATGCTCGTCCTGGTTCCCACGATTCGGCATTGAAGGTGCTGCGCTCTCCCTGCTGCTCTCCACCTGTGCCCGGTTCGCCTTCGTGCTTGGCCAGTTTTTCGCGCTTCCTGGGTCTGCCGCGCCCTGGGCTTCTGCCCCGCCGCGCCGACCTATTATTCTTATCTAACGACCAGTTTTTCGCCGCCTGCGAGCGCTCAACCAAGCGTAGCCGGAGGTGAGGCTATGAGCCTGTATCGCCCCTCAATATCTTTGTCCCGCACTGCTCCGATCTTCTAACCGATCATCGTCCACATGGCGACGGGCTCATTGCGCACGGATTCATTCGACACTTGTCCGAGCGGGGCCACAATCTGTATATAGCAGCCCAGGAAGTTGATCTACGAAACCGCCTTCCATCGAACGTGATATCTTCCCGATCTGCTCCAGGGTCCAAGAATCACTCTTTGTCGCAGGCTCATGTACATGTCGGCGTGTGAGGCAGCTCTTCATGCGTTTGCGAAGGCAAGTCGATTTTGACATCGTCCATCAGATGAACCCGGTGTATACCGGCGTTTCTCTTTCTCTTCTGTGGACTGGGTATCCCGATTGTTCTGGGCACCTACGTTGCCAGATGGCCAGACCCGAGAGATGCGAGTGGAGCCAAACCGCTCGGTATCGAAGGCTGCGTCTGCTGTTCCGGACCTGTGCGGCTGCTGCTGCAGCAGAGTGTGGCCAACCGCGTTTTGCTGACAGCGCCCGCAGCGGCTAACCGGCTGGCGCCTTGGTCCGCTTTAGCCTCCCGTATTCTTACTTTGCCCATGGAATCGATACCGAATCTTCTCGTCCAGGGGAGAGTAGATGAGGATGATAAGCGGTCTTTCCGTGCTTATATTCTCGCCATCATGGCTCGAAGAAAAAGGGAATTTTCGATCTAATCAGCGCATTTGTCGGATGTAGCTGACGCTTTCCTGACTGCACTTTGGCGTCGCCGGATCCGGATCCAGAAGCGCCAGCCGCTCGGGATTGGGCTGAGCGCCTTGGCATACAGAAACGTGTTATATTTCTTGGCCATAGTAGAGCGGCTCGTCAGCACCCGAGATGTATCGCAATTGTTCGATTTACTGTCTTCCGTCACATGGAGAGCCCTATGCGACGACGGCCATAGAAGCCATGAGCTGCGGCAAGCCACTTGTCTTCACCGATGCTGGAGGGCTTCGCCGCACATGATCGGACGCCGAGGGGGGCATCGGCGTACGCGTCGGCGATGCTCAAGGCCTTGCGACGCGCGCTGTGCTGCTCTACTCGCCGACCCTGCGCGGCGCAAAGCCATGGGGGAACACAACCGCCGTCGCGTGCTTGAAACCATGACTTGGGATCGCGTCATCGACCGGCTCGAAGGAATCTATATCGCCACAATTGAGCGTAAGCGCCGCGCAGGCGGCGGAAACGCAAACGCGCGCGCAACTGTCCTGGCGCAGTCCCTGGAGAGACTGCGCCTAGAGCGCAAGGAGAAACTATGTCTCAGCAGACTAATGCCCGTCCACTGGTTGGGGCAACCGACAGCCTGATCGCGCTGATGATTGCAGTGGCCGCAGTCGTCTGGGCCAATCAGCAGCGCACTCCTGCGGTGAACCGTTGTATTCCCGCGGGCCTTACAACCAAGCGTCGCCGGAGGTGGACTATGAGCCTTTGTCGTCCCCTCACCATCTTCATCCCCCACTGCTCCGAACTTCTCACCGACCACCGCCCGCATGGCGACGGACTTGTCTGTCATGCCCTGATCAGCCGGTTAGCGGAGCGTGGCCATCAGCTCTATATAGCAGCCTCCGCGGACCGACCTGCAGAAAGAATTGCCGCGTGGCGCTCATCTGTACGATCTGAAGGCTCGAGCCAGGCGATGGTGTTGCGTCCCGGTTGCATTACATGTGGCGAGTCCGCAAGCTGTTCCAGTCCTTGCAGGTAAGCGACAGAATTCGACCTCGTTCATCAACTTAATCCGGTTTTCACCGGAGTCAGCATTGCTTTAGCCGGATGTGGATTGCCCGTCCTCCTCGGTCCTCTTTATTCGAGGTGGCCAAACGATCCGACAGCCCTCTCTTCATCCCGCCACGGATGGCAGTCTTCGCTACTAGAGAAAGGCAGGACTCTGACAGCATTTTTACAGCAGAATCTGGCTGACTGCCTGCTTCCCGCCACGACCGGTGCGCTTCAGCAGATCGTGCGCGGACCTCGATGCCCGTCGAGCGTAGAAATATTTCCGCCTGGCGTCGACAGCACGATCTTTTGCCCGGGCCCTCCCGTAAAGCGAACCCAGCCAACGACGGAGTTTCCGGGCCTGTCACCATTCTTTTCCTCGCCAATGTCTTACGCCGGAAGGGAATTTTCGATTTGCTGCAAGCCTTCGAGCGCGTCGTACAGCGCTGCCCCCGAGTCGCAACTTACGGTCTCTGGCGACTGGCCCAGCAACTTGCCGAGGCGCAAAGCATTGCCTCCACCATGCGCGGGCGCGCCCAGGTTCGCTTCGTTGGCCATCAAAGTCGCGCTGGTACGATCGCGCTGTATCAAAGCGCAGATATCTATTGCCTGCCCTCTCATGGCGAGCCCTATGGAATGACCGCAGTGGAAGCCATGAGCTGCGGCAAACCGTTAGTAGTGACCGATGCTGGAGGGCTTGGCGGCCTGGTTGACGACCAGGGCGGACTCCGGGTGCCGGTCGCCGATCCTGAGCGCTTGGCGGACGCCCTCTGCACTCTCATTGCCGACCCCGCGTCGACGCCAAGCCATGGGCGAACACAACCGCCGCCGCGTGCTCGAAACCATGACTTGGGATCGCGTAATCGACCGGCTCGAAGAAATCTATATCGCCACCATCGATCGTAAGCGCCGCAAACGAGACGGACGCGAAGCGCTTGCCGCAATGCGCGCGCCCGCCGGAAAAGGACTGCGCCTAGGCGCAAGGAGAAACGATGTCTCAGCAGACTAATGCCCGTCCACTGGTTGGGGCAACCGACAGCCTGATCGCGCTGATGATTGCAGTGGCCGCAGTCGTCTGGGCCAATCAGCAACGCATGCCTGTGGGTGGCCTTGGCGAATTCCTGAAGATTCGGGTTACTTCGTTGAACGCCTCATTTTCAATCGTTTTCGCTGTACTTTGGCAACAATGCATGCAGGCACTCGGTCTCTATCGGCGGTCATCCGAGTTGCTGCGTCCCACGCTTAGCTCAGCCGCGGGCGTTGGCATGATGACCGTATTGCTTGGGCTTTATCTTGAGGCGCGTCGCGCCGAGGGGCCAGTACGGCAGGTTCTCGTTGCCTTCTTCATCGCCGCATTTTGCTATCGAATGGTTCGCATCTTCCTTTCCAACCCGTTGTTAGGGGGAAGGATCGCGTGATCCCGAGCAAGTCGTTATCGTGGGTAGCGGGCGCCGGGCGGCCAAGGCTTGGCGGGAATTGCGCACCCAGGATCACGGCGCCAAGACCCTCCTCGGCTTCGTAGATGACCGCGACCCCTCCCTCATGCCGCCGGATATTGCCGGCCGCCTGCTCGGCCGTATTGATGACCTCTCCGGTTATCTGCTTCGCAATGCCGTGGACGAGCTCATCGTGGCCGCACCTGCCCGCTCCTGCTATGACATGACGCAGCGCGCCGTCGCGATGGCAGAAGCTGCAGGCGTTCGTGTGGTCTGCCTCAACGATCTCTACAGCCTGATACACGATAGAAAACTCCGTCAGCGCGCCGCGGTTTTCCTTGAGCTCGTGCCCAGGAATGAGGCGCACCTGTTTTCCGAAGCCGTCAAGCGCACGCTCGATATTGCTGTTGCCGCCGTCTGTCTCGTGCTTTTGGCGCCGATGTTCCTGGCAATTGCAGTAGCCATCAAGCTCACCAGCCCCGGACCCGTTTTCTTCCTGCAGGAGCGGTATGGCTGGCGTCGCCGGCGATTCCTTATGTGGAAGTTTCGCAGCATGGTGCACAATGCCGCAGACCTTATGACTGGCTTGGAGAAGCAAAACGAGGCCAGCGGGCCGATCTTCAAAATCAAGAATGACCCGCGCATTACCCCGCTCGGCCGCTTTCTTCGCCGCACCTCGCTCGACGAACTGCCGCAACTTTTAAATGTGCTGCAAGGCACCATGTCGCTGGTTGGCCCCCGCCCCATGAGCGTGCGCGACGTCTCGCTGTTCAGCGAAGCGCAGTTGATGCGCCGTTTCAGCGTGCGCCCGGGGATGACTGGAAGCTGGCAGGTGGCCGCGCGCGGCTCCCTGAACTTCGACCAGTGGATCGCGCTTGATTTTGCTTACATCGACGATTGGTCGCTGGGTCTTGACCTGAAAATTCTCGCCCAAACTCTACCGGCTGTGCTCAGGCGGTCCGGCGCCGTATAGCGTGAGGAGATTGCATGAAGATTGCTGTGGTTCACGATTACTTCACCCAACTCGGGGGCGCCGAGAAGGTCGCCGAAGAGTTGATGCGTATGCTTCCCGGCGCCGACCTTCATGCCACGGTCGCTCTGCCGGAATGCATGCCTCCGGACCTCATGGGTGTGCCTGTCAAGACGTCATGGATGCAGAATCTTCCTGGGATGCGGCGTTACTACCGTCTCTATTTTCTGCTCTATCCTCTGGCTCTCCCGTCGCTCGATCTTTCCGGCTACGACCTGGTCCTCTCCAGTTCCTCTGGATATGCCAAAGGAGTACGGACCAATCGCGACGCTATCCACGTTTGCTATTGCCACACGCCCATGCGCTGGGCCTGGAGCTTTGAAAACTACTCCGCTCGCGAAGAGATGGGCGCAGCAAAACGCCTTTTACTGCCGCACCTTGTCCGCGGGCTCCGCCAATGGGACGTGGGTGCCTCCCGCCAACCCGACCACTTCATCGCCAATTCTGAAACTGTGGCTGCGCGCATCCTGCGTGCCTACGGACGCATCGCGGAGGTCATTCACCCTCCAATCGACGTCGAGCGTTTCCGTCCCACGCAAGAACAGGACGATTACTACATCGTGTTAGCGCGGCTGGTCTCCTACAAACGTATCGATCTCGCCGTTCAGGCATGCAACTTGCTGGGACGCCGGCTACTGGTCATAGGCGACGGGCCCGACCGCGCACGCCTCATGACCAATGCCGGTCCCACCATCTCCTTTCTGGGGCTTCTCTCGGATGCGGCGGTGGAGCACCACGCCGCCCGCTGCCGTGCGCTCATCTTTCCCGGTGAAGAGGACTTTGGCATGGCGCCGCTTGAGGTCGCGGCCGCCGGCCGCCCTACCATCGCCTACCGCGCAGGGGGCGCTGTGGAGACCATCATCGATGGCGTTACCGGCATCTTCTTCGATCGCCAGGAGCCTGAAGACCTGGCCGAAGCCATTGCGCGCTTCGAGCGCATTGAATGGAACCCAGCCGTACTTCGCCGTCACGCCGAATGTTTCGGCACCGACGTCTTTCAGGCCCGCTTTCGCATCTTCCTCGCCAAGGTCGGTGCGCCGATGCCCGAGGGTGCGCTTCTCCCGTTCAATGCACCCTCGTGGGCGGCCGCCAATCGGGCAATCGCCCCCAGGCAAGAAGGTATTCCCGCATGACCGTGGCAACAAACATGGCTGGAGCGACCCTTGCCGGCGATGTGTCCTCGAGCCTGACTGACACGCGGCCAAGTTCGAGCTGTGCTCATATGGCTCGCCGCAATCGGCAGCCTTCTTCTTGCGATTCTGCTGTTTGCTGCTGGCCAGGGCGGACTGTTGCGCATCGCAATCCCGGCGGGGGCATTGATAACTGCCCTAGTGCTCTATCTTCGCAGGCCCATCGGCTTCATTTACTTCACCCTCTGGACATGGTTCTTAACACCGCTCCTACGACGCCTAGTAGATTGGCGATTCGGGTTCGAGGACCAGAACATGGTGCTGCTTGCGCCATTTTTGGTTACTGCAATCGCGGGCATTACCCTCATCCGCGAGCGACGCAACGTATCCGGATCACAGACCGCGCCATTCTCCCTTTGCATGGCCGGCATTTCTTATGGCTTCTTAGTCGGCGTCATCCGCTGGAGGCTGCACGCCTCTTCAGCGGACTCTTTAGGCGCAATCGTCTATGGCCTCTTCATGTGGCTAGCTCCGGTGCTTTTCGGGCTGCATTTGTTGCTTCGCTGGCGGGACTACGATGAGCAGAAACGGGCCATACTGAAATGCTTCACGTGGGCCGTCCTCCTGCTCGGCGCATACGGGGTCTATCAGTACATTGCGCCGCCCCCGTGGGACCGCGCCTGGCTCGAAGGCCTTCCCGGCGGCTATGAGAATCTCGCGTTTGGCAGGCCAACCCCTTACGAAATTCGCGTCTGGAGCACCTCGAATTCGCCGGGGACGTTCGCGATAATCATGCTGGCCGGGCTCATCCTACTTTTTGGAGCGCGCACCCGATATAAATTAGTCTTTGTCGCGGTAGGGTATCTTTCGTTTCTCCTCTCATTGGTCCGAACGGGCTGGCTTGCTTGGTTCTTGGCCATGATTCTACTTGTGAGTAGCTATCGCGGCGCATTGTTGCGGCGATTTATTCTCGGACTCCTCCTTCTCCCGTTAAGCATTCTGCCTCTTCTGCTGATTCCAGAAATCGCGCAAACTGTTCAGGATCGCGTTCACAGCATGCAAGACTTGAACGGCGACACAAGTTTCCAGGACAGGAAAATGATGTACGAACATCTGACGACCCAGTTGTTGGACGAACCATCCGGAATAGGTTTGTTGAACAGCAATCTCTCGGTGGACGGCTTTGCCCTAGACAGCGGGGTTCTACAAACAGTATTCATGCTTGGATTACCAGGCGCAGCGCTGTTCGGGTCAGGGATGCTGTTGGCTTGGCTTGCCATGACCGGTCGTAGATTTCGAGAGGGGTTACCGGCCTTAAGCTCTGAAGAGATAGCATATCGAGCCATAGTGATTGCAACACTTGCCAAACTCATCGGCGAAAATGTCTTCGTTAATGTTGGCGGCACTATATTTTGGATGTGCCTGGGGCTGTGGATGAGCTCCGCATACGCTCTAAAGAGAGCTAATAGTCCCGTCGAACCAGACTTCAACGATTTAGGTTCGAGATCCGTCCGCATCTCGGCTCGCGTACCCGCGCTGGAAGGTCGTTAATCCATGAAACAGGCCACGAATCGTCCAGCAGGTTTAATCCCCGACTTCCGACCACTTAGCGACGACGGTCCGATCGCCGATCTGCCCGTCGTGGAGATAGGCGCAGGTGGGCTGCAGAGGACCGACAGCGGCGGGCGACGGTTTTGGGAGTGTGAAAACGCATGAAGCAGACATACAGGGCCTTAAATGGGCTACGCTTCGTAGCTGCCTCCGCCATCGTGGCCTATCACTACGGGCCGACGACGACTGGATTTAGCATGATCCCCACCTTCTGTCAGAACCTTGTGCTGACAGGCCCAATCGCCCTAGGATTCTTTTACATCCTCTCAGGATTTGTGCTGACTCACGCTTATTCTGACCGTGTGCCGCAAACGCCGGTGTCGCGACGGTCCTTCTGGTTTGCTCGCGTGGCCAGACTCTACCCGGTATACCTATTGGCCTTCGTGCTGTTTACCCCCATGGCTTACGTGAAGTACATTCAACATCCAGCGAACGGGATAAGCGGGATTCGCACATTTCTTTTGGGAGGGACGCTGAATCTTGTGGCGCTTCAGGCCTGGACACCACTTGCGCAGGCATGGAACGGGCCAAGCTGGTCACTCTCCGTGGAGGCATTTTTCTATCTGATCTTTCCCGTTCGTTTTGCCAAGAATCCTGGGGCTTCGATTGAGTCGCTTACTACCAATCCTCGTGGGACTCTGGATGGCTATGATGGGCGTGACAGTCGCGCATTCCTGCGGCATTATTTCGGATTCTCTCTGGCGGGATTGGGTCGAGAATAGCCCATTGTTTTGGACACCTTTATTTCTAATTGGCATTGCTTTATAGCGATTTTCGGACCGATGGAGCACGGTCCGGCCGAGTGTCGCATCATTAGCTACGATAACTTCGCTCTCCATCCTGCTGCTGCTAAGCGGGTTGGTCCCATCAAATATTAGGGAAGTGTTAATCAGTGGCGGAGCAGCTCCCTTGTTGGCCTCAGTTGTCTTAACGTTTTCTCATCCGAAAAGCTTCGGCTCCCGTTTCTTGGGCTCCAATGCTGCTATTTGAGGCCGGTGCAGTAAGCTACATCACCTATATCCTCCAAGCTCCGGTCTGGCACATTTTACGGCTGGCAATGAGCCGAACGCGGTCCGCGACCTCAGGGGACGCCACGGCCGACTGGCAGCTTGGTGTATATCTGGCACTGCTGTTAGCACTTTCATTTGTGGTGCAGTGGACCGTCGAGCGGCCAGCTCAGCGCCTGCTGCTTGCTCACAATAGATTGCCACGGAACCTGAAGTAATCAGGCCCGCCTTGCAAATCCGAACATGGAAGCGGCTTGACTGCACATATCCACGTCCACTGGAGACTAGTCATGATGAGCAAATCGTTATCACCTTCCCGTCCAGTGCGTGTTCTGCATTCCGTTGGACACCTGTTGCGCGGCGGTATCGAAAAGTGGCTATTTCAAACACTTACCGCGCAGCTTTCCCAGCAATGCGAACATCATGTTCTTGTTAGGACGGCTGAGGAGGAGGCTTTCACCTCTGCGTTTCGAGAAGCGGGAATTCCTGTATTTGTTTGCCCGAACTTCACCAACCCGATCCGCTACGCACGGGACTTTAAGAGGTTAGTTAAGGAGCAAGGGCCCTACGACATATTACATGTCCACGGGAGCAGCTTTAGCGGGCTGCTTACGCTTGCGCTGGCGAAGCCAATGGGCATACGAACAACGATCGTGCATAGCCATAATGATGTGCGACCGCTGCTGAAAGGCCGAGGATATCCTTATCGTGCATATGTCGCCGGAGTCGCTGAAGGCATATCGTGCTTTAGCGGATTTTGGATTTGCCGCAAGTGTTTTAGCGGCGGAGTCGATGTTCGGTGCTCAATGGAAGAACGACCAACGCTGGGAGCTTCTCTACTATGGCGTGGATTGCAAACATTTCGCCAAGCCCAAGGATACGGCGATGCGCGCCAGGTTGGGTATTCCCGAAGAGGCGTTCGTCATCGGCCACGTAGGGCGCTTTCATGAGCAAAAGAATCACGGATTTCTCTTGGAGGTGATGCAGGTTGCAGTTTCGATCTGCCCCGAAGTTCATTGTCTGCTGATCGGGGATGGTCCATTGCATGGAGCAGTAACGGCGGAGATTCATCGCCGGGGGTTGCAAGATCACTTTACATTTGTGCGGGACACGCTGGCGGTATCGGATTACATGATCAGCGTGATGGATTGTTTTGTCTTCCCTTCACGGTATGAGGGGCTTGGCCTGGTTGTGGTCGAGGCACAGGCGGCGGAGCTGCCTTGTTTGATCTCCGACAGAGTTCCATCGGAAGCTATCGTCGACGCCTCTCTGGTTCGGGTCCTTCCCTTGGAGCGGTCCGCAGCCGAGTGGGCCGAAGCGGTCCTCTCTTTGAAGAATCTTCGGCGCGAACCGCACGATGTTGCAGCGGTGAGCCGGGTAGAAAACAGCCGCTTCAATTTAGACCATTGCGTCTCTACTATGAAAGCTCGGTACGCACAATTGGCAAGCCGGCATGCGGGCAGTCTTACGGAGCCGCTAACGGGGCAGGACACTGTTAATGAGCGGGAGACCGCCTAGTTCACTTTATGACCCGACAGGCGATATTTTTCGTGCAGAGATATTTCTCTATGGAACCCGCGCAAGCATGCGACGTTTGGGTTACACGGCAGTCGTCAGCAGGAATGCGGAAACGGTGCCCTCGACAAGTTTGCTTGTGGTGACCTTTTATTGATACGACGGGGCATCGGATTATGAAGAGCGTGAAGAGATTTGAATCACATCTCCGAGGCTGGGACTAGGCGGAACGGGTCTCTACTCTCCACACGGCGGAGTCTCGTCGAAGAAAGCGCGCTGTATGCACCCCCGGCTGCCAAGCCCCGATGTGAAAGGAGTTATGGCCTGTATTGCGCGTCTTAGTATCGTTTCCGAAGTTAGCGAAGGGAGTGTGTTCTGATAGCGACCAGGCGAGCAGGCCGAGATCACTTCGTCGATCCAGATCTTAAACTTTCCTTGCATGGAGCAATTATGCTGAAGGATGTTTACCACGATGGATCATGGCAGCTTTTTAGTGTCATTATCACAAATTAGAACTATGCTCGATATATACGAGAGTGCATCGAGAGCGTTTTATCTCAGCACCACCCAGAACGTCGAGGTCATCGTCGTCGACGACGGCTCGCACGATGACTCCAACGAGGGAATTCACAATGTCGTACCGGTTGTTGCCGGATTGTTCCAGAGCTAAATGCTTAATAGATCGCCTTCGATGCCGATGAAGGCCCGTTCACGAGGAGCGCGTAAATGCTAAGTATAAGTGTAATGATTTGTACGTACCATAGGGCGCACGATCTCCAACGCTGCTTGGCTGCATTGGATGAACAGACGCGCCGTCCCGACGACATCATCGTAGTCGCGCGCCAGGACGATCATGAGACACATGGCGTGCTTGCGGCTTTCGGCGGTAACTCGCTTATTCGAGTGGTGAGTGTTTCAGTGCCAGGCCTGGTCGCCGCAAGAAATGCGGGGCTCGATGCGCTTCGTACTGACTTGGTTGCCATGATCGACGACGATACGGTTCCGTCCCCTAGCTGGCTGAAGCGCGTCGAGCACCACTTTCTCGCGAATGAACGGCTCGGCGGTTTGGGCGGCAGAGATAGATGTGTAAACAACCCCGATTGCGACCACGCGCGCAGAGCTACTGTGGGCCGGCTGCAATTTTGTGGGCGGCTTATCGGCAACCATCACGCCGGCTTTGGGGCTCCCCGGGAAGTGGATTCATTGAAGGGAGTCAGTATGAGCTATCGAGGTACGGCCATCGCCGGACTTCGCTTCGACACGCGTTTACGAGGCCAAGGAACCCAGCCGTATGAGGATCTCGCATTCTCTCTTGCAGTTCAGCGCGCTGGATGGCAACTTATCTACGATCCGGAGGTACTAATGGACCATTATGAGAGCCCGCGGGAAGAACCCCGCCACTACGCAGCCATGCTGCCGATCAGCGACGCCCGGGCGTACGGCGATATAACTTATAATTTTGTCCTAGCTACGCATGACAGCCTCTCATATTTTCGGCGAGCGACATATGTCATTTGGCAGATTTCTGTAGGAACTCGGGTCTCGCCCGGGTTTGTGCAAGCCGTTCGCTTCACAAGAGCCCTAGGCCGATCTTCCTGGCAGCGCTTCTGGATCACCCAGAAAGCCATGGTCTCCGCCTACCTCGACCTGCACAGAAAATGTTTCGCAACTGCGAGAGCTGTAGAAGCACAGTCGAGTCTAGCTCCAGATTTGGGTTGAGGGAATCTTAGCGTGGCGCTTTTGATCAGGGCTTCTCGGGGCGGGACGGAGCGGCGCTCGGAAGGTGTCTAGTAAGGATGTCGATGGACGACCATCAGGAAGGACGGAGGAGCTTCATGTTGACCATCCACCAGCAAGAACGTAGGGCATTGGGCACAACGCCGTACGACCGCGCATTCCACCTGGCGCAGCAGGACGGCTCCTTATCAATCCGCATCCGTTATTGTCCCGCTTTGTACTCTCATTATTCCCCTTCGAAAGCGTAGTCGACGTAGGATGTAGCGTTGGCACATGGGCAGGCCGATTTCTCGAAAGTGGCGTCCCCGATGTGATAGGCATGGACGGCGACTATGTAGAGCGCAGCATGCTGTGCATTCCGCAGGAGCGTTTTTTCGCCCATGATTTGCGGACGCCTATTCGCCTTAACAGACGCTTTCAGTTGGCGGTGTGTTTGGAGGTGGGAGAACATCTCCCTGAAGCACGCTCTCGAGGACTAATTGATGATCTTGTCTCT
>CAWJPV010000008.1:0-47250 GCA_963844785.1 uncultured Acidobacteriaceae bacterium | reverse complement strand
TGCGGCTTACAGCTCGCGAATTGCGGTCACGGGGTTCCGGCGCATCGCTCGATGTGCGGGAAGGTAGCATGCTAGCAATGACATTGCTCCCAGGAGCATGACGACGGAAACGACGGAGACCGGATCGTTGCCGCTGATTCCGTACAACAGCCGGGCGATAAGACGTGTGAGTCCCAACGCAAACGCCAGTCCCAGCGCCAGGCCAGTGCCTGTGAGCCATAATCCCTGCACCAGCACGAGCCGCAGCACATCGACACGGGAAGCACCTAAAGCCATTCGTATTCCGAACTCGTGGGTCCGCAATTGGGTTCGATAGGCCACGACTCCGTAGATCCCCGTTACTGCAAGAACCAGCCCGATCAGCGCGAACATTCCTGCCAGGGTGCTCTGTATAACGGCGAAACTGCTCGCCATCTGGGTACACTCCCGCATGGAACGCACATCGAAAACCGGCAGTCGCGAATCGATCCCATGAATGGCCTGCTCCACCGCCGGCGCCAGGTCGACGGGATTTCCCTCGGTCTTCACCTGCACGATCGTCTCGTACCCCTCCTGGAAAAAGCTCATATAGACCATAGGCTCCGGTGACTCATTCACGAAAATATGTGTTGAATTCCTGGCAACGCCGACAACCGTGAAAAGTCTGCCCCACACCCTGAGCCTCTTTCCCAGCGGATCCTGCCCTGGCCAGTAGCGCCTCGCCGCGGTCTGATCCACGATGAGTACCCTCGGGGCCTTTTCATCGTCATCCGGTGTAAACTCGCGTCCTTCCAAAATGGGTATATTAAGGGATTCGAAATACCGCGGGGACACCTCGGCATGGTACACCTGCAAAGATTCATGGGGGTGCGGCACATACCCTTCCGGATACGCATCCTCGCCCTTGTGGCTCAGGGTCATCGGAATCCAGTCCGTAAGAGACGCAACCTTCACGCCGGGCAATGCCGACACGCGGTCAAGTAACTTGTGACGGATCAACTGTCTCCTCATCGTTGCTGTAGCCGGCAATATTCAACCCCACGGACGCAGTGAGAATGTGGTCCTGCTCAAATCCGGGATTCGCGCCGGCGAGATTCCGCAGTGTTCGCAGAAGTAGCCCGGAGCACAACAGCAGAGGAAGTGAAAGCGCGATTTGCGCCACCACCAGCCCGCTGAGCAATTTCCGGTTGCGTGAGCCGCCGGAGATACTTGCAGACTCTGCCTTCAATACCTCGATGGCCGGCGCGTGAGACGAACGCCAGGCGGGAGCGCGCCGCATAGCATACCGGCCAATAGAGAGAACACTGCAATCCCAATCACCACCTTATGGTCCATGTTCCCGTTCAGTACGAGGGGAATTGCATTCGCGGGAAAGAACCATGCGAATGTCTTCGATGTCCACGATGTCAATCCAAGGGCGACGACTCCTGCGACGATGGAAAGCACAGCGCCCTCCAGCATCATCTGCCGCACCAGTTGTATGCGATTGGCCCCGAGCGACTGCCGGATCGCAAGTTCACGCCGCCGGGATACAAACCGCACCAGCGTGAGCGTAGCCACGTTCGCGCTGGTCAGCAACAGCACCAAACCGGCGAAGGCCAGTAGAATGGGCAGTGTCGCCGCCATATATCCGTTAGCGCCGAATGGCGAACGCCACATGGGATCGAGCGTGATCCCGTTATCGCCGAGATGCTGGTCCGGATACGCCGTCACAATATGGTGCATCAGGGTGTCGAGATCCTGGGCTGCCTGGCCACGGCTCACGCCGGGCCGCAATCTTCCTATTACGTTCAGCCAGACTGCACCACCACTGCGATGCGTCATCCGCCACTCATCCGTCCCGAGGGGGTCGAGCGTTACCCACAGATCTTCACGGATTCCGGGCATTGCTCCGACAACCCCCTCCGGCGCCACACCGATCACTGTCAGAGGATGCCGGGCAACCTCGATCGACTTGCCCACAATTGCCGGGTCTTCGGCATAACGCGTCTTCCAGAGCGAGTAACCCAGGACCACGTTGGGATCTGCACGTGACTCCTCTTCAGGCAGAAAGAAACGCCCCAGCAACGGCTTGATGCCGAGCACATCGAAATAGTTCGCCGATACGTTTGCAATATAGACACGCTCCGGCTGTGCATTGCCGGTCAGAGCGATCCAATCGTGATGGTAGGCAAGTATTCCGGCGAAGGTGTGGTTCTGCTCGCGCAGATCGCGATAGTCGAGATACGAGAAGGGCGGAGTCGGGGAGAAGTTCCGTTCCCCCCTCTGCAGGCTAACAAGATCGCCCGTGTCCCGCGCGCCAGGAATCGGACGCAACATTGTGCCTTCGATCCAACTGAATACGGTGCTGTTGGCGCAGATAGCTACTGCCAGCATCGCCGTCGCGGTGATCGAAAAGCCGGGGCTCTTGCGCAGTTGCCGTAAGGCATAACGGAGGTCCCGGCCCAATTGTTCAAGCCAGCCTTGGCCCCACATCTCGCGCGTCACATCTTGCACCAGAGGAATGTTTCCGAACTCCCGCGCTGCTGCTTGTCGCGCTGTCTCCACCGTCTCGCCTCGCGCAACTCGATCTGCAATTGCCATCTGCAGGTGAGCATCGATCTCTTCCTGCAATTCGCGCTTGCGCCGCTGAAAACCGAAGCTCGGAAACCACTTCACGACTCACTCTCCTCCGGCTTGACGTACATCACCGACCCAATCGCTTCGACAATCCGCTCCCATCGGCCCAGATCCGAGGCCAACTGCTTTTTCCCCTTGGCCGTGATTCGGTAGTATCGGGCTCTTTGCTTGCTCTCTGACTGCTTCCATTCAGACTGCACCCAGTTCTGACGCTCCAATCGATGGAGAGCCGGATACAGTGATCCGGTCTCCACCTGAAGCACATCTCCGGATCGCAAACGTAACGCCTGGACAATGCCATATCCATGCTGCGGTCCCCATTGCAGCGTTTGAAGAATGAGCATGTCGAGTGTTCCCTGCAACAGCTCAATCCGGTTCTTATACTGGTCTTTTTCGCTCATAGATGTAGACACGCTACTCCCAATGGAGGTAGATCGTCTACTTCGTTTTTATAGCGCAGCGAGCAGCCTTGCCCACTCAGCAGATTTAAAAGTACGTCAGTTGTCGGACGAAAATTGGTGATTCTGCCGGCTTACAGCTCGCGAATTGCGGTCACGGGGTTCCGGCGCATTGCTCGATGTGCGGGAAGGTAGCATGCCAGCAATGACATTGCTCCCAGGAGCATGACGACGGAAACGACGGAGACCGGATCGTTGCCGCTGATTCCGTACAACAGCCGGGCGATAAGACGTGTGAGTCCCAACGCAAACGCCAGTCCCAGCGCCAGGCCAGTGCCTGCGAGCCATAATCCCTGCACCAGCACGAGCCGCAGCACAGCGACACGGGAAGCACCTAAAGCCATTCGTATTCCGAACTCGTGGGTCCGCAATTGGGTTCGATAGGCCACGACTCCGTAGATCCCCGTTACTGCAAGAACCAGCCCGATCAGCGCGAACATTCCTGCCAGGGTGCTCTGTATAACCGCGAAACTGCTCGCCATCTGGGTACACTCCCGCATGGAACGCACATCGAAAACCGGCAGTCGCGTATCGATCCCATGAATGGCCTGCTCCACCGCCGGCGCCAGGTCGAAGGGATTTCCCTCGGTCTTCACCTGCACGATAGTCTCGTACCCCTCCTGGAAAAAGCTCATATAGACCATAGACTCCGGTGACTCATTCACGAAAATATGTGTTGAATTCCTGGCAACGCCGACAACCGTGAAAAGTCTTCCCCACACCCTGAGCCTCTTTCCCAGCGGATCCTGCCCTGGCCAGTAGCGCCTCGCCGCGGTCTGATCCACGATGAGTACCCTCGGGGCCTTTTCATCGTCATCCGGTGTAAACTCGCGTCCTTCCAAAATGGGTATATTAAGGGATTCGAAATACCGCGGGGACACCTCGGCATGGTACACCTGCAAAGATTCATGGGGGTGCGGCACATACCCTTCCGGATACGCATCCTCGCCCTTGTGGCTCAGGGTCATCGGAATCCAGTCCGTAAGAGACGCAACCTTCACGCCGGGCAATGCCGACACGCGGTCAAGTATCTTGTGACGGATCAACTGTGTCTCATCGTTGCTGTAGCCGGCAATATTCAGCCCCACGGACGCAGTGAGAATGTGGTCCTGCTCAAATCCGGGATTCGCGCCGGCGAGATTCCGCAGTGTTCGCAGAAGTAGCCCGGAGCACAACAGCAGAGGAAGTGAAAGCGCGATTTGCGCCACCACCAGCCCGCTGAGCAATTTCCGGTTGCGTGAGCCGCCGGAGATACTTGCAGACTCTGCCTTCAGTACCTCACTGGCCGGCGCGTGAGACGAACGCCAGGCGGGGAGCGCGCCGCATAGCATACCGGCCAATAGAGAGAACACAGCAATCCCAATCACCACCTTATGGTCCATGTTCCCGTTTAGTACGAGGGGAATTGCATTCGCTGGAAAGAACCATGCGAATGTCTTCGATGTCCACGATGTCAATCCAAGGGCCACGACTCCTGCGACGATGGAAAGCACAGCGCCCTCCAGCATCATCTGCCGCACCAGTTGTATGCGATTGGCCCCGAGCGACTGCCGGATCGCAAGTTCACGCCGCCGGGATACAAACCGCACCAGCGTGAGCGTAGCCACGTTCGCGCTGGTCAGCAACAGCACCAAACCGGCGAAGGCCAGTAGAATGGGCAGTGTCGCCGCCATATATCCGTTAGCGCCGAATGGCGAACGCCACATGGGATCGAGCGTGATCCGGTTATCGCCGAGATGCTGGTCCGGATACGCCGTCACAATATGGTGCATCAGGGTGTCGAGATCCTGGGCTGCCTGGCCACGGCTCACGCCGGGCCGCAATCTTCCTATTACGTTCAGCCAGACCGCACCACCACTGCGATGCGTCATCCGCCACTCATCCGTCCCGAGGGGGTCGAGCGTTACCCACAGATCTTCACGGATTCCGGGCATTGCTCCGACAACCCCCTCCGGCGCCACACCGATCACCGTCACAGGATGCCGGGCAACCTCGATCGACTTGCCCACAATTGCCGGGTCTTCGGCATAACGCGTCTTCCAGAGCGAGTAACCCAGGACCACGTTGGGAACTGCACGTGACTCCTCTTCAGGCAGAAAGAAACGCCCCAGCAACGGCTTGATGCCGAGCACATCGAAATAGTTCGCCGATACGTTTGCAATATAGACACGCTCCGGCTGTGCATTGCCGGTCAGAGCGATCCAATCGTGATGGTAGGCAAGTATTCCGGCGAAGGTGTGGTTCTGCTCGCGCAGATCGCGATAGTCGAGATACGAAAAGGGCGGAGTCGGGGAGAAGTTCCGTTCCCCCCTCTGCAGGCTAACAAGATCGCCCGTGTCCCGCGCGCCGGGAATCGGACGCAACATTGTGCCGTCGATCCAACTGAATACGGTGCTGTTGGCGCAGATAGCTACTGCCAGCATCGCCGTCGCGGTGATCGAAAAGCCGGGGCTCTTGCGCAGTTGCCGTAACGCGTAACGGACATCCCGGCCTAGTTGTTCAAGCCACGCTTGGCCCCACATGTCGCGCGTCACATCTTGCACCAGAGGAATATTTCCGAATTCCCGCGCGGCCGCTTGTCGCGCCGTCTCTGCCGTCTCGCCTCGCGCCACTCGATCTGCAATCGCCATCCGCAGGTGAGCATCGATCTCTTCCTGCAATTCGCGCTTGCGCCGCTGAAAACCGAAGCTCGGGAACCACTTCATGACTCACTCTCCTCCGGCTTGACGTACATCACCGACCCAATCGCTTCGACAATCCGCTCCCATCGGCCCAGATCAGAGGCCAACTGCTTTTTCCCCTTGGCCGTGATTCGGTAGTATCGGGCTTTTTGCTTGCTCTCTGACTGCTTCCATTCAGACTGCACCCAGCTCTGACGCTCCAATCGATGGAGAGCCGGATACAGTGATCCGGTCTCCACCTGAAGCACATCTCCGGATCGCAAACGTAACGCCTGGACAATGCCATATCCATTCTGCGGTCCCCATTGCAGCGTTTGAAGAATGAGCATGTCGAGTGTTCCCTGCAACAGCTCAATCCGGTTCTTATACTGGTCTTTTTCGATCATAGATGTAGACACGCTACTCCCAATGGAGGTAGATTGTCTACTTTGTTTTGTATAGCGCAGCGAGCAGCCTTGCCCACTCAGCAGATAAAAGTACGTCAGTTCTCAGGACGAAATTGGTGATTCTGCATTGGCGCTAAATATCTAGTGCAAATCGCCAATGCACTCATCGAGCGACCGGTGCTCGATTTCCGCGTTCCGGTCGGATCACCGCCTACCCGGAAGTTACCCCCAAACGGGGTAGTGGGCTACTTTCAAATGATCCGACTTTCGCCTGAGTTTCGGTGGCAGACGGAGAGTGTGTCGGAGAGAATTGGAAATTCGGGTAAGAAATAGAGAGATCCACGTTGGGGGAGTGCCTGGGTGGGGACCGAAGGACACCTAGCCGATTAATCGGCGCGCAGACATGCATTTCGTCTTGCGACGTTTTGGGCGGAAAATAGGGCTAAGGCGACGCAGAAGCGGCATGAATGATGCTGAGATGGTTTAGGCGTAGGCAAGAGCAGTACGATGGCGAAATAGTTTTAGGAGATTGTGTGTCGCGCAGATAAGTTTCCACTCCGATGTCACCTTCAACAGGCCTCGAAAGCGGAATCTACGGATGCCACGGGCCTCCTTGATCTGTCCGAAAACTGGTTCCACCGTGGATTTTCGAAGAGCGTAGCGCGCTTTTCCTTCTTGGCTGGCCAAGACCTCTCTCATGCGGATTGCTTCTTCGTTACGAGGTGCACTGGGGGGCAGCGGCGCTCCGGGCGGTTGTGGATTGGAGTCAGGTGAAACCAGAACTTCAATGCCCTTCAACGACGGATCAAGCAGGCTGGCCGTATCCCAATAGCCCGCATCTGCGGTGATTGTCTTTGGCGTGGCTTGGACTGTGCTGCACACACTCTTTACAAGCGGCAACAGCTGCTGCCGATCGATGGTTTGTTGGGTTAACTCGGCAGCCACGATGACTTGAGCGTGCGCATCCACTGCGATCTGGACATTGTAAGCCTGCACAAAGCATTTCTGCCCGTTGTCACGCATCACCCGTGAGTCGGGATCGACGAAATTATACTGACGGGCTGGCGCAGCAGCATTCTTTCTAGCTCGTTGGCGCTGCTTTTTCTCCTTCTCGCGCTGCTTGCGATCCTTTGGGGGCTGACTGGCTTGCTCCTCTTTGCTGGGACGACCACGTTTGCGCAGGGGAAGGGCGGCGACGGCTTGCAACTGCTCTTCTGCCTCTCGCTCTAGCTCCATCTTGGCCTGCTGCAGTCGCTGCAAGCGCTTTTGCGCATTCGCTAAGTCATTGGGCAACGGATCGGCTGGTTGGCCGACGCCAAAGCGTTGGTCTTCTTCTTGATCTGTTTGCTGCGCTTGATTCAGTAATCGTTCCACCTCGGAACGCCAGTGTTGCTCACGCTCGCCGATCTTTTGGTAGTCCACCGATCGGTGGGTGCTGGCGTTAGCCTTCAGCTTGGTGCCATCGATGGCCACGTTGCCCAACTTCACCAAACCAGCTTTTTGACACAGCCTCAAGGCCTGTAAGAACAAGCCGGACAGTGCCTCCAGATGCTCCTGTCGAAATGCAGCCAGCGTATCGTGGTCGGGATGCTGGTCGGCGGACAGATAGCGAAATGCTAAGTCATCGTAGGTCGCCTTCTCGATCTTCCTGGAGCTAGTTATTCCAATGCAATACCCATAGAGCAATAACCGGGTCATCAGCAACGGGTGATAAGCCGACAGCCCTCGCCCGTCCTTGCGTTCGTACTCAGCGTAGATGGCAGACACATCGAGCTCATTCGCTACATCCGCTATGAAGCGCGCCAAGTGGTCTTCCGGCAGCCAGTCTTGTAGCGAAGGAGGCAACAAAAACACTTGATCAAGGCTACAAGCTCGAAACCGTTTGCTCATTAGGGAATCATACGAAATCCCTGCGCGCGCCCATATAGATTCTTCGTCGACTGCCTATCTATCTCCGACACACTCCGGAAGTGGCACTTGGCCTGCCGAATCGCGCCATTAAGATAGGCCCAAAGATCGAATCATTTGTAATGACGCCCAAACTGCATCCGGTCATCGAGAGGCTTCAGCTCTTCGTAAGCAGTCGTCAAAGGATAGTGCAAGAACTCTGTCTTTCTTGTTCCATCCGGGGAAAAGAGATCTTGGCGAACGTATTGATTTCTCTGGTAGTGAAGATTGATTACATCCTGATAGCTCTGGAGATTTACAGGTTTGGAGACGTTTCGGTATGCGTGCAGATAGTCAGTGATGGGGAACGTCTCCGGCAGGCCGAAGTACTGCCTTGTTCTTGGCCGATCACCGAAGGATGTTCCAGCGACGTCGAGGTCCTTATAGATCCGTGACAGTTCGTTCGGCTGGACCAATTCTCCAGCCCTCGACCCGTTGACGCTCAGCACAGCCACATGGCCGCCCTGATCATAGGTCGCACATACCACCAGGAACCCAGGTGGTGCCCGGAAAACGCGAACCACTGTAATGGCGCTTAGATCGGCCGTTTGATCGAAGGCTCCAACCCGCTGTGCTGTTGCCTGATTAGGGCTGCTAAACCATAGCCCCGCGTAAAACTCAATCGGCTGCGGCCCATATTTGGGGGGATAGAAGTAGGTCGTCCTGACGTATACAGTTCCGTAATCGCCTGCCAGAATCACCCGGTTGCTGCCTTTTGTTGCGATCACCGAATGGTCGGTCAGCGAGATAATATCCGGTTCCGGCCTCCCCCCAGGAGCGATGTATAGGACCGTGTAACCCGGGCTGGCGCTAAAACGTTCATAGAACCCTCCAGCTGCCGGTGGAGGCCAGGATAGCCGGTCCGTAAAACTCATTTTCAAGGTATGCGGGTCGATATGTGCTGTTCGGAAAAGTCCAGTCGGGCCTTCGCCGTCGCAACCAACGGTCGCTATAACGGCCAGGAGAACTGTTACTGCGAGTGCGTCTTGACAGTTTCGTTGCAACGTGAACCGCCTTCCCTTCCGCATGTAGCGCCCACTATACGTTGGTTCGAAATTAAAATCGCGGGGGGTGGCACACCGAGATCCTTTCCGTATCAAATAGCGGAAGGGAGATTCGTGCCCCGCTTTTCCCTGGCAACGCAAGAGGCTGCTCACTGCACGGTGAGGGTCAGATTTATGGAGGACGTAATGCTTGAGTTGACCGAATCCACGCCGGTGACGGTAAAGGTATAGTTCCCAGCTGTGGTTGGCGGAATACTAGCTCCGCCAGAACCAGAGCCTGAATTCGAATTACCGCTCCCGCCACATCCGAATGCACCGGTAACCACAAACACCGCAAGCAGCACCGGTATCACCATCCAACTTCGGCCGCGCGCAGGCACTCCGATCAGGAGTAACCCAGCAAGAATCGCTCCACCGCCCAGACCAAACAGATTCATGGGAGAGGGCACAATGTTTGTCGCAGTCGACAACCCGGTGGTCTGCACGGTCAACACGGTCGATCCAGTGCCCCCGGCCGCGATCTTTACCGCTCCCGGGCTCAGGCCACATACCGGCAGGCTCTGCGCGCCTTTCGGCGAAGCAGCGAGTGTGCAACTCATATTCATGGTACCGGAGTAGTTACTGCCGGCAGAGAGAGTGACGTTCGCGGTTGTGCTGCCACCCGGAGAGAGTCCTGTGAGAGGAGGCACAGCCATCACAACCTGCACCACCTGGACACTTACGGTTCCGGTCGACGCCACGTAAGCGCCATCGCCTGAATACGTAACTGTCAGCACGTTTTCGCCACTGGCCAATGCTCCAGGTGGAATGGTGACGCTCGCGGCGGCACCGGCAAGTGGCTGCTGTACACGATAGCTGCCGCTCGCCAGGGCCACAGTCCCTGTCGGCACCGGCAGTTCAGCCGTACCTGCAACCGTGATGGAAACAATATCACTTTGTTCATTCGTAATAGCGGGCGATGCGGCCGTCGCCGTCACCGTGGAAGCATTCTTCAGGATCGCCGTCACACTGATGGAGACCGTTCCGGTTGCAGCGTCGTACAACGACGAGCTGGCACTGTCAGGGGTGTAGGCAACCGTCAGCGTATCGGCGCCCGCGCTTAGAGAGCCGGGGAGGATGTCGATGCTCGCGGCGCCGCTGGCTAGCGACACCGCGGGAGAGGTGAAACCGCCTCCGGTCAGCATAACGGAACCGGTAGGTTTTAACCCGCTGCTTCCGCCACTGACAGCGACCCCAACCGTCAACGCCTGTCCCGTCGTGAGCGTGGTTGCCGATGGAGTGAGCGTCACTGCCGGTGTGGTCAGCGACGGTTTTATTGAAACAATTACGTAATTCGAAGTTCCACCCCCTGGCGCCGGGGTGGTCACCTGCACATTGAGTTGCCCCGTGGTCGCGATGTCAGACGCCAACACCTGGGCAGTCAGCGAAGTGCCGCTGACGAAAGTGGTCGCGCGAGGATTTCCATTAACCAGCACCTGGGATGAACTGGTGAAGCCGCTGCCGGTCAACTGCATGGAATAGGCCGGACCGCCGGCAGACACATTTGCGGGCGAGACCGACCCGAGGATCGGGACTGGTGTGATAGAGCTGGAAGTTACCAGATCGCTGGTTGCAATGACGATTTGGTTTGAGGCCGGATCCTGCTGGGTTATGTCAACACTGCGGAAGGCAAAGCCTTTGCTTCCCCAGCGCAATAGATCCGTCGCGTCGGGCGAGTAGATGCCTGGAAATGGAACGGTGCCCAACAAAGCGTAACTGGCCTGATCGTAAACATCGATATTGAGCCCTCCGCCAAGTCCGTCCAGGAAGTAAGTATGTCCGTTGGGTGTGTCAGGCACGACGCCGGCCGCGTAGAACAACTGCGTTCCGTCCGATTCGAGATAGGTCCCCAGCAGCTTCTGCGTGGATGGATCCCAGACCTCACCAGAGTTGGTGTAAAGAAGCGTTCCGTCGGAGCGGACGATGGAACCCGTCTGTTGATTGAATTCACCTCCGCCGCCGGTACCGGAAAGGCCGGTGGGGCTGACCTGCACCGTGGTGAAGAACGTACTGGTCATGGGCAATGCGTAGATCGATGTGGCCGTGGTAAAGGTGAACGAATCGATCGCCAGAGGGGGGCTTGCAGCCACGCCGGGAAGCCAGTTGACCCGGCCGGAGTCGTTATAGAGCGCCGCGCCATCTTCGGCCGGATCGACATTGGGGAGGAACAACTCCACGACGATCGATTTCGGCGAGCCTGGTACCACGTGCATCTCCTCCGCGGAGGTCTGTCCATATTCTGAGTCGACCGGGAGGTTGTAGGTTTTTTCGATGGCCAGCGTCTGCAGGTTGATACGCTGCAACACGCCTGTCGATGCTACGTAGAGTTCGCTGCCATCGCCGGAGACGGCCAACGCCTGGGGACCGCTTGCCACCGGGATGGGAGTCATGGTGGCGCCGGTTGCCGGGTTGATGGGAATAATGGTGTTGGGGTTTTGCGTCGCACTGGCGGGTATGGCCGCGTAGAGTAAGCCGCCAATCGGGTCGATGGTCAACGCGCTGGCATTTAGCGGGATCGATAGATAGACCGTCAATGGATAGGGAGCACTGCTGCCCCCCGGCGCGGGATTGACCACAGTAACGGGAAGCTGTCCGACGGCACTTAGCAGCGAAGGACTAAAGGTGACATCGAGAACTGTGTCGCTCCCGTAAGTCGTGGCCTGCGCCGCGCCGTTGATGTACACCACCGATGCCGAAAAGAAGTTGGTCCCGATCACCTGCATGGTAATCGGCGAGGTCCCGCTGTTCATCGGGTACGAACCATTCTGCAGCGCGGTAATGGTGGGAACAGGATAAGCAGCAAATGCCGTACCGGTGAGCGACGTGGTGATCGTGGGATGCACAGGATCGTTGCTGGAGACCGAAAGAGTTCCACTTATCGCCCCGGCTGTCGTGGGAGCAAACTGGATGGCGATGGAGCAATATTGCTGCGGTGGTAGCGAGCTGGGGCAGTTGCCGCCGGGCGCCAGTACGAATCCGCTGGTGACTGCGATCTGCGACAAATAGACGGTGAGCGGAACCGTTCCGTTGTTGTAAAGCAAGATGTTCCCGGCAGGACCTGTCTGCCCTACCAGGAGGGATGAAAAGACCAGACTTTGGGTGACCCCTGTCGGCCCGAACCCGGCAACCGGTTCTCCGCCGTTACCGTTCAGCGGAATCGAGGTGGTGGTCATGGAGGCATTGGAGGTGAACACCAGTTGTCCAGAATAGGTTTGCGCGGCGGTGGGCGCAAATTGCACGGTCACCGAGCATGAGCTGCCAACCGCCAGTGATCCGGTGCAGCTGTTGCTGCCAGGCGGGATGGTGAATGCCGGATTGCTGGCGACAACCGAAGTGAAGTTAAGCGGCGCCGCTCCACAGTTAGTCGCCTGTACAGTTTGCGATGCCGTAGTTTGGGTTAGGAGGTAACCGAAGGAAAGCCCAGCGCCGGCCGAGCCTCCCAGGCACAAGGTTGCACCGGAGGTAGAGGGGTCGATCAGCGCGACATAGGCGTAGGTAGACTCACTATATCCGGGACCTGGTTCCGGGACCGATCCCGCGTACACGCCTGGTGTCGTATACATTCCATATCCTGAGGCGCCCGACACATGCACTTTACCGGCGGCGTCCACTGCGACGCTGCTCGCATACCCACTTGCGCTGCCGCCTAAAAAAGTAGAGAACTTCAAAGTCTGGCCGGTGGGGTCGAACTCACTCACGAGGGAGGCTGGTTCAGAAAAGTTACCTGCCGGTGGAAAGGTAGCTTGAATGGGATTGACCAGCGGAGACTGCGCACTGCTGGTCTGCGCCGCCAGCCAGAGATCGCCCTCGGGATCGAGCGCTAGTCCATTAATTTTGTAGCTTGAATCACCGACGACGGTGGAGTAAGCCAGCGCCGAGCCGTCGGCGTTGAGCTCGGTGAGGAATGCGCTACCACCACCAGCGTTTTGCGCATAGGCGTTCGCCGTCGTAGGATAGTTTGCGCCCACACTATCCCCAGTGACAAATACAACCCCAGTAGGCAAAACGGCGATGCCGGTGACCACATAGGCATAGTCCAGGAAGGTCGAATAGAGAACACTTTTCGCATCCGGCGCAACCTTCATGACGAACGGTGTGGCGTAGGGCATCGGGCCGGCAATCTGCGCCAGGTATGCGTTCGAAGTAATGGGCCAAAGCGTTCCAGCCTGACCGGCAGCAAACGCATCCCCGGCAGCATCTACGGTTATGGCAGAGGCTCCGATGGGGCCCCCGCCGCCATTTTGCGGATCTGCCGTTCCCAATACTGCGCTGTAGATCAGGGTCCCGGCCGAGCTGAACTTGGCCAGATAAATATCGAAACTATTGCGGGAACCATTTGCGGGTATTGCCTGGTTCAAAGCGCCTGCTGTGGTGAAGAATCCGTCTCCGGTTTCGCCGGTGACGTATGCATTACCCGCCGAGTCGACGGCCAGTGCTGAAGCGTAGGTCGTCGCCGCGGGCGAGACCGACGGTGGACTCCCCAGCATCGTCCCGTAATTCAGAGACGATCCATCCGGCGAAAGCGAAATCAAAAATCCTAAATATGCATTGTCAGGCGGCGCGATGGGCTGCCCATTCTTGGTCGGAAAGTCGGTTGCGCCGGTAAACCCGGCGACCAGTACATTCCCGTTTCCATCAACCGCCATCGCCGTTGGTTGGGCGAAGTTGTTGCCGCCAAGTACGGTCGAGTAAATGAGATTTGTGCCATCGGAACTGAGTTTGCTGACGAACGTGACACCTTCAGTTGCGGTACAGGTTGTGCATCCTGAGAACGCGCCGGCTGTCACCGGAAATCCCAGCGTGCCAGACCCCGTGATATAGCTGTTGCCGCCGGCATCGGTGGCAATCACATTTGCTTGCGAAGCCAGTGCGGAAAGATAGGTAGAAAACGAAAGCACCGGGTCAATCACCAGCTTTTCTGCCGTATTGTATCTGCCGAGCCGGAACCGGATCGTTCCGTCGTGGCCCACAACAAATGCGGCGTCCACATGACGCCGCATACCCGCCACTGTTTGGTAAGCATTGGGCCGCCCGAAAGTAACTATCCCGCCTGCCAGCTTGATCTTGAGATTGCCCTTCTCATCGAGCGCCACTCTCTCTGCGCCATCCAGTTGAAAGGCAATGCGCCTGGGATCGGCGCCGGGCCGGAGCTCGAAATCATGCTCGAGCGAACCACCGTTGCCGTAGAACAAGAGGTCTGTTCCAGGGTAGATCTGGTTGTACCGAACTTCCGAATAATTAGGTAATCCGCGCAGCCACTGTTCCGGATCGTTCCCCACCAGGTAGTTGGTGTGCCCCTGGAGCGTGCCATCGCCGGTGATCGCGGTCTGCTCGCTCGATCCCACCAGACGCATCTTCAGCTGGTGGGTAGACTTCTTGCTGCTGGAAAGCCTGAGCCGAACGCCATCGTTCTGGAACTCACCCTGCAGAGCGCCTCCGCGAAGAACATATCGGGTCTCTGCAGGCGCCTGCCCCCGGTTCGGCTCAAAGACGATCGGTAACCGGGTGGTCACCGGGGAAGCAGCAAAAGATGGGGTGGAGTATGTGGAAGAGGCAAGAATGATTGCAGGCAGAAAGGACATCCAACCACTTCGGTTGAAGAAACGCACGGGAGCTCCGTTTGAAAATCGATTGGGGGCGTGCCTACTATACAACACTCAAAATCTGAGGCGAAGAGGGTTCGCGCAAGACAGCGAAACTTCTGTACCTGCCAAGGTTTTATATTCCGCTGAGGCAAAAACCATAGGTGCGGAGAAAACGGGGAGAGGAAGAGGTGAAGAAATTGATTTTTTTAACTACTGAGAGAATCGAGCGCGAAAAAGGCTGCCCCAGGATGCCCCCGCCAGCAAAACCTCAGCAGGATGATTTACCGAAATCCTGTTTCCAGGAAATTCAACCCCGGACAAGCAAGACCTCCACTTTGTCTGGGTGATCGAGCCTGCAATAGGATAGTTTTATACTACGGCGGAGAGGGCCCAGAACCATGTGATTTGCGGCATCAACGATGAGCTCCCGGTCGCTAGCCAACGCTGTAGACACGTGTAGAATGCTCCCGGCGCTGTACGAATCCGTACGGGACCGCTGAGTTGAAGGACGAGACTTTCTGGATGTTTGCGGAATTTCCCAATGAGCGAAGCAAGCATCTCCCATTACCGCGGATTAGAGAAGATCGGCGACGGTGGCATGGGGGTGGTGTACAGGGCCGAAGACAAGCTCCTTGGCCGATTTGTGGCACTCAAGTTCCTGCCGGATAATTTCGCGAACGATAGCACGGTGCTGGAGCGTTTCCGGCGGGAGGCGCGTGCTGCTTCCGCATTGAATCATCCCAATATCTGCACGATTTACGAGATCGCCGAAGAAGGCGGCCGTACCTTCATCGCCATGGAGTTGCTGGATGGCGACACGCTGAAACAGTTGATTCAAGCAGGCCCGCTTCCCGTCGATCGAGTGATCGAAATCGCGATCGACGTCACGGAGGCCCTGGAAGCTGCGCACGAGAAGGGCATCGTCCACCGCGACATCAAGCCGGCAAACATCTTCATTACCAAACGCGGCGGTGCCAAGGTCCTAGACTTCGGTTTAGCAAAAATGGTGCCCCATAAGGAACTCGCGGCCGCCGGGGGGGAGTCTTACCTGGAGCGACACCAACTCACTGACGGGCTTGGGGCCGCACTGGGAACGGCGGCGTACATGTCGCCCGAGCAGGCGCTGGGCAAGCCAGTCGACGCGCGCACCGATCTCTTCTCTTTCGGGATCACGCTTTACGAGATGTGTACCGGCCGCTCGCCGTTCGCGGGAGATACCACCGGAGAGCTTCTGATTTCCATCGTGCAGCAGGTCCAGATCACTCCAGTGCAGCTAAATCCCGGTGTTCCGGAGGGACTAGCGCGAATCATCGATCGATGCCTGGAAAAGGATCGGCATCTTCGCTACCAGCAAGCCTCGGAAATCCGCGCAGACTTGGAGCGAGTGCAGCGCGACCCGGCGGCAGCGGTTGATCGTCCCTCTCCCTTACCGCAAGAAAAGCCACCATCTAAGACTTCTTCGGGTGACCAAACATGGGACCAGGCTGTTTCTAGAGAGCCGGCCTCGCGGCGACGTTGGCTGGTGCCTCTGCTAGGGCTGCTGGCTATCGCCACCGCGATTTTGGCTTACTACCGGGCAAGCACGCCGCTCGATCCAGGGGTTTCGAACTATACCCAGCTCACCCACGATGGCGAGGCAAAGTCCCTGGTCGGCACAGACGGGTCGAGGCTCTATTTGGCCATGGAATATCAGACTGCACCTGGAATCGCGCAGATACCGGACACGGGCGGCGATCCGGTCCGGATGCCGGCTCCGGCTGAATACACCCTTCCTGTTGGAATATCGCCCGATGGCGGCGAATTGCTCGCCATCGAACGGCAGGGTCTGGAACTGCCCTATCCAGGCAGTCTGTGGCGGCTGCCGACGCTGAATGGCCCACCGCGCCGGATAGGCAGTGTGCTGGTCACCGATGCAGCCTGGTCTCCCGACGGCGCCATGCTGGCCTATTGCAATCGCGGCGACCTGTTTCTTTCCAACAGCGACGGGAGCGGAACACGGAAGCTGGCTTCGCTCGGAGGGTTCATCACCAGCCCCAAATTCTCCCCAGATGGGAGACGGATTCGGTTCACCTGGGAAGACTTCGCCACTGCGAATCGTTCCCTTTGGGAGATCACTGTGGAGGGGAAACACCTTCGTCGCCTGCTTCCGGGCTGGCACCAACCATCCACCGATGCAAACGGAAACTGGACCGCGGATGGGAAGTTTTTTGTCTTTGAGGCGAATGGTCAAATATGGGCGCTCCCGGACAAGACCGGCCTTTTCGGGAGGGTAGACGGTAAGCCGGTGCAGCTTAGTTCGAGCCCCATCCCGCTGTCCTCTCCTCTTCCAAGCAAAGACGGCAGGAAGCTTTTTGTAGTTGGGTCCACACAGCGCGGGACGCTTTCCCGCTACGACCAGCATCTTGCCGAATTCCTGCCTTTTCTCTCCGGCATTTCAGCAGAAATTACAACTTTTTCTAAAGATGGAAAATGGGTCGCCTACGTTACCTATCCCGTGGGGAGTCTTTGGCGCAGCCGGATCGACGGTAGCGAGCGGCTGCAGCTTACCGATCCGCCGCTGTATCCTCTGAATCCACGCTGGTCGCCAGACGGAAAGCAAATCGCATTCTGGGGCTACAGAAAAGGAACCGTCGATGAGATATATACAGTCCCGGCTGACGGGGGCGTGCCGGAACCGCTGGTGCCTGGCACTTCTGTTGCTCGCAGAGAACCAAACTGGTCTCCAAACGGAGACCGGATACTGTTCGAGGAGGTCGCGCCCAATGCTCCCCCGGTGCTGCGGCTGCTTGACCTCCAAAGCCATCGCGTATCTTCTATTCCCGGATCGGTCGGGTATACCGGCCCCCGCTGGTCGCCCGATGGACGGCATATCGTTGCCATGACCAAGGACGCGCGCAAGATGGTGCTGTTCGATTTCCAAACCGGCAAGTGGTCAGATCTGATTCAAACTACAATCGACTTCCCTAACTGGTCGCGAGATTCGCAGTATGTCTACTTCTTACATTATGCGGAGAAACCCGCGGTGCTTAGAATTCGGATTAGCGACCGCAAGCTCGAGCAGGTTGCCAATTTGAGAGGTTTTTTAGCCACGGGCTTTTGGCGTTTTTGGCTCGGACTGGATCCCGACGACGCCCCGCTCATGCTCCGCGACTCAGGAACACAAGACGTTTATTCGCTCGACTGGATTGCAGCAAAGTGACTCTTCTCACTACTACCTTATGGATGAGGCGCGGGCGAATTATCCATTGGTCAGTGTGCAGGCCGTCCTAAGCCAAAGCAATTTTAAGCGTCTGAAAAGTCGACGTCGACGTGCGTTTAATCCGGTGACTTCAAGGACAAAGTGGAACCGCGCCGAACCGAGTCCTGCCTGATCGACCACCGGCAACCAAACAGGAGTGCCTTGGGGACAGGACACGTATCCCCCAGAATTGCTGCAATCGGTATGCTGTTCCTTTATCTCCTCGGCCTTACTTCGACCAGGGTGGAACGACGCCCATCATGCGCGCGTAGGCAACTAGTTGCCCCATGTGCTCGTTGGCATCAAATGATGATCACCAGCTGCACTGCTCCAAGAACCAGCGCCCATCCCGATAAGACTGCCCGCCTGTTCATAGTCTCTCGCTCCCCCCTGTCTCTCCAAGACGTTTGCCAACAAAGAACAGTTCTGGTTCGCCGTGATCCGTTACAAGGCCGCCAGCCTCACAGAGACGGATAACCAGACGGGCAACACTAGCTGTTCGCATGCTGTGTGGACGTTGATCCGACAGCCCGCAAGTTTACACGGTTATCCCTCGCTTATCGGCGCTCTAGGCGGCGCCTCAGCTAATATGGAGGCGCCTGCCAATTCTTTACATTGAGTGCGCGCTATGCGGAAGGTCCAATACGGGGTGGCCGTTAGTTTGGACGGCTATATTGCAGGTCCAAATGGAGAAGCAGATTGGATCAAAATCGATCCAGAGATTGACTTCTCTGCGATCTGGGCACAGTTCGATACCCTGCTAATGGGCAGGAAAACCTATGAGGCGGCGATTAGAAGGCTCGGGCGGTCAGCTTTTAGCGGGAAAGCCGTTTTCGTCTTCTCAAAGCATTTGGAGCCGCAAGGCCATCCCGACGTGACAATCGTGTCAGAGATAACCCGTCCATGGATGCGGTCTCTGAAAAGCCAAGAAGGCAAGGACATTTGGCTGATGGGCGGCGGGATAGTCTTCCGGCATTTGCTCGACCTTGGCGAGGTGGATTCGATAAGCGTCACAACCATTCCAATTCTGCTTGGTGACGGAGCGCCGCTGATGCCGTCTCCCTACGACCCAACCATGCTCACACTCTCCACTCATCGGGTCTACAAGTCTGGCATCATTTCGAGCATTTATGAGATCAGTAAGTAGCGCGGTTTGCCCGCCTACATAATCTAGGGAGAGCCACTTGTCTGAATGACCGGGCATGGTAATCCCTGCGACCCTGTGGTGGGAACTGTGAGGCGGGAGTTAAGGGGAAAGTCCTGCTAACTGTTGTGCCGCCTGATCATTCATTGGCTCATAGGTGAATGTGAATTTGTCGTGATCTGCGGAGGCCATGTATTTCCTTGAGTATCCCTGGATATCTTGAGTTTCTGCAGTGGGTGCCAATTTCGGAACCACAACATCTTCCATTTTGTGGCATTCCGCTGCGGCCGGGCGGAACACGACTGCTTTCGCCGTCGGTTGTGGATGACTTTCGCCTTATGTTCTCCTACAATCACAGCCATGAGCCGTTATTCCAAAGCGAACCATAGGGTTTTTATGCAGTTCGTTCTGCGCGACGTCTGGCATGTCACATTCCTGGAGCCAGGGCTGCAAACGCCTTTGCCCAAAAAGCTGACCTTTCGAGATGAGGGTAAGATTCGCGAGCTTGCGCGGCGCGGAGAAGCTTGGCAAACGTCGGAGGATCGGCAACTGTTGGACTATGCGATAGCGAAAGGGGAGGGCGGTGTATACCTACGACTATCCCCTGAGCAATACGCGAGACTGAGACGGCCTTGACTATCCCGCCGCGCAAGCTCAGGTTCTGGAGCGGCTTCTCAATCGCCTTGAAAAACGGGTAGAAGCCCTTCGAAGGACGGGTGCCCCATACCCCCGGATTTCCTGTGAGGGAATTAGGGTACGAACCGGCGGCTTTAAGCGCAGGGGTGATAAGGGTAGCTTATCTCCCCGCTATGTCACGGTCACTCTCCAGTCCGCTCTTGTCCAGTTCTCTTGTGATCAGTGTCCCATACTGAATTGACTGCAGAAGATGTGTCTGGCCGACTAGATCAAATTTCAAGGCGATCTTATACTTCCATGGACCGGACGCGCCGGCACCGATAATACTGCTGAAGCTCCGAGACGAACCCTTGGGGGCCAGCGTCACGAAGTTGCACCTTTCATCGTGATGAATCGAGTAGTCACCAGCAGGAAAGGTCTCGCCGGCGACCCTGAAGCTAAAGGGAACCTTGATGGTGGCTGTCCCCGCTAACACAGGGTTTGCTGCTAGACCGGCAGCCATGATCACGGCGGGAACTATAGCGACACGACGAAGTATGGATTGCATGGACTTCAAGCTCCTTTGCAAACCACGTTACGGCAATTCAGGTTGGGCGTCGTGAAGTTCCCGTCCAGAATATGTCAAATTAAGAGGCTTCTGTGATCGCGCTTGCGGTGTTTGAAGCCGCCTACCGAAGCTGAACTGGTAGAAGTTTGCCTGTTGACTTGCAAATTAGCTATTGACGGGAGCAATTTTTACTTGCGAGAGTAAGACCGGACGATAGACATTGTGATCGGCGATTACGGCATCTACCGAATCTCGAGCCGCCACGCTGTGCTCCGGCTTCGGAGATTCTTAGCCGGCGCCTCGCTTTGCCTGATCCTTTTTTGTACCTCCCCGGCCAGACCCGACGCGGAAACACCTCATGCGGAACAGCCGCAAGGGGTGCTCCTGCTCTACATGGATGAAATGAGCCATCCCGCTGAGCGGGCGGCGGATGAGGGCATACGGTCTGTTCTGGGCAACAAACGGGACATCCGGATTTACAGCGAACATCTTGATACTGCTCTCTTCCCCGATCCGAAGTTCCAGGCGGCGCAATCGGCTTGGCTCAAAAACAAGTACCGGGATCGAAGAATCGATCTCGTCATCGCGGTTGGGTTACCATCACAAACCCTCCTTCCGGACATACCGACCGTTTTTTGCGGAATGGAACGCAACGGCTTGTCTCACGCGACGTTACCTCCCAATGCGACGGCCGTCTGGCCATCACCGGATTTCGAGGGAACCCTGACCGCCGCAGCTCGACTGCAGCCAGGAGCCCATCAAGTCGTAGTTCTTAGCGGGACAACTGCCTGGGACCACCATATCGAAATGGGTCTCCGAAACACACCGCAGCCCCCTGGCACTCATTGGGATATCAGCTATTGGGACAATATCTCCGTCGAGGAGATGCGTTTACGACTAGCCGCTCTGCCCAGGGATACGATTGTTCTGTTTCTCAGCGTGGTGCGCGACGGGGCGGGCCACACCCCCATTTCACTGGCGTTGATTCCCTCTTTATCTGCCGCTTCTTCGGCCCCAATCTACGGTTTGTCGGATGGTTTCATCGGCTTCGGAATCGTTGGGGGCTCCGTCGTAAGCTTCGAGACCCAGGGCAGACAGGCCGCGGAATTAGGCCAAAGGATTCTCCGGGGAGAGAAACCGGTCGACATTCAGCCTGTCACGGCTGCCTCCTCTTACATATTCGACTGGCGCCAGCTTCGCCGCTTTGGCTTGAGGGAAAGCGCCCTGCCCCCAGGCAGCCTGGTCCGCTTCGCGGTCCGCTCCCCCTGGGAGCTCTACCGAGGATGGATTGTCAGCGGCGTTGGTTTCATCGTGCTTGAAACTGCCCTCATAGGGTATCTCCTACTGCAAAGAAGGCGGCGGAGACGCGCGGAAAGCTTGCTCAGCTATGAGCTTCGCTTCGAGTCGTTGCTCTCCGGTTTGTCCGCCACCTTCGCGAACGTACCGGCCGACCGAACCGATGCCGAGATTGAAAAGGCGCTGGAAAAGCTCAGGGGCTTTCTTGACCTGGATCGAGTAAGTCTATTCGAGACCATGGAGGCTGATAGTCCATTTGAACTGATCCATTCAGCAAGTGGCGCGGCCATTCCCCCGGGCCCGCCCGCTTTCGGCCGGGAGGAGTTTCCCTGGATTGTGGCTAATTTGCTGCAGGGAAAAGATTGCGTCATACGGTCCAGAGAGGATCTGCCCCCCGATGCGCAGAAAGAACAAGCCTTTCTGCTCGAAAAGGACTATAGATTCATCGTACTGGTGCCTCTGCGCGCGGTTAGTGTGACTGTGGGGAGCCTGGCGTTCATCTCCTATCACGAGGGCACGTGGCCGGATGAGCTCATCCGGCAATTCCGGGTGGTGGCGGAGGTATTTGCCAACACCTTAGCGCGCAGACGAATCGAAAGCGGACTGCAAGAGAGCCAGCAGCGCTTCCAAACCATGGCAGACGCGGCGCCGATCATGATCTGGATGTCAGGGACCGATAAGCTGCGGACTTTCTTTAACAGACAGTGGTTAGACTACACAGGGCGGAGCCTGGATGAGGAGCTAGGGAACGGGTGGGCGAAGAATGTACACCCGGAGGACGTAGAGCAATGCCTCAGTACTTACGTTGCGAGTTTCGTAGCCCGGCAGTCCTTCAGCATGGAATTCCGCCTCAGGCGACCCAATGGAGCGTTTGGCTGGGTATTCGACACCGGGGTGCCGAGGTATACGCCGGCAGGAGAATTCACCGGCTTTATCGGATCGTGCATGGACATCACAGAGCGGAGATCCGCCGAGCAAAGCGTTCTCGACTTGAGTGGCCGTTTGATCAGCGCACAAGAGGACGAACGCGCCAGGATAGCGAGAGAATTGCACGACGACTTCAGCCAGCGGTTGGCGCTTCTCGCCATGCAACTGGGGCAAGTTAGTGAGAGCATCCCCAACTCGAACAAAGCGGCCGATAAAAAGCTTCACATCATGTGGGAAGGGATAAGCGAACTTTCGGCCGACATGCACAAGCTGTCGCACCAGCTGCATTCTTCCAAACTACACCACGTGGGTCTTATGGCTGCGGCCAAGAGCCTGTGCGAGGAAATCGGCCAACAACACCATATTCAGATCGAGTTTGTCCACCAGGATCTGCCGGAAGAGATTCCGCAAGACGTAGAACTGTGCTTTTTTCGCATCGTTCAAGAAGCTTTGAACAACATTGTGAAGCACAGCGGGGCGAAGCAGGCCCATGTTCAGTTCGTTGGGACAACTTCCCACATTCGTTTGAGAATCGTGGACAGCGGCGTGGGTTTTGATCCCAACAGCAAGTCGTTGAGGAGAGGTTTAGGACTGGCGAGCATGCGCGAGCGGTTGCGCCTGTTGGGTGGTAGCGTGGCGCTCCATTCCCGTCACATGGAAGGCACTGAAATTCTGGTCGAAGTGCCCCTGGCGCAGGTGAACCGCACAGGGACCGCTCCCGTGGCGACGATCGATAGAAAGGACCGCCCATGAAGAAGGCACGCATTTTACTGGCAGACGACCACGTTCTGGTTGCCGAGGGCATCAGGACGATGCTCGCACCGGTTTATGACGTGGTCGGCACAGTGAGTGACGGCAGGTCTTTACTAGCTGCGGCCGAGACCTTGAAGCCCGATTTGATCCTGGTGGACATCGGTATGCCCCAACTCAATGGACTCGATGCGACGAGGGTGCTCAAAGGGCTTTTACCCAACGTCAAGGTGATCGTCCTCACCCAGAATGAGGATAGCCTCCTGGTTGCCGAGGCCTTTCGCGCAGGCGCATCCGGTTACCTGCTGAAGTACGCCGCTCCCAAGGAATTGCTCCAGGCCATTGAGGAGGTGCTCAAAGGAGCGTCTTACCTTTCGCCGCGAATCACAAGCGGAGCCCTCGCCGCCATGCTTCGCAGCCCCACCGCCAAGGTGGAAGAGGCTCACGAACTGACTCCGCGCCAGCGCGAAGTCATCCAGCTGTTCGCCGAAGGCCGATCGATGAAGGAGATTGCGGATATCCTTGCCATCAGCCTGCGAACGGTGGCTGCTCACAAATACCGCATCATGGAAGTGCTGGAAATCAAGACCAATGCGGAGCTATACCGATACGCCGTGAAGCATAAGATCATCAGCGTATAGGCCCCCCTAAAGTACCGCACTCTATTGGTATTTCTACCAATATCCAAAATCCGATTTGCCCTGTATTTTCGATTGACGGGCCATGATGGGACACAGGATGACGGTGAGCACTGGTCGGCAAGGATTAAAGAAGGAAAAGCGGCCCACTCGAATCTTAGTGGCCGACGATCACTGTGCTGTGCTTGAGTCGCTGGTTCCCATTCTTGAATCGCAATTTACCGTCGTTGGAACCGCCTCCGATGGCAAGGCCGCAGTCGAGGCTGAGGAGAAGCTCCGTCCGGATGTTGTGGTGCTGGACATCTCAATGCCGGTCATGAGCGGAATCGATGCTGCCAGGCAGATGCGAAGAGGAGGTTCGAAAGCTTCCATCGTCTTCCTGACGGTGCATCAGGATATGGATATCCTTGCTGCGGCAACGCGTGCAGGTGGCCTAGGTTACGTGGTAAAGACTCGCTTGAAAACAGACCTGGTATTGGCCATTAAGGAAGCGTTGGAAGGCCGTGGTTTCGTTTCACCGTTCCAAGAGCGGTGATGAGCCGTGGGCCTTATCTTCATCGGTTGTTGACCTGCAGCCCCTATAGTTAGTTTTGCCACTACCCTATAGTTAGTTTTGCCACTGCCCTTTTGGTGTCCGACCTCCTAACATCATCGTGGCCAGACTGCCGAAATGTGAGGGGACTTTCTCATGACCCATAAAATCAGACTCATCGCTTTCCCCGAGCTGGGACGCTCGGCTTCGAGAGCTCTGGCTCGCATAGTGGCGCACACCGCATTCGACGAGGAGCGCCTCGAACTCAGCGGAAGGCTCATCCGCGCACAAGAGGACGAGCGCAGCCGGCTCGCGCGGGAACTGCATGACGACTTTAGCCAAAGGCTGACAGTTCTGGGGATCGATCTGCAAAGAGCTGCGGCCTGTATTTCGACTCTCCCGCCGAAGCCACCCGGCGCATCGAGGAGATTCAGAATCGAATGAGCGAAATTGGAGCGGATTTACATTCTCTCTCTCACCGTCTGCATTCTTCTACTCTCGAAATTATGGGGTTGGTGTTAGGGGTCGGTTCTTTTTGTGGAGAATTTGCACAGCGGCAGCAGATTCAAGTTGATTTTGCTCATAATGAAGTCCCTCGCAGCATCCTTCCTGAAGTCGAGCTATGCATCTTTCGTATCGTCCAAGAAGGGCTTCGCAACGTTAAGAAGCATAGCGCTGCCGCCCGCGCCGAGGTGCGTCTCGAAGCGACTACGAACGCTCTTTATCTATCGATCGCAGACGAAGGGGTGGGATTCGACATAACCGAAAGGTCAAATAGAACGGGCCTTGGTATTCGCAGCATGCAGGAACGCCTACGGCTGCTCGGAGGGCGAGTTGAAATTCGTTCCTGGCCAGGGCAAGGGACCAAGGTTGAGGTTTGGGTTCCATTGAACCCGGCGGTCGCCGGCACTGAGGCGAGCGAGCCGGGTGCGTTTAAGCTGCGACAGGCGGCGATTTGAGCGATTTGAACCTGTGCCCATTTTTCCCGGGAACGTCTCGTAGTTCTACTAGTTGCCGCTGCCATTCAGCATCTCATAGGATTCCCTCGTGGCAAGTTCGAAACCGATCAGCGCGACACAGCTTTAAACAGTAAGTCGGGCTTTGTGAAAGCTAATCTCGACAGCTTAGTGAACGTTTACCTTAGACCGAAGGTTCCGGTGGGTAAATCGAATTTAGGAGAGAGGAAAAACAATGTATTTCACTGACGACTCGTTGCTACCCGAAAATCAAGCCCCTCTAATGATCACAGCAGCTCCTTACGGGCCGATGTGGATGCCGGAGGATTGCACTCCTGAACAGAAGCTCCCTGTCACATGGGAGGAGCAGACCCAGATCGCGGTGGACTGTTACAATGCCGGCGCCACACTCCTGCACATCCATGTGCGCGACCCCAAGACCGGCCACATCTCGAAAAACTTCAATCAGTACAACGATCAGATCGGGCGTCTGCGCCAGGCCGTGCCGAAAATGATCCTGCAGCTCGGCGGATCTATCTCCTTTGCCCCCGAGCCTGGCGAGGAAGCGCACTTCCAGAGCTACGACTCGCGTCATAAACTGGCCGAAATCAATCCCAAGCCGGATCAGGTCACGGTTGCCTGCGGAAGCTCCCTCTATGACCTGACAGCCCTACACCCAGTCGAAGAATTTGCCGGGACGCGCTTTACCAATCCGGCGATGCTTCACGCCATGGCTAACCTGGTGGCTGATTCGACGCCGGACTTCTATCTCGAAAACATCAAGCGGCTGGTGCAGCATGGCATCCAGCCGTATTTTGCGCTCGGCCACGTCCACAGCCTCGAACTGGTGGAGCGCTTAATCCGCAAGGGCTACTACATGGGGCCGATGAACGGCTTCTTCAGCATCGGCGGCGGCGGCGTATGCGGCTCAAACCCGTTCGACCTGATGGAACTGATTCGTCGCACGCCGCACGGCTCGTTCTTTACCTACCAGACGACGTTTCGCTTGACCCACCCGTTCGCCGCGATCCTCATTGCGCTGGGGCAGCACACCCGCGCCGGCATCGAGGAAAACCTCTGGACCACCAAGAAGGGCGAACGTATGACGTCGATCCAAATGATCGAGCGCGATGTTCGCATGGCGAAGGAGCTAGGGAGGCCAATCGCTACGCCCGAACAGGCGCGCCAGATGCTAAAGATCGGAGTCACTTATAACTCTACGGCGGAAACCCTCGCTAACCTCGGCCTGCCGCCCAACCGCAAACCCGGCAACATGGGGTTCATGGTGCATGAAACGGACGGAAGGTACTATCCGGCGGCGCAAGGCGGGTGCGGGCACATACATGCCGGCGAGTGGGAGGAGAGGCTGACGGTTCCGACGCCTACCCTGGTTGCTCAGGACTAAGACGGGTAGTCATCTTTCAGGACTTGGTGGAGTTCTTCCATTGCAATGGAAGAACTCCACCTTCGGACATCATTTTGCTCTCGACTTCTGATCCTGCGGGCGACGATTATGGCGGATTTTGTCGAAGTAGCGCGTATTGACCAGATCCAACCGGGAACCGGATCGCGGTTTGACGTCGTTGGCAAGGAGGTGGCCGTTTTCAATGTGGACGGGACTCTCTTCGCCATTGCCGACACATGCCCTCACGCCGGAGGCGCGCTGGGAATGGGGAAGCTTGACGGCAAGATCGTGATTTGCCCGGTTCATGGGATGAAGTTCGACGTCACCACCGGATGCTTTGCAGGCACTTCGGATGTTGGAGTTGCCTCTTTTCCAGCGAAGGTTGTCGACGGGAAAATCCTCGTGTCGATTTCTTGAGCTGTTCGCGGCGTTCCGCCACCGGATTGAAATTAGCAACAGTAATTGACGGTTATCAGGAATGGTCCAAACGATCAAAGAATGGGCCGCCGATGGAGCTTCATGCCTGAACCAATAGCAGTTGTTGAACCAAAAAAAGGAGGAAACGAATGGCAACCGAAACCGTAGCAACGAAAGCATCATCGACGACGCAATCCGCAGGCCCTTGGGGTTCGTCTTTGGACAAACTTAAGGAATGGGATCCTAAAGGAGCGGCGCTGCTGTTGCGGGTGGGCATGGACCCGTGGACCAGCGGTGTTCTACCACGCAAAGAGGTAGAGCTAATCTACCTCGCGCTGAACTGTTCTTGCACAAATCTGGATGAAGAAGGCACGCGGCGCCAGATCCGAGCCGCGCTCGAAGCGGGAGCGACGCGCGACGAGATCCTCCTGGTTCTCAAATGTGGCGTGGGGCTGGCGGTCCATTCCTGCAGCTTGGGCGCCCCCATCCTGCTTGAGGAAATGAAGGCGGCAGGCGTGAAGGCGGCGGGAGGTCCCAAGCCAGAGACTCCAGCCTGCGACGCGATGCGCGCAATCGGCCAATGGAACACGGCGTGGGATCCATTCTATGAGCTGTCCCCTGGCTGGACCGATGAATTCTTTGCCTTCGGGGCCAGTGTATACAAAGCCGGTCTCTTCACACCAAGGTTCCTGGAACTGATCAGCATCGCCTTCGACGCATCCATCACGCACATGTATGCACCCGGCACACGCCGGCACATCCAGGGAGCGCTCAAGGCGGGAGCAACGCCGGAAGAGATCATGACGGTGCTGCAGATTTGCGTTTCGATGGGCGTTCAAGCTTGCGCCAAGGGGGTGCCGATCCTGGCCGAGGAATTGGAACGCCATTCAGCGAGCACCAGCTGATGACCTGTGAAGGCGAAAAGTGATCTGGCGCGCGGAGATAGGTCGCCCATGACTGTTGTTGCGGGAAAGACCGTGTATATCACCGGGGCGGCCAGCGGCATGGGCCTGCTCGCAGGCAAGATGCTGGCCGGCCTCGGCGCCCACATTGTGACCCTTGATCGCACTCCGACCGATGCCGCGCTGCACGAGATCGAGTCGGCGCGGCGCTCGCCGGAGCAGCGCGTGGCGCGTTACAAGGTCGACGTAGCCGATCGCGAAATGGTGATCGGCACCGTCGGCACGGCAATTGCTGAAGCTGGCGCACCGGACATTCTCATTAACATGGCTGGTATCGGCGGCGCGGCGCACCTCATTGACATGAAGTTCGAAACTTTCGACCGAATGATTAAGATCAACCTCTACGGCACCCGGAATATTGTCGAAGCGGTGCTGCCCTCCATGCTCGCACGTGGCAACGGCAAGATCGTTCTGGTTGGCTCGATGGGTGGGATCATCCCAGTCTACGGTTACACGGCCTACGGCAGCTCCAAGTTTGCCGTCGTGGGGCTCGCGCAGTGCCTGCGTTACGAACTGAAACCACGTGGCATCAGCGTCGCCTGTTTTTGTCCCGGCGAAGTGGAGACTCCGGGTCTTGCGGCAGAGCGCAAAACCTTGCACCCGGCCAGCGCCGCTCTCAAGAAGATCGGTGGAACCATGCCGATCGAGGCTGCAGTACGGGGGCTGGTAAAAGGGATTGAAGACGACGAGGCCATGATTATTCCTGGCTGGAAGGTCAAGTTCACGTACTGGATGCACCGTATCACGCCAGATAAGGTGTGGAACGCCGTTACCGATGCCATCGTCGCGAAGGCGATGCGGCAGAGCACATAGGTCGCCGGCAAAGAACCTGATTACCACACGCGAGAATTCTCGTCTCGAGAGCCTCCGCCAGCGATCCCGATCACCAAGCACCAGTCTCTGAAATTCGACTTTAGCAACGGCACCTACATCCGGTTTGGCGGCAACTAGCAGGACGTATCCGCTGCGTGGCAATCACTCGTGGATAGGAAGACCGAAAATGAAGTCTTCGGAAACTTCGAAGGAGTCAAGATGCTGGACAAAGAAAAGAGTGGGGCAGGAGTCGAACTAGCCGGAGAGAGCGAGTTCAACCAAGAACTGAAACTGGCCGATAAGCTTGCCATTGAACGGACAGTTCTAGCAGCAGACCGAACGATGCTGGCCGGGGTGCGTACATCGATGGCATTTATCGGCTTTGGGTTCACGATATTCAATGTTCTGAAATACGTGCAGGAGCATTCTCCAGTCAAAGTCATCATGCGGCCCCAGACGCCAAGGAACATTGGGGGCTTCATGCTGCTCGTGGGAATCATACCCTTATTCGTCATGATCACTCAGTATTCCCGGACATTGAAACGGCTGGGCAGGAAAGAGAGCCCCTTCAGCAACCCTAATTTCGAGATGGCCGCCGCGATTCTTCTGCTCGGGACCATTCTCCTGGTCACTCTCTTAGGGGATATTGTTCTGCTGTGAACACCATACCTCCTTATAACGGCTCATTAGTTGGCAGCCTAGCACCGTCGATTGCCGTGCTACAACACCGGTTGGAATTCACGATCGTGGAGGTTGAGTGCGGGACGTATCGTTCTTTCATTGTGGAGCACTCCGTGCGAGACTCTCTGATCAGCGAGCCAAGATGTGGGACATTTCAGAAAATAGAGCGAATCAAGAGAGCAGACTTTTCGGCAATGTCGCAGTACGAATTCCGGGTTTGGATGGAAGGTGGATGTTGGTCGTCGAGGGAAATTCCGCTAAGCTCACTACCATGGAATCGGATGCTGAAGCCGAGGTGCTTCGCCTCGATAATGCTTGGAACGGAGCCTATCGAGGTCATGACCGTGCGCCATTGGAAAGCATCCTCGCAGATGATTTCACCGCGCTGACTCCGTCGGGCGAACCAATCACTAAGGCATCGCTAATGGTCAACCCATCGGAGATTGCGAGATCGGTGACCTTCAGCGAACAGGCCGTGCATGTGTTTGGGAAAACCGCCATAACCCGTGGACGCCTCCAGCTTGACCTAAACGACCGTCGCGTTGACCAGCGCTTCCTCCGCGTCTTCACCTACCGAAATGGGACTTGGCGGGCGGTTAGCGTCGCGGTTACGCCCCTCGCTTAGCAGCCCTCTTCGACGGTCGATGAGGAAAAGATCGCGCACGGGAACGCGGAGTGGGCCAGGGCTGGCCGACTTTTGAGGACTAATCCGACTTCGGTGACTGCATTGGCGATAATCCGCTCAACGAGAGATCGAGAAAACGGGCAGGAGGCGCCAATAAGCCATCCTTAGCCTCTTAGGGGGACTGTATTCATTGCCAATCGGGAATGGTCCGTAAGGACCACTTGACATCCAAGTGCAAATGATGTTCACTTGATTGCCAAGTGAAGAAAGTGTTAACTCAGATCCTGCAAGGCACACTTGATCTCATGATTCTCCGCACTCTGGCCACTATGGGCCCGCAGTATGCCTACGGTATTGTAAACAGGCTCCTGCAGATTTCGGATGATGCTCTGAATCTCAACCAGGGCACCATCTATCCCGCTCTCGTTCGACTCGAACAGCACGGCTACGAGGGGATCATGGGAAAGGACGGAGAACACCCGGAAGCGAAGTATTACACAATCACAAAAGCGGGATTGAAAGCGCTGAAGGAAGAGACCGCGCGTCGGCGCCAGATGGCAGGTGTAGTTGAAAAGCTGCTGGCCGAGGAGCAATAACCATGATGCCCTTGAGAAGGATTCTGGCGAAACTCGGAAATCTGTTCCGCAACAATCGCGCCGAACAGGAGCTTGCGCGCGAAGTTGCGTCTCACCTCGCCCTGATGGCAGACGATTTTAAACGCCGGGGTATGTCACGGGAAGAAGCCCAGATGGCGGCGAAGCGCGCCTATGGCGGTGTGGAACAGGTAAAGCAGGCGCACCGCAACGAGCGTTCTCTGATGTGGCTCGAGCACACCATACAGGACCTTCGCCACGCCGTGCGCGCGCTAGCCCGCAGCCCCGTCTTCACGTTGGTTGCAATTGTCACCATCGCGCTCGGAGTGGGTATCAACACCACGTTGTTTACCGCCTACGACGCGGTTGCACTCAAACCGCTGCCTATGGCGAACGCCAGCAGCGTAGTGCGATTGAGGCGAACGCTGGAAAGCCACATCATCGGGGATCCTCAGTATGCATTCTCATACCCGGAGTATGCCAACCTTCGCGATCATCAGAATGTAGTTCAAGACGTGATTGCCGCCAGTTGGCCAGTGCGGGTTCTTGCCGCTGTGCAAGATGAAGCGCCTGGCAGTGCAATCCAGTTCCGTCCCGCGCAGGCGGAGATTGTTTCCCCTAACTACTTTGGAGCCCTTGGGATCAATGCAATGCTAGGCCGCGTCTTCGGGCCGGCAGAGATTGGCGGACCGGGCGGAAATCCTGTGATTGTGCTCAGCTACCCGTATTGGCAACGCCGCTTTCACGGCGACATGCACGTGCAGGGCAGGGTGCTCAAACTTGGCAGCACCTCATTCACCGTTATTGGCGTCGCTCCGCCTGACTTCACAGGGACCAGTCTCAATCCGCAAGTGCCCGATCTGTGGGCGCCAGTCTCGATGCAGGGGGAGCTTGTAGCCGGTCAGGATTGGTTGCATAAGCCCACTGACTTTGAATTTCAAGTATTGGCGCGACTCGATCCCGGTGTTGCCATGAAGCAGGCGGAGGCCGAAACGGATGCCCTGGTGCGCCAGTTCGCGGCCACGTACACCTGGCGCGATCACACTATTGCTGTTGCGATGGAGCGCACAGCCTTCTTCGGCAACACCAACGACCCTCGTTTTCGTGCGGGAGTAGGTGCCGTGATGGTCATCTTCGCGCTGGTTCTGCTGGTGGCGTGTGCCAATGTGACTAACATGCTCGTGGCACGCGGCGCTGCGCGACAGAAGGAGATCAGCGTTCGCCTTGCCCTGGGAGCGAGCCGTGCCAGAGTGGTACGTCATCTGCTTACCGAGAGCATGCTGCTTGCTCTTGGCGGCGGCGTAGTCGGCCTGGCGCTGGCGGCTGCATCAAGCAAGCTGCTCTGGATCGCGCTCGACCAGATATTGGTGCGGCAGCTTGGCAGCGATTTTGTTCTCAGCCTGAAACTCAATCCCGATGCTCGTGTGCTGACCTATGCTCTGGTATTGTCGCTCGCCACGGGGGTCATCTTTGGACTGTCGCCAGCGCTGCAGTTTACGAAGCCTGATCTGAATACTTCGCTCAAAGATGAGAGCACGTCGTTCGGGCGGGGCGTTACTCGCTCTCGCTTGCGTGGATTTCTCATCGGCGGCCAGGTTGCCGTCTCCATGCTGCTCCTGAGCAGCGCCGGTCTGCTAATCCGCGGGTTGATGCGCTCTCAGAATGCGGAGCCGGGTTTTGAGACTCATCGCATCTATTTGGTGCGCGCAAATTTTGGCGATGACCCGGTTAAGGCTGCGGCCGCCTTCCATCGCATGATCGCATGGCTCAAGACGCTGCCGGAGCTGGACAATGCGTCCTATGGCACGGCCCCTATGATGGGCACCTGGACGCCGCCGATCACGGTCGAGAGACCGGGTGCCTTGGAAGGGTCGATCCATGATCGCACCCTGGCGGGCTATGCCTCGGATTCTTACCTGAACACACTTGGCATCGGCCTGCTGCGCGGAAGAAATTTTACGGCGCGGGAATCAGCTACCGGCGCGCATGTAGCCGTTATCAGTGCTTCCACGGAGCAGTTGTTCTGGCGAAATGAAGACGCGCTGGGCAAGCGCTTCAAACTCGACTTGCACTTCGATGGCAAGCTGACTGAATTTGAAATCATCGGAATCGTAAAGGACGTGCGCTTCGCAAATCTAACGCGCATCGATCCGGCGCGCGTTTATCTTGCCGCCGATCCCGCCTTGGTCCAACCAATATTCGTCAGGTTTCGCGGAGACCAGCAAGGCACGCTCTCCGCCGTGTGGACGCGCATACGCAACTACGACCCGGATTTACTCGCCAGTGTTTCTTTCTGGAATGTGGAGACCATGCTTCTTGGTCCGCAGCGGACCCTTGCTCGCGCGCTGGCGACCTTGGCGGTAATTCTGGCCCTGCTGGCGCTCTCGCTTGCCGGTATTGGAATCTACGGCGTGATGGCCTACATGGTAAGCCAGCGGACACAGGAGATTGGCATACGAATCGCCCTGGGCGCTTCCGCCCGCCGCATTCTCCAGCGCATTGCGCTTGAGGGACTCCGTCCAGTCATGTTGGGAGCGGTCGTTGGCCTCTCCGCTGGAGCAGGCCTTTCGCTACTTATGCACCGTACGCTGGCTTTTCCTGGGTCGATCGACTTTCTCTATGGGGTGAGTTTCTACGATCCGATTGCTTTCTTCGCCATCTTCATCTTTCTCGTTCTGGTTTCGCTCGCGGCGAGCCTAGGACCGGCACTGAAGGCAATCAACGTCGACCCATTAGTTGCCCTGCGCTACGAATAAGCCACGGCCGTCGAAGGCCAGGACGTTCCAGCCGCGCTCGACACGTTGCATGGATGGGTAGGACCACCGCAAAAAGCTAATTTGGACAAGACTGGGTACGGACAGGCCATTCGATAAGGAGGAGAATCGTTATAGGATGAACTCTGCGGCGCTTCGTCCTACATATACCACGCAACGTGAGGCGACACTTCACCACGTCAGGACAAATTTGGCGTTCCAAAGAACGTACTGCTTATCCAGTTGGGGATTTCTCGCAATCAGCACCTCGGAAAGATGTTCGATGAAGGCTTGAGAGAGAAGCTGCTTTTGTTCGAGGGTGTCCTTCGAAAGAGGAGCCTCTGTGTAAAGAGTATTAAATGCAGCATGCTTCCGATTAAACTCGATCACCACCCCGGTGACCTGCCGGATGGCGTCCTCCAAAGGCGCTGACACAAGTTCCTCTGTGTCCGTAGCCCGCACCTCTTTCGCGAGTTCCATCGCGTAACGAGTCACGAGCGCGTCGGCGATAGCTTCCTTGTTGGGAAAGAACTGATATAGCGTTGCCCTGCTTGAGGGCCGCATCCATTTTCGGAAGTTCGTCTTCAAGACGTCGACCGACACTGGGGAACAACTTCAAGGGGTTATGACCGGTGAAACTAAGTTGCTCACTCGTGAGACCTGCTGTTCTAGGCCGCTAGTAGTAGAACTTCAGTGCAAATTGGATGTTCCTTGCGGGTTGCGATTGACTGACCAGTCCAAATGTAGAACTCGGAAAAGTAGTCGAGGGCGCGGCCAACTGAACGTTATTGAATGTATTCAGAAAGTCGCCCCGGAACTCAAAGTATTTAGCTTCGGTCAAATGAAAGCTCTTCAACAGACCGATGTCCGTATCCGTATAACCGGGCCCAGTCACGGGTCCCTGTGCTGGGCAGTTGCCAAAGGTTCCGTTCGCCGGTTCGGAATATCCGTTCGGGCTCATCCACTGAAAGCCCTGGAAGGCACCTCCGACCACGCTGGCTTGGCGCCCAAACACTTGTTGTTGTCCGCAGTTCGGACGAGGTCCACGAGAACCAGTCCCCGAGGTATCGGTGGCGTTGTAGATGGCCAAAGGGAAGCCACTATGTATAGAGAGGATGGTGGAAACCTGCCAGTTCCCCGCCACGGCATTGAGAACCGGGTTCATGTTGTTGCCCCAAGCCTTACCTTTGCCAACCGGCAGATCATAAGTGGCATAGCCAGCCACAATATTTTTGGAGTCATAGTAGCAACTGGCGTAGTCGGCATGGGGATTGTAGAGGTTTTGGTAATACGGTGCTGCCGAAGAAGTCTGGTTTGCGGTGCCACCGGCACCGTAGTAGCCGCTGTTGTTGGTCAGGCAATGCGACCAGGTATAAGCAATCTGCCCCTGCAGGCCATTGGCAATGCGCTTCGTCACCAAGGTCTGCAGTCCACTGTAGGTCATGAAGCCGACCGAAGCGGTCCCGGAAACAGTGGAAATCTCATTGATTAACGTGGGATTGCCCTGGAAGAAGAGTCCGGGCCCAACCACGCCGTTGTTGAGCGTCAACTGCGAATAGGGCACCGGAACCATCAAGTGGGTACCGTGCTGGCCGACGTAGCCAACCTGAAATGTTGTCGTCGGGCTGACTTCGGTTTGGGCCGTCAGGTTCCACTGCTGATCCATCGCGGGTTGAACAGTCTTATCCCAAACGTACAAGACCGCTCCTGCGAACGGATTACCCGGAACAGCGCCCCCCGGACCCGACTGCGTCTGATATGTGGGGCTGTTGTAGACAGCGGTAACTTCCGTTGGGGTGAAGGGTGGATTTCTCGTAAGACGCAGGTTCGTACCTGTCCCCTCAAGGTAGGAGGAAATCGTGTAGGCACCACGAAGGACCGTTCTACCGCTCCAATAGGCGGGCGACCAAGCGAAGCCAACGCGGGGTTGAAAATCGGGGAGTCCGTAGACCGAGTTATAGAGAGAGCGGCTGTTACCGTCCAGGCCCGCATACTCGATTTGTCCGGTGACGAGATTCAGGTTGTCCTGGCGATTGTTGAGTTCCACCCAGGGAGTACTCGCTTCGTAGCGGAGTCCGAGATTCAGCGTTAGGGTGGGAGTAATACGCCAATCGTCTTGACCGTATCCGCCAAACCTCCAGGCCATCTGGTGCCACGATCCGCCAGTGCTGACTCCCTTGCCCGTTGCTCCCGGATAGCCGGTGAAGAAGTCCGAGGATGGATCACCGGTAAATGCGCCCCCGAACAAAATGGAACCGTACTCACCGCTGTTGCCGCTGTAGAAGGTGTTGAGTCGAAAACGCCACATCTGGAAGCCGGCGTGAAATACATGTTTGCCATGGGTAATAACCAATCCGTCGTCGAATTGGATCACGGTATCGGCGAAATTCTGGTCGATGACGCTATTGCCGATGTTGGTGAGTGTGCCGGACGAATTGGGCGCCGGAGCCGTACCGCCGTCAAAGCCCAGCAACAGCAGGCCAGGCCCGACGCTGTTGGCATTCGCAATCCCCAGTGCGGCGCCCAGATCTCCGATGCTCGGGTTAAAGCTGGCTCCGGTGAGGATCGTGATCCACGAAGCACCAAAACGGGCTTCGTTCAATATGTTGGGGCTTAGGGTGTGGGTCCACGTTCCGACAGCATTGTGTAGCGGAATTTGGGTAAACGTGTTTCCCAGGATCAGCAGTGAGTTGGCCAGAGGATCGTTCTGGTATGCCTGGGAGTAGCGGGCGCTGAGGCGATCTTTCTGAGTGATCGTCCAGTCGATCCTGGCATCGCCCTGATCGGTATCGAAGGCCTGGGTCTGCTGGTAGACCGCATTGTTGGTGGTGTTGTTGTTGATCGGTTTGGGATAGAAACTGGAGGCAAAAAGGGCGGCGGCAACCGGGTTTATCTGACTCATTGGAATCTGGTTGCCCTGGTAAGGTACGCCTGTGATCGGATTCTTGAGCTGTGTAGAAAGCTGCGAGAAGTCGCCGTTGCGCTCGTTGTTGGTGAAGACAGTCATGTTCTTACTGGTCGTCGGATGATCGAAGCGCTGCCCCTGATAATCGGCGAAAAAGAATAGCTTGTCTCTCCAGATCGGGCCGCCAATCGTGCCGCCGAACATGTTCCAGCGCAGAGCCTCTCTGGGCAATTCAGCGCCCGGGCCAAGGAATTTGTTCTCCCACTGGTTGGCATTCAGAATGTCATTGCGGAAGAATTCCCACACGTCTCCATGGAATTGATTGGTACCCGACTTGATGGAAGCATTCACAATGCCTCCCTGGAAATTGCCGAACTCCGCTGGGGCATTGGATGTGATCAGGTTGAATTCCTGGATGGCGTCAGGTGATGGGGTGATCGCCAAATCGTTCTCGGAGGTCTGATTATTGTCCATGCCATCCAAAATGAAATTATTGCTCTGCTCACGGTTGCCATTGATAGACGGACGTCCACCGCCATTGGCGTTATCCCCGGTGTTGAAGCTTGAATTGTTGGGAGTAATGCTACCGGGCGCCAGCAGCGTTAGCTCGACATAGTTGCGCGTAGCCAGCGGAATGCCCGTGATCGTATGGGAATCAATCAGGGTGCTGACTTGCGTGGTGTCGGATTGGAGTTGGGGGCCCGCGGAAGTTACCTGAACGGTGTTGGTCACCGCACCGACCTTCATTTTGAAGCCAAGGCGTGCCGTCTCATTGAGCACGAGGGTGATTGGAGGCTGGACCGCGGTTTCAAAACCGGGTGACTCCACTTTCACCTCATAGGTTCCGATGGGGAGATTGGAGAAGTTGAAGACACCACCTTGCGTTGTTTTGGTGGTGGAGGAACTGCCGCGCTCGGTGTCCCTTGCGGTAACAGTCGCATCGTTGATCGCTGCGCCGCCTGCGTCTTCAACCGTGCCCGTGATTGACGCGGTGATCTGCTGAGACCACGAGGGCTGAAACGCCGAATGCACCCAGGGCCACTACGAGGGCTACGCCCCACAAGGTAGATCGCTTCATACTCACCTGCAATTTTTAAACGGGCCCTACTTGCAGGAAAGATTGGCAACACTTGCAGGCCGCTCCTGGACCCGGAGATTTACTTCAGTGCCGAACTATATCCGCAGTCTGACTGGAATGCAAGCAGCGCTGTTGAGGAAAAAACTTTTCTTAAAATGCGGTTTCAAGATTGCATGAGCTGTAAGCGTCGTTTCAATGCCGTTGTGATAATGGCTGTGGTTTAAGGGTGGGGTTCAAGTGTCCATCCATTTTCAGGTGGACACCGCCGCCACGATATTGATCTGCAACTGTATCTTACTCAGCTACTGGTGAACCTGCCGCCGGCGCCAATCACTGAACTCTCCGCCTGGCTACCTTCCAGCGCGTGTTTGTCACTTATTTGTCATTTCTTTGTCACTACACGGTGACAACTCAGAGACAAGTGACGCCAGCTTACCCCGTCCCACAACTTTGCACGCTCTCTTCTTATCCTACGATTTCTTCCGTTTCGTGAGCTGGCCCTTAGAAGCCAACGATAAGTCATGCTTGCCGGCAATGCGAAGTAGGAAATCCGGGTACGCTCCGGGTCGAGATGACAAAGGGGAGGGCGGCGCTTCCAGGGAGAGCAGTTGCTAAACAGAAGCCTTTTTCATCCTCTTGCGTGGGCCAAGGGCCCATGGGCGCTTCTGTGGAGATAACAAAGGTGTTGTTATACATTTACCAGTAGGAGGCAGCCAACTTCCGGATGCAGCCACAGATGCTGGATCGGCCAAAGTTGTACTAGATATATCGCCAGCGCGTGATCGCAGTTTCAGGGATTTTGTACTCGTGCGAAAGCATCCCGTCCCGCCAAGTCCCCTTAAACAATCGGCCACTCGCGAATATCACCTGTATCGATGAATGATCAGGCGGGAACGTGCTGCGGTCACCCTGTATAAACTCGTGCCACTCTGGATCCTGCATCTCTCTAAACTCCCGTTGGGTAGCTACTCACTTCCGTTTCGTCTTCGCCCATTTCTCTTTCTGAGCTGCTTTGATGTTCGTCAATTCAAGGGTTTCTGAGTCGGACTGTTCCGCAAGCCAGGAGGGAAATCCGACGGCTGCTGCCGCGAGCCCGTTCTCCACGTACGAACGCCGATCAATTGTAGTTTCCGTACCGTTCTATATGTTTGGCACGCAAGAAACCCCCTAGCACAAAATCCTGAACCTAGCTATTGAAGCAAATGTCAGAAAAACGTCAGAGTCTTGTCATTTCTTAAAAGGAGCTTCGGCCTTGGAAGAAAAGAAATACACCGCCGCACAGATTGACACCCGGTGGACGCGGATGGCCGCAACATCTTCCTTCGGCACCGAAGGGCGGAAGACCCTGAGGCCAAGGTTCACAAATAGATCTGTGTGCCGATCTCGACTACCTGTTGCATCGGCATTCCGTAGCGCCTGTCTTCATGAACCGCGTTGCGGTTGAGATAGGAGAAGATCGCTTCGGGCACTCGTTGTAGGCCGCCGTTCTTCGCAATAATCGTTTCGTGACCGATGTAGTAAGTAGCGTCCTCAAACGTGAAAGGGATTCGCCCGGTGAGAGCAACATTCTGCAGCACCGGGAGGAGCAGCGGGCTCTCCATGTAGCCGAACGAGATGGAGAGCTTATAGAAGCCTCCTCCAAGGTCTTCGACCTTGAACCGAGAGTCCTCGGGCACCACTGGGAATGTCTCTTCCTTGACAGTTAGCAAGACGACGGTTTCATGCAGTGCACGACTGCGCTCGATGTGATGCATCAGGACTGGCGGGACATGATCGGCGTCGGGCGCAAGGAACACCGCGCTGCCCGGTACCCGGGAAGGCAGGAGTCGATGAATCAATGGCTTCGCCTTCTCGAAGGTCGGATACCGTCGCGAATATTGATCCATAAGAGCGGTGCGACCCCGGCTCCAGATCAACATACCCGCAATCAGCGTAGCCCCGATCAGCATAGGAACATATCCGCCCTCAAAGAATTTGAAAAGGTTCGCGCCCAGAAACGGAATGTCGAAACTCAAGAAAAGCGCGAGAAGCGCGCCGGCTCGCCACGCACTCCAGCGCCACGTGTACCGGGCAACGATGTAATAGAGAACCGACGTGATTGCCATCGTCCCGGTGACGGCGATTCCATAGGCGGCTGCCAGTTTGACCGACTCACGAAATGTGAGCACGAGCAGAATGCACCCAATGGCCAGCAGCCGGTTGACCTCGGGAATGTAGATCTGGCCTTCGGTGTCAAAGGCGGTGTGTTTGACGGTGACGCGTGGAAGGTAGCCCAGCAGCATCGCTTGCCGGGTAAGGGAGAACGCACCCGAGATGAGCGCCTGCGAAGCGATCACGGTTGCCGCACTCGACAGCAGAACCAACAAATAAGTCGGAAGCCCTGGCGGCACCATAGCGAAAAATGGATTCTCGATCGCCTTCGGGTCGGCGAGCAGAAGTGCGCCCTGTCCGAGATAGCCCAACACCAGGGAGGGCAAAACAAAAGCCGTCCATGCCAGGCGAATCGGCCGAATGCCGAAGTGTCCCATATCCGCATACAGGGCCTCTCCACCAGTCACCACCAGGACGACGGAGCCGAGTATCAGGACACCGTGGAGTCCATGACGATGGAAGAATGCCAGCCCATGGAGCGGCGACAACGCCGCGAGGATTTCCGGATGGCGGCCGATGTGAAATATTCCGAGGCCGGCCAAGGTCGCAAACCAAATCACCATGACTGGACCGAAAAGTTTGCCGACGACACCCGTGCCACGCCGTTGAATCGAAAACAGCGCGATGAGAATGGCGCAAGTCAAGGGCACGACGATCGGCGAGAACCGAGGGCTGGCGATTGCGAGGCCCTCGACCGCACTGAGAACCGAAATCGCCGGTGTGATCACCCCATCGCCATACAAAAGCGCAGCGCCGATCACCGCCAGCAGGGCCATCCCGGTTATTTTGCCGCTGCGCGCAGCCGTTGCGCGAAAGCGCTCCGGAACAATGGCCAGCAGGGCAAAGATCCCACCCTCGCCGTGGTTCTCTGCACGCATTACGAAGGTCAGATACTTGACCGTGACCACCATGACGAGCGACCAGAACATCAATGAAAGAATCCCAAACAGATCCTCTACCCCCGCCTTGGCACCACCGGCAGCGGTCATGCATTCTTTTAACGTGTAGAGCGGGCTGGTTCCGATGTCGCCGAAAACCACGCCGAGAGCCCCTAAGGAAAGCGCAGCGAGGGTCGCTTTGTGGCTATCGTGGCCCGTGTTTATTGTTGTTGCGGACTCTGCAGGTATTGCGCGCGGGTTGCTAGGTGAGGGCATCTGTTACTTAGAATATCAAGGCGACGATTGGTCTCCGAATGTTTGCATAATTGACAGTATTCGGCTCGCCTTTATAACTTCCTTATAACTTCTAATCGCATTCTTTACGCCACAAGTCCTCTAATAGAAGATTTGGCCCTGACCGCAACAGAGGTGACAACCGGCCTATTGGACCTGCTGGACGCGCAGAGAGTAGAACTGCAGGCTGAGGAGGCTTATGCGGAAAGCCATTCCAACAGCGCCCTGTCTGCCGTGCCACTGTACAAATCACTTGCTGGCGGATCATCGGCTGGTAAACGGGTGAAGTTACTGAAACCCCGTTGCGGGAACTCCTGGTCAGCGCTGAATGGCGATAGTTTTCTCAGCTTTGGCCTCTAGTTGGGCAAGAAGCGCCGAGAAAGCACGAGAGATTGGGAGCGCCGGGAAGCACGCACTCCTGTAAAGTTGTGTCGAGCCTCCTAAAAAGGAAACTAGAGTGTCAAAACGCTGCCCCCACCTGGACAAAATTCTCGGTCTCAATCAGTCGATTTCCCGCCGTGACTTTCTGGAAGGAGCACTCGTGGCCTCAACCGGTTTGGCCGTGACCTCGTCTCCCTTCGAACTGCTTGCGCAAGCAAATGCGCCCGCTACCGAAGCGTGGACTGGGTACACGGGCGAGGGCGACTACAAGCTCTCCGCGGGCAATAGCGAGCAGGTCGTGCACAATGCGCACGCGGTTCGTGACGGCGCGTATGATCAGATTCCCTCTCAAATCACGGATACCGGTGAGATCTACGATTGTGCCGTCGTCGGTGGAGGTCTTTCCGGGATGTCTGCGGCCCTGTTTTTCCACCAGAGAACAGGGGCCACTCGCAACTGTATCGTGCTCGACAACGCGGCCATCTTCGGTGGTGTGGCCAAACGCAATGAGTTCGAAGTCGACGGTCATCGCCTCTATGCCGCCCAGGGATCCGTGCACTTCCAGCCCCCTTACCCTAGCAGTTTCTTAAGCACCGTCTACGAATCGATGGGGTTGGATTGGAACGCCTTCAAGTCCTACCAGGAGTGGCAAGGGCCTTCTCCGAAAATGTCTTTATCCAGGAGCACGTACGGCGAAGGCACGATCGACGGCAAACCTGCTTATGGCTTTTTCTTTGGCGCAAAGTTCGGTCATCGCCCGGGTATTTGGGTAAAGGATCCCTGGGGAAGAGATCTGGAGGGCACCCCTTTCTCGGAAAAGACCCGCCAGGAATTGCTCGCCTTGCACCACAATCGGTTTATCACCCCGCCCCTGGTCTACGACTATCCGGGCGACGCGGTCTCCCGTCAGCTAGACAGCATGACGATCGAAGACTACCTGGTGCGCACTTATGGCGTGAGCCGGGAGACCATACGCCTCGATAGGGCTGAAGTCGCAGATGGATTCGGTCTCGGCCCTGACGTGTTGTCCGCCTTTCTGATTTACGAATGGGAGAAAACCGTTCCCACCGTCGATAACAGTATGGAGACGGGCATCCAGATGTTTCCCGGGGGAAACTCGGGCATGATGCGACTGATGGTGAAAACCCTCATCCCGGCAGCCTTCGATGGTCCACGGAGCATGGAGGCGGTTTGGAAGAACCCAATCAACTTCGGCGCCCTGGATGAAGCAGGCCAGCGTGTCCGGTTGCGGCTCAACTCCACGGTGGTGCGGGTGGAGCATATGGGAGAGCCAAACAAGTCAGAGTTTGTTTCGATCGTTTACGTGAAGGATGGCCGCCCGCAACGAATCAAGGCCAGGACGGTAGTGATGGCCGGGGGGGATGGATGACGAAACACGTGGTGCGCGATCTGGACGAAACGCGGCGTAACGCGTATGCGCAGTTTCATTATTCGCCCTACCTGCTTGCCAACGTGGCGGTTCGCAACTGGCGGTTCCTCTATGATCTTGGCCTCGCCAGCGGGAGCTGGTTCGAGGGGTTCGGCAACTTTGTCAATGTACCTAAGCGTGCGAAGTTTGGTGTGGATACGCCCTTCGTTGGCCCCGATCTTCCCACGGTGCTTAACCTCGAGGTGGGCTTTGCAAAACCGGGGCTTCCGTTGGCCGACCAGGGTAGCTTGAGCCGTGCGGAACTGCTGTCGACCTCTTTCATGGAATATGAAAAGGAAATACGCGAGCAGATGATGGAGATGTTCGGGGCCTCGGGCTTCGACGCCAAGCGGGATATTGCGGGCATCGTTCTCAACCGGTGGGGACATGCGTTTATTAATCCTCAGCCGGGGTTCTTCTTCGGCCTGAACGGAAATCCTGCTCCTCGTCAGGCCCTCCGCGATGGGCCGTTTGGAAGAGTCGCATTCGCGCACTCGGATCTTTCCGGCGCCATGGATCATCGCAACGCGTTCATCGAAAGCAACCGGGCGGTCAACCAATTGTTGGACCGGGTGCTGGTTTAGGTTGCGGGCGAGATGAAGGGACTGGATCGCCGGCAGGAAACCGCTGGGGCGCGAAACCTAGACAGTCTTCTATTTCGACGGAACGGAATTCTCGTATTTTGACCAGTGTTCGATGATTTCGTGCGCGATGGGAACACCGACTCGGTAATTCGCCTCGAACGCGGCCATTTGGCCGGGGCCTTCATCACCGACGCTCTGCGTATTTAAAACTCCCGGGGGCGGCATCGATGCATTGCTCGCGGTCCGCAAAACCATCACGCGATGGAAGTCCACCAGTCCCTGCTTAGACAGTGTCCACATCGCGCCTGTCAGTGTCTGGCTTTCCATGTTAGTCATTACGAACGTTCCTTTACCACCGGTCCAGAGCTTCACCCAATCTTCGGCCCACTGGGTGCGTTTCGCCCCGTGCCAATAACGCCAAGAGCCTAAGGTCTCACCCATCATCACAAACGGCGGTCGCTGTGCGTTGGGGTAACCTCTCCAAAGACTGCGTCCTTTCTGTAGAGAAGGAGAGTCGGGAATGTGCACGTTTTTCGTTTTTTCGAAGGCCCAAGCGGCAAGGCCCTGATTCAGCTCAATGACTGACCCAAGTGCCCCTACACCCGTCATGCCTGCATAGCTATGGGGATCGTTTGGCAATTCATTCGGCCGTTTGGCGCCGATCGCAAATAGACCATAAGGCCAGTCTGCTGGAATCTCACGATCGTCGAACTCGCGCATGGCATCCCCCCCGACAACCCACCGTGCCCACGCGGCCGAGCCGACCGAGGCGGCGTTCGGATCGACACCGGAGATGCCGGTGAAAAGCCAATACGTTTTAGAAAAGTCGAAACGAGGATCAAGGACCAGAGCTGTCAGACCGACGACCTCATCTTCGGCGACCAGATTGCCAGAGCTACCCCAGCGGATTCCATAGAGGCCCTCCTTATTGCGACGGAGTGGATGAAGGGCGCCCTTAATCTCGATGGTTTCATCCAGGTGCTCGCGTTCCGCCCATAACTGGAACTCGCCCGGCGCGTCACCGGTGTCTTCGCCCGGTTCGAAGTTAGCCACCAAGACGAATTTGACCTGGATGCGCCCCGCGGCCGGCGGTGGGAGCTGCGGCACAGGTGGCTGCTGTGCGTTGCCGGTTGGAACTTGCGTCAGGGCACATAACATCAAGACGACTAAACTGGCAGTTGAGGAGAAAGTGTTCATTTAAAAATTCCCTTTCGCGCTTCCAGTTGGCTCGTGGCGCCTTGCACGATCAGATCGAGCCCTTCCTTATACCTTCGCTCGAAGCGGTCAAACAGTATCGCTCCCGCTTGTTGCATCAGCGGGAGCGATACTGCGGAGAGATGTTCCTTCCTTTGTTGAATGTCGTAACGCTCTGACCGTTTACCCGGCGTAGGGAACACGGCCTGTTCTTCAATGACGAAACTCAGTGTGTAGTTGTACACCGTACTTAACAAGACAACCGCCTGCCGCAGGGTGAAACCGGCCTGAATGAGCTGCTCTCCAACTGCTTCGGCCGTCTTCATATATGCCGTGTTGGTGAGCCTGGTTCCCGTCACCATTCGGGCTCCATCGCGATATCGAAGCAGGGCCCTCCGCAGTCCTTCTCCAAAGGCACACACCCATTCCTGCCACCCAGATTGCTTGCGTGCGGGGAGTAGATCCGAGGCCGCGTCTGCGAGCAACATGGTGGCCATCTCATCGACCAGTTCCTCCTTGCTCTTGAAGTGCCAGTATGCGGCGCCGGCCTGAACCTTTACCTCTGCACCGAGCCGGCGCAGGGTCAGTTGCTCCAGCCCCAGCTCGTTGAGAAGCTTCAGCGCCCCGCGGGTGAGAATTTCCCGGTTCACTTTCATGAATCCAGCATATCAAGGCCGGCATCTTAGAATTGAACATCGTTTAATTTATTGCACGATGTTCAAGTCTTCGATCTGTCAAAGGAGTAATTCAAATGAAAGCAGCCATCGTTCAAGCGCCAAAAAGTTCGCCGGTTTATGGGGATTTCGATGACCCTGCCGCGCAGGAAGGACATACCATTGTCCAGGTGAAAGCGTCCGCGCTTACTCAGCTCACCAAATCGAGGGCATCCGGCTCGCACTACAGTTCGGATGATGCGTTTCCAGCAATTGCCGGCACCGACGGAGTAGGCCTCACAACCGATGGACAGCGCGTGTACTTTGCCCGTCCGGAGTCGCCGTTCGGGGCCCTGGCCGAGAGGACATTGGTGCGAACGCAATACTGCATCCCGGTGCCCGAGCATCTGGATGACGTGACCGCAGCGGCCATTGCCAATCCCGGAATGTCTGCGTGGGCGGCGCTCATGGAACGTGCACATTTAAGCGCCGGAGAAACCGTACTGGTGAACGGAGCTACCGGCACTGCGGGCCGTTTGGCCGTGCAATTGGCCAGGTACCTCGGAGCAGGGAAGGTGATCGCCACCGGCCGGAATGAGGCAGAGCTTGAGCAAGTGAAAGCCCTCGGCGCGGACGTGGTCATTCCCTTTGCCGAGCCCTTTGAAGAAAACGGTTTTGAAGAAGCGCTGATCCGGGAGTTTGGCAGCGGCGTTCAAGTGGTTGTTGACTATCTCTGGGGCCAAAGCGCGAGAACCATCATCGCCGCCATTGCCAAGGGAGTGGAGGATGGCGCGCCTGTCCGTTTTGTGCACGTCGGCGGCGCAAGCGGGGAGGAGAGCATCGACTTGCCGGGAGCCGGGTTACGTTCCTCCTCCATTGTGCTGATGGGCAGCGGCTACAAGAGCGTGCCTTTGCCGGCCTTATTCGCCGCAGTAAGAGCACCTTTGACGCGACGATTCCCGCCGGGCTTCGGATCGCAACCAAGACAGCTTCTCTCGCGGCAGTGGAGCAGTACTGGAACGCACCGGGCAAGCCGCGCGTCGTCTTCACCATCAGCTGAACGATGGAAGGCCGGTCGAGGAGCGTGCGCTGGTTAAGGGAGAATCAAGGAGCTCCTATGAGATTTCTAGTTGCTGTCCGTCTATCACCATGTTCCTGTCGCCATGTTCCGGAGCGCTGAGGCGCTGAATCCTACGAACGTCCGAAATCCATGCGAACAGAAAGACACCAACCACGATGCCAACGGAGACGATTGCGGGAAGAAAATCGTTCAACATTGTCTGTTCTCCTGTTCTGCTCTATCGCGTACCTTTGGTGGTGGTTCCAGCCTCCGGGCCGTTACAAAAAAATGAAAATGCACTTAGAATTCACTCTTGCCAACCACGCTCCGAGCAGAAACGACCTTGTTCGCCGCCGGCTTGCTGGTGTCAACCTTCTTGCTGGAATTGCCCTTGGCGGCAGGTACGGTCTTCTTGCTGAGAAGAGATTTCTTTGCCGTGGCCGTTGTCGTGTCTCAACGTTTATTTAACTGCTTTACGCAGTACCTTAGAGCAACCTGATGGCCAAACTCGCCGCGGCTACCAAACAATCCGCAAGCCGCTACAAACAAGGAGATGGCGGATCCGCCTCGACACGGAGCCTCCACGATCCACTACTCAGCGCAGGGAGGCGGGTTAATTTTTAACCCATTTGGGTTAAATAATTAACCGCGCGCAACTCCGAGCCAGATGAAGAGCATGGCAATCACCGCGGCAAATACACATGCACCAATAAACGACCTGGCCAGGGAATCTGCGAGGTATTGCAACGAGGCTGTCCAAACTGAAGCGCACTGGGAGCAGCAACCAAACGGGAGAGAAGACCGACCATAGGGCTCGCAAAAAACAATGTGACGCGCTGGCGCCAGACGTTCCGGCCCAGGCGATTGCGATGACCACAATCACCTGATACCAGAACAACCTGTGCGAAATACTTCCAACAGATCGCCCGAGAGCGCCTCGTCGGTCCCCCTCTCGACCTCCAGATGATCCAGCATCCATGCTGCAAGCGCAGGTGGCTCGAGGTGTCGATCTATTCATCGGTCGCTCCCCTT
>CAWJPV010000007.1:0-73788 GCA_963844785.1 uncultured Acidobacteriaceae bacterium | reverse complement strand
CAATAACCGGCTGCGGTGCATTCGGGCCGCCGGGCCATACCTTCATGGCAACCTTCTCCTGGGTGAAATATCCCTTCTCCAGGGCTACCCACAGATCGGCGTACTCCACGTTGGGCACCCAGCCCAGAGCCAGGATGAGGTCTCGCCGGTCCAGAGATTTGCAGGAACTGAGGAAAGGGAGCGAAGCGGCCAGCGCGGCGGCGCTGCGTAGGAAGCTCCTTCGACTCGATTGGGACAACGCTGCCCCCTCCGGCATGTGCTGCATAGAATTTAATATGACAGGTTCTACTCTTTGGGGTCTGGAGTACGGCCGAAATTGTTGGTTAAGTAATTTACGATTTCCTTGAACTGTTCATCGGTCGCGGAGGCTCCATGCTGCGCCATTCTCTGCACTGTCCCCGTCCACTCGTCTCTAGTCTGGCGATGGGTGGTGATCAGGTCAACTGAGTGGCAGCTATTGCAAACCTTCTGCACCAGGTCCCTGCCGTTGCCTTCCGGCAAAATGTGCAGAATGGTCGGGGCGGTCACTGGAGTCGCTTGGCCGTCCAAGGCAAACGCGACCAGGTTCTCACCTGCTGCGACTGCGACGTATTCTTTTCCGCTCTTGCCTGTGTACACGATGGGAACGGCCAAGGGCGCCTGGTCCAATTTGAAGGACCACAACTCTTTGCCGGTCTTCGTTTCCAGAGCGCGAAAATATTGGTCGAGTGTGCCGGTCATGAAGATAAGACCACCCGCAGTGGTCGTAGGACCTCCGCGAGAGCTCGGTGCTCCGGTTTTGATCCCCGCCGGAATTCCGGCCATGGTGCCGTAGGGAACCTGCCAGGCAATGTCGCCGGTGTTCACATCTACCGCGGTAAGCCGGCCCCAGGGCGGAGCCCAGCAAGGCCAACCATTGGCCGAAAACGAGTACGCCGAAAAGGAGATTGCCGACTGGGCCGGGCTCGGCTGGGTGCTGTACAAGATCGGCGAGTTGACGGTCGGGGTCGGCATAGAGCGGTGCTGGCTTTGGATTCGGCTGGTTCTCAATGAAGTGAAGCGCACCAGAGTCCGTTGTGTTGATGATGTAGTACCCGAGCTCGGGATCGAAGGCTCCGCCCCACATCCAGGCTCCGCCCCAATGATCGGGAAATTGCAGAGTTCCATTCGGAGAAGAGGGCGTGTACGGCCCTTTGTTCACCCCACCGCGCTGCAAAAATTTTGCGTACCAGTCGCGGCATGCGGCCTCGTGTTCGGGGTTGATCTTTGCGAAGTCATTTTCGGTAAAGGTTAGCCGGGATAAGGGCGGAGGCTTGAGGGGAAACGGCTGGGTCGGTGAATACCATTCACCAGGCGCGTCTCCCGCGGGCACGGGGCGCTCTTCGGCGCCGTAGATCGGCTTCCCGGTCACGCGGTTCAGAATGAACAGTAGAGGATTCTTGGTGATGACCGCGACGGCGGGGATTCTCTCACCGTGATGAACAACGTCGAAGAGCATGGGCGCCGCGGGCATGTCGTAGTCCCAGAGATCATGATGGATTGCCTGGAAATACCACTTCAATTTCCCCGTCTTCACATCGACGGCAACCAGTGAATTTGCAAAAAGGTCAGGACCCGGACGATCCACGCCATAGTGATCGTTGTTTACTGAGCCCACCGGCATGTAGAGAATTCCGCGCTTCTCATCGATGGTAAAGAAGGACCAGACGTCCCCCCCGGCAATGTCCTTCCAGGTATCGCCTTTCCAGCTTTCGTGTCCCTGCTCGCCGGGCCGGGGCACAGTGTGAAAAGTCCACACCAGCTTGCCGGTGCGGACGTCCCAGGCGCGCACGTCTCCGGCAGGGCCCTTGGAGCCGGTTTCGTCATCGATGTGACTGCCGGTGATCACCAGGTCCTGATAAACCAGCGGCGCGGAGGTGAGCCCGTAGTGCATGCGCGGATAACTCTTCATCACCTCCGGCGTTTTGAGGTTAACGATGCCCTTTGCGCCGAATTCTTCAACCGGGAGCGCCCGTCTTCGCGTCCAGCGCGTAGAGTTCGCCCTCTTCCGTACCGAATAGAATGCGCGCTGCGCGCACCTTGTCGCCTGGCCAGTAGGCCATACTTCGCATGGACGACAACCCTGGGCCGCGGTAAGGACAATTCGGGCTGCGGTATATCGCCAAAACTGCTGACCGGTTTCGGGGTCGAGCGCAGCGACGTGACAGAAGGGCCACGACACGTACATGCGGCCGTTCACCACCAGCGGCACGGATTCTATGGTCCTGCTGCCGGTTCCATCGGCTTGGTGAGTGAGCCTGTACGTCCACACCGGCCCCAACCGGGAAACGTTCTGCACATCAATCTGCTTAAGCGGGGAGTATCTCTGAGCCTGGTGATCGTGACCGACATCTGGCCATCCCGTTTGCGCATGCACGGGCAAGAGAGAAACGAAGACGACGAAGGCGATGATTCGCAACGCAAGTACTCCCTGCTTGACAGGAAACCTGGAATTGCCGAGTGTACCGGTTGCGAAGGCGCAAAGTCATCCTCATCTCGTCAACCAGGCCTCGAATCCGATGGGCGAGGAATCAATCCGGGGTTCGACCCAGCCTGCTTCGATGGCCATGCGCCGGATTTCTTCCAACCGATAGGCGCGTTTGATCAACATACCGCGGAAGACCAGCATCATGAACCAGCGGTTCAGCAGGCTTACGCCCAGGCCATCCACGTACCGCTTCAGTTCCTCGACCTTTACGTCCCGCCGCATATCGATCAGAAGCGCGGTTCCACCCGGACGCAGAACACGCCGCATCTCCGACAGCGCCTTCACCGGCTCGGTAAAGTTCTTAAACGCCGCGCGGCACACGACGAAGTCCATAACACCATCCTCTACCGGCAGAGCCGCCGCGTTTCCGACTTCGAACCGCGCCTGCACACCGTCCGTGGCCGCGTTGCGCTGCGCGATGTCGACAAAGGTCTTGCTGATGTCTACCCCGCGCACCTGCAGTCCCCGTTTGGCCAGTTCGATGGAAAGAAAGCCCGGGCCTGGTGCTACCTCGAGTACCGCCCCGCCGGAGGGAACGGCTGCCGCGATGCGCAGCGCCAACGCTTTGAACTCCGGCATGTCTTTGCGCGTGGTGCGGTCATACCAGCGCGCCGTGCTGCCTTCCATGCCCATTCCCTTGTAAGCTTTGACTGTTGTGGTCATTTGTTCATCCTCCATGTATCTTACAAAATAAGATACATGGATAGTAAGGCATATTGAGTTTGCATGTCTATATCCACTAAAGCGAAATCGCGCCGCGTTGCGGCTACCAAAGCGGACCTCACCAAGTTGCCGGCGCCGGTTACTACCGCCGACCGCGTGGTCCTCGAGATCCGCAAGTTCATCGCGGCAAGCATCTTCTTCAATGCTCAAGCTGCGGAAAAGGCCGGCCTTGGCCTCACCGACATGCAGCTGCTCCATATGCTGCAGCTCTACGGCCCCTCCACGCCCAGTCGCCTGGCAGGATGGACGCGCCTGAGCAGCGGGGGCATCACGGTTGCGCTCGACCGGCTGGAGAAGGCCGGTTACCTCCGGCGCGAGGCTAACCCTGCAGACAGGCGCAGCCTGCTGATTACGCTCATACCTACCCGTTTATCCAAAATTGCCGCCATGTATGAAGGAGTAGAAAACGAGACCCGTCGGCTGCTTGGGACTCTGCCGCAGGCCGATCTTGAGGCGGTGGTACGTTTCTTTGAGGCCATGCAGGCCGTTAGGACTGGCGAAGGGCCGGCGCAACCATAATCAGGAGCGGCGTGTAGACTGGGTGACCGCTGCATCCAATTGCGCTGCGATCGCCGGGAAGGCGCAGACAAGCGAAAGCGAGCCGGACGGGTGGGCCCCGCGCTCGATCAAGGTTGGAGCAATGGTGAGAAATCCAGCCGCATCCCGAGATGCTGATCGACCCGGAGGGGCACACGGCCAGCCTTGAAGATGGTTTGCCAAATAAATGTGCGCTAAAAGCGCTATAAGCGCTAAAAGCCCCTTCTTATGTGACGGCTCGCCGGTCCTTTGGCGATCGCGTCTCTTCGTGCTCCCCGGCGGCTTGTCCGGCTTGCGCAGAAATGTGCGAATTAAGCTAACTAAGCGAGCTAAGTCACCGCGACACCTTTTTTCTCAGCAAGATGATCAAGCAATTGATTTGATTATCTTGCTGAGTGTGGGGAGGTCTGCCGAATAGAATGTGCGCGGAAAGCATGCAAAGCGCGCACAGCTTCTTTTCATGTGCCGGTTGCCGGGCTGCCCTGTCCTTTGCCGATCGGGGGAGGCTTGTGCTCCGGAAAACGGCGGTGTCCGGTGGTGTATTCCAAGTTGTCAAAACTGCTTCATCAAGAGGACGCACTGGGCGCACCCTGCTCGGGTTGTGATTTCTGCTCTCCGCAGGCGCCCCCGGGGGCGCAGGAATGCTGCGGACAGGCGTGATCCATCGCTTTCGTGTGGGGGCGTGCCCAGGGCGACGGCCCTGGGTTACGGTTTGGTTTCAGGAACGCGGTGTCCTCGTCCTGGTTTCACTCGGGGTGGCTGCTAAGTCCTTTGTTTCACGAAGATGATCAAATTTTTATTTTTCCCGCCCCCATAAGATATTCAGGGGACCCATACTTGCCGGCTGTTGACGGCCATCTACATGGGAAGGGGGCGTGTTTCCATCGCGGTCCCCTGTTGTTGGGAGTTCGATCATCTTCATGGAATGCCGATCTTTATGTAAAGTAGAGGTCACGACACGACAGCCGAAATGCGCCTTCCTCGCAGCGAGCAACATCCGTTACGCTCCACGCTACCGATCGTTGATTTGCTACAGATATAGATGCGCGTTAGGGTGGATTCGGTTAATTTCCCGGCGAGAGTTTCCGGGCGAGAAGCGGGACAGCCTGACTATGCGATTTATCTATTGCGCTGAACAATAGCATGCAAGTATGCCACGAAGATCTCGATGCGTGTTATCGGGTGTGCCGCATTAAAACCGCGCAGGCCAGGAGTGTGTCGGAGAAATAATTTTTTGCGTGCATGAACGGCAATATGCAGCCCAAGATCCATCGGTTGGCTACAACGTATATGTGTGCAAAATTCTATCTCCGACACACTGCTGATCTGCTCGGTTTTCCCTATTCTCAACGCAAGTAAATCACGCAGGTCAGGCCGTCCCTCTTTTCCCCCCTCTTTCCCCCGAGATGGGTGGATAATCGCCAGTCGCATCTTCAGTTAGCGTTTGCAGGAAAAGGAGCTGCTCGACCACATCATGTGTGCTAGAGAGTGATGATGCCGGTCGTGCGCTGCACAAAATCTTTCAAGGGGCCATCGATAAAATGACTGGGCTTCCAACCCCTGATCACTTTGTCGAGGAGAAAGGAATCAGCCAGGCTCAACGCAGTGCCGGCAATTGTGCCTGTGAGCGGATTGGTGAAAGCGGCGCCGAGGGCTAAACCGCCAGCGGTGAAGATCAGCCACCGGAGCGTCTTCAGTGGAAGGTTGTCTGCCCAATTGGCATGCGAGACGTCACGCAAGTACGCTTTTCGAATATGTTCGTCCGGGTCTTGTGTCCGTAGCCATTCCTTGAATTTCTTCGCCTGTTCGACCAAGCGAACTACATCCGGGAAATTCCTTGCACCTGAGTTCACGGCTTCGCGGATGCTCGGAAGGTCGTCAAGACCTCCTCTTGAAACACCGAGATTCTTTCCTGTCCGCCAGATGCTTTGTTGATGAGATTGGAGAATTTGATTGCAGCGATAGCCGATGGAATCGGGGCTATAGCAAATTCCGATCCAAACGCCGCACCGACAGTTAGGTCGCGACGGGTATCAGATATAGTGCTGAGGATATGCGCTGCATTTACATACGGTTCTGAGGTGTTTGTGGTCCCTCGGTAGTCAGCGTCGGCCGCCGCGAAGTCGATGTTGCTTATGATTGTCAGACCTTCGGGCATCAGTTCTGCTGTTCCGAAATTCAGAGATCGGCCGGTGGAGCGTAATTTGGGGAATTCTTCGCGAGGTATGCCTTGGCTGCTTGTCGGAGGTAGGTAGGGTCGGCCCAGTCCGCGCGGGCTTCGGCGGCCATTTCACCGGTGTAGGCGAAGCGTTTCACCAGCTTGTCGAATCGGTTGTACTGCTTGTTGATGTTTTTGCCAGATGAGCCAGCGAGTTCGTCGAAGAGTTTGCGCGCAACAACCTGGTAATTAAGGCTGCGGCTGGCGATGTTGCCGTAGTCGTAGATCGTGTGACCGCCAACCGGCCTCGACATGACACCCGTGAGGTTCTCGATAAATTCGAGCTGAAGACTACCCATATCCATCAGATCGAGCAATTCTTCTGGTCCGCATGATGTCACGAGAAAACGGAAGCTGATCTGATCGACAATCACACGAACTGTCTCATAGAACAGGAGACATTCGGCAAGGACTCCCAAGTCTATTGGCTTGAGAGGTCCGCCCGGACGGTCCAATGTGATTCGTTCAAACATGATTGATACAAGATACACGGGCTTGATCGGGTAGGGGAAACTGGGGACGGCCTGATCTGCGTAGGTTTTCAGCTGCTGTGGCGGCCAGGAGATCTGTCTTAGAGCCCGCGTGGATCAGGCCGTCCCTCTTTGGTGTTCTCTTTGGTGTTCCTCCGTTACCCGGAACCCTCCCCAATAAACCTGGTGGCTTGGGCCGATCCCGTTCTTGAACCTGGTTAAATCCTTTTCCCCTTTTTCTCTCTTAGAATGAAACTCGGAGGCCTGAAATCGGTCTGCGACATGCTCAAAAAGCAAAAGCTGATTGACGATATTCGAAGCGCTTTCGCAATCTTCCAAAACTACATAGCGTCGGGGGGAAGTCTTAATCTGACGGACACGAGCGTCAGCGCCGAAAGCTTTGTTGGAGGGCTGCTTAATCTCCTCTTCAGGTGGAATCTGACCAGTACCAATAGCCATTCCGCAAATTATCCCTGCGTAGACTTGATCGATCGCGCTCGGGGGCTAGCCGTTCAGGTCACCGCGGAAAAGGGATCTGCAAAGCTGATCGACACAATAAACTGCTTAGCCCGACATAGTTCGGGAAATAATATCCGCTTTCTCAAGGTGTTCTTGCTTGTCCCTCGGCAGAAGCGCTACAAAATAGAAGTTGAATGCTCCGGCGTCGCTTTCGACTGGCGGGACGACGTGCTTGACTTTGACGACGCGGTCAAAGCCGCTAATCTCATTGACGATCTTTCTCATTTGCAAGAGCTTCATGAGTATGTTGTCGATGCTTTGCCGTCTGCCTTTGCCGAATACCCAAAGCGAATTCCTCCCCCTGAGGAAGCCAGAAAGTGATCCAGAGACTTATTCCTGGCTTGCCTTCTCTTCGCGAGCAACACGGCTTGTCGGTCGCGATCTGGAATTCGATCGTGTCTGTCCGCGTTTCTCACGGACCCACGGATGTTTTGCTGGTGGCTTGTCACTGGTGCGGGTGGCAGCGGGAAAGGTCGCACTAGCCCTGGAGCTTTGTCTGCGTGCCGAAGGTTGGCATGCGGGGTTCCTTAGTCGGGCAGAGGCAGATTTCAGTTGGTCACGATTTGATCCATCGAAAAATACGTTGATCGTTGTCGACTATGTGGCCAGTCGCGCTAGGCAGGTGAGCGAAATCTTATCCTGACCATGTCGCACAATTCAAGCTCTTTCGGAAACCCAGTTCGGGTGCTGCTTCTCGAACGATCCACAGAAATGTGGTGGGCTATTTTTGGTAGGGACGAAAGCCAGAGCGAGTCTGCCGAGATTAGTGCCTGCCAATACGACGAACCTCTGGTAGTCGCTGAGTTAAACCCCGGAGCAATTCTCACGATTCCGAAGGAAGTGGTTGAGCAAAGAAGGGCAATGGAGCAAGGAAATTGCACTCAGGTTTTTGATTACGCTTTTTCGCCTCGATCCGAAATGTCGCCCGCTCTTCGCAATGATCGTAGCGCAAGAGCTAGAAACCGTCGAATCTACTGATAGCCTCTCTCGCCTGCTGAAGAGAGTCCTGACCAGAGAGTCGGGACGCCGCCGGCAGTTGATATCATCGGACGACTATCTGAAGCGCGTAGAAAATCTTCTTCTGCTGGCAACGATCGTTGGTACCCTATTGCCCGACTCGAATGGCTTTGCCTTTCTGAACACCTGCGATGTCTCCGACCTTCTTCCAGACGTTAACTTTATCGACGAAAATCTGTACAAAGATATCGCGGGGTCTGCGCTTGGAGGGTCTTATATTCCGGGGCTCCAACCGCGTATTTCTTGGAGAACGCTTTGCCCTCGACCGTTTATCTGTCGGCGGCATTTACAGCTTCCAAGCACATCGATTGCTTGTAGCTGCATGGATGCTACAGCCTGCAGATGTTCGCGAGTTTATTCTTCGTTCGGCCTCTGACTTTGCCGGAGACACAGGCATCGAACACTTGGTTGATCTGCCAACAAATACGAGTGAAGCGAGAGTCAATGGGTGACTATGATCGCATATTTAATTATGATCGGCGGATGCGAGTTCAGATTCGTCGAGCAGCAATTTGCACGTGCAATCAGTCTGGCTGACGAATTTGTTCATGAGCCACGACTGCAGGAGGCTGCTGCATTGGCCGACTACCATCTGGGTTGTCACTTCATGCATTTTGCAGCCTCCGCCGCGAATTCAGAAGCAGGTATGGCCGCAAAACGATTCAATAGTGCGATAGCTCGGATCGGAAACTGCACCCCCATCGGCATTGGCGCCACTCTGAATTTGGGTTGTGTCTACCAGACTGGGGGGATGGTCATCGAAGCACTCAACGCCTTCACTACAGTTATTACAAGCCCTCGAGGCCAAAGACGAAGTCCGAGCATGCGCCCTTAATAACCGAGCCAATATATATATCGGGTTGCGGCGACCACGAGAATGCCATCCTTGATCGGACAGCCGTTCTAGCTCTAAACGCGATGTCTTCTGATCGCCGCTTTGTGGCGCTGTTCGGGCGTAGCGAATCATATTGCGCGTTGAGGGACTATGAACGTGCTCTTGATGATATCAGCAGTATCCTCACCATCAACAGCTTGGGATCGGATGACAAGCTGCGAGCCAGGTTAGAGCGTTCTGCACTTTTGGCTCTGCACTTTAACCGAGAGGACGCGCTTAACGACATCAAGAAGGTCTTGAGTCAACCCGAACGGCTACCTGGTTCTATACGTGCCTCTTTGTCTGCTATTGTCGCTCGCAGATTGACAGCGCCGAACTTAGCGGAGGGATGTGGGAGGAGTTGAGCGTTCTAAGTCCGGCGCAGTGCGAACCGGACTCGAATTGCACCGCTCATAATCGACCGAACTGAGAATAGTGATGGGAAATGATGACCGACCGGTGACGTACTCTTTCCAAGATTTGAAGGGTCGGATGAGCGTCCCGCTGCTAGTACGATATCGCCGGCAGGTTTCACATGTCCGAATAGTCGGCTACTCGGACACTTGACGGCGGGAGTGATCTCGCCACCAGCCGCTTAGCTGACGCCCCGGTCGACTAGCGCTCCACTTAGCGGCGGAGAAGGAGAAGTATTTAGAAAAAACGGTTTGAATACCTCCCCGGTCCCGCATTAGATAGGGCAACGAACTTTCTGATCCTTCTATGGTTTCAGGCAGATACAAAGGTTGGGATCCTTATTGAGGCACGATCCAAGTGGACCTGGCCTGCTGGTCAGGAGCAGAGGCTAGCGGTGCCCTCCACCTCCAAAGCCGCCGCCGCCGTGAAATCCGCCGCCGCCGAAGCCACCGCCGTGGAAGCCTTCACCGCCACGCGCTTCTCCACGCGGCAACGGATGCCCGCCGGCTCCAGGTCTGCCATAGAAGCCGCCGCGGTAAAAGCCTCCGCCGTAAAAGCCGCCGTAGAACCACGGGGGATAGAACCCCCAGCCAAATGGGCTGAAGAAGGGGTCCGGCCCGAAGAAGGTGTAGCCGTACATGTACGGATCCCAGAACCAGCCCGGCGCATATCCCGCAGCATAGGGATACATACCGGCGATCTGCGAGTTTGCTTCAGACAGGTACCCGGATCGAAGACTGCTCCAGTTGTACAGATCGTCCTCGTTGGTTTTTACATCAAAGCTCTTCGGCTTGCCGATTTCTCCTGGAGTCAGAGCGAGCTCGTGGTGGGCTTTCACCACGGTCCAGTGGTTTTCACCGGTGTTCACAGCCTCTCTTCCCGAGAACACCATGGTCTCTCCATCTCTGGCGCTCCATTCATAGAGCCCGGGCTTCAGTAGCTCGGTGGGAACGCCATGATCGACAATCTGGATATCGTTCTGGGGATGAATGTCATCCACCTCCACCATGGCGCGACCACGCTCGAGATCGACGGCGGTGTGCGTAAGACTGGGCGACACCATCCTGACCGCGCTGTTGTCATCGAGGCGGAGAAATACTCCTGGGGTAAGCAGCATCTCGGCTCGCCCTTCCCCGGTGGTCAGCTCCTGTCCGGTTTCGAGGGTTGCGTTGCCCACAGATTGGGGCGTGAGTAGTTCCCCAGCGAGTTTCGCTCCCCCTTCCACATAGTTAATTGTTCCTGGACCGGCTGGGTTCGCGCCGAACGCCGGCGTGCACAGAGTCGCCAGGGAAAGCAGCAAAATCACTCTCAACCTGGTCATCATCGTCTTTTCCTTCTATTTATTGGATGCCACGATGAAAGCTGACGACACTATTTCCGCCTGGGTTTGGCCGATTGCAAGATGCGAGTATCCATAGTTACAGCGGAATCGCCGGGCTTATTTATTCCGTCGCGCTGGGAGCCAGAGTGGAAGATCGTTGGCTGCTAGCGGCATTTCTCACAGACATGCCTTTCTGTACCGCTGTTTCTCGTCCGGTTCTCCCACAGAATCTCATCCTTGTAGCGAAGCGCATCACAGATTGATCGCCTGGTACAGCGCTTGTGGCGCGGAGTCGATGGACCTCGGTGAGGCTTGGTTTGCACATGCTGCTCGGAGCTTTTCGACCACCGTAGCCCGACAGCAGGATCTGCTGCGATACGCACTGGATCGTTTTGGGCTGGGCCGTGCGGTCCGGGCTCGGCGGTTGAGAACTTCGAACATCCTGAGAGCGTGTGACTTTATTGCTTTTCACGTGAAGTCATCAAGTTTTGACCGAAATTGATCTGCTGGTTCTTTTCTGTCCATCCAATCTGACGGCCCTTAATGAAAACTCACCACCCTCCACTTGTCATCCCGAGAGGCTGTGACTTTATTGATCTTTCGCGCGAGGTGATCGAGTTTTAAACGAATTTGTCATCCCGACCGGAGCGGACCCGGATTTCCTACATCGCGGCACCGCCCGCAGCCACGTATGCGGCTTCCCGTAAAGGAAGCCGCAAGCAGTCCGCAAACGCCACCGACTTGAACAGGAAATGCGGGTAGCGCAAGGGACCTGCGGTGTGCCCCGGCTCCCGCGCAAAGATCTTCGTTCCGTTACTTCTCCCACAGAATTGTCATCCCGCCTGCCCCGGCGTGCCGTGGGAGCGCAGCCGAGGGACCTGCGGTGCGCCTCGGCCCCCACACAGAGGTCTCCGTTCGGTTAGTTCTCCCACAAAATCGCCATCCTGAGAGGCTGTGACTTTTTTGATTGCCTGATCGTCAACAGCCGCTGGGTGCCCCATTCAAGCCCGGTTTTGGCTTGAGTGGGATACCACAGCACTCACCTAACGATTCCATCAGCCACTAGTGAATTCCCCATGGATGCACCACCCTCCACTTGTCATCCCGAGCAAGCGACCTGCAGTGCGCCTCGGCCCCCACACAGAGGTCTCCGTTCGGTTAGTTCTCCCACAAAATCGCCATCCTGAGAGGCTGTGACTTTTTTGATTGCCTGATCGTCAACAACCGCTGGGTCCCCCATTCAAGCCCGGTTTTGGCTTGAGTGGGATACCACAGCACTCACCTAACGATTCCATCAGCCACTAGTGAATTCCCCATGGATGCACCACCCTCCACTTGTCATCCCGCCTGCCCCGGCGTGCCGTGGGAGCGCCTGCAGTGCGCCCCGGCTCCCACACAGAGGTCTCCGTTCGGTTAGTTCTCCCACAAAATCGCCATCCTGAGAGGCTGTCTTTTTTGATCGCTTGATCGTCAACAACCGCTGGGTGCCCCATTCAAGCCCGGTTTTGGCTTGAGTGGGATACCACAACACTCACCTAACGATTCCATCAGCCACTAGTGAATTCCCCATGGATGCACCACCCTCCACTTGTCATCCCGCCTGCCCCGGCGTGCCGTGGGAGCGCCTGCAGTGCGCCCCGGCTCCCGCACAAAGGTTTCCGTTCCGTTAGTTCTCCCACGAAATCGTCATCCAGAGAGGCTGGCTTTTTTGATCGCTTGATCGTCAACAACCGCTGGGTGCCCCATTCACGCCCGGTTTTGGCTTGAGTGGGATACCACAGCACTCACCTAACGATTCCTTCAGCCACTAGTGAATTCCCCATGGATGCACCACCCTCCACTTGTCATCCCGCCTGCCCCGGCGTGCCGTGGGAGCGCCTGCAGTGCGCCCCGGCTCCCGCACAAAGGTTTCCGTTCCGTTCGTTCTCCCACGAAATCGTCATCCTGAGCGAAGCGCCTCACAGATTCATCGCGTGACACAGCGTTTTGTGCGCGCAGTCGAAGGACCTCGGCGGAGTTTATCTTCCCCCTGCTGACGATTCTGTGGGAGAACCGGACGAGAAACAGCAGTAGAGAGAGGCGGGCCTGTGAGAAATTTGACTTCTTCGTTACCTCAATGGAATCGCCGGCTTATTTACGGCGGTTCGCCGGCCACGTTGAAACAGGACGTCCGAGCCTCAGCGATCCAGCGCGCCTCGACGGTTGACATCGTACTTTTTAACGGCGCGGAGAGCGACGTGTGGTCTCGGTGACGGCTGCATCCAATGGTGCTGCGATCGCCGGGAAGGCAGGTGTGGGCCCGTTCCATCGCAGTTGTTCGACGTCGTCAAAGAGCGGGATATCGGTGCGAAGCGTGGCCAGGGTTCGGAATAGCTGAGCGTGCTCCCACTCGCGGATGAGGGTGGCGGCGAGAGTACCCGCGCTGGCCGCGTTCACGCGCCATTCACGATGGTCCTTGGGGATGGATTCCAGATGAACATACTTGGCCAGGACCGCGGCCGAGGACTTCGCTCCCCAGCCCGGCAATCCTGGATAGCCATCGGCCGAGTCGCCCACCAGCGCCAGGTAATCCGGGATCGAGGCCGGCGTGACGCCGAACTTTTGGATGATGCCGGCTTCGTCAAATGTGACGCGGGTCCGGCGATTCAATTGGACGACGCGCGTGCCGCGAACGCATTGCGCGAGATCTTTGTCGGGCGTGCAGATGATCACATGGTCGACTCGCGCATCCTGGGCCGCCAGTGCGGCGGCGGCCGCGAGGGCGTCATCGGCTTCGAACTCCACCATGGGCCAAACGACCATCCCTGCTGCGGACAGAACTTCCTCGAGCAGTGGGAATTGCGCCAGCAGGTCGGGTTCGACGCCTTCGCCTGTTTTATAGCCGGGCCAGAGTCCGTTGCGAAAGGACTCGATCACGTGATCGGTCGCGACACCGATGTGGGTGGCGCCTTCTTTGAGCAGGCCCAACAAGGACGCGAGCACTCCACGGACCGCCCCGACTTCCCGGCCCTGGGAATCGCGTGCCGAGGGCATCGCGTAGTAGTGCCGGAATAGCTCGTATGTGCCGTCGATCAGATGAACTTCCAGGGCGCAGCTCCAAAACAACCCTATAGGAGGGGCGGCTGTGGGATCAATCCCGTAGCCACGTCCAAGGCTCTGGACGGGTGCCCCAGGTTCGCACCAGCGGAACTGGGTCCCTTCGCTCCGGTGGGGATGATAAAAAAGGCGCGTCGAGTGCTGTGTTATCCCACTCAAGCCAAAGTACGGCTTGAATGGGGCACACAGCGTTAGCTGGGGAAAGAAACCGCAGGTCCCTCCACTACGCTCCGCTCCGGTCGGGATGACAATTTTGTTGCGGGGAAATGGCTGAGCAGCCAGTCCGGCGACGGTCGGGAATGGGTCAACAGAATTGTCATCCCGACCGGAGCGCAGTAGAGTGGCACCCTGAACGAATCAGGCTTCTACCGAAGCAACGCAGAGGCTGCCCACAGGACAGGAGCTTGTCCGTGGAAGTCGCCGGTGATGCGCTTTCTTTCCATGTAGTACTCGTAGTTGTTCTTTTTTCCGGTGCCTTCGCAGACGCTGGTAATGTTCTGATTCTGGTCGATGTAGCCGGCGACGGCAATCCATGCGCTGCGCGCGGCCGGCCCGTAGGTTTTGGCGTCGAGCCAGCCGTTTTTCACCCCGGTGATCAGGGCGAAGGTAAACATTGCCGAGCCGGAGCTCTCCGGCCACGCCTCATCGTGATCGATCAGCTGGCGCCACATGCCATCCTTCCCCTGGTACTTGAGCAGCGCACTCATCATCGCCAGGTAGCCTTTGAGAATGCGCGCCCGCTGGGGATGATCCTGGGGCAGTTCGCGCAGCATCTCCGCCATGCCGGCAGCCACCCAGCCGTCTCCGCGGCCCCAGTAGAACGGGACGTCTGGCGCGTGAAAAAAAAGCCCGTTGGGCTGCTGCAGCTGATCGAGATAGGCCACCATCTCGGCCGCATCCCGATCAAGATACTTCTTGTCTCCGGTCGCGCGATAGGCCTCCAACTGCAGGATCGTCAGCATATACATATCGTCTATCCAAAAGCGGGTCTCCGCTGATAAGCCATCCGGCCGCGGATTCTCCCATTGGCGATCTGCCCACGCTTTGCCAGTGGCAAGATACTTCGGATCCTTGGTCTCTATGGCGATCTCCAGCGGCACCACGCCAAAAATGGAGTCGTCCACATGGTGGCGCACCGGAATACGCGCGGCCTCTGCTCCGCCAGGCATCAGGGGTTCGAAGCGATGGATCAGCTCCGTGCGCAGCGCGTCGTCATGCGTCAGTGAGGCAAAGGTGAGCCCGCCATACCAGGTGCCCACTTCGGAGTAATGGATGGTCGCGCCGTATTGGTGCGGGCTGGTGACAAAATGCTCGGCAACCCGTTTGCCCACCTCCTGGGGAGAGAGGCCGGCAGGCCAGTTGGTGAAGTAGGTAGCCTCTTGCGCGAACGCACTTACATTCAGGGCGAACACCAGTGACGCGCAGAGAGATGCAATCTTGAGTCTTTCCAGCCGCATCATTTCACTCTTTCCCCGGCAGATTCGTGAATCCCGGAGCCATCTTTGTTACGCCCTGTATAAGCTACATCAAAGAACTAAGTCCGGGTAGATTCCGCTCCTTTTCCGGAGTAGCATCAACCGGTACCGAGAGCTCATAGAATCATTGCCTATCCCCAGCAAAGTCGATGAGCAGCCAACCGCCGCGGCGGCGTGGCTGCCGCCCGGCGTGATGCGTCCGTTTGTGCTCATTACCGGGCTGTTCTTTCTCTGGGGCATTCCCAATAACTTGAACGACGTGCTCATCCGGCAGTTCATGAAGTCTTTCGAGATTAGCCGGTTCCAGGCTGGATTGGTGCAGTCGGCCTTCTACCTCGGCTATTTTCTGCTCGCGCTGCCGGCGGGTCTCCTCATGAAACGCCGCGGCTATAAATCGGGATTCCTCACCGGCCTGTTTTTGTTTGCGGCCGGGTGCTTTCTCTTCCTTCCCGCGGCAAACTCCGGCAAATATGGCTTCTTCCTGGCGGCCCTATTTGTTATGGCAAGCGGACTCGCTTTTCTCGAAACTGCGTCCAACCCCTTCGTGGCCCAGCTTGGCCCCACGGCGAGTTCGGAACAAAGACTGAACCTGGCGCAAGCGTTCAATCCGCTAGGTTGCATCACCGGAATCCTGGTCGGCACCGCCTTCATTTTCTCCGGCGTGGAACTCTCTCAGACGCAGGCCGCCGCGATGCAGGCAGCCGGAACGTATGCTGCCTATCTGCATAAAGAGACCATGCGCGTGGTTGCACCCTATTTCGCATTGGGCGGACTCGCGCTGCTGTGGGCAATCTTGATCGGGGTCACACGGTTCCCTGCTTCTATGGAGGCGAGATCCCATGCGGCCGAAAGAAGCGGGGACTGGCGCGAGCTGCTGCACAAGCCGCACTTTCTCTTCGCTGTTGTCGCGCAGTTCTTATACGTGGGCGCATCGGTGTGCACCTGGAGCTACTTCATTCCGTACGCGAAGGAATATGCCCATACGACCGACCGCATCGCTGGAATTCTGTTGGCGTGCAGCATGGTTCTCTTCACCATCGGCCGCTTCGTATCCACGGCTTTGATGCGCCGTTTTTCACCCGGCAAGATCATGACGACCTACGGCGTGCTCAATGTTGTTCTGCTGCTGATGGGAATATTCTCGCCGAGCTGGATGGGGCTCATGGCCATTCTGTTGACAAGCTTCTTCATGTCCCTCATGTTTCCGACAATCTTCGCCATGGGCCTGAAGGATCTTGGCCCCAATACCAACATCGCGGGCTCTTTTCTGGTGATGGCGATTGTTGGCGGAGCCGTGATGACGCCGCTCATGGGCTTGCTCGCCGAGTTCCTTCACAGCACTGCGCTGGCTTACCAGATTCCCCTCTACGGGAACCTGGGCATCGCTGCTTACTCCCGCTACATGGGCGGTTATAGCAGGAGAAAGCTGACGGTTTCGACCTTGTAAATTTAAAATCTGCCCCGTCTGGTTGCTTTTTGCTCCATCGATTACGGACAATAGGTCGCTATGGTCGGTTTGGTTAATTACGCAAAGGATCCGCACTCGGTTGAGCTTCGTGAACTCCCCGTTCCTGGCATTGGCGACGAAGATGTTCTATTCAAGGTGGAGGCCGTCGGCATTTGCGGCAGCGACCTGCATCAATACACCGGCAAGCATAGTTGGCCGGTCAATTATCCCGTCGTCCTGGGGCATGAATTCGCTGGTTACGTTGCTCAAGCCGGCAGCCGCGTAAGCGGCTTCAAAGAGGGCGACCGCGTGGTGAGCGAAACTGCCGCCGTGATCCCGCCCGACTCCGCGTTTATCCGCCAGGGACTCTACAACCTGGATCCGAAGCGGCTCGGTTTCGGATATGGGGTCGATGGAGCGATGGCGCCTTTTGTCCGAGTGCCTTCTCGCTTGCTGCATCGGGTTCCTGACTCGTTGGCCCTGGAGAAGGCGTCGCTGACCGAGCCATGCTCCGTTGCCTACAACGCGGTGTGCGTCAATTCCCACTTGCGGCCGGGAGATACGGTCGCGGTGATTGGACCAGGACCGATCGGACTGCTGTGCGCAATGATGGCAAAGCTCTCTGGAGCCGGACACCTCGTCGTGATCGGCATTCCCGCCGACGCCAAGCGGCTGGAGGTTGCCAAACGGATTGGGGCGGACACGGTTCTGGGCGCGCAGGGCGAAGACATTGCTGAATGGGTCAGGAATTTCGGCGACGGCTATGGTCTCGACCTGGTCGTGGATGCTGCCGGTGTTTCCGCATCGCTGAAGCTGGCGCTCGATATGGTGCGTCCCGCGGGGCAAATCACCAAAGTTGGATGGGGACCCCAGCCGCTCAATTTTTCTCTCGATCCATTGGTGCAGAAAGCGGCCACTCTGCAGGGTAGCTTTTCTCACAACTGGCCCATCTGGGAGAAGGTCATTTCACTGCTGGCGAGTGGCAAGATCGATCTCGATCCGATCCTCAATCGCATCTCCCCGCTCAACCAATGGCACGAGGCGTTTGAGGAGATGCACTCCGGGGTAATCGTCAAAGGGGTGCTTAAGCCATGAGCCAACGCCTGAAAGATAAAGTGATCCTGGTAACCGGCTCGACTACCGGCATTGGGGAGGGCATGGCGAGGATCTTTACGCGCGAAGGCGCGAAGGTCATGATCCATGGAAGACGGAAGGATGCGGCGCAAAAATTGGCTGCTGAACTGGGAGAAAGAGCATCCTTCAGCATCGGTGCCCTCGATGATCCGCAGGTGCCCGCGCGACTCATCGCGGAAACGATCGGCCATTTTGGACGGATTGATGGCCTGGTCAATAATGCCGCCGCAATCGTTCGGGGAAATATCGAGAAGACCGATTCGGAATTATTCGACCGGACGGTTGCTGTCGACCTGAAGGCGCCGTTTCTTCTTATTCAGGCCGCCCTTCCCCACTTCCGCAAACAGGGCACCGGCCGGGTGCTGAATATCGGGTCAATTAATGCGTATTGCGGAGAGCGTAATCAATTTATTTACTCCATATGCAAGGGTGGCTTGATGACCCTGACACGGAACCTCGCAGATGCGCATGGAGCCGAAGGTATCCGGGTAAACCAGTTGAACGTCGGCTGGACGCTGACCCCGAATGAATTTGCCTTGAAGATGAAAGAGGGATTGCCGGAGGACTGGCCCAGCAGGGTATCCAGGACATTCGCTCCCTCAGGCCGGCTGCTGTCGCCGGAAGACATCGCGTGGGCTGCGGTTTACTTTCTGTCCGACGAGGCCGCACTCATCAATGGCGCGGTTCTCGATGTGGAACAATACCCTGTCGTTGGCCGGAATCCGGTAAAGGAAAGCGCTGACGGAACGCTTTCATGAAGCCCAGGCTAGCCGCATTTCCGAAGTGCTACATGGATGAGCTGTGCGTTCATCGCACTATGACTGTGTTCGAATGGATCGATCTGGCGGCAACGCTGGGTGTCGATGGGCTCGAATTCTACGCCGGCTTCGTTCAAGACGATGAGACCTTTCTCAACCAGGTCAAGGCTGCGCTTGAGAAGCACAATCTTGCGATGCCGATGCTCTGTTGCTCGCCCGATTTCACTCAGCCCGATCGCCTTCTGTTGCAGGCAGAGATCGAGCGCGAGAAGCGGATGATTGAGATCACTGCCTTCTTTGGCGGACGGTTTTGCCGGGTCCTCTCGGGTCAGCGCCGGCCCGAAGTTACGCGAGAGAAGGGTGTTGCCCAGGTTGTCCGGGTGATCAAAGGGCTGCTCCCCTTTGCCCAGGAACACGGTGTCGTCCTGACCATGGAGAACCACTACAAGGACAACTATTGGCAGTACCCGGAATTTGCGCAGAAGATGGATGTCTTCGCCGAGATTGTCGACCAGATCGATTCGCCCTGGTTTGGCGTGAACTACGATCCTTCGAACACCATCCTGGCCGGCGAAGACCCTCTGGTGCTGCTGGAACGGTTGAAGCACCGCGTCGTCACCATGCATGCCAGCGACCGCTATCTGAAGAGCGGAACCATTGAGGATCTGCGCAAGGAGGAGAACTCAGTCGGTTACGCCAGCCGCCTTTCCCACGGAGTCATCGGCAAAGGCATGAACGATTACGACAAGATTTTTTCCATACTCCATTCGGTGGGGTTTAATTCCTGGGTTTCCATTGAAGATGGTTTGGATGGGATGGAAGAGTTGCGGGAATCGGTGCGTTTTCTCCGCACCAAGATGGATTGCCATTTCAAAGACTAAGGCGGGCAGCGATCACCAGACTGGCATCTAGTGTTAGGGTGGTTGCATCTGAGGAAGCTGGTGGGCAGTGAGTCTAATTGCTACGGTGTATGCGCCAGATTCTAAAGCGCTAGAGGTTCATGGAACCATCGCTGTTCCAGGAAGGCAGTAGGCCATAGTCAGCCTGGCTTGGGCCAGCGTCTCCAGATACGCGAATCTGAATCCAAAGTCCCTTCTATTAAAAAAAATATGTTGTCTGGTTGTAGAGCACGGTGGTAAACACGACCTACTGCGATTCTGGGCCCCTATGAGCTGCCCAGGAGGCAGCGTGAAATGATCAAGCAATCCAAACTGACGCTAGCCACGTTAGCCCTGCTGCTCTCTGCCTTCGCCGTCCACGCTCAACTTGCCCCCGACTACACCCGTCCACGAACTGCGCTCACGCCCAAGGTGGTCTTCATCGGGGATTGGGTTACGTATAGTTGGACCGGCGCTTTTGCCGCCAACCCGAACTGGGTCAACCAAGGAACCCCGTGGACAGGCGTTTACGGGCAAAGTGGAGACTCGGAATCTACGGCTGCCCGGTTTCAAGCGGACGTGGTGGCCCTCCACCCGGCGGTTGTCCACATCATGGTCGGCGCCGACGATGTGAACACGGTGGACGATGCAACCACGCAATTTTACAGCCAGGAATTCCTCCTCTCCCTTACCCAGATGGTGCAGGAAGCAAAGGCCGCCAACATACAAGTGGTGCTGGGATTGGAACCGGCGAACATCGTCGGTCCTTTCACCAGCAGTGCGCCCCTTGAGGGGCTAAATTCACTCATTGCAAGTTACGGGGCAAGCAACAATATCCCGGTCATCAACTACGGCGATGCCTTGTGCGGCTGTGTCGGATCTATGGGCGGTACTGGTATTGGCGCCAGTTTCGCATCCCCGTACACTCCATACATTGTTCCAGACGTCATTACTACACCCGATGGCTTTCAGATTGCCGGTCCCAGCGCTGCCGGGTATGCACTGATGACCCAAATGGCGGAAGCAACCATCAACACCCTGAATGCCAATCTGGCGGGAGGCTACCTGCAGAACATCCAACAGGGAAACCCCAATGAAGGAATCAGCGGCCCAACACCCAATGTGAACACCGTGGCTCCGGCGGCTGTCATCCAGTTCACGCCATACGGGTATTACAGCAATGGATTGTTGGAGCCATTTCTCAACAGCAACTTTGCCGGGTCCACCGGCACCTGGACATCGAGCAACCCGCTGGTGATGTATGTCAGTCAGAAAGGTTTGGCGTGGTCCCTTTCCCCGGGAACAGCCATCATCCACTACACCTCCCCGGGCGGGGTTTCCTTCAACGAATGGGTGATGTACGTTGTCCCGGGTCAGGGTTGAAATCAACGACCATGGACCAGGGGCCGCTCTTAAGTATTTGGTAGGGTTGGAGTTTTTGATTGGGTGAGAATGGGTAGTTGGTGGGCAGCGAGGGACTCGAACCCCCGACATCCTGCTTGTAAGGCAGGCGCTCTAACCAACTGAGCTAGCCGCCCAACTGCAATGATGGTAACACGATCACTGTGATCAGTCAGACAGGTTGCGTGTGCCCAAAGCCGGTCTCGAGTTCATTAACCAACGGCAACCCGATCGGCGTATTATGGGCCGAACCTAACTAAACAACATGAAGGAGCGACTATGGGATTGCTCGACGCTTTGACATCGATTGCCGGTGGAGCTTCGCCGGAACACCACGGTGTAGCCGACGCACTGAGCCAGGTGATGCAGGAGCATCCTGGTGGATTGGATGGCATTCTGAATCAGCTGAAGCAAAACGGCCTCGCGGATCAGGTGCAGTCCTGGGTGAGCCCGGGAGAGAACAAAGCCATCAGCCCCGAACAGGTGCAGCAGGGTTTCGGCAACCAGGCGGTAGAAGCCATTGCGCAACGCGCGGGCATCTCCCCGACGGTGGCAAGCGGAATCATCGCCGTGGTTCTTCCCCTGGTCGTCTCCCACTTCTCTGGCAATAGCGGCCAACCCGCCCAAACCGGCGGGTTAGCAGGCTTGGCGTCAAAAATCTTCTCCTAGACGTTGAACCTGGGAGCTCGGCCACTTTCAAGCTGGCCGAGCTCGCTCCCCTCTCATGAGGCGTCTGCCGTCTCGGCTTGTTAACCTGATAAAGAAGGAATACAAGCCAACGCGGCAACGAAGGGGCGACAGGTTTTGCACATGCAGGAGATTCCATCACCAGCGAGCCCGGCGGTCGCTTCGAGCGACAAGAAGGGCCGGCTCACCATCGGCGTCGATCTAGGGGGCACGAACCTGCGCATCGCTGCCTTCGATTCCGAATGGAACCGCCTGGCTTATATCAACTTGCCCACTCGTGTCAGCGAAGGTCCCGATGCGGTGGTGGGCGATATGTGCGACGCGATCCGCCAGCTGCTGGAGCAGTGCCCCCAGCAGCTGGTGGGTGTTGGTATCGGGGCCCCCGGCCCGCTGGAACTGCCATCGGGAAAATTCCACCGCCCGCCTAATCTGCCTGGCTTCGATGCTTTCCTCCTCAAGGATGCGATGGAGTCGAAGCTACAGACTCCCGTGATCGTGGAGAAGGACGCCAATGCAGCGGCGCTGGCGGAGTGGAAAAGTGGCGTGGGCAAGGAGATGCCGGGCGATTCCATGTGCATGCTGACTCTGGGCACAGGCGTAGGCGCGGGCATCGTTCTGGATAGAAAAATCTGGCACGGCATGATTGGCATGGGCGGGGAGGGCGGACACATTCCGCTGGTGGAGAATGGCTTCCCGTGCGGCTGCGGCGGCCGCGGGTGCCTGGAACAATATGCTTCTGCAACCGCCATCTGCCGGGCCGCGACCCGGGCTGCCGCTCGCGGTGGGGCGGACCGTATTGCCAAATTGATTGCCCGCCGCATTGAAGAGCAGTGTGAATTCACCGCGCGCGATCTGGCCGGCCTGGCCCGAGAAGGCGACGAGCCTTCGCGCCAGATTTTTGCCGATGCGGGCAAGTACCTGGGAATGGGCCTGGCTATGCTGGTGAATGTGCTCAACCTGCCGCTCTATGTCATCGGCGGTGGAGTGGTGAGCGGTTGGGACCTGTTTGCGCCGCGGATGTTCGAAGAATTGCGTCGGCTGAGCTACATCTACGGTCTTACTGAGCTCGGAGCGGATGAGGGCTTCACGACGGGTAAGACCTATGTCGTCCCCGCGGCCACTGGCCCCGACGCCGGGTTGCTGGGGGCGGCGATGCTGCCTTACCTTGAGGCGGGCACGCTGTGATGAGGAATTTCCGCTGATGCCCTGAGACGAAAGCGAGCTGCGATTAAACTCCTTGGTGTTTCTCCATATTTCGGATCTGCGAATTGGCAGGCAGAAGAGATTTTGCCGTGTTGATCGACCGCAACTTGAGCTGTGCCAGCCCCGGACTTTAGTCCGGGGCTGGCACAGCTTGGTACGGATTGGCAGTTTGGTACGGATTGGCCTTGAGGTAGCTGTTTCCACAGCATGTAGAGTGCGGACCTACCCCTGCAACGACCCTTTTCCGCGGCTTGTTCAGCTGATTATCTGCAAACGTCCGGAAGTCTCCACGGCATACGATTGTTTTCAGCTTGCAGGCAGGGCCGACGGCAACTCCTTGTGCACAGAGCCACGGTACCCGTAATAGGCGATGTATATGTAGCAGAGCGCGGGCAGAATGAAGGCGTGGTGAATGCCGATGTGGTCGGCCAGCGCGCCCTCAGCCAAGGGGATAATCGCTCCCCCGACGATTGCCTGCACCAGCAAGCCAGAACCTTTGGCGGTAAGCGGCCCCAACCCCTCTACACCCAACGCAAAGATGCTGGGGAACATGACGGAATTGAAGAGCCCTACGCAAATGATGGTGCCCATCGCCAGCCAGCCGGTGCTCAGCATAGACGTCACCACCAGGATGCAGGCCACCACCGCGACCGTGCCCAATACCGCTCGCGTGGGTAACTTCTGCAGGCCGGCCGCGCCGATGAAACGACCGATCATGGCCCCCAACCAATAAAGAGAAACCAATCCGGCGGCGGCTTTGACAGTCATGTTGCCGATCTCAGGCTGGGTAAAGTAGTTGATGAGAAAACTTCCGATCGATACCTCAGCCCCCACATACAGAAAAATCCCCAGGGCGCCCAATACCAGCTGCCGCTGCTTCCACAAGTCTTTGGCGGCAGTGTCGGTGTCCCCCATGGGGCGGAATTCCCGGGTGGTCTCGATCTTAGGCAGGTTGAACATCGCGATCGCAAGCGCCAGGACGGTGAGCGCCAGAGCGATACCGATATAGGGAACCTTCACGGTAGAGGCTTCCTGCTGGTGATAAGCCAGCAACGCCGGTCCGGAGAGTTGCTGCAGTTGGCTCGACGACAACGGCGCCGCAGCCAAAATGAGGATTCCGCCCACATACGGAGCAATCGTGGTCCCCAGCGAATTGAAAGCCTGGGTAAGGTTGAGACGGCTGGAAGCTGTACGCGACGGGCCAAGCACGGTGACGTAAGGGTTGGCCGCTACTTGCAAGGCGGTCACGCCCGTAGCCAGCACGATCAGCGCCGCCAAAAAGAGTTCAAACGACGGCACGTTGGCGGCGGGCACAAAGAGCAACGCCCCAACCGCCATAACCAACAACCCGACCACCATGGTTTTCTTGTATCCGATTTTCTCGATCACCATGGCGGAGGGTATGGCAAAGACAAAGTAAGCGCCGAAGAATGCGGATTGGATCAACATCACCCGGGCATAGGTCAGCTCGAAAATTGACTTCAGGTGGGGAACGAGAATGTCGTTCAGCGCGGTGAGAAACCCCCACACAAAGAACAATGTGGTCACCATCGCCATGGCGCGATAATTGCTCGGGTGGTCGCTGCTGACTGAGGTTTTGGTTACGGCAACTTGAACCATGAAGTATGAACTCCGCCGCTTTCTGTGGTCCGTCTCGAACCGGGGCGGATCAGCATAGTTTGGATGCAAACCAGCAATGCCGGTCGCACGCCCAAGTTAACACAGGGGTCCTCCTGGACGGAATGCGCACGCGGGTTCTTTGCCCCGGTCCGTGAAGCTTGTTAAGCTAATGCGCGTCTGCCTGCGAGGAATCCCTGATCATGTTGCCTGCCAAGCGTTTGCAGAGTCTCCTTTGTCTCCTGTGTCTGGCTGGGTTGGGCGGCCTGTGCGCCCCCGGCCAGAACCGGGAGGCGCCCCTGCCCTCCTTGCTGACCCCGGAATCGCAAGCTGTCCTGGACAAGCTGGCGAGCTTATCGGCTTTACCCGCGCCCGACTGGCGCTATCACGCGGGCGATCTGCAACACGGGGAGTCGCCTTCGCTCGACGATGCCGGCTGGCAAGCCGTAACCACGGGGGCGACTTTGCCTGGCGAGGCGATATGGATGCGGGCCACCATCGAAGTACCCAAGAACCTTAGCGGCTACGATCTGACCGGCACGCAGATTTCCTTCCGCCTGCGAGTTGGTGCCAATGGTCCAGTCACGCAGATCGTGTACTTCAACGGAAGGCGCGTAGCCATGGGCACAGATCTCGAGCCCATCACGCTCTTCGCCGACGCCAAACCGGGAGACAAGGTGCTGGTGGCGGTGAAGCTGCTGCACAGCGAAGATCAAAAAGGATTTCGTGGCTCGGAGCAGATTATCCAGTTTGCCGCCAACCGTCCCAACCCGGAGGATTTTCGCCAGGAGGCGGTTTCCGCTTCCCTGCTGCTTCCCGCTCTTGGAGAAGGTGGAAGCGACACTTCACAGAAGCTGCAATCCTTCATCCATGAAGTGAACTTAAGCGCCTTAAGTGATGCCAATCAGGCTGCTTTTGACGACTCTCTACGCGAGGCACAGAAGGGTGTGATGACGCTACGTCCCTTGCTGCAGCAGGCAGACATTCACCTCACCGGCAACGCGCATATTGACGCCGCATGGCTGTGGCCATGGACAGAGACTGTCGAGGCGGTGAGGCAGACTTTCGGCACCGCTCTGCAGTTGATGGACGAGTATCCGAAATATACGTACACCCAATCAGCAGCCGCTTACGACGAATGGATGGAGCAGAAATATCCATCCGAGTTCGAAGAGATCCAAAAGCGAGTGAAAGAAGGGCGTTGGGAGATGGTGGGTGGTATGTGGGTGGAGCCGGACCTCAACATGCCCGATGGCGAGTCTCAGGTACGGCAGCTGTTGATCGGCAAGCGCTACTTCCAATCCCGCTTCGGCGTGGATGTGCGCATTGGCTGGAACCCGGATTCCTTTGGCTACAACTGGCAGCTGCCGCAGATCTACAAGCGTTCCGGAGTCGATTACTTCGTTACCCAGAAGATGGCGTGGAATGACACCAACCAGCTTCCGCTCAAGCTCTTCTGGTGGCAGTCTCCGGACGGCAGCCGGGTGCTCACGTATTTTCCCCATGACTATGTGAATGAGATTGACCCCGTCGACATGGCCAAAGCATTCGCCCACGCGCGCCAGGACAATCCTGGGACCACAGAGATGATGCACCTTTATGGCATCGGGGATCACGGGGGCGGCCCCACCCGCGCCATGCTCGACTCGGGCGACCGCTGGCTCGCACCCGACAAGGCTTACGCGCAGCTCCACTTCGGCGATGCACAGAGCTTCTTTTCCGCAGTGGAGAAAGAGGTGGACACCGCGCACGCGCCGGTCTGGAACTACAAGACCCTGGCTGCCGGTGACACCAAATTGCCGCAACCACCCGCCGGACTGTGGAGCCTTCCGGTGTGGAACGATGAACTTTATTTTGAGTACCATCGCGGGGTTATGACCAGCCAGGCCGCTCATAAGCGCAACATGCGCGAAAGCGAAGAAGAGATGCTGGACGCGGAGAAGTGGTCTTCCATCGCGTGGCTCAGCGGAACTCCCTACCCCGCGGCAGAACTCAATGAAGCCTGGAAGAAGGTTCTGTTCAACCAGTTCCACGACCTCGCTGCGGGATCGGGTATCGGCGTCATATATAAGGATGCGCAGAAGGATTACGACATGGTCCGCTTTACTGCGGACGCGGCCACCAGCCAGGCGCTGGGCGCCATCGCCAGCTATGTCGATACCCAAAGCCGTAGCAAGGGGGTCCCGGTGCTGGTGTTCAACCCGCTGGCCTGGGCGCGCGGCGGCGTAGTTGACTTCACGGTGCAGTTACCGGAGGCAGCTCCTGCGATCGAGATTGTCGATGAGGTCGGGCAGGTTCTCCCATCTGAGAGCTCGCTTACCAACGCTGCGACCCACACCTTCTCCGTCCACGCCCTGGTTTTTGATGTTGAGCGCATGGGCTATATGTTGATTTTTGCTCGGCCCGCTACGGATCGGGGTCAAATGGCCGCGGGTGTTCAGGTCAGCGCGGACGGGCATACGCTGGAAAACCAGTTCCTCAGGCTGACGGTCGATGCGAAGACCGGCTGCATTACCAGCTTAGTGAATAAGAAAACCAACTTTGACTCCATCGCCGCCGGCGGCTGCGGCAACCAGTTGCAGGCGTTCGTGGACACGCCCAAAGATTACGACGCCTGGAACATTGACGCGGGTTTTGACAAGGTGGTCACCAATCTGGACATGGTCGATTCCGTGCAACTGGCCGAGCATAATTCGCTGCGCGCTGTCATCCGCGTCACGCGGCATTGGCAGGCGTCCACCTTCGTCGAGGACATCACGCTCTGCAACAGCTCGTCGCGGGTCGATGTCGTCATGGATATCGACTGGCACGAACGCCACAAGCTGCTCAAGGCCGCATTTCCGCTCGCTGCCAGCAGCTCACACGCCACGTATGAGATTCCCTACGGCAGTATTGAGCGGCCGACCACGCGTAACAACAGTGTCGAAGACGCCAAGTTTGAGGTGCCGGCGTTGCGCTGGGCGGACTTAGGCGATGCCCAGAACGGCTTCAGTTTGATCAATGAGTCCAAGTATGGATACGACGCTAAGGGGAATGTGCTTCGCCTATCCCTGTTGCGCTCGCCCACCTGGCCTGACCCTGAAGCCGATCAGGGCCACCAGCATTTTTCTTATGCTCTGTACCCTCATGGTGGAAGCTGGAAGGAGGCGCTCACCGTCCGCGCGGGTTATGACTTCAACTATCGCCTCGCGGCCATGCAGGTCTCGCCCCACGGGGGAAAGCTACCCGGCAGCTTCCATTTCATTGATGTGGACCAGGACAACGTGGTCGTGACCGCGATGAAGAAGACCGAGGACGGGGACGGCCTGCTGGTGCGCTTCTATGAGTGGGCCGGCAAAGGGGGGAACGTTACCCTGACACTTCCGCCGGGCATTGTCTCGGCGAGCTTGGCCAACCTCATGGAGAAGCCGGAAGGCTCGCCGCTGCCAGTCTTGGGAGGACAACGGGTCACCGTGCCGGTGACGCCGTTTGAGATTCAAACTGTGATTGTTCACTATGCCGCGCCTGGGCAGGGTTTTCTGGCGGGTATCGCCAGGCCTCTGAGATAAATCGCATGAACGCCGGCGCTTACAGGGGAAGCCCCTCCTTCTTTTCCTGTAAGTAGGTGTACACCGGTAGTGAAAGCATTGGAAAAAGGTCGTGTTCAACCCATGTACGCGGAAGTCCGCGAGCATGGGGCACCCGTCCAGGGGGATAGGCTTGGTGGGAAGCCGGGAAAGCGGTGGACGAAATGACAGCCAACCCCAAACAAGGGACCGCGGTTTCTTTTTCCCTTAATCAGCCGACGACAACGCGCGCCATTGCCAACTCCAGGATCTCGCCGGTAAAAAGAAGGTCGGTTGTCTGCTTGCTGCGCTTGCGGTAAAGGGCGGTGGTCTCGCAGAGAGCTACGATATCTTCCACCTCTGCGGGGTTGATCACGCTCTCGAGAATGCGCTCGCAGAAGGAATTCTCGTCGAGGCCGTGCAGAATGAAACCACGGCGCTTGGCTTCGGTAAGGTAAAAGCTGGTTACTTCGGCGAGCATTTGCTGGGCGTCTTCCGGGATCTCTTCGCGATGCGCCTTGCCCACCTTGGCTCCCGGAAGCACTAGCTTGATGCCGAAAATGTTGTCCAACTCGCTGTTGGCCTCGAAGGAGACCGTGGTGGCAGCGACCAGAACGTTCTGCCGCTCAGACGTGGTTTCAATCAGCGCGTCAAGCTCGGTGAGAACCTCAGGGTCACCCTGCTGGTAGGCAAGGTCGATCCGGGGCAGCAACAACATCACCTTTTGCCATTTGTAGCCGCGCACCAGACTCTTTGCTTTGGCCAAGGCATCGCTGTCGCGAGGATTGAAAACCGTGACCACACGGTCCATCCCGGCCAGTTGCGCGATCCTCTGCGCCAGGCTCTTCTTGCCGGTCTGGTTGGGACCGATGATCAGCACCTCGTTGCCGATCTTCAGGTCCTGATACGCAGCGGGATTACGCGCGCGGTCGATCAGGTCGGCAATGCTGCTGAGCAACTCTTCCATGCCCGCCACCCTGGGCCGAAGGGTGCTCACCAATTCGTCTTCCAGGCTTAGATCAATGCGCTCCTTGCGCTTGCGATACTCGGTGATGAATTCGATGAATGCCGGTAAAGCGGCGACCGAACCGACGAACACAGCAAAGACCAGCACCTGCTCGGTAATCAGAAGCGCCGAGGTGTTGCCTGCCATCGGGTCGTACATATGGGCAGGATAGCAGGGCACACGGTCACCCCGAATTTCCTGTACGCTGCACTGGACGCAACCGCGTGTGCGGCTTTCATTAAGGAAAGCCGCATGAAGTTCGCCAACGCCAACCAACTACACAGGAAATTCGGGGTCAAGGGTTATCTTCACCGTTACCCATAACCAAAGATCAACGCGCCGCGGCGAGGGGTTCCAATAAACTTCATAAGGCGTGGGAACCCTTCCAAGCATGCAGCAAACGAGCCTGACGCGGGCCCTCGCCAGGTGGGTTGGGGGGGCTGTGCTGGCGGCTTTGTTTTGCATCGCCGCGCAGGCGGATAGCGACAGCCTGGCCCAGCTCCCGGGCAACACCAGCCACCGTGCGCGACCGGAGTTTGACCAAGGCCGTGCGCCCGATAGCCTGCCCCAGGAACACATCCTTATGATGTTCCGGCGCCCTGTTTCGCAGGAACAGTCGCTGGAACAGTTCATCGCCCGGCAGTACGACCCTCTTTCTCCTGACTTTCACCGCTGGCTTACGCCGCAGCAATTCGGGGCGGAGTTCGGGCCATCGAGTGACGATATCCGCAAGGTCACCCAGTGGCTCACACAGCAGGGATTCCGGCTCAACAGCGTGCCCGCAGGCGGCCTGTTTGTGGACTTCAGCGGCACTGCGGGCCAGGTGGCGCAGGCGTTCCACACTGAAATCCATCGCTATCGCGTCCACGGAGAAGACCATTACGCCAACTCGAGCGATCCCTACATTCCGGCTGCCTTGGCCCCGATCGTCTCCGGCTTCCGCGCCCTCAACGACTTCCATCCCCACTCGATGGTCCACCACCCCGGCGTGGCCCATCTGAATAAGACCACGGGAAAGTGGTCGCGCTCGAACGCGGAAAGCTCGCATCTGACCTCGGCGGCGAATGCCCTCTATATCACCGGGCCGCAGGACTTCGCGAAGATTTACGGGGTCGACCAGGTATGGAAGGAGCGGATGGATGCAAGGTCGTGGGCGCCCCCCCTCGTCGGCACCGGGCAGACCATCGGCGTGGTGGGAGAGGTTGACCTGGAGAGCGCCGACATCCAGAGTTTTCGCGATTCGTTCGGGATCACCGCGCTCGGCCCCAACGGCTCGGTACAGATGGAGAACCCACCCGCAAGTGTATGCGCAGCGCCTGACCCCACGGATAACGAACCGGAGGGGTATCTCGACGCGGAGTGGTCAGGGGCTATGGCGCCGGACGCTACGGTGGACTTTGTCGCTTGCGGACGACAGGGCGTGACCTCGGGGGCCGATCTGGCTGCGGCCTACATCATTCAAGACCCGGCCCACGTGCAACGGATCTCCGTGCTCAGCACCAGCTATGGCGATTGCGAGGCCCAACCCCAGAGTGAAGCCAACCAGTTTTACGTTTCCCTGTGGCAGCAGGCGGCAGCCGAAGGCATCACGGTGGTGGTCGCGTCCGGCGATACCGGCGGCGACGGCTGCCAGTATGTCGGAGCCTACGCTACAGACGGTATCTCGGTGGTGAACGAGGCCTCTACGCCCTACAACATTGCCGCCGGGGGAACCGATTTCAGCGATGTTTTCAGCGGAACCACCAGCACCTATTGGTCCGCGGTCAACAGCCCTAACTTCGTGAGCGCGCAATCGTATATTCCGGAAATGGCGTGGAACGAAAGCTGCGGCAGCCCCCTGGTGCTCGAGTATTTTGGCCAGGGCTTTGATAGCAGCTGGGGACCCAATGGATTTTGTACCTGGGCGGCGCAACAGCCGTACGACCCCACTACCGGCTTCTCCCCCTACGCGAATGCCTTCGCTGGGAGCGGCGGACAGAGCACGGTGTCGGCCCGGCCGGCCTGGCAGACCGGGGTCCCAGGGATTCCGCAGCAGGGCGGCCGGGCGGTTCCGGATATTTCCATGTTTGCCTCCGGGGGTGACACCTGGTCCCAGACGCTGATTCTTTGCGATTCCGCCCTGGCGGGCATGCCGGCGGGCACCGCGTGCGATTACTCGAATGACAATGACGTCTATGCCAACTATGGAGGGGGTACGTCGTTCGTCGCTCCCGCCTTCGCCGGCATCATGGCGTTGATTAATCAAAAGAACGGTGGTCGCCAGGGGCAAGCCAACTATGTTCTGTACCCGCTGGCCGGGGAACAGTATGTCAGCTATGGCAGCCCGACCCAGCCCAGCCTGGCCAATTGTGCGGCTTACCTGGGTCCGCAGGCGCTCAGTGGGTGCTATTTCCATGACATCAGCGCCACGCCCAACCCGGGGGCTTCGCCGTCCACCCCATTTATCACTGGCACCACTGCCGTACCCTGCACCGGCACTGCCACCAGCGCCGGCACGTTCACCGACAGCGGCACAAATCCGGCTTCTAACAATGAAAACTGTTACGGATACCAAATCACTGTCACCAGCAATGCGGGCTCATTGACCAACACACCGGACTACTACGGTGTGCTGAGCACGGCGGATAATGCAGCTTCTCCTGCCTTCGCGGCCGGTCCGGGCTACGATATGGCCACCGGCCTGGGCAGCCCCAACGTCTATAGCCTGGTCAATGCGCCGCAGTGGTCGGGCGGTGGCCTGGCAACCTATGTCAGTGTGGCGCTAAGCCAACCGATCATCGCCGCGGGGCAGAGTGTAACTTTGCTGGCTACGGTTGAGGACCAGGGGCGGCTCCCGGTGCTGGGGGGCACGGTTACCTTCTACTCGGGGAACACGGTTTTGGGTTCGGTTACCAACCAATGCTCACTGCGCGGGGTCTTTGGTCTACAGGTAACCGGGTCAACCCTGGGAGGCGACGGCACCTATCCAAATATCGTTGCCTCCTATGCGGGAGGCGCTCAGAGATGCCGGCTACAGACCGCAACCTATTATGGATCGCAATCACCCCCGGCCACGGTTGTGGTGAGCCAGGGACAGCCAGGCTGGCTTTCTCCTCCGCTCCGGCCCGATGTGCCGCCCTTGGTGAATAGCCCGCGGGGACAAGTTCCTTTTCCGGGTACGGCGGTCAGCGTCACGTGCGACCCGGAAGAGGAACCGCAGGTCTTAGGATGTACCTAAAATGCTTTTACGACCTTTGTCCATCATCTCGTATACTTTGCCGGTCAACAGCTTTATATCTGTGCGGATTTCCCGTAGATCCGATCGAATATCAAATATCTGAACGAGGCTAATCACAAGGCTGGTGAGCACAGCAACGATAGGTAGCCCTATCGCAAAGTACAGTTGAGTGTTTGTCATACCACCCTCACTGCAACCAGCTTACCAAAAGTACATCGTCCTCGCCGGAAAAGCTCCCTGGGTAGCAATGGGAACACCCTCTACGACTTGTCGCATGCGCCTGCTTCCAACATACTGATGGATACGGAAGAGCCAATGAAGCCGGGCGGGTCCATCTATTCACCTGAATTTGATCTTGTGCTGGCTTGCCTGCGCTGGCCACAGGAAGCAGTCGACGGCAATCGCATCCAGACGCTCGCGCAGCAGCCAATCCGTTGGTCCCATCTGCTCGAAATCGTTGATCATCATAAGGTGGTCCCGCTCTTCTCTCGCAACCTTGACACCTTTGCGCCCGGGTACATGCCGGACGAGCAAGCCGCGGCACTGCGTGCCCGCAGTGTGGCCAATGCCCGCCTTTGCCTGAACCGTACCGCGCATCTGGTCGCTTTGCATCGACTCTTCCGCGAGCAACAGATCGATCTTCGGATTTTCAAGGGCATTCCTCTGGCCATCACCGCCTTTCAGGATCCTGCGTTGCGCGATGCAGGTGACATCGATCTGCTGGTCGCTGAGAAGGACATCTTCAAAGCCGGGGAGATTCTCGAAATGCAAGGCTACGTGCGTTTCGAGCCGCAGGCACGGCTGACCCCACGGCGGCTGCGGTCGTACTTCGCGCACCAGAAAGATTTTTCCTATGAACACCCCACGACCGGCATGGTCATCGATCTCCATTGGCGGCTTTTCCGAAACTCGTTTCTGCCTGCCAACGCTCGTCTGGAGGAGGTGGGTGAGGATTGGATCCATCTGGGTTCGGAGCGTATTCCGACGCTGCCCGCGGAACGCCTGTTGCTCTATCTCTGCGTGCACGGAGCACTCGACGGTTGGCTGCGGCTGAAATGGCTGGCCGATATCGGCGCCCTGCTGCACACCATGACCCCGGAGCAACTGACCGCGGCAGCGAAGGCCGCGGCTGAGCAACAGGCGCTACCGCAATTCAGCGCCGCCATGATTCTTTGCCATGATTTGCTGGGGTACGACTTGCTTGCGGTACTCCAGGGATGCCTGGACCGGAGCGATCGCAGAGTGGCGCACAGTCTGCGCTTCGCAAAACAGCTGATGACCTCAAACCGATACCGTCCGATGCGAGAACGGATAGCCTCACCGCGATGGTTTCTCAACGAATTGCGTCTTAACAGCTCTCCGCGTTATCGCCTGGATCTGATCCAACGATCTCTCTTTCGCCCGCGAATCTGGAGCACGTTTGATCTGCCGGACGCGCTCTTCCCTGTTTACGGTCTGCTCAGCCCTTTTGAGTGGTTAGCCTTTCACTTGCGGCATCGTATGGCAAGGCTCAGACGGGCTGTGGCGCCCAAGGGAGATCTCACGGCGCATGCAGCACACCGCACTCCGTGGACTCGCGCGCTTTTCCGCCGCCTGATGCAACTGCCGGCGGCCGACATTGCCCTGGCCATCGAAGCTATTTGCATGCTCACCTTTTTTCGCGTTGCGCTCAATTTTCTCCCGGTGCAAAGACTCACTGCGTGGATGGGCAACGCCGCACAATCATCTCTTTCGCAAGCGGACCCGCAGACGCTTCGCCGCATTGAATGGTCTATCGACGCAGTGGTGCGTCACGTCCCCTTCTCCTTCGTGTGTTTTCCGCAATGCCTCGCCGCGTACTTCATGCTGCGCCGCCGCCACATCGCCAGCAAACTTTTCTATGGGGTCACGCGCGATGCGGATCAGCTGAAGGCTCACACCTGGGTCAAAGTGGGAGATTGCACTGTGGTGGGAGGCGAGCTCGAGTCGCGCTTCACCGTCCTCACCACCTTCCCGTGAAAGACGCGGAACGGTCTACTCCTCCAGCAACCATTTCTCTACTGCGTCCACAGTCGACTCCAGGTGATCGAGTCCCCAGGGACGAATCAGTCGATACGCCCTGGCCTGCGATAGCACCCGTCCGCAGCGCAGAAAGTTTTCCTGCCGCTGGCCCGTCGCCTCCAGCACGTAAGCCTGGTGCGTGAGATTCAACAACGATGGGAGTGCCTTTACAGGAGGTACCTCTTCCAATCGTATGGACGAAGACGATTCCTCATTACCTTCAAGAAAAACCAGTTTGCGAATTGGTTCTTGCTTCCCTGCAGTCTCCAGCGGCAGGCGATATTTATCGTCCTCACTGAAGACCCTTTCCAGTCCTTCTGGTTGCCTTCCCAGGTGCTGCAAAGAATTGCGCCACAGTTTTAGCCAGGGAGCGGACGGGATCACCATCAAGTTGTCTGCCGGAGCCGGATCGATGAGGCAGACGTCATCCGCGAGCACGCGCAAGCCCCGTTGCGCCAGGTGCGCGGCTAGAGATGACTTTCCCTGGCCGGAGCGAGCCAGAAAGGCAATCGCCCCCTGGCGGCCGTTTACCGGCTCGGTGCTGACCGCGCTGGCATGCAAGGGGAGCAATCCGCGCTGCTGGCACAACACTACGAAGATGGTGCCCAGCAGCCAGGCGCGCACATCGAGTGGACAAGCACCGGCCTCCAGGCTCACGACAATCTCCTGCCCATTGGTGACCAGATAGCGTCCCACGCCGTGGATGCGCAGGAGGTATTGCGAAGTGGTCGCGAAGCAGTCGGGATCGAGCTCGACGGCGCCAGGCAAATGATTCGAAACCTCGCCGAATCGAATGGTGACCGGATGCGGAGTGGCCCCCTGGTGTTGTATGAGGGGTAATTCCGGGAGCACTATTTCAGAGAAAAAGGTAATACCACCGAGGAGGTACACTCCAGCCACCTTTATCATTCACTATCCCCAGAAAGGGTCAGCCACGTCCCTTGCGAGTTAACCTTTCGGTGCTATCAAACCGGCACTGCAGGGTTTAGTATCTACTCTAGTAACTATCACGTGGAGGAACGCATTGACGCTGGTTACCTCCTGCGTTACGCTCTAGCTGTACCGGGTGGCAGGGCGTAAAGTTTCAAATTCACGGGGTCCAGGGAGTATTCAATGATGAGCTACGACGCTAACGATCACGGCGCATCTGACCAGATTGCGGGCCAGGCGAAAAAGCCGTGGGTCACTCCGTCGCTCGAAATAATTGCCCTAGAAAGTGCTGAGGGTGGTACGAAACCTTCGCACTCCGACGGAGCCGGTGGTCATTTCAATCGTCCTAAATCGTAGCTATTGCATTCCCCTAGCTATGGAGAGTCGCCTTCGTTCGAAGACTTCTCATTCGAGAAGTTACCGCAGAATTAAAATTCCAAATTGACCACTCCCTCCGATCGAATCCCAGAACACTCAGGATCGGAGAAACGTGCTCATATCGTCGTATGAGTGCAATCGCGGGAATTTGGTCGTTTGATGGCGGAGCGGGCGTCTCCGCAGCCTGCCGCGACATGCTCCAGGCGCTCAGCGTGTACGGCAGCGATGACTGCGCGCAGTTCACCGGACCGTCTCTTGCCATGGGCCGCTGCCTTCTGCGGCTTCTCCCCGAAGATGGCTTCGATCGGCAGCCGCTCTCGGCTGGCGGCGTCACCTCGCTGGTGGCGGATATACGCCTGGACAATCGCGCCGAGCTGGAGGCCGAATTAAGTCTCTCCCAGCAACAGGCTGCGGAAATGGCCGACAGCGATCTGCTGTTAGCTGCGTGGCAGCGTTGGCACGAACAGTGCGTTGACCATCTTTCCGGCGCCTTCAGCTTCGCGGTCTGGATTCAGCAGGAACAGCATCTCTTCCTGGCTCGCGATCACACTGGAGAACGTCCGCTCTTCTACGCTTCCACGGCCAACTGCTTTGCCTTCGCATCGATGCCCAAGGGCCTCCACCGCCTGCCATTTGTAGGCGCGGAGGTGGACGAGGATTACATCGCACACTATCTCACCCTGGCCTCTATGCCGATCGAACAAACCATTTTTCGCAACCTGCAGCGCCTGCCATCGGGATGTTCGCTCAGCATCCACCGTGAGAAGACCAGGCTCACGCGTTACTGGCGCACCGATCATCTGCAGGATCTTCGCCTGAGCTCGCCGGAAGAGTATCTCGATTGTCTCCGGGAACGGTTTGATGCTGCGGTATGCGCGCGCCTGCGCACCCGCGGGGGCATTGGCGCACAGTTAAGCGGCGGGTTGGATAGTGGGGCGGTTGCTGCCACCGCGGCGCGATTGCTGGGGGCCGAAGGCCGCGAGCTCACTTGCTTTACCGCGGTGCCTCGTCCCGGCTTTGCCGGCTCGGGCAGCAAGACTCACTTTGAGGATGAGGGAGCGCCCGCGGCCGAAGTGGCCGCGCTCTATCCCAACATGCGCCACGTGCTGGTGGACTCGAGCGCGACATCGTTTCTCGACATCCTGGATCACAATAACAATCTCTACGACCACCCCTGCTTCGGACCCAGTAACGAGGTCTGGTCGAACGCCATCTTAGACCGGGCGCGGGCGAGCGGAATCACCGTGCTGCTCAATGGCAACTGCGGCAATTCGACCCTCAGCTATGACGGCATGGCTGCCTTCTCGAAATGGTTTCGCTCCGGCCAGTGGGGAACGCTGGCGCGCGTGGCGCGGGAAGTGACGAGCACGCGCAGCGCTTCCCTGCGGTCGATTGTTCGAAATGCGTTGTGGCCATCGCTTCCCTTCTGGCTGCGCAGTGTTACCGATCCGCACATGCGTGGCTTCTCGCTCGACTACAGCATCCTGCATCCTGAGATAGCCCAGCGTCTTGATCTGGAGCGCATTGCTTTTCGTGATCTGAACTGGACTTCTCCTGACGGCCGCACCATGCTGCGCGCGCTGCTTGAACATGGCGATATAGCCGACACTCCGATCGCGGCCCAGGGGGGATGGCAGCTGGATTTTCGCGATCCCACGTATGACCGCCGCGTGGTCGAGTTCTGCCTTACCGTGCCGCTGGAAGAGTTTCTCCGCGGAGGCCAGTTGCGTTCCCTGGTCCGGCGCGCGATGGTGGGTCGATTGCCGGCCAGCACGTTGCGCCGGACGCAACGCGGCCGTCAATCCGCGGATTGGTATGTGAACGTGGGAGCGGTTCGCAGCCGGATGGCGGCGGAAGTGGTGCGATTGCAGAGCTCTCCACTGGCAAGCCGCATGCTTGACCTGGCGCGCATGCGGTCACTGATTGAAAACTGGCCCAGCAGTGGCTTCGAACGGCTGGAGGTAAACCGCTCGCATCACATCGCGCTGACTCGTGGTTTCTCGGTGGGGAGATTTCTGATGCAGTACGACCCTGAAAAGGGCTGAAGTATCCGCGTGAAAATGCCGATTCGGAGTTGCATCTCGGCGGAGTCCGTGCCCAAGCCGAACCCAGTAGGAACTGGACGGGTGCCCCACGTTCGCCTCAGCGTACTCCGGATTTCCTGTCGAGCTTGGTGACGTTGGCGAACTTCATGCGGCTTTCCTTAATGAAAGCCGCACACGCGGGTGTTGGTGGCGCCCCGTGCAGGAAATCCGGATACGTGGGCCGAAAACGACGGGTTTCGATTGCTTTTAGCTGATTGATTAGCAAAAAGCTGTCGTGGGCTTCCCCCCGGATTTCCTGTGGAGGTTGGTGGCGTTGGCAAACTTCATGCGGCTTTCCTTACTGAAAGCCGCACACGCAGTCGTTGGTGAGTGCAACGTGACAGGAAATCCGGGTCGCCCGTCTTATTCGGCCCAGGTACGCTTGGGCGAACCTAGGGCACCCGTCCAGTTCCTAGGAGGTTCTGCTGGGAGCCGGACTCCCGTCCAGTTCCTACTGGGTTCGGCTAGGGCACAGACTCGCCGGCACGCGGATCCGAGCGGCAGCACTACTTCTCGCATTCAACAATCGTTAGGAGGCCGCGGTTACGATCACTGTCACCGCGATTGCGTGCGAGATGGTTGTTCCTTGCGTGCCCGTCACCACGATGGTGTAGGTGCCGGCCGCAGTTGGATTCGTAGTCGATGTGGGCGGCGGCGTCGGATTGGAGGGTGGCGGCGGCGTAGACGAGTTGCCGCCGCCACCGCCGCAGCCGATGCCACCGGCGAGAACCGCCAGAACTACCAGGCTCAACAAGGCGCGCCATCTCCGCCGCCGCGCTGGTAGACCTAACAGGAAGACACAAGCGAGAGTAGCTCCCCCACTGGCGGCGAACCAGCCCATGCGCCGGGTAGAAAGCCCGGCAGACTTAACCGCGCTGCTGGCAGGGGTGGAGGCAACGATGCTAAGCGTTGCCGTGGTGTTCCCGTTCACCGTGACCGAGGTGGGATTGAGGCTGCAGGTCAATCCCGTGGGACCGGTACAGGCGAGTCCGACGGAGGCGTTGAAGCCATTGATGGAACCGAGGTTCAGCGTTGCCGTTCCGGTCGCGCCCGAGGCTACGCTTACCACCGGGGTCTGCGCCACCATGGAAAAGTCGGACAGCGGATTGGAAAGAGAGACGGTGGCTTGGGACTGGGTATAGACGGCATCTCCAGAATACGTAATCACCACAGTGTTGTTGCCCTGGGGCAGAGAGTGATTCACGTTGTCAAAGTAATAGTTCGCCGTCGACGTGTTACCCGATGCCGCAGCTACGAGAGCCAGGCCTCCAGGGGTCAGGTCCAACCCCGCCGACTGAAGATCGACCGTGCCGGTGGGCGCCGCGGATCCGGTCTTTCCAGTCACGGTGATTGATATGTTGATGCGCGCGGAGGGCGAGGCCATCGAACTGCTTGCGGTCGCTGTGGTGGTCGAGGCCAGCAGCGCGCTGGTCCCGGTGACCGTCAGAGTCGCGGGCGTAGTGGTGCTGCCGGCGGAGTAGTTGCTGTCACCGGAGTAGGTCCCGGTCAAGGCCACGGAACCTACCGCCAATTCAGTACTCTGCGCGCTGGTGATGGTATACGTCGCCACCGCGTAGCTATTTTGCAAGGGGCTGAGGGTCCCCGATCCGAGCATGGTCGACCCTGCCGCGAAGGTCACCGAGCCCGTCGGAGCGATGCCGCCTCCGGGTGTTTCCACCAGCGCGGTGAGCGTCGTTGTCTGTCCCTGGGCGATGGTCGGGATGGCTGCTGATATTACCACTGCGGTCGATGCTTTGGTCACCGTGAATGCCACGGTCCCCGGCGTGCTCGACGATTTGTTATAGCTGGCATCGCCCGAATAGGTGGCGGCGATCGAATGCGAGCCGACGGGAAGAGTGCCGGTGGTGAACTCCGCATCGCCGAATGAATTCACGACTACCGTGTTTAATGCGTTGCCGTTGTCGGTAAATGACACCGTGCCGGTGGCAGCCGTGTAGGAGTTGCAATTGGAAGAGCAATTGTAAGCAGTGGTGGGAACCGGATCTCCGTTAATGATAGCCGGGGTGCCATACGGTACCTGTTGCCCGCTCAGACTGCTGGACTGCCCGTTCTCGCTCGCATTTACCTGAAGATAAAGGGTGCTGGCTTCGGGTGTCACCGTGATCGCGGTCTTGGCGGACACGCTGGGGGCAAAGGTTCCGTCTCCGGAGTAGCTGCCCCAGATGTTGTAGCTGCCACCCGGCAAGTAGGTGAGACTCCCAGAAGCCGCACCACTGGTGAGATTAAAAAGAAGTTGCCCCTGTTGGCTGATGAGCGGGCTGTCGGTCATGACCGCGACATCGCCGGTCGGCGTGCCGCCGCTGCCGGTAACGCTGGTTTTGAGAGTGACCGCCGTACCGTGGGCAAACGAAGCAGAGGAGCTGGTGAGGGTCGTTGTGGTCGCGGTTCCCTTACTGCGGCTGTTCCAGTTGGTAACCAGTACATTGGCGTCAATGGAGCCCAGACCGGTGGCCAGATCGTACCCTGGAGTTGTGGCGTAGCCGGTCAGTTCGCCGTTGGTGCAATTGGGCGAGCCTGCCGAGCAAGGCACCTGGTTGGTGCCGATGGTGATGTCATGAAAGGCGCTGGGCTCCTTTGCGGCCAGGGGATAAAGCTCGTAGTCCGCCTGCCCCTGTGGTCCGTAGGCCTGGTTGATGATTGCCATAATGCCGGCAAAGGCCGGCGACGAGACCGAGGTTCCGCCGAAACCGCTGATTTGCGGACTGGTGGTGCTTTGGCAGTCGCCATCCGCGGCGCACACCGCGTAATAGCTGCCATTGAATCCGTTGGCGGCAAAGAGCGAAATATCGGGGATGTCGCGGGCGCTATCACTGGGCACCCCGGTGCCGACCTGCCAGGAAGGTTTTGGGGTGGGCGCGCACGCGGTCACCGTGGTATTGCTGGAGTCCAGGGTTGGATTGCCACAGGTACTTGGCCCTCCGCTTCCGCCGGTTATGGAGCCGCCGGTTGCGGGCACGAGATTTGATCCATACACGCTGTTATTCCAGACCTGCTCCGGGATATAGCTCTTCAGGGAACCGTTCTTGCTGTCGTTGGTGCTGTTCCAATAAGTAGTGAGCGCCGCAGCGTTGGCGTAGTGAAAATCGGTACCGCCGACAGCCACATTCCACGGGGTCGAGGCAAAACCGCTCACTGCCAAACCTTGCGCGGCCACTGTTTGCGTGTCGGGATCATCACAACCCGCCGAACCGCTGTCGCCGGTGGAAACCATGACGGTGATTCCCTGGGCTGCCGCCTCTTCCCAAAGTGAACTCCAAAAGGCATTTTCCGCGCCCAAGGCAAATTCGCATTCGCCAAAGCTGATGCTCATGACGGGCGCAATGTTGGAATAGACAGCCCGCTCCGCGGCCAGATACAAACCCGGGGCCACGCTGGTGTCGGCGGCAATCACCAGGTCAATGGTGGCGGCGGGAGCCACTGCACCAGACCATTCCACATCCAGGTAAGCCTCGGAGGAAGCGCCGTTAATCCCCGGATCGTTGCCGTCGATGATCACCTGCGGGGTGGAAGCCGGCAGCCCGAAGAGGGTACGAAAGTTGTTGACGAAGTTGATGTTGATATTTGATTCGTTGATGATCGCGATGGTCTGGCCGGTGCCGTTGAGCGGTTTGGCAGCGTTGTAAAGCGGGGTCACGTCGTACTGGGTAGCAAAGTCTTCGGGGGCCACGGCGAAGGTATTGCCCAGGCTGCCGCCGGGTAATGTCCACTCCGGAATGGCGCGATGGGTCTTGGGATCGAATTGCGCGCTTCCCAGAAAGTGGCTGTAGTGGCGCACAGGGAAATTATTCAGCGAAACAAAGCCGCCTAACACCGGCGCCAGCGCGACGGGGATTTCCGGAGCAACCGCATTGGCATAATGCTGCTCGCCGTTGACCTCATAGGTGTGAATCGAGGTATGAAATGCCTGCTGCAAAACGCCTGCGGTGCCGGCCACCTCCAGCGTCTGCTTGCCCGGATTTACCTTGAGTACCTGGAAGCCCTGGGTCTGGAGCCAGTCCTCGATGGTCTGCACGTCCTGGTCACTGGGTCCGAACTGCTCTCCAAACTGTTCCGGGGTCAGCCATTTGTGAAAACTCGCGGTGCCCGGGGTATGCATGTCCTGCAGGAGTTGCTGCAGACTGGCTTCCTGTTGCGGACTGCGCTTTAAAAGCAACTGTATCCGATCTAGTTGCATATCGGGCGAAACGGCGCCGCGGTCGTTGCGGGCGTTGGCCAGCGGGTGGACGGTACCGGGCAGCGTGACCCGGGCATGATCATCTACTGGTTGGGTCAGGCGGGCCGCCTGCTGCGCCAACGTGGAATTGACTGCGCCAAGGCATACCAGCAGCATCACAGCCGGCGAAAACTTGAATGTCCAGTGGGAAAAGGCGTTGGGTCGCATGGTCTTCCTTAAGAGCTTAAGAGTTTTCGCGCGCCCCTTTCTCGTTTAAAGCGGAAAGGGCTCCACGAGGCATTCTACCCACGAGACACGTCGCCCGGGGTTTATTCCAACTCCCGTACCAGAAGAGGCAAAAGTCTGGGGAATCACTCTTTCCAATTAATGGAAGACCAGGCAGACGGGAAAGCTCAGCGGGTATTGATTGCCGTTTGGCGTGAGAAGCCCAGTTCGTGGGTTGCGGGCAAAGACGACGATATTGGAGGAGTCCTGGTTGGCGACCAAAAGCCACTGATTACCAGGATCGAGGGCGAAATGGCGAGGGCTCTTGCCTCCACAGTCCACATGCTGGACCGGTTTGAGTGTTCCCTTTCGATCGGCAATGGAGAATACCGCCACGCTGTTATCCCCGCGGTTGGAGGCATACACAAACCGGCCCTCGGAATCGACCGCGACCGTAGCCCCGGTGTTCGATCCGGTGAAGCCTTCGGGGAGGGTCGAGATGTTCTGGATCCTGCTCAGCGTCCCTTGCTCAGCGTCCCATGCCAAGACGTCGAGGGTGCTGGCAATCTCGTTAAGGGAGTACGCCCACCGTCCGCTGGGATGAAAAGCAAGACTTCGTGGACCGGAGCCGGGGAGCGCCTGATAGGAGGGGGGAGTGTTGGGGGTGAGACGCGCGGTGGGCGGATCAAGGTGGTAGACGGAGATGCGGTCCAGCCCCAGGTCATTGACCAGGACGTAGCGATTGTCACGGGACACGGTGGTGCAGTGCGCGTGCGGTTCGCCCTGGCGTTTCGGGTCCGCGCCGTGGCCGGTGTACTGAAAGGTGGAGACTGCCTTGCTAAGTCCTCCACTGGGCAGCACCCGAAAGGATGCGGCGCTGCCGCCGCCATAGTTGGCCACGAAGACGGCTTTTCCCGTGTAATCGACCGCGACATTGGCCGGTCCGCCACCCATGGAGGCAACCACATTGATGGGGCGCAACTTGTCCCCCGCGATCGCAAAGGACGATACGGAACCACTCTTCTCTCCGTGGTAGGCATCCAACTCGTTGACCGCGTAGAGATGGCGGCGATCCGGGGAAAGCGCCAGGAAGCTGGGGTTGACGGTAGGCGCTGCCAGCCCGAGCGGCGTCAGGGTGCCCGCATCCGCATCCCAACGAAATCCGTAGATACCGCGGCTGTCGCCCTTATCTGTGTAGGTGCCGGCAAAGACTAGTCCGCTGGGGGGTGCGGCCCAACCCCGGGTGCGTGCTGCAAGGGCCAAGGCCGAGAGTTTTGCCAGGAAAGAACGGCGGCTTGAATTTTCCATCCTCGCCATACTACTGTAAGTCGACTCTGCGACCCGAGACTCTGGGCTCATCGCTCAGGTCCCTTGCTGGCTCCGGTCAGCCTCAAAGTGCTCTTATTTATCTGATGGTTACAGCCGATTCTTCATCTTTAGCTGTTACTGTAATGTGCGAGATCAGCGGGGGAGGAAACAGTGCGAGTAGGACTCTTTACCCGGGAATACCCACCCCACGTCTACGGTGGCGCCGGAGTGCACGTGGAGTATCTAAGCCGCGAGCTGGCGCGCAAGATTTCTGTGGAAGTCCTCTGCTGGGGTCAACAGCATTCCGATCAACGCAACCTTCACGTGCAAGGACTGGAGCCGTGGAGCGAAATCACCCAGGGCACCCAGGGAAAATTCAAGGGCGCACTGGAAGCCTTATCCCTGAACCTGACCCAGATCAAAGCCCTGGCCGGAATCGACATTGCGCATACGCACACCTGGTACGTATCCATGGCCGGCTTTCTGGCCAAGAAGCTGTACGATATTCCGTTTGTCCTAACCACCCATAGCCTGGAACCGTTGCGCGCCTGGAAGGCGGAGCAGTTGGGCAGCGGTTATGCCATGAGCTCGTGGATGGAGCGAACTGCGATCCTCGATGCAGATGCGGTGATCGCCGTCTCCAGTGGCACGAAGGAAGATATCCTTCACGCCTACCCGGTGGATCCTGAGCGGATACACGTGATCTACAACGGGATCGACCTGGAGCAATACCAGCCAACCCCGGAGACCTCTGCATTGACGGCTCACGGTGTCGACTTGTCCGTTCCCTACGTGCTTTTTGTGGGCCGCATTACCCGCCAGAAAGGGGTGACCCACCTGGTGGACGCGATTCGCTATCTGCCTGCCGGGACCCAGGTGGTGCTGTGCGCGGGTGCTCCCGATACGCCGGAAATTGCCGCCGAGTTGCAGCACAAGGTGGAGGAGTCGCGCAGCTTCAACCCCAGGCTGATCTGGATCGACAAGATGCTCAGCAAGGCGGACACGATCCAGTTTTATAGTCACGCGAGGGTTTTTTGCTGCCCCTCGGTGTACGAGCCGTTCGGCATCATCAACCTGGAAGCCATGGCTTGCAAAGCGGCCGTGGTGGCCAGCGCTGTGGGTGGGATTAAAGAGGTCGTGGTGGACGGTGAGACCGGGTTCCTGGTCCCCTTTGATCAGGATCCGGTCACCAGTTTTCCGCTTGATCCTGATCGCTTTGCCCGGGATCTGGCGGCGAAACTGAGCGATCTCCTGGGTGATCCTGCGAAGTGCAAGCGGTTTGGAGAGGCGGGCAGGAAACGTGCCGAAGAGAAGTTCAGTTGGACCCGGATTGGGGATCAGACGATTGATCTCTATCAAGCCCTGATCGACGCCCGCAAACGCTCAAAGTAAACGCCGGCTTCAGGGGTGGGGTTCCGTCGCCCATGGGGTGAAAGCATTCGAAAAAACCGTTTTCGGCCCAGGTACGCTCCGGCGAACCTGGGGCACCCATCCAGTTTCCTGGAAAGTTAGTGGGAAGACTGGACGGGCGCTAGTTCTAGCGAGGCGGTTCATGCTCCTCAGGACGAGGGTTCTCTTCCCTGGGCTTTGGTTCCTGCTCGGGCCTCGCCTCGGGCTGTGGCCTTGTTTCCGGCCGCGCCTGTGGAGCTGGCCTCGCCTCAGGTTGTGGCCTTGCTTCCGGTTGTGGCCTTGCTTCCGGTTGTGGCCTTGTTGCCTGAGCCGGCCGTTCTTCTTGAGCTGGTCTCGCCGGTGGGGCTGGGTGTGCTTGCGGCACAGGACGCTCTTGTTGGGCAGCTGGGTGCGCCTGCGGGGCTGGACGTTCTTGCGGTGCCGGGCGTTCTTCCTGAGGTGTCCTTACCGTCGGAACTGGCCGCTGCTCGGGTGCCGGTCGTGCCGGCGCTGCTTGGGGGACAGGCCGCTCTGCCTGAGCCCGATCGATCGGGGGCCTGGGTCGCTGCACTGTTACCGGCACCGGCTCACGCCGTTCCACGGCGAGCGGCTTGGCTTCTACAACCGTCTGCGGCTGGCCGCGGTTTACGGCAACAAACTGGGCGCGGTTGGTGCTCGCGGCGACCCTTTGTTGCTGCTGAACGGCTAACGGCGCCAGACGCGGCTGCCTGAGGGCGGCCAGTTCCGGGGCGGTCGGCCGAAGATTCACTCCGCCAGGACCACCGTTATAGCTCACACGGTTGTACGTAGTGATGTTGGTTACGTTGCGAACGTAGGTATTGTGAATGACGGTGACGTTGACGTTCGTCACCTGGCGGTTGTAGTTGAATTGGTTGTTATTCCAATACCCACCGTAATAACCCCGGCCGACGTACCCGTTTCCGTAGTTCACCCCGCCGTAGTAGCCGATGTAATGTCCCCAATAGCCCTGGTGGAATCCGTAGCGGCCCGAGTTATAACCCCAGTATCCCGGAGTCCAGAGCGCCCCGACATAGGGAGCGGCGGCCCACACGCCGGGAACCCAGTAGTAGCCGGCCGGAGCATAAGACCAGTAGCCAGGCGTCCAGAGGTAGTTTGGGTCGGGGCATGGCGGCTGTTGATATTGCGGCAAAGGTGGGGGAGGCTCGGTAGCGTACTCTGCGACCGCATCCTGGTATCCCTGTTCATAGCCTTGATCGCCATCGTTCTGGCCCTGATAGGGCTGCGCCTGATCTTGAGGCTGCTGATACTGCGGCTGTTGCGCTTGCTGCGGTTCTTGCGGGCTCGGGGCGGAATAACTGGGAGCCGCGCTTGCCTGTTGAGCAGGAGCAGGAGCACTTGCCGGAGCTTGGCTCTGATCGGCGGGAGCTGCTCCATTATCACTGACCGGCGCGAGATTTCCGTTCGCCGCAGCATCCACTTGGTCGGGATCGTTCTTGTGGCATCCGCTGGTCAAAAGAGCCAACGTCAGTGCCGGTAAAAGAAACAACTTTCCTGGATTCTTCATTCGTTCCTCTGCTCTCTCGAGCAGGCCGGAGCCTACCCTCTCGATGGTAACCCTCAGTAACCAGCTAAGTTATTGAAGTGCTTGTTGCTGAGATGCACATTTTGGTCCGCGAGAGGGGCAGAGGAAGGTTATATGACTGATTTTAAGGTCCTTTCCGTTCTAAGGCTGCTTTTCGATAGTTACCGAAGTACTGTCATAGTCGCCGTGCAAGTTAAGGTCGAGGCCATGATGCATCAGGTAGGCGCCGCTTACGCTTTCCGTTTCGATCAGTTGTGTGGAGTCGATCGCGTGCAGCTTGTACATGGCGGTTTCATTCAGGCCACGCAGGAAGACGGTTGGGAAGGGCGTCCCGAATTGCTGCGAATGCAGGAAGGCGAAGAGCACCGCCTGGCGCCCATCCTGGGAAACGTACTCGGTGGCAGAAACTTCGCTGCCCTCGGGCGCGATGAGTCGATAGAGTTCACCCCTTTGCACCGTGCCGCGCACCCGCTTGTCATAGGCGACGAACCCGGCCGCCGCTTGCATTTCCTCAGGTGTCCATTTATTGAGATTTCCACCCACCCCTAAGGAGCCGGTCATGGCCACCAGAAAGCGAAATTTCAGCGGGACCACGCGCCCATCGATGCCACTGGGAACATCGGTGACCCAGGCCATCATGATGCCTGGGGTATACGCTTGAGTGAATCCATCCTGCAGCGTCAGCCGGTCGAGCGCATCAGTGTTATCCGAAGTCCAGACTTCCTCGACCCGGCGCAGGATGCCTAGATCGACGCGACCGCCGCCACCAGAGCAGGATTCGATTTCCAGTTTGGGGTGCTTGGCGCGCAGCCGATCGAGGATGTCATACAGGTTGCGCACATAGGCCACATAAATCTTCTTCTGATCCTCTGGAGCAACCGCGTCCCAGCCGGGCTCTGCCCAGTTGCGGTTGTAGTCCCATTTGAGAAAGGCGATGTCGTTGTTGGTGACCAGCTGGTCGAGCCAGTTAAAGACGTATTCCTTTACGTCGTCACGGGCCAGGTTGAGCAGGAGTTGATTGCGCGCCTCGGTGCGCGGACGACCGGGAAAATTCATCGCCCATTCGGGATGCTTGCGATAAAGGTCGCTGTTGGGGTTGACCATCTCCGGTTCCACCCAAATGCCGAAGTCCATACCGAGTGCGTGCACGCGATCGATGACCGGCTTCAACCCGTGGGGGAACTTCTGCTGATTCACATACCAGTCACCCAGGCCGGCGTGGTCATCCTTGCGTTGGCCAAACCATCCGTCGTCGATGACGAAGCGTTCGATGCCCAGCTTGCTGGCCTTCTCGGCTAAGGCAATCTGACCCGCCTCGCTGACATCGAATTCCGTGGCTTCCCAGGAGTTATAGAGGATGGGCCGAAGAGCCGCCTTCTCTCCGCCGGGCAAAATGGATTGGCGCTCAAAGCGATGCAAAATGCGCGACGCCTCACCGAAGCCTCCATTGGTAAATCCACCGTAGAAGGGCGGAGTTTCGAGTTGCTCACCCGGCTTGAGCCGGTATCCGAAATCGAAGGGATTGAAGCCGCCGGTCACGCGCACCTGCTGCATGGCGGTCTGCTCCACCGTGATGCGCCAGCTGCCGCTCCAGCCCAGGGCTCCGAACCATACCGGCCCACTCTCCTCCGTAGTCTGTTGCGGGCGATCGATGGCAAACCATGGGTTGGACTGATGCGAGGTGCTGCCCCGGCGGCTTTCGATAACGCGCGCCCCGGTTTGCAGAGGCTCGGAGTGCAGTTGCCACTCCGCCCCCCAGTGGCCGGTGAGATAGTGCCAGCCGTAGCCCTCGCCGTGGGGCAAGGTCCAGGCGGCGGACTGCGCACTCTCCAGCGTGATGGCCTGATCGGTCTTATTTTCGATGCGTGACCACCGCTCGAGAATGCCGGTCTCGGGATAGATGCGGTAATAAAGGTGGACCTCGAGGGCGGTGGCAACATCCTTCAACACGATCTCCAGTGTGTTGCCATCGAGATGCTGCTCCAGGAAATGCAGGACCACGTCCCGGTTCCCGTTGGCGTAGGTCGCCTTCAACGCAGGTTCGTTGTATAGCTCCCCACCCCAGCCGGGATATTCCTGCGGGGTGGTGGTGCTCGAGAGGTCAAAGGAGGCCACCTCTTCGCTGCCCTTCGGGGTTTGAAAATCCGCATCGCGCGTGACTCGCTGCCCCCAGTAGACCGACTGCAGCTCACCACGCTCGTTCACTCCAAAGGCATAGGTCGTTTCGCCGGCCTGCAGCACCCAAACCTTGCGCTCGGGGAAATACTGAATGTCTGCCTTTGCCCGGAGCCATGGGCTTATCAAGAGGAAAAGGGCCAGAAGCCAACGCTTTGTCATTTCGATTTCAACTCGATCACCGGGAATCTCCTGGGTACGAAAGCCCGGTGATAGTTATACCCCATCGCCACAGAACGGGGTTTAGCGCTATAAAGGATGGCTGTTGTTTTCTAAGGAGCACGGATGAAGACCTGGTCGGCAACGCAAATACTTGTCTGCTCATTTCTGGCCCTGGCGACGCCCGGTATGCAACTGGGGGCGCAGAGCCCGGATGCCGGCACTGCGAAAGCGAAGCTTTACAACACCACCAAGCAGAAGCTTCTCGATGGCAAGCAGGTTTTCAGCTTCACGCAATCGAAGATGGATATCGCCGACTATTGCGAGCGGGCCAAGCATTACGATTTCACCTGGTTCGAAATGCAGCACAGCACGCTGGAGTTCGCGGACATTGAGAAGATGATTGCCGCGTGCCCGCACGTGAAAGCGACGCCGATGGTTCGGCTGCCGGACGCGCAGGAGTGGCACATCCAGCATGCGACCGACATTGGCGCACTCGGGGTTGTGATTCCCACCGTCGACGATGTTGATCGGGCGCGAGAAGCAGCCAAGTGGGCCCGCTATCCCCCGGTTGCGCGACGGAGTTCGGGCCAGGGCCAGGCAGCGAGCATCTGGGGTGTCAACGGCGTCGACTACCACCACACCATCAACGACAACATGCTGGTGGTGATCATGATCGAGACGCCAACCGGCGTGGCCAATGCATATGACATTGCCTCGGTTCCAGGCGTGGATGTGGTGATTATTGGAAACAACGACCTGAGCTGGTTCTCTGGATATGCGCAGACCGACGAACGCTATCACCAGTTGGTGGACAAGGTTCGCGCAGATACGCTGCGGGCGGGAAAACTCTTCGGGCAGGCGAACGCGATGTATGCGACCGGCCCCTACAGCAAGGATTCTGTGTTCTTCCAGAATGGTCCATCCAATGACGGCTGGCAGCCTCCTAAGAGCGGGGCTCCGGTAAATGCTCCGCCTCCGGGGGAGAGGTAAGGGCGGAGTACCCGCTGGGAAAGAAACCAAGCTTCAGCTTCGCTTAACCTTGCATGGGGGATACTGCTCACATGCGGGTTCTGCTGGTCGAAGATGAGGTGCGCCTGGCGGAAAATATTGCTTCCGCGCTGCGCGAGGGGCCGAACTTCGCCGTCGATTGCTCTGAAGATGGACTCACCGGTCTGCACCTTGCCGAAAACCGTTGCTATGACCTGATCATTCTGGATTTGATGCTCCCAGGGTTAGACGGTCTCGGACTACTAAGGAAGGTGCGAGCCGGCGGAGATGGAACGCCGGTGCTCATCCTGACCGCCCGGGGAGAATCCAGTTCCATCATTTCCCTGCTCAACGCCGGCGCGGACGACTATCTGAGCAAGCCGTTCGACCTGGGAGAATTGATCGCCCGCGCCAAGGCGCTCATCCGCCGCGGCAAAGGAGTGGCCAATCCCCTGCTCCGCCTCTCTGATCTGGAAGTCAACACCGTCGAGCAGAGTGTGCGGCGTTCCGGCAAGCCGGTGGATCTGTCGCCCACGGAATACCGCATTCTCGAGTATCTAATCCATCGGCCGCGCGTGATCGTGTCCAAGCGCGAACTGCTGGAACATCTCTACGACTACAACTGGGAACACCACTCCAACGTAATCGAAGCGCACATCTCGAACCTGCGCCGGAAGCTTGAGGCCGCTACCCAGCAGCCGAGCATCGAAACTCTGCGCGGCCGGGGATACCGCCTGCTGATGGGCTTGGAGGAGAGCCGATGAAGTCCTATTCCATCACCCATCGGCTGATCACTACCGTTCTGTTGGTCGAACTGCTCGCCGCGCTCTCCATCTCCACCGCGGCGATGCTCTATGAGCGGCACCAGCGCTTCCATTCCTTTGACATCATGCTGCGGGGCCGGGCGGATTCTTTGCTGGGCGCGGTGCAGGATGCCGAAGATACCAACGACAACGTGATGCTCGATGGAACGGAGGTCAATCTCCCGGCAGAGGATGTCTACCAGGTACAGGACGCAAACGGGCGCGTGCTGGGCCATTCACCCAACTGGAGCGGGCCGGGTGCAAGCTTGCTGGCGGCACAAACCGGCAAGTTTCTCAGACTCCACGTCAACGGGATCCACTACCGGGCGCTCAGAATCGAAGGCCTGAGAATCGTCGATCCTGGCGATAAAGGGGGAGGGATCCCGCGACGCGTAAGCATCTTTTATGGCTCGCCCATCGGTGGCGTCTGGAAAGATATCTGGCGGGCGGTCGCCTTTTACGCGGCCACCAGCTTATCTCTGCTGGCCGTTTCGGGATTATTGATTTTCTGGCTTTTGAATCGTGGCCTGGCTCCTCTGCGGGAGCTGGCGACGGAAGCAGCCGGCGTCTCGGTGAATGCATGGAATTTCGTTCCTCCCCAACGCGCCCGCAGGATCAGGGAACTGGCGCCCCTCACGCTCGCTCTGGAAACGGTACTTACCAGCCTGGAGCGCTCATTCATGCAGCAACGCCGGTTTGTCGGCGATGCCGCGCATGAGCTCAAGACCGCGGTCGCGGTTTTGAAGTCTTCGCTGCAGCTGCTCACACTGAAGCAACGGACGGCGATCGAGTATGAACGCGGCATCGAGCGCTGCCAGATGGATTGCGATCGCATGGAAGAGGCGGTGGGCAAGATGCTCATCCTGGCCCGAGTGGAGACCGACGCCGAAATGCTTTCGCCCCGCTTTGAAACCGACCTGGCACAGAGCGTGCGCCAGGCGTTGCAGCAATTTGAATCCATGGCGGAGTTGAAGCGGCTGCGCATCCTGGTGTCGGCGGAAGACGCGGTGATGGTTGCTATCGAGCCGGAACAGTTGCAACTGTTGTGCTCCAACCTGCTTTTGAATGCCTTGCAGCACAGTCCCGCCGGCTCTGCGATACGCGCCGTGGTGGGGCAAAATGGAGAACTCGTCATCGAGGATGATGGCGACGGCATCGCCCCCGAGGATCTGCCCCGCGTCTTCGATCGCTTTTACCGCGGAGACCCCTCGCGCAGCCGCAATACGGGTGGAACAGGCCTGGGGCTGGCGATTTGTAAAGCGATCGTATCCCGGTGGCAGGGAACGATTGAGATCACGAGTGAGTTGGGAATTGGGACGAGGGTACTCGTGCGCCTGCCGGTGTCTGGCCCTCCTTCAGCTTCCGTTAAGGTAGTTGTGCGAAATTGAAACCTAAGCTTGGTGGGAGATCCAAATGAGATCGAATTACCTTAAGACCCTAGCCCTTTCCGCGTCGCTTCTGCTGGCGCCTTCTGCTGCGCTGGCGCAAAAGCCGTACAGCGTCCTGACCCAATGGACGGTGGGCGGCGAGGGCGGCTGGGACTACCTCACCTCCGATGCTAAGGCGCACCGGCTCTATGTAACCCACGGACCGCGGGTCGAAGTGCTGGACACCGATTCTGGCAAGGTAGTGGGCAGCATCACGGGGCTGAAAGGCACCCACGGCGTGGCCCTCGACGACAGCGGCAAATACGGTTATGTCAGCGACGGCGGAGCCAATGTGGTGGTGGTCTTTGACCGGGCCACGTTGGCCACAGTAGCTTCGATCCCCGCAGGCACAAACCCGGACGGGATTGCGTTTGAGCCGGTAACCAAAACAGTCTGGGCCTTTAACGGCCGCAGCAGCAATGCAACCGTGATCGATACGGGGCAACAGAAAGTAGTTGCTACCATCCCGCTCGATGGCAAGCCTGAGTTCCCGGTCGCGGACGGCAAGGGCACGGTCTTCGCCAATATCGAAAGCAAGAATGAAATCGTCCGCTTCGATGCAGCAGCCAGGAAGATTACCGCGACGTGGCCGCTGGCCAACTGCGAATCACCCTCTGGCTTGGCTATCGATCCCGCGGGCCGCCGGCTCTTCGCCGTATGCGACGGCGGAAAGATGGCGGTCGTGGACGCCAACTCGGGAAAGACCCTGGCTAACCCCTCCATCGGCGATGGTCCCGATGCGGCTCGCTACGATTCCGCGCACAAGCTGGCTTTCTCCTCCAACGGCGGGAGTGGCACGCTGACCATCATCGATGCCGGCAAAGACAATTACCCGGTGCTGCAGAACCTGGCTACGCAGCGGGGAGCGAGGACCATGACCCTGGACTCGGCTACCGGCCGCATCTACCTGGCCACCGCCAAATTCGGCGAGCGGCCCGCCCCTACCGCGGAGAATCCTCGTCCGCGGCCGGCGGTTGTCCCTGGTAGCTTCACCATCCTGGTGGTGGGGCAGAAGTGAGTCTGTCGCTGGCGGTTCTGCGTCTTCCAGTGGCCATGCTAAGAGTTTGCTTTCTCGCCCTCGCCCTGTCCGTGACCAACGCGGCATTTGCACAGCAGGCGATCGCAACGACCCCGGCCTCAATCACGCTTGAGCAAGCCATTGCGCTGGCGCGCGCGAACGAGCCCAACTTCGCCGCTGCGGCCGCCAACAAGCGGGTGACCGCACTCGATCACTCCATTGCGACCGCCGCGCTACTGCCCAATGTGAGTTATCACAACCAGGTGCTCTATACCCAACCGAATGGCGCGTTCAATGGGAGTGGCCCGGTCGGAAGCCAGGCCGCTCCACGCTTCATCGCCAACAATGCGGTGCGCGAGTACGCCAGCCAGGGCGTGGTCACGGAAACGTTCGGACTGCAACAAATGACCGCGGTCTCGCGCGCTTCTGCGGCCGATGCGGTAGCCGCGGCGGAACTGGAGATTGCCCGCCGCGGTTTAGTTGCCACCGTGACTGGCCTCTTCTACCAAGCCTTGGCCGCCGATCGTAAGGTGGAGGTCGGCCGCCGCGCCGCCGGCGAAGCTGCCAACTTCACGCAACTCACGCAACAACGGGAAAGCGCCCGGGAAGCGGCCCACGCCGATGTAGTGAAGGCGCAGTTGCTGCAACAGCAGCGCGATCGCGATCTTGCCGACACTCTGCTCGAGCAACAGAGGGCGCACCTGGATCTGGGTGTGCTCCTTTTTGCCGATCCTCGGACCGCTTACACGCTGGCGCCGAGCGCGGTTGTGCCGCTGCCCGACCGGGCTGATGTGGATGCAGCCGCGATGAAGCTGAATCCGGAATTACACCAGGCCCTGGCTTCGCTGCGCGTCAGTTCGCTCGACGTGACCGCGGCACGCGCGGCCTATCTTCCCGATCTTGCTCTCAACTTCACTTACGGAATCGATGCGGTGCAATTCGCCGTCAATGGGCGCGAAGGGGTAAAGAATCTTGGTTACTCCGCCGGAGCAACGCTCGATATTCCTGTTTGGGACTGGCTTTCTACGCAACACCGGGTCCGCCAGAGCGAGATCTTGCGCGACGCCGCACATACCGCGCTTACTGCTACCCAGCGCCGGCTCATCGCCCAGTTGGATGAGTCTTACGCCGAGGCGGGCACGTCGCGTGATCAGCTGCAGTCACTCGATCAGAGCGTGCAAACCGCCAGCCGAGAGTTTGCGTCTGACGCGCCTGCGCTATACCGCCGGCGAGGCGACGGTGCTGGAGGTAGTGGACGCGGAAAACTCTTTAACTGCAGCCGAGATCGCGCGCGAGGATGGAACTGTTCGATACCAATTGGCTTTCACCAATCTGCAACTGCTGACAGGAGCGATCTAGATGAGCTTCCCTGCCCGTCGCATGTTTGCTCAAAAGCCTGGTCTTAACACCAACCTCCTCGGGATCCCGACCAAGTCAGAGCCCGGAACGCAGTCTTTCTCGAAAAGTGTCTTGATGGGAGATCAGACGGGTGCCCCAAGTTCGGTTGCGTTTCTTGCTGCCGTTCTCCCATCCAGTTTTAACCGGCTTCTTGTTGCCCTCTGGCTTCCCTGGCGTCTCTGCTCCCGATCGCCTGCAGCAAGTCTGCGGAGACAGCCCCCACTGAGGTTTACGTTCAAGCGGTCCATCCGGAACGGGGCGCCATCTCCGAGCAGATCACCGCCGACGCCACGCTGGCCCCATTAGCCCAGGCAGCCATCTCGCCCAAGGTCACGGCGCCGGTGAAGAAGTTTTATGTTCAGCGCGGCTCTCACGTCAAAGCCGGCCAGCTCCTGGCAACGCTTGAGAACAGCGACCTGGAAGCTGCCGCACTCGACAACAAAGGGCGCCTACACCGCTGCCCAGGGAACCTACGACATCGCCACCGGGGCCACTGTGCCTGAAGACACAGCCAAGGCGGAACTCGACCTGACCCAGGCACGCGCCAACCTGGATCTTGCCCAAAGCATCGTCAACAGCCGCAGCCAGCTCTTCGCCCAGGGAGCGATTCCCGGCCGCGATTTAGATACCGCCCAAGCAGCGCTGGTTCAGGCCAAGGCCGCCTATGAAATAGCCAGGCAGCATCTCGATGCAGTGCAGAAGATCAGCCGCAAGGCCGCCCTGGAAAGCGCGCAAGGCCAACTCACCTCCGCTAAAGGCAAGTACATGGGCGCGGAGGCCCAGTTGAGCTATACCGAGATTCGCAGTCCCATCTCGGGCGTGGTGACCGACCGGCCGCTCTTCGCCGGAGAGACGGCCGCCGCTGGTACTCCAGTGATCACGGTCATGGATACTTCGGCGCTGTTGGCCAAGCTCCACCTGGCACAGACCCAGGCCCAGCAGCTCTCCGATGGGTGCATCGGCCACCATCATTGTTCCCGGTGTGCCCGATCCGGTGCCGGCCAAGGTCTCGCTCATCAGCCCAGCACTCGACCCGGGAAGTACGACCGTTGAAGTATGGCTGCGGATTGAGAACCCTCGTGGAACTTTAAAAGCCGGTACTCCCGTTCACGCCACCATCACTGGCCGCACCGCATCCGAACGCATTGCTCATTCCGGCAGAGGCAGTGCAGACCGCGCCCGACGGGGTTTCGAAAACCGTCATGATCATTACCCCAGAAGGCAAGGCCGCCAAGCGGTCCGTGACTCTCGGCATCCAAACGGCGGCCTCCGTCCAGGTACTCAACGGCCTCAGCCCGGCCGACACGGTCATCACCACCGGCGCTTACGGACTCGACGAAGGAACCAAAGTAAAGATCGGCACTGCCCCAGCGGCTAGCGGAAGACAAGGACTGATGCCCGACTCGCCCGCAAAGGCGACTGACGAGAGATCCTTCTGGCTCGCAGGCGCCGCAAAGACCATCTTCTTCTTCCTGTTCTTATTGACGCTGGCGGGGATATACGCCGCGTTCCAGGTGCCTATCTCCGTTTTTCCAGAGACAAGTTTCCCCGCGTGGTGATCGGGGTCGACAACGGCGTGATGCCCGTCGAGCAGATGCAGGTCACCATCACCAAGCGGATCGAGGACGCCGTCAATAGCGTTCCCGGCCTGGTTACCGTGCGCAGCACCACCAGCCGCGGCTCGGCGGAGATAAGCCTGTTCTTCAACTGGGATGTGGACATGTTCCATACCCTGCAGTTGACCGATGCAGCACTCTCCAAAGTGTGCCCAGTCACTGCCCGCAACCGCACGCATCACCACCAACCGTCTCACCTTCGCCACCTTTCCCGTCCTTGGCTATGCCCTCACCGCGGACGATCTCGGGAAGGACACCGTTTCCCAGACACGCCTATGGGAGATCGCCACCTACGATTTGAAACCGCCATTGAATCGTGTGGACGGGGTCAGTACCGTCACCATACAGGGCGGCCAGGTGCCGGAGTTCCACATTGTGCCCAATCTCTCCCGGCTGCAGGCCGCCGGCGTAACCCTGCTCGAACTGGTCAATGCAGTGCAGGAGTCGAACATCATTGACTCGCCCGGTCTCTACGAAGCGAACCATGAACTCATCCTCGCCTTGATTGGCGCCCAGGCGCACAGTGCCGCGGAGCTAAGCAACCTGGTGGTGAAGACCTCGGCGGCGGGCGTGCCCATCCGCGTCGGCCGACCTGGCCACCGTGGAACCCTCCACCATGCCCGTCTACACCTCGGTTACGGCCAACGGCAAACCCGCCGTGCTGCTCAATATCGCCCGTCAGCCCTCGGGCAATACGGTTGCCGTGGCCAGAGGCGTGGCCGCGGAGATAGCCCAGCTGCAATCCAAGCTGCCCAAAGGCGTCGCACCTGGCCGCCTTCTACGATCAGTCGGAGCTTGTCCGCGAGAGCATCCTTAGCGTCCGCGACGCGATTCTGATCGGCCTGCTGCTGGCGTGCATCATCCTATTTCTCTTTCTTCGCGATTGGACTTCTTCTCTGGTCGCGGGCCTGGTCATTCCTGTCACCGTCGCGGTGACCATTCTCTTCCTCCGCCTGGCAGGACAAAGTTTCAACCTGATGACCCTGGGCGGCCTGGCGGCAGCTATCGGACTGGTCATCGACGATGCCATCGTGGTGGTGGAGAACATCGCCGTGCATCGCGAGGCCGGAGACTCCCGCGTAGAAGCGGTGCGGAAGACGATCCGGGAGATCAGCCGGCCGCTGGTGTTTTCCACCATCACTCCGGTCATTGTCTTTCTTCCGCTCATCTCCGTCACTGGAGTGACGGGCAGCTTCTTCCGCGCTCTTGCTGTCACTATGACGGTAGCTCTTTTGATCTCTCTGTTGCTCGCGCTTACCTTTACGCCCGCCCTCTCGCTCAGGCTTACCGGCAAGACCCACTCCGCGGCTTCCGCGAACGCGAGTAGATTTGCCACCGCGTATCGCAAGGCCGGACATCTTCGACCGCCTGCTCCGTCTTCATGAGCGCTCGCTCGATTGGTCCCTGCGCCGTCCGATCGGCCTGGTCGCGGTCTGTGCGGTGCTCATCCTTGCCGGCTACTTCAGCTACAACGCCCTGGGGTCGGATCTACTCCCTGAGATGGATGAAGGCGCGTTCATCCTGGACTACTTCACTCCCGCCGGGCGCCTCGCTTACCGAAACCAACCGCATCCTGCAGCATGTGGAGCAGATCCTCCAGCAAACTCCCGAGGTGGCAAATCACTTCTCGTCGCACCGGCCTCGAAATGGGTCTCGCCGCTGTAACTGAGGCCAATCGTGGCGACTTCACCGTTCGCCTCAAGCTCAACCGCTCGCGTTCGATTGAAGAGGTGATGGACGATGTGCGCGAGCGGATCCGATCCGCTGAGCCGGCGCTCGATATCGAGTTCACCCAGGTTCTGCAGGACATGATCGGCGACCTCTCCAACTCCCCCGAGCCTATCCAGATCAAGCTCTTCTCCAATGACCGCGATCTGCTGCTTAGCCTCGGTCCGCGGGTACAGCAGGCCATCGCCAAAATTCCCGGCGTCGTCGATACCCAGAACGGGGTGGAAAACACCATCAGCGGTCCGGCGACCAACTTCCAGATTGATCCCATCGTCGCCGGCCGGCTGGGCTTTACCCCGGCCGAGATCGCGGAGGACGCCACCTCCATCCTCGATGGCCTGCCTACCAATGATCCAATGATTGTGGGTGGCCGGCCCTACACCATCCGGGTACGGCTGCCGGAGGCCAATCGCGCCTCGCTCGACGCCATCCAGAACACGGTCTTCAATAGCAGCAGCGGCCACACCGCAACCCTCGGCGCCATGGCCACGGTGACGCAGTTGCCGCCACAAAATGAGATTCGCCGGGAAAACTTGCAGCAGGTGGTGTTGGTGAGCGGCCGGCTGGAAGGCTCCGATCTTGGCGGAGCTATGGTCTCAGTAAAAAATGTCGTTGACCGGCTGCAGCTGCCCTCATCAGTTCGGGTGGAATATGGCGGAACTTACCAGGAGCAACAACGCTCTTTTGCGGATTTGGCACGTGTTCTGGTGCTGGCGCTGGCGTTGGTTTTCGGCGTGCTCCTGGCCGAGTTCCGCAACTTCTCCGCGCCCCTCGCCGTGCTCACCAGTTCTGTGCTTTCGCTGGCCGGTGTCTTCTTCGCTCTGATCATTACCGGCACTGACTTTAATGTAGCCAGTTTTATGGGCCTCATCATGGTGATTGGGATCGTAGCCAAAAACGGAATCTTATTGCTTGATTCCGATGAGCAACTACGCGCCGGTGGGCTCGATGCCCACCAAGCCATGCTCCAAGCCGTAATGCGCCGCAGACGCCCCATCCTCATGACTGCCATCGCCACGGTATGCGGTATGCTTCCCCTGGCCTGGCCCTGGGCGCCGGGTCACAGATGCTGCAACCTCTGGCCATTGCAGTTATCGGCGGTCTCTCTCTTTCGATCGTGCTCAGCCTGGTAGTTACCCCAGTGGTGTACTATCACCTGACTCAGCGTCGCCTGGCGGGCTCGGTCTCCTGACAGAACCCAGTGGGCCGAAAATGGTATGTATCGATGCTTTCGCTGTTAGTTAAAGCAAAAGCTATGGTGGGCTTCCCCCGGATTTCCTGTGGAGTTTGTTGGCGTTGGCGGACCTCATGCGGCTTTCCTTACTGAAAGCCGCACACGCGGCCGTGTCCGGTGCAGCGTGCAGGAAATCCGGGTCGCCCCGTCTTTTTCGGCCCAGGTCCGCTTTGGCGAACCTGGGGCACCCGTCCAGTTCCCTATTGTTTCTGTTAGGAGACCTAGTCTTACCGAGTTAACTCACGCAGACACTTTAGCCCCCTGAGGTGCTTTGGAAAGATATCAAGAGGTAGGGCCAGCATTAAAATTATTTTGTGGCGGCTAAGCCTCCGTCCCTGCGCCCAGTAAGCACGGAAGCCGTTCATTTTGTAGTTGCTTTCACCGCCCGATGGGTTAGGTTAGGGCGGATCCGCTCCGCTCGCGGTAGAAGGCGTTGAACGCGGTGAATGCCTTTCCCTGTCGAAGGGCGATCGTTCACTTTCTCTGTTGCTCTCCACGTCGGACTAGGCCTGTAGCACCCTTCCAAGTCGAAGCTAAATCCCGCTCTCACTCATCCAGCCCCGGTTTTCAGAGGGCTTCGGAAGATATTTTTTTTGCTTAAATTTTGGAGGTTGTTCCATGTCATCAGGCGCTATCCGCACTCGATCTTTTCCCGCTACCCGTCTTTCTGCTGCTTTGCTGCTTTTCACCACATTCGCCGGAGCACAAAACTTTCGCGGCGGCATTAACGGCGTCGTAACGGACCAAGGTGGCGCTGCCATCGCAGGCGCACAAGTTGAGATTACGGAAGACGCGACGGGTGTAACTCACACCTCTGTCTCCTCCAGCGCGGGCGAGTTTAGCTTCCCTGACCTTTCGCTTGGCTGTATACCGTTTCCGCCACCTCCTCCGGCTTTGAAACGATCAAAGTTGAGAGGGTTCAGGTTTCCGCGGGAAGTACGTACAGCCTGCCGATAAAGCTGGCGGTGGCGTCACAAGCAACCACCGTTGAAGTGAATGCCGCGGGCGTGTCGCTCGATACGACCTCAGTCACGCAGACTACGGTCCTGCCCACCAAGACCATTCAGGACTCACCGATCAATGGGCGGGATTTTACTCAGTTCTTAGGGCTGACCCCCGGTTTCGCCGGCTATAACCAAAATGGCGGAGCCGGTTTCGCTTCGGTAAACGGAACCCGCACCAATTCGGTGAACTGGCAGATTGAAGGTACTGACAACAACGACCTGTGGTGGAACATTCCGGCCGTTAACCAAGGCGGCGTAAATGGAATCGCCGGTATCGTGCTGCCGCTGGACGCCATCGACCAGTTTTCTTTCGTAACCAGTTCCAGTCCGGAGACCGGCCGCAATGCCGGCGGCACGGCAAACCTGGTTATCAAGTCCGGCACCAATCAGTTCCACGGCTCGGGCTACTACTACAACCGCAACGAGGCCCTGGCAGCCAACACTCCGTTTGCTAACGGCACACCAAAGAACGAGGATCGTTTTATCGTTTACGGCGGTTCGGTGGGCGGTCCGATCTTCAAGGACAAGACCTTCTTCTTCGTGAACTATGAGCACACCAATTTCGTCATCGGCAACCAGAGCCGGTCGACTGAGCCCTCCGCCGCATACCAGGCGGCTTCGGCAGGCGTGCTGGCGTATTACGGAATTCCGGTAAACCCCTTGTCCACGACGTTGCTAGCCAATCTTTGGCCGGCAAACGCCCTCACCGGACCTGCGCAGGCCAACAACTACTACAACACGTCGCCGCTCACCGGGCACAGCTTCAATGGAATTGTGAAGATCGACCAAAACTTCACCGCCAAAGATCACCTCTCGGTCAAGGCGTTTATGGGCCAGGGGAACCAGATCGCTCCCACGACTTCCTTCCTGGCTCCCTACTATGAGGAAGCCCCGATCCATGTTTATAACTATTCGATCGTCTACAACCGGGTAATTTCGCCGTCGATCGTCAATCAACTCTTTCTCGGCGTCAACTACTACAACCAGTCATTTTCTGACGCCGACAGCAGTTACAATCCAGTCGCGCTGGGCCTAAACACCGGTGTTACCGCGCCCAGCCTGTCTGGTGCTCCGCGCATCAATATCTCCGCAGCAGGAGCAAGTTCGGGACTGTCCGCAAGCAATAGCGGCTTTGATCCTATCGGGTCCCACAGTTGACTCCGGCCGTAACGACATTACCGGCCACATTGACGACGCCCTCTCCTGGACCAAAGGAGCACACGAGTTTCGCTTTGGGGGAGAATACCGCCAAGCCCAAGTGGATGACTTTTACCAAAGCGGACAACGCGGGCTGTTCACCTTTGATGGCTCGCAGGGCCCATGGACTTATGGCATCCAAACCGCAAACGGTGCTGCTCCAGGCGCCACCGCGTGCGATGCCCTGGCGACCAAGAATCTTGGCACCACTGCTCCTGGGTATACACCCAGTTCCGGCTACGACAGCAACGTTCTTTCGCTAGCGGATTTCCTTGCGGGATGCTTCACCTCGCCTACCAATATTGTGGAAGGAGATCCGAAGCGCCAGGTCTTCGAGAATACCTGGGACATTTTCGGCCAGGATGCATGGCAGATTAACCACCAGCTGAATTTCAACTATGGAATCCGCTACGACTACAGCGGCCCCATTCACAGCCAGTACGCACGACCTGACCTCCTTCGATCCCACCGCGCCCAATGGGATTGCGGTGGCGGGCGTCAACCGTCCCAACATCTACCAGCAATATTGGGCCAGCATCAGCCCGCGCATTGGCTTTGCCTATCAGCCGTCTGGATATGCGAACACGGTCATTCGCGCCGGATTCGGTATGTTCTACGATGCGCCCTACATGGTGCCCTTCCTTAACCTGCGCGGCACGGTGAACGGTGGGCCTGTTGGCGTGCAGGATAATCCGGCCGGCGTGAACCCCGTGGCCAGCGCGAATTCCCAGGTGTCGATCTGGACTCCTGGGGAGCAAATCTTCCCCTCCCTGGCGGATGCGATTGCGGGCGCCGGGGTTATCAACCTGTTTGCGGTGAATTATAAGTTTCGCCCGTCCTATACTTATAGCTACAACCTGAACATCCAGCAGAGTTATGGACCGAATATCATTACCCAGATTGGATTCGTGGGAACAAACGCCCGCCATCTGCTTGATGTTCGCGACATCAACCAGGCCGCATTGGGCAGCGGCAATGTCGATGTCAACGTCAACCAGTACACTTATCAGCAGACCACGCGGCCCTACTTCAGTCAGTATCCAAACTACGCCGTCATCAACGAGGTGGAAAGTGAGGCTACCTCCAACTACGCCTCACTCCAGGCACTGCTCAGAACCACAAACTGGCACGGGATTTCTACTCAGCTGACCTATACCTGGTCTCACAGTCTTGACGAAGAGTCTGGACTTATCCCTTATCTTCCACAAAACAGTTACAACCTTAAGGGAGAGTATGGTAATTCGGACTTCGACGTCACCAATACTTTCTCGGCTTACGCAAGTTATGACGTGCCCGGCTCTTCCCACGGTCCGCAGTGGTTGAGCCATGGGTGGCAAGTGCATTCGCTCTTGTCCTTCCACGGTGGTTTGCCCTTCAGCGTGCTTGCCACGAATCAAAATAGCGGCAACGGGGAGAGTGCCGACCGCGCCAACCAGATTGGCAATCCTTTTGCCGGGGTTAACCACAGTATCGTGAACGGATCGGTGCAATGGTTCAATACCGCGGCCTTCGAAGATCCCGCGCTAGGCACCTACGGCACCAGCAGACGTGGCCAGTATCGGAATCCCGGCTTTCAGGATGTCGATTTCTCGGTATTCAAGAACACTAAACTCACGGAGCGGTTCACCCTTCAATTGCGCGCGGAAATGTTTAACCTTTTCAACCACACCAACCTTGCTCCTGCGGGCCAGCCAAGCACCAGCGATTCGGGTGGCACCATCGGGTCAACCTTTGGAGCCTATGCCGGCGCACCTGGTATCGGTGTCGGCGAACCCTTCAACACCAACCTGGCGGCAAAGATTATCTTCTAACCGGCTTGATGTCCAACTGGCTCTCAGTATCCGTTTCTGGGAGCCGTTTGCGGGCTTTCTCCAGCACCGGCGTGTTCGCTCTCCCCTGGTGCTGGGGGAAGGTCCAGATCAATCGGGCGGCCGGGACCGTAACTCGTCTAACAAATGCCTGGTGTAAACACCCGACGCCACTACGGTTGCTCCCTCGCGCATAATCATGGAGAGCGCTTCTTCGCCGCTCTTATCGATGGAGGTCACCTTATTGAGATCCACGATGCGCCGCTTTTCTGAGGGACAGGGGCTGGATGCTCTCCAACTGGAGATCAGCTCGGCTACCGAGGACTTAGTCAGGCTGCCTTGAAGAATCCATCTTTCCTCGTCAGGACTCTCCACCACGGTGATTCTCAACATCTTCTCTTTTCCTTCTGTAGAGCGGCCGCCTGCGCCCGACGGCGATTCCTCCCATCCTCGACTCAGCAACCCAAGTGCCGGGCTGTGTTTCCTGCGTGAAATTGTTTATATGCAATCCGCGTGCCTTAACGCGGAATGATGATTCGCTTGAATTTCCTGTTAGGGAGAAGGGGGTCGTCCACTGGATCAGTGAATGTCACAAAGTGGCGTGCCGCCAAAGGGTTGGCATTCTGCCAGCCTGTTGGCACGATCTTAGCCTCATAGCTCTGGTTGCCTCACCAAGGACACGAATATTCCCCCGGCCGGTTAAGGCCTCGCGGGGCGGGAAATTCCCAGCTTCTGCATGCGAAATTGCAGCGTGGGCCGCTTGATGCCGAGGCGTGCGGCTGCGCCGTTGGGGCCGGCGAATACCCAGTTGGTTTGCTCTAAAACCGACAGGATGTGCCTCCGCTCCACTTCCTCAAGCGTCGCAAAGCCGTGCCCGTTCCCATTCCCGTTTCCATTTGCCGCATCCGCCGAGCGAGGCTTGAGATCACTGAGTGGGACCTTCAACAGCGGACCTTTGGAAAGGATGACCGCCCGCTCGATGACGTTCTGCAATTCGCGGATGTTGCCCGGCCAAGGGTAACGAACCAGCGCGTTCATGGTTTCAGACGAGATGGTGTCGATCTGCTTGGACATATTAAAAGCGAAGTGCTGCGCGAAGTGGCGGACCAGGAACGGAATATCTTCCGTGCGCTCGCGCAGCGGAGGAACGTGGATGGGAAAGACGTTTAATCGATAGAACAGATCGGAGCGAAACTTCTGCTCTTCGACCATGACGTGCAAATCACGATTGGTCGCGGCGATCAGGCGAGCGTTCGTACGCAAAGTGCGTGAACCGCCCAAACGCTCGAACTCTTTCTCCTGCAAAACGCGCAACAGCTTAGGCTGCAGCTCGAGCGGGATCTCACCCACCTCATCCAGGAAGATGGTTCCCTGTGAGGCCAATTCGAAACGCCCAATCCGCTGCGTGACCGCGCCGGTGAAGGCTCCTCTTTCGTGGCCGAAGAGCTCGCTTTCCAGCAAGCCGGTAGGGATCGCCGCGCAGTTCAGTTTGACAAACGAGTTGGCTTGGCGCTGGCTGAGATCATGGACTGCCCGGGCTATCAACTCCTTACCCGTACCAGTCTCCCCGTGAATCAGTACCGTGGACCCGGTGGGGGCTACTGCCTCGACTTGACGGAGAACACGCCGCAGCACCGGGCTGTTGCCGATAATCTCCTGAAAATTCATTTCGCTGCGGATTTCATCTTCAAGATAAAGCTTTTCCTGCGTGAGTTTGTCCTTGAGTTCGGTGATCTGGCGATAAGCAAAGGCGTTGTCGATGGCGATCGCCACCTGCCCGGCAATCTGGGATAAGAACTCCAGCTCCAGCTGGTTGAAGGCGTTTTTCTCGGTCCGGACCAGGCAGAGCACGCCCAGCACCCGGCTGCCCCGGAGCAAGGGCAACATACATAGGGTTTCCACGCCTGCCGCGGATGCGATTTTGTGGTCCAGGCCCACCCTCTGCAACTGCCCGATATCACCCATCCATGGCTTTCCGGAACGAAAGACCTGCCCGGCGGTCGAACCATAAAGCGGAGCGGGCAAATTCTGGCGAATGGCGGAATCACCATCGGGAAAATCCAAGGCGCACAGTTGAAGCTCTTGACCCTCCCTATCGGGCAAAATCAGCGCCACCCCGTCCACCCGTAGTGCCTTACGGATCCCAGGGGAAACGGACTGGAGAACATCGCGCAGTTCAAGGTTCGAGACCACGCTGTTGTTCAGGTCAAGGATGAGCTTGAGCTTGGTCTTTTCTTTCTCCAGCTGAGCCCGCACCTGCTCGGACTGGGCAAAGTTGAGCCGATCGTCAATGGCCAGGGCCGCGTAGTGGCTCACCAGCGAAAGAAGACTGACTTCCCTATCTGAGAAGGCGTCCCGATGCTTGCGTCCAATGCAAAGCGCCCCCAGGCGATGAAGGGTGGTACTCAAGGGGAGCAGGCAAAGAGATTGATTGCCGCATTCGCGAAAAAAATGAACAGCCTCGGGAAATCTTTGGTTGGCATCCGCCGAGAGCTGGTCGAGCGCAGGCAGAACGAGCGGCTTTTCCTGCTCCGAGATGGTTTGCCAAACCGCCTCTGGCCACTTCCAGGCCGAATGATCCGTGGCCAGCGAGCATCCCTCACTATCAACCACGTGGGTCGTGAGCTGGCCGTCGTTCAAGTGCACCAGGGCGGCCATAGCACAATCCACCAGGACGCAAAGCTCGGCCGGGAGAGCCAGCAATAACTGCTTATGATCACTGTGCATCTCCAGTTTTCGCGCAAAGCGCAGAACCTCTTCCACCTGCTCTGCACTGGGGGGCATGCCGTTCAACTGATGAAGGTTCGTGTTCCGCGAGCTCTGCATATCCGGCAGGACGATCTCCTCTCCGCTGATGCTTCATAGATGATTCATAAGACAAGAAGTAGCAACGATGGAATGGCGACATTTAACGCCTATAGCATTTGACTTCCGGCATTCCGCTCCCGAGGCGGCCTACCCTCTGATGGCAGCCCGGCATGCTAAGAGATGCCAATCGGCTGTCACCGGGTCGGGTTTGTTGGCACCGGTTGGTTGCCACCGGACCCCCTTGCTCATGCCATCCGGGCCAAAATTAACGTTCTATCAAGCACTTACCGGAGGACGACGGGGCAGGAGAGATATGGCACGAAAGTTGCACAGCCCTCGGTGACAGTCCTGGAGCCGCCGTTCGGCGCCGGGGCTCAACTGCTTTCATTCTTTATCCTCTTGGGGGTGTGATGAGTCTCACCGAAACCAGTGAACAGTCTCCGAGTTTCCGCCTCGACGTTCCGCTGCATAGCCTTCTGACCAAACCTCAAGCTCCTCTCCCTGGGCTGCAACCCATCGGAGAGCCGCAACGGTTTCCAGATCCAGTTTTCCCACAGCGTCCGGAGCTGCTGGGTTCTATCGACGAGAACTCCGCCTGGCTGCCACCGGAAAAACGCCATTGGAAAGCAGACCAGATCTACCACGCGATGCGCGGCTGGCTCTTTCCCTACATCCGGTCCCGGGTCACAGAAGGCGACTTCCATCCACTCATCGCATATCTGTTCACGGAATTCAAATGCAATCTGGATTGCCACTACTGCTGGGCCTTCGATAACAAAGTTAAAGGGATGACCGAAGATACGGCGAAACGTTCCATTGACTGGCTGCATGGGACGGGTTGCCGGGTGCTTGCCTATATGGGCGGCGAGCCGCTGTTGCGGCCGGACCTGATCCAGCGGATCACGTACTACGCCGCCAAGAAGGATTTTTGGATCTATCTGCCCACCAATGCCCGCCTGCTGCGCACTGATGTGATAGATAAATTAGCGGATGGTGGAATTTCCACTTTCAATATTGCCGTAGATGCGGTAGATATCAAACAGGGCCTTCCCAAGGCACTGGTCCCGATTCGAAAGCAATTCGATTACCTGGTTCGTAAACAGTACGGGTACGGCTATTCAGTTTTCCTGAACATCAACATCTGCCGCAACAATCTCGACGATGTGCGGCAGCTGACGGAGATAGCCCATGACTGTGGTATCGCCACCGACTACCACATCAATGAGTCACCTCTGTTGGAGCAGGACGAGCATTTCAAGCACGCTGACAATAACGTCACCTACATCACGAAAGATGATTGGCCGGCGGTGGAAGAAACCATTCAGTGGTTGACAGAGAAGCAGGATAGCGGTTACAAAATGGTCAACTCGAATACTCGGCTGTGGCAGATGGTCGACTTTATGAAGGGGAATCATTTCCCCTGGAACTGCCGCGCCGGACAGAATTCTATGATCATCCGCGTCGACGGAACTCTTGCCCCGTGCTTCCCGATGTATACGGCGAGCTATGACTGGGGCGTGGTCGGCAATCATAAATTCGAGACCAAGCAGTTGGACCACCAGAAAGAAACCTGCCAGACCCACTGCTTCTCCACGCTTAACCACATTCTGGGCTGGTGCTACAACGACCAACGGGTCATCAAGTATTTCTTCAAGCAGCTCGCACATGGCTTCCAGGGAATGTCCGGACAGATGTAGTCCGGACCAATCCCTCAACTTGCGTTTCAACCGGGAACCAGACACGAAGAACAGGAGATCCCCCATGGCGGTAGTGGTGAACGAGATTGTGCAAACCGACTTCGAAGTAGAGATTCAAGCCCGTATCGACGCCGAACGGGCGCGTCTCCGAGCGCAAGCCGGGTTGGCCCGCATGCGCGAGTTCAAAAAACCAGTAGAGCGCACGTTCACCGGACCGGAACGGGATTATGTGACCATCCTCTTCGGCGGCCTCACGTGGAAACACGAAGAGATGATCAAGGCCGTGTTCCACGGCAGTGGCTACAAGTGCTACAACATTCCCACCCCGGAAGTTGCTGACTTTCAGGCGGGCAAGGAGTTCGGCAACAACGGCCAGTGCAACCCGACCTACTTTACGGTCGGCAACCTGGTCCGCTACCTGCAGAAGCTGGAGCAACAGGGAGAGACGCGCCAGCAGATCATCGACAACTACGTCTTCTTCACTGCCGGTTCGTGCGGTCCCTGCCGCTTTGGCATGTACGAGGCGGAGTACCGCTTCGCGCTGCAAAACGCGGGCTTCGAGGGCTTCCGCGTATTGCTCTTCCAGCAGACCGATGGCATCAAAGCCGCCAGCGGCGAACCTGGACTGAAGTTCTCAGTCGACTTTGGCATGGGCATGCTCAATGCCCTCAACCTGGGTGATGTAATCAACGAGCTGGTATACCAGGTTCGTCCCTTTGAGGTTAAGAAGGGGGAGACCGATCGCGTGATTCAGGAATCAGTGAAAACGCTGACCGACACGCTGCGCGACCGCAAACGTTGGCACATTCTGGAAGCCGCCCCGAAGTGGGCCAAGCCCTACATCGAAAAGAACAAGAAGATCGAAGGGCTGGGTTGCACGCTGGGGAAGATCGCCCACAACCTGTATGGCAAGGAATACGTGGGTGCTCTCCACACCTGCCGCGATAGCATCAACGCCATCGAAGTGGATCGCCTGCGGGTGAAGCCGGTGGTAAAGATCACGGGCGAGTTCTGGGCACAGACCACCGAGGGAGATGGCAACTTCAACATGTTCGCTTTCCTGGAAAAGGAGGGCGCACAAGTCCTGGTGGAACCAATCGCCACCTGGATCGCCTACATGATGCACGTGGCCAAGGAAGGCGCCAGAGCTCGCGCGAATGCAGAGGCTCCGTATCAAGATCCCAAGTGGTACGAAGTGAAAAAGCAGTTCGCCAACCGCTTCAAGGTATTTAAGAAGACGGGTGGGCTCAGCGCCGGCACCGTGATGTGGAATCACTTCTACCACCGCACCATTCGCCACATGGGCGACACGGCGCATCACCTGATTCCGCAAAAAGAGCTCGCCCGGCTGGCTCATCCCTTCTACCACCAGCTCGCGCGCGGCGGCGAAGGCCACATGGAAGTAGGCAAGAACGTCTACTACACCGTTAATCATCTTTGCCACATGGTGCTGGCGCTCAAGCCCTTTGGCTGCATGCCTTCGACGCAATCGGATGGTGTGCAATCGCGGGTGGTCAACAAATTCAAAGACATGATCTTCCTGCCGGTCGAGACTTCTGGCGAAGGCGAAGTCAATGCCCACAGCCGCGTGCAGATGGCGCTTGCAGAAGCCAAAGCCAAGGCTCGGGCGGAGTTTGACGGCGTCCTCAGCGAGACGGGGAGGACATTGGACGAACTCCGGGCCTATGTCGATGAGCATCCGGAGCTCAAGCATGCACTCTACAAGTTCCCCCATCGGCACGGTCTTGCGGGAACGGCAGCCCAGTTCGCCTGGCATGTGAACGACCTGATGAAAAAGGATCGAGCATACGCCCGGCGCCCCCGGGTCTCCGTGGCCAAAGCACAAGTAGCCTAACCGCTCGCTCACCGTCGTCGAAGCCAGCCTTTCAGGGGAGAGTGTATGCAGCAATTTCTGGTCGGTTTGGATGTTGGGTCCACCACGGTCAAAGCGATCGTGGTGGATGCCGCAACGGATAAAACCATCTGGCAGGACTACCAGCGTCACGAAACAAGACAGCCGGAAAAGTGTCTCGAATTCCTCCGCCGCATGGAGGCCGACACCGGCATTCGCGCGGGCAACACGCGGATCTTCATCACTGGATCAGGCGGCGGCACCATCGCGGAGATGGTCGGCGCCAAATTTGTCCAGGAAGTGCATGCTGTCTCTCTCGCCGTGGAGAAGCTCCATCCCGAGGTGTATTCGGTCATCGAGCTGGGCGGGCAGGATGCCAAGATCATCATCTTTAAAGATGACGAAGAGACGGGGCGCAAGAAGAAGATTCCCTCGATGAACGATAAGTGCGCCGGTGGTACGGGCGCGGTCATCGACAAGATCAACGCCAAGCTCAAAATCCCTGCTGCCGAGCTTGCCAACCAGGCTTACCACGGCGTTAAGCTGCATAAGGTGGCCGGCAAGTGCGGCGTCTTTGCCGAAACGGATATCAACGGTCTGCAAAAGACGGGGACCCCTTCCCACGAGCTGATGGCATCGCTGTTCGAAGCCATCGTCCTGCAGAACTTGAGTGTATTGACCCGCGGACACACCTTGCGTCCCCATGTTTTGCTGCTCGGTGGTCCTAACGGATTCATCCAGGGCATGCGCGAAGCGTGGCAAGTCAACATCCCTCGCATGTGGAAAGAGCGGAAGGTTGAAATTCCCGAGGGATCGACGCCCGAGGAATTGATTAAGGTTCCGGAAAACGCACAATACTTCGCCGCTCTCGGCGCAGTAGAGTACGGCAAAGACGAAGACCCGGAGATCGGCCACTACCAAGGGATAGAGAAGCTTCTGTATTACATCGATTATGGCCGCGCCGAAGAAAAGGCGGTCTCGGGTGGCAAAGGCCTGGTCGCGGATAAGACCGAACTCGAACTTTTTCGCGAGGAATTCCGCAAGAAGAAGTTCATTCCAGCGGAGTTTCTGCCCGGCCAGACGGTCTCAGGTTTTATCGGCATCGATGGGGGCTCTACCTCCACCAAGGCGGTCCTGCTCGGCAAGGGAGGCGAAATCCTTTGCAAGACTTACCAGCTTTCCAATGGCAATCCTATCCAGGATGGCATTGAGATGTTTGAAAAGCTGAACGAGCAGATCGAGAGCAAGGGCGCCAAGCTGGAAGTGCTCGGGGTAGGGACCACCGGATACGCCAAGGACATCCTCAAGGATGTGCTGCACGCTGACGTAGCGCTGGTGGAAACCGTCGCGCACACGGAATCCGCCCTCAAGTTTTACGATGATCCTCACGTCATCATCGATGTTGGTGGCCAGGACATCAAACTCATCGTCCTGAAGGACGGCCGGGTTAAAGATTTCAAGCTGAATACGCAGTGCTCTGCTGGGAACGGATACTTCCTGCAATCGACGGCAGAGGGCTTCGGCAAGAAGGTGGAGGAATTCGCGGATATCGCATTCTCCGCCACATCCATGCCCTCTTTTGGATACGGCTGTGCCGTCTTCATGCAGTCCGATATTGTAAATTTCCAGCGCCAGGGCTGGCGGGCCGAGGAGATTCTCGCCGGCTTGGCCGATGTGCTGCCGAAAAATGTATTTCTCTACGTTGCCAGCATCCCCAACCTGGCTTCGCTGGGGTCGCGCTTCGTTCTGCAGGGCGGCACGCAGAACAACCTGGCGGTGGTAAAGGCGGAAGTGGATTTCATCAAGTCAAGCTTCCGCGCCAAGGGCAAAGTGCCGGAAATTATCGTGCACGAGCACTGCGGCGAGTCGGGTGCGATCGGCGCCGCGCAAGAGTCCTTGCGTCTGTGGAAGAACGGCAAGCAGACCACGTTTATTGGCTTGGAGGCGGTGGCCAACATTCGGTATCGCACCACCCGCAATGAAGATACACGCTGCTACTTCTGCAAGAACAATTGCCTGCGGACCTTTATCGATGTCGATGTGACTGCTGCCCAAGGTGATCATAACCATGATCATGACCACTCGTCGGCGCCCGCATTGGCGGTTGCAGAAGATCAATCAGCTAAGGTCGTCACCCAATTGCCGAGCCTCGAACAAGTCCAGGCCAATGCTGACGGGCATGGTTCTTCCTGCAGCACTGGCAGCAGCAAAGGGTCATTCAAGGCCAAGGTCGAACCGCTCATCCAAATCCAAATTTCCCCCGGATCGAGCAAGGTGATTGAGCTTCCCAAGCCGGTCGACTTCCAGCCCAAGAAGACCAAGGTGCCTCTGCGTGTTGGCGAACAGCGGTTGATCATTGCCACCTGCGAAAAGGGCACGGTGGAAGATCTTGCTGACATGAAGGACATCAAGGCGGACATCGACAAGATAAAAGATGCGAACCCGAACTTTGTCGATATCGCGGCGCGCGACGTCTTCCGTCATCGCCAGGTAGAGATTGTTGCCGATGCTGTTCCCAGCACCAAGGGACTATTCATTGGCAAGGCAGTGAAGGAACGCGCGGCTCTCATGCAAAAGCGCAGCGAGTTCCGCATCGGCATGCCTCGGCTGCTCAATACCTATACCTATGCGCCCATGTTCAATGCCTACTTCGCGAGCTTGGGGCTTAAGGCTGAAAACCTCATCTACTCCGATTACACGACGCCGGAGCTTTACCGCGCCGGGGCGAGCCGGGGCGCTATCGATCCCTGCTATCCCTCAAAGATCGGCATTGCACATGTCTATAACCTGCTGACAACGAAGCACAACAAGAAGCCGCTAAACGCTATCTGGTTCCCTATGTACGACCGGCTGCATACCTCCCTGGTCAACCTTACCGGATCGAACGCTTGCCCCACGGTTACCGCCACACCAGAGGTGGTGAAGGCTGCCTTTACCAAGGAAACCGACATCTTCACCGAGAACAACGTCAGCTATATCGATCCGATTTTGGATTTGCAGGATAAGAAAATTTGCGCGGACCAGATGTTCAAAGCGTGGGGACCGGTACTGGGTCTCTCTCGTGAGGAAAATGAACGGGCCATCGAGGCTGGCTTCAAAGCCCTGCTTGACTGCGAGGCGGAGATTCGCCGCCAGGCGCGGGAGACGCTCGATCAGCTGGAGCGTGAAGACCGCATTGGTATTGTCATGCTCGGCCGCGTATATCACCATGACCCGGGCTTGAACCACGAGATCATGGAGGAGTTCCAGAAGCTTGGCTATCCCGTCTTCTCGCAGAGCACGCTTCCGATCGATGAGGATATCCTCGATCGCCTCTTCGGCGAGGAGGTGCGCGCCGGGCTCATTACCCATCCTCTGGACATTCAGGACGTCTGGAAGAACCGCTACTCGACCAGCACGAATCACAAGGTTTGGGCAGCGAAGTTTACCGCGCGCCATCCCAACCTTGTGGCGTTGGAGGTCTCCAGCTTCAAGTGCGGCCACGACGCTCCTATCTACGGTGTGATCGAAGGCATTATCGAACAGTCGGGGACGCCTTATTTCTCCTTCAAGGATTTGGATGAGAATAAGCCATCCGGTTCGATTCGCATTCGCGTCGAGACTATCGACTATTTCCTGCGCCGCTATCGCGAAGACATCGTCAAGCGCCGCGGCCTGGAAGTTGATATCGAAGCGCAGCTGGCGGCTTTCGAGCAGACCATTAGGAACCAGTCGACTGAGAGTTTGGAAGCTGTGGCTGGCGACTAAGAACTATTAAAACTTAGCCTTGCGCATATTTACCATCGGACACTCGACGCGCCCGATCGCGGAGTTTATCGCGATGCTTAAAGCGCACGGAGTCGACCGGCTGGTGGATGTGCGCACCGTACCGCATTCACGTCACAATCCGCAGTACGAACGCGAAGCGCTTTCTGAGGCGCTCAAGCGCGACCATCTGGGCTACATACACATGCCCGGGCTTGGCGGCCTTCGTCATCCCCGCAAAGGCGCGATGACGAACCTAGGTTGGCGCAATTTGAGCTTCCGAGGATACGCCGATTACATGCAGACTCCAGAATTTGCAGGCCAACTGGAGGACCTGATTGACATGGCGCGGCTAGAGCAGGTCGCGGTGATGTGTGCGGAGGCTGTTCCATGGAGATGCCATCGCTCGCTCATAGCCGACGCCCTGCTGGCGCGTGATATTGAGGTGGGAGAGATCGTGAGCGCATCCCAAATCAGGCCGTTTAGCTTGCATCCGTGGGCCCAGGTCAATGGAACACAGGTGAGCTATCCGGGGTTGCCGCTGGAACCCTCTGAGCTTGAGCGATAAAACCCGCGCGCTGGACACTATAAGCATTCCCTCGCAGTCCAAGTTCACCCAGGACTGACGTCCTGGGCTACTCTCAGCCGTCCCTACGGGACTGATCGCGATACGCACCGATAGCTGATTTGTTTTCAGCGAGTGCTGCCCAGACAGCCCATCAAGAAAATCTAATTTGGACACGACTGAGCTCAAAATAGCTCATGGCGTCAGTCCTGGGCATACAAACTCACCGAGACGAGTCCGCAGGGAAGACTGAGAAGGCGCGGAAATGGAGCCTTTCCTCGACTCGCCGTCGAATGCAGTGCTTTACCGTGGGTTGTGTGGCCGGGCGAACCTCGGGCGAGAGCCCCTCACGAGCTCGCCATCCGTGGGCCGCAGGACACGAATGGCGAATCGCTCTCCAACTAAGCGCG
>CAWJPV010000006.1:0-234709 GCA_963844785.1 uncultured Acidobacteriaceae bacterium | reverse complement strand
ACAGTGCAGGTGGTCCCCATCAGCAAGGCGAAGCGCTAAAACACCGCGTAAGCGGTTAAATCGTTCCGTACCCTAACGGAACGAAATAGGAACTGGACGGGTGCCCCTCGATAAGGAAAAAGGCTTTGTCAAGGGCGAAGATATCCTGAGCGGTGCGGAGCACCGCTTTGTTTGGCCAGCAGAGAGAGTGGGACCGAGACTCTGGGACATCACCGCTGAATCATTTTTCTGGTGGATCGCTCCACCGAACCATCGATACGACCGAAACTACGATCATGATTCTTCTATTCGGACATCCAGCCGCCGAGTCTGTGCGGAAGTGGGAAACACCGGAGGTGTTTCCCAAGGCGCTTGCGCCGTCTTCTGCATAGACCGGTCTGGATGCGAGAGCACCCAATCAAAGTTACGGGCTAAACATCTCCCAGGGGCACCCGCGGGTGGCTCTCGATCGATCTCTGGATAGCTGACATGGCTACGTAGCATCCAGTAGAGTCGCACAGCCAGTTTGCGTGCCGCCGCCACCTTGGCTACTCCCTTAGGGCGACGACGGCAACGGTGTTGATACTCCTTGCGAAAACCTTCATCCTTGCGCACTGTGGTCTGCGCCGCTTCCACCAGCAGCTTGCGTAGAAAGCGGTTGCCTTGCTTGGTAATGGCTCCCAGCCAGCGCTTGCTGCCCGAGCTGTGTTCGCTGGGAACCAGGCCCAGATAGCTGGTGAGTTGCTTGCTACCGGCAAAGCGCGCCACATCCCCGATCGTGAGCACAAAAGCCAGCGCCGTCACTGGGCCCACTCCAGGCTGGGTCATCAGCAATTGGGCCTGGGGATGTTGCTCGGCGGCCTGCTTCACTGCCTGATCCAATGGCTCGATCTGGCCGTTCAACTGCTTGAGCAGCTGCAACAAATCTTCCCGTCGCGTCGCAGCCCAGCCCGGCATCGCCAGCTGTTGGAACTGCTCCATCCCCTGGCGCGTCCATAGCCGGCTCTTCTTCTGCATCCCCCGGTTCATCGCCAGAGGCTGCAAGCTGTTCTTCACCTTGGTTCGGATCTCGACCAGCTTGTCCCGGTGACGTAACAACTGCCGCTGGTCCCGCATCGCCGCGCTCGGCGTCCACAACTGTGGAAACCGTTTCTCTAGCAGCAGCTTCAAGATATGACCCGCGTCCCGCTTGTCCGTACTCTGCTTGCGCACATAGCTGGCGCGGATCTTGGCTGCATCCCCTACCCGTACCTCATGGCCCAACCGCTGCGCCAGATCGAGGAACCACTGGCTGTTTCCAGTCGCCTCGATCCCGATCAACGCCGGCTCCCCCAACTCCCCGTAGAACCGCTCTGCCTGACCGTCGGCGTGGCTCAACTTCCGCTCTTGGAACTCTCCCGTCTCCAAGTCGCAAATCGCTATCTGTTGAAAGCTAGGGTGAAAATCACATCCTATAATCTTCATAAGGCTTCTCCTGATCCCAGAGTCTCTCGGTCCCACCCTCAAGACTCTCTCTAGGATCGCTGAAGCCTTCTTCCTTATCCAATCCAGGTTCGCCAACCTGCCCCGGCGTGCCGTGGGAGCGTACCTGGGCCGAATAAGACGGGCGAAGCCCACCAGAGCTTTTTGCTAATCAACCAACTAAAAGCAATCGAAACATATCATTTTCGGCCCAGGTACGCCTTGGCGAACCTGGGGCACCCGTCCAGTTCCTAATTGGGTTCTCTTGGGGCATCCACCCCTTCCCAATCTAGTGTCCCGCGCACTGGGGAGCATTGTTGCGGTACAGAGGATTGCGCGGATACGCAACCGCCAGTTCGTGCAACAACTGGCACCCTTGGGCATCGTTCTTATCCCGCAACGCGGCCACGGCCAACAACAGTTTGGCGAAAGGTTTTAAGAGGTCCCCATGCTCGGCGGTTAGCTGGAGTTCGCGAATGCCCTGCTCCTTGTCCGGCTTGATGCCGCCCAGGCGCAATACCCACCGCACCGGCGCCGGCTTGATGCCGGTCAGGTAATTTTCGACGCCGACCGCTAACAGGGCATCGTAGTCATCGGGCTTTTGCTGCAGGAGCTGCTGCGCAAGGATACGCCCTTGCTTCATATAACTCAGCGCGGCGAGATCCTCCTTGTCGATCATGGCCACATAGTCGGATCGCAGGCCCATGGCCAGGACCTTGGCAAACAATGCATTGCTGTCATCGGCATGCACTTTGAGCGCCGCGTCCGCGAGGTGGTCACCGCGATCCACTGCGGCATAGAACTGCTCCCGTACCTTGGGGTCTGGACTTAGCTTGGACCGCCCTTCAAAGTTCTTGTCGTCGGTGAAGAGCTGGCTTTCGAGGATGTCGAGCCGGGCGAACTCCCCGAACAGAAAACCGGCAGCTTGCGAGACCGGTCCCATTGGGTCGTCCGGATGCATACTCTCCCAGGTGGAAAAATCCTGATGGGCCATTTGAAAATCCAGGTTGTACATGCTCTGGAAGCCGTGTTCGATCTCGGCCGGCGCCAGCGCGCTTGCCGTATGCGCGGGCGAGAGCATTAGCATCAGCAACACCGCGGCGAACCAGTTCCGCGCGGTCGTCAGCCTTCCGTGGCGAAGTTTCTGATGATTTGTTCTCATGAACCCGAGGGTTGGATGCGCCGGCGGATGGAATGAGCCGTCGCAGTGGGTCCGATCTATAGCTCGCTCCAGCGCACACCAGTATGTCCCACCGCAGCCGGCGCAACCAGGCTGCGCAGCCAAGCGGCCAGATGCATATAGTCTTCCGCCACCGCCGAACCGGGCGCGTAGTCGATCACCGTGGTTCCTTCGGCCAGCGCCTCACTCACCGCGGAGCTGCGCCGCAACACCAGGGGCAGCAGACGATCGCCCAGTTGTTGTTGCAAAGTCTCGCGCACGTCGAGGTGCAGCGGCGATGAGGCATCGAACTGGTTCAGCAGGTAAAAGACAGCGCCCGTTTGTCTATCCCGGTTGGGCTGATTGGCCGGGTTGAACAGAAATGCCTCCAACGCTTGCACCGTGGCTACAGAGCTTATGTCGGGAAGGATGGGTATCAGAATCGTCGGCCGCAGCAGCAGCAACCGCCTGGTGACCTGCCGGCTGGCTGTGCCTATGTCCACCAGGATGCGGCTGGCGTCGCGCCCGTCGCGGCCCAGCTCTCCCAACAACGGATCATGCTCGTCCGCGCCGTCGCCCGGATAGCGCTCCGGCTCCAGGGTCAGGACCTGTACCGGTGCGTCGTTCTCTCCTCCAGGAGGAGAAAAGGTCCGGACCACGCCGGGTTTGAACTCGCGCGAACCGAAATAAAGCGGCAACGGCCCATAGGCGGCCGTATCGGCCAGCAGGACGTGTTCCCCGAGGGCCGCCAGGGCACGCCCCAAGGTGGCTACCAGGCAGGTCTTGCCTACCCCACCGGCAAGCGAAAAAACCGCAACCATGGGTGGCCGCTCTTCGAGGCCGGGTGTGGAGATCTCCTCCGGCGGAGCGAAGATAGAGTGCAACGCGTACCAGCGTGTGGCCACACCCGCTATGGACTGGGACCCCGTTTGCCGTATGGCCTCGGCGACACCTTCCGGCTCACTCGCCTCGGAGGGACTGGATGGGTGAGATGAGCGCTGGGAAATGACCGTGGGCGGAGCGGCGCTGCCGGGTTCTCCCGGTTCGCGCACAATCCGGTGGCGGAAGTGACCCAACACCTCCTTGCGTGATGCCGAAAAGTCCCAGTACGTGCTCTCCGGCGTACGGGCGCGAACGTAGAGCCCCGCGATATCCTCCGGCGGTGTGCTCTGCTCCGGGTCAGATGGTTTCTCAGTCATGGCACTCCCTGAATTCTCCCAATCAGAACTTTGGATAAGCCGGTCCTTCTTCAAACTTCAAATGGGGGCGGCAAACGGGGGAGTCCTACTGTCGTCTTTCGACATGTTCCAGGGGGAGCTTTAGTTCCTTAACATACTCCGGATTTCGTTTTGAGGTGAAGGCACAATCAAAAATTGATGCGCGGCCGCCGGCCACAGGCTGCTCCGCCTGCCGTGGGGCTGCTCTGCCATTGTGGTACTTTGGAACTTAAGCAGAAATGAGCTCGTAGCTCAGTCGGTAGAGCAACGCACTTTTAATGCGTGGGTCGTGGGTTCGATTCCCACCGAGCTCACCACGTTTGGGAGCTACCTCAGCAGCGGTTGGCGTGCTCTCGACGCCGGAAACTCCTTGCCAGTAAACTCCATGGCCACCAACCCGCTTTGCGCCCCGCCGCTCAACTCCTTACAGGTCACCGGGCTGCAGGACCGGTGCACCGCGGTCTGGCATCACCAGGCCCCGGCCGTGAGCCCGTCTCTGACTGGCTTCGAGCGCACCGTGGCCGAGCAGCACCTGGCCAACTTCGAACTGTGGCACGCGGAGGATATGGCCCGCGCCCCGGAAGCCAGCGATCACGACCTGGCCCGCATCAAGCGCTTCATCGACCACGCTAACCAGCGCCGCAACGATCTCGCCGAGCAGTGCGACGTATTTCTGCTGGACTTTCTCAGCCGGCAGAACCTGCCCGCTGCGGGCGCCGAACTGCATTCCGAGTCTCCCGGCCTGATTCTCGACCGGCTGTCGATCCTCTCCCTCAAGCTGTTTCATACCCGCGAAGAGATTGACCGCCCCCAGGCGCCCCAGGGCCACAGCGAGCGCAATCTGCAGCGTTTGCAAATCCTGGTGGAGCAGCGGGATGATCTGGCCGGTGCTCTGGACCGGCTGTGGCAGCAGGTACTCGACGGGCAGCGCAGATTCAAGCTCTACCGCCAACTAAAGATGTATAACGACCCGGCGCTCAACCCAGCCGTCTATTCCCCGCGATCGAAGCCGTAAGCCGGGCCCGGGGACGGCGCCGCTATTTGACGTCCGTGCTACAGTCTTGCCAAGGATGCGGATCTACCAGCCGGGGTTGACGTACGCCGATTCTGTGCGTATAAAGACGAATCTAATAGCCGGTTGCGGCTCTGTATCCATGTTGAAATCGATGTCGACCCCAGTTGAAAAGCAGGAGAAAGAAGAGTGGGCTATGCAAAACACGAGTCAGGGTATCCCCGCTCGGCGTAATCCTCGCACCATAGAGGGCAAGGCGCGCCCCATGCCGAATGCTGGCCACCAGAAGGCCCTGAACGAGTATCAGAGCGCCCTGCAGTGGATGCATGAAGGCAAGTACGAGAAAGCCCGACTGGTCTTTGAGAAGCTCAGCCAGGATGGCCCGGTTGAGATTCTGGAGCGGGTCCGGGTCTATCTCTCTGCCTGCCAACGGCATGCGCAACAAAGCGGCCTGTCCTTCGACAACACCGAGGAGCAGTACGACTATGCTATTTCCTTGTTGAATACGGGCTTCTACGAAGAGGCTCGTGATCAGTTCCAAAGAATTCTCAAGACCAACCCGGCTGCCGATTATGCATACTATGGGCTGGCCATTCTGGAAAGCATGACTGGGCTGGCTGAGCCCTGCCTCGAACACCTGGCCAAGGCGATCGAGCTGAGCCCCCGTAATCGCATTCAGGCTCGCAGCGATTCCGACTTTCAGGATATGGCCGATGATCCTCGTTTCACCGAATTACTCTACCCCGAAGTTCCGTAAGCGAAAGCCCCGAGTTCTGTACCCGGGCCCTGTGCCAGGCAAGTTCCATGCTTCCGCTTTCAGGGAATGGCCGGAGTTTGCTTCGCAGCGTAGGTTAGCTTGGTGACTGCATCATGGTGAAATCCCTCGCTCCCACCCTGGCCAAGCCAAGCCGAACGAAAGTCATTCCCGCTCGACGGAGCACCGACCGTTCCAGCATTCGTGCCGTGGCCATCGGCGGAGGCACCGGCCTTTCCACCCTGCTGCGCGGTTTGCGGGAGTATGTCGCATCGCCCCACCCGCCTTCCATCGAGTGCGCGCCGGCACCATGCCTCATATCCGATCTGGCTGCCGTGGTGACTGTAACCGATGACGGGGGCTCGAGCGGGCGGCTGCGCCGCGGCTTCAACATGCTGCCACCGGGCGACCTGCGCAACTGCATGGTGGCTCTTTCCGAAGACGAGCATCTGATCTCCCGGCTCTTCCGCCATCGTTTCACCGCCGGCGAGGGCCTGGAAGGCCACAGCTTTGGCAATCTCTTTGTGGCCGCCCTGCTGGAAATGACCGGAGATTTCGCCCAGGCCATCAAGCTCTCTTCGCAGGTGCTCGCCACCCGCGGCCACATCTACCCGGTAACCAATGCCAACGTCTCCCTCGCTGCCCGCATGGACGACGGTTCCCTGGTACACGGGGAGACCAACATCACCGCCAGCCATCAACGCATCGTTGAACTGATGCTGGATCCGGCGGACGCCGAACCCCTGCCCGAGACCCTGGAGGCGATCGCACTCGCCGACCTGATCACTGTTGGTCCCGGTTCGCTGTTTACCAGCATCATTACCAACCTGTTGGTCAAGGGTGTCTCCGAGGCCCTGGCTTCTTCGCGTGCGGTCCGGGTATACATTTGCAACCTGATGACCCAGGCCAATGAAAGCCTGAGTCTTACCGCATCGCAGCACATCGAGCGCATTTATGAACACGCGCACCAGGCCGTTTTCGATTACGCCCTGGTGAACACCGCTCCGGTCTCAAAGGCTTTGCTCGATCGCTACGCCGGCGAAGGGGCATCGCCGATCGTCGCCGACATTGCGGCCATCGAAGCCCTCGGCGTGCGCTGCATCGCCGGCGACTTTGCCGCCGAAGGCGATGTAGTCCGCCACGCCGCAGATCGGGTAGCCGATGCGGTAGTGCGCCTGGGGATTACGGGCCGCCGATAGGTTTAGTGCCGCGCCTACGGCGCTCCCACGGCAGGCCGGGGCAGGCAGATCATCTTCGGATTGATCCCCAAGATGAAACCCGGGGCCGTTACCCCAACGCCGCTGGTTGAATCTCCTTGACGGTTCGCTTTAGCTGGCCGCAAGCGGCGTAGATGTCTCTACCCCGCGGCCGGCGCACAAATGCGGGAACGCCTCGCGCGATGAGTCTTTGCTGGAAAGCCGCTACCTGCTGCGGCTCCGGCATCGCATAGCCAATGCCAGGACCGGGATTCCAGGCGATCAGGTTCACCTTCACCGGCATGGGCGCACTGCGCGCCAGCGCAACCAACTCGTCCGCATGCTGCAAGCCGTCGTTTACCCCGCCTAACAGCACGTATTCGAAAGTGACCCTCTCCCGCGGCCTTAGAGGCAATTGACCAGCCGCCTGGATCACCTCATCGATCTTCCATTTGCGGGTGATGGGCATGATCGCTTCGCGAATCAAATCGTTGGGCGCATTGAGGCTGATCGCCAGCCTGGGCCGCACCGCCTCGCCGGCCAGACGCAGAATGCCGGGCACAATACCGGAGGTGGAAACCGTCATCCTGGATTCAGCCAACCCTGCTTCGTTCACCAGCAAACGCACCGCCGCTATGAACTCGTCATAATTCAGGAAGGGTTCGCCCATGCCCATGAAGACCAGGTTGATGCGGTCGCGCCCCAGTTGCACATGCCTGCCGCTCCAGCACCGCGATCACCTGGCCGGCGATCTCTCCGGCCGATAGGTTGCGTTGCAATCCCATCTTCGCCGTGAGACAGAACTGGCAGTTGACCGCACAGCCGATTTGGCTGGAGACGCAGATGGTGGCTCGCCGCGATCCGGCACTCGCCGCTTCGTGCCCGCTGCCATCTCCCTGCTCTCCCCCGTCGCCGCCCGGCATCCAGACCGTTTCCACCGTCTGCCCATCCTGTCCCGCAACCAAGTAGCGCTCGGTGCCGTCGACCGAGCGAAAAGTCTCGACAATCCTGGGACCGGCAATGATCCAGCCCTCGTCCGCCATGGCTGTGCGCAGCTCGCGAGGCAGGGTATGCACCTGGTCGAGAGAGGCAATCCGCTGCTGAAACATGGCCTCCAGCAGCTGGCCGGCCCGGTATGCGGGCTGCCGAAACTTCAGCATTAGTTCGGTAAGCTGTTGACGGGAAAGGCCAAAAAGATTTCTAGCGGCGGGTTTGGCTGCTCCGTCTAATACTGAGACGAGATTTTCCCTACCAGGCATCGACTGACGGCTCTTTTCGCAGCATAACACCCTTTTTTTTGCGGGTTTGCCATTAACGCTTGCACCAACATGGGTGCACGAGAGAGCAACTTTTGCCCCTGGGAGGCCTGCCCCGGCCGGAGTGCATTTTGGTAATCGGGCGCAGGAAATCCGCTTTAGCCCAAGGAAAGCCGCTACACTGAGATGGTGACAGAACGCAGCATTCGACGCACGATCCTACCTTCCGGCCTGACTATCCTGACCGAGCGCATGGAGCATATCCGGTCAGTTGCCATGGGTGTGTGGATCCGGGCCGGCTCCCGCCACGAGCTGCCGGAAGTAAACGGCATCTCTCATTTCGTCGAACACATGGTCTTCAAGGGAACGCAGTCACGCTCCGCCAAGCGCATTGCACGTGAGGTCGATGCGATCGGCGGCAACCTGGACGCATTCACCGGCAAAGAGACCATCTGTTTCAACCTCAAGGTTCTCGATCAGCATGTCCCCACGGCACTCGATGTTCTCTCCGACCTGGTGTTGAACCCGGTCTTCAACAACGATGACATCATGCGTGAGCGTGGCGTGATTCTCGAAGAGATCAAGATGGACGAGGACAATCCCGACTATCTGGTGCACGAGATTTTCACGCAGAATTTCTGGAAGGACCATCCCTTGGGAAAACCTATCCTGGGGACGAAAGAGACAGTGCGCCGCTTCGAGCAGGATATTTTGTTCGATTACTATGGCCAGCGCTTCTCCGGCAACAACATGGTTTTCTCCGCCGCGGGCAATCTGGAGCACGACGCGTTCGTCGATCTGGTAGCTAAGCGCTTCGATCACATTGCGCCCGCCAAAGGCGCGCTGGCAGAGACCGAGCCGCGCACCGTTTCGAAGATTGTCCTGCGCAACAAGAAAGCCTTGGAACAGGTGCAGCTTTGTTTGGGCGTGCCTTCCCCACCCATCGCGCACGATCTCCGTTACGTAACCCTGCTGCTCAATACGGTGCTGGGTGGCGGCATGAGTTCGCGGCTTTTCCAGACCGTGCGCGAAGAACATGGCTTGGCTTACTCCATCTTCAGCGATCTGAACCCCTATCGCGATACCGGCTCACTGTGCGTCTATGCAGGTACCTCGTCGGCTCACTGCATGGAGGTGATCGAGTTGATCATGTGCGAGTTCCGGCGATTGAAGTGCGAAGCCCTGCCGGAAGAAGAGCTGCAGCGCGCCAAGGACCAGCTCAAAGGCAACATCATCCTCGGCCTGGAGAGTTCCATGTCCCGCATGTCGAACCTGGCTCGCCAGGAGATGTACTTCGAGCACTTCTTCGGCGTGGACGAAATCATGGAGAAGGTCGATACCGTCACCAGCGAAGAGGTCATGGCCATGGCCAACTCGCTCTTCGACCCGGACAAGGTGGCAGTGACGCTGCTGGGCCGGCTCGACGGGCTCAAGATCAGCCGCGCCCAGCTGGCCTGCTAGCTTCGGTGAGCGCTTTTGCTGGCATCTGCGTCCATATCATTTGTAAAATGGGGCCGTCATGACTCAGACCAGCAATACCAGGATCCTCCGCAAGAACCGCCAGCACGGCTTCACCCTGATGGAACTGCTCATCGTCATGTCCATCATGATCATTCTGATGTTGATCGCCATTCCGAACTTCATCAGCATGAAGGCGCAGGCGGACGAGACTTCAGCCATCCAATCACTGCGCGCCATTTACCAGGCGCAGATCCAGTACCAGACGGATTTTCCCGCCAACGGCTTCGCCTGCGCGCTGCCCGCACTAGGCGGCAACGCCAGCGCCGGTCCGCCCAGCGCGAGGCAGCACAAGTACTGCAGGGAGACCTGGCCACCGGGCAGAAGTCGGGCTACACCTTCAACATCGTCAACTGCACCAAGGTCACGGTCAACAACCAGGACATGTACACCTCGTATGAGGCAACAGCGGTGCCGCAGTCGATTGGGAAGTCGGGCCATCGCGGCTTTTGCATCGACCAGGCAGGAGAGATCAAAGCCGACCCTGCGGGTGGCACGAATTGCTCGCAGCCGATTCAATAAGCGCACGCTGCTTCTTTCTGCTGCTTGGGCTCGCTGTGTTGCTGCCAATTCCGTCGTCTGCCCAAACTGAACCCACCGCACAGCAGGTAGCGCAGCGCGTGGACAAGTACTACAACGGCCTCCATTCGCTGCGCACGACCTTCACCGAGAGCTTTCACGGCATGGGCATCGATCGCCAGGAGAGCGGGGTTCTGCTGCTGCGTAAACCGGGAAAAATGCACTGGAGCTATACCAATCCGCCGGGAAAGGTATTTCTGCTCGACGGCAAGTATGCCTGGTTCTATTCGCCAGGGGACGCCCAGGTAGAGCGGTTGGCCGCGGCGCAACTGGACGATCTGCGTTCGCCGCTGCGCTTTCTGCTGGGACATACGCAATTGCAGAAGGAACTCGAGGGGTTGACGCTCACCACCACCGACACGGGTCTGCAGCTCTCGGGAGTGCCCAAGGGCATGCAGAAGCGGGTGGAGAAGATTGTGCTCGGGGTGAGCGCCGATGGGATTATCCACTCCATGGTCATCCACGAAACCGATGGAGCCCAGACCTCCATTCACTTTTAAGGAAAGCCAGGCAAATGCACCCGCCCCGGATACAGATTTCGTTTTCCATCCTCCGCCGGGCATTCCGGTGGTCGACGGCTTGCCCCCGGTGTAATGTGCGCGGCCCCTTCGGGGGATGCTGAAACTCACTGCACGAAGGGCACGGCTTTGTTTCGTTGGTTTCACCGCATCGCAATCGATATCCCTTTAGTCTTCAAAATATGCGGATCACAGCCTTGGTGACTTCAACTGCGTGCTTGTTAGCGGCCCTGGCTGCCGGGGCGCAAACCACGACTCATAGCGGCCCGTGGGAACTCGAGGATAGCGGGTCCACCGCCGGCCTGCGCGGAATCCATGCCGTGGGCGGTGGCGTGGTTTGGGCCAGCGGCACCGGCGGCACGATACTGCGCAGCGAGGACACTGGCTACCTCTGGCAGCAATGCGCCACACCGCCCGGCGCAAGCAAGCTGGACTTCCGCGGCATCTGGGCCTGGGACGCGCAAAGTGCCCTGGCTTTGTCGAGCGGACCCGGCGACCAGTCCCGCCTCTATCAGACGACAGACGGGTGTAGCAGCTGGAAGCTGCTCTTGACCAATCCCGATGCAGCCGGCTTCTGGGATGGGATCCTCTTCCTCAACCGGCAGCAGGGCGTCCTCTACGGTGATCCAACGCAGGCCTCCGGACGTACTGATCATGCGAGGTTTGGTTTACTGGTGACCCACGACGGCGGGAAAACCTGGAGACCGGCCGCCGAACTGCAGCCGCTTCCCGGAGAGTCCGCTTTCGCCGCCAGCAATAGCGCCATGGCGGCCAGTGGCGGCTGGGTCTGGTTGGGAACCAGCAAGGCGAGAGTCCTACGGACCAGGGACCTGGTCACCTGGCAGAGCGCGCAAACTCCGCTGGCAAGCGGAAACGACTCCTCCGGCGTCTTCTCCGTAGCGTTTCGCGACCCAATGCACGGAATTGCTGTCGGTGGGGACTTTCGTAAGCCTGATGACGCGACTGGCAATGCGGCCTTCACCTCCGACGGCGGAGAGCACTGGCGCGCAGCCGGCAAACCACCCCATGGCTATCGGTCGGCGGTCGCCTGGGATGCGGCGGAGCAGGCCTGGATAACGGTGGGCAGCAATGGCTCCGATATCTCTTATGACGATGGCAAGACGTGGCAATGGCTCGATAGTGGTAATTGGAACGCTCTTAGCCTGCCCTGGGCCGTCGGTCCCAAAGGTCAAATTGGCAAGCTGGGAACGCTTCCGGCCAAGCCCGCCGCAGCAGTTGGAGTATCCCGGTAAACTGGTAGGGGGCCCATGGCAGAGTACGTAGTCAAGTTGGCAGATGAGCGGGGACGCATTCAGGAGCAGGTGCAGATCGCCGGCTCCGCGGAAGAACTGCGCAGCCGTTTCTCCCAGGCCGGCTACTACGTCTACTCGGTGCGGCCGCGCGGCATGCGCGGCGTCGGTGGCAGCCGCAAGAAGGCCAACCTGGAAGCCTTCATCATCTTCAACCAGCAGTTTCTTACCCTGATCCGGGCCGGCCTGCCCATCGTCGGCTCGCTCGACATGCTGGTCAAAGGGCAGAAGAACCCTACCTTCCGCGCGCAACTGGAAAATGTAGCCGCGCGGGTGCGCACCGGGGAATCGCTCTCCGGCGCCTTTGAAGCCCAGGGCGGCTTTCCCCTGATCTACACCACTACCCTGCTGGCAGGAGAACGAAGCGGGCAACTGGAAGATGTTCTGTCACGCTATCTTGCCTTCCAGCGCATCTCGCTCTCCTTCCGCAAGAAGCTGATTGCTTCCCTGCTCTACCCCTGCCTGCTGGTCACCATGGTGATCGCGTTGTTCATCTTCCTGATCAGTTTCGTGGTGCCGCGCTTCGCCATGCTCTACGACCAGCTGGGCACCAACCTGCCGGCGGCGACCCGCATGCTGCTGGCAGTGGGCAATAATTTTCAGCATTACATTTTGTGGCTGCTGGCCGGCATCGCCCTCATCGTCTATGGGCTCTACCGTTATAGCCAGACCACCGCCGGCACAGCGCGCATCGATCGCATGCGCATTGGTATGCCGATTTTCGGCAATATCTGGCGCAAGTACCAGGTCGCGCTCTTTGTGCGCACGCTTTCCAGCCTCCTGGTCGGCGGACTGCCGCCCGTGCCCTCGCTCGAAACCGCGGCAAAATCGATCTCCAGCGACACCATTGCCAAGGCCGTGATGGCCTCCGTGGGCAGCGTGCGCGAGGGAAAAAGCCTGGCCCAGAGCCTGGAGAAAACCGGCGTCTTCCCCGACCTCGCGACGGAAATGATCGACGTCGGCGAATCCACCGGAGCTTTGCCGCAAATGCTCAACTCAGTCGCCGAGTTTTTCGAAGAAGACGTACAGACAGCGCTGACCGCGGCGCTGGCGCTGATTGAACCCGCTATCCTGATTGTGATGGGCTCGGTGGTTGTCGTCATCCTGATCGCGCTTTATCTGCCCATCTTCTCCCTGGGTCAAGCAAGCACCATGGGAGGCCACTGAGGAGGCCGCTGCCTCCGCTTTGTCCATTTTTGCCGCTAGGAGTTTTCGATGACCGACAGCACCGCCCTTCTCACGACCGTCGTTCCAGAATCCGACGAGAGCTCGCGCGCCCAGGCGCTGGCCCATCGCTATCGCTGTGAGTTTGTCGATCTGAAGAACTTCCGCATTCAACACGAGCTCTTCCGCAGCGTGCCCGTGGACATGATGTTTCGCTATAACTTCGTGCCCCTGGAGCAGATGGAAGACCGGCTGGTGATCGCGGTCAGCGACCCCAGCCGGCTGATGATCCTGGACGAGATCAGCGGCCTGCTGGGACAGCGAATCACCACCCGGGTCGCGACCCTCTCCCAGATCACCGACCTGCTCAAAAAGACGGAGCAGTCGCAGCGCGTGCTCGACGAGGCCTCCGAGGGGCTCACGTTCGACGTGATCTCGGCCGAAGACAACCAAGATGAGAACATCTCGATCGAGAAGCTTACCTCGGAAGAGGACATCAGCCCCATCATCCGGCTGGTGGATACCACCATCTTCACCGCGCTCGAGCGCCGCGCCTCGGATATTCACCTGGAAACCTACGATGATTCGCTGGTGGTGAAGTACCGCATCGACGGCGTACTGCAGGCGGCCATGGCGCCGATCGCGCGCGAGCATCACTCCACCATCCTTTCCCGCATCAAGGTCATGAGCGAACTGGACATCGCCGAGCGCCGCGTCCCCCAGGACGGCCGCTTCCGCGTCCGCTACAAAGGGCGCCTGATCGACTTCCGCGTCTCCATCATGCCCACCGTGCACGGAGAAAACGCCGTGCTCCGCGTGCTCGATAAGGAGTCGATGAGCGAGAAGTTCCGCAAGCTCACGCTCGACGTGGTGGGTTTCGGAGAGGAAGACCTGCGCCGCTTCCGGCGCTACATCCGCGAGCCCTACGGCATGGTGCTGGTCACCGGGCCAACCGGATCAGGCAAGACCACGACCCTCTATGCCGCGCTCAACGAGATCAAGAGCGACGAGGACAAGATCATCACCATCGAAGACCCGGTGGAGTACCAGATTCGCGGCATCACGCAGATCCCGGTGAACGAGAAGAAGGGACTCACCTTCGCCCGCGGCTTGCGCTCCATCCTGCGCCATGATCCGGACAAGATCCTGGTGGGTGAAATCCGCGACCAGGAGACGGCGCAGATCGCCATCAACTCCGCGCTCACGGGCCACCTGGTGTTCACCACGGTCCACGCCAATAACGTGGTCGACGTGCTCGGCCGTTTTCTCAACATGGGTGTGGAGGCATACAACTTTGTCTCTGCGCTCAATTGCATCCTGGCCCAGCGGTTGGTGCGCACCATTTGCGAATACTGCAAACATCCGGTGCGCTACGACGATGAATTCCTGCGCAACAGTGGACTGGACCCTGAGCTGTGGCGCAGTTTCGACTTTTCTGAAGGCGCCGGCTGCATTGAATGCGGAGGCACCGGCTATCGCGGCCGAACCGCGATTCACGAACTGCTGGAGCTGAACGACGCGATTCGAGAGATTATTTTGGACAAGAAGCCGGCCTCCGAGGTGCGCAAGCTGGCCCAGGCGCAGGGCATGCAGTTCCTGCGCGAATCGGCCGTGGACCGCGCCAGCCGTGGTTTGACAACGCTTAAGGAAATCAACAAGGTCACCTTTATCGAGGCCTTCCGCTAGACATGCTTTCAAACATCGCCAACCGTATCTTCCCCTCCGAAGCCGATGCGCTGCGCCCCCGCCTGGCCTGTGAAATCACCAGTGCCGGCGTGGTTGCCGGCCGGCCCGGGGAGGCGGAACAGGAAATTGTCTCCGGGTTCGCTCCCTTGCGCCCCGGGGTGCTTGCCGCCGGGCTGAAGCCCCCCAACTTCACCGATCGTGCCGCCGTGGCCAGCGCACTGCGCCAGGCGCTGGACGAAATCAGCGTCAAAGAAGGCGGTCAGATCACCGTCGTTATCCCCGACGCTGCCGTGCGTGTGCTGCTGCTGGACTTCGACCTGTTGCCCGGCAAGGCGGCCGAAGCGTTGCCCATCATTCGCTTTCGCCTGCGCAAGCTGGTTCCGTTTGAGGTGGAAGACGCCGCTGTCAGCTACCAGGTCATGCCCGGCAAACCGGGACTGGTGCGGGTGATCGTCGCCGTTTCCCCGGCCGCCGTGCTGGCGGAGTATGAAAGCGCGGTGCGCGAAGCGGGCTACGAGCCGGGAGTGGTCTTACCCAGCACCCTGGCGGCGTTGGCCGCGGTCAGCTCGGAGGAGCCGTCGCTGGTGATCAACCGCAACGGCAGCTCGGTCACCACTGCCATTACGCGAAAAAATGAACTGCTGCTCCATCGCACCCTGGAACTCACGGAAAAGGAAATGCTGCCCGAGGAGAACTCCTTCCATGCCGCCGAGGAGCTGCAGCAATCGGTAAGTGTCGCGGTGGCTTATTTTGAGGATACCCTCGAATCGCCACCGCGGCAGTTGCTATCCTGCGGCCTGGGTGGTCCGGAGGAACTGATCCGCCTGCTAGGCGACGAGAGCATCCCGGTGCGCGACGTCGTTCCTACGCCCTACAAGAGCAAGGCTATGCCGGGCGGCATCCTTGCCGGGGTGGTGGGAGCCCTCGCTAACTGATGCGCATTCAACTCAATCTCGCTACCCGTCCGTTCGTCGAGCTTGGCCCGCTCTACCTGCGGCTGCGCATCCTGATCATCCTGCTGGCTGTGATTGCGGTGCCGCTCTGGGTATTGCTGGCCTCAGAGAAGGGCAAGGCATCCGAAGCCCAGGCCCGGCTGACCGCGGTGCAACAGAAGATCCAGGCGATCGATGCCCAGAAGCAGGCCTTTCAAGCGCAGATGCGGGAGCCGAAAAATGCCACAGTATTGACGCAGTCACAGTTTCTTAACCAGATGTTCGCCAGGAAAGCCTTCTCCTGGACCGCGGTCATGATGGACCTGGAAAACGTGCTGCCCAGCGGGGTGCAGGTGATGAACATCGACCCGGTGGTCTCCCGTGATGGAAAAGTGACCATCCGCCTGCGCGTCAGCGGCGCCCATGAGCGTGGTGTCGACCTGGTCCGCAACCTGGAACATTCCCACCGTTTCCTCGCCCCTCGCCTGGCCCGGGAGACGGCGGAGAGCAACCAGAATGGGCGGCCGGTGGAGCAGGTGAGCGCCACCTCCAGTGTGAACTTCGATCTGCTGGCGGAATATAATCCGCTGCCCGATAACACCGGGAAGCCGGCTGCACCGGAACACAAGGGTGGCGCCCCAGCCGGAACCAAGCGCTCACACGTCGCTGCTGGAAAAACTGCCCCCAGCGGCGCTGGAAAAGCGAGCCGCAAACCGCGGCCGGGCAAGGTGGGTGCGCCATGAAGAAATTCAGCGGCAACCTGCTCAGCTTACTCAACCTGCACATCGCCGGGGTAGCGCTGCTCCTGATCCTGAACCTGGTTCTCGGGGTGCGCCTGTTTCTTGCCTGGAATACGCTGCATGCCGCCGGCCCCGAGCAGCTGCAGCAGGAACAGACTGCCTATCGCGGGCTGCAGCTGGAGATGAGCCCGTTGCGAGGACTGCCCCAGAAAGTCGACCTCTCTCGCACCCGGGCGGACGAGTTCTACAGCGCGCGCTTTCCCGCCGCGTACTCCACCATCTCCGCCGCGATCAATGACCTGGCGATGAAAAATACGGTTCGCCTGACCAATCTCGCCTACACCCCCCGCCCCGCGCTCCCGGGGCTGATTGAGTTGCGCCTGGATGCCAGTCTCAGCGGGGAATACGCCCCGCTGATGCACTTTATCAACGGGCTGGAGCGCAGCAAGACCTTCTTCCTGATCAACGGGCTCACGCTGACCGGGTCCCAGGGCGGCATGGTCAATCTGCGCCTTCGCCTGATTACCTATCTTCGTGCCAGCGACCTGCGCCAGCTTCCTGCCCTTCCCCAGGGAGACGAGAGCCAACCGTCCGGAGAGGAGGAAGCCCGCTAATGGCCATCAAAGTCGGAACCGAAGATAAGAAGAAAGTCTACCTGGCGGGTGGCCTGGGCCTGGTGATGCTGATCCTGCTGGTGCGTTTTCTGTGGCAGAATTTCGGCCCTTCGCCCTCCCCGGCGCCGGCACCCCCGCCCCCAGTGGTCACTACGTCCCGTCCGGCAAGCACTGCTTCAGGCAGCGAAACGGCGCAAGAGAACAGCAGCGCGGGAGTTTATGCCCACCCGGCGGCCAAGGTCGGCGGCCTGGCCTCGCTTGACCCTACGCTGCATCCGGAGATCATGCGCCAGGCCGAGTCGCTTGAATATACCGGCACTGGGCGCAACATCTTCTCCCTGCTCTCTGCGCCCCCGGCCATACCCAAACCCATCGCTCCCATCCGCCAGGCGCATGTCGATACCGGTCCACCACCGCCACCGCCACCACCGCCCATCAATCTGGGTTTCTATGGATACGCGGCGGAGAAGACCGGGCAAAAACAAGTCTTCCTGCTGCACGGCGATGATATCTTTATCGCCTCGGAGGGGGATGTGGTCGACCGGCGTTACCGGGTGGTGAAGATCGGCACCGCCTCGGTCCAGGTGGAAGACATTCCTTACCACAACACACAAACATTACCGTTGCGCCAATGAGCGCGGCAAGCAGCTGACGATGAGACTCAACTCGATACAATCCGGCGCTCGACACCATTCTCGAAACGAGGAAGGATTTCTCCTGCTCGGCGTTCTTTTCATGGTCCTGCTGGTCACGATTGCGCTGGCCATAGCGGCGCCCAAGATAGCTGAATCCATCCGCCGCGATAAGGAAGAGGAGACGATACACCGCGGAAAGCAATACGCCCGCGGGATCCAGATGTATTTCGGGAAGTACAACCGTTATCCCAACAGCATCGACCAGCTGATGAAGGCAGACAATATGCGCTTCTTGCGCAAGCGCTATCTCGACCCCATGACGGGGAAGGACGACTGGCGGATCATCCACCTGGGCGAGGCCAAGGTCCCGGCCATGGGTCTGTTCGGACAGCAAGTGCCGATGATGCAGAACGGCATTACGCCTACCGGGATGCCCACTGGCACCGGGGGCTCCTCGACCGGCGGGTTTGGTTCCGGGTCTGCTTTTGGCTCTTCCGGGTCTTCGCTCGGTGGGGGGAGCTCGACGTTGGGATCTTCGGGATCTGCCTTCGGTAACAGCAGCGGTTCGTCGTTTGGCTCTTCCCCTTCATCTTTCGGCGGAAGCCCCGGGTCGGCTTTTGGCAACAGCGGTTCATCCACTTCATCCACTGGAGGCACCGACTCCGGCACAGGAAGTGGCACGAGCTCCGGCACAGGCTTCGGTTCCAGCTCCGGCAGTGGGTTTGGTTCAAGTACAGGCAGCGGCTTTGGTTCGTCTACAGGCAGTGGGTTTGGTTCGTCTACGGCGACTGGCGGAACAGTCACGACAAACGCCCCCGGAACCACTGGGAGTAGCGGCGCCTTCGGCACACCCGGCGCCACCTTCGGCGGTGCACCGATTGTGGGAGTCGGCTTGCAAGACAAGAAAACATCGATCAAGATCTACAGGAAGCAGACCCACTACAATCAATGGGAATTTGTCTACGATCCCTCCCAGAACGCGATCGAGGCGACCGCCGGCGCTCCCACCAACATGAACGGCAGCACCATCGGAACCGGTGCGAACGGGACTACCGGGACAGGCTTCGGATCCAGTAATGGCTCTGGCTTTGGTTCCAGCTCCGGGTCTGGTTTCGGGTCAAGTAGCGGATCTGGATTTGGATCGAGCAACGGGTCTGGATTTGGATCGAGCAACGGGTCCGGTAATGGCTCGGGGTTCGGCGGATCACCAGCAAGCCCTGTGAGCCCCACGGCCCCGGTCAACAACTCCCCTCAGTAGGGTACGACTTTAGTCCGGCTCTAAAAGCCGCGGCTATGGGGGCTAAAGAGGGTGTGTGAGAACTGCACCCGGCAGGAGGCGGCCTCATTGACGGATCTATCCCCTTTACCGTTTCTGGAAATCGGGCGAACCCAACAACAGCCCCGCCACCAGCGCGGCTTGTTTGTCCGCGGGCGGCGGTATGGGAGTTGCCAGATCCATCACCTGAACAAACGCCGCCCGAACCGCCAATGCTCCCGCTTGCTTGGGACCCGCCTTGGGCGGCTCCGAGCCGGGCAGCGCCATCGGTCCTTGCGTAGCCAATTGGTCAGCCTGCTGCAATACCGTTTCCCGCGCCTGCGGATTCAACTGCCCATCCAGAAAGACCGCTTCCAACCGGGTTTCCTTCTCCGCTGCCGTGGCCGCATCGGGTGCTTTGATTTTCATCAAGGCATCCAGATCCGTAGCCGTGCCCAGCTTATGACCGGCAAGAGCCAGCGCAATGTTGATACGGGTCAGCAGGTCACCCGAGTTTACCCAAGCCCCAGCCGTCCAGGAATAACCGTTCGGCGTCTGACAACCGAAGAAGGGCATACCCAACTGGTTCATCGCATTGAGCACGATGGCCGGCCGCTGCACTTCGCCTCCGGTGGCCCGTACCGCCGACAGAACAAACTCTTCCGGAGTCTTGACCTTGGCGCGATACGCCTCGCGGGACCAGAACTCCGGGGAGGTAAACAGGGTCCGCAGCACCTGGCGGATATCGCCATCGGTATGCAGGTAGGTCTTTGCCATGCGGTCCACCAGCGCCGGCGGTGGATTGTCGCTCACAAAGCGCTCCGCCAACTGCTGCGAGAGATGGTGCGCCGTCGCCGGGCTGATCGCGAGCTGGTGCAGCACTGCGAGACCCTCCTGTTCGCCATTCTCCTGAATGGTCTGACCCAGAACATACTTGGGCCCGGGCTCATGGCGCCGCTCATTGAAAGTGAACCCAACCCCTTTGCGGGGCTCCTCAATCGTCCAACCGGTAAAGACCTTGGCTACTTCGGTAACGTCTTTTTGCGTGTAGCCGCCGTCCACGCCCAGGGTATGCAACTCCATCAGCTCGCGGGCATAGTTCTCATTCAGTCCGGGGTCTTTGTTCTTGGCTGCGGGATTGGCCTGGGCGCGTTGCGCGGCCAACGAATGCGGGCCGATGCTGGAATGGTTGTCAAGATAGAACAGCATCGCCGGACTTTTCGCTGTCGCCACCAGCAGGTCTTCAAACTTACCCATGGCATGCGGCGCAATCACGTTTTGCTGGTAATCGACCAGGTACCAGGGCGCGAACTGCCCCTTCTTGAGAAAGACGTTGAAGTGGTTCAACCAGAAATCCGTCATCACCGCTTGTAGCTGCCGCTGGCTATAGATATCCGTGAGCAAGCGGGTTTGCAGGAGTTCGCCGGCCACCAGGATCGTAGGGTTTATCAACGCAACCACTGTTTCTTTTTGCTGCGGCGTCATCCCAGCCGTCAGCTGGGCGCGTTCTTCCGGGGTCAGGCTCTTCATGAAGCCGCGCAGCTGGCCCGGCTTCATACTCACCAGCCGCTGCATTCGCTGGTCAGGAGACAGATTCACAATCTGGGTTGAGGCCAGATCGGCATAAAGCTTCTGCTCATGGACGGTAATCGAGGGGGAGCTGGCTACATCCTCGAGCGCCATGGCGTCGGCCATCACGCTTTCGCTGGCCGCGGCCTTGGCGTTCTCCTGATTGTTCTCTGCCAGAACAGGCGGTGCAGTGGCATTTGTTCCCGCCGCAGCCACAGGTTCTGATCCTGGCTGCTGGGCTGCTTCCTGCGCCTGCTTCTGGCGCTTCTCTTCATAGGCAAAGACCTGGTTCTGGTAGATAGCGCGCTCCACCCGATCGTTGGGCAGGGCGACCTTTCCATCGGCCACGGCGCGAATCAGCGCCCCGGACGGAAACGCTTGCAGCAGATCCTGCTGGCTCAGGCGCATCGCGGGAAGACTCTGCAAACGAGCCTCGAGCAGGCTATCGTCGACCTGCTCCGGGTTGAGCTGCATCTCGACCCACTTCTTAACCCCGATCGCCTTTATTCGCTCCAAATCGCCTGGCCGCGGCCCAAAGGTCAGCCGGTTCAGCGCCTGGGCCGCCCGTTCTTCCTCCGTCAGCGGCTGCACCGCCGGGGCCTGCTTGCTATGCCAGCTGGGGGCTTCCGCAGCCAGCAAGATGGCCGGTTCCTGGACCAGGGAGAGAATCAGGCAGCCGGCCAGGGCACGGGTAAACAGTCCGGCGATAGAGGACGAGGATGAGGGCATGGTCGAGCTACTCCACAAACATCAATCCAAAACATGAAACTAGGCATTCAGACCCCCGGATGGGGGCGAAGTCGCGTTAGGTAAGAAACTTCTCGGTGCAGTTCCGTTGCACTGCAACCTCTGGCCGGTATCCGGCACCCAAGCAGACAGACCTATTTAAACCTTAAACCTACCGATAACGCGTTAAGAACGAGGAGAAAGCCATGGCCACAGCCACCGTCCCCACCGAAAAAGCCATCACCCGCGAAAAACTGGTTGCCCTGCTGAATGAAGATCTGGCCCGGGAATACCAGGCGATTATTGCTTATGTGAACTATTCCCAGGTGCTGAAGGGCGCCGCCTACATGAACATCGCGGCCGAGCTGGAGGTGCATGCCAAGGAAGAACTGCAGCACGCCATCATTCTGGCCAACCAAATCGACTACATGGGCGGCATGCCGGTGGTGGTTCCCAAACCGGTAAAGACCTCGGAGAAGGCAGAAGAGATGCTGCGCTTCGACCTGGACAACGAGAACGAGACCATCCGTAATTACCGCCAGCGGATTCGCCAGTGCGACCAGCTAGGCGAGTATGCGACCGCGGAGCACATCCGGACCATCCTGCTACAGGAGCAGGATCACCAGATTTCCCTGGCCACTGCGCTGGGCATCGATGTTCCCAATCTGAGCGAGCCCTCTGCTTCCTCCCAGGAATAAGCCTCTTTCGGCGTAACCAATCGGAGGCTGGGGACCCCGTCCCCAGCCTCCCGCCCTCGTCGGTTAGACTGTAAATACCGCCATGTTTGAAAACCTATCCGACAAGCTGCAGCGGGCCTTCAAGAATCTCCGCGGTCAGGGCACCGTCACCGAAGAAAATATCGGGGACGCCCTGCGGGAGATCCGCGTGGCCCTGCTCGAAGCCGACGTCAACCTGAACGTGGTCAAGGAGCTTATCGACCACATCCGGGAGAAGGCGGTCGGCCAGCAGGTAATGACGGCTCTTTCGCCCAGCGAGCAAGTGGTCAAGATCGTCCGTGACGAGCTGGTCGCCCTGCTGGGGAAAGACACGGCCCGCTTCAACTTCGCTTCCCGCCCGCCCACCGTGATCCTTATGGCCGGCCTGCAAGGCTCGGGCAAGACCACCACCTCAGGCAAGTTGGCCGCATGGCTCAGGAAAGGCGGCCACCGGCCCTTACTGGTCTCAGTCGACGTCTACCGGCCTGCCGCGCGCGAACAGCTGCGGGTGGTAGCCAACGCCATCAAAATCAACCTGTATGAGGGCGACACCAAGGGTGAAGCACCAGGGATGGCGCTGGTCGAGCGCCTGGCCAAGGAGGCCCGCCGCGAGGCCATCAATACCGGCTGCGACACGCTGATCGTCGATACGGCCGGCCGCCTGGCCCTGGACCAGGAGCTCATGGAGGAGATGCGGAGCCTGAAGAACCTGCTCAACCCGCAGGAGATCCTCTTCGTGGCCGACGCCATGACCGGCCAGGACGCGGTCCATTCCGCAGGAGAATTTCACAAGCAGCTGGCCCTGACCGGCATTGTGCTTACCAAGATGGATGGCGATGCCCGAGGCGGGGCTGCGCTCTCCATCCGCCATGTCACCGGCCAGCCGGTCAAGTTCATCGGCACCGGCGAGAAGCCGGAGGCCTTTGAGCCTTTCCACCCCGACCGGATCGTAGGCCGGATCCTGGGCATGGGCGACATGATGACGCTCATTGAGCGGGCAGAAGAGACCCTGGATAAAAAGAAGCAGGAGGAATTCGCTCGCAAGGCCCTCTCCGGCGACGGCTTTTCCCTGGAAGACTTCCGCGACCAGCTGCGCCAGATTCGAAAACTGGGTTCCATGCAGAGCATTCTCAAGATGCTGCCTTCGATCGGCCCCTTTCAGGGCATCCAGCAGATGGCTGGGCAGGTGGATGAATCGCAATTTACCCGCATTGAGGCCATCATCAACTCGATGACCAAGCAGGAGCGCGACAAGCACGAAATCATCTCCGGCAGCCGGCGCAAGCGGATTGCGCGCGGCTCGGGAACCAGCGTGCAGGAAGTGAATCAGCTGCTGCGCCAGTATGCGCAGATGCGTAAGATGTTCAAAAGTGCCGGCAAGGGCGGCGGCATGCAGCGGCGGATGATGGGCGCCCTGGGCGGGATGCGCGGCATGGGCCGCTAGAGCGTTTCACATTCACTCAGTTGCGGGTTTTCCGGCAAAAATAGAGTCGGCGAGCTTGGCCAAGAAAAGCTCAACATTCCTGAAGCCCTTCTGGGACGGAGATCGTCAAAACGGTTGAGGGCAGCTCCTGATCAAATTTGGTCGTGTGATGCGGCGGCCTTCGGGCTATTCCAGGCCCGTGTTGAGTGTGGCTTTCACCGCCGAAGGATTTGAGAGCTTCCCGCTTGAGAACGCCTTTATGTCGAAACTGCAAGACCAACTCGATCAGATCACAGCCAACACGCGAAACCTTGTCCAGCCGGAACGCCTCGAGATCAGCGAGCGTGCGGTAGCGGAGCTCTACGCAACGGGGGTAGAGGACAGAATCCTGCAGGTTGGCGCGCAAGCCCCGGAGTTTGCCCTGCCCGACGCTGCGGGTCGCATCGTGCGCAGCTCCGACCTGCTGGCCCTGGGGCCGCTGGTCATCAACTTCTTCCGCGGACGCTGGTGCCCTTACTGCGTCACCGAGCTTGAGTCCTGGAGGGATCTCTACACTGCCGTGCGCAAGCGCAGCGCGCTGCTGATCGGGATCTCCCCGCAAACTGTGCGCCAGAACGACTTCACCGCGGTGCAGCACGGTCTTCCCTTCCCCGTTTTGACCGATGCCGGATGCCGGCTGGCTGCCCAGTTCGGCCTGGCCTACGCGGTCGCGCCCTCCCAGCAGCAGTATTACCGCAGCATCCTGGTAAACATCCCCCTGGTGAATGGAGACGCGACCTGGCGGCTGCCTCTGCCCGCAACCTACATCGTCGGGAAAGACGGCACGATCCTGTTCGCCGGCGCATATGCCGATTTCCGCGTCCGGCCCGAACCGCGGGAAGTGCTGGATATACTCTCGCCATAAAGAGCGTGGGATCATCGTCCGGAATCGCACAGGGTTTTGCGATATCGAACAGCCAATCCATAGCTTCTCCGGCGACGTGCATAAACACAGCGCTTGTTCACGCGCGAATCCACTCTTCCGTTTGGCAGGGAAACTGCTCTAGTACCTCCTGAAAAGTCCTGCCCAAAGCTTCAAGAGAGGTCCCATGCGGAATCTGCTCCAGAATCTTCGCTACAGCGTGCGCATGTTGCGCAAGAACCCCGGCTTGACGATTGCGGTCATCGCGACTCTGGCGCTTGGCATCGGCGCCACCACGGCAATCTTCACCGTGGTCTACTCCACGCTGCTTGCGCCGCTGCCTCTTCCGCATCCTGAACAATTAGTCATGGTGTGGTCGAATCCAGGTCATCGCAACGGGATCTCCGCCGGGGACTTCCTCGATTGGCAGCGCGACAACCATTCCTTCCAAGGCCTCTCCGCGATCACCGGTGGCAACTTCAACCTGGCCACCAAAGGCCAGCCCGAGCAGGTGGATGGCCGGCGCGTCACTCCCGGCTATTTCAAGATGATGGGATTCCCCTTGATGATGGGTCGCGATTTTCTGCCGGAAGAGGGAGTTCCGGGGAAGGACCATGTTGTCATCCTGACCCACAAACTGTGGGCCAGCCTGGGCGCCGACCGCAACATCATCGGCAAGCCGATGAGCATCAACAGCGAGCCGTATACCGTGGTCGGTGTGCTGTCCGAGGGCCTCTATGATCGCTATGACGCAGCAACTGACGACGCCCCTTGCCTTCCGCCCCGAACAAATCAACCATGACTATCACTGGATGATCGCTACTGCCCGGCTTAAACCTGGCGTCAGCCTCCAACAGGCGCAGGCAGACATGGACGCCGTAGCCGCCCGCATCGCCGCCGACAATCCCAAGAGCAACAGCGGGTGGGGTGCATTGGTCGAACCGTACCAGAACGACTTCCTTTCCAAAGATAGAATCCACACCCTCTGGTTGTTGTTAGGCGCGGTGGGATTCGTGCTGCTGATTGCCTGCGTCAACGTCGCCAATCTGCTGCTGGCGAAGGGCACGGCGCGGCAAAAGGAGATCGCGGTGCGCGGCTCCCTGGGGGCGACGCGGGGACAGGTCTTTGCCCAGTTCCTCACCGAAAGCAGTCTTCTGGCGTTCATCGGTGGCGCGTTGGGCTGCGCCCTGGGCGTGGTTCTGCTGCACGGACTGGTGGCCGTCATGCCGAAAGACACGTTGCCGGCTGAGTCCAGCTTGCAATTGAATATTCCCGTTCTTGCCGTGACCCTCGCGGCCACGATGTTTTCCGGGCTGCTGTTTGGATGCGCTCCTGCCTGGTATGCCTCGCGGGTCGATCCCGGCGAGTCACTCAAAGATGGCGGGCGCTCTGGCGCCGGCTCATCGCACAACAAGCTGCGCCGCGCCCTGGTGGTAAGCGAGTTCGCACTTGGCCCTGGCGTTGCTGGCCGGCGCGGGGCTGGCCATGCGCAGCTTCTGGAACCTGACACGCGTGGACCTGGGGGTGCGCACCGACCATGTGCTCAGGTTTGAGTTGGACCAGGCCGACGGCCGATTCAAAGACCCTACGCAAATTGACAACTACTACCGGCAAATTCTCAATCGTATCCAAGCCGTTCCCGGAGTTTCAGCGGCCGCAGCAGTCACGGGCTCACCCCTGCTGGGGACCAGCGATGGAATGCCCTTCTCCGTAGTGGGCGGCCCGGTGGTCGATTTCGCCCAGCGGCCCGCTGCTCCCTTCCAATCCGTTACGGCGGATTACTTTAAGACTTTTGGCATTCGGGTGGTGCGCGGCCGGACGTTCAATGACCAGGACACTGCAACCAGCGTCCGCGTCGCCATGGTCAATGAGGATTTTGTTCGGCAGTACTTGAAGGGCCTGGACCCGCTCCGGCAGCGGCTCTCGATCGAACAGATCATCCCCGGCTTGCCCAAACTGGGTCCGCTGGTGGAGTGGCAGATTGTCGGCGTCTTCCACAACGTCCGGTCCTTCGGTCTCCGCCAGGAGTACCCGGAAGTCGACGTGCCATTTGCGCAGTCCCTGTTACCCAGCGTCACCATCGGCGTCCGCAGCGCCGAGGACCCGGCCGCCATGGCAAAGACCGTCGCCGAGGCCGTACACTCTGTCGACCCTCAGATCGCATTGGCGGATTTGAGCACCATGGACGAGGTGAAAGACAAGCTCCTTGCCGGAGACCGCTTCACCCTGCTGCTCTATGGCTGCTTTGCCGTGCTGGCGCTCCTGCTGGCGTCCATCGGCATCTATGGCGTGATGGCCTTTATCGTCTCCCAGCGGACCCAGGAGATTGGTCTGCGCATTGCTCTGGGCGCCAGCCGTAGCAACGTAACCAGCCTCATTGTGAGGCAAGGAACAATGCTTGCGCTGATTGGCCTGGGGCTTGGGCTGGGAGGAGCCGTGCTGGTGGACCGCGCGATGCAACGCACCCTCTTTGGCGTTGCAGCGTTGGACCCTTTCGTCATCGCATCGGTGGCGGCGATTCTGTTGGCGACAGCCGTGCTGGCCTGTTACCTGCCGGCGCGGCGCGCAGCGGGTATTGATCCCATGCAGGCCCTGCGTACGGAATAACAAAAAGGGTTCACGGTGTCCTCCTTTTCCACCGCGCCTCTAGTGTCTCGAGGGGATAGCAATTGTCCACAACCGGCCTATGATCGATCTCTGTCAAAGTCGCCTGTGCACCCGGTCGACTGCGAGCTTCCTAAAAGGAGGAGAGACATATGGCCTCATCACCATCCATCTCATCGGAAAAAACACGAACCATCGATCCTGACAAACTGAATGCGCTGCTGGGACAGGCGGTGCAGGATATGGGCGCTGCTATGCAGGCGCCGCTGATTGTTATCGGCGACAAGCTGGGGCTTTACCGCGCCATGGGAGATGGCGAACCGGTGACCCCGGCGCAGCTTGCCCTGCGCACGGGCACAGCGGAGCGTTATATCCGCGAATGGTTAAACGCCAATGCGGCGGGCAAATATGTGGAGTATGACGCCGCAACCGGCACCTACTTCATGTCTCCGGAACAAGCTCTGGCGCTGGCGCAGGACGATACGCCGATCCACCTCCCTGGCTTCTATCACATGCTGGCGTCCCTGATGAAAGACGAGGAAAAAATTACGGAAATCTACCGCACGGGCAAAGGCATGGCCTGGCATGAACATGAGAAGGGCTTGTTCGAAGGCTGCGAGCGATTCTTCCGGCCGACCTACCTGGCGAACCTGATTTCCAACTGGATTCCGGCGCTCGAGGGAGTAGAGGCCAGACTGAAGGCCGGCGCCCGGGTGGCTGACATTGGGTGCGGCCATGGCGCGTCCACGCTGCTGATGGCGAAGGCCTACCCCAAGTCGCAGTTCTTTGGCTTTGACTACCACGGGCCATCGATTGAAACCGCCCGCAAGAAAGCAAAGGAGGCCCAGGTAAGCGACCGCGTGACCTTCCAGGTGGCGCCATCAAAGGGTTTTCCTGGAACGGGCTACGACCTGGTGGCGTTCTTCGACTGCCTGCACGATATGGGCGACCCGGCGGGTGCGGCACGGCATGTGCGCGAGTCGCTTGCGCCCCAAGGTACATGGATGATCGTAGAGCCATTTGCGCATGATGAGGTCGCTGAAAACCTGAATCCCATTGGGCGCATCATGTACTCGGCGTCAGCATCGGTGTGTGTGCCGTGTTCGCTCTCGCAAGAAGTGGCGCTTGGCCTGGGTGCGCAGGCCGGTCCCGCGAATATAGAGAAAGTGGTCCGCGGCGGCGGGTTTACGCAATTCCGCAAAGCAACTGAGACGCCGTTCAATATGGTGTTTGAAGCGCGCGCATAGAGTACAGGCATCCACAGAGGTTGATGTGAGTTTACTGGTAACTCACGCGCAGGCCCGTCAGCACACCAGTAAGCTACCCAACAGACGGCGATTCTCCGCGGAACCCTTACATCGATTCCTTTTGGGGAAGAGGCTCGATCAGAGGGAACGTAGGAGAGTCGCCGTTAGTACGTTCAGCGAACGAATCTTTCCTCGGTGGGAGTAAGGTTGTCACATGCGCACACGGCTCTGGCCCGCGGTCGCTGTATCCTTTGGCGCTCTGCTACTGTTCTCGACACTCTTCGCGTGGCTTGTCTCCCGTGAAGCTGCCAGAATTCATGAACGTGCAAAGATTGCTCACCAGGTCTACCAGAGAGCGGACGACGCTATCTCAGATATCCAGGCCAATATCAACAAGGGTGCTCTCATAGAACAGAGCGGTTTCAACAACCCAAATGTTATTGAGACCGAGAACCGAATCTCTGAGCTGCAGAGGAATACAGCAAATAGCTGCACCACCCTGATTCAGCTCATTGGCGCAAATCAAAAGCCGCAAATTCTTGCCCTACAGCAAGGCCTGGATCAGTACTGGAGCTCAATTCAGCAAAGCCTTAACACCTCGCGCACGCGTCAAGGGGAACAGACCCTCTTCAACGAGTTGGAGAACCAGCCGGAAAAAGTTCTGGATCTCGCCGGACGCATCGATGCTCTCAACCAGGCCAGCCTCGCCCGCCAGGAACAGGAAAGCGAAGCTCAGCAAACGAAACTGCGGCAAATCGCGATCGCTGCGACGTTAATGCTTCTCCTGTTGGAGTGTGGGATTGCGATATTCAGTACGGCCTATATGTATCGGCTGGATAAAGTCTCAGAGGCAGAGAGGAAGCGTGCCGAGAAGGCGGAACAAGAGCTCCGGCGTTTATCCAATCAACTGGTGCGGGTCCAGGAAGAAGAGAGAAAAACAATCTCGCGAGAACTTCACGACGAAGTGGGCCAGCTACTGACAGGCTTGCGCATGGAATTGGGGACGTTGTCGCACTACGAACCGGATGAGGAATTCAGGAAGCGGCTTGAAAGCGTAAAGGGACTGGCGGAAGAAGCTCTTCGTTCGGTGCGCAATCTCGCTCTGCTGGTGCGGCCTTCCATGCTCGATGATCTGGGGCTGGAACCGGCACTGCACTGGCAGGCAAAGGAGTTCTCGCGCAGGTGCGGTATCCCTGTTTCGGTCAACATTGAGGGTCAGCTCGACAACCTGCCCGAAGCGCTTCGGCTATGTCTGTACCGCGCCATTCAAGAGGCCATGACCAATTGCGGCAAGCATGCCGACGCCAGCCGCGTCACGGTCGTCGTAAAGCAGGACGCAGCGCGAGTGATTGCTTCGGTACAGGATGACGGGAGGGGCTTCGATGCCCTTTTGCAGACCCCTGGTCTCGGATTGATGGGCATGACCGAGCGGGTGCGCGCCTTGCAAGGGCGCATGTCCGTGGCCTCGGAGCCGGGTCGCGGAACGTTGATCAGCCTCGAATTGCCGGCCAGGCTCGATCCCAGCCCGTCTTAAAGATCCGGGCTGTCCCATCCTGCGTCATCTCCTGTCATTTAGACTTGCCCATAGTGTCTCCAAGGGATTTGTTCCGGCGCTCCTTCCGCCTATCGTTGTTCTCGAGAGCAATTTGCTTTTCCAACGAGAAGGACCCCGATGATAGACCTCTTGCCCAGCGTCCAGGACCAAAAGTCGACACCTCGAAAAAGCGATGGCTTACAGAGAGCAAGAGAAAACATGAGATACACGGTGCTCATCGCGGACGACCATGGAGTTGTGCGCAAGGGTCTGCGGCTTCTTCTCGAGCAATACCCCGAGCTTGCGGTGATAGGAGAAGCGGCCAATGGGCGGGAGGCCGTGACCATGGCCGCGACCCTCTCTCCACAAATCATCGTCCTGGATGTCGCCATGCCGATACTCAATGGCATCGAAGCGGCGGAACAAATATTAAAAGTGAATAGCAAGGTGGGCATCATTATCCTCACCATGCACGCGGATGAGAGCTATCTGTTGAGAGCACTCAATGTGGGCGTTAAAGGTTACCTGCTGAAGGAGTCAGCCGAAGAAGACCTGCTGTTGGCAATCAAGGCTGTGGCGCATGGAAAGCCGTTTTTCAGCCGGGCAATCAACGAGACACTGCTTGAGGATTACATGCGGATGCTTAAGCAACAGGGTCTCTCCGATACCTTCGACCTACTGACTGCCCGGGAAAAAGAAGTGCTGCAACTGCTCGCCGAAGGAAAAACGAATAAAGAAGTGGCCCAACTGCTGGACGTAAGCCCGTACACGGTCGAGAGCCACCGAACCAACCTGATGCAAAAACTTGGTATTCACAATACAGCTGAAATCGTTCTCTACGCAGTCCGCAAGAGGCTGGTTAGCTGAACTTGGTTCTCCATAGCTTACTTGTGTCCATCTAACTGGTTGAAAACCATGTTGGGCACGGTCAAACTACGGGCGCGCAACGCATGCGCGCGCCCGCCGGGAAACATCTATGGTCAAACGGGGCGATGTATTTGACAATCCGGTCACGGGGGAACGAGCAACCATCCGCCTGGGCACACGTGAAACCAGGGGCGACCGCATGGTGGTCGATCTGGAAATGCGGGGAGCCGGTTTCGGTTCCGCTCTGCACCTGCATCCATCGATCCATGAGCGGCTGAGAGTGGTGAGCGGCAGCGTCGGCATATTTATCGACGGTGCGATTTCGATTGCCGAAGTGGGCAAGACAATTGAGATCCCCCCGGGAGTGCCTCACCGGTTCTGGAACGCCGGAATCGTCGGGGCGAAGCTGATGATGGATATCAGGCCGGCCAATCGATTCGAAGCCTTTACACGAAATATGATCGGTCTGGCCCAGGATGGCAAGACTGATCCAAAGGGCATGCCGAATCTGCTCCAGCTTGCGGTAACAGCCAGGGAGTTCGGCGACGTCATCCAATTCCTAAGCCCTCCACCTTTCCTGCAAGGCGCACTGTTTCCGATTCTTGCTCCTATCGCTCGAATGCGCGGCTACAAAGGCTCTTACAGCGAATATGTTTTTCGCTCGCCTTCGGAATGGACCCGGAATGAAGCGAAGACGCAGATGCTTGAGCCTTCATAGAAATTGCCAGGAGGCAACCATGCCAACCCATGAAGGAATGCGTTCTACCGGCGGCAGTGTGGACCCCGGCACGCTCCTTTTTGTTAGAGATCCCGCCGAGGATAGCCTGAACGTCCTTGAGTTCGCTTGCGCATTGGCGCACAGACACCGCGCGCGACTCGAGCTGGTGCACGTCATCGATCCGGAACATATTCCAACGATGCCTGATGCGCAGATGGATATTCAGTACCGTCTCGAAGCACTGGCTCGGAGTTTGAGAAACCTCAACACGAGCGCACGGGCGATCCTGCTGTTCGGAAAACCCGAGCACGTGCTTCGAGAGAGAGCAGAGGACGTCAAAGCGACACTCATTGCGATTGCGTTGAATGGATCCGCCACTGACCGCGTCCAGAGAAGGCTGGCCGAAGATTTATCCAGGAACTGCGATTGTCCTGTACTGACGCTACCGCCTGATATTCGCGTGGGAGGCCCGCAATGGCTCTCACTTCCAAGCTACCCGGTACGAAGGGTTGGTTAGCTGAACCAACTAGAACGGCAGTTATGCCTACATTTGGAGTTAGCCCCAGGTCGGGGGGTCACCTGTTTCTCGACGCACGTGTTTTTATCTCGGCTCTCGTATTAGGGCTGATGATTGGGGTTTGCGGCTTCGGGCTCGATTGCCTGGTGCATCATGCGAGCCGGATCTATGCGTCTGATCTGTATACATGGATCGTCGCATCCGTGCTTTCGTATTTAGTATTGGTTTACGAAAAGCGGCGGCGTATGATTTTGGCGCGCAGGATGGAAATTGCGGCCGAAGTGAATCACCATATCCGAAATGCGCTGACCGCGATTGTATTTTCGGCGTCGGTCGCGAACGATCCGGCGCTGCAGTTGACCCTTAAAGAGGCGACTGAGCGCATCGACTGGGTGCTGACGACGGTGTTGCCGGACGGAGAGGAAAGGCTGAAGTGGCCGGTGCAGAGGCCGGAATGGCATCCGGTTGCGTGGCGTGCTCGATAGGATTCGCCGCACGCGGAGTGCGTCGGGCTTTAGAGTGTGCGCGAGAACTCAACCGGAAGGAGTCAGTCTTCCAACAGAACCCATTAGGAACTGGACGGGTGCCCCACGTTCGCCTCAGCGTACTCCGGATTTCCTGTCGAGCTTGCTGGCGTTGGCACACTTCATGCGGCTTTCCTTGAAGAAAGCCGCACACGCGGATGTTGGTGGCGCCTCGTGCAGGAAATCCGGATACGTGGGACGAAAATGATATGTTTCGATTGCTTTTAGCTGATTGATTAGCAAAAAGCTGTGGTGGGCTTCGCCCGTCTTATTCGGCCCACGTACGCTGAGGCGAACGTGGGGCACCCGTCCAGTTCCTAATGGGTTCTGTTGGTAGACTGACTCCGCTGGAATCAATTTTGAATCGGAGGTTATCACGCAGGAATGAAAAAGACTCAGAGGCCCTGTTCCACCATCTGCAGAAGGCGATCGGAGATGGCGTGAATTTCCTTTTGGGACGAGCGGCTCAAAGGGCCCTCGATGATCAGGAAAGCCAGACCGTGAACAGCAGACCAGGCGAGATACTCCGCCCCTGGCCTCCGTTCCCGTGGAAGGACACCCGCCTCTACCATCAGGTCGAGAGCTCGCGAGAGCAGTTGAAATGGATTGAGGCCGCTCTTGCCCGCCTTTGCGGCATCGACATCGCCCTCAACCCGATCAGGGAAGGAGAATGCGGTTCGGAAGAGACCCGTCTCCGCGAGCGCAAATTTCAGATACCCGGTGCCTACTGCGCGCAGCGTCGCCCGCGCCGATTCCGCGGGAAGTTTGTTTCTGCGCAGGCCGGCGATCTCTGTCTCAATCGCCAGAGCGAGCGAAGAGAGCGCAGCCGCTCTGACCGCCTGCAAGAGATCGCTGTGGCTGGAAAAGTGCCGGTAGGCAGCATTGGGGGCAACTCCTGCCCGTCGTGTCGCTTCGCGGAGCACGATGGCGTCGGGGCCGCCCTCGCGCGCCAGGGCGACGCCCGCTTCCAGAAGAGCTCTCCGCAGATCTCCATGGCGAAATGTCTTGCGCGCCGGTGGGCGAGTTTTTTTTGCTGTTTTCATGGCGCCTTGTGGACAGTGTACATTTCCTCTGATAGCTTATTGTGGACGGCGTACACATAGTAGCGCGCAGAAGGGCAACCAAGGCCCGATCCCACAAGAGAGTGACCCATAATGAGTGCCCTCGCGGAATTTCCTCGCATTACACCTTTCCTCTGGTTCGACAACAACGCAGAAGATGCGGTAGATTTCTACCTCTCGGTCTTCAAGAATTCGAGCCGTCTTGAAGTGCAACACAATACCGGCGGCGCTCCCGGCCCCGCAGACATTCTCACCATCGCTTTTGAACTCGACGGCCAGACGTTTACGGCACTCAACGGCGGCCCGCACTTCAAGTTCACGGAGGCGGTTTCTTTTGTCGTCCGTTGCGACTCGCAAGAGGAGGTCGACGATTATTGGGCAAAACTTTCTGCCGGAGGCAGCGAAAGCCAATGTGGCTGGCTCAAAGACAAGTTTGGTCTTTCCTGGCAGATCGTACCCGCACGCTTGCCCGACCTGATCAAGAAGCCGGCTGCGATGCAGGCTATGTTGAAGATGAAAAAACTAAATATCGCTGAACTTGAGCGCGCAGCAAAGGAATAACGAAAAGAGAGGACTAACCATGAGCACAGCAGCACAGCAGGAAGTGACCACGCCCGTCAAAGTAGCTAAAGGGGACTTTGTCTGGCACGAGCTCAGAACCACAGACGCCAAGGGAGCACAGGACTTCTATACCCACGTTGTGGGCTGGCAGGCGAAACCCTCTGGCGATCCCGCGGGCATGCCTTATACGCTTCTCACGGTCGGTGACCTTGGCACCGCCGGTCTGATGCAGCTAACCCCGGATATGCTCGCCGGCGGCATGAGACCCGCCTGGGTCGGCTTCATCGGCGTCGATGATGTGGATGCCTACGCCAAACGAGTGGAGCAGGGCGGCGGTAAACTGCACTGCCCACCCATGGACATCCCAACCGTCGGCCGCTTCGCCTCGGCGCAGGACCCACAGGGCGCGGTCTTCCTCTTGTTCAAAGGCTCGCTGGACTATGCACCGCCGCGTCCGCCCGTCGGCACCCCGGGGGTAGTGGGATGGAACGAACTCTCCGCCAATGACGGGGAAACGGCCTGGTCCTTCTACTCCGGCCTCTTCGGTTGGAAAGAAGACAGGACCATGGACATGGGCCCGATGGGCACTTATAGAATTTTCAATAACGGCGGCGACGCGATAGGCGCCGTGATGACGCGGGATCCCAAAAACGCGCCAGTCCCCTTCTGGCTTTACTACTTCAACGTCGAGGATATTGACGCCGCGGCAACGCGCATCAAGGAGAAGAATGGCCAGGTGCTCATGGGTCCCCATGAAGTACCCGGTGGCCTCTGGATCATCGTTGGCATCGACCCTCAGGGAGCCACCTTCTCGCTCGTTGGCCCCAAAAAGCAGTAGCCCTCTCCCGTGGCTGCACCTCTACAGAGGTGCAGCTACAGGCATGAGAACTCAACTCAGCAGGAGTCGGTCTCCCAACAGAACCCACTAGGAACTGGACGGGTGCCCCACGTTCGCCTCAGCGTACTCCGGAGCCCACCACAGCTTTTTGCGAGTCAATCAGCTAAAAGCGATCGAAACATATCATTTTCGGCCCACGTACGCTGAGGCGAACGTGGGGCACCCGTCCAGTTCCTAGTGGGTTCTGTTAGGAGACCGACTCCGCCGAGAATCAATCTTGAACCTGAGGTTCTCACGTAGACAACTTAGCCCTGGCAGCGGTGCTGCATCTACTGAAGCTCCCGAATCCAGATATTCCGGAAGCTGATGGGCTCGCTCTTGTCGCCATGCGCCTGGAGCTTGATCGGAGCAGAAGTGTACGCCTTATAAAACGGCTTGCCGATATACAGCGTCTGGCCCTTCAGCTCGAAGTGATTCTCCACCAGGACCCCGTTGAACAAGACCGTGGCATAGGCCGGAGTCTTCACCGAACCATCACTATTGAACGTCGGCGCCGTCCACACCACATCGTATGTCTGCCACTCCCCCGGCTTGCGCGTCGGATTAGCCAGCGGAATCGCCTGCTTGTAAAGGCTGCCGGCCATGCCGTTCACGTACGTCTTGTTCTCGTAAGAATCGAGAACCTGCAACTCATATCCGTCGTCGCCCGGCCCAGTAGAGGCCAGGAACACCCCGCTATTGCCGCGGGCCTGGCTACTGCCGGTGATGTTTGTGGGAACTTTCCACTCGACGTGGAGCTGGTAGTTCTTGAAGCTCCGTTTGGTCTGGATGCTTCCCTCACCTTTGCTTACGGTCATCACTCCATCGGCAACCGTCCATTTGGCGGGCGACTGGTCACGGACCGAGAGCCACTCGTCCATATTCTTGCCATCGAAGAGGACGATCGCATCGGAGGGAGGCGCGCCACAGGTGGCGCCGGGCGTCACCACCGCTGGGACCGGCTCCCAGATTTCCGTATCCTCAGGTTTCGGTTTGGCCGGTGATTGAGCGAAAAGTGGAGCGGCTACGGCACACAGAGCCGCGGACACCAGGAGCCTGGAAAACTGAATGCGCATCATGAGACGAAAATATACTGAAATTCGATCGATTTAGCCAAGATGCCGCTGCCTTCCAGGTTAGCTCCCGGTCTTGCTGAGCCGGGCCGCTTGCCTCACCAGGTAGTTTCGCTCCGGGATACTTGTCGTTCGTGCAGCGGCCATTCGGTAATGCTCGATCGCCGTCTCCTGGTCGCCGGCCATTTCCAGCAGGTGTGCGCGAACCGCGTCGAGGCGATGATGGCCGGCAAGCCGTGTGTCTGAGTCGAGCGATTTCAGCAGTTCCAGTCCTTTGGACGGGCCATGCACCATGGCCGCAGCGATTGCATGATTGAGCATCACCATGGGATTGTCGGACATGCATTTGAGGAGTTCATACAACGCCAGGATCTGTGGCCAGTCGGTATCCTCGGCGCGAGCAGCTTCGTCATGAACAGCGGCGACGGCGGCCTGTAGTTGGTACGCGCCAATCGACCCCTTCGACAGGGCCGCGGTGAGCAGCGCGATGCCCTCGGAGATTCTCGTTTGATCCCACAGAGCTCGGTTCTGCCTTGTGAGCGGGATCAACTCCTCGTCCGTTCCCATGCGCGCGGTGGAGCGAGCATCCGTTAATAGCATCAGCGCCAGCAATCCTCCGACTTCCGCATCATCCGGGAGCAATGCATGCACGGAACGCGTCAGGCGGATGGCCTCGCGGGACAGCTCGAGCCGTTGCAGATGGGGGCCAATGCTGCTGCTGTAGCCCTCGTTGTAGATCAGGTAGAGCACATGCAGCACGGCACGGAGACGCTGTGCTCGCTGCTCGCTGGTGGGCAACCGGAACGGCACGCCGGAAGCCTTGATGCTGTTCTTGGCGCGGCTGATCCGCTGTGCCATGGTCGCCTCGGGGACCAGAAATGCGTTGGCAATTTCAGCCGTGGTCAGGCCGCCGACCGCCCGTAACGTAAGCGCGATGGCCGAGGGCGGAGTCAGGGCCGGATGGCAACACATAAAAAGCAGGATAAGCGTGTCGTCCTCATCGGTTTCCCTTTCAGCATCGACGGGCGGCGTCAGCTGGTCCATCTCCACGGCCGCGGCGGTCTCGCGCTGCCGGCGGGCCATTTCGCTGCGCAGGTGATCCGTCATGCGCCGAAAAGCAACCTGAATCAGCCAACCCCGCGGATTATCAGGAAAGCCTTCGCGCGGCCATTGCACGGACGCCGCTATCAGTGCCTCCTGCACAGCGTCCTCGGCAGCGGCGAAGTCCCGAAAGCGGCGAATCACCGCGCCGAGTACCTGCGGCGCGAGATCGCGCAGCAGGCGCCCGGAAGCGATATCCAGCAATTGGTCCGTCACGGCAGTTCTTCCGTCCCGTGACTCATGATTTGCCGCACTTCAATGGGCATACTTAACGGTATCCCTCCGGGCCCCGGGCCGGCCGATAATCGTGAGGCAATCTCATAGGCTCGTTCCGGACTCTCGACATCGACCATCCAATAACCGAGAAGAAACTCCTTTGCCTCGGGGAAGACTCCATCTGTAATGGGCGTACCGTCCTTCCCGGCACGCACCACCTTAGCCTGTTCCGGCGCAGTCAAGCCTTCATTAGCCACAAACTCTCCGGACTCTTTCAGCTCCTTGTTGAGCCTCGTCAAGTGTGCGAAGTGGGTCTGGATATCCTTCTCCGACCATGCCTTATACGCGTCGACGCCCGCTTTCGCGCCGGCCATCAGCAAAATGTATTTCATGTCTTCTGCTCCCTTCCATCTTTGAGTTGGTTTCTGCGCTTTCACGGGGTAGTCGGAGCACAAAACGAATTCTCGACATCCCAGGCGACGATTTTCAAAAAAAAATAAGTTCCAGAGTCTTGTACATTTCGCGCTTCGTAAATCGACAATCTCACAGAGGGTGTGAGATGCCAGCGGAAGCAATGATCATGGAATCTTCGGCGGAGTGGATCGCCGCCTATGAGGTACAGCAGCGGTTTATGCAGCACATGGGCGCAACCATCGATACTCTGAGCTACAGCGCGCGTTGCCGGCAGGTAGGCGAGCTCGGCGGCGATTGTTATCATTTTGTGCCGCTGCCGCATAATCGTCTGGCACTGGCCGTCGGAGACGCCTCCGGCAAAGGTCTCCCCGCGGCCCTTATGATATCGAATGTCCAGTCGTCGCTTCGCACCGCGGCCTCATTCGCAGAAAGTGACGTGGCTGCGGTGCTCGGGGCGGTGAATCGACAGGTGTACGCCTCCTCGCTCGCAGATCGCTATGCCACGTTATTTTATGGTGTTTTCGATGGCGGAACGCGCACTCTACGGCATGTGAATGCAGGCCACAATCCGCCCATGGTCATTCGGCGGGACCAATCAGTCATTTGGCTGGAAACCGGCGGCCCACCCGTCGGCATGTTTTCGAATTTCAGCTACGAGGAAAGCGTGGTTCAACTGGATCCGGGCGATCTGGTCCTGGCCTACAGCGACGGGGTCATTGAAGCAGTAAATTCGGCCGGCGAGGAGTGGGGCGTAGACGGTCTGCGAAGGGCAGCCACTGAAAGCAAGGCACACAGCGCCGGCGACATGGTCGAAGCTATCTTCGCATCCATGGATGAATTTTCCCGAGGACGTCAGACGGATGATGCTACGGTCATAGTCTTGCGAGTGCGTTGAGCTTGTCCTGGGCGTTTATGTAAACGCCCAGGAAAGGGCCCCGACCTCTCAAAGCAATCGCTCAGGCGGATTGGCGAACTCCGGCTACTACGGCTACTACTGCAGAACCGGTGCTCTCGTCGCGTGACGCAGGCATTGTCTGTCTTCGCCAAATGCGAATTACTTCCAGAAGTTCAAGGCGATTGAACTTGCTGAGCTTGGTAAGCGGCTCTCCTGCCTTGGCGTTCATTGGGCGCACAACCGTCGCTTCGTTTACTCCAGGCCGGATGCGCAGGAACACGCCGCGCTGTCGCCTGGTTCGCGGCATCGGTGGCGTGGAAGCCATCCGCAACTCACCATTTGGTTTTATGTGGGGGACTGCATAGACAGCGCAGTTGCCGTCCTTGAGCAGCTCTCGAACTATATCTTTCACTAGCTCGGACTGATTGGCATTGAATTCAATACCATGTACATTCGGCATCGACGTACCTCCTATCCAATGCAATTCAATCCTAGCGTTTAATTGCTAAGGAAGGCATAAGGGCCGGGACGCCCCTCTCCGATTTTCGATCTGTGGTTAGTGCGCGGCCGACGATCCGCCTCCGACCTTGAAATATTTTGTTAGAAGAGCCAGCGGGGCCACTACTAACGTGATTACGCCGAGAATGAAGAAGCAATCCATAAAGCCCAGAAGCCTGGTCTGAGAGATCAGCTGATTGTAATAGTGGTTGTATGCAGCGGTCATCGCGTCTGCGGGCGAGTAACCACGTTGCTGCAGGAATGCAGCGGTCTGTTTCACCCCTGATTGCAGCGCTTGCGAGGATCCGGCGATAGTGTCACCTACTCTTGATTGGTGCAGGTCTTGTCTGCGCTCCGCCATGGTTGTGACCAGGGAGACGCCGACGCTTCCGCCCCAGTTACGGAAGAAGTTGGTGAGGGACGAGGCCTTGTTATTCTGCTGCGGCGTCAGTTGCGAATAGGCGATCACAGTCAGCGGTACGAAGAAGAAAGCATAGCCAAAACCCTGCAGCCCGCGAGCCAGGGCGTAGTGGGTGTAATCCGTATCCAGGTTGAAATGGCTGTAATGCAGGAAGGAAATACCCACCGTTACGACAGCGCCAAACAGTAGTATGCGCGGGTGGACGATGCCGCGTTGCACCAGCTGGGCGCCCACCGGGGCCAGAAACGTAATCACCAAGGCGCCGGGCCCCAGCACCAGGCCTGCGTCGATGGCTCGATAACCATAGAGCGACTGCAGTATTTGCGGAATCATGGTGGTCGAAGCAAACAGGCCAACGCCGAAGATGAAGTAGAAAACATTGGCGATGGCAAAGTTGCGAACCTTGAGCATCTTCAAATCAATCACAGGATCGGGATGTCGAAGCTCCCAGAAGACGGCTGTCGTAAGGCACGTACCCGCAATCACGGCCGCCCATAGGATGGCCTTCGAACCGAACCAGTCGTCGATCTGGCCGCGATCCAGCAGAAATTCGAGAGCCGCCGAGCCAAGCCCGACCAGGCTAATGCCAATTCCATCAATCCTGAGTTTGCCGTCTGCCGATCGCACGGTTTTTCTTTCCTGTGCGAACGAGGGCGGATCGTGAACGAATCTGTTGGTGAAAAAGAGTGACAGAGCGCCAATCGGAATATTGATAAAAAATATCCATCGCCAGTTGTAGTTGTCTGTGATCCACCCGCCCAACACCGGCCCGATCGCAGGAGCAGTGACGATGGCAACTGTATAAAGCGCGAAGGCCAGGGCCCGCTTATTGGCGGGAAAGGTATCCACCAGGATGGCCTGTTCCACGGGAGCCAGTCCCCCTCCCCCGACGCCTTGAAAGACCCTGGCAGCGAGCATGATGCCGAGGGTGGGAGCCAAACCGCAGCACAGAGAGGCTATGGTGAAGAGACTCACGCAAGCCATGTAGTAATTCTTGCGCCCGAACACCCGCGATAGCCACGCCGACATGGGCAGCACCACGGCATTCGCCACCAGATACGTGGTGAGTATCCAGGTCACCTCGTCGAACGATCGGCCCAGGCCACCGCCGATGTATGGCAACGAGACATTGGCAATCGACGTATCCAGCAATTCCATGAAGGTGGCAAGAGTGACCGTCAGCGCGACCACCCAGGGGTTGATCGCTGCTTGCGCCGGGGTCCTAGCCGGTGGGGCTACGCTGGTTGCCAAATCGTTTCCTCAAAAATTCGCTGATCGATTGTCATCTTGAATGGATTCAGCAGAAAAGAGACTGATGCGTCTTTTTTTTGCTAATCTGGTGTTCGTCATGGGTAAAGGAGCGCAGACCAGGCAACGCATCATCGAGCAGGCCGCTCCGCTTTTTAACCAGGGCGGGATGGCTGGATGTTCGATGCAGGACATTTTGGATGCCACCGGCCTCCAGAAGGGCGGACTCTACCGGCATTTTTCCAGCAAAGAAGAACTAGCTGCGGAATGCCTGAAATACTCGCTGGCACTAGTCTTCCAAGCCCGCTCCGGCAACGCAGAGCACATCCCCAACGCGATCGACAAGCTTCGTTACCTACTGGATCGTTTTGTATCAACTCCTTCTCCGTTGAAGGGGGGATGTCCGCTCATGAATGCTGCGGTCGATTCGGATGATGGCGACCCTCAACTGCGGCGGCTCTCACTCGAAGGCCTGCGGGCATGGAAGTCGAGACTTCTTCAGATTCTGAAGGAAGGCATTGAACGGGGAGAGGTGGTGAGTGGAACCGACCCCGTCCGGGTGGTGAACACAGTGATAGCGACTCTGGAAGGGAGTCTGCTGATCAGCCGGATCGAACGGACGTCAAGCGCCATGGAGGATGCGAGATTGCATCTTCACGCCGTCTTGGATGGGCTGGAACCTACAAAGGCCGCGGAAAAACTCACTCCTCGAAGGCTACGGGCTTCAGAGTCTGCGTGACAACCCTGGTTCAGAACGGGTCCCGAAGGGACGGCTGAGAGTCAATCTTGTCCAAATTGGTTTTTTCAACGTTGCTTCATTGGTTAGGACGATGTGCGCGATAGCGGGTAGTGGGTCAGTTTGACCATCGCGGGCGTCACGCGCAACGTTTTGGTGAAATCCGGCAGAAGTTGTAATACATGAAGTGCAGGGCCACCACTGCTGAAGCTGGCATCGCTGGCCACGTGTGGGAATTGAGGAACTGGTAGCTTTGATGGAGCCGAAATCTATTCTGGATGGGCTGAAACAGGTCATACAGCAACTAGATTTTTCCAATGCCGGGCAGACTTACACCTTGCCCCCTTCCCGAGAATTCAAACTGTACTGAGTGTTGCGCCTTAGTCGCTACATCCCTAGCGGAAATAACAAGGCATGGATGGCTAGAGGCATTCAATTGGTCCGGAGTGACACTGCGGAATATTGCCAGTAACCATCCTTCGGCTAGGCCGCCTGCAGGTATCGGTTGAACGGCTGCTACTCGGCGAACCTCCCCGTCCTTAGGGAGCCTCAATGATTGTCCATTGGGCAAATGGAGCGGGAAATCAGAAGATGGATTAATAGGCATTTCCCCCCGTGTTGAGGTTTCATCTGGCTCCAATTGGAGCGACAACTCCCAGTCAAACATCGCGGTTGGGGGGCCATGAGGATTGAAGACTCCCAGTGTAAATAAGACCGAAAGGACACCATGGCTGGCATCTGTACCCCAATTCCCCCACCATGCAGAGCCGATAGACAAATTGATCTGCGGCGTCGCGAGGCGTTGCTGTAGCTCCACCAGTGCCAGATGCTGTTCGCGCCAAGCCATGAAAGATGCGCATACAAAGAAGGTGACCGCAAGCACAATGGTCCCTCCAACTATCCAGTTACTACCCTTATTTTCCAAAGCAATAAATAGACCAAGGATGGTGAACGCAGCGCAGCTCATCAGCGCCCACCACGCCTTCCATAAAGATTCCACGAAAAGCTTGAGGTCTTCGGCGAGATGCATGCCCGAAATCCTCTCATTGGTCACCGCCGTACGTCGATCCCGTTACCGATCCGCCAATGACCCGCCCTGTGGATCGAAACTGACCCACTACCGATAGCGCAGCCATTTATAAAATTTGATATTTTTGGGTCGTTTTCTTGATTAGCAGCTCAGCGGGGGCGGGCAAAGGGGTTCTTTTGGTTGGAGAAAGGACCTCTCGCGTCCGGAACAAAACGGAACCCGGGGGCATATGGCGCCAGTGGCGATGCTTGCGAGGGGCTAGAGGGTTTGGCGAAGGTGGACTGGCTGGGGCCAGGATCGGGACGCGCCTCTTCCGCCAAGCCGGGAGCGGACTTGGGGTCGGGAACACCAAGCCCATCTTCTTGCTGTGCGGGGGCAGGGCTTGGCTGGGGGTCATTCGTTGTGGCAGGGGTTGTGGCCTGCTGCCCGCGAAGCCATGCGGAGGCATAGATTTGCGGGGCGGGAGCAGGGGGAGATTTCTTCTCCGCGGAAACGGCGCGACGGTCGGGGATGAAGTTTTCCATGGCGACGATCATGGAGAGGGCCTTGACCTGTCCAGTAACGCTGCCACGAGTCATCTCGGGGCTGAGGTTGGCGATTTCCCAGAGGCGGTTTAGTACTTGTTCGCGGTCCAGGTTGAGGCGGCGCTGTCCTTCGGCCTCTTGCTGGACGAGCTGTTGCTGCACGGCGGCGCGGTGCTGGAGCATGTAGGCGCGGACCCGGGGTTTGGATTTGGTGTAGGCGGCGGAGTCGGGGTTGAGGCCGACGGCTTCGGCGGCATGACGGTCGGTCATGGCGCCAGAGAGGACCAGACGGGCAAAGGCTATTTCCTGATCGGTGATAGGATCGCTGACTTTATTTTTGGGCATAGGTGGCTCCTAAAATTTGAGACGGGAGTTTTAGAGAAGCTATGGGCAGACGTAAAAAATCCCGCCTCGGCGGGATGCTTGGATTGCCTTATTTGTGACAGGGATCGGGTGGGACACCGGACAGCGGTAAAACTGTCCTTCGCTCGCCTTAGGCCGAAACTACCGGCAACTGCCGACCAGCGGGAGGTCGCGAGAGCCGCCCGCTGTGCCGAAATCGTCTGCTAACAGGATATCGCACTCCGGAATCGGATTGGGCGCCGAGACTCTTTTCTTGCGTCGCCGGTTATAGTTTCGGAGGTTACTTTGGGTTGAGTAGACAGGTTGCGGAAAAGTCCGCAGCGGGCAGGAAAACAAAGACCTCAGGGGCTAAAGCCCTCATTTTTGCACCCTTTTACGGCCCGACTAAAGTCGTGCCCTGATACAAAACATGAGTTTTTCCGCAGCCTGCAGAGCGGTGCTCTTCGTCCAGGGAGTTTTTCCGCAAGCTGTAGAGATGTGGATTTCTCACGGACCTGCCTCTCTCCACCCAAACTGACAAATGACTCTCTCTACCGGTAACGAATGTTGGCGACGAGGCGAAGCATGGTCAGGCACGATCCCGACGAAGAGCCTCCAACATGTTTGGGTTGTCTATGAAAAATTGCGCTTGCGTCACTAGACCATCCCGGACGCGCCAGACATGAGCGATGGGAACACGATAGCTAGCACCCGTCGCGTTCACTGTTCCATGGGTCCACCCAATCGCCACCACATGGTCCTCGGCATCGATCAATCTTTCTATATCCAGTGTGGAGTTTATATGCGAGCCCAGCTTGGCGAAAAACTGCCGGGCTCCATCGTGGCCCCGGTATAAGCCGCCCCATGGCAACTCTTCCGATTGGACAATCTCGATATCGGGAGACAATAAACTGAAGACCTTTGCGAGGTCGCGGCGTGCGAACGCATCATAGAGTTCCTGGACGGTCAGCATAGGTTTGCGATACATAGAGCGATCTCGTGAGGCCTGGTCAGAGCGCTTCGACGCAGGCTTTCAATGCTGTTAGTTCCTCGTCCATCAGTTTCATGCCACCCTCGAATGCCTCCATGGGCATGGCATCGGGCTTGGTGAGCGTGATCATGTAAACCGAAGCAGAGTCTGCAATCGGAACAGCGCGGGCCGTCACCGACCAGAAGCCCTCCCCTGCGTCGATGAAATCGTGATCCAGAATTCCGTTGGGCTTCTGATAATGGGGAACGAGGAAGCCTTTTCCCCGCGGCGTATCCATTTCCCAGCGCCCATTTCCCACTAGCTTGATCGACCTCACATTGTGAATGGCCCACTTGGGCATGGTGGCCGGATCGGCGAGGAACGCATAGGCATCGGCGACGGGCCGCTCTATCTGGACATATTTAGTAACTGAGACAGGCATGATTGTTCTCCTTTAGATCATTGGGATTTGCTTGAGTTTGTTATCCGCAACCAGCTTCTTCAAAGTTGCGACAAGCCGCTCTCGTTCCCCCACAGGCAGTTGGGAAAAGAACTCGTGGTCGTTCTGGTCGGCAAGGGCCGCGAGCCTGGGTACCAGTGCCCGGCCGGCGGGGGTGAGACGGACGTCCTGAAACCGGCGATCATCAGCGGCTTCGGCACGGTTTACAAGATCCTTTTGAACTAGCCGATCAATCAGCTTGGAGATGGCGCCACGCGTCAGACCGGTCGCTGCAGCGAGCACACTGGGAGAGGTAGTACTGGTGTCAAATATCTCCCGAAGCACTACCCATTCGGCGACGCTGACACCGCTCCCTACAAGCTTCCGAGCGAAGCGATGGGAAACATGGTTGGAAACAAATCGAAGCCAGAAGCCAGTGTGACTTCTTAAATCGCTCATGCGCGCTTGAGATTCCTTCGGTCTCATGGGGAAATATTAGTTTCCACTGAAACAGTTGTCAAGGAATCTTTCATAACGAAATTCGTCCCCTCGTGGCACGCAGTGCGTCAATCTCCAGGAGAATCAGCTCGCGCGTTCACTGAATGATTTGCGCGAGCGCAGGATGGCCTCACGATGCTGCTCGGCCCAGATCCATACGCCGCAGAAAGCTTCTCCAAGACTCAGCCCAAGCTCGGTCAACTCGTACTCCACTCTCGGGGGGATGACGGGAAAAACGGTGCGCACTACAAGCCCGTCCGCCTCCATCTGGCGAAGCGTCTTGGTCAGCATTTTCTGGCTCACGCCTCCGATCAGTTCTCCCAGGCGCGTAAAACGCAGCCGGCCGTGCTCGCTGAGCACTTCGAGGGCAAGCATCGTCCACTTATCGGCAACCCGGCCAATGATCTCGCGGACCAGCGCCTCCAACTCGGGGTCATCCTGCTGTGGCGGCCCCGGGTGCGCCCCATGCACGGGAGTGACACTGGCGTTTCTCATGATGACACTCTCCTTTAGGTAAGTATGGCGCTTTCGAGTGCCTACTTCCCAATGGTTCGTGTTCATCATACGATCGAAGCCAGGAGAACGATCATGCAAATCACCGGCAATACAATTTTGATTACCGGCGGGGGCTCCGGCATTGGCCGCGCGCTCGCAGAAGCCTTCCACGCTGAGGGGAACAGGGTTGTCATCGCAGGCCGCCGTAAAGAATTGCTCGACGAAACCACAGCGGCGAATCCAGGGATGAACTCTGCCATCTTCGATATCGGAAACGGGAGCTCGATCCCGACCTTCGCAGACAAACTCAAGTCCGACTTCCCAACTCTGAACGTCGTCATCCACAATGCGGGCATCATGCGGCCGGAGTCCTTGCGCGATGGCGCAGTTGCAGATGCCGAAGCGACCATTGCGACGAATCTGCTGGGGCCGATCCGCCTGACTGCGGCGCTGCTGCCCTTGCTCCTTAAACAGCCACACGCTACGATCATGACGGTTTCCTCTGGATTGGGCTTTTTGCCGATGGCGACGACCCCGTCCTACTGCCTGACTAAGGCGGCGATTCACTCTTATACACAATCCCTCCGCTACCAACTCAAAGACACTTCTGTGCAGGTGCAGGAACTCATCCCTCCCTATGTACAGACGGAATTAGCGGGCGCACGGCAGGCAAACGATCCAAACGCCATGCCGTTGAAAGACTTTATCGCGGAGACCATGAACATCCTCAAAACCACACCCGGCGCCAACGAAATCTGCGTGGAGCGGGTGAGGCCGCTGCGCTTTGCCGAGGCCAACGGCGGTTATGATGCATTCTTCAAGAAGTTTAACGATGGAGTCACGGCTGCCATGGCAGGACACTAAGGAGCAAGGATGCGAGAACGGAAACCGATGGATGCAGCACTGCGAAGCTTTCTGGACGCGCAGGCTGCCGCTGCAGGCCCAGTGCCGGCTTCAGATGCAGAGTTAGTCGCCGCGCGACGGATGCTCATTGTTCGCGCACTGGAGAGCCGCTCGTCCATCCCCGGCCTGCCTAATAAGGTCGAGACGCGCGATGTCGCGATGTCGGGGGCGCTTGCCGGGCGCCTGTACACGCCACCGCGCTCCGCAGAGACGTTGCCGGTGCTGGTCTACCTACACGGCGGCGGCTGGGTTGCGGGCTCGGTTGCAACCCACGACCCGTTTTGCCGTCTGCTCAGCGAGGCAGCCGGCGTAATCATCGTCTCGGTCGAGTACCGGCTGGCGCCGGAGCATCCTCACCCGGAAGCGTTAGAGGACGCGCTCGCCGCCGTCCTCTGGGCCGCCAATAACGCGGAGCAGTGGGGTGGGGACGCGGGGCGGCTGGCTTTGGGCGGCGACAGTTCAGGCGCCCACCTGGCCGCGGTGACCGCCAACCGGCTTTGCGCAAAGCGTGAAGGGCCCGCGTTGCGCGGCCTGCTGCTGCTCTACCCCGTCACTGACCACCCCAGCGCGAACCATCTCTCCTACACCGAGAATGCGACCGGCTACGGGCTCGAAGCGAAGCTCATGCGCTGGTTCTGGGAGCAGTATGCGCGCGGCTTCTCACCGGACGATCCCGACGTGTCACCATTGCGGTTACATAAGGCACCGCCGCTACCTCCGACCCTGGTGGCTACGGCGGAATACGATCTGCTGCGCGACGACGGTATCGCGTACGCGGAGAAGCTCGGAGCGGCGGGGGTTGGTGTAACTCACCTGCACGCGCCGGATATGCATCACAATTTCCCCGTACATCCGGCGACGGTAGCACGGTTCCCGCAGTCTGACGCCGCACTCACCCGGATCGCGGGCTGGCTGCGGGCGACGCTTGCTGCCGCCACGTAGTTCCCGAAGAAGTTTGTCTCATAAACTATTTATCGGTCGCACTACGCCTGGCCGGCTTCGGCTTGCTTCCCTTGCCAGACCGCCCTTTGCCTCTCAACTGGATGTTGTGGGCGTTGACGATGGTCCTGATCAGTCCCGGAAAGCGCTTATCGATCTCTTCGCAGCGAGATGTGTTTTGCATCTCAACCCCGCGGCGTTCACTGCAGATCAAGCCTGCCTCTCTGAGCACCTTGAAGTGCTGAGAAAGCGTCGATTTGGGTATGGTCTTGTTGCTGACGCTAAGAAAGGTCGAGCAATTTTGCGAACAGTCCGCGCCTACGATGCTGGCATAGATGGCCACGCGCACGGGGTCAGAGAGCGCGTGAAGAATCGCTTCCACCGTAACGTCTTCAACCGAAGGGTGAAAGAGAGGCCTCATGATCGTTCATCATATCTTCACATGGCCAATTGTTCAATAGTTCGTATTTTCAGAACTATTGAATCCTTCCCGAACCGCCGTCCATCTTAACCTGCAGCCAGGGTCCATACGACACCTGCAATAGCAAAGGGAGAGACATATGAGCAAGCTCAAGGGTAAGGTAGCCGTGGTTACGGGCGCATCCAAAGGTATCGGAGCCGCCATCGCCAAGTCACTCGCGGCGGAAGGCGCATCTGTAGTGGTGAACTACGCGTCCAGTAAATCAGGCGCCAGAACCGTTGTCGACGCCATCACCGAAGCCGGTGGCACCGCTGTCGCCGTGAAGGGTGACGTTTCCAAGGCCTCCGAGGCCGAGGGAATTATCGACGCAGCCATCAAAAACTACGGCCGGCTCGACATCCTGGTCAACAACTCCGGGGTCTACGAGTTCTCCCCGATTGAGGCGGTTACCGCCGAGGAGTTCCACCGGATCTTCAACATCAATGTGCTTGGCTTGCTGCTCACCACGCAGGCGGCCCTCAAGCACATCGGCGAGGGCGGCAGCATCATCAACATCGGCTCCCTGGTCAGCCGCATTACACCCGCAGCCTCCTCCATCTACACCGGGACCAAGGGCGCAGTAGACGCCATCACCGGTGTGTTGGCCCGCGAACTTGGGCCCAAGAAGATCCGCGTGAACGCCATCAATCCCGGGATGGTTGAAACCGAAGGTACCCACGCCGCCGGCTTCCACGATTCGGACTTTCAGAAATCGATCGTCTCCCAAACCCCCCTGGGTCGCGTAGGTCAGCCCGGCGACATCGCCTCGGTAGCCGTCTTCCTCGCCTCCGACGACTCTGGCTGGCTTACCGGCGAACAGATCCTCGCCGGCGGCGGCCTCCGCTAAACGGAAAGACCTAAAAGGAGAAGACGATGGGAAAACTGGACGGAAAAGTAGCAGTGATCACAGCAGCAACCTCAGGCATGGCACTCGCTACCGCGAAGCTGTTCGTGGAAGAGGGTGCGTATGTCTTCATCACCGGCCGCCGCAAAGACAAGCTGGACGAGGCGGTGAAAGCAATCGGCCGTAATGTAACCGGCGTTCAAGGCGACGCATCGAACCTTGACGATCTGGACCGGCTATACGAGACGGTCAAAAAGGAGAAGGGGAAGATCGACATCCTGTTCGCCAGCGCGGGCATGGGCGAGCTGGCGAAACTGGGCGAGATTACCCCGGAACAATTCGACAATACCTTTAGCCTGAATGTGCGCGGCACGTTGTTTACGGTGCAGAAAGCGCTGCCGCTTTTCAATGATGGAGGCTCGATCTTCATGAATGGGTCGATCGCGACCATCAAGGGCTTTCCGGCATTTAGCGTCTACAGCGCGAGCAAGGCCGCAGTGCGCTCTTTTGCGCGTACCTGGCTGGTCGACCTGAAGGAACGCAAAATAAGGGTGAATGTACTTAGCCCGGGAACGATCGATACGCCGATACTGGATCCGCTGGGCCCGGACGCAAAGAAGTACTTCGCATCGCTGATTCCACGCGGGGAAATCGGGCGCCCGGAGGAGATTGCGACCGCAGCGCTCTTCCTGGCTTCGAACGATTCCAGTTTCGTCAATGGCATCGAGCTGTTCGTAGATGGTGGTGTCGCCCAGATCTAACTGCTAAATGCGGGCCCGGGCAACCGGGACCGCATGAGTAGTCCCTCCCCCGTAACAGACCCTATTCGCTTTCTGGTAGAGTGGGTTGTCTCTGGATGACATCCATGAAGCGACACCTCTTCTACGTTGCGGAGCGAGCGGTGTTCTGCTTGCTGGTACTGGCATTTGTCACCCATCCCGTATCCCAGGCAGCGAAAGTCCCGGCAAAGAAACCGGACATCGACTTGCGTACGCATCCTACTGGCGGCAAAACCCCCATAGACATCGCCGTCGGGCTTTACCTGACCAACGTTGTGGCCATTGATGAGAGCCGGGAAAGCTTCGAGGTCGCCGGCTTTCTCACCGGCCAATGGAAAGATCCCCGCCTGGCCTTGACTGGCGATCCAGACAAGAGCGAAGAGCAGGAGGCAACGCGCAACTTCCTAAAGGAGGACCTTTGGACGCCGTCCATCGAAGGCGCCAATACCATTTCCTTCAAGACCTTCCAATATTCGCTTGAAGCGGATAGCAATGGCATGGTCACCTACTGGGAACGCTTTGACGGAGTTTTCTCCAATGACTTTCAATTGGCGAGATTTCCCTTTGACACCCAGGTGCTGCGCTTTGATTTTCAGCCGTTTCTCTCTTCTGCTTCGCACATTCGCTTCGCTGACCAGGCGCTGCCTTCCACCGGAATCAGCCACCAGCAAAATACCGAACTCGCCGCCTGGCACCTGCAGAAACTTCGGTATACGGCCGAGGAGCTGCCCAGCGACCGCTTCCTCCCCCCGATTCAAGAGGCACTTTTCGAGATCGTAGTTAAGCGGCGCTCTGGATTTTATGTGTGGAAGATCTTCCTGCCGTTGCTGATGATGACCATGATCCCCGTGGTTGTTTTCTGGATCGATGTCAAGGAGTTTGACTGGACATTGAAGATTCCCACGACCATGCTGCTGTCAATGGTCGCCTTCGAGTTTACCGTCACACGCGACCTGCCGAGAATCGGCTACCTGACTTTTCTTGACGCTGTTTTTCTGGCCGGCTTCGCCTTCTGCTTCTTTAGCGTCTTTGAGATTACGACCGTCTATCTTTTGGATAAGCACGGCAGGCGACAATTGGCGGTTAAACTGCACTCCGCGGGGAAATGGGCTTATCCTTCGGCGTATTTCGGCGTAGTTTTCATTCTGGCGATTGGCTTTCTGGCGTAGATAATGGTTGCTGCGGTCAACACCGGGAGCAATTATGAATCGCCGTCAATTCAGTCAGCTGGTGGCAACAGCAAGCCTTGGCCACCTGCTTCCGCGCGGGTATGCCCAGACCTCACCTCCCCAAAGTGGATCTCGTTTCTCTGTGATGCTATGGACACTGGAGAAGCAGGCGCCATTCGATCGCTGTCTCGAGATCGTTGCCGAAGCCGGCTACCAGGGCGTCGAGCTGACCGGTCAATCTCAGAAATGGTCGAGCGACGAGACGCGGCGGGTGATGGCAAAGATGCGTGCGCTGGGATTGACCTTCGATATGTTGAGCGGGGTCAAGGCCGGGTTTGCAGACCCCCAGGGTGCGACCGAGTTCATGGCCCAGGCAACTGCCCAGATGAAAGCAGCCAAAGAGCTGGACAGCCCACAGATTAATCTCAAATCTGGCAATCGTATCGACAGCGTGGCGCGAAGCGTTCAGCACGCGGCATCTATTGAGAACCTTAAGCGTGCTGCCGACCTTGCCGCGGCAAATCAAGTGCAGATCGTGGTCGAACCGATCGATCCCCTGGAAAATCCGAATATGTATCTGACCTCGGTGAGCGAAGCGTTCGAGATGATTCGCGCGGTCGATAGCCCCCAGGTGAGGGTGTTGTACGACTTCTACCACGAGCAGCGCGCCTACGGTAATTTGATAGAGAAGTTGGAACAAAACATCGATCTCGTTGGATTGGTGCACATTGCGGATGTGCCCGGACGCCACGAGCCTGGAACAGGCGAGATTGACTACGCGAATATTTATCGCAAGCTTGCGCAGCTGAAGTACAACAAGTTCATAACCATGGAGTTCTATCCAACACAAGACCCCATAGCCACCCTGAGGAAGGCACGGCTCGATGCCCAGCAGGCTATGAGTGCAGCAACGGTTACCTAAGAACAGGAACATCGAAGATTATGCAACTCGGTTTCATGAGCGCGATTCTCCCCGACCAAACGCTTAAAGAAGTATTCGCTATCGGCAAAGCGACGGGATACACCTGTGTGGAGTTGATGTGTTGGCCGGTGGGCAAGGCAGATCGCCGCTACGCAGGCGTAACCCACATCGACGTCACCGACCTCAAACCAGCGGACGTCCCGCGGATTCTAGATCTTGCCCAGGCTCACGGCATGGAGATCAGCGGTCTGGGATATTATCCGAATCTACTAACGCCCGATCAGGAGGCAGGGCAAGTGGCCGCGTTGCACCTGAAACATGTAATCAGCGCCGCGAAGATGCTCAACCTCACGGTCGTGAGTACCTTTGTCGGGCGCGACTGGACCCTATCCGTTGCCGGGAACTGGCCTCGCTTCCTATCTGTCTGGAGGGATCTGATCGCCCATGCGGAAGACCAGGGAGTCCGTATCGCGATCGAAAACTGCCCCATGATTTTTACCGCCGACGAATGGCCCGGAGGGAAGAACCTTGCGTCCAGTCCCGCGATCTGGCGGCGCATGTTCGAGGACATCCCCAGCCCGAACTTCGGACTCAATTACGATCCGTCGCATCAGGTCTGGCAGCAGATGGACTATATCGCCCCGCTCAAGGAATTCTCTTCGCGCATCTTCCGCGTTCATCTCAAGGACGTAGCGGTCGATCGGCAGCAACTGGATCAGGTGGGCATACTGGCTTATCCCCTGGAATTTCATAGTCCGAAACTGCCCGGCCGCGGGGATATCGACTGGGCGAAGTTTCTCCATGCGCTTAGAGACTCGGGTTACGACGGGCCTGTCTGCGTGGAGGTCGAGGACCGGGCATTTGAAGGCGATCTGGCGCATCGCAAACAGGCTCTCGCTGTCAGCTCTCAATATTTGCTGCCATTGTTGGGGCCGGATGCTGGTTGAGAAAACCGCATGTCGGGAGCGGGCCCAGGTTGAGTGCCGCGCCTACGGCGCTCAGATCCTCTTCGCGATTGATCCCCAGCCCTTCCGGCTGGGCTGAAGTTTTGGCGACCGGCCCTCCGGGCCTCGCATCCATCGCGATTTTTGCAATGTCTTTTCTTTCTCAGCTTGCTACGGGCAAGGGTAACAAAGGGGAGGGTGCTCACCTCAGCAGCGGTTAGCCGAGGTTTAGTGTCGCACCTGCGGCGCTCAGATCATCTTCGGGATTTATCCCCAGCCCTTCCGGGCTGGGCTGAAGTCTTGACGACCGGCCCTCCGGGCCTCGCATCCATCGCGATTTTTGCAATGTCATTTTTTCTCAACTTGCTACGGGCAAGGGATAACAAAGGGGGGGTGCTCACCTCAGCAGCGGTTAGCCGAGGTTTAGTGCCGCACCTACGGCGCTCAGATCATCTTCGGGATTTATCCCCAGCCCTTCCGGGCTGGGCTGAAGTCTTGACGACCGGCCCTCCGGGCCTCGCATCCATCGCGATTTTTGCAATGTCATTTTTTCTCAACTTGCTACAGGCAAGGGATAACAAAGGGGGGTGCTCACCTCAGCAGCGGTTAGCCGAGGTTTAGTGCCGCACCTACGGCGCTCAGATCATCTTCGGGATTTATCCCCAGCCCTTCCGGGCTGGGCTGAAGTCTTGACGACCGGCCCTCCGGGCCTCGCATCCATCGCGATTTTTGCAATGTCATTTTTTCTCAACTTGCTACAGGCGGGATACAAAGGGGAGGGTGGCGCTCACCTCAACAGCGGTTAGCGGAGGGGTGACCAGCTTGCTTCACCGGCAACGAAGGCTGGGTGCCCCATTCAAGCCCGGTGTCAGTACATAATCCAACCGCCGTCGACATTAAGCGTCTGGCCAGTCATGGCGTCGCTCAACTCTGTGGATAGGAACAAACACACGCGGGCCACGTCGAGCGGGCCGATGCGGCGCTTGAGACTCTGCACGTCCATGAACTTATCGGACTCCTTTGTGGACATCAGCTTTCGTTCCCCCTCGGTCTCGATGGCGCCAGGGGTGATGCAGTTGACGCGAACGTTATGCACCCCCATCTCTCTGGCCAAAGAGCGAGTAAACCCAATGATGGCTCCTTTGGACGCAACGTAGTGGGTCAGGTTCTCAAGGCCGGTAAAGAACGTGACCGAAGAGATATTTACGATCGCACCCGATCGTTGCTTAACCATGTGAGGCATAACAAGCTTTGTGGAGTGAAAGACGCTCTTCAGGTTGACGTCGTGCATTGTGTCCCAATGTTCTTCGGTCATTTCCAGGAAGGGCTGCCGGGGATAGACCCCAGCGTTATTAATCAAGATGTCGACGCGTCCAAAGCGGGCAATTGCATCCTCAACAACTTTTGCCATGTCGTGGCGCCTACCGGCGTTAGCTTCAAAGCCAAACGCCGAGCCGCCTTTGGCTTTTAGATCCGCCGCGACCTTTTTGACCTGCGCCCCGTCCAGGTCGGCGAGAAATACATGGGCTCCATTCTCGGCAAATAGCTTGGCTACGCCGGCGCCGATGCCCGCGGCAGCCCCGGTCACAATGGCGACTTTGTCCTTAATCAGCTCCATCAGCCCTCCTGCATCACAAGGGCTGATCTTATCAAACTACTCTGCCCGCCCCACCTCCAGTCCGAAGTGCGACAAATCGCGTTTTTGCATGTTGTAGTCGATAAAAAACCCAACCCCGATCGATAACGGAATCAACCCGAACGCCCCCCCGGAGAGGACCTCGTGATCGTTCACAATCCAGGCCAGCACAAGAAAAGAGAGCATAATCCCGACCCCGGTCGAGATCAGCACGATTGCAGTTCTGCGTGTACTCGCAATTCCCTGGAGCGGGTCTTTGGCCGCTCTGCCGTCAGCACTCAATAATTTTTCAATCTCGCTGGCGCTCATTCCACGCGCCAACATGGCGAGACGCTGTTCGGTCTTTAGCCGCTGCTTGTACGCTCCTCCGGCAATACCAGCAACAATGGCTACGATCCCAACCACAAAGGCCCCCAACGGGACCATGAACGGACTCAAATGCCAATCCATAAGCTCTACCTTCCTTCCTGACCGCCTTAGACTGCCGGCCTGCTCCAGAGTTTCAGCGTCGGCATGAAACTTTCAGCTAGATTCTTAGTCTGACTCTCCTTGCCTGCCGACTCCAGCTTCGAGCAGATCGTCCGCGACCATCAAGCCATGGTCTTTGGCACCCTCATTCGCCTCACCGGCAGCCGCGAACATATCGACGACCTGGCGCAAGAAGTCTTTCTACGCCTCTATCGGGCACTTCCCGCCTTTCGCGGGGAGTCCCTGCTGAGCACCTACCTCTACCGCATCATCGCCAACGTGGCCCAGGACGAATGGAAGCGCCGCCGCCGCGAGGACCGTCCGCTGGTCTCGTTTTCCGAGGAGGAATCGGAGTGGGAGGACCGGCTCCCTCATCCCGGCCCCGATGCTGAACAGCAGTTTGCTGAGAAACAGTTTCAGTATTCTGTAGAACAGCAGTTACAGGAGCTTAGCCCGGTGGAGAGAACCGTACTGGTGCTTTATCATCAGGAGGAGCGTAGTTACGAGCAGATTGCGCAATCTCTCAAGCTGCCCATTGGCACCGTGCGCACGCACTTGCATCGCGGCCGCAAGAAGCTTCGCGAAGGCATTGAACGACAGCAGGCTGTAGAAAGGGGAACCACGTGGCAGAAGACAAGATGAATCCTGCTTGGCATGCGGAGTCACTCGATGCAAGCATCGTTCGCGCCCTGAAGACCGCACCTCGATTCGAGATCCCCTCCGGCTTCGCAGCCCGGGTCGCCCGGCAACTGCCTCCGCGGCCCGCGGCCAGCCTCTCCCCTGCGCGGTACGGTTACCGGGCGGCCGTGGCATGCCTGGTAGTGCTGCTTGCACTCATCCTTGCCTTGGCCCCACGGGGAACGGGCACATCTATATTCTGGATTTCGATCGAATCGACTTTCTGCGCCCAGTTCGCCCTGGTGGCCGTCTGGCTGGCGGTGCGGAACGCAGGCTATACTTTTGCTAGTCTCTTCTAGCGATGGCCATAAAAATTACTCGCACCGATCCGCGCTACGCGATGTTGCGCCGAAGCCGCAATCTACGCTGGGACGGCAACGATGCCGAAACAGTTGCCGAAATCGAGCTGTGTGAAACCGCTGAGCAGGCCGCCGAGGCATTGCAGCGCATCGTCAATGCTGGCATGCGCCCCACCATCCGCAGCGGCGGCCATTGCTACGAGGACTTCGTGGTCAACAATCCAGGGGGCGCGATCCTGGATCTTAGCGTGCTCAAGACTGTCAGCCTGCCAGGCGACGGAACGCGCTACCGCATAAGCCCGGGGCTGGAGTTGGGCGAGGCCTACATCGACCTATACAAGCGCTACGGTGTAACCATTCCCGGAGGAAGCTGCTACGAGGTGGGCGCCGGGGGCCACATCAGCGGAGGCGGGTACGGCGTGCTTTCGCGACTGCACGGTCTCACCGTCGATTACCTTTCCGAGGTCGAGATTCTTACCGTCGACAGTAAAGGACATGTAGCGCTCAAGCGCATCAACAAGGACCATGATCCCGATCTATTTCGAGCCTGCCGGGGCGGGGGCGGAGGGAACTTCGGCGTCATCACCGGCTTTCTCTTCGACCGCTTGCCCGCGGCGCCCTCTGAAGTAGTGAATTCCCACCTGTCCTTTGACTGGGCCACCATGACCGAGGACAACTTCGCCGCCATCCTCATGACATTCGGAGACTACTGGGCCAAGCGGGGCACCGAGCCGGATACCTGGGGATTGTTCGCTGCGATCGGCCTCACGCACGCCTCTTCGGGTCGATTTGGCCTCTCCCTGCAATTCTGCAACCCAGATGGAAGCTGCGAGGATTTGAAGCCCGTAAAGGAGTTCCTCGATCTCTTTCAACCTTTCGGTCCCCTGGAGACACGCGCCTCCGCCGCCGGCGAACAGCGCTTTGCCCAGCGGAGGCCGGCGGTCAACCAGACCCTGGGGCCATACGGCATCGATCGGCTGCTCTGGCTGGAAGCCACGATTGGCGACAGTGGCAGCGGCCACAGCGGACGAGCGGCATACAAATCCTGTTACATGAAGCAGAACTTTACGCGCGCGGAAGCGAAGGCGATCTATAGGCAACTGACCCGCACCATTCCCGGTGTTGATCTGCGCGGATCGGTGATGGCGGTCGACTCCTATGGGGGAGCCGTGAATGTGAAGAGCATGGCCGACGTCACCTCGGTTTGGCAGCGCTCGTCCATCATGAAGGTCCAGTTTCAGCAATATTGGGAGCACCCGGAGGAAGATGCCGGGCGTCTGCAGTGGATGCGCGAGTTCTACACCGACGTCTACTCGCAGCAGGTGGATGCAAAGCACGCCGGTACCCCCTACCCCAATGAATATTACGAAGGCTGCTACATCAACTATCCCGATTGCGACATGCTGGCGTACGATTTCTGGCCTCAGCTCTATTACGGCACCCAGGATCTTTACCCGTTTCTGCAGCAGGTGAAGCGGCGCTATGACTCCAACAACATCTTTCACCACAAGATGTCGATCCGTGCCTAGGAGCATCTATGCAGCCCGATGATCGGCGATTGGCGGCAAGATGGACGCGCCGGGAGTTTGTGCGCGGCGCCGCGGGGATAGTCGCACTGCCGCATCTGCCGCTGGGAGCAGTTTCCGCGCCATCGCCGCAATTTGCCTATGTGGCCTCCGGGGAGGGCGGGCTGCATGTCTTCCGGTTGCGCGGCGAGGTCTGGACAACGACACAGCGCGTGCCCAGTCCCGCTCCTGCCTGCATTTTGCTGTCGCCGGCACAACGGACACTTTATGTGGCCAACGACGTAGATGCGCACGAGGGTATGCCACGGGGCACCGTCGAGGCCTTCCACGTCGATCCTTTTGACGGCCGGCTGACCCTGGTGGGTCGCACGCCACTGTCTCTTTCCGCAACCCACCCCCGGCATCTGGCCCTCTCACCGGATGGAAAGGTGCTCGCCGTGGCCGCTTACGGCGGCGCAATCTACAACCTCTTTCCCATTGCAGAGGACGGCAGCCTGGGCCAACCCAGCAGCATTTTCAAGCAGGCAGGTTGCGGACCGCATGCGCACTCGCAGGCGTCGGCGCATCCCCATACGCTGCTCTTCGACGCCGGCGGGCGCCATCTGCTTTCCTCCGATTTCGGTAGCGACCGGCTGAGCGTATTCGCGGTGGAAGGCGGCAGACTCCAGCGGCGTATGCAGCACTCCACTGACGAGGGGAGTGGCCCAGGAGCGTGCGCGCTTCATCCCGCGGGCTCGGTCTTCTACGCCTGGCATACTCTGCAGAGCACGCTTGCTTGCTACCGCTACGACGGGGTGTCTGGAGCCATCGCTGAAACGCTCCAGCGGCTGTCGTTCCCCACAGCCGCTTTGCATGCTCTTGCGCTGCATCCCTCAGGCCGCATGCTCTATACCACCCAGGAAAACCAGAACGAGTTGAGGGCGTGGCACGTGGACGCGAAAGACGGTAGGCTCGCGCAGGCAAAGGGTGTGATGCTGGGGCAGGGGGCGCCAACCCACATCATGGCCTCGCCCGATGGCGAGAGTATTTTTGTTCTGGATGGCCCTGGAGGATCGATCTACAAGGTGACTACAGACCGAGCGACTGGTGAGCTACACTGCAAAGCGAACGTCGCGGTCGTGAACCAACCGAAAAGCATCGCTTTGAAAACCATCTAGTGGCCTGGGGGCCAGTTTCGTAACAGTTTTAAAGAATGCCTGAATGGGTTCGATCACCAATCCAACTGAAAAGCAAAAGGAGTCAGTCGATGGAAATACAGTCCAGGAGAGGTCTTCTCAAGAACGCGGCCAAGGCCGCGGCAATCGCAACCGGCACCGCCATGGTTGCCGGCAAATCCGAGGCCAAGGAATCGGCGGCAAAACTGGAAAAGAAGGCCTATTCGTGCGAGCCCGTTGCGGACAATGCAACCAGCGCTACGCCGCTATTCTCCTCCGCCGTTTCTTACGGTAATCTGCTCTTCCTGGCGGGGGTCGGCGCACACTTCAAAGGCACGGTGGAAGAGCATACCAAGCACGTGCTCGATGAGCTGGAGAAGAACCTGACCTGTGCCGGCTCCTCGATGGAAAAAGTGCTTAAAGTGAACGTATATCTGAACGACATCAACGACTGGGCCAAAATGAACACCGTCTATGCAGGCCGTTGGGGTAAGGTGCCACCTGTCCGCACCACCATCGCGCCGGCCGGAGGCATCCCTGGCAACTCGCTGGTAGAAATCGATCTCATCGCCTACATCTAGCGCCATGTCACTACCATCTGCAGATGCGGCCCGCACGCCCGCGGGCCGTGCCGCGCTTATGCGCGAGGGCACCGAGCAAGACAACCTCTTTACCCGGATTGGGGTTCGTCCACTGGTGAATGGCCGCGGCACGTTCACCATCATTAGTGGATCGTGCTCCCTGCCCCAGGTGAAGCAGGCCATGTACGACGCCTCCTTCTACTTTGTGCATCTCGACGAACTGATGGAGGCTGTCGGCCGTGAGCTTGGTCAACTTACCGGCGCGGAGTGGGGCATCGCCACCACCGGATGTGAGGCGGCAATTGCGCTCGCAGTCGTTGCCTGCATCGCCGGTACCGACCCTGAGAAATCCCAAGCGCTTCCGTACACCAAGGCCCGCGATCAAGTCATCATCCCCAAACATTCCCGCAACCCTTATGACTTCGGGGTGCGGATGACGGGGGTCGAAGTGGTTGAAGTGGACTCCGCTGAAGAGCTGCGCCGCCAGCTCAGCAGCCGCACAGCGATGGTTTACATCCTCTCCGGCCCGGCAGCAGAGAATGGCCCACTGAGCATTCCGAATATCTGCGCCATTGCCAAAGAGAAAGGGGTTCCCGTCTTTGTCGACGCCGCTGCGGAGGAGCCGCTCGTTCCCAACATCCATCTTCAGCACGGCGCTACGCTGGTCGGCTACTCCGGCGGTAAGTGCCTGCGTGGACCGCAGTCCTCCGGCCTGCTTATCGGCCAAAAGGAGCTGTGCCGCGCGGCCTACTTTCAGTCAGCGCCCAACCACAACTACGGCCGCGCCTTTAAATGCAGCAAGGAAGAAACCATGGGCCTGCTGGCCGCTGTGCGCCAATGGTATAAGCGCGACCACGCCGCGGAGCAGCGGGCGTGGCTTTCGTGGCTGCAGCACATTGAGTCGCGCGTGCTGGGCCTCCCTTCCCTTACGACTGAGTATCTGCAGCCGGTAGACCTGTCGAACCGGTCGCCTCGCCTGCGCATTCGCTGGGATGCGCGCATCCTCAACATCACCGGGACCGAACTCGCCGCGCGGCTCGACGCGGGCACGCCGCGCATCATCGTTCATGAAAGCAGCGGGGTGCGCCCGTCTCACATGGCCAGCTCGTTGATCATCATGCCGTACATGATGGAAGCAGGAGAGGAACGCATCATCGCCGATGCCCTCTACGAGGGACTCACCAAGCCTGGACACTACGAAGACCCGCCGCTCCCGTTCGGAGCCCCGGTGCCGGTCCAGGGAACGTGGGCAGTGGCGATCCGGTATGAGCGCGGCGTTGGAGAGCAGCAGTTCACGCTACGGCAGAGCGGTAACGAACTCAATGGAACCCAGCAGGGAGAGCTCTACAGCGCCCCGCTCGCTGGGACGATCCATGGCGGCAAGATTGAGTTGCGCGGCCTCATGGCAGTCCCTGGAAACCTCATTGAATGGACTTTTCAAGGCACTGCGCAGGGAAACAAGATGGCTGGGACGGTTGATTTAGGCGAGTATGGAAAGGCAGCCTGGGAAGCGATTAGAAATCATGATTAGAGCCCCTCTTGTGTTAACCTCGTAAGGTGATCTTGGTTCTCCATCGCTGTCCAAGCTGTAGCCGCGCCGCCCGGGCGCAGGACAGCTGTTGTTGTTTGCGCTAACTCGCAACGGACGCAACGTAGATGCTTCTTCCTGCAGCATCTTCTAAAAACCATTTTCTATTTAGGGAAATCCGCACGTGAGCATTGCTCTCCATCCAGCAGGATTTGCGTCTTACGCTATCGTCTCGCTGCGCCCCTTCTGCTCTTGTTGTAGCCGCTAGTTCCTCTCCCTTGCTGTTTCCAGCCGTGCACGGCAGATTCCCCTGGAGTTCATTTATGCGTGACTTGCAGCTGCTTCTACTTCGCTATCGCCTCTTCTCTACCCTGCTTGCAGTGGCACTGTGTGTATCCGGGGCCAAGGCCCAGATGGTGGGAGGCACCATTTCCGGTGACGTCGTCGATTCCGCGGGCGCTGCTGTGGCAAGGGCCGAAGTGCTTGTCCGCAATGACGAAACCGGCAGTGAACGCAAGTTCCTTACCGCAGAGAGCGGCACATTCTCGGCGCCCTCGGTCGCCGTGGGCACTTACACCGTCTCTGTTTCCCGAGATGGTTTCGCACCTCTCAGCAGGACTGGAGTTGCGCTCACCGTCGGTCAGAATGTTCAACTGCACCTTGCGCTCACCGTGGGCAGCGTGCAACAGAGCGTCCAGGTGATGGACACCCCTGCCGTGGTTGACACCTCCACCTTGCAAACCCAGGGCCTGGTCAATGAGCAGCAGGTCAAGAACCTGCCGCTCAATGGCCGGAGTTTCGACCAGCTGATCCAGCTGAACCCGGCATCGGTCAGCTACACCACCCAGCGCTCGGGCGGCGTGGGCACATCCAACTCTTCCGTAGGCAACATGTTCTCCGTCTCCGGACGGCGTCCGCAAGACAATCTTTTCCTGCTAAACGGAATCGAGTACACCGGGGCCTCGCTCATCAACGTAACCCCGGGCGGCACCAGTGGGCAGCTGCTGGGGGTGGACGCGGTCCGCGAATTCAATGTGGTCAGCGATACCTATGGCGCGAATTACGGCAAACGTGCCGGGGCGCAGATATCGATCATCACAGCATCGGGAGGGAATAAGGTTCACGGTTCCGTGTATGAATTTCTGCGTAACAGCGCATTGGACGCGCGCAATTATTTCGACCAGGCGAAGATCCCGGAGTTTCAACGTAATGACTTTGGCGCAGCCCTTGGGGGCCCGATACGTCACGACAAGCTTTTCGGCTTTAGCAACTACGAAGGTTACCGCCAGCATCTGGGACTGAGCGCAGTCAGCTTTGTTCCCGACGACACCTCGCGTGCCGCTGCTGCCGCCATCGTCCGGCCGCTGCTTGCGCTTTGGCCGGTAGCCAACGGTCCCGAGTTGCTTAACCCGAACGGCACGCCAAGCGGGATTGCAGAAGCCTTCGCCAATCCGCCACAATACGTGCGCGAAGATTTCGGCACCACGCGGGTCGACAACAACCTGACCGCGAACGATCTGCTCTTCGGCGTCTACACCGTGGATGACAGTGACGCCAGTACTCCCTCGCAAAACCCGTATTCCACCATCTACGAACGATTGCGCGAACAGGTCTTGAGTGCGCAAGAGCAGCACGTCTTCTCTCCCAACCTGCTCAATACCTTCCGTTTCGGCTATTCGCGGGCGGCCTTTTACTTTACCGGTGAGGTTCCGGTCTCAGTGCCCGGCTGGATCGCGGGCGCTCCCGTCGGAGCCGTTGTGATCGCCGGCAGCACGGCATCGAATGGCGCCTCACAGGTAACCCTGGCCGGCGCGAACACGGGCAGTAACAACCAGACTGTCCGTAACCTCTTCACCGTAGACGAACATATCTTCTGGACCCATGGACGGCACCAGCTCGAGGTGGGCGTGTGGTTGCAACGGCTGCAATCGAATGACAACCTGGCTCAAAACCAGTATGGACAAGCGTCCTTTTCCACTCTTAGCAGCTTTCTGAAAGGAAGCGTGGCGACGTTTACCGTAGTGCCCGCGCCCACAGAACTGGCCTGGCGGTCATTCTTTGGAGCGGGCTTTATCGAAGACGCGTGGAAGGTAACGCCCCGCCTCGAGCTCCGCGCGGGATTCCGTTCCGAGTCAACCAACGGTTGGAATGAAGCCCACAACCGTGCATCGAACTACGGCTTCACCAACGGCGTCATCAACACGAATCCCACCATCGGCGGCTCCGCCCTGACGAAAAACCGCGCCACGTTCATGCCCGAGCCGCGTATTGGAGTGGCCTACGACGTCTTCGGGAACGGCAAGACTGCTCTGCGGGCGAGCTTCGGCGTGCATCGTGCGCTGCTGGATACGCTGGATTACCGGCTCGACCAGACTGCGCCGTTCAACACCACGTTGTCCTTCAGTAACACGACCGTAGACAAGCTCGCCGGCCTCGCCAGTGGTACGGCCACGGGCAGCGGGCAGGTCTCACCCAGCAATGTGCAACCGGACATTGCCACCCCCACGGTGCTCGCCTGGACCTTCAAAATCGAGCAACAGATCGCCCCAGCGACTTCGCTCACCATCGGCTATGTCGGTTCGCACGGATACCATCAGATCCTCTCCGAGGATCAGAACACGCCCCCAACCGTAACCTGCCCCGCGTCGCCCTGCCCAGCAGCGCTTGCGCCAGGGACCATCTTTTACGCAAGCCAGACCAAGGCCAATCCAAACGTGGCCAACACCACCTCCTGGGTATCGCAGGGAGTCAGCAACTACAACGGTCTCGAGGTGGATGTGCGCCGCCAGTTGTCGCACGGACTGCAGCTGCGCGGTGTTTATACCTTTGCCAGCAACCTGGACGATGGCTCGGCCTGGAACACCAGCGTCTCGGCCAACACCCCGGCGTTTGTCATGTATCCGGGAAATCCTGGGCTTGACTACGGGCCCGCGGCCACCAATATCCGCCATGCCGCCGCGATCAATGGCACCTGGGAGTTGCCTTTCAGCGGCGGGCTGCTTGCGAACCCTGTGGGTAAGCAGTTGGTGGGCGGCTGGTCGGTGAGCGGCATCGCGACCATACAGAGCGGTTTCCCTCTGTCACCGCAGCTCGGCTACAACCCGACCGGCAGCGGGGATACGCGGAACCCGGTGCGCCCCAACCTGGCTCCCAATTTTCATGGCTCGCTCTATGCCAAGACAGTGGCGCAGTGGTTCAATCCGGCTGCCTTCTCCGCGCCCTACCCGGGAACATTTGGAAATGTCGGCCGCGACACGCTCACGGGGCCCGGTCTGGCGGAGCTAGATCTCGCCCTGGTTAAGAACACCACCATCCACGAAGGGCTGCACGCACAATTTCGTGCGGAGTTCTTCAACATACTTAACCGCGCCAACTTCACCACACCAAACCCGGTAGTCTTCAGTTCCGGTCCGACTCCAAAAACGCCGACGGCAGAAGTTGAGCCGTCGGCAACCGCCGGGGTGGTGAGTGCAACGTCCACGACCTCGCGGCAGATTCAATTTGGGCTCAAGCTTCTTTTCTAGGCGAGCTTCGGGGCGGGGCGGGAGCACGAAGCAACGGAGTTAGTCGGACGACCGTGAAGCCGTCTTCATTCCGCTTACAAAGCTTTTAGACCCTCTGCTTCGGCGAGCTTGGCTTGACGACGGTCAAATGTCCAGAAATGCTCGGCCTGCAGCTCCAGTGCTATAGCTACATGGAGCGTGTCGAGCGTCCGCACACCAAGGCGCGCCACACGATTTCTCGCCAGCGCAATGCACGCTTCAAATGCACGCTCTGGGAGGCCTATTTCCATCCACACACCGGCCTCACGATCGCGCTCGAACTCTCGGTAGACCGATTGCGCTTCCCGCGACGTGATCCTGTGCTGAAATACATGCTGGCCGATTGCATGTGTCCACTCGGCGCGATGCAACGGTGTCAGCCAAACACGCGGATGCTGTGCCATATGCTGCTGCGCTTCCTTTGAGTGGGCATCTGGCAGGTACAACGACACAAAAACGCTTGTATCCGCGTAGATAGTCAAAAGCGGCCGCGCTCCTCAATCAATAGGTCGGCACCCGGCAGACAGCGATCCCCAAAAAGCTTCTCGACCCGGCCAGCGAAGTCAGGCCATTGTTTCGGTGCGGCATGCACTGGCTCAGGAACAATACAGGCAAGAAGGCGATTTCGTTCGTGGAGCTCGACCGTCTTGCCTGACCGAAGCCATGCCTTCAGCTGGCGTGTGTCCCGAAGCTCGCGGAGGTTGATCTTGGGCATGACTAAATGTGTCACATTATGTGACACACGTCAATCTCTCTACTCGGCTGAACCGCGCCAGAGCCAGCCATTAGCGAGCACCAACGACGCCAGCATCCTTGAGGGCATGTTTCTCCGCGTCCAGCGAGGAGGTATGCAGTTGCACCACGTGTTGCATGGCCGCGTTTGCCTCCTGAGCATGGCCCTCGGAACGTAAGGCACGCGCCAGCAGGTAAAACGATCCCGGGTCCTCAGGATTCATCTCAACCGCCTGGCGCAGCAGGCGCACGGCCGCCGCCGCATCATGCTGTTGAAACTGCGCTTTGCCCATATAGAAATAAGTTGCCCATGAATCAGGGGTCATGCGCTGCGCTTTTTCCAGATAGGACAGGCCTTCCTGATAACGCTGCGACTGGACCAGCAGAGCGCCCAGAAAATACAGGGCGCTCGCATCCTGCGGGTCGGCCTCGATCGCTTGTTTCAACTGCTTTTCCGCATCGGCGTTCTTCTGCAGGCTGATGTATACCTTGCCCAGTTCGCGATGAGCCCCGGCAAAGGACGGGTCGGCCTGCAGCACTGCCTGGTAGGCCTGCTCGGCTTCAGCGAATTGCGCTCCGTCGTAATAGGCGTGGCCAAGCAGGAAATTGGCTTGCGCCGGACTCGCGCTGTCGGCAAAGAGCTTGGTAAATACCTCCTGGGCCGCTTGTGCCTGTCCGGCCCGCGCATAAGCCACGCCCAGAAGGTAGAGTGCCGCGGGGTCCGGATTCTCCACTTCAGTCAACGGCTTCAGCAAGCCGAGACCCTGATCGGGATGCCCACTGAACGTGAGGCACGTCGCTAATAGCATCGTGGCCTGATGGTCGCTGGGCGAACGCTCGTGCAGCTGGCGGAAATATGGCAACGCGTGCTCATAATCTTCCTGCTTAAGGTAGGCGAGGCCGAGATCGAGCTGAATCTCACGCAGCTGAGGGCTGATTCGGAGAGCGCGCTGGTAGGCTTCGATTGCCTTTCCATAGCGATGGGTTTTGGCATACAAGACACCGAGGTTGGCAAGCGCGCTCACATTACGCGGGTCTAGTTGCAGAACCTTATTGAAACCCGCCTCCGCCGCCGGATAGTCGCCTGCGTTCAAAGCCTGGGTCGCAGACTCAAAGGTTTGTTTCGCTGTATCCGCAACCGGGGAGAAGAGGAAGGCGATTGCAAGCGCGGATACAAGAAGTTTCATGAAGAGGTCTTCTTCACCAGTTTAAGGCAAAAAATAAGGGCGGACCCATCCCCGATGGATCCGCCCGTTGAATTAACCCCAGCCTTAGAAGTAGAACTTGCCCCCCAGTTGCAACAGTCGGGGATCACGTGTGGAAGTGATCTGTCCAGAACTACCCGCATTGGCGCCGGAGAAAGGAATCCCCGGTGACGGCGAAGACAGGCCGTTGTTGACCGTTCCCCACTGCGTATGGTTGAAGACGTTATAGGCCTCGAACCGTAACTGGATGCGCGTGTTCTCGGTGAAGTTAAAGTTTTTGAACAGCGACATGTTCCAGTTATCGACTCCTGGCCCATAAATGGAGTTGCGGCGGAAGTTGCCGTAGCTGCCGTTAGCCGGTGTAGCAAAAGCTGCCGGGTTGAACCACATCGGGAATTGTCCCGCTGGCTCGTTATGGTTGTGCGCAGCGATGATCGGGCCGCCGATATAGTCGGGACGGATGTGGCCAAATGACTGGGCGCCAGTTACCGAAGCGCCGGGTGATTGCTGCCCACCCCCGGTCCCCAGGTTTCCACTGGAGAACAGATCGCATGTGTCATTCGTGGTTGCGCCAGTCCCGCCCCCGCTCAGGCAAGGAGTACCACCCCAGAACTGGGTGACCCCAGACCACTCCCAGCCGCCGGCGGTAAGCTGCACCAATTTATTGGAGCCCTTGAAACTTGGAAGATTGTAGACGTACTGAAAGTTGAAGACGTTCCGGCGATCGAAGCCCGCAGGAGCATAGAACGGTTTCAGGTTCGTGTATTCAGGAAAGGCATTCTGGTCATTATCGACGTCGTCCAGGTCAATCGCCTTTGCCCACGTGTAGTCTGCATTAATGGTCAGCGTGCTACTGAAGCGCCTGGACACTTTCACCTGCAATGCGTTGTAAGCGCTGCTTGCTCCGAATCGATTGAAATAGATGGAGCTATAACCTTTGTAAGGAAGGATTGCGTTGGTCACGTTGTTGACCGTGGAGAGGATATTGGTGTTGGTAGTAGTCCCCAACGGCAACTGCTCCAGCTGCTGGTTGTACATCTGATGGCGGCTGGTGTTACCGACATAGCCGATGTCAAAAACCAGGTTATACGGTAACTCGCGCTGCAGGCCGAGATTATAGCCGTAAGTCGTGGGAATCTGACCCGCCTGGTCCGTGCCCAGGACGCCCGACGACGGAGTGAGAGGGGCTCCATTAACCAACGAGGGAGAGAGAGTGCCAATATTGCCGCCATAGATGGTAGGCGTATAGACGGTGGGAGGGTTGCTGACACTGGAGAAATTGAAGACGTTTTGTTCGTAGCGCTCATAGAAGATGCCAAAGCCGCCGCGAAGTGCCGTCTTGCCATCCCCGAAAACATCATAGGCGAAACCAAGGCGGGGACCAAAGTTGTTCCAACGGAAGTTCAAGCCACCTTTGGGAAAGCCGGGCGTACCCTCCTGAACCATGCCGTTGTAGGGGTTTCCCGAACCCGGGATGATCGACCCCTGTGTAGGAGCTTGACCAGGAATATTTGAAGCGGTATTGATCGTCACCGCGTTCGCCGAATTGTAGGCGGGAGGACTGAAATAGTAAGCGTGGTAAGGCGCGACCGTATAAGTGGGGCCGATGAATTCGTAACGAAGACCGTAGTCGAGCGTTAGTCGCGGGCTCACCTTCCAGGTGTCCTGCACATAGCCTTCATATTGGAAAAAGTGGAAATGGCCGTAAGCGAAGATGTTCGATTGGCTGACTGTCGTGTAGTTACCTAAAAGCGTGTTGCCAATGCCCGAATTGCTGTTGAATGGGTTTTCGTTGCTGGCGCCAAAATTGAAAGCCGGATTTTCCTGCCAGGTTCCCTCCTGACCATTCTCATTCAGATCGGCGAATAGACCGAACTTGATCACATGGCTACCCAGGATCTTGGTCACGTCATCCGTTGCAACTACAGTGTTCCCGGTAGAAAGCCAACCGGAAGGAAAGGGGCTGATGTTGATGTACCCGTCGCCGGTATTAAGATTCGGGGCGAGATTAAGGGTGTTGGTCGACGGATAAATGTCATCGTAGGTAAAGCCCACGTCGGTCTTGTTGTATGTGGACGGGGAGGTACCCTGGACAATGTTGACCTCCTGCGTCAAATGGAGCCAGCCAACCGTGGCTTCGTTAGTCAGCGTTGGCGAGATGACGTTCACTAAGCTCCATGCGAAGCTCTTGCCGGGCTTCTTGCGATACTGGGGCAAGACCGGGAAGCTATTCCCTGAGAAGATGCCATAGCCGTCGCTCTCCTGCTGGCGGTCATCTACGTAGCGGAAGAAGGCGTTGGCCTTCGGCCCGATGTTAAAGTCGACGCGAGCCACATATTGATTCTTATAGAACTGGTATGTGTCCTGAAAGTTGATCTGCTGCTCATCGCCAAACCCATTGTTGTAGGTGGGATGATTAAAGCTCCCACGGTAGCCCGGGGTAAAGTACTTGATCATCGCAGCGTACTGGCTGTTGAATTGCGAAGCAGGAATAATGTTGCCCGCGTAAGGCGTACCCGTCTGCACCTCGCCGTACTGGTTGTACTTGATCGTGCCCGGTACAAAAACCTGGCCGTTCTGCACCAGGTTGCCGTTGGTGTCGCGAATCGGGGTGCAGGTGTTCGCCGTTCCATTTAAATCGCACAGATTGCCTGGGCGATACACAGGCGCGAGATCGGCCTCTCCGTTTGGCGTGCCGATGCCAAGCATCGACGGCTGCGGCATAGTGTAGTAGGTAGAACCATTGGGGCGATTGGCCCGGGTTCCTTCATAGTTGAAGAAAAAGAAGGCTCTCTTGTTGCTCCTGGGAGAGATCTTCGGAATCGGAATATAGCCGCCGATATTGCCGCCGAATTGGTTGAATTTTAAATTCGCTCGCGGCAAACCATCATGGTTGCTGAACCAGTCGTTAGCGTTGTAGTCCGTATTGCGGTTGAACTCGTAGGCCGTTCCGTGGAAGCGTTGGCCGCCGCTCTTGGTGTTGACCAGGATCATAACCCCCGGACTGCGGCCATACTCCGCATTGAAGTTTCCGGTGAGCGTCTTGAATTCACCCACTGCGTCAATGCTCAAGTTTGTATATTCGCCGTCGTTCGCGCCCACATCGGTGTTAATCACGCCATCGAGAAAGAAGTTATTTGCGGTGCCGCGCATGCCGTTGACATAAAAGTCATCGGTCTGGTTGAAAACCAGGCGGAATTGGGAGTTGTTGTTGGTAACTACGCCGGGCAAGGTCGTCATCAGCGACTCGAAGTCGCGGCCATTCAGGGGCTGCTCGACCACCTGCCGCTGGTCGATCACTTGTGAATTGTTTGAGGTCGCAGTGTCTATCAGGGGTTGCTGGGTACTGACGGTCACGGTTTGCGTGGCCTGCCCAAGCGTCAACGCCAACTGCCCCAGGCCGAGGCTCTGGTCCTGATCAAGCACCACCCCATCGCGGTCGAGCTCCTCCATACCTTGTGCGCTTACTTTGATCCTGTAGGTGGCCGCGGGCACGTTCAGCGCCCGGAATGTGCCCGTTGCATCCGAGGTGGTGTCGCGCGTCTCCGCTCCGGTCCCCTGGTTAATGATTTGGACGTGAGCTCCTGGTATTGCGGCTCCCGACGGATCAACCACAGTGCCGGTAATCTGGCCGGTCTGCGCCTGCAGCTTGGCGCCGGGGAAGAACACGGCGAGAAGTGCGACCAGGGCAAGCTTAAGGAACAAACCTGGTCCAATAAGAGGCTTGGCCTGTTTTGATTGTATTTGCATCGGGTAGAAGGCAGGACTCTGCCACAACTTCTCGCAGAACATATTTCCTCCAAAGGGCCTACAAAGTGACCTTTACTGTCTTTACTGCCTCACTCCGCACCAGCGGGTTGGCAGGTCTTTCGCCGATCCATCGGTTTCACAACTTGCGCGAGGCGCCTGATCGACCGACACGGAGATTATCCGACGCAGCCTACGACTGTCAAGGTGACGGCCGCGAGAAGAATCGTTTCTTTAAAGGGAATGTAGCGCCTTGCCGGACGCGGAGAGACGAAAAAGAGGACCGAATAGTTTCAATCATCGGTGAAGTTTTTTTGGGCAGGTGAAAAATTAGATTCGAGCATACAGGTTGCATCAACGAGCCTCGTGAGCGAGGATGTGGGCAGCGCGAGTTATCCGTCAGTTAGACCAACTTACTGGCGCAAGTTAATAAGTCAAGTTAGTGGAAGCCTCCGCATTTATGCGGGGGAGGGGGCGCTTTGGCGCTGGCAATGCTAAAGCCTCATGAGTCCCTGCGTGAGAGAACCGCAGAGAGAACGCATCCACTCCCCAGGCCTGCAGAGTCTGCATAAGAACTGGAAGAGAAACAGCAGATCCCTCCACTGCGCTGAGCGAAGTCGAAGGGGACCTGCTGTTTCTCTTCCGGTTCTCACCCAAACTCTGTAGGGCCGCCCTGACAAACGTCAGCTCGGACGGCTTGTTCACTAAAACGTTTCTTTCGCCCGACCGAAGGACCCTAAGCGCCTTATTTTCGGCTCCTTGAGGGCGACCTGCCAGAAAGAGGAAGCAAAAAGGACTAACTAAACAATTTCCCTTTTGACAACCCACGATCAAGGATGCAACACTCCGTCTACCTTTGAAACGAGCACCTGAAAAAGATCGACCTGTAACCCTCCGCACCCTGGCGAGCCACCTTGGGCTCTCGCTGACGACTGTATCCGTCGTCGTTAGCGATGCGCCGGCCGCGCAGGCGATTCCGCTCGCCACCAGAAAGCGCATCCTGGCCGCGGCCAGCGAGTTGCACTATCGACCCAATTACTTCGCGCGCTCGCTGCGCAAGCAGAGCAGCATGTCGGTCGGCGTGCTGGTGTCTGAAATGAGCGAGGGCTATTTCACCCTGGTGATGAATGGCGTGGAAGAGTATCTGATGGCAGCGAAATACTTTTACCTGATGGCAGCGCACTACTGGCAACCGGAACTGTTGGAGGAATATCCGCGGATGTTGCTCGAACGGTCCGTGGACGGACTGCTCCTGGTAAATACACCGACTCCGCTGCAGGTCTCGGTGCCGATCGTCTCCATCTCAGGCCACCAGGATATTGACGGAGTAACCAATATCCAATTGAACCACAAGCAGGCCGCGTATTTCGCGCTCAAGCACCTTGCAGACCTGGGACACCGCAGAATAGCGTTCATGAAAGGTCAGGAGCAGACGGTCGACACGGACCATCGCTGGCGGGAGATTATGGAAACAGCCCGCGCTTTCGGGCTGGAGGTCCACCAGGAACTGCTGATCAAGCTGACCGAGAATAGTTGGTCCCCCGCCTTGGGGTACAGCCCGGTAAAGGCCCTGCTGTCGCGTACCCGGAATTTCACCGCGCTCTTTGCATTCAACGATATCGCTGCCTTCGGCGCTATCCGCGCCCTGCACGAAGCTGGGCTCCGGGTGCCGCAAGACGTTTCCGTCATCGGCTTCGACGACGTGCTCAGCGCGCCCTTCAGCATTCCCAGCCTCACCACCATCCGCCAGCCGTTGCGGGCCATGGGTCAGGCGGGCGCCGAAGCATTGCTGAATCGAATCAACCATCCCAAGGCGCCGTACGCTCCACAGGTGATCATGGAACCGGAACTTATCGTTCGGGAGTCCACCGCCCGGGCCTCGTCCGGACGCGCATCGTTGACGCAAAAGCGGAACAAGTCTGCACTGCGTGTACGAGCCTAGACCCTCCGCCGCTTTTCTTTTTGTCCATCCGATCTGACGCCTCCTGACAAACGCCACCGCCCTCAACTTTGTCATCCGGAGGCAGCCGAGGGATCTGCGGTGCGCCCTTCCATGTAACAGCTACCAACGGACGTGCGGTTCACCGGGCTTTCGGGGAGGAGTAGTGGTACTCTATATCCCCTGCTGGCGAACCAATTACATAGGCCCCGATGTATTAACTCGCGCGGCCACCGTTGTAGCCGCGCAATGGAGGATCCGAGAAAATGCTCTTTCCCGGTCGCTGGGGCTCTGTTTGTGCAGCTATCCTGGCTGTTCTGTTGTCTCCTTGCCGCGTATTCGCCGTAGATAAGTTGCTCATCGTCAACGGTACCGACATAACCATGAAACCCGGGCAGACGGAGCCCTTCGTCGGCTACATCCTGGTGGGCAACGACGGAAAGATCAAAGCCATCGGCAAGGGCAGCCCGCCCCCGGGCACGCAGGCGCAGACCACCTACGACGCGAAAGGAAAATTCGTTCTGCCTGGCTTCATCTCCGCGCACAGTCATCTGTCGGAGAGTGCTTTTCGCGGCCTGGCTACGGACCAATATGTCTACCAATACCCCGCCATGACGGGCTGGGTGGAAGCACTGGAAACCCGGGAGCAGGGGACCCGTCCCGAAGACTACTACTGGTTCACCCTGCAAGGCGCCCTCGACCACCTCGTTCACGGAATCACTTCCGTTTACAACTTCGCCTACGCGCGCAAGGATGACGAGGCTTTTGAGGAGTATCAGTGGCGAGCGGAGCTCGATTCCGGAATGCGCTTCATTCATTCCTACGAGCCGTCGGGCAATTCAACCCCGCAAGTTCGCCGCGCAAACCTGGAGAAATTTCTAGCCTATGCCAGGAAAGATATGTCCCGCCCGACCGTCTTGAAAATGGCCTACTCCGGATGGATTACCACCCCGCAGGCCCTGCAGCTCGATGCTTCGTTTCTGCACGATTACCATCTCTACTCGGAGATTCATTATCTCGAATCTCCCGTGAACCAGCAGGCGCAGCGCGACACTTTCAAATACATCACCGCGGTCAACATCCTGGGCCCCCACGTGAGCTTCGGGCACTTTGTCCATCCCGATGATGCCATCTTGAAGACGGTGGCGGCCTCGGGCGCCGGAATGGTATGGAACCCCATGTCGAATGGCCGGCTGGCGTCCGGCATCGCCGACATTCCCAAGTACCGCAAGATGGGCATCAAGGTAGGCATGGGGGTTGATGGCGAAGGAAGTTCGGATCTCCCAGATCCCTTTGAGAATATGCGCATGGGTCTCTACGTGATCCGCGCGAAATACGAAAGCGCCAAAATTCTTCAGCCGATTGACGTATTGCGCTTCCATACCATGGGAAGCGCGGAGGTCCTTGGGGTCGCCGACAAGGTCGGCAGTCTTGAAGTGGGCAAATTTGCCGACATCATTGTTGTCGATCCCAAACTGGTTGAGCGCGGACCGATCGTCGATCCCTACGCCGCCGTAGTGCTGGCTTGCAATGCCATGAACCTGGCCAAAGTGTATGTCGGCGGGGACTTGTTGGTAGACACTTACCGTTTGCAGAAGAACGACATGAGCAAAGTATCCAGCGAAGTCAATCAACGCGTCGCGCGACTACACTAGGTCTGCGTTGCATCATCCAACGAGGGTTCAATGGCCGGAGACTATCGCATCGGACGTCGGGATTTCTTCAAACAGGCTGCAGGCGCTATCGGCGCTACCACGCAAATTCCCCACTGGTCACCGTTTGCAGAGGCAGAGACGTCGACGCCGCACGCACGCGAAGCCGCAGGAAAGATCTCCTTTCCCCGCGTCTTCACCGGCGAACAGCTCAAGATGCTGGCCTTCCCGCTGGGTGGTGTAGGGTCCGGAAGCCTCGCCCTCGGAGGACGAGGTCAGCTGCGCGATTGGGAGATATTCAATCGGCCCAACAAAGGCTTCTCTCCGCCATACGCGTTTCCCGCGATCTGGATCAAGTCCGGGGACGCGAAGCCCGTCACGCGCGTTCTGGAAGCACGTATTTTGCCGCCGTATGAGGGCCAGGATGGCCTGGGCTCGAACAATTCACCCGGATTAAGCCGCATCGCGACCGCTGAATTTACCGCGCAGTACCCGCTGGCGCACCTTCGCTTCAAAGACCCCAGCCTACCGGTCAACATTGAGCTCGATGCTTTTTCGCCCTTCATCCCCCATGATCCTGACGCCTCAGGTCTGCCGGTTGCAATCCTGCGCTATCGCGTAAGCAACCCGGCGCGTTCAAGCGCCAGCGTCGCCATTTCGTTTTCCATCGACAACCCGGTGAAGGCCCCGTCCAGAACCGACCAGGCACGTGACCCACAGGACCCGCGTGTGAATGAGTACCGCACGGCGAATCGGCTGGAAGGTCTCCTGATGACCAATCCCAGCGTACCCGGCGGCGACCCGATGCAAGGCAGCTTCGCCCTCGCGGTTATTTCCGATCAGGGCGCCCGGACCACGCATTGGCGAGGCTGGCCGCGAGGCCGCTGGTGGAATTCGCCCATGTTGTTTTGGGATGCCTTTTCCCAGGACGGCGAACTTCTGCACGAGCCACCATCGCCCAGCGCGGTAGGCGCACTTTGCCAGCAGAGATCGATCCCTGCCGGAGGATCGGCGGAATTCACCTTCCTGTTAGCCTGGCATTTCCCCAACCGCACACCGGAGTGGTGCGGTTGGGACTTTCCTCCGGGCGAGGGCCACACCATCATCGGCAACTACTACGCCACGCGATTCAAGGATGCGTGGGCGGTGGCCGAATATACGGCGACGAATCTCGAGTCGTTGGAATCTCGCACGCGCACCTTCGTCAATGCATTCGCCGCCAGTACCCTGCCCGCGGCGGTTAAAGAGGCGGCCAGCGCCAACCTGTCCACGCTGGCGACGACCACCTGCTTCCGCACGGCAGATGGCGAATTCCACGGCTTCGAGGGTTCCGATGACCAGCGGGGCTGCTGCTTCGGTAACTGCACCCACGTGTGGAATTACGAGACCGCAACCGCGTTTCTCTTTCCTTCGTTTGCCCGGTCGCTACGCCAGGCCGCCTTCGGCTACAGCATGGACGATCAAGGCGGCATGCGTTTTCGCCAGTTGCTTCCCGACGGCAAAGAGAGATATCACATCGCAGCGGCAGACGGTCAGATGGGCCAGATCATCCACGCCTATCTGGATTGGAAGCTCAGCGGAGATCCAGCATGGTTGAAGACCATGTGGCCGCGAGTAAAGAAGGCCGTAGAGTTCGCCTGGGTTCCCGGAGGCTGGGATGCGAACCGTGACGGTGTCTTGGATGGTGTGCAGCACAATACCTACGACGTTGAGTTCTACGGCCCGAATCCCCTCTGCGGGATCTACTACCTGGGAGCCTTGCGCGCGGCGGAAGAGATGGGCCGTGCCGCGGGCGATGATTCTTCGGCGAATGAGTATCGAAGACTGTTTGAAATGGGCAGCCGTTGGATTGACGGTAATCTATTTCGCAACGAGTTCTACATCCAGCAGATTCGCGGCTTCCGCCCGGACCAGATTTTGCCCCAGCTGCGCAGTGGCATGGGCAGCGAAAATACGGAACAGCCAGAGTATCAAGTTGGCGAAGGATGCCTGATCGATCAGCTCCTGGGGCAATATCTTGCGGATATAGCCGGCTTGGGGCCATTAGTTTCCCCGGAGCACGTGCGTACCGCGTTGCAATCGATTTATCGCTACAACTACAAGCGCAGCCTGGTGGATCATGACACCGTGCAGCGCACGTATGCGCTGAATAATGAAGCTGCGGTGGTGGTCTGCGATTACGGAAAGGCGCCTCGCCCGCATATTCCGTTTCCCTATTACGCCGAGGCATGGACTGGCCTGGAGCATTCGACCGCGGCGCTGATGTTTTATTCCGGCATGATTCCGCAGGGGGTAGAGTACGTCGAGAATCTGCGCGCCCGTTACGACGGAGTCAAGCGCAACCCCTGGGATGAGGCCGAGTGCGGCCATCACTATGCAAGGGCTATGTCATCGTGGTCAAGCGTAGTGGCTCTGAGCGGATTCCACTATGAAGGGGATCGTGCCCACGTGATGGCGCTGCCCAGGCTGCCACACGACAACTTCCATTGTTTCTGGGCGACGGGCACAGGTTGGGGAACCTTTACGCTGAAGCGCACGCAATCCGGCGGAGTGGCATTCACGATTCAGACGCTGGCCGGCACTTTGCCCTGCGGGTCATGCACGCTGGCCGCGCCTGGCTCCCGGGCAACTGCATCGCTGGGCAGGAAGAAAATAACCACGCGAGTCGAGAAGAGCAAGGATCAGACCAGGGTCTATCTGACCGATCTGATCCAACTCCATGAAGGAGATCAACTTGAGATTGAGATCGTCGGGTAAAGAAAACGTCTAGGAACTGGACGGGTGCCCCAGGTTCGCCAAAGCATACCTGGGCCGAAAAAGACGGGCGAAGCCGACCATAGCTCTTGTCTTATCAATGAGCAAATCCAATAAGGATCGAGGAAAGGCAATCGAAAAACATCATTTTCGGCCCAGGTACGCTTTGGCGACCTGGGCACCCGTCCATTTCCTATTGGGTTCTGATGGGGTCAGAGACTTTCCTGGTCACGAAGCCATACCGAGGCCGACGATATTGGCCGCGACGATAATGACCACCATCCCCGCCCACAGCAAGCGAACCGGCTTAGAGCCCACGCCCGCCCATTCGCCCAGCGCAAGCCCTACGATCCCGCCAAACAGAACATAGCCACTCATGTGCAGCATCCAGTTCACGTAGGCATAGCTAGCAGGGATGCTAGCCGCCCCCCACGCGTAGAAGAAGAACTGGAGATACCACATGATGCCCCCCGTAGCCGCGAGCGATCCGTTCTTGAGCAGCGTAGCCCCAGGCAAAGCCAGGTCGGCTTTCAACGAAAGCTCCTTCTTGAAAATAAGCCGGCTGAAGCAATACGCAAAATTGACCAGGCCTCCTCCCCCCATGATGATGACGTAGCTGGGCAGTGCAGCGTACAGGGGCTTAACCCCGAGGACAATCGCCGAGGCTTGAATGGGCTTGGCGGCGTCGATAGCAAAGGACATGCCGGAGGAAAAGATACCGCACATAACAGCCAGCATCAGGCCCTTCTTCACATCAAACTCGCGAATCTCAGCGCCGAGCGCGATCTCTTTGCGATGCCCGGCTATGGACACAATGACAATGCCGCAAAGTGCGACCGCGACCCCTAATAGCGTGAGCAGGCCGCCACGCGTACTAACAAGTTCGCCACCCTGGCCGTGGATAAGCGGTGGAATCAGCGTTCCCACTACCAGCGTGACGCCAATGGCCACTCCGATACCAAGCGACATGCCCAGATAGCGCATGGTGAGTCCATAGCTCACGTTGCCGACTCCCCACATGCAGCCAAACAGGAAAGTCCTGAGAACGACGGACGCGTCCAGCGATCCGTAAAAGGTCCGCATATCCGGAAGCAGGATGGCGCTGACACAAATAGGCAGCAGGACCCAGGAGAAAATGCCGGCCACAGCCCAAGTAGATTCCCAGGTCCACCGCTTCACCTTGCTGATGGGCGCATAGAACGACGCGGCCGATGCGGCGCCAACCATGTGCCACCCAATGCCTGTGATGATTCCCGTCAATCGAGCCTCCTTTGCCTAATCGACTGACAATACAGCAAGAATCAACAAAAAGCAGTCATTCTAAGCTCTCAATTACCGTAACGATGAAAATGCTATGAAACGCATGCCCTCTGGAAGAACCCTTATTGTCCCCGGCATACAGAACAGCTAGCCTGAAAGGGCACTTCTTTGTGCAGGAAAAAAACAATGGCAAACACTCCCCCACATCGCCAAAGAAGCCGGGCCAAGACGAAACTCAGTACCGACGAACCGGTTTTCGCTCAACCACAGCCATCCCCCGATCCGACAACCTTCAAAAATCCGGTGACGGATCAAAGTGACACAGAAATTGCCAACCTCGAACCCGTTCCCCAACCGGTTGGCAGCGCAGTGGAACCGATCCTCACCCTTGCCCAAACCTATGGCAGCGCAGGCGAGGCAAAGGTAGCGGCGATCCAGCAGGCGAAACAGGTTGTCTTCCATGCCGTCGGTGACACGGGCAGCGTCATCGGACCCGATACGCAATCTCTGGTGGCGGACAAGATGGTCTCAGACTTCGACGAAGAGAATAGCGCCGATCTACCGTCATTCTTCTTTCATCTTGGAGACGTTGTTTACTATTTTGGCGAAGCCCAGTACTACTACGATCAGTTCTACGAGCCATTCCGGAATTATCCAGCGCCCATTGTCGCTATACCCGGCAATCACGACGGCGTAGTTTATGCGGCAGATCCAGCGCCTACACTCCAGGCCTTCCTAGATAATTTCTGTGCCGCCAGTTTTGCGCCATCCCCCGATGAAGGAGGACTGCTGCGCACCACGATGATCCAGCCTGGAGTTTATTTCACCTTCGATGCCCCATTCGTGCGCATCCTGGGACTCTACAGCAATGTGCTCGAAGATCCGGGCGTGATCTCAAGCCAGGGCGGAACAAATTCTCTCGATAACCGGCAGATTACATTTCTCACCACAGCGTTGAAGCGCGTCAAAAGCGAGAACTACGCCGGGGCCGTAATCATCGCTGTGCATCATCCACCATTTACCGGCGACTCAACCCACGGAGGAAGCCCCCAGATGCTGGCGGATATCGATAGTGCTTGCAAAACAGCAGGCGTGTGGCCGCATGCCGTGTTTTCCGGGCACGCACACAATTACCAGCGCTTCACGCGGACCGTAAACGGCATGCAGATTCCCTATCTCGTTGCAGGGTGCGGCGGACATTCCCCGCTGTCAGCCATGCGAGGACCGTACCGCACGCCCTACAAAGTCGACGACACGTTAACTCTCGAGAGTTACGACGACACGGACTACGGTTATTTGCGCATGGTGGTGAATGCGCAGACACTGACCATCGAGTTTCATCCGGAGAGCGACGGCGGAGTGACCAAGACTCCGGATGACACCGTAACCGTCAATCTGCAGACACGCGCGATCAGTTAGCTTAACGGGGCAACTGGCCAATGGTGCGCTTGAGGTCGGCCTGCGCAAGCGACAGTCCCAGCGTGGCCTCAAGGTAAGAAGCCTTTGCCGAGGCTACCTTGGAGTGTGCCTCGGAGCGAGCGGAGGCCAACGCCTCGGTCTGTTCAAACTGCCGGTCGGATAGCCGGGCAAGCTCGACCCTGACCTTCAAAGCCTGCTCCGCAACTCCCACCATGTTCTGCAATTGCTCTACTTTGTCGTAGGCCGTCTCCACCTGCACGGCAACTTCGTCCCTTACCTTGGCGAGATTAAGTTCAGCCTCGGAAAGAAGCGTCCGCGAATCTTTGATCTCGGCGGGCCGGCGGCCTCCGTCAAACAGGTCGTAACTGAAATTGACTCCAAAGGTGCCGAAGTTATGGACCAGGAACGGAATCCCACTCTGATAGCTGTAACGTGCCATCCCGGTAATGTCGGGAATATAGGCGTCCTTCGCGGCTGCGAGGCCGGCCTTGGCTTTCAGCACAGCCTGCTGCGCAGAGCGAATCTCCGGACTCTGGTCCTGGGCGATCCGGATACACTCCTCGCGCGGCGGCGTAGTTAACGTCCCGACGGATGCATCACTATCGAGCTCAAGCTGCGTTTCCAACGGGAGCCCAAGCAAATCGTTCAGCGTAAACGATTGAGAGTGAATCTGCAGCGTTTCGGTCAGAACCTCCTGCTTGGCCTCCAGCAGTCCCGCGAGGCTTTCCAGCGCGGAGGACTGTAGCGCGCTCCCGTTCCGTACCTCATCCTGAGCCTCCTGATCCTTGACCTGGCTCGCATTTACTTCCTCGACCGCAGCCTCTTTTTTCAGTTGGGCAATCAGCAGCCCGTAGTACACCTGCCGTACTTTAAGCACGACATCATCCTCTGCCTGATCGACCTGAATCTTTGCACTATTGATGTCTGCCGTGGCGGCGCGGTTAGATTCGTGAATCTTGAACATTTGCGTGAGCGGTTGGGTCAGTCCTGTGCCGCTGGTATACGTAGTAAGCAATCCCTGATCGAGAAACAGGGTCTGTCCCGGAATCGCTCCCGTGGACGCATGATTGCCAAAGGCTCCGGCGGGAATCTCCACGCCGGCAAATTCGGTAAGGTGCAGCGCGCCGGATTCGTTCTTGATATGGGGGAAATAATCCGAGCGGGCAATTTGTTTCTTGTGCTCGCTATCGGTAACGCCCAGCCGTGCCAGGCTAACGCTTCGATTCTGCTTGAGGGCAAGATCGATCGCCTGGGGAAGAGTAAGGCGCATGGCACCGGTTTGCTGGGCTCGAGCAGTGGGAAAAATTGGCGTCAGCCACAGGATGCAGACAAACATCCGCAGCAATAATCGAGGTGAGCAGCGCTTTGTTAGCTTCAGCCACATATGCATATCCTTCAGGACCCAGCTCGGTTTCAGGCGGGTCCGGCGGCAGCCCGCGTTACCTGGCGAAATTGGGTGGGAACAGTTTCCATACAGGCCACGATGATCAAGCAGCAGATAGCGCCCAAGGCGATCAGGTGGAAGCTGTCAGCGATGGCCAGCGTGAACGCCTGCTGCCTGACTTGCAGGCCCAGGATTTCGCCCGCCCGTCCGGCGGCGGTCGTCAAGCCGGGGGATTGGCTGGCCATGCCTGCTGTCAGGCCGTGTAGCCGTTGATCAGTAGCCGTCTGCCCAAAGCTGACCCCGAGACCGAGAATATTGGAGTGGAACTGTTCCCGGGTGGGGATGAAGTGCCCCATCAACGAGCTGCCGGATTCTCCACCAATGAGCCGGACCGTCTGGAAAAAACCGGCGAAGGTGAGAACGTCGACCGGACGGGTGAGCGCTCCCGTATTGATGACTTCGAGAATGATCGATCCCACCATGCTATTGAATGCCAGCGCCAGGCCGACGGCCAGGACCGCCTGCGACAGGCGAAAGTTCTCGCCCGACCAGACCGACGCAACTTGGGCATTCATGAGGCAGCCAATGGCCACCAGCGCGAAGCCTGCAGTCAGGATGAGCCGGGCATCGATGTACTTCAACAGGTAGATGGCGATCAGCCCCAGCACGCATTGCGGCAACGCAACCCACAACAAGACAGGACCTACTTGCAATGGACGATAGCCCTGAACCGAAGCAAGAAAGCTGGGGATGCTAACCACCGTTGCCAGCATCATGAAACGAAAAAAGAAGAGAACCACGCTCAACAAAAGGGTGTTCCGCCGGGCGAGAAACTTGAAGTTGATCAGCGGATTCGGGATGACGAAATGGCGCACCAGGGCTGCGCCGAGCAGGAAGATTCCAGAAACCGTCAGAGCGACGATAAGGCCGGAGTTCATCCAATACAACCGTTGCCCTTGATCGAGCGCGGTATACAGCAGCGACAATCCAAGGCTGGCGTAGAGAAAGCCTCTCCAATTCGGTTTGGGTTGCCCCTCCTTAGGCTTGGGCAAGGGCTGCCATGGGATACCGAAATACACCAGGACCATCATCACCGGGGTGAGCACGGCGCTGTTCCAAAAAATCCAGCGCCAGGACCAGTGGTCGAAGTAAAACGCTTCCAGCGAAGTAGCGAAGTTGGTGGTAAACAGAATGTCCACGGCGTACATCGCGATGCCCAGCAGCACGTACGGCATGGGAAGAGAGCGTAAAACGAAGGACAGAGTGAGAGGGTAAAAGGTTCCTGCCGTCAGGCCCGCGAGCACCAGCAAGACGAGCATTACCGGAAGGTTCGGAGCAAAGGGAAGCACTACGCTGACCAAGGTAAACAAAGCCGCGCAGGCCAACAGCACGCGCCTGGCGCCGAGCAGGCCGCCTAGATATACAGAAAAGGGCCCGATGAACATCAAGGATGCATTGAACGCGGTGTTGATCCATGAAGCCTCATCCACGCCCAGATGCAAAGCGCCTCTCAGGTCGGGCAAGCCCACGCTCATCAGGCGCCCGGTACAGGTCGCAACGCTTGCGCCAAGCAACACGCCGGCAACGCCAAGCAAGGGGTGAGTCGTAATCACCGATGGTGGCGTCTGTGGATTCGCCGGCCCGGCTGTGGGTGGAGGAGCGCTCAAGGCTGCGAACCCTCCGAACGGGTGTTCTTGCCCGAAGCATGAACCGTAACCACCGCGGAGAAGCCAGGGCGAAGCGTGTCCTGCAGGGGATGCCCGGGGTCGAGCACGATCTTGACCGGAATTCTCTGCACCACCTTGGTAAAGTTCCCGGTGGCGTTATCGGGGGGCAGCAAAGCAAATTGCGATCCGCTGGCGGGCGAGATCTGAATCACCTTCCCATGAAGGACGACTCCAGGGAAGGTATCGATTCTGATATCCGCCGTGTCTCCTATGCGCATGTTGGTAAGCTGGGTTTCCTTATAGTTAGCCTCGACCCACACATCTCCCCTGACCAGGTCAATGACCTCCTGTCCGGGTGAAACCAACTGACCCTCGCGTACGTGGCGTTCCCCCACTGCGCCTGCCGTCGGCGCAAGGATGCGGGTATAGCCCAGGTTCACTTCGGCAACGATGATATCCGCCTGTTTGGCCTGGATATCCGCCTTGTAGAGGTTGTCTTTGGTATCGAGAGCAGTGCGCTCTCGCTTCGCGGCTTCGAGCGTAGCGCGGCTGCTGGCAAGCGCGGCTTCTGCGCTGGTCAAACTGGCCTGCTGACCTACAAGCGTTCCTGTAAGTTGGGCGGCCGTGGCGTTGGTCTGCTCCAACGTTTGATGAGTCGTTGCCTGTGCAGCGATCAGAGCCTCCTGGCGCTTGCGTTCGAGTTCTGCCCGCTCGACCGCGGGTTGCACCGCAGTAATTGCTGCCTGGGCAGCGCTTACCGCTGCAGTTGCCTGCGCTATCCCAGTCTCCGCGTTCTGAATCTTGGCATCCTGGATGGACTTCGCAGCCTGGTTGTCAGCCAATTCCGCTTGAGCGCCGGCCAACGCTGCCTTCGCCTCCGCCAGTTTGGCGCGATAGTCCTCATCATCGAGTTGGACCAGCAGTTGACCCTGCGTCACCGATTGGTAGTCGTTGACGTCCATGCTGCGCACGGTGCCTGAGATGCGCGTGCTGAGCGGGGTCATGTCCGCGCGCACATAGGCATCATCCGTCTTCTGGTCCCCGGCCCGGCCCTCCCATGAATTCCAGCAGCCGTTGATGGCGAACAACAGCAACGCCGCTACCCCTAGAGTTACCACCGGAATAATGATTCGCTTCGTCATTTTCTTGTCACTCCCCATCACTGCGGGTTAGCAATGCAGAGCGTTCTATCAATGAACGCCGAGAACACTGCACGGCGCTTCCTGTGCCAACTCATAAACAGTGCTCCATAGCCGCGCAATGTAGAAATCGCGCTGGTGTAATCCGATAACCAGGAGGTCCGCTTTTTGCTTGCGTAAGAAGTCCACCACGAGTTCCACCCCATGCCCTTCGACCAGGTGAGTCCGCAACTCAACCCCATGAGACAGAGCGAGTGCACGGGCCTTCTCTTGTAAGTGCTGATAGAACGACTCGCGATCTTGTTTCAGCTCGTGCGGTAGAGAGGGATCTGCTACGCTGGCGAATGCGGTATAAGCGGGAAGGTCGGCCATTACGGTGATGGTCTCGAGTTCCCCGTTCATAATTTTTGTCAGCTTGATAGCTGAAATGAGAGCCCGCTCTGCTTCAGGAGACTCATTGTAAGCTACTACGACTTTTTGAAACATCTCTGCCTTTCGCTCGCGATCGGTCGATCACGAAGTTATTCATTGCCCAGTTCGTTCTGGCGGCGCTCCTCGAAGCTTGCCGCTGCTCTGATCACAGCTCCCTGGATCTCCTGCTCGGTGAACGGCTCCACGATGACGTCATATCCCCCAGCTTCGAGCACTCCGGACCACAACTGAAAGTCAGCCGTTTGGGCATATACCAGGATGGCCGGCCGCGGATTCAGCAAAGAAATGCTTCCCCAAAGAGCCCACCAATCGGAATCCGGAAGAGCCGCGGGCAGAAGAGCCACATGGAAAAAGGCTCGGTCACGCGTAATGTGAGAGAGCTCGGCTGCCCGTTCAATAAAGACGGGCGTCACTCCAAGGGGTGCCAGTTGGCGCCTTAGCTGTGGTTGCCTTTCTGCCGAGGCTAAAGCAAACACTCGCACCGCCCCGTGTGTCTCAGTCACACGCGCCTCCGATCTATGGATGCGAGAATGCCAGAATGGTCTTAGGATTTTAACGTGGGCAACGGTGAGATCACCGTGAGGATGAACGGCGCCTGGAGTGCCAAGCGAAATAAGATAAATCTGCACCCTTGGCTTGTTCATCTTTACGTGGCCATCTATTCAGACCAGGGGGGCCTGGAGAATCGACCGAGTGAACGAGGCAAACGACATCGTGGTTTCGGAGCAGGCCGTCCGCGAAGAGCTGGACCGCTTGCTGCAGAGCCCGATTTTTTTCCAATCCGACCGTCTGGGCCGCTTCCTGCGCTTCACGGTCGAGCATGCCATCGGCGGCACCCAGGACCTCCTTAAGGAGTACCTGATCGGCGCCGAGGTCTACGACCGTAAGCCTCCGTACCACCCCAGCCAGGACTCGATCGTGCGCACTGAGGCTCGCCGCCTGAGAAGCAAGCTAAAGGAATATTACGAGGGCGAGGGTAAGGACGACCCTATCTTCATCTACTTCCGGCCAGGCAGTTACGTCCCCGTATTTCGCTCCCGGGGAAACCTGGACAGCCATCCCTCAGCATCGGTTACAGCCGAAGACGGGCTCTTCATGCCCGGCAATGGATCTCCCATAGCTGTCATTCCGTTTGTTGACATGTCGGCTAGTCTTTTATCCGCCGCCTGCGCCCACGGAATCACGGACGAGCTGATCCATATACTGATGCGCACCGACGGCTGCCGGGTCATCGCCGCGAGCTCGATGATGCAGCTGGGTTCGCTGGCCAACGACATTCCCGCTTTGGCGGATAAGCTGGGTGTTCAGTTCGTCTTTGAGGGAACGGTAAGGGAAGAGGGGAACCGTGTCCGGGTTACGGCAAGGCTGGTGAACGCCGACGGGTTCCAGCTCTGGTCACAAAGATTCGAAGCCGAGTCGGACGCGAACAGCTTATTCCGGATTGAAGAACAGATCGCGTCTGCGATGGTAAGCCGGGTGGCGCCCCGGCAGTCGGTGGTGCGGAAACTTCAAGCCTCGGCGGCTCCGTCTTTGCTGAAACTTTATCCGGCCATTCTCGCCGCCGAGGAACTGCTGGAAGAGGGCAATGCAGCGGACCTACCTGCGGCCCTCGCTCGATTTCAGGCCGTGGCGCAATCCGCCCCAGAGTATGCCCGGGCCCACTGCGGCGTTGCCCAATCCTACATAGGCATGGCTCAGCGAGGTGCGCCAGATTCCGCACAGCTTGTTGCCCAGGCCAGGAAGGCCTCGCTGCGTGCCCTGGAGCTTGATCCGGAGATGATCGAGGCTCATTCGGCCATCGCTTGCGCTTTGGCCATGGAGTGGAAATGGAAGGAGGCCGAAGCCAACTTCACACGGGGCTTGGCGCTAGGATCGCACCATGGGACCTATCGTCAATTTGCCGCTTTTCTGTCTGCCCTGGGACGGTTTGATGAAGCCTGGACCTATCTCCAGATTGCGCAGCAGATCGATCCGTTTTCCTATCGTCAAAAGGCATCCTACGCCAGATTTTTCTTTTGGAGCCGCCGCTACAAGGAAGCTACTGAGCACTTCTCGAAGCCACTAATGTACGGGCCTCTCCCCCCGGAAGTGCTCGTATATCAGGCCCTCGTCCAGCTCCAGCTTGGCCACAGCGACGAAGCAAAAAAGATAGCCCAAACATTTCAGCGCAGTGCCGGCGGCCAATCTCAATTTCAGGGAGCAATCGCTGAGATCCACGCTCTGTGCGGAGACAAAGCCCTGGCGGTGAAGATGGTGAACGAATTTGGACTTCTTGATCCCGCTCGCCCTACCAGCAAATTTCGCAAGGCATTGCTTGCCCTCGCACTGGGGGATGCGAACAAAGCAATTTCCCTGCTGAACGAATCATGGGAGCAGAAAGAGGGTGAGCTGCCATGGCTGGCTGTAGACGCGCGGTTTGACCCCATACGCGAACGCCCCCGGGTGGACAAGATCATCAGGAGTGTCCGGCTGGGCGCGATTTCTAAAACGCAAACCAACAAGGCCGGATAACGAGCGCTGAGTGACGCTGGCGAATGCAAAGTCTCAGTAGGCGAAACTCACACTGCAGGGCCTGCACAAATGTTGGCGCAATTGACACAGGGCCCCCCGAGGCATACCGTTACACCCCATATCCCGCAAACTTTCCGCCGCGCGCGCGACGGGTTCCTTTCCCATCTCCCCCAACGAAAGGAGTGTGCCATGTTCACCCGAATAGTCGAGATCATCGCCAAAGCTGGAAAAACGCACGAACTAGCCAATGCAATCCATGAGAAGGTCCTGCCGATACTCAAGAAACAACCAGGGTTCGTAGGGGAGAGTGTTCTCCTTTCCGATACCGAACCAGATCGCATCCTGGTGCTGGGCTTTTGGAACAAGCGGGAGGACGCTGATCGCTATCACAATAAGGAATTCGCATCGATTCGTGAAATGGTACAACCCCTGATCGAGGTTGAGCCGGTCATTCGCACCTTCAACGTGCACAGTACGACCGGGCACAAGATCGCCGCGAGCACAGCAGCCTGATTGAACGGTGGGAGCCCCCGCATTGATGCGGGCGGAAAGAGCGCTTTAGCGCTCCGTGAAAGGGTCTCGACTCTCATCATGCGCTTTCGCGCTGGTGAAGCTAAATCCTCATTGCGCAATGTTGACCTTCTCAAACGAAACCCCTATTGTTTCTGAGCCGTCTCAATCGGGAGGCAGGAAACTCCATGTCTGTATCGTATTGCCCCTACCGTTTCGTTCGTTCATCACGTTTGCTGGCCGCCGCGTTGAATATCGCTTTGCTGGCGCTCCCGGCCGCCCTCACAGCTCAGTCCGTACCGCCGGCTTTGGAGTCGCCTTCGCAGGGGCCGCCCCAGACGGGTCCTCATGGCGAGAAGCTTCTCGGCATGCCGAAGTTTCATCAACCCGCGCCCTACGATCTCGACGAGCACACCGGCTACACCCAGATCTTCGATGGTAAGAGTTTCAAGGGATGGGACGCCGACCCCAACGTCTGGCGCGTCGAAGACGGCATCATGGTGGGTGAAACGCTCGCGGGCAAGCCGATCGGCAACAACTACATCGTCTATCGCGCAGAGAAACCACGCGACTTCGACCTGAAGCTGCAGATGAAGATCGAAAAAGGCGGTGGCGGCGGCATTCAGTACCGCAGCCTCACCGGCGTTCCGTGGGGACGCACGCAGCCGCCCGGAACGCCACCATATGACCTCAAGTTTATGATGACCGGACCACAGGCGGATTTCTGGTTCCCGGTCAATGGAGCCGCCGAGTCGTACTCAGGCCAGTGGTACTCAGAAAACACCATGCAAGGCATCCTGGCGTATCGCGGCCAGGTAACCCAGGCACTCCCGGGCCAGACCAATCGCCTGGTTGCCAACATCGGCGACAGACAGGCGCTCGGTGGCTATGTGAAGACGAACGAATGGAACGACTACGAGGTCATCGCGCGCGGCGGCGTAATGATGCACATCATGAACGGCCAGCTAATGGCAGTCTTCATCGACGACACAAAAGACTCCATCAATAACCAACCCGGATTTATCGGCTTCGAGATCGAAAGCCAGCCGTGCAAGATCTCTGTGCGCGACATCTGGCTGCGAAGTTTCGACTAGATAGACTGCTTTTCTAGGCGGCGCTTGCCAGCCAACCCTTCATCGTGTTCGCGTCCACCAGACCTGCTTGTTGGAACTGCAGGCTACCGCGTGCGAACACGGCGAAGTTCGGAATACCCTGAACCTTGTATCGCGCAGCAAGTTCCGGGAACCGTTCCGTGTCGACCTTAAGCACCACGGCTCGGCCTGCGAGGTCATGCGCGACCTGGGCAACATGCGGCGCCGCCATCCGGCACGGGCCACACCACTCCGCCCAAAAATCGACGAAGACAGGAACCTTGCTGTCGCGAATAATCTCGTCGAACTCCTCGGGGCTGACCGCAACGGGCTCAGCCATGGCGGGTAGCGCTGCCTTGCAGGCACCGCATTTTCCTGTATCGGCAAGGTGTTTCGCTGGAATTCGATTTGGCTTCCCGCAAGATGGGCAATTTCGGATGATGGCCATGGCAAAGTCCTCTATTGAACCGCCGCCTCAACAGTATCTCGCAGGCCAGCCGATCACGACAACCACCGAACGGATCAACAAAGGCGTTTTTGGGCTTGAGTGGGACACCCAGACTTCGTTGCCGGTGCAGGAAGCCCCGAGAGCCGACTGCTCCCACGGCAAACCAACGAGGAACCGGTCGCCACGCTAATCCTGCTCCCCAAGCGTCTGCGCGTAAGTTTTGCCGTAGGGATAAAAAAGCTCTTTGCGCCCATCACTCCATGCGGCTTTCATTTCCGGCGTGGTAATGTCCCAATCCGGCCGGCATTTTCGGGTGACAGCACGCAGGTCCTGACGGAGATCCTCAATCGTCGGACGGCCGAAAAACCAATAGCCGTTGTAGATCTTGTAGATGACGAGGCCCGGTTCCAGAACGATGACATGTGGAATCATCGGATTATTGGCCGGATCCGTGTATTCGGCAATATCGAGATCCTTTTGAATAACTCGCCCCGCATCCGAAAGGAACGGCCAGTGAGCACCGACACCTGTGCGGTACTCGTTGGTAAGAGTGATATTGTCGGTGCTTATCGTGACCAGGCGGCAATATCCAACCTCCAACTCACGGTGGAACTGGACAAGTAGTTCAGCCTGGCGGCGGTCCTTGGGACAAAAGCCTCCGCGGCTAAGCACCAAAACCATGGGACTCTGACCCTGCAATTCCGAGAGTTTGTGGCGCTTCGCAGCATGGTCAGTGAGTTCGTAGTCGGGAAAGAGCGCGCCGGGAACAATATCAGATCGCATGATGGCAAGGGCTCCTTTGCTGTGTGGCTTAGCTTGAAATCGCAATCTTTTGCAGTTTTGATCATAAATCGACTGCGCTCGATGTCTCGAACCGAATCGATCATTATGATGTTTGCCAAGCGGCTTGGTGAGAAAACAACAGGATAACGCAATGGAACAGCAGATTTTCTATCGCACAGTGAAAGTCGATGGACTTTCCATCTTCTACCGGGAAGCGGGGCCGAAAGATGCTCCCACCATTCTTTTACTGCACGGCCTTCCGTCGTCGTCACGGATGTTTCAGCCGTTATTGACCAGGCTTGCAGACAACTACCACCTGGTTGCGCCCGACTATCCGGGCTACGGACACAGCGACTGGCCAGACCCGAAGCAGTTCGATTACACCTTCGACCACATCGCTTCCGTAATGGACGGCTTCACGGAAACACTGGGCTTATCGCGCTACACGCTTTATATGCAGGACTACGGTGGCCCGGTCGGCTTTCGCATGGCACTGGCACACCCGGAGCGGGTGCAGGCGCTCATCGTCCAGGATGCGGTCGCTCACAACGAAGGCCTGGGAGCGAACTGGACAACGCGGCGTGCATTCTGGGCCGACCGGCCTGCTTATGAAGAAGCGTTGCGCAAAAATCTGCTGTCGCTTGCCACCACCAAGACCCGCCATATCGGAGACGATCCCAAGGTCGAGCTCTATGACCCGGATCTTTGGAACGATGAGTACGCGTTCCTGAACGCGCCCGGGCAGGCGCAGATTCAAAGCGATCTCTTCTATGACTACCGGACCAACGTCGAAGCTTATTCAAAGTGGCAGGCATGGTTACAAAAGACGCAGCCAAAGCTCTTGGTCGTCTGGGGCAAACACGATCTCTCCTTCGACCTCGGCGAGCCGGAACGCTACCGCAAGGATGTACCGCACGCGGAGGTCTACGTACTCGACGCAGGACACTTCGCGCTCGATACCAAAGCAGAGGAAATTGCAACCCTGGTACGGGAGTTCATGAAGGCGCAGAAGTAAACCGCCCCCGTCTACGCCGGCGTAATCACTGCCTCCTTCTTCGCAATCTTCGCCAGAAAATCCTCGCCTACCTGGATGTGCTCGTCCACCAGCCGCGAAGGCGTGTGTGCCAGCCACTCGGCCAGGGAAATATCCTCGTAGAATGGCGTCGGAAAGACCTCAACAAATACCAGGTCCTCATCCCCCGTATTTTCGATATAGTGCGGCATCGAGATGTCGATGTACCCCACATCGCCCCCTTCGAAGTCCATCGTGCGCGCCAGGCCGCCCGCTGCAAATACCGTCATCCGGGCCGTGCCCTTCACGTAGTACTGCCATTCGTCCGCATTCGGATGCCAGTGCAGCTCTCGCAGGCCGCCCGGCTTGAGCGTTACGATGGCCGCCGCAATGTCAGTCGCAGGAAAGTTTCTACGGTCAACGACCTTCACCTCGCCGCCTTTTGACACCTTCGTCGGCTGCATCTGGCTGGTAAAGAACGCGAACGTATTCGGCACCATGCCCGTCACCGCCTCAACCTGGCGCTTCTCTTCCGCCAGCGGACGCGGCAACTCCCGCTGAAAGATGAACAACTCTCTCTTCGGCACTCTGTCGAACGTAGACTCCGGCACATCGAAGTTCTTCGCCAGCACCTCTTTCGGCGTATGGTGCAGCCAATCGGTCAACAGAAACGTTCCGAACTCATTGAAATTGCCATCCTTGAACACCAGCAGAAACTTGCATCCATCCGTCCCCAGGCCCTGGATAGAGTGCGGAATGCCCCCCGGAAACAACCACAGATCGCCGGCATTCACGTCCTCCACAAACGCCCGTCCCTGCTGGTCGACTGCCGTAATCCGCGCCGAACCGTATAGCATCAGAGCCCACTCCGACGCAACATGCCAGTGCAGCTCGCGGATGCCGCCGGAGATCAGCCGCATCTCTACCCCAGCCATCGTCTTGGAGATCGGCATGTCGCGCACCGTCACCTGCCGCGTCCAGCCCCCGCCTTCAATCCGCTTATGCGATAGCGAAAACGGATACTTGAACGGAGGCTGTCCACCCGAGTCCGTCTCCGGCGGCCACACCGAGTCCTGGTTCTGCCCGTCCAGAACCGTGTTATTCTTCGGTCCCGGCTGGCTCTCGTTGACCCCGGTATGGGTATCCGTGGGATAAATCGTGCTCTGCTGACCCTGGGCCTGGAGCCCCGCTGCTGCCACCAAGACCGCCGATCCGGCCTCGATAAATCTACGCCGGCTCAACTTGGATTGGTCATTTTCCTCTGACATGTTTTCTCCCTGTATCAAAGCTTCGAACCACTCTGTGTTAGATGCCACAACAAACCGATACTCTGCAAAACCAGATCCATCCAAGCCGTCGGGCAACGCCCTAGCGGCTTATTTTGAAACGATAGGTCAATCCGAAATAGGCAAGCGTCAGCGGAGCGCCATGCGCGTTCTCCCGCATTACCGTTCCTGGAGAAAAATGCCCTACACCCACATTCATCACCAGGTAATCGTGGATCACCCACTTGCCGGATGCGTCAAACTCTCTGCCAATATCGCCGCTCTGCAATCCAGCCGTGGGGGCCGCTATCACCGTTCCCGCGCTGCCGCTGTAAATGTTGTCGAACCTTGAAGCCACCTGCAGCCATTCCTGCTGCATGAGTAGCGTCACATGTTTCGCCGGCGTCAGATCCAGGTTCATGCGCTCCTCTTCGATGTTCTGATAACCAAACAAGTCCGTAAGGCCAAACGCATTGTGGTTGCTTGGATATTGCTGATCGAACGTATTGACCTTGTTCAAATTCTGACGTGTATTTCCCGACGCGTAGTCATACTCGCCAAGAAAACGCGGTTTCAGGAATAGCCTCTGCGCCGTGTACCCGGCCTTGATATAGCCTGCGCTCGAGTCGATCGAGTTATTCGAGTAGCTGCCTCGCTGAAACGCGATCAGGCCATCGAAATCAAATCCTTTGCGATATTGGCCAGCCGCTTCGACCCCCGACGTTACCTCGGTCTCCGTACCGAAGGTGCCCTGCCGGCTTTTTACTCGCGGTAATGCCTTGGCATAAACAAACGGCTGAATCATCGAATGCCGGACCCACCCCCTTGTCGTGCCGACGGCGCCGAAGAAAGTTAGCCCAGCGCCATGCGTATCCAGAGAAGTAGGATGGACCACCACCACGGATGTCGCAAAAAGGTCCAGGCGGTTCTTGTCTCCAACTCGCCCCAGAAAGCCGTCCCAGGTGCGGCTGTTGTTGGTCCAGTCGCTGATACCGACCAGGCGCTCGCCGCCGTACTTCAACTCCTGCCTTCCCGCGATGATCGAGTACTGTTTTACGTGGAGGTTGAGATACGCCTGCCGGTCATCGAACGTGTCCCGCATATTGGCCAGGGTGTACTTGAGCGGTAGACCCAGCGCATGCGTATCTATGAACTGGATATAGCCGGTGAGAAATTCTGACGGTTGAATCGTCATACCGCCATAAATACGCGTGAGTTCATAGAGTTGGTTGTTGCCCGAAATGTAATCGTCAGAGGTTTGGTCCTCCGTCCGCCCGCGTAGCTGCCCGTCAAACGTGACCCACTTCGGAAGCTCACTCAAGCGGAGGGGCTGCACCTTTCCCAGAATCTGCGGATACTCAATGTATTGCACTGCCGAATCCTGCGCAGAGAGATGCGCCACGAAAAGCAGCCACACCGGCAACCCAAGAAACAGGCGCCTTTTCAGGGATACTTTGCCTATTAATTTCTTCAGCTGTGAACTCACGTTCACCCCCAAAGCGTAGATATTGCAATTGGGGAGCCAAACAGTAAGTTCGTCTTATAGGGCTATTACTCTTATCTAGCCCCTTGGAGTCGAAATATCGACACGTATGAGCCAAGACTCTGACTCCCACTGTCGACACGCAGAATGTGTTTATGAAGACGCAGAAGTAAAAGGGGCGCTGCGAAAATACTGCGTGGCCGGGGAACGTAAGAGAATCCAGGCAATCACCGCACAGAACAAACTGTGGACGGCGAATTCTCGGGACGAGTGAAAGGCGCTTAGAACCACATGGAATACCATCCAGGCAAGCGCAAGCCAGCGAGCCCAGTCGTGGCCTCGGAGCATGAATGCTCCGGAGACAATTGCCAGCAACTCGGTGAGCTCGGCCCACACGCTATCCTGTTGAAGCGACATCAATTCACGGAAGTGGTAAGCAAAGCCGATGGCGCCCACCACCAGATACACGCAAGCAAGAATGGTCACAGAGATAGGGCGTTTGTTCGCATTCATGGCAGCATCTCCAGCACGGCGTCGCTGGGTTCCAGGTCCTGGGCATGCTCCGGCAGGATCGCCCCAGACTCCAGAAGCGCCCGAATGGTCGCGACGTAATCTCCCGTGTCCCGGCGCCAACCATTCCCGGACCCGAACAAGGCCCACCCGAGCGCGGTCCCTGCATACTCCTGTGATTTCAATTCCAGAGCAGGATGAAACCGCAGTATCTCGCGAGCCATCTCCGCATTCCCGTTGAAGCCGGCCCAATGGAGTGCGGTCGCACCCATTTCTCCTGGCGTATCAACCGGCCAACCCGCCTCGAGCATCAGCCGAACGGCTTCTGTGTTGTTGGCCTGCGCAGCATTCGGCAGCTTGCGTTGGTCTGACTCGGACAGTGTCTTTGCCGCATCCGGGTGCTTCGACAGAAATTCCTGAAACACCGCTTGGTCGCCCAACTCGCACGCCAGCGATAGCTTCAGGTCCTGCGGAGTTCGCTCCAGGAGCAACTGGAAGACATCCTCATGGCCAAAATCGCGCGCCACGGAATGCGCGGCGCGATGGGCGCCAAGCGTCCAGATGTAAATGGTGCCGCCGGCCCGTGGATCCTGCTTGGGAAACCACTCCTCCGATACGCTCATCCGGATGCAGGCAGGGTCGCTGTTCAGGTGCCGCCGCACCAGGTCCGCATCGCCGAGCGCCGCGGCCATCAGGATGTCTGTCCGGCAGCCGCGTGAGATCAGGTAGCGCGCCACCTCCTGCCGGTCCCGCGGATAATGCCGCTTCTGTTCCACGCGGAGCATGTATTGCGCCGGGGTCGATTCATGGTCCACATCGCGAGCATCGATCTCAGCGCCATTGGCCAGCAGGAACTCCGCCACCTCCACGGTGGAGGCGAAGTGCAGCGGCGTCTGCCCGTCTCCGCCGCGTGCGTGGACAATGTCCGGGTCGGCGGCGACCAGCTCCCTCAGTTTTGGCATCCATCCCAGCCGCGATGCCGAATGCGCATCCACCACTGCGCCCCGTTCGACCAGAAACTCCACCAGGCTCGGATCGCAATCATCCAGAACGCCGAAGCCGCCGGCCCACCACTCGGTTCGCTTGCGGATGTGGGCGCCCGCGCTCAACAGCACATCGATCGTAGCTCGATCACTACGCTGCACAGCCGCAAATAGCGCCTGTTGACCGAAGCCGTAGTCGGGTAGCGGATCGTCGATCCTCGCTCGCAATTCCGGATGCTGCTTCAGGAGGTCGCGGACCCGCGCTGCATCGTTGTCGCACACTGCCGCTTTGAGTGACTCGCCCGGGCTAAGCGTCAGCGCCTGGACGTGGGCCTTCAGTTCCGCCCAGCTGTGGAAGCCGTATTCCCTGGAGAGCGCAAGTTGAGCATCGGCCAGCTTGCCCTGCTGCCTGTTACGCAGCAGTTCTTTGGCCTGTTTCCTGAGATATTGCAGGTTGGGCTTTTCAGGTAGCTGACGAGACATAACTCCTCTTTCTATGGCCCGGTGTCCGCTATGACGGGCAGAAGAGAAGTCGATACTGGGTACTTAACGACTCATTCAGGTGGGATAATCCCTTTCCGCGGACGGGGTGCAACCTGGATTGCGAATTTCACTATATCAAACCATCAGGAAGGAGTGAAGGCCTGATCCGTCGGAGCTTTGGAATGGTGGAAAACTCTCTGTACGAGGGGCCAAGTCTTCAGCCCTGCCGTACAAAGCCACAGCGGGAAAATGGCCCCAAGAGCGCGGTCAGACGAATGGCTGTTAATGGTCTCACAGAATTGGAGGGTGGGAGCCCACCTTGGCGTGGGTGGAGAGGTAGACGAAAATGACGCGATATGGCGCTGCTCTGCAGGTATGTCAGTGTAAATCTGTTCCAGAATCATACGGTCCTGAAGTCCCCGCCATGTCCCGCCGAGTTCATCAGCAAGCGGGCTAACCGTATTGCTACCGCAGCAGCGCGGTCAACTCTTACCAGGGGGAATTTGTCGGTGTTAGATATCTGCGCTTGGATCTCAATGAGTAGGCCGGATGATGTGCGATGGGACAAGGTGGAACACGTCAAGCAAATTTTGACCGGCGAAACCTATCCTGTGTCCCCGAAACAAGTCGCTGTGAAGCTCATCGAACACATGCTAGAGCACGGTCGCGCCAATCAGCGCTGGAGGCACACCGGAACAAGCAGCGAGACCGAGGACAGCTCTGGTGTTGCCAAGGCTACGCTTGCACGCAAAGCGGAACAAACGAGATGAAGGCAGCCCCCGCATTTATGCGGGGAAGGAGACCTTTAGCGCTCCATGAAGGAGTTTCAACTCTCATCGCAGCGCTTTAGCGCCGGCAATGCCAAAGCTCTGCAATTGACTGAGCAAGGCACGCGCTCGGAAGTTCCTGCAAGCATTCCAAGAAATCCTCCTTTTCCCGGCCGAGCGAGCGTGTGGTATCGAAATAGATATACTTTTCCAGCGCCATGCTGGTCAGGATGAGATACCCCGTGGAACGAAAGATAAAGTAGCTTTCATTTCTGGTTAAGGAATTACTTCCCAAATTGCAACCTGTCAACTAATTTGCGCTACTTACTATCTCCTCAAAGGCCACACCGTAATAAGCTGGAAACCATGGAAAGATGCGGCGGCGCGAGTTAGCAAATGACCTGGTCGGGTAGCCTAGGAGTAGAGCTCGGACGACCACGATTTCAAGGGGAAACCTCTTCGCCAGTAGGAGGATAACTTGTTAGATCAGCCAGAGCCAGAAGACCTCATCATCGCGGACCACCAAAGCAGGCGCTATAAACAGCTGTCTGAAGAAGAGATGGACCGGGTGTGTGATGCGTTGCGCAGTTGGATGCAGCAGGGCTTCTGTCAACCACAAGTTGACGATTCCCTACTCCGCCTGGATTGGTCCTTGTTTCATCTGAGGACGTTCCCCGAGTACGAACACGATCCCAACTTTGGAACCCCGCCGGAATTTAGGGTTTACGCTTTTTCCGCGCTCGACGCCTATGTCACGGCGCTGCTGAACACCCGGTTGGGCGCTGGTGCTCGTGGAATGTTTCACTACACGTGCAGCCTCAAGCAGGACGCGGCGGCGCAGTTGCAAATGGAACTGAGGACCAGTCCGGAGCAGCCCTGGACGGGTTCACGGAGGGTCATGTTGGAGCTGCTCAATTCGTTTCCCGGGCTTCTGAAGGCTAGAGGGATTGAGCCAAGGGAGGTCGCCTACATGCCGGGGGAGGGGCATCGAATGCAGTTTGACTATCCTGGGAAAATGGTGGCAAGCAGATCGCCTTATCTCTACGACCGCCCGATCGAACTTTGGCCAAGCGTAACGCTGAGTCTGGCGGCGACTGATGAGTTTGTCACACGCGCACGTAGGGTCACGGCGTTTCTGCTGGATCCTGGGGCGGGAAGCGGTATCGCAAACTGACCGCGCGTAAGTTGTCTCATATCGCGCGATCAGGCTGCTGGAGCGTCCCATTCCGCTGGATGGCGTCGTGCGGTAAGAGAACATGGCACCAGGGCTTCTCACTCATGGAGTGGACACCAGACGAGGCAAACCCCACCTTACCAGCTGTAGGCTTGGCGGCGAAACCGTCCTAACCTGAGGTGAAGGTCGCCAGCCCAGGAGACACGCATTCCTCCGAAGCTGGTTGGTCATTCTCACAGTGGGCTTCCGACGTAGGCATGGGCAGGGTAAAGCAAAACGTGGTTCCCGGACCATCGCTGCTTTGCGGCCAGAGATGCCCATGATGCAATTCAATGATGGAACGGCTGATGGGTAGGCCCATACCCATTCCGTGTTGCTTGGTGGTGAAAAAGGTCTCGAAGACGCGATCAGGATGTTGCAGGCCTATACCGCTATCCTGCACTTCGACGCGGATGGCGCTGGAATCATGCAACCTGGTGCGCAGGGTCAAAGTTCGCCGGCGTCCGGCGACCAAATCCATCGCGTCCATGCCGTTAATGCACAAATTGACCAGAACCTGCTGAATCTGCACCCGGTCTCCCAAGGCCCCCGGCAGCCCCGCTTCTAAATCAATTTCGAGGTTAATCCGCCGCTTCTCTGCCTCGCTGCGCATGAGGCGGCATACCTCGTTGACCACTTCATTGATGTCGAGCGGCGCCTTTTGGAAGGGACCGCTCTTGAAAAGAGCGCGCATGCGTTGCACCACATCGGTCGCGTGATAGCCGGAGTCAAGAATGTCCTGAACCAGGCAGCGGGCTTCGTTCAAGTGCGTGGGACCGTTGGAGAGCGACTCGAAACACATATGCGCGTTGGCGATGATTGCGGTGAGCGGCTGGTTGACTTCGTGAGCGATAGAGGCCGAAGCCTCTCCCAGGGTCGCAATCTGAGCTGCCCGCGCGAGCCTCTGCTCGATTTCTTGTAAGGCCTGGCGTGCCGCCTGACGATCCTCGATGGCTTCGCGGCGGGCGCGTTCTGCCCGCTGTTTCGCGGCAATTGCCAGATTGATACACAAGCCCGTGGCTATAAACGCGGCAAAGCGAGGATAGGTGGAAAGCTCAGGCGAGAATCGAAAATGAGGAGAAAGAAAGAAGTAATCGAAACTCAGCGCCGCCAGACCGACCGAGAGCAGGCCGGCGCCGCGCCCACCGTAGAGACTGCATATGACAATCGCGAGGTGAAAGCAGGACGAAGGGGCGCCTGAAACCCAGGACAGCAAAGCGGCGGCGATACATACGGCCGCTGCAAAGCAAAAGCTACGAAGTCTAAGGGTGACCCTCATCCACAGCCAATCGTCCTCTCGGTTGATTTCGCACCAGCTCAGAATTGGTCATGCTGTTATCAGATTCCGGCAGGTGCGGATGTGACTCATGAAAATGTCTGCAACCCGAGCCTTCTGCGGTATGCGGATGAAGCCCACCGCGGCTCCGCCGATGTTGCGCCACCAATTCCAACGGGAGTAGCCTGATGCGAGCTTGTGAATCTGGAATACACCATGGTCCGAGCCCGCATCCTTCCCATCTACCGAGTCGCAATTCTGGTTGGCACCGTAGCGCTCTTCACGATGCCGCTGGCGCCTGGAGCATCACGCGACGACACCAGTCAAGCTCGCAGGGAGTTGCCGCAAGCCAAATGCACTTTCTCCGACGGAAGCACGATTGTTTTTGGTCGCATGGCTTCTGGTAGGCCCGACTTTGCTTCAGACTTTTGGCATGCGGGTGATTATTTCGCGACCACTTTTACGGTTAGCGAACACATGATAATCCCGCCTCTCGATGGGCGTCTTGAGATTCCTCCTGGGACGTACACGTTGTTTGTGAACCCCAACGACGCTCAACCATGGACCCTGATTGTTAGCAAGCGGACCCAGTGGGGAATTCCTTATCCAGGTGCGCAATACGACCTGGGACGCGCGCGGATGGGCTACGACCTGGCGCACTCGGTTGATAATTTCACAATAGGTTGCTACCAGCAGCCACACGCGCCCATGTTCCTATGGATGCAGTCAGGTACCCGAGTCGCTTACGCCAAAATCATGGCCGAGGGGACCACAGAAGGAAAAACCGAGTACTTGTGGCATTAGGCCTGCTTCCGCTGGGGAACCCGGTGCCCCTGACAGAAGTTGGAGACTCGATAGCGAAGGCTGTTGCTGACGCTGAGAAGAATTCTGACGATTCTGGCCGCTTAACTGCCATCAAACAAAAAGCTTCCATTCGTTAAAAATGGAAGTCTTTTAGAATCATAGCCGTTATTGGTTGCGGGGGCTGGATTTGAACCAGCGACCTTTGGGTTATGAGCCCAACGAGCTACCGGACTGCTCCACCCCGCACCTTGATAGTAACAACCACAGAGGGCATGGTCAAACCACGCGCAGCCCCTTGAGGCTCCGGTCGGGGGAACTTTTTCCTCCAACCGCGGATGGGTCGTGATTTGGCGGCGCAGCGCGTAGAGTGGATAGGGCGAGTGCCGCGTGGTGGCACTCGACAAACGCTCCTTCTCTGGATGTCTCGCGCAAATCACAGTGCGGCCAAGGCCCTTCGCCATCTCTTGCTGGAGACTCTGCTCCATCTTGGAGTCGCTGTCACTGGCGTCGGTACGGTGCTGCTGGGCTCGATTCTGCCGCAGCTTTCTGCGCAATGGCACCTGCGGGATAAGGACGCGGGCCTACTGCTGATGGTGCAATTCGCCGCTGCCGCCTCAGGAGCCCTGCTGGTCCGGCGCAATCTGTGGAAGGCCTTGGCCTGCGGCTTCGCGCTTTTTAGCGCAGGGGGCATCTGTATCTTCCTGCTGCAACAAAGATCCTTGCCCCTGTTTGCCGTCTATGGACTGGGCCTGGGATTGGCCATGACGGCCAATAACATGCTCGCTGGACGACGTCATCCAAACCGCATGGGATCAGCGCTGGCCATCCAGAACTTCGCCTGGAGCGCGGGCGCGGTGGCCTGCCCAATTCTGGTCGCACAGTTTCTCCGCCACGCAGCGAGCGGCTCCGCCTTCGGCCTGCTCGGGCTCCTGGTCATCCCCTTCGCCTTTTTGCCTCTCCTTGCAGATCGACGTGATTTTGCTGCATCGCCGGTCTTCGGTCCAGCCCCGGCCGGGAGCAAAGAGGCGGCAACCATCGTTTATTTTGCGTTCCTGGCCTTTCTCTATGTGGGCATGGAAGCTTCCGTCGGCAACTGGATGAGCACCTACGCAACGCGCGCCACCGGCTGGCACTTCGCCGGGGGCAGCTTGGCGCTCACTGTCTTTTGGGCGGCCTTGTTGCTGGGCCGGGCGATCACACCCGCGATGTTGGGCTTCATGACGGAACGCCGTCTCTACCGAGCCTCCGTCATCGCGACCATAGCGGGAATCGCATTGCTACTCGCGGCGCACAATCCACCCGTACTGCTGGCTGGGTCGGCTCTTACCGGGCTTTCCCTGGCGCCGTTGTTCCCCCTCATCCTCTCCCTATTTCTCAAGGAAATAGGCGAGTCGCGCAACGCAGGCTGGGTCTTCGCCGTCGCCGGCCTGGGCGGAGCCGTACTCTCCTGGTTGACGGGGACTGTTTCCAGCGCTACCGGCTCGCTGCGCATCGGCCTCATGGTGCCCGGCGCCGCTTCCCTGCTGATGATGGCCTTGATCACCTGGCGCCGAACCAATCAGCAAACCCAAACGACCGATGCCCAGCAGGAATCCATCCTGGAGCCCACGATCACCGGCAAGACTTAAGGATTTGCCTCAAGCTACCGCGGGCAACTGGCGAGGCTCTTGTGTGTAAGCGCGGCGACCTGCTCACGCTCTTCCCCTACGAGTTCAAGCCTGGGAGGCCTTACCCGCGCGGAAGGGCCCCCGCACTCCTCCTGCACCTGCTTGATCAGTTGCACAAACTTGGGCACGGTATCCAGGCGCAGTAAAGGCAGGAACCAGGCATACAGTGCGTCCAATTCCGCCGATCGACCACCTTGCGCCAGCTTGAACAGACGCACCGACTCTTCGGGAAAGGCATTCACCAGCCCGGCAATCCAGCCGGTGGCTCCTGCAGCTACGCTTTCAACCACCACATCATCCACGCCCACGAAGATCTCCAACGACTCGCCGGCCAGATGCTTGAGCGATGTGATGCGCCGGATGTCGCCGCTGGATTCTTTCACCGCGTGGAAGTTCTGATGCTGCGCACGCAGTTCGATGATTTGCTCCGGAAGGATATCCGTTCCATACGCAACGGGATTGTTATAGAGCATGGCAGAGAGCGGCGTTGCCTGAAAGATAGCGCTCAGGTGAGCGTGCGTCTCGCGCCAGTCACCCCGATACACCAGGGGCGGCAAAACCATCAGGCCATTCACGCCCGCCCCATGTGCCTCCTTCGCCAGCCAGACCGCTTCCGCGGTGCTGAACGCGGAGATGCCGGCAATCACTGGCGCTTTGCCCTCCAATGACTGCGTGGCCCGTTTCAGCAGCTCAAGTTTCTCATCCCTGGTCAGCGCCGGCGCTTCGCCGAGAGATCCCAGGGCAACAATTCCGTTGCAGCCACACTCCACCAGCCATCGAGCCTGGGCTGCAAATGTTTCGTAGTCAACGGACAAATCAGCCTTGAACGGGGTTGTGATGGCAGGAAATACTCCAGCCCAATCTTTCTGTTCCAATGTCTCAGTCTCCTCCTTGCATAATAGCGGCCTCGCAGGATGAGTTTTCTCTCTTACTAGCGGTTTCCTTTAATCCACTCCCCAGTCGCCATCGATGGACCGAATGAGGTAATGGTCCCGGTTTAATCATTTGCTCGCAGCCGCGCGGGACGAGAATGGTGGGATCAAAGACAGTTACACTTGGGGACCAAAGCGTGCCGCAATGATGCGGGACGGCAAAGCCTCCGCACCCAGGCTGCTGGTTTCTACCAGCAGTTCGAATGGCTGCAACGAGCCGTCTGGACGCCGTGCTCTCTGAAGGATGGGCTGAATGCTCTCCGAATCAAGCAGCATATCGGCGGCCGCCTGGGTCCCAGCCATGTTCAGCCCGCCAATCAAAAGCAGATGGCCGCTCCGGCTTAGATTAGGAATAAAGGCGATGACCGCGAAGGTCTGCTGCGAGGGATCTGTGGCCGGGCTGGCATAGGTCTGTTGTTCCCCTGGCGCCGGGTGCAAATTTACGATGCGGCACTCATTGACATGCTTTTCGCACACAAATTGAAAATTCAGATGCTGCTGCAGCAGGCTGACCCAGGGATCGGTGTGGATGGCTCCCAGCAAAATGGCATTTCCATTTCTCAGATCATCCATCCGCAAATCGCGCGCGTAACGCATCACGAAGCGATCAGGAATCACTTCAGGCAAGCGAGCCAGTCGGGCGCTAATGGTGAGGTCAGCGATGCTGGTGTAACGCTGGGTGCGCAAGTCGTCGAGATTTCCCTCATCCATCTCCCGTGAATGCACGCTGGAGAGATACTTTCCGTTGGCGTAATCCGCCAGCGCCGCAGGCTCCTCCGTTAGATTCTGCAGAATGCCCAGCCCGCTGTCCGCCGGCACGATGAAGGTATCCTGAGTGCTGGAAAAGAGAGAGGACCAGAGCAGATGAGAACTGGAATAACGGGGCCCATGAGCTTGGGCATGGTAGGCAAGCAAGGCAGCGGCAAAGACCACGGTACAGACAGCCAACCCCAGGGCGAACATCAGCCAATTTCGATTGCTCAACTTCGAAGCCGGGGGAATGGATAAGGGTTCAACCGGCTTTGCTTCCACCGGCAAAGGCTCTACCGGCCCTGTGTCGGGCTGCGAGGCTTCGCCGATCGTGTTCCGTGGCTGAAATACCGGAACATAGCCGCCGCGCGGGATGCTGATGCAAACAGCATCCTCCTTCCCTACGCGCTCGTAGTAGACCTCCAGACGTTTGCGTAGCTGCCCGGCGTAATTCCGCACAATGTTATCTTCGCCCGGGCTGTAGCCGGCCGGACGCCCGAAGACCCGTTCCCCAATCTGCTGTTCGGTGATCTCATGCGTCCTGCCGCTTAGTTGCCGATCGCAAATGTACAACAGGAATTTAGGAAGAAATTCCGATCTGGCAAAGATCTCGCTGGAGGCGATGCGCTGGGCAATCTCCCAATAGGCGGCCCTATGGGTGGAAATCTGGTCTGCCAAAGCGTCGGTCGAAAGTGGCTTCGCTGCTGCGCTCATCCTGAACCTTCAGTAACGGGAGAGGAGTCACCCGTCCAGTGTCAGCTTACTGGGTGAAGATTACAAGAATGTTCTTGCCCGGGCTGGGAGCAGGCAAGAATAAGGCCCCCAGGGGTGCGGGAGCCTTATTTGGCGCCAACTGAATTGTCATCCAGGCCGGAGTGTACCCGAACCTGCGGTTCTGCTTCCCTCCCAAGGGTCCACTCAGAAGATGAACCGCCCCGCCAGTTGTACAGTCCGGCCACCACGGTCTCCGGTCAGAACCCCAAAATTCGAGTTCCCCAGCGAAAAGCCTGACGGGCTCGTACTCCCGCTGGCAGCCAGGAAGTTCGTAGTGTTGGTCGAGTTGTAGGCCTCCAGTCTCAGCTGGAAACTCATGCCCTCTCGGAACCCAAATATCTTGGCCAAAGAGGCATCGAAATTCTTGTAGGGAGGTCCCAGCACGGTGTTGCGGCGAAGATCGCCGACAGTGCCATTCGCCGCCTGTTGAAATGCGTTGACATTGAACCAATGGACCGCGACGTTGTTGGGATTCACCTGACGTGGACCCTGGTTGGCACTCTGTCCCGGCACCACATCGGGCCGCTGCCTGCAGTTACCGCAGATGAATCCGTTATGCGCGCTGTCGTAGTTCTGGTTTACCGTGTACCATGGGCCGCTTTCAAAAGTAGCAATCCCGCCAATTTGCCACCCTCCGAGCAGCGCGTCCTCCGCCCAGTTTAGATTGCTGCCGAAGGTCTTTCCTCGGCCATACGGTAGGGCGTAAACAAATCCCGTGACCGAGCGCTTGGCGATGTCCCAGTCCGAGTTCCCTCTCTGTAAAGTGAGCTGTTGATAAGGATAGCTGGCGCGTCCGTTGTTGCCGACACTCAGGCCGGAGTTGGTTATGTCGTCAATGTCATGGCTCCAGGTGAACGCGCTGATCATGGTCAACCCGCTCCGCAGGCGGCTCTGGAACTTCACTCCGAGTGCGTTGTAGGTCCCCAGACCCTGATTCGATGGACCCTGGATGGCGCTCCCTGCTGTCAGGTTTCCGTTTGCGTCCACACTGGGAAACGGTTGCCGCAGGGCGTAGGGAACGGCGCCATCCACCGAAGGCGAAGGAAGGTTCCAGTCCTGGTTGGTGTACATCGAGGTGGTCTTCGATCCTATATAGGAGATGTCGAGCGCGCTATTGGCGCCCACTTGCTGCTGCACCGTGGCATTCCATTGTTGAAAGTAAGGAGTGCGCAAATTAAGAGCGGCGGCGAACAGAGTGGGGTCGCCAGGGTTGGTAAGCGCGTAGGAAGGAAAGCCCGTGCCGAAGGTGACGGTGTTGAGCGTCGTGGGATCGTTGTTGGCCACCTGGAAGCTATCCTGCAGCAGGAAAGGAGTCGAGAACCCGGGGCTCGGCTCGCCGAAAGGACCAAGTTGTTCGGGACCATAGTAAAGACCGTAGCCCCCGCGGAATACCGTCGTGGGAGTGAAGAGATAGCTGAAGCCAACCCGCGGGCCGAAGTCATGGTGGTCCGGCTGTACGCCGAAGTAGCGGTTGGCGTTGTTGTTGAGGGTAATGATGCCTTTGGCAAACTGCGCCTGGGTCGCGGTGGGAAAAGCTCCGCTGTAGTGCGGTACATACAAGGTAGCGTTGTTGGGATTCAGAATCGAGCCGTGGTTATGCGCTTCCCACACCGGCGTGACAAAATCCCAGCGAGCCCCGAAATTCACCGTCAGCTTGGGAGAAAGCTTCCAGAAATCCTGGCCGAACCCGGAGATAGCATATCGCCGGTAGTTGTTGGTATGGATAGCCGAGATTTGTGCCAGGTCCGGCAGCCCGAGCAGAAAGTCGGCGAAAGCACTGCCGGTGGCGGAGTTGGTCACACCGCCGGCGTATTGAGCGGTGTAGTGGCCGTCGAAATTGAACTGTCCGTTGGGGGCGAATGAGCTGGCGGAGCTGTCAAAGAAGATCGACCGGTACATCCCGCCAAGCTTCACCGTATGCCGGCCCGGCGTCCAGGTGAACGTGTCCTCCCCCTGGTAGGTGCCGTTCAAATCCTGTTCAGAGTACGCTCCCCCGAACCCGCTTAGGGCGCTGTTGGTAAAGTTGATGGTGGCCAGCCCTCCCGCCAAACCGCCTTGCAGCGGAACCCCGGTTATACCCACACTCTGGTTAACGTTCTGGTTTCCGTTGACCGGCGCCGTGATCCAGTTGAGGCGGGTCCAGCCAAAACGCGCATCGTTCACCATGCTGGGCGAAAACACACGGGTCCAACCGATCACCACCCCCTGGGCATTGGCCGTATTGCTTACGTCGCCGTTGAGAATCGTTCCCGAGAAAAGGCTCACCTGCGGGGTGCTTTGATACTGGTATTGATAACGGCCGAAGATCTGATCCTTCGAAGATAGCCGGTGATCCACGCGCACGGCGACCCGGTTGTCATCGTCGTCTATCGGTGCGTTTTTAAAATAGTTGTCGCTTCCTGATCCGCTGAGATTAGGAGCCGGGATCGCGGCCGCGATTTTCTGGGCCACGGGACTGATCCGGCTCGATGGTATCGCGTTGTTGGGGAAAGGCTGGCCAGTGGTCGGGTCGTATATGGTTGGACCGCCGAGAAAGTTACCAGACGCCTCAGCGGAAGTTGGGATCAACCCTCGATTGGCGGTGCCCGGCGAACGATAGGGCTGGCGCTCAAAATCAGCGAAGAAAAATGTCTTATCGTGTCCGTTGTACAACTTGGGCAGAACGACCGGTCCGCCAACCGAGGCGCCAAAGATGTTCTTGTGATAATCCGTCTTACTGATCCCCAGCGCGTTGTTGAAGAAGTCGTTGGTGTTGAAATCGCTGGTCTGGAAATACTCGTAGGCCGAGCCGTGCAAGTGGTTTGTGCCCGATTTTGTATTCACAATAACCACCGCGCCGCCGTCTCTTCCAAACTCGGCGGAATACGCATTGGTCAGGACGCTGAACTCGGAGATGGCGTCCAACGAAGGCTCGATGGCGAAGGTCCGGCCTTCATTTATATTCTGGTCATAACTATTATTGTCTGTGCCGTCAAGGATGTAGTTGTTCTGGTATTGCGAGATGCCGTTGGCCGAGAAGGCTCCGCTGGCCGTGTCCCTTGGCCCGGATGGCGTGGAGTAGTTAACCCCGACAGTCAGGACTGCCAGGCGATTAAAGTCGCGGTCGCTGACCGGCAGGTCGTCCTTGATAACCCCGCTGATGGTCTGGCCCACGGAGACGTCTTCGGTCTGCAGCAGGGGGGTCTGCCCTTGCACCACCAGGTTTTGATTCGTGCTCCCGACCTTCAGGGCGATAGGCACCCGCGTGGTCTGCTGGATCTGGACGATCACGTGCTCGGCCACAGAGGTCTCAAATCCTGCCTGGCTCACGGTCACGCGATAGTCACCGGGGGACAAAGGGGTGGCGTTCCACACTCCGATGGAGTTCGTCTGCCCCTGCAAGAGCGCCTGGGTGCCGTTGTTTACCACGGTAGCGGTGGCGTTTGGTACCACCGCCCCGGATGCATCCTGAACCGTGACCAGGATTCCACCGGAATCCTGTTGGGCGAAAACGGGTCCGCCGGCTAACAGGAATACAGCCACGACCCATACGCGTTGCAGACAAGATTTGAAGTGATGAGCGGACACTTTGCTCTCCTTAGCTTTCATCAGTTCTGGATTCATGGTTCTATTTTTAGGGTCAGCCGGGCGGCCCCTCGGCCACCGAACGTGGCGAACCCCCGCAAGCGCCTTCATCATGAGGTTCCTGAGCCGTGGCGGCAAGTGTTTGCACTGTGCACGGTTGACGTTGACAGCAGGTGTAACCGGTTAAAACACCTTGCGCGCCTTCCGCTGGTCAATCACCATGGCAGCAATGGAAGTTAAGGGCATGTTAAACATGCAGTCCTGAGTGTGGATTGGAATCCGGCTTGAAGTTCAAGTTTTGTACCTTGGTGCTCTTCCTGCTTACCGGCTGGTTGTGCTTTGCGTATGCAGAGCAGCCGGCTGCCAAGCCAGACCTCGTCCTGCGTCGGACCATTGGATTTTCAGATTTTCATAGGATGCTCTCTTTACCATTCCAGGTCCCGGCAGGCACCAAACGTATCAGCATGAAATTCTCCTACAGCCGGCAGGAGCAACGAACGGCTCTCGACTTCGGCTTGCTGGGGCCCAGCGGCTTCCGTGGCTGGAGCGGAGGGGACAAGGAAGGCTTTACGCTCTCTTTAACTGACGCCACCTCCTCCTACCTGCCTGGCCCCATTGAGCCGGGCACCTGGACTCTGTTGCTGGCGGTGCCCAACATCCGGCAAAACGTGACCTCGCAGGTTGCTGTGGAGGTCTACTTCGACCGCTCCCCCCAGGATGAGGCAAAGGACCCACTGCTCACCTCCAGCATCCGTCCCGGACCCGCCTGGTATCGCGGTGACCTGCACATGCATACCGCACACAGCGATGGGTCCTGCAAGAGCCGGCTGGGACAGAAGGTTCCCTGCCCCCTTTTTTCTGACCGTCGAAGCAGCCGTGGCGCGCGGGCTCGACTTTATCGCCGTCACCGACCACAACACGCAGTCGCACTACGACGCCGAACGTGAACTGCAGCCCTACTTTGACAACATCCTGCTGCTCCCGGGCCGGGAGATTACCACCTACCGGGGACACGCCAATGTCTTTGGGACCACCAGCTTTGTCGACTTCAGGATCGGCACCCCCCAGGTGCCGGACGTGAACACCATGCTGCGCCAGGTAGCAGCCTTGCAAGCCATCATCTCGATCAACCATCCTGCGGCTCGCAGCGGAGAAGATTGCATGGGCTGTGGCTGGACGCCGGCTACACCCGTGGACTATCACCTGATCGAAGCAGTCGAGGCTGTAAACGGGAGGGATGCCGATGGCCAACGAAGCGGCGTCCCCTTCTGGGAGGGATTGCTCAACCAGGGCTATCACCTTACTGGCATCGGTGGCAGCGACAACCACGATGCGGATATTCCCGTTCCCGGCCCAGGCTCCATTGGCTACCCCACGACCGTGGTGCAGGCCGCGGATCTCTCTACCCCATCCATCCTTGCCGGTCTGCGCTCAGGGCACGTCTTTATTGATACGGAAGGGACCAGGGATCGCCTGCTCGAATATTCCGCCAGCGCGGGCGACCGGAGTGTAGCCATGGGGGATACGCTCCAGCTTCCCAAGGATGCCACCATCCGGCTCGCAGTACACGTCATGCATGCCAAGGGATCCCACCTGGAGCTGATCGCCGATGGGTCGAAGCTGTCTGCCGGCAATAGCGCAATTCAGCAGGACGATCAGCGAACAACGCTTGAACTCAGTGGGGACAGTCAGCGCCGGTGGGTCCGGGTGGATGTGTGCACGCCGCAGGGCCACCGCCTGCTGATCGGCAATCCAATTTATTTAACTCATCCGCCACAGTAAATCCTGCTCGAAGGATAGTTTCGCCACACATGCTAGCAACCACCACGCGACCACGCCACGGACGGCGGCGAGATGTTTTGAGCTTTGTGAACCTGGCGAGACAACGAAGGATGGGTGCCCCATTCAAGCCTTTTGGCTTGAGTGGGATACGTGCCGATCTATGGAAGACCCGGGTACGTGGGGTCCCGGTTCTTCTTGTACTCTGCTTGCTTGGTGCAGTTACCAGCCTGCGGGCGGACGAGAATAGCCAACCCGCGGAGGCAGTCCTGAGAAGATTGCTGCCCGACCTTTATTCTCAGATATCGTTACATATAGCCCCATCGAGCGATGGCCGCGACTATTTCCGCATATCCGGAGAGCGCGGTCATATCGCTGTAGAAGGGAACAATAACAGCGCTCTGCTCTATGGTGTGAACTGGTATCTAAAATATGTCGCGCACTTACAGATATCGACCAATGGAAGTAATCTCCGCTGCAATCTTCCTTTACCTGTTCCCCAGCAAGTAATCCTGAAAGAATCGCCGTACCGCTATCGCTATGCCTTAAATCAGAACGTCGATGGATACACATCGCCCTACTGGGATGGGCCTCGCTGGCAACGGGAGATCGATCTACTGGCTTTGAGCGGAATCAACACTCTGCTGATCGAACGGGGAACAGACACTGTTCTCTACGAGACCTTTCGCGAGTTCGGTTACTCCGACAAAGAAATCCGCCAGTGGATCACCCAGCCGGCTCATCAGAACTGGCAGCTCATGGGCAATCTGTGCTGTTTTGACGAACCGATTTCGCGAGCGCTCCTGAAGCGGCGGGCAGACTCCGCCCGGCAGATCATCGCCGGGTTGCGCGCACTTGGCATCACCCCGGTCCTGCCCGGGTACTACGGCATCGTGCCCTCAAGCTTTCAACAGAAACATCCCGCGGCGCATGTGATCGCGCAAGGCGACTGGAATGGATTTGCCCGGCCGAGCTGGCTGGATCCGCGCGATCCCTTATTCGCCCGCGTGGCCGCCACCTTCTACAAAAAGCAACGCGAGCTTTTCGGCGACACCACCATTTACGACATGGAGATGTTCCAGGAAGGTGGAGGTGCGGGCACGGTCCCCATTGGGGAGGCGTCGCAGCGGGTTCAGGCTGCGCTCGAGGCTGCGCATCCCGACGCATACTGGATGCTGCTCGGCTGGCAAGCGAACCCTCCCGCCGAGCTGCTACAGCAAGTCGATCGGAAGCGTTTGTTGATTGTGGACATCGAGCAGGGTCGCAACCCCGATAATCATCGCGATCAGCGATTCCAGGGCGCAGCCTATCTTTTCGGGGGACTCTGGGACTTCGGCGGCCGTACCACCATGGGGGCCAACCTGTATGACTATGCTGTGCGCTTGCCCACGCTGGCCGGCACGGCGAGCAAGCCGGCCGGGACCGCGGTGTTTCCCGAGGGCATGGACAACAGCCCGTACGTCTTCGACCTGTTCACTGAGATGGCGTGGCATTTCGAGTCGGTCGACCTGGGCGCCTGGACCGCGCAATACGCCACCCGCCGTTATGGAGGGGACGATCCCCATGCGCAACGTGCCTGGCAGATCCTGTTGAGCACCGCCTACGGTAATCGTGCCGATGGAGTAAGCGACCATGGAGAAAGAGACGCCGCGCAGGAATCACTCTTCAATGCGCAACCCAGCCTCACTGCAACCCGAGTTTCCAACTGGGCGCCCGACATCATCCGCTACCAGCCCGAGGCGTTTGAAGGAGCTTTGGTTGAGTTGCTGCGTGTGGCCCCCTCCGTGCGTGTGACCGAGACCTATCGCTACGATCTGGTGGACGTGGCCCGGCAGGTGATGGCCAATCGCAGCAGACTGCTACTACCCCAAATAAATGCTGCCTATCGCAGCAGGAACGAGCGCCGGTTTACTGAGCTCAGTGACCAGTGGCTGCACTGGATGGAGTTGCAGAACGAGCTCCTGTCGACCAACCAATCCTTTCTGCTTGGTCCCTGGCTTGATCGTGTGCGGGCATGGGCTTCGAGCCCCGCCGAGCGAGCGCTCCTGGGGTACGATGCGCGCTCTATCCTTACCACCTGGGGCGATCGCACGGCGAGCGAGGCGGGCCTCCATGATTACAGCAACAAGGACTGGGCAGGACTGACCTCGGACTTATACGAGAAACGGTGGAGTCTTTACTTTGCCAGCCTGCACACGGCGCTCAAAACCGGCAACGCTCCAAAACCGATCGATTGGTTTGCCCTGAGCGACACCTGGAACCATGAGCACCAAGCCTACCCCACCCAACCGCATGGAGACTCCTACGCGTCGGCGCTACGCATTGCACGGGAGCTTAATCTGTTCGAGGCGCATCCAGCAAAATGAATTTCTGGGCACCGCATTCGCCACCACTTATTCCACGCGAAGTGCCTTTACCGGGTTGATGGATGCAGCCCGTTGCGCCGGGATGATGCTGGCAGCAAGGGCGCAGAGTCCAAGGGCGAAGATAGACACGGAAAGCACAAGAGGATCCCATCCCTTGACCTGGTAGAGCTGGTTGGCGATCAGGCGAGAGCAGCCAATGGAGATCGGAATGCCGATGGCGAGCCCGATGAGGACCTGCAGGAAAGCATCGTGCAAAACCAGGCTGATGACATTGCCGCGATTTGCACCCAGAGCCATGCGCACACCAATTTCGCTGGTCCGGCGCTCGACCGCATAAGCGGTGACGCCATAGAGGCCCACGGCAGCGAGAACGAGTGCAAGCAGACCGAAGAGGCCGGTCAGCTGTGCGATGGCTCGCTGCTGATCCAGGTTGGAGTCGACTTGCTGCTGCAAACTCTGAACATTAAGCAGAGTGATATTGGGATCGATGTCGCTGAGGATGCGGCGAATCTGTTGCTCCAGGCCTTCGATGCTCTCGCTGTGCAATTGGAGAACCGCGCCCTCGAGAAAGTGGGTGCTGTCATCGATGCTCTGCATAATCGGGTCATCATAATGCGTTCGCTGAGCCAGCGGCACAAAGAAGAGAGGGCGCGGAGGCTCGCGGTTCGCGAAATCCCAGCTGTATCTTGCATTGCCGACAACTCCGACGATTTCAAAGGTCGAGCCGTAGCGGGGCAGATCAAGGCCAAAGTGCGCGCCGATGGGGTCTTCGCCGGGCTTGAAAAATGTATGGACGAAGGCTTCATTGACAACAGCGATGTTGCGCGTCGATGCCGTATCTTGCTCAGTGATGGAACGGCCGCGGAGAACCTTCTCTCCCATCGTTTCCAGATAACCCGCGCTCACGTGATCCCAGGACGAGCCAATGTGCTGATCATTCATGTTGGGCATTGCATGGCCCTCCCGAATGACGATTTCACCCCAATTGTCCTGAAGTGGCGTGTATTGCGCGAGTGCAGCCCGCTCGACACCGGGGATGTGGGCGAGGCGGTCGTGCATTTCGCGGTACATCGCATCAAGCTTGGGCTGCGAATAGGAGTTATAGGGCGCGGTCAGGCTGATAGTCACGCGACGATCGGTTTGATAGCCGAAATCCTGTTTCTGCATGTTCATCAGGCTGCGGGTTAGCAGGCCTGCCCCCGCGAGCAGAACGACCGATAGGGTCGCCTGGAAGACGACCAGAATCTTTTGCGGCAAAGTGGAGCGGTCCTGGGTGCTACGATTGGCGCCACGCAGAGCTTCGACTGGCTCGGCGTGCGAGGCTAACCACGCGGGTGCCGTTCCGAAGAGCGCGCCGGTGAGCAGAGACAACAAAAAAGCAAAGGCCAGCACCGACAGGGACGGCGCGGCGTCAATGGGAACGAACTTCGCGCTGTGGAAGGTAAGCGCCACCATCAACTTGACGCCGAGGTAGGCCACGATCAGACCGGCAATGCCGCCGAGCACGGAAAGAACGACGCTTTCGGTCAGCGATTGCCGGATGAGACGGCTGCGCGATGCTCCGAGGGCGAGACGGATGGAGGTCTGCGCGCGGCGCGACGCTCCTCGTGCCAGCAGAAGATTGGCGATATTTGCGCAGGCGATGAGCAGGACCAGTGAGCTAACCCCGAGCAGGATTCGTAGATTGTCCCCGTAATCGGCCTTCATGAGGCCGACGCCGTTGCCTGCGGGAACGACCTTGACCACCTGCTTGGGCAGGCCCGCCTTGATTCCAGCCATCCAGTCCGGCGGCATGCCGCTGTCATTGACCAGCCATTGCCGGATGAGGGCCGTCATGCGGTCGGGCACAGCGTTAACCGTAGCGCCGAGACGAAGCCTTCCGATCACCCGCAGCCATGCCTGGAAGTGATGGAGGAAGGAATTTGCTCCAGAGAAGGTGGGCTCCTGATTAAGCGGAACCCAGAGGTCCGGTGGGTCGCTGCGCAGGGTCTCTCCGAAGAAGCCGGGAGGCGTGATGCCGATGATCGTGAAGGGATGTCCATTGAGGATGAAGCTCGAGCCGACGATTTTCGGGTCAGAGCCGTATTGCTGCTGCCAGGCGCGATAGCTGAGCATGGCAACGGGAGACGCGGATGCCTGGTCGTCGGGGGGCTGAATGGTGCGTCCGGCAAAGGCGCCAAGGCCAAAGGTGTGGAAGTAGTTGCCGCTGACAAATTCGCCCCGCAGCGGCTTGGCGACGCGATCGCTCTCGCTGCGGCGGGTGCTGATTTGTCCGCCTCCAGCCTGGAACGCGGCGAGCTCTTCGAACTCGGGCGTGTTCTTCTTCATGAGCTCGTAGAAGGGATAAGAGAACATGCCCCAGTTATCCTGTGGGCTGCCCTCGACGCAGCAATCGTTTCCGTCGCCGATGCGGTAGAGACTGGACGGATCCACCACCGGCAGAGACTTGAGCATCACGGTGTGGATAAGAGAAAAGATGGCGGTCGTCGCTCCGATGCCGAGCGCCAGTGTGAGCATGGCGGTCAGGGTAAAGACGGAAGACTGACGCATCTGTCGGAATGCGTAGGCGATATCCTGGCGCAGAGTCTGCATGTCGGCCTCTGACAGACAAATACGCATGACCGGCAATCTATGTTCCCCAGAATCTCAGCGGCAACGGAACTTCCGCTTCTGCTCCGGCGTATACGCGGGAACAACACTTCGGAGTTTCCATGAATGCGATTCCAGCGATCCTGATCTGCGGTTGCCTGCTCATGCCGGCCGCACTTCTGAAAGAACCGGCCACTCCATCCGGCAATCAGACCGATCTCCATAACGAGATCGCCACTGCCGACTCAGAGCTGTTTCGAGCCGCCAACGGCTGCGACCTCGTAAAGCTTGGCTCAATGGTCGACGATGGCCTGGAGTTCTACCACGACAAGGCAGGACTCATGATCGGCAAACAGCCATTCCTCAACGCCGTCAAGAACAATACTTGCGGCGTCATGATTCGAGAGCTTGTGCCGGGCAGCCTCGAGGTCTATCCCGTAAAGGAATTTGGCGCCATCGAACTGGGTGTCCATCGGTTTCATCATCCCGGTCATGAAAAGGAATGGCCGGGAGCGAGGGACCTGGGGATGACTCGCTTTCTTGATCCGGGGCAGAGGAATGGCCGGTCGGTCAAGCAAAGTTTCTGCACATATGGCGTAAGGACCAGACCGGCTGGACGCTCGTACGAGTAGTAAGCTACGCCCATTAACTCTGCCTTCAGGCAAAATCGATGCGCTTACCGCCGCGGGCTAACACCAACCGTGAGCTCTGCATGGAAGCGGTGGTAATTCGGGTGCGGCAGCGGCTTCGTTTGTCTTGCGGTCAACCTCCAATGCACCGATCTCCCGTTCATCCGATGATTGGATCAAGAACCGAACTTTGATCGTCTTTGTCAAAATCTTTACCTTGGCCGAAAGTCGCGTATTCGCCATGGCCAGTTTTTCCCCATCCTCAGTATCTGAGGTGATCGTAAGGGATTCCTGGCTCCAGAAGAGAACGTCTCCTCTCTTATCGAGGCTCGCACTGATCAATATCAGGTCTGCTTTGCTTTTGCCATTACCTTCAACTTTCCAGTCAAGGTCTTTGGACGGCAACATCAAGGTTAAATCTGCAGTCTGGGAGTATGTGTTCAGTACAAGGGATTCGATGGTCAAATGCGTCTGCGACTTCAGTGCTTGAGGAGAAAGCAAAGTCGCGAGGCAAAGCGCGGAGAACAGAAGACGATTCGGGATCATACCCGGCCTCCGGCGTTATTCTACTCCGCCTTCCCTTACGGGTTGACCAAGTCCTCGAAACGCTGCATGGCGAACATAGCATGATCCTCTCAGTTCACAACTATTTGCAATTTATTGCGTGGTTGTGACACGAGTGCCGAACCTGCACGCTTATTCTCCATCAGTGACGTACCAAATCATTTCCTATGGAGGTCCACGTGAATAAGAGACTCTGTTTCATGCTCATCGCATTGGCTGCCGCTCCGGTTGTCCTGCACGCGCAAGAGCCGCCCGCCGCATCGTCTAATCCCATCTCCGCCAGCGAGAAAGGCTTTTACACACTGGTAAGCGGCGAAGTCATTGCGGCTGCGGAGAAGATGCCTGAGCAAAACTACTCCTTCAAGCCAACCCCGGACGTTCGCAGTTTCGGGCAACTGGTCGGCCACGTGGCCGACGCTCAGTACGGTTTTTGTTCGGAAGCCACCGGCCAACCGAATCCCATGAAAGCCATCGAAAAAACCAAGACCTCGAAGGCCGATCTAGTGGCCGCCCTCAAAGACGCCGTGGCTTACTGCAACAAAGCATACGCTGGTATGACGGACGCGCAGGGCAGCCAGACCGTCAAACTAATGAACTACGATGTGGCAAGGCTTGCGGTATTGTCCGTCAATACTGCCCACACCGATGAACACTACGGGAACATGGTCACCTACTTACGAATAAAAGGCATCATCCCTCCCAGCAGCGAAAAACCACCGAGTCAGGGGCAGATGTAGGGCAGGGCTGTCCAAATTAGCGGAACGGTGGGCTGATTGGCGTTGATTTTATTGCACAAGCCAGGGCTGCTAGCCCATGCGCTTATTTCTAGCCCGCGCTCTCATGTTTTGTATCAGGGCACGACTTCCACGGCACGCCGGGACAGGTTAGTCGGGCCCTGATACAAAGCGTCACAGCCGTGATTACCGGAACGCGTGCGGCTTGCTAGCACTTAATGTGCGGGTTTTCCGGGGAGTTCCCCGCGCCCGAGCCGCCGGCATTGAGGAAGAGATCAGACCGGCAGGATGGGAGAAAAGAAGAGATTGCCGCGCATGGCCTCTCGCGCGGCAATCGTGAGATCAGTGCGTATGCGACGCTTCACCACGTAGCTGCCACCCATATCACGGGCGGCACAAGCATATTCCACGTCTTCCGTCACCGTCAGGAACACGATCCTTGTTGCGCAAAAGTACTCCTTCATCCGTCGCGCCGTCTCGAACCCGTTTTCTCCCGGCATTCCGATGTCTATTATGACGATGTCTGGCCTAAGCATCGACACGGCATCGAGACCAGCCTCGCCATTACCCACGGTAGCCACAATCTCAAATTCGTCTTTCATAATCTGGCTTGCAGTCATGAGCACTTTGGGGTGATCGTCGATCAGAACAATCTTCGGTCTTTTCTGCCGCGATGCCGTCATTTCTCTCCCGCCTTAAGGACCACTCAGCTTTCGTTGTTTGTCCCTTCAGCCTTCGGGAACTCCGGCCTTACGAAAGACACCAAGTGCGCTATCCAGGCCGGCTTTCGCGGCTGCTTCCGGTGTCATATCTTTCGTTCGCCCGAAGACTTCTACGCTGAGCGCATCGTTGTAGCGGATGGTATGCAGCGCCTGCAAGAAGCCGGTCAAGTTGATCACACCTTCCCCGGGTAGCAGCCGCTGATTATCGTGGATCTGCTCTGGAGGCAAGTTCGGCGAGTCATTGAAATGGACGTGCACGATGCGATCGCGGCCGGCCGCAATGATGTCCTCTGGGGTAGCCCCTGCGTGGTGCCAGTGCCAGGAATCGAGCAGCAGTCCCACGTTGGGACCACATTCCTTAGCGAACGCGAGCATATCGTTCATGCGCCAAATGAATTCATATTTGTGCGCTTTGCGCAGTTCGAGCGGACCTAGAAACTCGAGGCCGAGGCGGACGTTGGAGCGCGCCAAAATGCGGGCACTTTCTGTAAACCGCTCCTTATAGGTTTGGCGCAGCTCGTCTTTTGGCGTATCGCTCGACGGCATGATGTACGTGATCATGCGCGGGCAGTGGATAGCGGCAGCGAACTGAGCGACTGTATCGAGCTGGGCCAGCGAGGCCTTGAAGGTTGCGTCGTCTTTCCGGAATTCGACTGGGAACTCGATGACGGCCGGCCTGATCTTAAGGCCGGCAAGCAGGGCGTTGGTCGCGCTGACCCCGGCGTCCATGGCCGGGCGCAGCATGATGTCCGTGCCAGGAAAGCCAGTTTGCGCGGCCAGGCGCGCGAAGTCAGGCCAGTGAACACGACCTTGCAACAGGACGCTGTTCAAAGAGAGGAACATGTTCCGCTCTTCGGAGGACGCTCGGGCGAGCGGGGCGAAAGCTCTGGCCAGCGGGACTGCGGCCAGCAGCTTACCAAATGATCGTCTGGATATCAAATAAGGCATGCGCATTCGATCATATCCGAGTAGCATGTTGTCGAGGAGGGGGAAGACATGAATAGACGTGAGATGTTGACCACCACGGGTGCTGCGACGCTGGGGGCACTTGTCATGCCGAGGCTGATGCAGGCCGAGGCACCAGCCAGCCAGGTTGCAATCGTGCGTTGCCGCGATTACGCGCAGTATGGGCAGCAACTCTCGCGCGCGTTCGATCAGATCGGCGGCCTCGATAAGTTGGTGCGCGGCAAGACTGTCGGCCTCAAGCTCAATCTCACGGGAAATCCCAAAAACTGGCCCCTGACCCCTGACCTTCCTTATCGCACGAATGCCGAGACGGTGGCGGCGACGGTGCATCTGTTTGCCAAGGCGGGTGCGCGCCGCGTTCGCATGATCGAAAGCTTCTTCCCCGCCGATCAGGATCTCTCCCTATGGGCGCGGTACGGCCTGGACGTAAACGCGATTAACAACATGGGCGTGCCGGTGGCTTGGGAAAACGTGCAGAACCTGGGCAACTACAAACAATATGTGCGCATGAAAGTGCCCTGGGGCGGGTACGCCTATCCGGCATACCATCTTAACCCGGCGTTTTATCAGTGCGACGTATACGCTTCGATGGCCAAGCTGAAGAACCATTGGATTGCCGGCGTGACCATGACCATGAAGAACAACTTCGGCAACACGCCCTGCTCGCTTTACGGCGGGGACTGCGGACCCAGCGGCAACGAGCGGCCGACGAAAGAGCGCGGGGATGTGCTGCACAACGGAACCACGCCTGCGCCCTCCGGAGTAGATGCCGAGTTGCATCCTGATTCGCCGCGCGATCCGGGCTATCGGGTTCCGCGCATTCTGGTGGACCAGAACGGTATTCGGCCCATTGATATCGCCATCATTGATGGCGTCGAGACGGTGAGGGGTGGGGAAGGTCCGTGGCTGCCTGGCCTGGAGAAGATGACCCCGGGCGTGATCATTGCCGGCCGCAACGCCGTCAATGTGGACGCTGTCGGAATGGCCGTGATGGGCTACGATCCGTATGCGGAGCGTGGCACGTCTCCGTTCATCCGAGGCGACAACTCGCTGCGTCTCGCGGAAGAAGCCGGGATCGGAACACGGGACCTCAAGCGTATCGAAGTAGTCGGAGTCTCGATTAAGGACGCTCACATCAATTTCGGACCCGGCGCGGTGGGTAAGAAGATGAGCGAATTGAATTCGTAGATCGTACCGGTGAAGCGTGGCGAAGGCCTTTACCGGAACGGCTCTGACCAAGGCGGGACGTTTACCTACTTGTTACGGTCGTTATGAGCAGAGATAACATCCCGTCCGGCCAAAAGACCTCCGTTGACGCGATCGTGAACGCGCCATCCCCGCCCGCGGAGCCCTTTGCTATTTGAGCAGCACTGGACCAGCGTCCACCTTTACCCGAAACAACACGTATGGCTTTTCTCGCAGGTCCTTCCCTTCGTGGAATTGAGCCTGACGATGAAGCTGGTTGGCGGTGAAGTATAGATACCCGTCCGCTGCCAAGGACATTGTGTCCGGCCAAAGCACCCGCGGATCGTGAACGATCGTCCGCCACTCGCCGTCAGTTTGCCGTTGGCGGATGCCATTGTGTTCGTAGTCCCCAGCGTAGATACGTCCTTTGTCATCACTTTCAAGACCATCCGACGCGCCTTTTTCGCCCAGATCAACCACCGCGCCGAAGATGGCTCTGTCATTGTCGGAACGGTCCCTGAGAAGTATGGTTGGCACGGAGTACAGATGACGGCTCGAGAGCGGACAGTAATAAAGGGTTTTTCCGTCAGAGGATAATGCTATGCCGTCGGACGCCACATTGAATGGCGCCACCGCCTTGCCCTTTTCTCTTACGGCCAGCCGTTCGCCTTCAACGATAGGGATGAAGGCCGGATCGGGCGAGGTCGACTGGTGGCCGCTAAGCTTTCGCCAACTATCCCCGCTTTCGATATCAACCACCAGGATGCCCCCCGGGCCGTTGATAGAGGAATCGGTAATATAGGCAACACCATCTTTGCCCTGCCGCAAGTCAAATCGCACATCATTGATATAGGTCGTCGGCAGTACCGTTGACGCGGGAAGCACAATGGTCTTTACTACCTTATTCGTTGCCGGGTCGACAGCGATGAGCTTTGCCCCACCCAAGATGGGCGGCGAGAACCCCGGTGCGGCGGTGTCAAGTATCCAAAGCCGATTGGCAGCGTCGACGACAACGCTTTGTACGCTTCCCAAAGTCTCGCCGGGTTTTAGTGGGTCGAATATATTGATCTTCGCATCAGGATAAGCCTCCACTTTGCCATCCTGAAGTACGCCAACAGTGAATGGGACCTCATCTCCCCAGCGAGGAAAATTGACGAAGATTCTACCGTCCGCTGCGACCGTCACACCAGTCGGCATTGCATCATAGAACCGAAAGATCGGCTCGATATTTCCGATGATCTGATCAACCGCGAATTTATGTTCAGAAGATATCGAAAAAGGGAGAATTGCGTTTTGCATATCAGCTCCGGATCAATGCGGATGCGCTCCCTGTGGGAAGCCCAGGCTTAGCTCTCCCGCGCAGCTTCGGCACACTCCGCGAGTCGATTGAGTTCGGTCATCAATGCCGAATATTGGCTTGCACCGAAACCTTTTATCAGACGACCCTGAATGTCATCCCAGCCCCTGGCCGCCTTCATCATGATCTGCTTGCCCTTTTTGGAGACCTTCGCCGAGCGGGAACGGGCATCTGTCCCCGAAGTTACGACGATCCACCCATCGCGAACCATCGGGGCGATGGCTCGGTAAAGTGAAGTCCTATCCATTTCAAGTTCGTGCGCGACCCGTGCGAGAGGCTCACCTTCGCGGCGGGAGATGCACCGGATCACCGCCAATTGCGTGATGTTAATCGAACTGCCGGCAAGCGCATCATCATAAATTCGGCCCAGGACCCGAGAGAGCTTCTTTGTCGTCGTACACGCACAAGGGACCGTACCAGGCTTGTTTGATGTATACACAGCAGTATGTTAACACTTCATGAATCGCTTTGGTCGATCGATCCTGAGCACCCCCCTCCTTGGAAACTGCCTAAGCAGCAGAATTGCGGACAGCGTGCGATTCCAACTCAGCGAGAAATTCCAGGTGTTTGAGCGGGCGTGAGAACATCCAAAAATTATTCTCGACGGCCGCTCGCTGCTCCTTCTCGCCAATAGTAGCGGTGCAGTCCATCAGCGTCACAACGTCATACCCTTTGTCGTAGCCGGTACGAGCCGTTGATTCGACACAACAGTTCGTCAACAACCCGGCTATTGCGATCGTGGTAATGCCATGCCATCTCAGAAGGAAATCAAGATTCGTCGTGGCAAAGCCGTCAAACCCTCTTTTCCCCTCTACCACGATGTCACCTGCATGCCGCGGGAGGGCATCGATGATCTCCGCTCCCCAGGTTCCCTTGCGAAAGCCCTTGGCCTCAGCAACTTTCTCAAGGAGCCCGTATGGATGGGGTCCGAGTTCGCCGAAGCCATCCGCAAACACAATCGGAACAAACATAATGGTGGCGCCCATAGCTCGTGCTTTCTCGACCGTTGCCAGGGTATTGGCCAGCATGTTGCTACTTGCGAGCACGTCCTTTACTCCGTTATGCATCGCGCCCCTTTCGGACAGAAAGTCATTTTGATACTCAATGAGTACGAATGCTGTGGTCTGTGGTTTCGCTAACTGCCTGGTTTTTGCCATGAGCTTCATCCTCTTCTTTGGTCCCCGGTTGTCATACAGATGCGTATACATCATGCCCCCACCTTCACATCGCATCGCTGGCACTCATCGTAGGGATGGTGAGAGACAGTCTGGCGACCAACGAAACTGGCCTCGTCGCCTTCCTGCTGAGGAGATCCTCAGCAGGGCCCTAGGAGCCAACCAGTGTGTACTCCAGCGCCGCGATTGTGTCCGCGGCGCTGAGGACAGACGTGGCATAATTGGGCGCATTGAGTTCCAGTGTTGAACGCATCTCCTCCCATCGGTAACTGGCGATCGCATCTTTTACCAGGGTCACGTCGTATCCCAGTTCTGCGGCGTAACGCACGGTTGAGTCAATGCACGTATTGGCGCGAAGCCCGATCACGATCAGCCTGTGGATGCCATGCTTTTTGAGTTGGAGATCCAGGTCCGTGTTCGCGAAACCGCTTGAGCACCAGTGTTCCTGGGCGACAACTTCGCCCGGCAATGGCGTAAATTCTTCGCGAAAGGTTCCGCCCCAGGTTCCGGCTTCGAAGATATGGCGCTCGTGGCCGAACGCTTGAATGGGTGCTATGTAGGTCCAGCCTTCAATCTCATCCTCCCGCCGCCGGTCCCGGTGGTGCGGTGCGAAGAAGACCCGTACGCCTGCGGCACGAGCTGCCTGAAGAGTCGCAAGCATGTTGGGCACACAGTGGACCGCTTCTGCGATCTCCTTTACCAGCGGCCATAGAATGCCACCCTCCGAGATGAAGTCGTTATACGGATCGACTACCAGAAGGCCCGTCAGTTCCTTTTCGAAACTTGGTGTACTCATCGCAAATCCTCCTTACGTGTTGAAACTCAGGACATTGGAAGACACACCGCTCCGGCGCTAAGCCATCACGCTGTGCTCGTGGGTATACAGCAACTCGCAACGCTTGCGGTCCATAAACGCTTGTTCGTCCGGGATGACGTTTTGCCTGTAGCCGTCCGACCCGAAGAATGCTTTTGCCCCGGCTATGTCATCGAACCAAATCTCCGCGACGCCGTCGAATTGAGAGACTGTGGTTCCTGGTAGCGAATTGCCTGTGACGTGATCCTGGATATAGCGCCGGACGTAGCGCTTTGATTCCTGCTGGCTAGCGAAGAGTGGACCGTGGACCTCCCGCCAGTGTTCTATGAACTGTTCATAGGTCAGGTCGCTTCGACGGACCATGAGAATACTGAGTTTGAGCATGATTTCCTTTCTGTGTCGTATTGGGTAACGGTAATGGAATCGAAATGGAGAGAGACGCGTTGGATTGATTAACATCGGGAACAATCCAAGTGTTCCTCTCCCTTTCCCGCTTTAGATATGTTTCCTGGCGGAATGGGGCCTGAAACTTTTTCATATCTCCAATGCTCAACGCGCAATCTGCTCAAATGTCATATGATGTATACACATCGCTTACCGTCGCGATGCAGGGATAGAGCCAGAACGGCGCGACCCACTTCGGCATAGCGGACTAGCGAAGTGTCCCCGGCTATCCCATTGATTGGACCTCGACGACAAGACTTCGTGTCACGGGAGGAAAGATGAATCTGTTTGATTTGGAATCATTTGTTGCAGTAGTCGATAGTGGCTCGGTGATGGCTGCCGCCTTGCGCCTGCACCTGACACAGTCTGCTGTCACACGCCGGGTTCAAAGTCTTGAAGAGGAACTGGGCGTTTCGCTGCTCAATCGCCAGATGCGCCCGCTTCTACCCACCAGGGCTGGTCAAAGTGCTTATGATCTCGCGAAGCCTGTTTTGGCAACCGTCAACAACCTCAAATCAATGGTGGTCCACGATGGCAAACCATCCGGAGAGTTTCGTTTTGGCGTCGTCCGCGACCTGGGGGACCTCGCCCTTCTTGATCCGGTCAGATGTCTCCGCAAGAAGTTCCCGGAGCTTCAGCTCCATGCCTATGTCCAGGGAACCAGGACTCTTCTGGAACGTCTTCAGAACAAGACCATTGACGCTGCTGTTTTGCTCTTCTCTCAGGGGACTGAACCACCAACAAGTCTCGGCACGTTGTATTTGGGAAAGCAATCCGGCATCGTCGTAGCCGCAAAATCTCTTTCCTATTCGGATGGTCTAAGACTTCAGGACCTGTCGTGTCATTCGTGGATCGTGAATGCCGAGGATTGCGGGACACGCCGGTCATTAGAGGAAGCATTCGGACGCCAGGGCCTGGCATTCCGCATCGCAATCGAGGCAGACGGAAAGGACTTTCAGCTCTCCATGGCGGCTCGGGGCCTGGGATTGACGGTGGTTCCATCTCAGGTATACCAAACATCGCTATTCCGCGATCAGCTTCAGGTGCTTCGGGTCAGCGATTTTTCTCCTGCACAGGATGTCTGGCTTGCATATTCGAAATATATCGGCCACCAGGAAAAGGCAGTTGAATGCCTTCGCTATGCTGCCTTGCAGTATTTGGAGGGGATAGAATCCGCTTGCCTTCCGACTAACAACCAAGCGGCATTTGCCAGCTCATGAGGCCACCCCGCCCAACGTCAGCCCAGCCCTGGTTAGGGCTGGGGGCGTCGATGGAGACAATCCCGCCCGTTCAGCACCTCGAAAATCGCCTTTACGATAAGTTCGCGATCCCAGACGGCCGCGGTCCGCGGAAGTTCGCCCTAAACTGTTGGCACTGGCGCGAGGTGCAAAAGAAAACGGATGGTTTAAGTCGAGCCCGTGAGCCGATTCCCCCGCGAGCGAGCGGTCGACAAGTTACCGAAAACCTGTTTTCCGCCAACTGTCTTTGAGGTGGCGCGCAACGGCAGGGAGCCGAGCTTACCCCGTGTCTAGCGCCGGTGTATGATGCGCTGCGGAGGTGGTGAAATGATACGCCAGGCGTTCGTCGGCCTGCTGAGCATGGTCCTCGTCGTCGCCGCTAAGCCATTCTTGGCGGAAAACAGCATATTTGTACCCGCGAACGATGTGTCCTTAACCCTATCCACCCCGCAGAAAGTTTACAAAGCAGGCGAGACTGTCGCCCTCAGCTATCGCATTGCGAATATCGGCAATGCCCCTCTATACGTACCGCGAGAGTGGGAAGCAAAATGCCCGACTCGACCACACTTCGGGGTGTGGTTTGAGAACGAGATTGGGGAACATTCCGCTAGTGGCTATATCGTCGGCAATTGCGTTCCCCCGGCGGGATCGAATGCCTTGCTCAGCCGGATGGCGAAGGAAACGATCCTGCTGAGGCCGGGCGAATATGTAGACGCAAGCTACCCGATCAATACTGCGATTTTCGACTTCCTGAAACCAGGAATTTATAGGTTTGAAGCTTTGCTGTCTGGTTGGCAAGAGGAGGAATTCAGTGCCCAAGATCAGGCTGAATTGGCGAAGATGAAGTGGCCATTCGTCCGTGGAGAAATGCGAGCTTCCATCCAGGTCGTTCTGACAAGGTGATTCACCGCCCAAACGAATCTCTCCTCGTTGGCATGAAGGAGCGCGCGGGCGGCGTAGGCCGTACCCCACTCATCGCTGGGGCCGAGCGAGGGGGTCAAAACCCTCTCATAGCCGCGGCTCGTTTCCGCAAAACAGACGATTGGCGAACAAGAAATCGATTCCCCGCTCGATCGCGTGGGAAACGGTTTTGTCAGTCACGATTGATACGTATACTAGGAAACTGATTTCGCTTTGCCGGTATTCCTATGAATCGACGTGAATTCCTATACACCACTGCCCTCGGGTTGGCTGCGGCCGCCGTTGCGCCCGCGCAAGAATATGATCGCGACAAACGCCGGCGAGTTGGTTTGATCGGTTGTGGATGGTATGGAAAATCGGATCTGTTCCGGCTGGTGCAGGTATCGCCGGTCGAGATCGTCTCTTTATGCGACGTCGATTCGCAGATGCTCTCCAACGCCGCCGACATGTCCGCCGCCCGGCAGCGTTCCAAGAAGAGGCCTCGCACCTACTCGGACTATCGAAAGATGCTTGCCGAGAAAGATCTGGACTTGGTGCTGATTGCACCGCCCGACCACTGGCATGCCTTGATCATGATTGAAGCCGCAAAGTCTGGCGTCGACATCTGGGTTCAGAAACCGATTAGCCGCGACGTTCTGGAAGGCAAGGCCATGCTGGCCGCTGCCCGCCAAAACAATCGCGTTGTCCAGGTTGGTCTGCAACGCCGTAGCACGCCTCACCTGGTCGAGGCAAAAGAGCGCTTCATTGACGAGGGTAAGCTCGGGAAGATCGCGCTTGTCGAGATCTACTGCTACTACCACATGCGCGCCACGGCAAATCCCCCTGATACCGCGCCGCCTGCGAATCTGGATTACGATGCCTGGACTGGGCCTGCTCCAATGCGGCCTTATAACAGCTTGGTTCACCCCCGCGGCTGGCGCGCGTTTATGGAGTATGGGAACGGCATTGTGGGTGACATGTGCGTCCACATGTTTGATATGACACGGTGGATGCTCGGATTGGGCTGGCCAACGAAGATTGATTCCACCGGTGGAATCTTTGTCGATAAGAAGAGCAAGGCCAACATTTCCGATACCCAGACAGTCGCCTTCGATTTCCCGGATCTTCGAGTCGTGTGGCAGCACCGCAGTTGGGGCGAGGCCGCGGATCCAAAGTATCCATGGGGCGCGACATTCTACGGCGACAAAGGAACGCTAAAGGTGAGCGTGATGGGATATGACTTTATTCCCCTCGGCGGCGGACAGCCTGTTCATAAAGACGTTACCTACGAGTTGGAACAATACCCCGAGGACCAGACTGAAAAGGAACTCGAGAAAAACGTCGCGCCCGCCATCCGGCATCATATGCAGAACTTTCTTGCCTCGATCGACGCGCGTAGCCATCCGGTCTCCGACATCGAGCAGGGTTACATTTCAACCGCGTCGTGCATTTTGGCGAACAACTCGATGAAGCTGGGCCGAAGCCTGGCATGGGATCCAGAGAAGCAGCTCGTGGTCGGAGATTCCGAGGCAAACGCACTGTTACGCCGGGAGTATCGAGCGCCTTACACGCATCCCGAAGCTTAGGAGGGACTTGCCATCGCGGTTTCTGTCATCGTGCCCCCATATCTGAGTCTTCGGGACCAGTCGCCTTATCCGCAAGCCGGTGATCGAAATACTCGCATTGCCCACAAGTGTTCACGGTTTCAGGTTTCGGTATCGCATTCACCATCCTCGTTATTTTCGTTTCTCTCGACGCCACAGACATCGCAATAGCACACCCATTCGTATGAGAACGCGTCGTCCGGAACGCAGCGGATCGAAACGCGGGTCCACCGTCGTAAGAAACATCTCATCAACTTACTGGACTTGTAGTGCCGTCAAATAGCCGCCCAGGGCAATGACCTTCGCCGATGTGTTACCGGCGGTCAGTGCGGCTGAGCAAAACAGGTTCAGCGTTAGCGGCGCGGTCTGTGTCGTGTAGAACCCTCCGAGCGGCAGAGTAAGATACCCTTTGCCACCGAGGCTGCCAACAACGCTGGGAAGACTGTGAATCACCGTAGGCCCGTTGTTTTCGGACGAGGTGGTGAAGAAGCACTCCGCTGCGTCTGTATGTGAATCGGCATCCATGAATACCTGCACACCTGAAATGAAGTACGTCCCCGGCCTCGTGAGGGTCACGTATGCCATCAGCTCTCCAGCCTCATCGGCGACGACCGGGTCTTGCGAATTCCAATCCGACAACTCTCCGAAGTCCGAAAAGGAAATTGTGCCGGCAGGTCCCTGGGGACCTGTCGGCCCTGCAGGTCCAGGATTGCCCATAAGCCCCATCGGACCCTGAGGACCTTGCGCGCCATTAGCCCCGGGCGCCCCTGGAGGACCCTGCGGACCGGTCGCACCATAGGTGACGACGAATGGCAAGAGTTCGCCGATCGCATTCGCGACAACGATCCCATAATTGCCGGCGACGATGCTCGTCGGGAGAGTGGCCACGATCTGACTGTCGGTGTACGAAACGATGGCGAGGCACCCCCCGCTCATTGCGACCGTCGGGGCTTTATTGATGGGCTCGAATCCCGACCCGTTTATGGTCACCTGGTTCGTCCCGTAGTCAATGGTGGTATTGCTGACCGTGAGGGGAATGATGCCTGCGAAGGCAGTCGTGGTGGCGGCGAAGAATGCGGCCGCGATGGCGGCCAGGACGAAGGTGCGGATGTCAGATTTCATGGCGGTTGCCTCCTTTAGAAAGCGGCGCTGTTGACCGCCTTCACTGGAGAAAGCGGTTTGGCGCAGGAAAAGGGGCAACCGAATTAAAAATTTGTGTCCCTTTGGCCCCTTTTTTATCCCCGGTGCGCATTTCTCGGTGAAGGTGGTCAACCAGGCCACTATGAGGCAGCAGAAGGGAGCATGTGTATGCGAAAGAGCAGTTCGATATCAATCATGGTGATCCTGCTTGGGCTGGCATCGACGGTGGCCCAAGCGGTTAACACAAGCTACGACTCCCTGTACGTATTTGGTGACAGTTACTGTGACGTCGGCAACATTTTCACGTTGACACTCGGCACGGAACCGGCCGCGCCCTATTACAACGGCCGATACTCGAACGGCCCAATCTGGCTGGACCATGTGGCCAGCTTCCTGGGGGTGGCGCTTAAGCCTTACCTCTTGGGTGGGACGGATTATGCTTTTGGCGGCGCGTGGGTCACTGAGCCGCAGAGCATTCCCGGAGGGGGAGCGATTCCGAGCGTCCCCGCGCAGGTGGCACTGTATCTCGGCCAGCACGGGGGCAAAGCCGACCCCAATGCTCTCTACATCCTGGAGGGCGGTGGAAACGACATTCTGGGCACCGCGACCGGCTCGCCGCAGACACTTGGAAAGAACATTGCGGAAGGCCTGGCGGATAGTGAACGGCTGCTCCGGCAGGCTGGCGCGAGGAATTTCGTGATTCCCGATCTATTTAATGTGGGTCTGCTGCCGGCGGCGGCTGGGAATGTAAGTTTTGCCACGGCAGCGAGCGCGGCAACCGACAAGTCGCTGGATCAATTGCTGGCACAAGAGCAATTCCTGGAGGGCGTTCACATTACTCGCCTGAACCTATTCAACCTGCTCAATGCGGTAGAGTCGGATCCGTTCCACTTTGGATTTAACGACGTTACCGATCCGTGTCTAACCACCACTGTGTGTGCCAACCCCTACACTAGCTTCTTTTGGGATACGCAACACCCGACGGTATTTGGCCATGCATTCTTTGCAGTCACGATGGAAAATGCTCTGCCGCGGTAACAGGATAAGCAGACCGCAAGGTCTGGGAAGCCAATTCTTAGCAATTCGCGAAGCGAAGCGCGCGGAGTACGGGGCGTACGTTTTGGGTGCGTCCCGTGCTCACCGGGTCAAGCCTTCCGATTTCGCTCGCGATAAAAGGCAATCAGGTCCATAGACTTCGGCGGCGCTGCGTCCAACTGTCGCAGCATCGTGGTGATCTGTCCGCGATGGTAGGTGCCGTGATTGACCATGTGCTGCAGCATCTGCCAAAGCACGTCCGATTGGTCATTACCGCGAAGGTCCTGATACTCGATCCTGAGCTCCGCAGCTTCCGGCCCCAATCTTGCAAGTTGATCGCGCATCTCGCCTTCCAGTTCGGCCCACTCCTTGCGAGCTGCGTCGACATCGCGAAGGCGGTCGGGTTTCTGGAATCCCTGCGGATTTTCGCCCTTCAATCGTATGATCCAAATGCGCTCGGCGGCGCAGATATGCGCGACCGTGTCGCGTACCGAGTTGAAGCTGTTGCCCATGGGACGTATGAACTGCTCGGGCGTGATTGTAGCTACAGCGTCGAGCACCCGGTCGCGCGCCCAATAGTGGTAGTCGATGAGGAGGCGGAGATCGTCGTAGGTCATCAGGTTTAGTTTAGGGCTTTGACGCAGTCGCCGGACGGCAGTTATGACGAATGTTCATAACACGCCGCCCGGCATTCATTGGCCCCAGCCTGAAGCGATCATTAAAAATCGCCGCTAGCGCCTCCGCCTCCCGATCCTCCTCCGCCAAACCGAAACTCTGGATTGGTTGGTTGCGGGGTTGGCGTTATCGGATTGAGGTGTTATCAGGCCGAGTACGGCAGAGCCGACGCTCATCGCGTGTTTGTCCTTCCCCGACAGACGCGCGGCCGTAAAGCCGTGGCGAACTCCGCCCGGACCCAGAGCGAGCCAGCGTCGAAGGAACAATGCAGACGCCAGTCAGTGCTATACCGAGAAGCTATCGGGTCCCAGGTATGCCGCTGCCAGCCGAGGTACGGTTTGTTGGTGACAAGGGTGAGGACGGTAGTAATCGCGCCGACCGCGATGATGAGGCGATCCTTCTGGCGAACGCCGCGTGCGAGTATGAGGGGCGGCAGGCACCATATGAGCACCCACGTCGTCCAGTAGAACGGGCCAGCGAATCCCGAGGTAGGCGCGCGTGTTGCCCCACCACTGTGAGAGCAAGCTCAAAGCTGAAATCTTGAGATTGAAGATCAGGTATACCCCGAGCCATAGAAACGCCTCAGAGAGCGAGTACGCATCTTCAAGGTAATCGAAGCGGTGGCGGGAGCGAATGGGGGCGATACAGATCAGTCCGGCTGCATACAACACTGAGATGAAGACATGCTGCGCCGAGTGAGATGGGGTCCAGTAGCCGGGCAGGAAGATGGCGAAGATCATCGCGGCGGGAAATGCGTACCACAGATTGAAGCGGTACCAGATCCAGAGCGAAGCAATGGCGCCAACGGCGGGAACCACAAACTGAATTTCGCGCGAGGAGTGGGAGATGCCACTGAAAGAAAAGAGGTCCAGTCCTACGCAAAGAAGAGCAACCGAACAGACAGCGAGTGCTTCCTCGATCCCGTAGCGATACAGACGGGCCTGGGTTACGGCGACCTCGGCGGCCGTGTAGGAGACAGCAGCGAAGATCAATAAGAATATGCCTATGGTTGGTTGCGACGGCCGCGAAAGAAAGATCGTGAAGAAGAGCGCGACTGCGGCGGCCACGCCGATCATGGTGAAGAAGAAAAGTACCAGCCTTAAAAAGATATTGGTGGTGCGCAGGTCGGAGACCGTGTCTTGTTCAAGGCGCTGGTACTGCTCGTTGCTGAGGGAACCGTCGCCGGACCACTGCGTCAGGAGTTTGCGGGCACGCAGGGTCTCTTCGCTCGATTCCGTGTAGATTCTCACTCCGGCCTCCCAAAGCGACGCGCGATCTGGACAAGCATCACGATCATTGCGATTGCGGTGAACACGAAGTAGGCCAGGATAAAAGTGCCGTCCGAGGCGTTGCGGATGAGCATCCAGCTAACACCCACGTAGCCGTAGACGGCGGCGTAGGCGACGAAGGCAAACTGCCGGCGCTTCAGGCCCCAGACGAGGGACGCGGCACATGCGATCAGCAGACCGAGCAAGCCATAGGACATAGTTTCGCGAATCGAAGACCCCGGAAACGATTGCCCAGAATAGAACATTGGCAGCGACGTTCAGATACGTAGTAAAAAAATGCGGCTTCAGTTTGAGGCGCTGAAGAATTGCGCCAACTATGCCGACCAACAGGCTGTAAAGCAACGCATATTGCCGGTATGCCGCATCCTGATGAGACGGCCAATGCGAGATAGTGAGCCCGAACCATCCGGCGACTGAGGACAAAGCGAGCGACAGCACGAAGCGATTGTCGAAACGATAGGCAAGGAAGAAGAAGAGGAGGGCCGTGGCCAGGAGATATAGATCCCATTGTCCGGAAAGGACGTGGAAACGGTTCTCCAGGTAAGCGAGTTCTACGCACCAGACGAGGCTGCCGAGGTAGAGGACATAGTCGAAGATCGGAGTCGGCGCAGCCGTCTCCGCAGCCGACCAGGCTGGCGCGCGGGAAAAGCAATACGAAAAAGAGGCGGTGAGGATGATGGAGAGAATGGCCAGGACGAGTACATCACCGAGTTGCTGCGACCAAGTGGAGATAGTCCAGCCAAGTCCGCCAACGAACGCCAACACACCTGCATAGAGGAGAAGGTTGAGCTCAAGCGAGAGGGAGAAGGGTTCTCCGCGAGAGAGGCTCGCTAAATGAGCCTGCTGCTCAGTCGATATCGCACCTTGCTCCTTCCAGAGCTCCAAGCGAGCGAGGATAGTCATGGCGCTTTCATTCTCCGGACGTCGGAGCAGCATGTCTGTGCTCAGCTTTCGATTCCGATATTACATGCCGGCTCACGAGGGGCCCAGTAGTCACTCGAAAAGTTCGGTTTCCGGCAACTTCGAGCCGTTGGCCGTCCTCCGAGGGCTTCGAGCGTGTCAAGAGCGGAGACGCCGGAAGAAGCCGGTCTCAATCCTTTTCTTAATTCGACTATGTTGTATGCTACATAGGGGAAACCCATTTGGAGCAGAAGAGAGCATCCGTCGCATTGTCCCTTTTCATGCTTCCGCGATCGGGGCGCGTCTTCACAGAGGCTTTCAGAATGCGTCAAAGTAGAAGGAAATGGATTTGTTATCGTGCGGTCATCCCCTTGGTCGTCCTCGCGCTTGCGGTGTTGGCGGGGGCCCAGAGGGTGATTACGTCTCAATACGACAACGCGCGCACCGGGGCGAATCTCAACGAGAGCCAACTGACGCCGCGCAATGTAAACGCTCAGCATTTTGGAAAGATTTTCACCCTGCACGTGGACGGGGATGTCTATACCCAACCGCTCTTCCTCGGCGGCGTGGAGATTCCAGGGAAAGGCCGCCACGATGTACTCTTTATTGCTACCGAGCACGACAGCGTCTACGCCTTCGACGCTTACGGCAATCCCACTACTCCTCTGTGGCAGGCGAGCTTTCTCAAGGACGGTTTAAGCGCCGTCCCGGCGTGGAATGCCAGTTGTCCCTTCATTTCACCGGAAATTGGCATCACGTCGACCCCGGTCATCGACCCGGACACCGGAACACTCTATATTCTGGCCCGCACCAGCGACCGATCAGGCTTTTGGAACAACACCTACGCCCAGCGTCTGCACGCGCTTGCGGTGACCACCGGCGTTGAGAAATTTGGCGGCCCCATAGAGATCAAAGCCAGTGTGAGCGGTAACGGTGCGGGGAGCAGCGGCAGAAAGCTTGACTTCAATCCCCTGCGGGATAACCCGCGAGCAGCTCTGTTGTTGAACCACGGCGTGGTCTATCTCGCCTGGGCGTCGGCCTGCGACGTCGGCCCGTATCACGGCTGGGTCATGGCTTACGACGCCCGAAGCCTCAAGCAGAAGGCGGTCTTCAATGCGTCTCCCGACGCGGATGACAGCGGAATCTGGCAAGGCGACACGGGGCCGGCGGCGGACAACGCCGGCAACATATTCCTCGCCACCGGGAATGGCCGTTTCGATGCCGCCAGGGGTGGCCGCGACTATGGCGATTCCTTGCTCAAATTAAACGGCGAGAGCCTTTTACTCAGCGACTATTTTGCCCCATATAACGTTGCTGAGTTAGACGCCGGCGACAGCGACCTCGGTTCCGGTGGGCCCGTGCTATTGCCCGACCAGCCTGGAGCGCACCCGCACATGGCAGTCGTGGAGGGCAAAGGGGGCGTCCTCTACGTGGTAGATCGCGATCATTTGGGCCGGTGGCAGCCCGGAAACAACAGCCACGCCCTGCAGACGATTGCCGTCCCCTCTGGTGTTTTCGGATCGATGGCGTATTGGAACCATTACGTCTACGTGCTCAGCGACGGCGACGCGCTCCGTCAATTTGAATTGAGCGACGCCAGGCTCTCGCCCAAAGCCGCCAGTGGCTTCCCCGGAGTATCCGCAACCCCAACTGTATCCGCGAACGGACTCAAAGATGGGATCGTGTGGATACTGCGCTCCAAATCCTGGAACGCATCCGACCAACCCGCCGCTCTTTACGCCTACGACGCGGCAAACGTCACCCATGAGCTCTATGACAGCGAGCAAAATCCCAGCCGTGACCGAGCCGGCCCTGCCCTTCGCTTCAATATTCCGACGGCAGTGAACGGTCATGTGTATGTGGGAGCAAGGCGGGAGGTAGACGTCTATGGCCTGCTGCCGCCAGACCGCAGAGCGTCAAGGTGACGACACCATGACAGAATCTCGCCATCGTCACCTGGTCACCCAACCCTTATGTGACATTCGCAAATTTTGTTTGTTCTTTAGATAACTTCTTTATCGTCAGCCGCTAACCACTTCGCGGTGAAGCGCCGCGCCTTTGGCACGCAAATTGCCTTAAACATGGCGGGCAGCAATAGAGACCCGAGGCGCGTTGTGACGATCTTCCGGTTGGACTATCTATCTTGTTTTCTCACCGTCGTTGCGACCATCCTGGTCGGGCGAAAGATGTGGACCGGTCTTATTGTTTCGGGCGTCAACAGTCTCATCGTCTGTGTGATCGGGTTGCACACTTGGCAGTACGGCTTTATCCCCGCGAATGTGTTTTGCATTTGCGTAAACGCATTCAATCTTCGGGCATGGTTAAAGGTGCAGAAAGATCCATCCGAATCGACGACTGCCTGCAAACCGCACAGAAGGCCCGGGAATTCGATCTCATCTCTCGCTATTGAAGGAACGGGGCCTTTCGCACCAAACACAAACGTCGGGGTACCCATCTATGACAGGATCTACCGCACATCAGGACGTATTAGGGCTCAAGCACGCACTTCAACTGGGGGTCGGCATAACCTTCATTGTCATGACCTAGTACTGGCCTGGCAATAGTAGGTGAAGTAACAGAGCGCGTCTGGTTACCAAAAAAATCTCGACCTAGCCGGTCTCCTAACAGAACCCAGTAGGAACTGGACGGGAGCCCCAGGTTCGCCTCAGCGTACCTGGGCCGAAAACGATGGGGCGTAGCCCCCACGACCGCTTTAAACCGCCCGTCAACCATTCGGTGCGGCTGAGCCGTCCGACTGAAAGCAATCGAAACATATCTTTTTCGGCCCAGGTACGCTGGGGCGAACCTGGGGCACCCGTCCAGTTCCTACTGGGTTCTGTTAGGAGACCGGCTCCTGCCGAGTGGAGTTCTCACGCCGTCCCTTAATGAAAGGCGCACACGCGGACCTCTCTAGCACAGCGTGGCATTAAATCCGGGTCAAGCCTGACTTTGGCTCGAGTGGGATACCACAGCACTGGACGCGCCTTTATCGCGCTTTTCGCGCACTTTTATTTTGCAAAACATTCCCACGACGGCCTCTCCTGGGAACGGGCGCGCATCCCGTGCTTTTTAAGCGGCCTCACAGGATGAGTTTTCTCTGAGTTCCCTCATCGAATTAGCTTTGCGTGAGAAGACCAAGCAATAATCGAACCAAACGGTTGCCGATGCACAAATTCTTTAAACTCTGCGTAGTCGCCCTGACCGTGGGTGCTGTAGCTGGCGCGGCGGCCGATGGTTCGCTGCCCGCGAAGGATCGTGAACTCCTGCATCAACTCTTCCAGCAACTGATTGAGATCAACACCACGCATTCCGTGGGTTCAGTAACCAAAGCGGCGGAAGCCATGCGTCAACGATTGCTGGACGCGGGCTTTCCCGCAGCCGACCTGCTTCTGGCCGGCCCAACGGAAAGCAAACAAAACCTGATCGCCCGCTATCGCGGCTCAGGAAAGCAGCGGCCAGTGGTGATCCTGTCTCACCTGGACGTAGTGGAAGCCCAGCCATCGGAGTGGACCACGGACCCCTTTCGCCTGGTGCAGAAAGATGGCTACTACTACGGGCGCGGCACGCAGGACGTTAAAGATAACGATGCCATCGCGATCGAAACCTTCATCCGGCTGCGCGGTGAAGGCTACCAACCCGATCGTGACCTGATCCTTTTGCTCACCGCGGACGAGGAAGCCGGCCCGGATAATGGGGCCAAGTGGCTGGTTGAGCATCGGCCGGAGTTGTTTCAGAACGTCGAGTTTGTGGTCAATCTGGACGCGGGCGGCGTGAATCTACAGGCAGGCAAACCGTTGAGCGTAACCTACGAGGCGGCGGAAAAGACCTACGCGGATTTCGAGCTGAGCGCGCACGATGCCGGCGGCCACAGCTCCCAGCCGCGCTTAGAAGATCCCATCCTGCGCATTTCGAACGCGCTGGTTCGTTTGCAAGCCTCGCCCTTTCCCCTGGAGCTCAACGGAGTCGTACGCGGCTTTCTCACCATGGAAGTGGCCGCGTATAGCGCTAGCATGCAAGCCCTGGTGCACGCTGCATTAGCGACTCCAGCCGATCCCCACGCCTTGGCGCAGTTGGCCGCCAGCAGCCCTCTCATGAATGCATTGCTCAGAACCACTTGTACCCCCACCCGTTTCGACGGCGGCCAAGCCAAGAACGCGCTCCCTGAATTGGCCAAGGCGAACGTGAACTGCCGCATCCTCCCCGGACATTCACCGCTCGAGGTCGAACAGCACATAACGAGCGCCGTGAACGACAGCCAGGTAGGCATTCAATACTGTTCCTCAGGCGGGGTGTGCGGCCCGGCGCCCTCCACCGCCGGTTTGCCGGCAGGCGCTCCCATTCCCCTGGTTCTTGACGCGCTCAAAAGCGCATCCGCAAAGGTATACCCGGGAGTTCCCCTGGTCCCGGAGATGGAGACGGGAGCCAGCGATTCCGTCTACACCATGCACGCCGGCATCCCTTCCTACGGGATCTCCGGCGTAGGCATCGACGAAGACGATATTCGGGCCCACGGCAAAGATGAGCGGTTGCGCGTCTCCTCGCTCGATGAAGGGCTTCAGTTCTTCTACTTGTTTTTACGAGAGATTGGCTCCCCGAAATGAGAATCGCCTCCCCAGCCTCAGGCAAGCTTACCCGCTCGCTCTCGCTGTTCGATGCCGTGGCGCTGGTGGTGAGTGGGATCGTCGGGTTTTCGATCTTCATTGTTCCCGCGGATGTGCTTCGCGGCGTGGGCACTCCCCTGATGGCCTTGCTGCTGTGGGTAGCTGCGGGCGCAATTACGCTGATCGTCGGCCTGGTCTGCGCCGAACTGGGGGGCATGTTTCCCGAGGCCGGAGGCCAGTACGTCTACATCCGCGAAGCCTTCGGCGGGTTCTCCGCATTTCTCTTTGGCTGGGTATTCTTCAGCGTCGCCAACAGTGCCGCACTCGCGGCCATGGTGATTGTCTTCGCGCTCTTCCTGGGCCGGGCGATTCCTTCGTTGTCAGCCGAACACGTTCTATTTGCCAGAACGATCTTTGGCATCCACCTCGAGTTCGCGCGTGGTTCCCTGGTGGCGATTCTCAGCATCCTCCTGGTCACTGCCGTGAATGTGCGCAGCGTCAAGCTGGCAGCGCGGTTACAGAGCTTGACCGCGGCCCTTTACCTGGGCGTGGTGGGAATCATCGCCGCCCTCGGTTTCGCCCTGGGACGGGGATCCTGGTCCCATTTCGTGTCCCACCCGGGAGCCCACGCCTCCTCCGCCTCATTCCACGGCATCGGCCTTGCTCTCATCGCGTTGATCTTTACCTATGACGGGTGGGAATACGTGACCTGGGCAGCGGGAGAGATCGAAAACGCGCGCCGCAATCTACCCCTGGCGCTGATCATCGGCATCCTGCTGGTCGTAGGAACCTACCTGCTGGTCAATGTGCTCTTTATGTACGCTCTCACCCCGGAGCGTATGGTGCTGCAAACGACGGTAGCCGAAGGGGCGATCACCGCCATGTTCTCCGCCACTCAAGGAAAGTGGGTTTCGCTCTTCATCGCCATGCTCTGTTTCGGGGCCACGTCGGTGGTGACGCTGGCCGGAGCGCGCATCTACTACTGCATGGCGCGCGATGGAGTCTTTTTCCGCTCCATGGGCCGCCTGCATCCCCGTTGGAATACGCCCACGATTAGCCTGTTGGCGCAGTGTGCCTGGGTGGTGGTGTTGATCGCGAGCGGCACCTACGAAGAACTCTATGCTCGTTTCGCATTCATCATCACGCTCACCTACGTAGCCACAGTGGGCGCCGTCTTCGTCTTGCGCCGCACTCAGCCGGATCGGCCGCGGCCTTATCGATGTCCTTGGTTTCCCTGGTTGCCGGCCGCTTACCTGCTGGTTGCTCTCGGGCTCGCTGTTTCTACCTTATTGTCGCGGCCAGGGCAATCGCTGACAGGGTTGGGCCTGGCACTGCTGGGCATTCCCCTCTACTTAGGCTTTGGACGCAGATCACGGCTTGAAAAAGATGCCGAGCTGGCAGCTGCGGCTACCCAGCGGACCGTGGTTGATTCTTAGCTCGCGCTGGGCGAAGAAGGCGAATCCAGATCCTCCAGCGAGCCAAGGGGGATTACGCCCGGTTTGATGAAGCGAGGGCGTCGCTTCTTGATTACAGCGATCGCATCGATCTCCAGCCTGGCGTTGGCCAGCAGGCCGGCGACGATCACGGTGGAACTGGAGGGCGGAGAGCCCGCAAAAGTTTCCTGGCGGACCTTGTCATAGACCGGATAGTCCTTCGCGTCGGTGAGATAGGCCGTGATACGGACGATGTCCTTGAGCGTGGCGCCCACCTCCTGGAGCGATCTGTCGACATTGAAGTAACAGATCATTGCTTCCTCCTCGAAGCTCTCCGCCGTCACTTTCACCGGGCCGCCGACGACGTATCCCACCTGGCCGGAGATGTAAATCGTGGAATATTCGCCCATGGTCACCACCACGGCGTTGCTGAAGCTGGTCGAGAAGCTATTGGGAATTCGTTGGATCAGTGTCATAAACCTCCCGTTGTCAAACAGAAAGAATAAGCTACTGCTGCAGTCCCATTTGTGAGTTCTCGCTGAGTTTTGAAATCGGGCGCGGCCGGTTGGGGGCCACCGTCAGAGAAACTCACGCGCAACTCAGTTGCCGTTGAGCGGTAAGATTTTATGCTGTTAGTGCAAAACCGCAAGGAGAAGACCGGAGTGACGATCAAAGTTGACAGTCCTGTCGCTGTGGAGAAGGAGTTCCGCAAACGGACTCCCAAATCTGCCGAGCTTATGCAGCGGTCGGCTCATTCGATGCCTGGTGGGCTCACCCGTGGTTTCGGCTTCCATTGGCCATATCCCGCGGTGATGGAGCGAGGGCAAGGCTGCCATCTGTGGGATGTTGATGGCAACCGGTATATCGACCTGGCGAGCAACGGTCTTGCCCTGATCCATGGTCATGCATTCCGCCCGGTGATCGATGCCTTAGCTGCTCAATTACCCCATTCTTGGGCTTGGCTGGGCACGTCACTTCCACAGATAGAGTTCGCCGAGGCACTTTGCCGCCGGCTGGCAAACTTCGAACGAGTGCTGTTCACCAACTCGGGCACAGAGAGCGGCATGCTGGCGGTGAAACTCGCACGCAGGTTTACCGGGCGGCCGTTGATTTTGAAATTGCGCGGAGGCTACCACGGCTCCTATAGCGATCTGGAGGCCGGCCTTGAGGGCAAAGGGGAAATCGCCGGGCACACGCTGCTGGCGGAATTCAATGATCTGGCCTCGTTCGAAGAAAAACTCGAGCAGAATCGTGGCCAGGTCGCTGCCGTCCTGGTAGAGCCCGTCATGTACACCGGGATTGTTATGGTGCCGGAGCCGGATTTTCTTTGCCGCTTGCAAGCCTTGGCTCATCGGCACGGAGCCTTGTTCATACTGGACGACTGTCTCATGCTGCGATTGGCCTACGGTGGTTCCGCCGAGAAGTGGAACCTGGCGCCGGACATCACGTTCCTGGGCAAGTTCCTGGGCGGTGGCACCCCCTTGGGGGCCACAGGCGGCCGCGCCGACATCATCGAACTGGCCAATCCGCAACGTCCCGACGTCATGTATCACGGTGGCTCCTACAACGGAAACGTATTAGGCTGCCTGGCGGGACGAATCACTCTTGAACATCTCACACGGCAACAGATCACAGTGATGGATGGATTGATGTTGAAGCTGCGGACTGCGCTTGAAGAAAAGGCGGCGAACGTCGGCTTGCCTTTGTCGCTGCAGCAAACCGGCTCGGTCATGGGAATTTACTTTACGGATACGGCGCTACGCGCCGGAATGATTCCGCCCAACGGGGAGCTGGCGCAAGCCTTTCTTCTGGCCTGCATCAATAACGGCATCCACATGGGACCTGGGGGAATGGTCGCGCTGACCACCGCGATCCAAGAAGAAGAGATGGCAGAGGTCATCGGAGCGATGACAGCTGCGATGGAGAACGTGGCGAACTAACGACGCGGGCCTACGCAGCCCCCACTTGGCTTTGTTTCGGGGTTGGTTGTAATTCCTTCTCCGCTTTCCCGGCTTCCCACCAAGCCTAGCCCCCTGGACGGGTGCCCCATGTTCGCGGACTTTCGCGTACATGGGTTGAATACGACCTTTTTCCAATGCTTTCACTACCGGTCTTCACCTACTTACAGGAAAAGAAAAAGGAAGGGCTCCGCCCATCTTGTTCAACCCATGTACGCGGAAGTCCGAACATGGGGCACCCGTCCAGGGGGCTAGGCCTCGTGAGGAAGCGAGAGATTTGTCGCCCAACCAACGCATAGCGCTTAATCTTAACGCCACTGCGGTGCGCAAAGAGAATAGTTCCCTTCCCCTGCCGCGGAAATGAGTTTTTGCTGAGTTCTGATCGGCAAAGCTCGCGTTTGGCGGGAAACCGCAGATAATTTCATTTATGCCGCTGCCAAGGACGACAACAGAATCGCGCGACGTGATTGACGGCTACGAAGAACGGTATTGGCGCTTTCTCACTGACAAGCAGCGGGAAGCCGGCACTGAATTTGTGATGGGCAAGCGGGAAGGGTCTTACATTTGGAATCTGGAGGGAGACCGCCGGATTTTGGAATGCGGCAACTCCGGAGGCGTCCATTCCCTGGGCCACCGCAATCCTGAGATCATTCGGGCTTTGCAGGATGCTCTCGGCTACCTCGATGCCGGCCTGTGGAGCATGCCGACGGCTGAGCATTTGGCCCTGCAGGACGCCTTTGCCGCAAGCACGCCCGTCCCTTCGATCTGCCGCAGTGTCGCCACCCTCAGTTCCACATGCTCGATAGACCTGGCCCTGCTGTTTTCCTTTCGCGTGACCGGGCGGCGCAAGGCCCTGGCCTATCGTCACGGATACCACGGACACGGCGGCTTCGCCGCCCTGGTCACGGGCTCGGAGATAGAAGGAATTTTTGGTCACTACCCCGTCCCCGAACAACATAGTGAGTTCTTCGAGTCCTATGGCTCCCTGGAATCAGTAGAAGAAAATCTCAAAAGGATGGAGTGCGCCTCGGTCATCCTCGAGCCCTTCAATTACGAGACCTTCGCTCCGGCGCCGCCCGGCTACCTTCCGGAACTGGCTCAGCTTTGCCGCAAGTACGGCACGCTGCTCATCATCGATGAGACCCGAACCGGGCTTAGCCGCTCGGGCAAGTTCTGGATGAGTTCGCATTACGACTTCACACCCGACATGTTGATTTTGGGTAAGGGTCTGGGCGGTGGAATTTATCCTGCGAGCGCCGTGCTCACCAATGAAGCTATTTACGATTTTTGCATGAACTCCACCAAGTGGGGTTATATGAGCAGCATGGCGATCAGCCCCATGGGTGCGCTGGTCGCGTGCAAGGTAGTGGAGATAGCGCAACGAAGCAGCCTGCTCGAGAACGTCTCCAGGCTGCAATCGGCAATCGGAGATAGCTTTGCCGCTCTCTGCGCCAGGTATCCCGACGTCTACTTTCCCGGTTCCGTGTTAGGGGGGATCGCCACCCTTGGGGTACAAGATCAAGCAGCCGCGGAAGTGATCAAACGCGAACTCTTCCAACGCAATGTTCTGTGCCACAGTGTTTCTGCAATCTCACCGTACGTAGTGAAATTCTTCCCCTGCCTGACCAGCGATCCGTCGATTGCCGGAGAGATCGCCGGTGCGCTGGAAGATTTTGCCTTGCAGCAGCGGCGCACCCCTACCTCCGTGATGGGCACACCGCTGGGTGCCGGCGAGCGTTGAGGCTGGCTTAACGTTTCTTGCAATCACACGGTACAGGCAATGAGCCAATCTGATCCGCTCCGTCTTTTCGCGGTCGTTCTTACCCGGCACTATGCCGTTTCTCTCCGCAAGATCAGCAAACTAAAAGCAATTTCGATCAAGCTATCCCCGATTCCCTGCGCTACTTTTTACTAGGCCATGAGTAGCTTGATCCAAATCTGCCCTAGAGGTTGCCTTTATGAGTGCATGCAGCGTGGTAAGCAGCAATATTCCCCATCGGCTCGAGCCCAACGCACTGAGTGAAGACCGGTTGATTGCGGCGGCGCAAGCCGGCCAGGAATGGGCCTTCGTCGAACTGTGCACACGTAACTCTAAACGTGTCTTTAACACGATTTACGGCGTAACCAAGAATCGTGAAGATGCGGAAGATGCGCTCCAGGATTCTATGATGAGAGCCTTCCTCCATTTGAAACAGTTTGACGGAAGATCCAGCTTCGCAACCTGGTTTACTCGCATCGGCATCAACTCCGCTCTCATGATTCTGCGTAAGAAGCGCATTCGCCTGGAGACTTCCATGGATGCGACCGCTGAAGGAGAGACCTGGCAGACCTGGCAAATTGCCGACTACTCGGCAAATCCCGAGGAACATTACGTGGGACACGAGAAGTCCGTGCGTTTGAAGCGGGCCATCTGCCGCCTGCCCAGCACTCTCCGATCTGTCGTCGAGCTGGGACAGATGGAAGGCCATTCGATGAAGCAAATCGCTAACAATATGGGGATTTCGATCCCGGCGACCAAGTCCCGCCTGGCGCGGGCTAAAGTAGCTCTGCGCAAGTCGATGGTATAAACCCGTCTGCAAAATAGGAGGGGTGACGTGATGGATCGGCGAGACAGAACAGCAAGTGGATTCGTCGTCAAACTCGGCGTCACCCAGCCAGTCGAAGCAAACAAGCGGTTTGCAGACTTCTTTATCGGTGGACTCCTTTTACTAACGGCGCTGGGCGGGTTCGCAATGTGAGGAGGCCCCCATCTATTTGATGGCGGGCACCCTGGACAAGAGCGCTACGATTCCTTCTGCAAGCGTGGGATGAGTGATTGTCATGTCGCGCAAGACGGTGTACGGGATAGCCGCTCTGATGGCCAGTTGGACCGTAGCCATGATTTCGCCCGCACCCTCGCCAAAGCCGGTAAATCCCAGGATCTGATCATCCGTTGCGGCGACCAGCACTTTAAGAAATCCCCTGGTCTCAGACATCGCCCGGGTTCTCAGCACGGCAGCCATAGGAATCTTGCCCAGACGATAAGCGATTCCCTGCTGCTTTGCCTGCGATTCGTCGAGCCCTACATGGGCAAGCTCCGGATCGGTATAGAGGCAGGAGGGCACCTGTCTTCCCGTAGTCGTGCGCCGGCCGCCGGCCAAGTTATCGCGAACGATGCGGAAATCGTCGAACGATATGTGCGTGAACAAGGGACTACCAGCACAGTCGCCAAGCGCCCAAACACCAGGAGCAGTCGTCTCCAGCCGCTCATTCACATCAACAAAGCCTTTTTTCGTGATCTTCACTCCAGCCAGGTCGAGTCCGATACCGTCTGTGTTGGGTATGCGCCCGGTCGCGACCAGCAGGTGCGAGCCTTCGACGATGATCTGGGACTGACGCCTGGAACCGTACAACCTCACCCCCTGACCCGATTTTCCTTCTACGCGCCCCAGGCTGGTATTTGCCACAGTGACTATACCTTCGTCCTGGAAGAGTTGGGTGATGGCCTCGGAAACATCCAGATCTTCGCTGTGGAGCAGCCGATCGTTCCGCTCCACGATGGTCACGCGGCTACCGAGACGACGCATCGCCTGGGCAAATTCCAGCCCGACAAAGCCACCACCGAGAATCAGCAAATGTTCCGGAACGACGTCGAGTTCCAGCGCCTCGATATGAGTGAGCGGAGAGGACTCGGCGAGGCCAGGGGTGTTACCGATGGAAGCCCTGGTCCCGGTGTTGATAAAAACCTGGTCGCCACGGAGAATGCGTTCTCCTCCCCCGGCGAGTGAGACCTTCAGGGTTCTGTCGCCGATGAAGCGGCCTTCCCCCATGACAATCTCCGCCTTGCTGCGGGCAAAGTTATCCATGTGCATCTGGTGAAGACCGTCTACCATCTCCCGCTTGCGCGCCCGCACACCCGGCATGGAAACGGTCCACTTATCCGTCAACATGCCGAACTCTTTACCTCTCTGAAAATAGGAGGCAACTTTGGCTGACTGAATTACATTTTTACTGGGCAGGCACGCGACGTTGGGGCAGTTACCTCCGATGAATTTGCGTTCAATGACCGCGGTGCGTTTCCCGCTTGAACCCAAATGCCAGGCGATATATTTGCCTGCTTCTCCGGTGCCCAGCACAACGGCATCGTAACGCTCGATCTCAGACATGCAATTCCTCTTCCTCATTGCGCGGTTGCCCACCCTTCGCCCTGCAGGGATGGGTCGCCGAGCTTAGCCCACGGCTTCCGCCGAGAGGGCCTTAGCTTTACTATTCAGGTCACCGGGTTCAGGGCGTTTTGCACCAGTGACAGTATCGATTTCGAAGAGGTAGACCTTTGCGCCTCTGAGAGAGTGCAGTTCCACCAGACAGGTTGGGTTGGCGCATTTATATACCATAGGATTGCCGTTGGGCGGTGGCAGCCGAAACGATTTTCTCGTTCACCCCAAGAGTAGGGAGGGCGTGGTTTGACATCTTGTTCCTGCTTGCTCAAAATTTGCTCTTATTGCTGCCTGGGTATGCCCCGACAGGCGGGCAAGAATCCACCGGAAAATTAGAACGTTTCATGCGCGGCAAGCATCAATGCACTTAGCGTCTGCGACAAGGACCGAGGTCCCTCTCCCAGGCGGCAAAAGGAGATGATGATGGCAACGGCAGAAAAGGTTGAAGCAAGAAACGAGAAAGCGACGACGATCAAGAGCGTCGGACTGCTGGATCACACCGCGGTCGAAGAAATATCGGGCGATCTCCGTCTTTTGCTGGCGGATCTCTTCGCTCTCTACCTCAAGACCAAAAACTTCCATTGGCATATGACGGGTAAGCACTTCCGCGACTATCACTTATTGCTCGATGAGCACGCGGATCAAATCTTCGCCATGACCGACCCGGTCGCGGAGCGAGCCCGAAAACTGGGGGGTATCACCCTCCACTCCATCAGCGAGGTCGCGAGCCATCAACGACTTAAGGACAATAACGGCCACCACCTTCCGCCCAAAACGATGCTGAGTGAGCTTTACGCTGACAATCGGCAACTGACCGCGTCGCTCCGTTCCACCCACGAATTGTGCGATCGCCATAACGACGTAGCGACCGCCAGCCTGATCGAAGTCTGGATCGACGAGACAGAGCGCAGGTGCTGGTTCCTGGGTGAAATTATTGACAGCATCGACTGATTCCTCGCGCGGCCGTGGCGGCAGGATACGCAGACTATTGCATGCGTATCCGCCGCCACTCCCCAGGGGTGGTGTCGAGCAATTTCCGGAAGGCTCGGATAAAACATGCCTGGTCAGCGAAGCCACATTTGAGCGCGATCTCTACCATCGGCAGATCGGAATGCAGAAGAAGCTCTTTGGCAGCATCGATGCGCTGCTGCAGCAGCCAGCGATAGGGCGGTTCCCCAACCGTCTGTTTGAAGGCGCGGACAAAGTGGCTGACAGATAGTTTGCATTCGCGCGCCACCTGGGATAGCGCAATCTGTCCATCCAGGTTTGCCTTCAGCATCTCGGTGGCGCGGTGCAACTGCCAGGGCGCCAATCCTCCACGCACAATGGATGGTGCAATTTTGATTCCACCGTAGGTGCGGGCTATGTACGCCTGCGCGGCAAAGACCAGGTGATCGACGTAGAGCTCGCTGGAAAGTTCTGGTCTCTCGAGCACGGGCAGGAGACATAATGCCAGGCTCTTCAGCCGGGGATCCACCTTGCCCACGGGCCAGGTGAGGGTATCGCACCTGCAGCCATCATTCTCATCCGCGAACTCATCCAGGGCGACTCGAGGCACATAAAACTGCACCATATCAAAGGCACTTCCCAGGTACATGGAAGGATCATGCTCCAGATGCATGATGCTGACGCTCCCTTCTAATGCGGGCTCGGCAGAGACGACCGGCCACGGAGCCAGAAGCTTACCGGCGAAACAGGCCGTAGGTGCACCTGGACCGTGAACGCCCGCTCGCAGGCGAAGGGTGTGGTCCTGTCAACCAGGCCTGTTTCGGAACGCAGCCGGGTGACGGCAACTTGCGCCTTGCGCCGGGTTCTTACGCTGATCATGGGAGCGCTCGCCAGGTGCAGGTGCTTCGCCATGCGATTTCCGTAGGTTCCAACTTCAACCAGGCTGAGCGCTGCAGGCGGGCTGGGAACAACCTTGCCGAGGGGCATCTTACGGGAAATGACCCCGGGAAACGGGCTGACGGAATCGACAGCAAGGTTAGCACTCAGCATCGGGGGACCACCTTTCGAGCAAACAGTGAAGGAAGCGTGCAACGATGATTCCAAGTTAAAGATCTGATGTCGGCACAACGAAACCCTCATTTGGGCCAATCTCAACCAACCATTTGGGATCGAGCAAGTTACACGCAGAACACGACCATAAGGGCGGTTCACGACGCAAAAGGCGCATGAACATTGTGAAACGATCGCCCCCGGCGGGAGGTGCGGTCAAAAGCAGGAGCAAATAAGGGCTAGAGACTGATCCTTTCGGGGGGGTTGGACACCCCTTCGAAGAAGTATCTTGGGGACGACCCGATTGTTAAAGTTCGTCGCATCCGGTGTGGCCGAGGGTACGAACACGATTTTGATGGCACCAAGGAGACAAGAGATGAAAACGACCCTATTTGCCGTGGTTCTCTCCCTGCTCGCGGCCAGTCTGGTAAATGCGCAGACAGCCAGTTCCTCGAGTCAGTCTGACCAGCCTCTCGACCCCACGCTGGGCATCTCCACTCTGCAGTTTTGGCCGAGCGGAGCACCCGAAATACAGGGCACCCCTGCAGCCGATTTGCCCACCCTCACCGTCTTCCTTCCCCAGGAAGGAAAAGGTACGGGGTCGGCGGTGATCGTCGCCCCCGGCGGAGCCTACTCGAACCTTTCCAGCAACCTCGAAGGCCGCCAGGTGGCCGATTGGTTTACCTCCCAGGGTGTGACTGCCTTTGTGCTCAAGTACCGGCTGGGGGCGAAATATCTTTATCCGATTCCGTTACAGGATGCGCAGCGCGCGGTGCGGCTGGTGCGCTCTTTGGCCGCGACCTATGGCTTTTCCCCGACCGTATTGGCTTTGTTGGCTTCTCTGCCGGAGGGCATTTGGCAGCGGCCACCGGCACGCTTTTCGACGCCGGCAAGCCCGATGCCGGCGACCCAGTCGAACGGCTCAGCAGCCGGCCTGATTTTCTGGTGCTTGGCTATCCCTGGCTAAACGCCATGCAGCCCAGCGGGAACTACATCACGTATTGCTCGGTGATCAAGACCATTCCGCCTGAAACCTGCAAGCTGGATGAGGAGAAATACACGCCCAGCCGGCACGTTACCCCCCAGACGCCAACCACCTTCATCTACAGCACCTCGGATGATCGTACGGTGCCGATCAGCGCCAGTGTGGATTTCTATAATGCCCTGATTGCCGCCGGCGTACCGGCTGAGTTGCATATTTTCCGCCATGGAGATCACGGCAGCGGTATGGGAGCGGGGATCGCGGCGCTGGACCAGTGGCCGGTCCTGCTGGAGCAATGGTTGCGTGACCAGGGTCTGCTTACCCCGGTTCGCAAACCGTAGCGGTCTCTTTCTGGATCTGGAGAATTTGATGAGCTGAAAGAACTTCGCCCATTTCGGCCTACGCGCAGAGCCCAACCAGCTAAAACGCGATGAATCTGCATCTACCTGAATCTACTCTTGTCGTTATTACTGATTTGCCACGGTCACTATTCTTAAAGGAATTACATCATCATGTCTGAAATGGTCATGCCGGAAACGCTTACCGGCCCGCTCACAGAAGGTCTTCCCCACCCACGCGGCGCATGCTGGGATGGAAAGGGCACGAACTTTGCCATCTTCTCCGCCCACGCGACGAAGGTAGAAGTGTGCCTGTTTGACGAAAACGGCGAAAAGGAGCTGGAGCGGATTGAGCTGCCTGAGTACACCAACCAGATCTGGCATGGCTATCTGCCGGGTGTGCGACCCCGAGCAGTGTACGGGTACCGGGTTCACGGGCCCTACGAGCCTGTGGCCGGGCACCGTTTCAACCCCAACAAGCTACTGCTCGATCCTTATGCGGTAGCTCACATCGGCGAGCTCAAATGGGACCCGGCTGTATTTGGGTACAAGATGGAGTCGGGGGACGACACTACCTTCGACGAGCGGGACAGCGCACCTTTCATGCCCAAGTGCGTCGTGGTCGATCCCAATTTCGATTGGCATGGTCAAGGCGTGCTGAGCGAGGTGCGCATACCCTTTGACGACACGATCATCTATGAGCTGCACGTCAAGGGTTTCACCAAGCGATTTCCGGGGCTGGACGAGAAGCTGCGCGGCACCTATGCGGGCCTCGGAGCCGAGCCGGTGGTTAAGTACATCAAGGAACTGGGCGTCACTTCGGTAGAGTTGCTGCCGGTCCATTTCTTCATCAATGACAGCCACCTGCTGGAAGAGGGACTGACCAATTACTGGGGATACAACACGATCGGTTTTTTTGCCCCCGATGCGCGCTATGCCAACGACCGCCGCCATGCCTTGCGCGAGTTCAAGGAGATGGTCGCCCGCTTCCATGATGCCGGGATCGAAGTCATTATGGACGTGGTATACAACCACACCGCGGAAGGAAACGAACGCGGCCCCACGCTATCGTTCAAGGGAATCGACAACGCAAGTTACTACCGCCTGCTGCCCGACAAGCCGCGCTATTACATCAACGACACGGGCACCGGGAACACGCTGAACCTGAGTCACGCACGGGTGATCCAGATGGTGACCGACAGCCTGCGCTACTGGGCGGAGCAGACCCGTGTCGATGGCTTCCGGTTCGACCTGGGAACCATCCTGGCGCGGGAGCCAAACGGATTTGACAATCAAAGCGGATTTCTCAAGGCCTGCAGCCAGGATCCATGCCTGTCAAGGATCAAGCTCATCGCTGAACCCTGGGATTGCGGCCCGGGCGGCTACCAGGTGGGCGCCTTCCCTCCCGGCTGGGCAGAGTGGAATGACAAATTCCGCGACACGACGCGCAAATTCTGGACCGGCAACGCCCCAGCAGGCGCGCTGACTGAGATCCTGTGTGCTTCCGCTTCCATCTTTAACCATCAAGGACGCAGACCCTGGGCATCCATCAACTTTGTTACCGCCCATGACGGGTTCACCCTGAACGATGTCTATAGCTACAACGAGAAGCATAACGAGGCGAACGGCGAAGATAACAAGGACGGCAGTTCCAACAATAACTCCTGGAACTGCGGCGCAGAGGGCCCTACCGACGATCCGGACATCATTGCACTGCGCCAACGGATGATACGGAATGCTCTGGCCACCCTGCTCCTGGCCCAGGGAACGCCGATGTTGCTGGCCGGCGACGAGTTCGGCCGCACCCAACAAGGTAACAACAATGCTTATTGCCAGGACAACGAGATCAGCTGGCTCGACTGGAATCTGCAGGAAAAGGGCGAGTCGTTAATTGCGTTTACTCGTCGACTGACGAACCTGCGCCACCGCTATCCGATTTTGCGCCGCAACCTCTTTCTCACCGGCAAGTACGACGAGGAGTTGGGGGTGAAGGATCTGACGTGGATCAATGCCAACGGATCGGAGATGGAGCAGGAGCACTGGAGCGATACGGGCATGCGGTGCTTTGGCATGCTGCTGGATGGGCGGGCACAGGTTTCCGGAATAAAGCAACGAGGACGGGAAGCGACGATATTGATCGTGATCAATGACCATCACGATCTGGTCGAATTTACTTTGCCTGAGTGCCCGGGCGGCGATACATGGTGGTTACTGATCGACACCAACATCATCGACAACAGCGAGCGCGGGAGCTTCAAGGTCGGCGAAGCCTATGGCGTCACCGCACGCTCTTTTCTTGTCTTTGTCTTGAAGGCGGAGACGCCGTAACGATAGTCCTGGGTGACTTTCAACCGTCCCTGCGGGACCAGCAACTAAGGCTGGGGCACCCAGCCTTTAGTTGCTGGTGGAATAAGCTGGTCTTCCCGCTCCCAATTTACTTGGCCACTTGCCAATCGCTGCCGTTCATCACCAGCGAATCCTGACCGGGCTGGCTTTGCGCAAGCGAGGCACCCAGGGAGGGAAATGCTGTTTTGACCTCCTCGGACTGTGCCCATCCTGGGACGTCGGCGAGGCTGTAGTGGTAATTCACCTGTGCCGTCTTCAAGCCAGAACCATTGACGCCGGTGGTGAAGCTGTCAATCGAATCCACAGCACGATGGCCATAACAGAAGTTACCGTATCCCGGCTGGGTCGTGTCCGGCGTCCATGAGGAACGCCCTTGCGCTGAGAGATCGTAATTGTTCACCTGCTTGGAAGCGACGATGAAGACCTTCTTTTCACCGGTAGTGCGAGTAAGGAGGCCGGCATCGGTCAGGGCGTCAAAGCCTTGTGTCTTGGCGTCGTCCGCGGTCGCGGCTTGCACGGGAAGCTTTTTTGTATCCTGCCAGAGGCAGAGCGGATGAGCCTTGTAGTAGTTGTTGATCGCCGCTTGATAGTTCGCCTTGGAGTTGTCCTGCTTGTTACAACCTGCGAAAAGAAGGGTAACGCCGCAGAGTAATGCCATTGGGTAACGTTTGTTGCTTTTCATCTAAAATCCTTTCGACTGCTTATGCAGGCTTAATAGCAAGCAGGCGATAGGATGCTTTCCCGAGCTTTGCCGTTGCACTTAGAATCTCTGTTCCCTCGCGAAGGCCGGGGGAACAAGAGCCTAATATGTAACTTTTACGATTCTAGTGGCCAGATTCAGTTGGGACACATGAGACCAGTCGCGCCCGCGGATTTTAGGGTCTTCGACCAGAGAGAGACGGAAGAAGATGCTCCCGTCGCCTGCCAGGTGGCGAAGGTGTTGGGTGAGTTATAGGTAGATCCCGCGGTTACGCTGAAGGCCATGATGTTAGTTTGACAGGGAGTGGGACTGGCGATGCCATCAGTGACAATGCCATAGGAAGCGACAAAGTTAAGATAGCCGGCAACGGGCGCTGCCGCCGGTGGCCAACCCAAGGTCAGCTCCAATCGCGGCGCCTCTGTGGCTGCAGTAAAGCCCACCGGTCCCGCGGCCGACACGCGGGTATCATGTTGGGCGGCATCGCCCTCAACATTGAGGGAACCGGATGGAATAGTTTTGCCATTGGAAAAACTAAAGCCACCGCTGCCACTGTACTTGATGAGCTTGCTACCCTCAACCACGCTATTCTTCGAGGTGAAAGCGGGAATAAAGCTAAAGCCAAGCGATATCTTAAGGTCGAAGGGCACCGCACCCACCACGATGGGGACATGATAAGCCGCTTTGGAAAGCGAAATACTCTTAACGAGCTCAGCAGGCCAGGAGGTAATTTTGGCCACAGCCCCCGCTTTCATATCATCGGTCGCAACCGCATACCACTTTAGCTCGACCTGGCCGGTAAGGTTGGAGTTGGTGAAATTCAGGCTGGTGAGCGCGCCATCTTTGATCTGCATCCTGATGGTGGAAATAAAATTGCTAAGATAACCGACGCCTTCATAGGCCAGCTTGCCTTGGCTACCTCCGAATTTAATGGTCGCCCGCACGTCGATGCGATCATTCCCGGGCGTGAATTTGACATGGTAGTTGTAACCGGAGAAGTCCACGTCAAAATCAGCCACGCCCAGCGTTGCCTGGGGACCCGCGGCATAAACCGTGCCGAAGGGAGAAAACCTGGATGGAAGCCACTCCTGCACGGCGGAGGATCTCCGGGCCTGCATCCTGCTGAAGTCGATCTTATAAGTGCCTTCCAGCCGGCCGTTTTTAATGGCATCGGTGATCATGGCTGGGTCCGTCTTGAGCAAGTAGCCATTGGCGGTCTGCTGCAAATCGACCACCGTGCGCAACGCCAGGCCGGAGAGCAAGACCACGCTCCCCGTTCTCAGCTTGGCGATCTGGCTGGCGGAGGAGTCAAAGAGGTAGTTCCCATCGCGATCGATGCTGACCAGGTGACGCATCGTATCGTCTTTGCTAACCACCGTGACGCCATCCTGATAAGTCACGTTATAGGCAGTGGTGCCATTTTCCATCGGAGAGGACCGGGGAATGTACAGCGGTCCGGTGAAGTGCTTGCCGTGATACCCGGAGGCGCTAACGTTCAAGTCCGGGTCCTGGGGTCCCGCCGGGCTTGCCGCTGGTATCTCCTTGCGAGTTGCCTGCTTGGTGCAAGACGACAGCAACATGAATAGACTGACCGAGCCGACCAGCATGATCTTGAGGACCAATTTGCGATCTGTGGTTCGCATCTGTTGCCTCGGCTACCACTGCGGTGCGCGGAATGCTTCGAATGGTACAGCCTGGGAGTGGAACGGGAAAGATGCCGATAGAGGTTCTGTCGCAGCGGGGGACAGGCAGCACGCTCTTACATAAAAAGAGAGCTAGATGAGTCGCTAAGCCACTTCTTTTGAAAACATCGATCGGCAGCATCCGCGGGCAGAGCTGTTTCTGCGCTCTTCGCCGGAAATGGCTTCGCCTTCGGCGTTTGTTCTGCGCACCTCAAACCGCTTAGGAGCGCACCCTGAGTTTTGCCGCGCAAGAGCCCGGGCTGCGATCTGGCCGCTGTTCTCAGATAAAGGAGAGACGCGGATTTTAGAGGTGTTGCGCAGCCGCGCCTGGGGCGGGCAGCCCTTCCCCGGCAAGTACGCCAACAAGTTCGCAGCCGGTTTTGCCAAGCTGCACGATACGACCTACGGCCAGTGCATGCTCTATTTAGAGGGAACACTGGGCTCGGCCTCGCTCACCCCGGCGTTCCGTTACGAGCACGTACGCGTGCTCAACGGCCCGCATGGGAAATGAGCTGGTGCATAGGGAGTTCCTGGTAGTGGATGAGTTCGGGCCGCAGATCGAGGCGTTTTCCCAGGCCATTCGGGGCGGACCTATTCCGCCCTCCTGCGGGACGGATGGTTATGTCGACATGGCGATCATTGAAGCTGTCTACGGTGCAGCCCGAGCCGGTATTCCCCAGGCAGTCAAACTCCAGGGCAACGGGGAAACGTAGAGCGGACTTATTCCTTGGTTTTCAGCAAATGGGCGTTGTTGTGCAGGAAGGATTCGATTTCATCCTTCATGCCCAGGATTTTTATCCACTGTTCTTTGTAAAGGGTGACGGGGAACCGGCCAACGCCGTAGAGCGATACAGCTCCCTTCTCACTCACTTTCAAACTCAGTCCACGGACACCCTTGGTTTTGAGCTGATCGTTTTCCGCGCGCAGCTTCTCAATCTCTGCCCTCAGATCTTCGTCGGACATGATGCGACCTCCTGAAGTGAAACACGTCTGGATCAGTCTAGACTGATTTCTCTCCTGCTGAGAAGGTGAGAAGGATGGTGTATACCGGAATAGGAATGGTGCCCTATGCCTGATTGTGACAGCCTTGTCCGAAACGTTCGCGTCCTGGACGGCAGCGGCGGCGAGCCTTACCCAGCGGATGTCGCTATCGAAGGCGGCCTCATCCGCGCGGTCGGGGAACTCTCTGAGTACAGCGCCCGGCAGGTTACGGAGGGCAACGGACGGGTGCTCTCCCCGGGCTTTATCGATGTGCATACGCATGACGACACCAGCGTGATACGCACTCCGCAGATGCTGCCCAAGCTGTCGCAGGGCGTCACCACGGTCATCGTAGGCAACTGCGGGATAAGCGCAGCGCCGGTGAAGTTGGCCGGGGACCCACCCGATCCTATGAATTTATTGGGAGATGCGGACGCCTTTCGCTACCCCACCTTCGCGGAGTATGTCGCGGCGGTCGATGCAGCCAAGCCGGCGGTGAACGTGGCCGCGCTGGCCGGCCATACGGCGCTGCGCAACAACCATATGGATCGGCTCGACCGCGCCGCCACCGCGACGGAGATCCAGGCCATGCGCGAGCAGCTCGTCGAGGCCCTGGATGCCGGTGCGTTGGGGTTGAGCACGGGGCTCGCCTACTTATCGGCCAACGCCGCTCCCCCGCAAGAGGTCCTATCGCTAGCCGAACCGCTCGCGGCCGCCGGGGCGGTGTACGTCTCGCACATGCGCACGGAGGCTGAAGCAATCGTCGAAGCCATGCGCGAAGTATTCCAGGTCGGCCGCCAATGCCAGGTTCCGGTGGTTATCTCTCATCTGAAATGCGCGGGTGTCGCCAACTGGGGCAGGAGCACAGAGGTCCTCGACACATTGGATACGGCGCGGGCGGAACAGCCGGTGCAGTGCGACTGCTATCCCTACGCGGCCTCGTCGAGCACACTCGACATTCGCCAGGTAGATGAGCGCGTTCGTATCGTCATCACCTGGTCGAAACCTCATCCGGAAATTGCCGGCCAGACGCTGGAGCAGATTGCTCTTGCCTGGGGAACTACCCAGCGCCAGGCGGGGGAACGTTTGCAACCTGCCGGCGCTATCTACCACTCCATGTCTGAAGAGGACGTGCGCCGCATCCTGCAACATCCAGCGACCATGATTGGGTCGGATGGGTTACCACACGACCCGCTGCCGCATCCCCGGTTGTGGGGGACGTTTCCCCGCGTGCTGGGCTATTACTGCCGGGAGCAAGGCCTCTTCCCGCTGGCAAATGCCGTACACAAAATGACCGGTATGCCCGCCCAGCGCTTCGGGTTGGAGGGGCGAGGATGCATCCGCGAAGGCGCGCACGCCGACCTGGTGCTCTTCGATCCGGAGACCATCAAGGATACGGCCACTTTCACTCACCCGATCCGCTGCGCCGAGGGCATCGCGGCGGTTTGGGTCAACGGCGTCCTGTCCTATCGGGACGGGGACGCCACCGGGCAGCGAGGCGGACGCTTTCTGCCTCGCCCGCGAAGGAGACAATGAACCCAGCCAAGCCGGATCCCTTCCGCCCATGATCGACAGCCACGGCCTTTACCTGCTGATCGCAGCCGCCACTTCTGTGGTGGTGCTGATTCTGCTTATCGCGCTGGTCAAGCTCAACCCCTTTCTCTCTCTGCTCACAGTTTCGCTGGCGCTCGCCGCTGCCACCGGGATGCGGCTCGAGACCATCGTTGGCTCGTTCGAAATGGGGACAGGCAATACGCTAGGGCATATCGCCATCGTGGTTGGCTTGGGCACCATGCTGGGCAAGATGATGGCGGAGTCTGGAGCCTCGGACCGCATCGCAGAAACCCTGATAAAGCTTTTCGGGGAGCGGCAGGTCCCGTGGTCCATGCTGTTCGCCTCGCTGATCGTGGGCTTGCCGGTGTTCTTTGAGGTGGGCTTTGTTCTGCTGGTGCCGATTGTGTTTACAGTGGCCCGCCGCACGCGCACATCCCTGGTGCTGGTTGGACTGCCCATGCTTGCCGGCCTTTCCATCGATCATGCCCTGGTGCCACCCCACCCTGCAGCCATGCTGGCGGTTACCATCTTCCACGCCGACGTGGGGCGGACGATCTTATTTGCCCTGCTGATCGGCATTCCCACGGCGGCCATTGGGGGCCCCATTTATGCGCGCTGGATCGCGCCCAGGCTTACCCTCGCCGAGCACAATCCCATGGCGGAAGAATTTCTCAAGCACGAGGCCAATCGCAGTTTGCCCGGCTTTGGCTTGGCCGTGACTACCATTCTGTTGCCGGTGGTGCTGATGTTAACCGGAAGCTGGTCCGGCTTGGTGACAACACCCGGCAGCTTGGCCAACCGCGCGCTGCACTTGCTGGGCAGTGCCGATATTGCGTTGCTGGTCGCGGTCCTGGTCAGTTTTGTCACGCTGGGTAAAATGCGCGGCTATAACCGGGAGACGATTCTGAAGTTCACCAATGAATGCCTGGCGCCCACCGCCAACGCTACTCTGGTGATTGGAGCGGGCGGCGGGTTTGGACGCATTCTTCAGGATAGCGGCGTCTCGCAGGCCATCGTCGCGGTGGCACTGCACGCCCACGTGTCGCTGCTCTTGTTGGGATGGTTAATTGCGGCGCTCATTCGTTTGGCCACCGGATCCTCCACGGTCGCCATGAGTACGTCCGCCACCATCGTCGGCCCCATACTCCTGCATAGTCCCGGCGTTCGCCCGGAATTGCTGGCCATCGCCACGGGCGCGGGAGCGCTCATCTTCTCCCACGTTAACGATGGCGGCTTTTGGCTGGTGAAGGAGTATTTCAACATGAGCGTGGCCGATACGATGAAGACCTGGTCGACCAGCGAAACCATACTCTCGGTACTTGGGCTGCTGTTCACATTAGGGTTGGCCGCGGTTATTTGATTGCGCTTTGGGTGATTGACTATCAGCATTCACGTGCGGTCCGGGTCCACCCAGGACTAACGTCCTGGGGCATTCTCAGTCGTCCCTACGGGACTGGTCTCGGTGGAAATGTATACCCATGACTGACGTCCTGGGCTATTCTCAGCCGTCCCTTCGGGACTGATCGCGATACGCCCTGGGAGCTAATTTGGGCAAGACTGATTTGATTGGACACATCTTCTGTAGCTAGAGCGTCAAATTGACTTCACCAGGGCCTTCGTTTAATGTCACGAAGAGTTGCAACCGGTGACACTTTCCTCAATCCCGGCTCCTTGTTGTACGGGGAATTCCTCCATGACCAGCCTCCCGGCTTGTTGTTGACCCCCGCGGATCGCCACTAGCCAGCACTCCCAAGACCTCACACTCTACGGTTCCTGTTTTGGAGGATCCCCAATGCATGCTCCTTTTCATTTTTCATGATGACCCGACGACAACTCTTGCATAGGCTGGGTGCGGCTGCAGCTATCGCCCGGCTGGCGCCGGTTTCGCTTACGGATGCCGGGGCAGAACCGACAAAAGGATCTTCCATCAAGCTGGGCGCGCAGACCAACGCATGGGCGATCGACCCTACCCGCTTCGATACCTTCCTGGGAGTGCTGGACCAGATTCGCAAAATCGGTTATGCCGGTTTCGAAACCGGTTTTCTCAATTTGCGCCAGCAGTTCAAGTCCCCGGAGGCGGCTCGCGCCAGCATAGCGAATAGCGGCCTCACCTTTTTTGGCATCCACATCTTTCTTCTCCCGGAGCGCCTCGATCCCGTAAGCAAACTTCCCCCTGCATCCTTATATGAAGAAGTGGCTCGCGGTGGTGTTGATCTGGGCGCGCAACGGCTCATTTTCAGTGGAGCGCCGGCGGCAAGCGCGGATGATTTGAAACGAAAAATTGCCGGGCTGAATGCCGCCGGCGCGTTCAGCAAGAGCCTCGGCTTGCCGCTCGCTTACCACAACCATTGGTGGGAGTTTCAATCCAAGGTGGGCGAAATCGAAGCGCTCTACGCGGGGACTGATCCGGCGCTTGTCTCTTTCCTGCTGGATGCAGGCCATGCGTACCGGGGCGGCGCTGACCTTCCCGCATTTTTGGGTAAACACCACGGGCGCATCATCGCGCTCCACTTGCGCGACTACGATCATGGAAAGCAGGTTCCCCTGGGAGCCGGCTCGTTTCCTCTTGCCGAAGTCGCGGCGACCTTGAAGCATCTTGACTGGAAGGGCTGGGTTCTCAACGAAGAAGAGCGTGAAGATGGCACCAAGCTCGGTCTTACGGTAATGGAGCCCGCATTCGAAGCCCTTCAGAAAGCGTTCCCCGCATGAATCGTCGAAGTTTTCTCTACGCAGGCGCAGCCACCGCAGCAGCCATGAGTGCCCGCTCCTACGGACGCATTGCGGGCGCGAACGCTCGCGTTGGCATTGGAGTCGTTGGTTTGGGCAGGCGCGGCACCATTGTGAGCAGCGCATTCCTCGAAGACAAACGGGCCCACATCGTGGACGTCTGCGATATCTACGATGCGCAGACAACAGCCTTTCTTTCCAGCCTACCGAAAGACCATGCAACGCCGCGCACCGCAGTTGCGTACCAGGAACTGCTGGCGCGCGCCGACGTGGATGCGGTGTTGCTCTCCGTCCCCGATCACCTTCACGTGACCATGGCCTGCGCGGCCCTGGAAGCGGGAAAGCATGTCTATCTGGAAAAGCCAACGCTGCACCGCTGGGAAGACCGGGCGATCCTGACCAGTGCCGCGGATAACTACAAACAGGTTTTGCAATGCGGTATGCAGCAGCGCAGTGGGGCCCACTATCTGAACGCCAAGCAATCGATCTTCGCGGAAAAGAAGCTCGGCCACGTGCTCTTTGCGCGCGCTGTGTGGCATAACTTTCCCTGGCAACAACGCCTGGTCGCTGATGCGCCGAAGCCGGCCGGGCTTGATTGGAAACTCTTTCTTGGTCCCGCGCCGCAGGTTCCGTACGAGACAGTGCGCTATAGCTCGTGGCGCTATTTTCCGGATTATGGCGCCGGCCTGCTGGCCGACATCCTGACCCATTGGATCGACGTAGCCCAGTGGATGCTTGACGATCCACATCCTAAGAATGCCACGGCGCTGGGCGGAATCTATCAGCTCCACGATCAGAGGCAGAACCCGGATACGGTCAGCGCGATTGTGCAATACGATGGTTGGAACCTCAACTTCGAGTCTTCGGTGCTCTCCATCCGCAATGACCATCCCTCGGTTTTTTTCGAAGGGACAGAGGGCACGCTCGACCTCTCGCGTGATGGCTATACCTTTACCCCGAACCAGGGCGCTCCTTCCGAGGTATCTTCAACGGAGAGCCTGGAAAGGGCGCACACCCGGAACTTTATTGACGCCATTGTTTCGGGAGCGCAAGTCAACGCACCACTCAAGGCGGGCATTGAGGCCTCGCTGCCTATACAGATGGCGCTGAAATCGTACTGGTCGCACAAGACGGTCTCTCAGTCGGAACTGGCGTAGAAGAGGAGAAGTTGCTATGGAAATGTTCTGGTTCATTCCCACCACGGGAGATGGCCGCTACCTCGGGTCGAGTCACGGCTCGCGCCCTACGGACTATGCTTACCTGCGGCAGATAGCGCAGGCGGTCGATGAGCTCGGCTACGGCGCGGTGCTGCTACCCACCGGCAACTCCTGCGAAGATGCTTGGGTGATGGCGTCGACCCTGATGCCCAGCACCAGGCGGCTCAAGTTTCTGGTTGCGGTGCGGCCCGGAGTCATGTCGCCGACGCTGGCGGCGCGCATGACCGCGACCTTCGATCGGCTCTCACAAGGCAGGGTGCTCATCAACGTTGTGACCGGAGGCGATCCGCACGAGGCGGCTGCTGACGGCGTCTTTCTCTCTCACGATGAGCGCTATGAAGTGACGGGCGAATTCCTGACGATATGGCGCAGCATTATGGCCGGAGAGACTCGCTCCTTTCAAGGAAAGCATCTACGCGTAGAAAACGCGCGTGTCTACTACCCGGCAACGCAACACCCTCATCCTCCGCTCTATCTCGGCGGCTCTTCGGATGCGGCGATGCAGATCGCCGCTGACCATGTGGACGTCTACCTCACCTGGGGCGAGCCGCCCGCCCTGGTGGCAGAAAAAATTGCCCGCATGCGTAAGCTGGCAGAGAGCACCGGCAGAAAAATGCGCTTCGGTATCAGGCTTCACGTGATCGTGCGGGAGACAAAAGAGGAGGCGTGGAAAGCAGCCGACGAACTGATCCGCTACATCGACCGCGACGTCGTGGAACGGGCACAGCAGGGTTTGTCGAAGTTCGATTCAGAGGGCCAGAAGCGCATGGCATCGCTGGTTCGCGGCAATCTCTCCAATCTCGAGATAAGCCCAAACTTATGGGCCGGCATCGGGCTGGTGCGCAGCGGCGCCGGAACCGCATTGGTTGGCGATCCATCGACCGTTGCCCAACGCATGCTGGAGTACGCTGACCTGGGCATCGATACCTTCATCCTTTCCGGATACCCGCATCTTGAAGAAGCGTACCGGGTCGCGGAACTGCTCTTTCCTCTTTTGCCTCTCTCGGCAGAGTCAGGCGCCAAAGATGGGCGGGCGCCGGCGGCAGAGAATTTCGTTGGCAATGAATTTCGTCCCATTAAATAGGCCGCATGTTTCGAGCAACCGGCGTGTCACCATCGATCGAACCGGAAGCGCGCGAAGTGACCGCGCCGTCTTCCATCTTGCATGGTTCGAATCGGCGCTGGCTGGTGCTTTGGCTGCTGCTGCTGATCACCATTATCAACTTCATCGATCGCCAGACGGTTTCAGTGCTGGCGCCCGTAATTCGCGCTTCGCTGCATCTGTCCAATGCGCAATATGGAAGAATCGTCGCCGCCTTCCAGTTCGGCATGATGACAGGGGAGTTCCCCATGGGCTGGCTCATGGATCGATGGGGAGTGCGCTTTGGGTTGCTGGGCGCGGTTCTCTGGTGGTCCGCCGCGACCGGCACTCAATCCCTGACTAAGTCAGGACTGCAACTCGGCATTACGCGCTTCTGGATGGGCACGGGGGAATGCGGCAACTACTCCGGAGGCATGAAGGCGATCTTCGGGGCATTTGCTCCCGGGGAGCGAACGCTCGCCATCGGCATCTTCAACAGCGGGAGCATGATTGGCTCAACGCTGGCGCCCCCACTCATCGTGTTTCTGGCGCAGCGCTACAGTTTTCGTGCTGCTTTTCTCGTTCCTGCGCTGCTCGGACTGGTCTGGGCGCCGTTCTGGTTTCTGTTGTATCGCGATCCGGCCAGGATGCAACACAGCGCCGCCGAAGCTGTCTCGCTCAGGTCGCTACTGAGTCAATCTTCCAGCTGGGCGGTGATGTTGTGCCGCTTCTTCATTGGCCCGGTCATGCAGTTCTACTGGTACTGGATACCCAGCTATCTTTACGGCGTCCGCCACCTATCGCTTACCCAGATCGGCATCGTGGGGTGGATTCCCTTTTTTCTCGGAGACACCGGAGGGATAGCAGGAGGCTGGGCTGCAGGATGGCTGCAGAAGCGTGGCGTCAGGACTGTGAATGTGCGGCGCATCACCATGTACAGCAGCAGCCTGCTGTGCCTGGTCAGTTTGGCTGTCCCCTACATTGCCAGTGTGTCCGCTGCGTTCCTGTTAATCGGCATCGCCGTGATGGCCGATAACTTTCTTTCTGCAAATATGTTCGGCGCCGTCACTGATCTGTTTCCGGAGCAAAGCGTCGGGCGCGCCACCGGCCTCACCGGCGTGGCCGGAGGATTGAGCGGCTTGCTTTTTCCCTTGTTGACGGGAATTGTCGTTGATCGCCACTCCTATGCACCCGTCTTCCTCATGGTCGCTTTTATGCCGTTGATCGGCACCATCCTGCTGTTCAGCTTAGGGAAGAAGTACCGCACGCTGTCAGCTTGATGGGATATGTCGTTCGTTGCGCCTGGGTGCTTCAGATGCTATATTCCTGTCATGAGCATGCGGTCAAAGTGCGCAGGAAGTTTAGTCGCAACGCGGCTCCACTGTTCTGCCTGCCCTTGTTGTTGTTGCTGCTAATACACAGTCCCTGCTGCTGTGACAGGCAACGACTCGTTCCGCCAATCTAAGAGATCCTGGAAAACCCCTAAATCACGTCGGTCCCGCAAAGGGTCTGACGCTCATCATTTTTCCTGATTCCTCTCTACGCCGGATCAAGCTGACCATGCCTTCCCAGCAGCGCACTGGCAATCTTGCGGATGACTCCCGCTTAGTAAAGAGAGGATCGTATGACTTACGATTTGCGCAAAATCTTATTGGGTGGCTTGATAACTCTTCTATTTGGATATGGCGCTAAGCAATTGTCAGCGCAAGCGATCGGCAGTATCCGCGGCACGGTAGTGGATTCAAGCCAGGCCCTCGTCAGTGGCGCCTCGGTGGTCGCGGTGAACACCGCCACCACCGTCAGCCGCACCGAAGTGAGTAACCAGGAAGGGATCTTCGTCTTTCCTGATCTGCCTATTGGCGCCTACCAATTGCAGATAAGCAAGCCCGGCTTCCTAACCCAGAAGCGGGATGGCATCGTATTACTCACTGGGCAAACGCTCGATCTGCAGATTTCGCTTACCGTGGGATCGGAGGCGCAATCGGTCGAGGTCACAGATGAAGCGCCTCTCATCCAGACGGCCTCCTCCAGTATTCAAGCCTCGGTGGACCAGAAACAGATGCAGGATCTGCCGCTGAATGGCCGTAACCCGCTGCAATTGACAACACTGACACCGGGGACGGCACTCACCACCACCGGAACCGAGGCGGGCCAGCAGGATAATGTCGGACTCATAGTGAATGGCTTGCGGGCGACGCAAAACAACTTCCAACTCGACGGCGCCATCTACAACGATCGTTTCTTCGATTCCGTGCCCATTCTGCCTAATCCGGATGCACTTCAGGAATTCACGGTTCAGTCAGCCAACTACAGCGCGGAATATGCCGGCGCGGGCGCCCTGGTACAGCTGTCTACGCGTTCTGGTACCAACAGCATTCACGGCTCAGCCTATGAGTATCTGCGTAACACGGTGTTGAACGCGAGGAATTATTTTCAGCAGACGGTCCCTCCCTTCAAGCTCAATCAGTTTGGCGGAACCGTGGGCGGCCCCATTATTAAAGACCGCACTTTCTTCTTCTTTGCCGCGGAAGATTTGCAACAGCGGTCGTCACCAAACCCCATCTCCATTCAAGTACCGACGGCAGATGAATTGAACGGGAACTTCTCCAGCCTTCTGGCTAAACACATCGCTCTTTTCAATCCTGCGACAGGCGCTCCATATCCCGGCAACATAATTCCCACTGCGATGGATCCTCTGTCCCTAAAGTTGGCGCAAAAGTATTTGACGCCGCTGGCATCCAATCCAACCACGGGCATCTTTAATTCGACTTCTAACCAGAACATCGACAGCACGCAGTACCTGGTCAAGATTGACCATGTTGTCTCCAACAGCAACCACCTCAGCGGACGCTATTTCTATAACCAGGACAACTTCCAAAGACCCTTTAACGCTCCAACCGGCTTCTATGCGGAAAACCTATTTCGCAATCAATCAGTGATTATTACTGATACCCAAGCCTTCAGCCCAACACTCACGGCCACGTTTTCGGCCAGCGCGGGGCGCTTTGCGCGCACGCAGATTCCGGAAGCACCCGGGTTGCAGTCTTTGCAGGATCTGGGACAAAACGTGCCGCTCGGCAGTCCTGGTGAGACCATCTTCCCGGGAATCCGCGCCAACATCTCCGGCTTCGTCGATATCTTCTCCGGAGGAGCACTCACCCAGGATTCGACCTCCTTTGACTACAAGGCTTCCGCGGTAAAAGTTTTAAATGCGCATACCCTGAGCTTTGGCGGTGAGTTTGAAAGAGACCGCATCGACGCGGATGATTTTTCCTATACGCCTGGAGACAACAGCTTCAACGGTGAACGCACGGCGGCGCCTACCGGTGCCATCCTCCCAACAGGAACCACGACGAGCGGCTCGGCCCTAGCGGACTTTTATCTGGGCTTGGACTCTCAGTTCTACCAGGACAATGGGCGCAAGTTCTATCTCCGCGAAAACCGGCCGTCCCTCTATGTACAGGATGATTGGAAGGTCAATCGCAAATTGACGTTGAACCTTGGCGTGCGGTGGGATCCCTGGCTTCCTCCGAACGATTTAAACGGCACGCTGGTGGCGTTCAAGCAGGGAGTTCAGTCCACGGTCGCGCCCGGTGCGCCTTTGGGCCTGCTCTTCCACGGGGATCCGGGGATCACGTCTTCGATCTTCCACAACAACTGGAAGGATTTTGCTCCGCGCGTTGGCTTTGCCTATGACGTCGCGGGTCAGGGTAAGACCGTGGTGAGAGCAGCTTATGGAATCTTTTACGGATTTCCCGAAGGGCTGCTCTACCAGCGCACCGATGCCATGCAGCCGGTCGATCTGTACCTATCGATTCCTGCCCCGCCGGCGTGGGACAACATTTATTCCGAATACCCGGGAGGAACTCCTTTCCCGCGCGGCCATATATCCCCAAGCCAATTCTCGAGCTACAAGTTTGAGCTGCCGGTTTCCGGTGGCGTGCTCGATCCTGACTCCAAGGTGAACTACACCCAGACCTATAACCTCACGGTGGAGCAGCAACTGGGCAACAAGATGGCATTCTCACTGGCCTATGTTGGCAATCGCAGTAATCACATCATGGGATCGCGACAGTTTAATCCTGCGGTCTTTGGTCCCGGGGCTACCGTGGGGAATGAAAACTCTCGCCGTCTCTATCCCGGCCTGGGAGCGGTTGAGCTGGCACAGTCCTATGAATATGAGGGCTTCAACTCACTGCAGGTCAACGTGACGCGGCGCGAAAGCAATAACCTCACTCTGCTCACCAATATCGTCTGGTCCAAGACCATCGATAACACGTCTAGCGCGACGGAGGGCAATACGGGGCCGCCCAATCCCTTCAATCTCGCAAGTGGCCGTGGGCCGGCGGATTTTGATCAGACTATCCGCTACAACCTGTCGGCGAATTACCTTATCCCGCACGCCAATTTGCAAGGATGGAAGAGCGCCCTGGTGAACGGCTGGCAAGCGAACGCCATTGTCAGTCTTCAGACCGGCCTCCCATTCACGGTGTTGAGCGGCACGGACCGGTCGCTATCCGGGATCGGCAATGACTACGCGGATCAGGTGGGCAATCCGGCTCGCCCGGCCGGCGTGAGCAAGGTAAAAGAGTATTTCAATACCGCGGCCTTCGTTCCGGCAACCACCGGGACCTTCGGCGACATAGGACGGAATAGCCTCCGCGGACCTGGTTACGCGGATGTCGATACGTCTCTGTTTAAAAATATGTTTACCGGTGACCGGATAAGTGCGCAGTTCCAGGCGGAGGCTTTTAATACTTTTAACCGAGTGAACTTCGGAAATCCCACAAACTCTGCTGATGCGAACACGGCTCCGGTTGCCACGGTATCGTCAGGAACCTACGGACAGATCACCAGCGCCAATTCACCGAGGGTGTTTCAGTTTGCTTTGAAACTGTTGTTCTAAGTGGCTGGGAAAAGTCAGCAAGGGCTCCGGCAGGAGTTTGTCCCCTAGAACAACCATTAGGAACTGGACGGGTGCCCCAGGTTCCTAATGGATTCTTCTAGAGCATAGACTCCGCCGGACCAAAACATGAGTTAGCCACAGCCTGCTTGATAGATCTGCAGCTTCCTCAATGCTTTGCCGCCGCGGCTGGCTTCGGCGCCGCAGGCGGCTTTGCTGCGGGCGAGGCCGGCGTCGTGCTTCCGGGTCCACCGACCGGCTCCAGCATGGGCAGTCTTTGATCCACTGGCGGCAGGGGAGGAAAGGGGGCGTGTGGTTCGGTCTGATACCAATAGGCTACCGAATAGTAGTTATCCGAGCGATGGTTGGCGTTGCCGTGTTCAATGGTCGCCTTGAAGGATGTATTGAAGACGATGGGAGAGTCGAGATGAAAACGATAGACGCTCGATCTCGACCCTGCACGTCCCTTACCTACGATCGGCGCGCCGTATAACTGATAGGAAAACGGGTGATCTTTAAAACCCCAGGCGCCGAGAAAATAATCCTCTGCACCGGTGCCCGCGATGTTTGGCTTCTTTACCCCGTCGACAAAAAACATGTCGTCGCCCTCGCCCCACCAATCGTTCTGGTTCTGCAAGATGGACATGGTCACACCCGCATATTGACCGCTTCCCTTGGCCTCGAACCATACGTAGTTATCCTGGCCGGTGAGGTTGGGCTTCTTATTCACTAGCGGTTCGGCGTTACGCGTCCACTTGTTTGTCCAGCCATGATTGGGTTGCGCCTGGCGATACTGGGCGTGGAAATACAACGTGCCCGGCGCCAGGGGCGTGGTGTCCGTGCGGTAATCGATGTTGTAGTAGAGGGCCTTGATGAGCAGCTTGCCTTCATTGGTCACGGTGATGCGCGCATGCCGCTGAAAGGGCATGGGGAAAAAACAGTTCAAATCTTTTACGCTGCCCACCGACAGCATTTCAGATTGCCACGGGTTGTAGTAGCCGAGACCGAGACCAAAGAAATCTCCAATCGGAGCCTCCACGCTTGGAGTCTCCTCACCATCCCAATAGATGCGCAACACGATCCGCTTCAGATGGTAGGGTTCGGAGCTGGCAATCGTAAACCACAAGTGCGAGACCAGGCCGGGACCATCCGTATCCAGCAGGGTGAGGGTTTCACCGGGCGCAACTTTGCGCCGGTCAGCATTGGCTCCCGTGGGATCAGCGCTCGAAGCCCGATGCGCAGTGTAGGTCTGTTGGCGGATAAGATTCGGTTGCCAGGGGGCGCTTTGACCCAGCGCCATGAGCGGCAAGCTCGCAGCCAGGTATACGAGCAAAAAACTTCGGCTCACAGGCAACTTTCCTCAGTGGTTCGCTAAGATTATTGCACTGGATACCACAGCCACGCTATCTGGCCCTAGCTTGATCTTCGTGCCGCTTAGGGCGATGGACTCATCGGAAGCCAGCAGCAACTGGCCGCCGCTGCCGATTTCCACCTCCACCGGCGCCTGGCCCAAATTGCAGGCAATGCGGAAACTGCCGCGCTCCAGCACCAACCACTGCGCCGCCTCGTCGAACTGGACCTGGACGGCGTTGAGATTTCCATCCGATAAGTCTCTGCTGCTTCGGCGCAAGCTGATCAGGTCTTTGTGCCACTGCAGCAGCCCGGCGTGAGGCTGCTCGCTTAACTCAGACCACCGCAACCGGGAGCCGGTAAAGGTCTGCTCAGCTTGAGGATCTGGAATCTGATCGGGGCTCCAGCCGAAGGCGACAAATTCCTTCTTGCGTCCCTCGGAGATGGCACGCCCCAGCTCGGGATCATCGTAATCGGTGAAGTATAGAAATGGCGCAGAGGCTCCGAACTCTTCGCCTTGAAAGAGCATAGGCACAAAGGGCGCGGCGAGCACGAGCGCGGCGGCGATCTTGGCGCGCCCTACGCCTGCTTCATGGCTCACACGTTCGCCTTGGGCACGATTGCCCACCTGGTCATGGTTCTGAACAAATCCTACGAAGCGATGGCCGGAGAGGCCTACCACCTCGCGTCCATGGATGCGCCCGCGATATTCAGAGTATTTGCCGTCGTAAACGAAAACGCAGTGCAGAGACTTGGCTACAGCGGCGATCGAGCCGAAGTCGGCGTAATATCCATCACGCTCGCCGGAGATGACAGAGAACAAGGCATGGTGGAAATCGTCACTCCATTGCGCATCGAGACCGTACCCGCCCGCCTCCTCTGCTTTTACGATTCTGGGATCGTTTAAATCGCTTTCGGCGATCAGAACGAAATGCTTTCCCATGGCCGCTTCGAGCCGTCTTGTTTCGCTCGCAAGCTGCTCCAAAAAGTGAATTGCCGAGCGGTCATTGAATGCATGCACCGCATCCAGACGCAATCCGTCCATGTGGTATTGGGCCAGCCACATCAGCGCGTTGTCGATCAGGAAGCGGCGCACCTCGGTCGAGCCGGCTTCGTCGAAGTTGACTGCGTCACCCCAGGGTGTGGAGTGGTGATTGGTGAAGTACGGCCCAAACTTGCTCAGGTAGTTGCCCACCGGACCGAGATGGTTATAGACCACGTCCAACAGCACGGCGAGCCCTTTGCCATGACATGCATTTACAAACCGCTTGAGGTCGTCGGGCTCCCCGTAGGCATTGAACGGCGCATACAAATCCACCCCGTCATAGCCCCATCCACGCTTGCCGGGGAAGTTTGCAATCGGCATCAGCTCCACATGGGTCACGCCCAGGTCTTTCAAATAGTCGAGGTGGCTCTCAGCCGCCTTCAGCGTTCCTTCCGGGGTAAAGGTGCCGAGATGCAGCTCATAAATGAGTGCGCTGGAGAGAGGGGGAGCCTGCCAGCCGCTGTCGCTCCAGGTAAACGCAGCGTCATCGACGACTCGCGATTCGCCATGCACGCCGTTCGGCTGCCAGCGCGAGCGCGGGTCGGGAAGCGCCGGCTCCAGACCATCGATCACGAACCCATAGTCAGTGCCGGGACCCGCAGTGGCCACCTCCGCAGACCACCAACCCCTTTCCTTGCCGGCCATGGCAAACTTCTCGTTGCCAATTTTTACTTCCATGGTGCGGGCATAAGGAGCCCAGACTTCAAATACGTGCATGCCATTCCTCCGGCTCGAATCTTTTCTTTTGACGTAGAGGCGCGAAACAGTGCCGCCCACCCTGGTAACAGAAAGAATGCGATATTCCAGTTGGATGCAGGAAGCAGCCTACTTCGCCGGCGATGCCCCACTAGAGCCAGGACCGGCCAAGTTAAAGGCGGCATTCACCAGCGCGATGTGGGAAAGGGCCTGGGGGAAGTTTCCCACCAGGCGCCTGGCCCCGGGATCGTATTCTTCCGCCAGCAAACCGACGTCGTTGGCCAGCGACGACACCCGCTCAAAGAGCTTTCTTGCATCGTCGTCACGCCCTTGCAGTTGGAGAGCACGCACCATCCAGAAGCTGCAGGCGAGAAACACTCCCTCTCCTGGCGGAAGCCCATCCGAAGACGTGGCGGTGTTATAGCGCAACAACAGGCCGCCGGACATCAATTGTTGCTCAATCGCCTTCAGGGTGCCGCCGACCCGAGGATCGTTAGCCGGGAGAAAGCCCGTCATAGGCATAAGCAACAGTGATGCATCCAGCTGGTCGGAGCCGTAGCTCTGCACAAAGCTACCCAGCTTCTCGCTGTACCCCTGGCTGCAAATCTCATCGTGAATCTTCGTCCGCACCTTTTGCCACCGTTCCACGGGAGCGCCGGCATGAAAAAACCCTGCTGCCTTGATGGCCCGGTCAAAGGCGACCCAGGCCATCATCTTGGAATAGGTGAAGTGTTTTCTTCCGCCGCGCGTCTCCCAAATGCCCTCGTCGGGCTGCTGCCAGATGGTTTCGAGATGTTCGACCAGGTGGCGCTGCAGGGAAAACGATAGCTCTCCGTCTTTGCCCAGCCGGCCCAGCGCCTGGTGAAAAGCCCCCAGCACCTCGCCATAGATGTCGAGTTGCAATTGTTCTGAAGCTGCATTCCCGATACGTACGGGTTTGGAGTCTTCATATCCGGAAAGCCAGGTCAATTCGCGTTCCGGCAGATAGCGCTCGCCGGCAATGCCATACATGATCTGAACCTGGTCCGGACTGCCGGCGATGGCGCGCAGCAACCACTGCTGCCAGGCCTTTGCCTCCTCGTAATACCCGCCATGCATGAGGGCATCCAAAGTGAAGGTCGCGTCGCGTAGCCAGCAATAGCGATAATCCCAATTGCGGGGACCGCCCAACTGCTCCGGCAGCGAGGTGGTTACCGCGGCGACGATGCCACCTGTCGGCCGGTAGGTGAGGGCTTTCAGCGTTATCAGCGAACGCTCCACTATGTCCCGGTATGGTCCCTGGTAGCTGCAGATGGCTGCCCATTCCTCCCAGAACTTCTGCGTCTCTGCAAGGGCTTTGTCTACATGGATCGCGCGCGGCGCATGCAGATGCGAACGGCCGTAGGTCATCACGAACTCGACGCTCTCCCCTTCGTTCACGGTGAATTCACTGATCGTGGTGAGATCTTCGCCGGCGAGCGGCGCCTTGGTGCGAAGAACCACAAGGTCAGGGCCGGCGATGGCTCGGATTCCGCCGTCGCTGCGCGTGACCCAGGGCACGGTCGCTCCGTAGTTGAAGCGGATGGACAACTCCATCTGCATGGGCGCACTTCCCCGAATTCCCTTCACGATGCGGACGATGTCGGAGGTGTTGTTGGCGGCGCGAATGGGCATGAAGTCGATCAGCATCACTTCGAAATCAGGGGCTTCGAAGGTGGTTTCCAGAATGAGCGTGTGATCGCGGTACTTGCGGGTCGTCTTCGCCGCTTCAACAGCGGGAGTCAGCAACCAGCGTCCGTTTTCTTCCGTCCCTAAGAGTCGGGCAAAACACGCGTCGGAGGAAAACTCCGGCCAGCAAAGCCAATCGATCGAACCATCCAGGCCGACAAGGGCGGCGGTCTCGCAATCGCCGATCAGGGCATAGCTTTCAATGGGAGCAAAGGTCTTCTTTTTGGTATCTATCACGGCTCTCGACATCCTCGGGAATCATCGTAAGGCAGTTTCGCAATTACTCTGAACTGATAAAGATCGCGAGGTGTGGTTTTCTTTGGGAGAAAACCACGTAATGGTCTATCGCTTCGGTCCACACCAATTGCGAAACTGCCAGCAGGCCCAGGTCTAATGGTAATAGCCCGTTTCTTCTCCGCCCTTCACCTGACCATACTCGAGCAGAGTGACCAGCAGTACGCCACCGCAGATGTTGCCCAGGGTTGCAGGGGCAAGCCAGGCGAAGTATCTCGACACAGCAAGCTGATGATCGAGAATCGCCGCTAAAATTTCGCCGCTGGTGGCAATGCAGTGCGCAAAGCCTCCCAGGCCCACTACAAACGTCAATAGCCAGATCAGCATCACCGAACCGGTGATGGAGTGGCTGCCACTCACCAGCCAGGCGACCAGCGCGATGATCCAGCCGCCGATCACGCCGCTCCAGAAGACGTGGCTGGTCGTGACGCCGGCAGCCTGTACCCCCAAACGCGTCATGGCCGCTACAAATTCCGGACGAAGGGCGCCCGTCTGCACCGCCAGCAGCGCGAAGAGGAACGCCCCCAGAACATTGCTGGGAAGGACGATGGCCCATAAGCGAAGAGTTCTCCAACCATGGCGGCGCTCGGCGAGCATCAGGGCGACAGGATAAAGAGTATTTTCCGTAAACAGTTGCGCCCGGCCTAGGATGACGGCGATGAATCCGATGGGATACAAGAGGTCGGCAACGAACCTGGCGGTTGGGCTTTGCCCTAACTGGGCGATGACAATCGACGTGCTCAGGGCAGTCAAGCCCATGGTGATTCCACCGGCGACCCCGGAAATGAAAAGGCCGACTACTGAGCGGTTCAGCTCATGGCGTGCGTTGCGCGAAACCTGCTCGTAGATCGCATCCGCGGTTGGCCGATCCAGATCGGTTTGGGCTTGCGATCCACCCGGGGCGGCGGGCGGTTCGGGACGCGAATTTTTTGTTAACTTACGCAGGGGCACGAACGCTCCAATCTAACCTCTTGGGAATCATCGGCCCGGATTTCCTGGACGCGACTCTATCCAGGGGCGCCGCAGGTTTGATGCAGCCACCCACGCAAAGTGCCGCACGATCGGTTTTCGCTCCGTCCACCACGCTCATAATGAAAAGAAAAGCGCGTCGAGTGCCGTGGTATCCCACTCAAGCCAAAGTTCGGCTTGAATGGGGCACCCAGCCTTCGTTGCCGGTGAAACAACCTGTAACCGGGCCCGATGGTACATTCATCTTTGCTGGATTCGACCGCTAAAGTGACCTGTAAGGAGGGTTCTTGCTGTCCAGAACATCTCGACCTGCCTCCATCGTGCAGTGGATGCTCCTCGCCCTGGTAGCCTTATCGCTTTCTCTTCCCGCAGCGGCCGATGCCTCGTCTGGCGCGAGCGTATTGAATGCGGCAGAGGCGGCCAAGGCGATTCCGGCCACGGTCTTCTTCCGCGGCCAGGTAGCAAGCGTGCAGGCGCGTAACTCCGGCGGAGTGAAGTTGCCCGATGGCATGTTGGTGCTCTGCGCGCTAGTGGATACTTCGGGTTACTCGACCGCTGTGCAGCAGAAATATCAGGCTTATTTCATCACCGAAGTGCCTCTCGCGATCAATGGGCAGACGCTGAAGCCAGGAGCCTATGGGGTGGGCTTTATCGAGGGCACAAAGTTCATTGTGATGGACCTCGGCGCCCACGACCTCTTTACCACAGCCGGCAATCGCGATTCCGCATTGAAGCGGCCTACGCCATTGCAGGTTCTCGCCGATACTACGCCCGGCCAGTACCGGCTCTACATCAATCGGAATTACGTTGTGTTTGCTCCCGCCCCTGGTCAGTAAACGGCGTACCCTGACGCAATTTCAATCGGCTTTCATGCGATCGTGAGCCTCAAGCCAGGAGTGGAACGGCAAGCTCCACCCGGCGCAAGAACGGTACCTGCACTAAAGGTTGTAGATAGAAGACGGGTGACTTTCCGCTGAATGAGTCGATAATCTCAGGAACGGAAAGAGGTTTGCATGGTCCCGCCCGCTCCTGTCGATACGCAAATCCAGCATTCAAACGAATCGTCAGTGGTTTTACCCGGCGGCGGCCAAATCACTAGCCGTTTCCTGCGCACTTTCGGTTTTCACGTGCTGGTCGTGCTCCTCGGTATCGCGCTCGCTTTTATGTAGGAGACGGGTAAGGCTTCACTGTGCACCGGGTGTTGGGCAGGAGTCCAGTATCTTGGCAACTGCGGACCGCAACCCGCCCGGGTTGTTCAGCTCCACCTGGTAGGTCGGTAATCTCAGGTGCTGCTCCTCTCCCGACCGAATCGCCAATAGCCTGGATTCAGGATGCAGCTGCCGAGCCTGGTCGACCAAGCCTCTCACTACCTTCTCCTGCACGGTTTGACTGAAGATCAATAAGTCATAGGTTCGCGCCAGGATGGCTTTTTCTGCTTCCCATGAGCTGGTGGTCACGATCTGCCAATCCCGCAGCAGCTCGGCGCGGGTGTGCAAAAGAACCGGGTCGTCTCCAACGATCAAAATCGATGCTGTCACGGGCGGCTTCCTCCTCAACGTGTTGTTGCGTCGGACCCATTGAAAGACCGGAATTACAAGAATGGACGAAGAATCCGCCTGGAATGTTTGCGGATGGCGAAATCTGGCGTATTTCAGCCTGACCTGATTCGTTCTACACTTTTAGCACTTTATGCGTTGGACTCCTGATGGTCTTAGCAGCGACGTTGAGGATCGGCGAGGCCAGTCGGGCGGCGGCGGCTTCGGCGGGGGCGGGCTTGGGATCGTAGGATTCCTTATCCTGCTGGTGGTCAGCCTGGTTACCGGGCGCAACTACATTGGCGCTTACTTTTCGGGCGGTGGTGCAACCCATGTCCAGCAAGGCCCGTCGCGGCCGGTGTCGCCCCAGGAAGACCGCTCCGCCCAGCTAGCCTCCTTTGTGCTTGGCGACGCGCAAGACACCTGGACCCGGATTCTGGCCCGGGAGAACATACGCTACCCAAGGGCGAAGCTGGTGCTTTTCCGCGACTATACCCAATCCGGGTGTGGCGCAGCACAATCGGCGACCGGACCGTTTTATTGCCCGGCGGATCAAAAGGTGTACCTCGACCTCGGGTTCTGGGATCAGCTAAAGCAGTACGGCGCTTCGGGCGAGTTTGCCCAAGCATACGTAATTGCACATGAAATTGGGCATCACGTGCAGAATGTACTGGGCATCGAGAGCAAGGTGCGCGCCATGCAACAGCAGAATCCGCGGGCGCGCAACCAGTTATCCGTAGCGATGGAGTTGCAGGCGGACTGCTTTGCCGGCGTGTGGGCACGCTCCACCGCTGACCGGAAAATACTCGAACAAGGGGACGTGCCAGCAGCCCTGCAGGCGGCCGCCGCCGTGGGCGACGACCGGATGCAGAAAATGGCCCGGGGCTATGTCACTCCGGACTCGTTTACCCACGGTTCGTCCCAGCAGCGCGTGGGATGGTTCAACCGCGGGCTCAACAGCGGCCAAGTGAGTGCTTGTAATACCTTCTCCGCTGGGCAATAAGCCGTAGCTGTGGTCACAAACGGGCGGCGACAGCCTTGGTTTCGGTGTAATGCTCCATGACTTCCTTGCCCATTTCGCGACCCCAGCCGGATTGCTTGTAACCGCCGAACGGCCACGCGGGATCGCCGTAGTTATGGGTGTTGATGCAGACTGTGCCTGACCTGATCTTGCGCGCCATCATATGGGCGGCCTTCAGGTTCTGCGTCCAGACACTGGAGGAGAGGCCATATTCGGTGTCATTGGCAAATTTGGCGACCGCATCCAGGTCGGCATCGTCGAAGGATTGAACGCATACCACCGGACCAAAAATCTCTTCCCGCACCACCTTCATGTTGCGATCCGTCCTCGCGAGGACCGTCGGCTCCACAAAGTAACCCTGGTTGCCCTTGGCTTTGCCGCCGGTAACGACTTCTGCGCCTTCTTTCCGGCCCGAGTCCAGAAAGCCGGTCACGCGGTTGTGCTGCTCCTTGGAGACCAACGGCCCGAGGTTCACCGTCGGATCCAGACCATGCCCGATCTTGAGCTTGCCCGCCTCCCTGGTGACACCTTCGACGATCTTGTCGAAGATCGATTTGTGGGCGAACAGGCGCGAGCCCGCGGTGCAGCACTGGCCCTGGTTGTAAAAGATCGCGCTCGCGGTGCCGGCGATGGCGAGTTCGAGATCCGCATCGGGAAAAACGATGGCCGGCGATTTGCCGCCTAGTTCCAGCGAGACCCGCTTCAGGTTGCCGGCTGCTGCCTTGACGATCAGCTTGCCGACCTCGGTCGAGCCGGTGAAGGCGACCTTGTCCACATCGGGATGTTCGGCCAGGGCGGCACCGGCCGTCTCCCCGAATCCGGTGACGATGTTCACTACGCCGTCGGGGAAACCGGCCTCGGTAATCAGTTCGCCCATCCGGATTGCGGTAAGCGGAGTCTGCTCCGCAGGCTTGAGCACGATGGTGCATCCCGCCGCCAACGCCGGCGCCAGCTTCCATGCCGCCATCATCAGGGGAAAGTTCCAGGGGATGATCTGGCCGACGACCCCGACCGGTTCGCGCATGGTGTAGACGTGCCAATTGCCTGACGAAGAGACGGGAATCTGCTCACCGTTGAGCCGTGTTGCCCATCCCGCCATGTAACGGAACATCTCGATCGAGCCACCGACATCGTCGCGGCGTGCGTTGGTCACCGGTTTGCCATTGTCGAGGGCTTCCAGTTCGGCCAACTCATCGGCATGACGTTCGAGCAGATCGCCCAGCGACCAGACGAGCTTCTGTCTTGCGGCAGGCGAGATCCTGGACCAGGGTCCGGTCTCGAAGGCGCGGCGCGCGGCGGCGACTGCAAGATCAATATCCGCCTTATCCCCTGCCGGGACGTGGGCGATAATTTCTTCGGTTGCGGGATCCTCGACTGCAAAGGTCTGGCCGCTGCGCGCGTCAACCCATTTGCCGTCGATCAGCATTTGATGTTTCTTGGCCATGAATGCGGCCGCGGCGGCGCCGAGCGCAGGCTTGTGAATTGCAGCGGTCGTGGCTTCATCGGTTATGGGCATGGGTCAGCTCCTGGCAGTGGCGATGTGTTGCCGATAATGGTGCCCCCGCTTGCACCGGGATGTCAATCAACGGAAAACGCGAGCGCACTAGTGTTTCATTTTCAAGGCAGCGGCATCGAAGGTGGTGACTTGAGCGGCCATCAGGCCATCCTTGGTCTCATAGGCATCCGCTCCGCGATAGGGTTCTGCAAGAAACGGAGCATCCGCCCGCCACTGAACATTGATCGTGTCGCCAACAACGAATGTGTGCTCGGTGGTGACCACTAATCCGCAGGTTCCTCCCTGGGCTGGCGGCTTCACGACCTTGGCAAACATCTCGCCTAGGGCCTTGCGCCCGCGCACGGTCACACCGTTGGGGGCAAAGAACTCTACATCGTCGGGAAATTGAGCCATAAGGCGCTTCCAGTCGCAGGCACTGAACGCTGCCATGTGCTCGGCCACGACTTTGGCTGGAGTCGGTTGACGAACGCGCGCGGGCAGCGGCCTGGACTGCGCTATTGCTCCAGGCACAAAGACGATGGAAGCCGCGAAAATCGCGGCCGCCATGGACATTACTTTGGCGTGACGATTAGCAAAATTCATTTATGAGATTATTGCACTCCCCTGCATCATTCGCGATTGCACTTTTTTCGGGGTTCCCGACTTACTGCGCGTATCCCTGGCGAAGCAACCGAAGAGGTCGAATGGTTCTCCTATCCTCGTGGATCGTTTCCGAGAGGAAATTCATTAGCGGCACCGAGCCGCTTAATGCCCGTGAGATTATATGCGATGACTCTAAATAGCTCGGAGAACATTGCCCCCACTCACGGCGGGAGCATTCCGCTGCAACAGCCTTGGGACGAGGCTGGACCCGATTCGCGACCCATCCTAGATGAAACCCTTCCGAGATTGCAGCCCGGGAGCACGGTACTGGTTACCGGCGCGACCGGGTTCATCGGCGGCCGGCTGGTTGAACGGCTGGTCCAGCAGGGCGAGGTGCAGGTCCGCTGCATTGTTCGTGACGCCAGCACCACGACAAGGCTGAGTCGTCTTCCCGTCGAACTGCTTCCCATGGATCTCCGCAATGGAAATGAAATGAATCGCGCCGTGAAGGGTGTAGATTATGTTTTCCATTGCGCATATGACTGGCGATCACGGAGCCAGAATATCAATGGCCTGCGTAATATTGTCGAGGCTTGTGCGTCTCATTCAGTCAAGAGTCTTGTCCACATCAGCACCTTCGTGGTCTACGATCCGTTCCCTGACGGCCCGCTTACGGAAGAATCTCCGGATGGCGATCGCGCGAGTGTATACGTCGATACCAAGCTGGATCTTGAAAAGATCATTTTTGAGGCGGTTCGGAACCGTCGTGTAGCCGCCACAATGGTGCAGCCAACGATCGTCTATGGTCCTTATTGCGTTCCGTGGACGAACACGCCCGCTGAAAGTCTGATTTTCGGCGACGTGATTCTGACGGATGGAGAAGTGGGGGTGTGCAACGCAGTCTACATCGATGATCTTGTAGACGGCCTCATCCTCGCAGCGGTATCTCCTGCGGCTGTGGGCGAGAGATTTCTTATGTCGGGACCGCCAACCACATGGGCCACGTTTTTCACCGAGATGGCGCGCGTTCTGGGAACGAAACCGCCACAGTTCTGGTCGAGCGAACGGATTCAGACGCACAAGGAAGAGGCTAAGAAATCCCAAAAGACCGTGGTTAGTCCGAAAAGCCTGCTCAAAGCGATCGCGGGTTGGAGCCCTGCGCGCAAGGCGATGGAGGCTAGCTTTGATGTCTTGCCGGCGCCACTACGAAAGAAGATGGCGAGTAAGTTCGGGTCGAGCGGCAATCGCACGCGTGGCGGGATCTTCTTGCCTCAACCTATGTACAGCTCGAAGACGACCATTGGCTCGGAAAAAGCGAAATTGACGCTGGGCTACAAACCGCGCTTCGATCTTCAGGGCGGAATGGAATTGACCGGCCGCTACCTGAGATGGGCCTACGCCAATGATCTTCCCTCAGCTAAAAGTGGCTCTCATGAGCCTGCTTCGGGAAAAACGCTGGCGTAAATCGACTTCCACGAGTCCACCAGGGCTGGCCTTTGACACTGCGCAAATTGTTGATTCTTTGGTGGAGCTAAGCGGGATCGAACCGCTGACCTCCTCGTTGCGAACGAGGCGCTCTCCCAGCTGAGCTATAGCCCCACAAGATGGGAACAACCTGCACCAGTTTAAAGCATTTTGCCGATTAATGTGATGTGAGACGGCCTTCGAGGCCGCTGAAGAGCGCATCCAGCTGGGCATGGGGAATCTGGCCCTGAGCCATTCCAGGGGCTCCGCCTCCCCGCAAGCCATAAGCCGCAAGTGCCTCGCGCAACAGGCTGCCGCAGTCGATCTTTGAATCAGCACTGGCCGCCACTACCACCCGGGCAGGTTCCTCCTGCGTGGAGGCCAACAGCGCGCAGGTCTCTCCCGACGAGGCCACTAGCCGTAACGCCAGCAGCTTGAGATAGTTGGCGTCCCGGTCGGTAAAGGTTCTCCGCACCACTCTACGGCCCTGCCCCGGGGGATACTCGAGCAGCAGCATCGAGGCATGGTACCCGGCCATTTCCTCGGTCAGCTTCTGGCGCGCCTTGTGAGCCGCCTTGCCCTCGGCCAATAACCGCTCCACCGCGTCCGCGACCTCAAGACGACCCACGGAAAGCGCGGCCGCGGCTCGTGTGAGGGTTGCCAGATCGCGCCGGGCGGTCACCGCCGCTCGCATGCCACAGACAAATTCAACCCGGATCCCCTGGCGCACGCGTTCGGTTCCGCGGATCAACAGACCACCAATCTGGCCCGTCGCCCGCACGTGGGTGCCACCGCAGGCGTTGAGATCGATTCCCTCGATCTCAATCAGGCGAATGTCCCCATCCCTTTCCGGCAATTTATGAAGAGTGCCGGCAGCAAGCAGCATCTCCGCGTCAGGGCGCGAGATGGTGCGCATGGTGATAGCACGATCCTGGGCGATGATCTCATTGACCGCGTCTTCGACCCGCTCCAATTCCTCCTGCGAAATGGCTTCGCGGGCAAGGTCGATGGTCGAGGTCGTCTCACCCAAATGGAAAGAAACGGTTGCTGCGCCGAGTTGGCGATAGACCACTGCGGATAGCAAATGCTGCCCCGAGTGCTGCTGCATGTGGTCGCGGCGACGGGCCCAGTCGACGTATCCGCGCACCGCGGTTCCGGCCAGCAGCGGCTTCGCCGTGGTGTGCCACACCTCTCCCTGGTCGTCCTCCTCTACCGCGAGAATGGGCGCTTCGAGCAGAGCGCCGCCCGAAGAGGTGGCCGTGAGCATGCCGGTGTCGTGCGGTTGGCCGCCGCTGGTGGGGTAAAAAGCGCTGCGGTCGAGGGCGATTTGCCACAGCGAGCGCCCCTGGTTCCGGGAGACTTCGCGAATGTCGGAAACATGAGCTTCGAAGGAGGCCAGCGATGGGTCAGCGTAGTAGAGCCGGTCAGACATGCTGCACGTTATTCTATCCGGGAGCGTCGCGCACCCGCAGCGAGCGCTCCAGGGGTGTTTTATGTTGTCACTGAGCAAAGCGGGAATATTTCTCTTATGCGTCCCGCTGTGGTCCGCGGCTGCCCAGGGACCCAGCCCGAACTGTACCCAGTTGTTACAGGCGCAGGACGCAAAAGCCGTCGCGGCTTGCAAAGCGCAAGTCGATGAAGCCGAAAGCGGCCCGGCTAGCGAGCGTATGGCGCGCATCGTGGCCGACGACGAATATGGCGTTGCCTTGCTGGCGATTGCGCACCAGCCAAGACAGGCACTGGATTCTTTCAACAACGGGATCGCTCTGCTGCCTCTGAGCACGGTCAAGCCCGACAGTTTGCAGTGGGCGGTGGCCTTCTGGCACCGCGCCACCGCCTATCAGCAATTGGGCCAATGGGAGCGAGCGGCCGGCGATCTGGGGACGGCGGAGGATACGTTGACTAAGGGGATTGCAGCTGCCATGGACAATGCGCCGGTGGCGCAGCATCTTACGGAATTGCGCCAGCGGGTCCGGGCGCAGCGCGCGGATGTGCTCGATCGACTGGGCAAGCACACGCAAGCGCAAGCCCTGCGAGCTACACAATAGTGCTATTAACCGGGGGGCTATAGGTGCGCCACTCCCGGTGGCTCATCCGGCATAATCAATGTTTAGGTTTATGCCCGGGATGAAGGTTATTATGCGCGTTTGCATCTGCTGCTGCGTGGCCCTGCTCATGATCGGTAGCCAATTGCTCGGTGCACAGGCGTCGGGTCAACAAAAGGCGGGAGAACCGAATGCCCCGCCTGCCTCACCGCTGAGCAGCGATGACAAGGCGAATGAGCTGAGCGAACAGGTGGGCAAACTAATGGTCAAGTGCGTGAACTTGCTCACCGCACAGGATCCGCTCTCGCTGGATTATTGCAAACAGCAGCGCGATCTGGCCGACCAATATCCTCCGCGGGAACGCATGGTGGACAAGATGTTGGCGCACGACGAATACGGGATTGCCTTGGCAGCCTTCGACCACAAGAAGGAGGCGCTGGAGGAGTTCGATCAGGAGGTCGCGCTGGTACCCAAAGCCGTGAAGCCCGGATCATCGGAGTGGAGCACGGCCTATTGGCACCGGGCGATGCTCTACGCCCAGCTGGGCGAAAACGACAAGGCCGACCGCGATTATCGAGCGGCGGAAGCAAACTTCCGCAAGGCGTCGGTTAACCCGGAGGAAGCAACGGCGGAGAAGAAACGGCGCGCTATTCTGCGCCAGCATGCGGCCCTGTTGCAGAAGGAAGGCAAGACCGCAGCGGCGCACCAGTTGCTGGAAGAGGCGGCGAAGTAGGCAGAATGACGGAAGAAGCATCTCCCAAAGAAAAGCCGCGGATGAAAGATATTCCGCGGGATGTAGAGCCCTACTTCATTGCATTGCTACTCAAGGGCGAGCGGTGGAACGATACCCAGGGCGCGGACGTGGCTGACCTGGTGCCGCGCCAACTGGCATTCATACGCGACCAGGTGCAAGCCGGGCGCTACCTGCTGGCAGGCCCGATTACCGATGACGGGCCGTTGGTAGGGATCTCGATCATCTCGGCCGGGACCGCCGCAGAGGCGCTGGCCATCGCCAGCGCCGACCCTGGGGTACAGGCAGGACGCTTGAGGGTGGAGGTGCACCCTTCCTTTTTGCCCTCGCTGAAGGGGCTGAAGATCAATTATTCCTGAGTCACTCAATCAACGAAAGGCATTAGAGTCTGCGTGAGAACTGAACCCGGCAGGAGTCGGTCTCCTAACAGAACCCACAGGAACTGGACGGGTGCCCCTCGCCAAAGCGTACCTGGGGCACCCGTCCAGTTCCTAATAAGTTCTGTTAGAGGACCGACCACTGCCGGGTTAGCTCACGCCGGCTGGCGGCTCAGACGCCTTTTCCTTTTCGAGGCGGCGCACCGCTGCAGCCATAGCCTCTTGGTAGCGCTTTGGCTTTTGCTGCAGCAGCGAGTGCTCGATGGCCTTCCTGTATCCGCCGGAGTAGATGGCGTAAAAGACCGCAAGCGCGCAACCAACGCCCAGCGCGAAGCCGAAGAAATACCCCAGCATGATGTTGTAAAACGCGGACATGGTCAGAGTCCGCCTTGCACGGTTGCTTTTGGCCGCGCACGGTGCAGAACTGGCGGACCAGCCCGGCCCCACTCACTGGGGTCCCAGTGGATCGGGCTGAGCTCGTGGTCGCGATGGCGAAAGGTTATTGGACGCGGTGGTTGGTGCGGTCCCATGGGGTCAAAGGTAAGCACAATTTGGCTACCGTTTTGCATCCAGCGGCCATGCTGGGTCACCCTGTCTTTGCCAATGTAAAGGGTGTCGAAAACGGCCGTGCCATCCGAAGCGAGGTCGAGGGTGAAGACCCGTCTCGCGGCATCGGCCGCCGGAGCGTGGCCCTGATAAGTACCAGTAAGATCAGCATCCTGCCGCCAGAGGAGGCCGACCGCAACGGTCCGGGCTGAGCTCTGCAGCTGGGCCCCGGCACAAACGGCTGGAATCAGCCAGCAAAGCGCCAGCAAGGAACCAGGAATTGCTGGACGGGCGCGAATCAGTCTGGAAGGGGCGAGCATGACGAATGATCATAGATGCCGTTGGCACTCCGGTCAGCAAGAAATCTTGCGAGAGAGGTCGAACCGGCAAGTGGAAGGACGGCGAGCGGAAAGGGCGTATGATGCGTCTCTATATGCGACAGTCTCTCCGTTCAAGAAACGGCAGTAACCACCGTTATGGGAACCGTTGAAGGACAATTCGTCGGATGGCTGGAGGCCGAGGCAGTGGCCAAACCAGAGCAGGATACGCACGCCCAGGTGACCGCGCTGGTAGAAGAGTATTCGACCACGCTTTACCGCGTGGCCTATTCGGTTACGCGCAATGCAGCCGATGCGGAAGATGTGGTGCAGGAGACCTTCCTGCGCGTTCTGCGCCACCGCAACAAGCTGGCAGAGGTGCGCGACTATCGCGTCTGGCTGGTTCGCATCGCCTGGAATCTTGTCCTGGACCGCAAGCGGCGCGCCAAAACACGACCCCAGGCAGACGATTTTGAAGACTTGGCGCGGGTTCTGCCGGCGGGCGATCTGAGCGCGGAAAAGATGGTGATCACCGCCCAGCGTCATGCGCGGATTCTGGGCCTGATCGACACTCTGCCGGCACGAGAACGCGAAGTGTTGCTGCTTTCTGCGGTGAAGGAGCTCTCAACCGTAGAGATAGCCCTGGTACTTAAGACAACCGAATCGACCATCCGGTCCCGGCTCTACCGTGCGCGACACGCGCTGGCAACCTTGCTGGAGCAGGAAAGGGCATTGCAATGAGCATACATTCAGAGATCGACGAGACGCTGCGCCGGTTGGGTAGTGTTGAGCCCCCATCAGGCTTGGAGAGGCGCGTCAACCGCCGGCTACAAATTCCACCCAAGAGGTTTTCCATCTCGGTGATCCAGGCCATCTCCGCCTTCGCTGTGGCGGCGGGCGTTGCCCTATCCGCTATAGGGCTGAACCCTGCTCTGCGCAACCTGGTGCTTCACCACCACCCTACCGCGCAAAGTGTGCCGGTGGCCGGCCCGGCCCGCGTGGTCGCCCCAGCGGCCGGGGGGTTCGGGACTGCTTCGGCAGTGCACGTGCCCGTGGAGCCGGTTCCGGTGCAGCCCACGCCAGTTAACCAGGGCCGCGGACGATCCAGATCGGGCCGGGGCGTGCTCCCAAACGGGACCCAGACTCCTCTGCCGCGCGGTGTTGCAGCGCCTAACATTCCGCTTCCCAGTACGGGCTCCGACTCGAGTCACTAGAGTTGGGCTCTTGTCCCCTAACCGATGACGGGTGCCCCATACCCCCGGATTTCCTGTGAAGGAAATCCGGGGGTATGGGGCACCCGTCCTTGGTTAGGGAACAAGAGAACCGCTCGTAGAATGCTCTACAGCACCGCTTCGATGACAACGTGAACCACCGCCAGGACCACAGCTCCGATGAAGGCTGCGCCGAAGCTGGCAATTTGTAGTCCCGGGGTGATCTTGCTGGCCAGAATGAGCATGAACGCATTGATCACTAGAAAGAGCAAACCCAGGGTGAGAATGGCGAAGGGAAAGGTGATCACCTTTAACAACAAACCCAACGTCATATTCAGGAAGCCGATTACCAGGACTGCGACCAGGGCTGAGGGCAGGCTCACCACGCGGAAGCCAGGAACGATATACGTTACGGCTAACAGGGCCAGGGCGCCTAGAATCCACTTCAAAAGCAAATGCACCATCGTCTTGATTTCCTTTCGCACCAGAAACCCGCGATCCTGTCGAGTGAAGCGAAGGATTCAGGGAACCTTACAGCCTACGCTAAGATGAGCAATATGGGGCAGGATATGCGCTCGCGTCCATGGCTCGCAACGAGTGCTTTCATAGCCGTGTTGGCAGGGCTCGGAACGGGCGGGTTTATGCTATCTCCCGCGGTCTCGGCCGCAGGCGAACCGACGGCGATACCCGATGCCGCGACTATGCTGCGGGAGGTTGAGGCACACCAGAAGCAGCTGGACAAGATCCGGGAGAACTATACTTTCCGCGCTGTCCAGACGACCCGGGAACTGGACGGCAGCGGGAAGACAAAAAAGATCGAAACCGAAGAGCACGAGGTCTTCTTTGTAAACGGCCATCGGGTGGAAAAGCTGGTGCGCAAGGATGGCAAGGATCTCAGCCCCGACCAGGCGCGCAAGGAACAAGACCGGGTCAATAAAGAAGTGGTGAAGATCTCGCAACCGGGCTATAAGAGCCCTGAAGAAAAAGATGACATCACGGTCGCACGCCTGCTGCAAATCGTTGCCTTTTCCAGGCCGCGCCGCGTGAGCCTGAATGGCCGCGACACCATCGCCTTCGACTTCGCTGGGGATGAACATGCAAAAACCCACGGCCGGGACGAGGATGCACTCAAGAAAGTGAGCGGCACGGTGTGGATCGATGAGGCGGACCGTGAGGTTTCGCGCATGAGCGCGACCCTCGACGAGAACTACCATGTCGGCTTCGGCCTGCTGGCGTCAGTCGCCAAGGGCACCAATTTGGTTTTCGATCAGGGGCTGATTCGCAACGAGGCGTGGCTGCCAACGGCGATTACATTGCATCTGCAGGCACGGGCGTTCCTGGTCGCGGGCATCCGAGCGGACGTGGATATCCGCTTCGACGAATATAAAAAGTTTCAAACCGACGCCGTACAGCAGCCGGGAGCTACGGCCACTACGCCTCCGACCCACTGAGGAGGCTTTTGCTACTTCTGCTGTAGCTTTTGCGCCGCGATCTGGCCCGCAGCCGATTTTGAACTCTTGAGCTGGGCGTAGATTCGGTTGGCTTCCGCGGGGTTGGACTTTTCGTAGAGGGCCGCCAGTTGCAAGTTGGCCGCATCGGCGGGCACAGTGTTGGTTGGCTTCGCGATGAGCTGTTTCAGAAGGTCCACGGCTTGACTACTGCGGTTGGTCTGCTGGTACAGGTTGGCTAAGGCCAGTTTGGCCAACGACGCCAATGCGGCATCGTGCCCATCCGCGACCTGCTTCAGGTAGGTTTCCGCCGGGCCGGTCTGGCCCAAGTCTATCGCCGTTATTCCGGCGAAGTACCGGGCGGTCTTGCCGGCTTCAAATAAGCCGTATTGGCCGGCGATTTGTACAAACTGCTGGTTGGCCGACTTCGCCCGTTCAGCGGCGGTGGCAAAGGTCTTTTGCCCGGGGGTCGGGGGCTGCCCAGGCTGGGCCAGGGGCGTATTGTAGGTGTCCATCGCCTCGCCGAAAGCCAGCTCGGCCGAGGCCGAACGCTTACCGTAAAGCACCAATCCTGCCACTACCAGAGCAAGGCAGATGACCGCTGCAATGCTGGCGGTAATGATCCTCGATCGATTCTCTTGAAACCAGTCAACACTGGTGCGGGTGGCTTCGACTAAACGGTCTTGTTTGAGCGCGTGACGTGTCTGGGTGTCCACTGAGGTTCCTTCAGAAGCCGGCTTAGGCGGGGTCGCAGTTCAGCAGCTGTGACTTTTGCCGTCTGCGAGGGCTCCTAAAGTTTAGCAGCGCCGGAGTTTGCGGGTCAAACCCCGGCACGGGCTCAGAGCAGCCGGCCAATTAAGCAGCGGCAACCGGATCTTCGATCTCGCCGTTTTCGATCTTCTCCCGGCAATCGATGCAGTACGGGGTCCAGGGTAGAGCTTCCAGCCGTTTCAGACCGATGGTCTTGCCGCAGTGCATGCACTCTCCGAAGCTACCCTCATCGATTCTCTTAAGGGCCAGACGAACAAGGGCTAGCTGCTCATGTCCACTGGTGCTTTGGCTGAAAAGCATCTCTTTCTGGTAAGACTGCACAGCCTGGTCAGCAGCATCCAGAGCACTGTCTGCTGCCACTTCACGGCCCTGCTCCACCGCTGAGATCATGGACTGCTCCAACTGCTTTTCCTGCCGGCGAAGCGCCTGTTCGAATCGCTGTATGACTTCGGGATTATGTACCACTTTTTTAGTTGCTCCTCAACACGGGTCAAAAGTTCGTTATAGTGTCGCCTAATTGGACGCAGAATTGAGGGGAAATAATCTTTCTTTTTTAATTTTTTCTCATTTGTTTGCTGTACCAATCAAGGAACACCCCCGCTGGCCCCAGCCGCGGCCTAAGATGTGCCCCGAAATGCTAGGCTATTAGCCATGTATGAAGACTTCCATGTAACCGATCACTGGACCCGGGAAGACCTGCACTGCCGGTGGACGGCGAACGTGGTCGCTATCGCCACCCGCCACGCGGATGCGGTCGACATCCGGTTCGAGGTCAATGGGCGGCCAGTCTGGATCGCTATGCCGGCAGATGCCTGGGTGGTGCAGAAGGAACGCTCTGGCCACGTCATCACCGATCGGTTGGCGGCCCAGGCAGCTGGCCGTTACTTGAAGCAAGCCGCGGAGAGCGGATACGACAACGGGCGTGAAATGTACACCATGAGCGTGGCAGAAGTACTCGAACAGGTGGCCGCCGTCATGGCGGAGGTAGGGCACTCCTCCCTGCTGCCCGAATTGCCGGTGATGCCGCGCTCGTAATCGTCGAGCGGGCCGCAGCCGGAGGCTTGTCAAGCCCCCCTCCCCCGGGTCATTGCTTGAAAGACAACACCCATTGGGTAAGGCGCTGCAATGCCGTTGCCGCAACTGGTTGCGCACGGGTAAACTCACTTACCTGAGCAGTTGCCGGGGAGGTACCTCGAGTGGATTCAGTCAAGGCAACCACATTGACAGCAAAGCTGGTGGAAGGCGCCCACGTCCACAGGAACCTGTCGACCCCGCAACTGGTAGAGGCGGCGATTGCCCGGGGTGAGGCCAGCCTGGCCGATAATGGCGCCCTGGTAGCGCTGACCGGCGCACGCACGGGGCGTTCCCCGCGAGACAAGTTCATCGTCCGGGATGACCTCACCAGCGATTCGGTGGATTGGGGCAAAGTGAACCAGCCCTTCGATCCGGCAAGATTCGAGTCGTTGCTGGCGCGGGTCGCAGCTCACATGCGGGAGCGCGACCTTTACGTTCTCGATTTGCACGCCGGCGCTGACAGCCACTACCGGCTTCCCGTGCAAATTATTGCTGAATACGCCTGGCATGCCCTGTTCGTGAAGCAGTTGTTCGTGCGTGTTCCGGTCGAGGAACTGGCCGGTCATAAGCCTGAATTCACGGTGATTGCCGCTCCCGAGTTCGAGGCCGTGCCGGAGCGTGACGGCACCCATTCGAGTACCTTCATCATTACGGATTTCACCCGCCGCATCATTCTCATCGGAGGCACAAAGTATGCCGGCGAGATGAAAAAGTCGATCTTTGGGGTGATGAATTTTCTTTTGCCCGCGCGCGATGTTTTCCCCATGCACTGCTCGGCCAATCTGGGGAAAGCTGGAGACACGGCGCTGTTCTTCGGACTTTCCGGCACCGGAAAAACCACGTTATCCGCGGATCCGCAGCGGCGGCTTATCGGCGATGATGAGCACGGCTGGAGTGCGACCGGCGTCTTCAACATCGAAGGTGGCTGCTACGCCAAGTGCGTCGATCTCTCCCCGGAGAAGGAACCACAGATCTACCATGCGATCCGCTTTGGCGCGGTGCTCGAGAATGTGGTGATCGACAGCAAAACCGGGGCTCCGGATTACAGCGATATCCGCTACACGGAAAATACCCGGGCTGCCTATCCGGTGGAGTTCATCGACAAGGCGGTTATCCCCGGCGTGGGTGGTCATCCCAACCATGTTCTCTTCCTCGCTGCCGATGCCTTCGGTGTGCTACCGCCGATCGCCAGGCTTAACCCGGCGCAGGCCATGTACCACTTTCTTTCGGGATACACAGCCAAGCTGGCGGGAACGGAAGCAGGGCTGGGCAGTGAACCGGTGCCGGAGTTTTCCACCTGCTTTGCTTCGCCCTTCATCCCCTTGGCTCCCGCGGTGTACGCAAAGATGTTGGGTGAACGGCTGCAGCAGCACAATGCACAATGCTGGCTGGTAAATACCGGTTGGACCGGCGGCGCTTTCGGCACCGGTGAGCGCATGAGCTTGAAGCACACCCGCGCCATGGTGAATGCTGCATTGGAGGGCCGCCTGGATAACGTCGAATTCGTGACTGAGCCGGCGTTTGGCCTGAGCATCCCCCTCAGTTGCCCTGAGGTGCCGGCGGAGTTGTTGAATCCGCGCAACGCCTGGAAAGACCCGCATGCTTATGATCTGCAGGCGGTCATGCTGGCAGAGAAATTTGCCAAGAATTTCGCCCGGTTCGATGCACCCGCGGGAGTGCGCGAAGCGGGACCCGCGGCCAGGAAGTAAAAGAACTTGCGCCTTCTCACCTAGCAGAACTCATTAGGAACTGACTCCCGCCCAGTTCTTAATGGGCTCTGTTAGGCGACTGACTGCCGCCCAGTTCCTAATGGGCTCTGTTAGGCGACTAACTCCTGGCTAGCGTGCCATCACCACTGGTACCCGCGGCGCAACCGTGCGCCCATCGTGGAAGATAGTCACAATCGATCGCGTGTTGATTATGTCGTCGAGAGGATTGGCGGCCAGTACGATCAGATCCGCGCGCTTGCCCGGGCGTAGCGTTCCCCGCGTCGCTTCAATACCCAGTAACGTGGCATTGCTGCTGGTAGCGCAGACGATGGCCTGCATCGGCGTGAGCCCCGCCTGCACCATGTCTTCCAGTTCCCGATGCTCAGAGAAACCTGGAATGCGAGTGGGCATAGCGCCTGAGTCCGTTCCAAAGCCAATAAGAACGCCAGCGTCATAAAGAGTCTTCAGGTTCTGCTGATCCATGGCGAAGTCCGCTTTGTGCTGCGCCGTCTTCGGATCCTCGTTCACCTTCTTGCTGTACGCGTCGCTGGTCAGCATGGTCAGCAGCACCGGCGAGATCGCTTCCTTGAAAAAATTAATTTCCATGAACCCGGGATGCTGAGCGTAGATGTAGAACGATTCATCGACCGTTAAGGTGGGTATATACCAGACACCCCGGCGCTTCATGGCGGAAATAAGCTCCTGGTCGACGGGTTTGTCACGCACGCTGTGCGCGAGCACGTCCACTCCATCGTTGACCAGGGACTTGGCGTCCGCGAGGTAGTAAACATGCGCCGCCACCCGGAGATGATGTTTGTGCGCTTGCTGGATCACCGCGCGGTAGATCTCAGGGGACATGGAGGGTTTGGTTCCTCCCAGGCTGTCGACCCAGATCTTGACTATGTCCGCATGCCGCTTGGCCATCGCGTCCACCGTGGCGCGGGCTTCTTCCACGGTTGACGGGCGGGAGATCTGATCAGGGGCGGCGGGCAATGGCGGAGCCGCGTCGGGAACGCCTATGCCGCGGTCCGCGGTAAAGACCGTAGCACCATCCAGCTTGCCTTGCCGTTGCTGCTGGCGAATCGCGTAGAGCAGATCGCGGTTTACGCCCAGCGATAACATCGTGGTCACGCCATAGCTCTCGTACTGCCGTAGTTCTGCGATCACATTTTCAGGGCTGTAAGCAGTAGCCGAGTTCTGGCCGTCCTGGACCAAAGCCAGATGACCGTGGGCGTTGATCAGCCCCGGCATCACCGTATCGCCATGCAAATCCATTACCCGCGCACCCGCAGGGAGCGCGGCAGCCCCGCTCTGAATGGCAAGGATGTGATTGCCCTGGATCACGACAGTTGCATTTTCCAGCGGAGGGCGGCCGCTGCCATCAATCACCCGCACGTGGGTCAGAGCGGTGACTCCCGAAGACGGGTCTGGAGCTGCGGCGAGCGCTATCGGCACCAGCGCGAACAACGTGGCTCCCCAAAACATGACAGATGAGGCGTGCAGAAGCATGGTTGCTAGTCGCTCCTCAGAATCAACGGCGGACAGGCGCAGCCCGCTGTCTTGACATCTTATCGTCTTAGGCAGTTTCGCAATTACTGTTGCCTGACCGAGATCGCGAGGTGTGGTTTTCCTCGAGAGAAAACCACGAAAGCGCCTGTCACTTCGGTCTACATCCATTGCGAAACTGCCCTGGGAATCACCGTGTCCCTAGGCCGTAACTCAGTAGGATGAGATACTCTCTCGCAAGGTGCACCGAAAATGTGGCTCGCGCTGGCGATCATTCTGATCCTTCTTTGGGTAGGCGGCTTCCTGCTTTTCCACATCGCCGCATTTGCCCTGCATATCCTGCTTATTGTTGCCGCGGTGGCACTGGTCATTCACCTGGTGAGCGGCGGACGCAGAGTGGTATAGCTACTCGCTGTAATGCAACAGGCTGAAGACGTCATATTCTTTAAACCGGTCCCGTCCATTGAGAAAATCAAGCTCGATGGCAAAGGCTAGTCCGACAATCCTGGCCCCCAATTGGCGAACCAGCTTAACGGTTGCTTCCATCGTTCCACCGGTAGCCAGCAGATCATCCACGATGAGCACGTTCTGCCCCGGTTCGATGGCGTCGAGGTGGATTTCCAGCGCGTCTGTTCCATACTCCAGGTCATAGGTCACGCGCGCTGTTTCCCCAGGCAGTTTGTCCGGCTTGCGCACGGGCACGAAACCGGCATTCAGACGGTAGGCGAGGGCGGGACCGAAGATAAATCCCCGCGCCTCGATGCCCAGAACTAAATCCACATCCTCTACGCCAATGTAGTGCGCGGCCAGTGCGTCTACCAGGGTCGCGTAACCCTTCTTGTCCTTGAGCAGTGTGGTGATGTCGTAGAACAGAATTCCCGGCTTGGGAAAATCCGGGATGGTCCGGATAAGAGATTTCAGGGGCTCACAGTTAATTGGGGGATGAGGCATGCGTACTTACCAAGCTCCTTCGATGCGAAACGATTCGAGACCGTTGGCCATAGCTTCGTCCATGTCACGCTCCTGCACGGCATCCACGCGGCTGCCGCGGGAGCCACGTTGCAGCACGGAGCGAAGCTCGGCCAGTTTCTCCTCACTGCCCGCCACCATGATCTCCACTTCGCCCGCTTCAGTATTGCGAACCCATCCCTTCAATCCGCGAGCTCCTGCTTCCTGATGGACGAGCCAACGAAAGCCAACTCCTTGCACACGGCCTTTGACGAGGTAATGGCGGACCATAGATTTGAGCCTGTGATTGAGTGTGATGGGGAAACGCTCAGGTTCGTATATTCATGCCCGAGACAGATAAGCACCCTCTGCAGTGTCCACACGAATCTTTTCCCCTTCGTTGATGAACGGGGGCACTTGCACCACCAAGCCAGTCTCGAGCTTGGCCGGTTTGGTAACCGAAGATGCAGTCGCGGATTTCAGGCCGGGTTCGGTTTCGACCACAGTCATCTCCACTGTCCCTGGCAGCTCGATGCCCACCGGCACGCCATCGAAAAATGAGACCTTGATCTGAAGATTTGGGATGAGGTACTCGATGGCATCACCCAGGGTCGCGCCCTTCAGGTTGGTCTGCTCGTAATTCTCGGTGTTCATGAAGTAGTAGTCATCGCCGTCGGCGTAAAGAAAATCCATCGGAACTTCGTCCACGATGACCCGTTCAATCGGGTCCGGGGAGCGGAAGCGGTGCTCGAACATGGCGCCGGTCCGCAGGTTGCGGAGCTTGGCCTGAATGAATGCGCGCAGGTTTCCGGGGGTTCGATGCTCGACGCTGAAGACCGTGTGCAGCTCGTTATTGTGCTTGATGATCATGCCCGGGCGCATCTGTGTGGCGGGAATCGCCATAAAAGAAAAACTCCTTGATCTTTCACTGAAATGGGGCGTTAACCCGAATTCCTGCTTCGTTACACTGGACGCCGCTGCGTGTGCGGCTTTCATTAAGGAAAGCCGCATGGAGCTCGCCAGCGCCACCAATACCAACAGGAATCCGGGTGTCGCCTCAAGGTCGATTGTAGCTCCTGCATGAGAGGAACGGCGGCCTTGGCACTTCCACCCCTTACCCTAACTGCCGAAGATTTTGGAAAAGAAATGGCCGATGCGGTGGAAGAGGCCCCCCTGGTTGGTGGACGGGGTCTGCGGGCGCAGGTGCGACCTCCGGTTGCGCCGCAGGAGGACTGGGGGCCGTGGGCGGCCGGGGGGCAGGCCGCGGCCGGAGCGGGAGGGGCTGGCGGCGCCGGAGCCGGATTTTCTCCGTTGTAGGTGAGCGGCACGGTCACTTCGGCATGCGTTTCTCCGGGAGGAACCACGGGGGCGGCGCGTGGAGTGGGAGGCGCAGCCAGATCCCTCACTTTCCGCAATGGGGAAAGCGGTATCCGAGGCCGTCGAGGAAGGACCACCGACCGGCCGGCCTGGCGGCGCGGGGTTCGCGTGTCGTACCCCCAGCACTGGCCACAGAAGTGACGGGCATGGCTGGGCAACCGCAAGGCTCCGGTTCGTGATCCACCACTTCCCGCAGGCTGCCGTGCTGGAAGTTGACCCGCTGGTCTGGCAGCACCCGGTAGGCTCCCCCCTCGAGTTGGCTGGTCACCGTGACATACGGCGCGTTTGCACCGTGATTGTCCACGCAGGTATCTCCCTTGGGATTGACCCGGATGCGCAAGTCAGCCTCTCCCGGGCCGGAAATGAGGATGCGCAGGTCGGGAGTGAGCAGCACATCGGAATACGTGCCCACCGCGTAGTTGGCCTCGATAGCCCCGCGGTCCAGCGCCATCATGAGCGCACTGCTGGCCGGGTCGGCGATGGAGCGGTCCTTGGCCAGGTGCACGCTGCTGGTCGAGCACAGCCGTAGTGCGCCGCCCCGCTCGAGCGTAATCTTCACCGCCTGGTCTCCGGCCGTGATTTCGCTGCCATTGCCCAGCAGCGTCTCGCCATGAGAGATGTCAACCGCACCGGAGACTTGCACCTCGGTGGCGGACGTTCGGCCGATCGGCTGTTGGGCCGCGAGCAGCGGGGCGCCGAGAAAGCCGATCAGGAGAAACCGGCCTGGCGCGAGTTTTAACTTTTCGACCCGCATTTTCAGAGGGAGAGGAAATTCCGGATCAGGCTCTTGCCGTCTGCTGTGAGCACGCTCTCGGGGTGAAACTGGACGCCCTCAATGGGAAAGCGGCGATGCCGCAAGCCCATGATAGTCCCATCGCCTTTGCCGTTTTGCACGCGCGCGGTGACTTCAAGCTCGTCCGGCAGACCTTCCTCGGCAACGATCAGAGAGTGATAGCGTGTGCAGGTCATGGGGCTGGAGAGGCCGGCGAAGAGATTGCGGCCATCGTGCTCCACCGGGCTGGTTTTGCCATGCATCAACTGCGGTGCGCGCACTACGTTTCCTCCGAAGGCGGCCCCGATCGCCTGATGGCCCAGGCAAACTCCCAGTATGGGCACTTTGCCGGCAAAATGCTGGATGAGAGGAATGCTGATGCCGGCTTCCTGAGGGGTGCAAGGTCCGGGAGAAAGGACGATGCGCTCCGGCTTGAGATCCTCAATCTGCTCGACGGTTAATTCGTCGTTCCGGCGGATGACCATCTCGGCCCCCAACTCACCCATGTACTGCACCAGGTTGTAGGTAAACGAGTCGTAGTTGTCGAGGACGAAGACCATATGCGCCACTCCCTTTAGTGTAGCGCCGAGGTGCACGGATGGTGTGAATGTTCGAGGGGCTGCGCGTCGGAGTGGCCCAGGTACTGCAAGCGAACAGGGACCTGCCATTCCATCGACCGGCATACGAGATCTGCACTTGCGGTGCTCCGACGCAGCCACGGCCCTGGCTCTTTCCACCGCCCGGACCACTGCTTTCGCCTTATTTACCGACTCCTCGTACTCTTCTTCCGGCACCGAATCGGCCACGATGCCGCCGCCCGCTTGAATGTAGCCCTGCTCTCCTTTGAGCAGCATGCTGCGGATGGCGATGCAGGAGTCGAAATTTCCTGAGAAGTCGGCGTAGAAGACGCTGCCGCCGTAAATGCCCCGCCGCGTCGGCTCGAGTTCTTCGATGATCTCCATCGCGCGTATCTTGGGCGCGCCACTCAGGGTGCCGGCCGGAAAGCAGGCGCAGAAGGCATCCACTGCGGAGAGGCCCTCTTTCAGTTGTCCTTCCAGCGAGCTGACCAGGTGCATCACGTGGGAATAGCGTTCCACATGCATCAGACTCTTGACCCGGACAGTGCCGAACTCGCATACCCTGCCAATATCGTTGCGTCCCAGGTCGACCAACATAACGTGCTCGGCCCGCTCCTTCTCATTGGCCAGCAACTCCTGCTCGATGCGGAGATCTTCTTCCTCGTTGGCCGAGCGCGGACGCGTGCCTGCAATCGGACGGTACTCAACGTGGCGCTTCTGCACCCGCACCAGCAATTCAGGAGACGAACCGACCAGGCAGGTGGGCGACTTGTCCGGCTTGCCCTGATTTTCTAAACCGAAGCGCAGGAAATACAGGTAGGGCGAAGGATTGACGATACGCAGAGCCCGGTAAATGGAGAACGGGTCGACTCCCGGCTTCACTTCAAAGCGCTGCGAGAGCACGGCCTGGAAGATATCGCCGGCCGCGATGTACTCCTTGATCCTGGCGACGGACGCCAGAAAATCCTCTTTCTTGGTGTGGCTGGTAACCGAGAGTTTGCCCTTGGGCGCAGCATGCCTGGTTTTTGGGAGAGGCCGGGCCAGGCGCTTTTCCAGGCGGCCTAACCGCTGCTTTGCGTCCGCGTAGGCAGCCGCAGGTTTCTGGCGGGAGAGGTCCGCGGTCACGATGAGCTGGATCTGCTTGCGCACATGGTCGAACGCCAATACCTCATCGAAGAACATCAGGCAGGCATCCGGGACGCCCAGATCATCCTCCGCCAGCTCGGGCAAACGTTCGATCTGGCGCACTATGTCATAGGCAAAGAACCCGACCGCGCCCGAGGTAAACGGCGGCAGGCCGGCGATATGCGCCGGATTCTGCCCGGCCAGCAACTCCTTCAGGAGCGCGAAGACGTCCCCCTGCAGGGATCGGTGTCTTGCCTCGCTCGTTGATGGAAATCGAACTACCCCGGGACAGGATGGTGCGATAGGGCCGGATGCCGATAAAGGTATAGCGACCCACTTTTTCGCCGCCTTCCACGGATTCAAGAAGAAAGGATTGGGGTTCATCGGAGGCGAGGCGCAAAAAGGCGGATACCGGGGTTTCGAGGTCGGCCGTGAGCGTGCGGTAGACCGGAACCAGGCTATGCTTAGCCGCCAGTTGAAGGAATTCCGCACGCGAGGGTGAAATGTGTAGTGTCTGCCGCCATTTCTGCTCATACTAAATGGCCATAGCCGCGAGCACGTCAAGAGTAGAGGATTTCTCCTGCACAACATGGATGCCCGAATGCATCTCAAGCAAAGGCGACTCAAGCATTTGAGGCGCCGGTAGGCGGTTTGCCCGAGGCTCTTCGGGACGCCTATACTCGGTAGGTTTGGGGTAGTACGAGAAACAGGTCCCGGCCAAGTGGGCGCTAAACGCGCGTAGGGCTCGCCGGGAGCGGAAATTCAGCCGAATCCAAGGCTCGATTTCGCCCCGTCGAAGTGCCTGCGCCGTCCCGCCCGGGCGCGAACGGCTCAACCGCGGTGGGACAGACTGGAGGACTGCCAATGCAGTCCATATTTGGAGATTGGTTATGCAAACCGTATCGCTCGAGCAGGAGATTAATCCCTGGGAAGCCCAGGCTGCCCGATTTGACTTTGCCGCACGGAGACTCAACCTGGATGAAGGCCTATGGAAGGTATTGCGCTACCCTGCACGCGAGGTGATCGTGCACATCCCGGTGATGATGGACAACGGAAGCATTGAGGTTTTCACCGGCTTCCGGGTGCAACACTCGATTGCCCGTGGACCGGGCAAAGGCGGAATCCGCTATTCCCCCGACGTAACCCTGGATGAGGTTCGCGCGCTGGCCAGTTGGATGACGTGGAAGTGCGCCGTGGTCAACATTCCCTTCGGAGGCGCCAAAGGGGGCGTGATCTGCGACCCCAAGAAGATGTCTATCGGCGAACTGGAGCGCATGACCCGCCGCTATACCTCGGAGCTGATCGAGTTTATCGGCCCGGAGAAGGACGTACCCGCCCCGGACATCAACACCAACGAGCAGACCATGGCCTGGATCATGGACACCTACTCCATGCATATGCGGCAGACGGTGACGGCGGTGGTTACCGGAAAACCGCTCAACATCGGCGGCTCGCGGGGACGGCGCGAAGCGACCGGCCGCGGCATCGCCGTGGTCTGTGACGAGGCCCTGCGTTATTTGAATATGCAGCGCGAAGGATGCCGGGTGATCATTCAAGGCTTCGGCAACGTGGGTTCGAACGCCGCCAAGCTGATGATGGAAAAGGGGTACAAGATCATTGGCATCGCCGAATACGACGGCGGACTCTATAACGCCAACGGCATCGACATCCACCTGCTGCTCGAGTATCGCCAGCGCAACGGCACGGTATTGGGCTTCAAGGGTGCGGAAGCGGTGGATTCCTCCGGCCTGCTGGTCTCCGATTGTGAAATTCTCATCCCCGCCGCCACGGAAAACGTCATCACCAGCCGCAATGCGGACCGCATCAAGGCACGCATCGTTTGCGAAGGCGCGAACGGCCCCACCACTGCCGTTGCCGACGAGATCCTGGCCGACAAGAAGATCTTCATCATTCCTGACATTCTGGCCAATGCCGGCGGGGTTACCGCTTCCTACTTCGAGTGGGTGCAGGACCGCCAGGGCTATTTCTGGAAGGAAGCCGTGGTCAACGAGCAGTTGGAAAGCATCCTGGCGGAGAGCTTCGGCGATGTCGTTCGCTACGCGGAAGCCCATGCGGTGAACAATCGCATCGCTGCCTATATGCTGGCCATCGACCGGGTTGCCTTCACCATTAAGCAACGCGGCATTTACGCCTGAGTTCCATGGTTAAGGGGGGCTCCCAGGCTGGGGGCTCCCCACTAGCAGTACCGAAGTAACACGCCCTGACTGGTGCATAATGATGACAGGGGCGAACGCGGTCCTTTCTTCAACCAGCCGAGTCTATCGTGAACCTGCCAAACTCCATCACGATGAGCCGCATCTGTTGCATTCCCCTGCTCATCTGGATGCTCTCCAGTTTCTACCCTTTTCGTAGCGTCCACGGAGAGCAGGAGATTGCCGCTTCCCTGCTGTTCATCCTGGCCTCCATCACCGATGGGGTCGACGGATACCTGGCGCGCAAGCGCGGCCAGATCACGACCATGGGCATGCTGCTCGATCCGTTGGCCGACAAGCTGATGATCACGGCAGCCTATGTCTGCCTGGTGCAGTTCAATCCCCACCTCATGAAGGCCTGGGTGGCGGTACTGGTGATTGGCCGTGAGTTTCTGGTCAGTGGCCTGCGTTCGATCGCCAGCTCGGAAGGCTTCACGATTGAAGCCAGCGATCTGGCTAAGCTCAAGACGGTGATCCAGATTGTCTCGGTGGTGGCAGTTATCCTGGCTCACGGCTGGTATGCCTGGCATTTTGGCTGGTTTATTTTGCCGGTCGAGTGGATCGCAATCGCCGCTATCTACTTCATGGTGCTGGTTTCGATCATTTCCGCAGTGGATTATTTCGTCGCCTTTTGGCGCAAGATCGATCACGCCTCTGCCGACCGGCGTTCCCAGGCCAGCTTCGTGCTCAGCCGCAGAAAAAATATCCCGGCTGCAAACAAAGTTAGCTAGTCTGCGAAGGTTGAACGTCAACAGACGATAAGTGCCCCATCTCAGCTCGGCTTTGGCCTGAGTGAGATACCCAGCTTTCGATGTGCCGAGCGACTAAAAACAAAGACCCCGGCGAGATAGCCGGGGTCTTTGTTTGATCCGATATGCAACCGTCTTATGCAGGTACCGCATGTACATGCACCGGACGAGTCAGCCGCTGCACGAAGTGATAGGGTGGCCAGGGTCCGGAGAGTTGCATATGGCAATCCTTCAACTGCTGGCTGGCGCTTGAATACTTGTTCTGATAGCGCTCTATACCCTTGTGATCGATCAGGTGAGCGATGTCGAGCAGCATCTTGCCGGAATCCATCCTGCGGCAACTGATCTCTTCATCGAGCGGGCTGAACATGCGGTGCATCTGCACCGAAACCGCCCGCGCCTTGGTCTGCCGTTCGCGCTGCCGAGTAGCACTCTCCCGCAGGCTCGACAGGTATTCTTTGCCTACCCTGTCCATGGGAACTGGAGCGCCCTGTTCGCGGCAGCAGTCATCCAAAAGCACCTTAAGGTGCATCTCGGCCTTACCGCGCAAACGGTCGACATTGGCAAGAAACTGCCGTTGATTGGAGCGAATCGATTTCCTCAGGGCCTCGTCATCCGCAAACACCGTGCCAAAGCGGAAAGGAAGAACTGTGGATAGTTTGAAACAGTCGCTGATCACACGTGCGTGTTCGACGGCTGCCTTTTGGTCTAAATTTTCTGAGGGATGATGTTCACTGACGATAACTGCTAAGTCGCTGGCTGGATAGAGGAAGATCTGATTTCCTGAGATTCCCATCACCGATTCCATTGGAATGGGTTTTCGGTGGCGGCTAAGTTCAGGAAACGCCTGCTTTTCACTAATACAATAGGCATACCATGCCATAGAGAGTCACTCCACACACGCTGGCGAGTAAAAGTCGCCAGCTTTTCTTTGCTATCGTGAGGCCTGGAACGACTTCGTAGGGGAGATCTGGCACGTCCAAAGAAGAGGACTGCACCGAACTATCGCGTATCCTAGTCCCGCATTAGAACAACTGGCAACAGGAAGGCGTAAGGGTTACGCGAGAAATTAGCGTTGTCGCAAAGTCGGATTTATGCAGCAAAAATAAATTTTCATCCTGTCAAATAACTGAGGAAAAGTACCTCCGCTTGCCGGATTTGCACTAGGTAGTGAATCACCAGGAAGGTAAGCAGCCCGACAGAAACCAGAAGAAGCACGACCATCAGGACCGCCATGGCGAACAACCAACTGCGCAGCGATCGGATCTCGGAGGACAGCCTGCGGGTCTCCTCCATGTCGTTCTCCTGAACCACACGCAAACGGGCCATCTGCTGCTCGATTCGTTCCAGCTGCAGCGCCTGGTTCCTGGCCTGCACCTCTAAATCCCGGCTGCCGTTCTGCATCTCGGCAATTCCCTTGGAAAGCTCGGTTATGTCCGGGGACCCCTTGAGCAGGCCTCGATCGAGCAAGGGCACGATCCGGGCCAGATAGGGCAGCAATACACGCAATTGAAGTAAAAGTTCCCACATAGAGCGGTGCGAGCCTTTCTCTGCTTTTTCCAGCGAGAGTGGGGAGGAGTCCGGCGACGGGATCGTCAGGAGTGCGATTCTTCGTCATGGGGAGTAGCGGGCTGCCTTCGCTCATGGTACGCAGTTGCCCAAAACTTGCCTAGGGAGGCGGGATATTCCATTTTTGGGAATCATCCGAGTAATTTCTATGAAAAAAAGTGTTGACCCTCCTTTCGATCGCGTTAAGTTCTACATGGCTTGATGAGAACGCGCCTTTCGGGCATGAATCATACTATCTGGCAACTTCCTGCGGTCTTTCTGCTTCAGTGAAGTGCATCGAGCACCCGAAAAACAGGAACTCCTTAGCCACAGAGGTCACAGCAGCGCGACATGCAGGTCGTTGGTAGGCATGCGCAACCTGTAGACAGAGGCCACGCCTTTGAAAAGCGCCTCTGCATAAAGGTTCCGCGCGAGGGAAATTCCGCCGGAAGCGCCGGTTTAGGGCGCAGGGAATCATTCCAGTATCCGGTTGGACAACAATAAACCAGACGAAAAAATTGTTCCCGCAAGAGAGCATTCGCGTCTAACAAATAGAAAATCGACCGACGCCGCGCGAGGCAGATTCTTTGCCGTCTGCAAATGCGCATATGGACGGTCAAAGGATGAAGGAGAATAAAGATGCGCTCTGATCTTATCTTTGGGGCACTTGCCCACGTTACGAATCGCTATACACTGTGTCAGCTGGCCTCGAAGGCCACGCGTAAGCTGCACAAGCCCAATACCCGTCTTCAGGACACCACCAATGAGGTTCTAGTCCGCTTCCACCATGAAAGCCCGGCGGCAACGTCCGCCGTTACACCGGAAGCAACCCAGCTCCAGCAGCGCCGCGCAGCTTAAGCGCGGCCCTGTTCTGGGCCTCTGCAACCCCTTTCCCCAGACGTTCGAACCTGCTTAACGCCAGCAAGATTCCTGCCCGATAAACCCCTCCACAACTTCCTCCCGTAGGTGAAAATGACCATTTCCGAGTTGAAAGAAAAAAATATAACGGAGCTCAGCCGCATCGCCCGCACCCTGGAAATCCCGGGCGCCAGCGGCCTCCGCAAACAGGATCTTATCTTCAAGATTCTTCAGGCCCAGAGTGAAAAAGAAGGCCACATTTTTGCCGAAGGGGTGCTGGAAATACTTCCCGACGGGTACGGCTTTCTTCGTTCCCCTGATTACAATTACCTTCCCGGCCCCGACGACATCTATGTCTCCCCCTCGCAGATCCGGAAATTCGACCTGAAAACCGGTGACACCATCAGTGGCAACGTGCGTCCTCCCCATGAAGGGGAAAAATATTTTGCCCTGGTGAAAATCGAGGCTATCAACTTTGAGTCGCCCGAAGAGACCCGGAACAAGATCCTTTTCGACAATCTGACCCCCCTCTATCCCCAGGAACGGATCAAGATGGAGACGGTCCACGAAAATACCAGCGGGCGGGTCACCGATCTGCTGACCCCGGTGGGTAAAGGCCAGCGCGGGCTGATCGTCGCTCCCCCGCGGACCGGCAAAACGATGCTGTTGCAGTCGATTGCCAACTCCGTGACCACCAATCACCCTGAGGTCGCGCTGATCGTTCTGCTGATCGACGAGCGCCCTGAGGAAGTGACCGATATGCAGCGGTCGGTCAAGGGCGAAGTCATCAGCTCTACCTTTGACGAGCCTGCAGCGCGCCATGTGCAGGTGGCCGAGATGGTCATCGAAAAGGCCAAGCGGCTGGTTGAACACAAGCGCGATGTGGTCATTCTTCTGGATTCCATTACGCGCCTGGCGCGCGCCTACAACACCATCGTTCCGCCCTCGGGCAAGGTGCTTTCAGGCGGTGTCGATTCCAATGCCTTGCAGCGCCCGAAGCGGTTCTTTGGGGCGGCGCGCAACATTGAAGAAGGCGGTTCGCTCACTATCATTGCCACTGCCCTGGTGGACACCGGCTCGCGCATGGATGAAGTTATCTTTGAAGAGTTCAAAGGCACCGGCAATATGGAAGTGATCCTCGACCGCAAGCTGGTCGACAAGCGGGTCTTTCCCGCCATCGACATCCAGCGTTCCGGCACGCGTAAGGAAGAGTTGCTCATCCCCAAGGAAGATCTGCAGCGTATTTGGGTCCTGCGTAAGGTTCTCAATCCGCTTTCGCCGGTCGAAGCCATGGAGTTGCTGGTCGACCGGCTGGGCAAAACCCGCAATAACGCCGAATTTCTGCTCAAGATGAATTCCCTGTAGGCTTCCCTCCCGAGAAAGATCTGCGGTTCCCCCCTGCCCATATGCGGGAGCCTGCCCGGAGTTGTAATCTGTTAGGCACGCAAGGGGAGTCTAAACACACAGGGGGAGCCGCATGGGAACAGAGTCCCAGCACCGCCGCAGTGCGGTCGCAGCGCTCGGTGGAGGCATGTTCCTGCTGCTGCTCGCGCTGGCCGCGCTGAATGCGTTCAACCCCCTTCCGCCATTTCTGCGCCCCCACGGGACCGGCCAGATCCTCCTGTTCACCGCGCTTTCCGTCATCGCGTTTTTGCTGCTGCTCACGTTGCTTATCCTGCTCTTCCGGAACATTGTGAAGCTGCTGGCCGACCAGCGCAGCCGGGTGCTGGGTTCAAGAATTCGCAGCCGCATGTTGGTGGGTGCTCTGCTGCTCTCGTTCGCGCCTGCCGTGATTCATGTTCCTGTTCAGCTTCGGGCTGCTCAATCGCTCCATGGAGCGCTGGTTCTCGCAGCCTTCCTCGCAGATGCGCCAGGATTCGACCCTGGTGGCCATGGAACTCTCTCAGTACGCCGCCGCCAACGCCCGGGCTGAGGCGGAATCGCTGGCCAGCTCCCCCAGCCTGACTCGTTCCCTGCAAACCGGGAATTCCGAAGCCCTGTTGCGGGAAATCGGCACCCACCGCATCACCCTAGAGGGCGGATTTGCAGTCGTCTTCCGCAACGGCGATGTTGTGGGGCAATATCAGTTGCCCCAGGATGATGGCAAGGCGATCGTTCGCTCCTGGATGGATGAGACGGAAAGCGCAATCCCCCAGGGCCACGAGCCATTAGCCACCACCGTTTTGCACGCCGCCCAGCGTAGCGATGTGCCTATGCTGGTGAGCGGAAAAAATGAATATGTGCTGGGCGCGGCAAGCACCGTAGACGGGTGCATCGTGGTCGCCGGCCTACCCCTCCCTGCGGGGCTAAGCGCGACCGTGCAGGACATTCGCTCCGGCGCCCGGGATTACCAGGTCCTTTATCGCGCGCGCAAAACCATCCGCAGCACCTACCTGCTTTTGATGTTCCTGTTGACGACGCTGGTCTTCTTCGCCAGCAGCTGGCTGGCGCTCTTTCTTTCCAAGCAGGTGACCCGGCCGGTGGAGGCTTTGGCGGATGCCATGGATGCCGTGGCCGCCGGGCATTATGCTCACCGGGTCAGGGTCGCGGCGACAGAGGAGCTGGGAGAACTGGTGCGATCGTTCAATCGCATGGCGGAGGACCTGGAAGAGAGCCGCGCCCTGGCGGAGACCTCCACCACCCAGCTGTCGGCTGCCAATCGGGCGCTCGAGGAGCGCCGCAGCGAGCTGGAAACGGTGCTGGAGACCATCCCCAGCGCGGTGGTCACGCTCGACCCCCAGATGTGCGTCCTGCAGGCGAACCGCGCCTCGCGCAACCTGCTCAGCCCACGCGAGCACCACGACCTTGCAGGCAAGCCGCTGGAGTCGATTTTGCCGCGCGAGATCGCCGATGAGCTGATTGTGCTCTTGCGGCGCAGCAAACGCATGGGCTTGGCGGCTACGGAAATCGAGTTGCCCGGGCCGCGCGGCGCCCTGAACGTAACCGCCACCATCGCCCGGCTGGAGCTGGGCAAAGATCGCGAGGGATGCATCCTGGTGCTGGAGGACGTCACCGATTTCCTGCACGCCCAGCGTCAGGTGGCGTGGAAGGAAGTAGCCCAACGGGTGGCCCACGAAATAAAAAACCCGTTGACTCCGATTGCGCTTTCCGCGGAGCGCATCCGCAGGCATGTCGACCGTCCCTTGCCGGACTCAGACACCGTGATTCGCAAGTGCAGCGAAGTGATTCTGGGATCCGTTCAAACCATGCGCCGGCTGGTCGACCAGTTTGCCTCGTTGGCGCAATTCCCTACCTCACGGCCCAAGGTCTGCGATCTTAATTCGATAGTAGAAAGCGCCCTTGCGCTGTTCGCGGGAAGGCTGCATCACATTCGCATCGTGCAGCGCCTGGGTGGCGGCATTCCCCCGGTGCTGGCGGATCCTGAGGCCTTGAAGCGGGCCTTGGCTAATCTCATCGACAATGCGGCCGAAGCGATGCAAAGCAGCCTTTTGCGTGAATTGACAATCGAAACCGGGCGTGATCGAGGGGCACACCACAGCGGAGATCGTGGTCGCCGATACCGGTCATGGCCTGAACGACGAAATGCGCGAGCGACTTTTCCTCCCCTACTTCTCCACCAAACAACGCGGCACGGGCCTGGGGCTGGCGATCGCCTCGAAAATCATCCAGGAACACAGTGGGGCCATTCGCGCGGAACAGAACAGCCCTACCGGAGCGCGATTCATCATCGAACTGCCGCTGGCCGATGCCAAGAGCGCGCACGAAGCAGCTCTGGTAGGGGTTAACGGCAGGACGCCGGCATGAACCATATCCTCATCGTCGACGACGAGGCGGAGATCCGCGAATCCCTGGGTGAGATTCTCAAGGAAGATGGGTATGCCGTCACCGCCACGGCCAGTGCTTCCGAGGCCATGGTGCTGCTGCGGGACGCGTCTTATGACGTGTTGCTGCTCGATATCTGGCTGCCCGACCGGGACGGCCTGGAAGTGCTGACTGAGATCCGTTCGCTCGAGATCGAGAGCCTGCCCGAAGTGATCATCATCTCCGGTCACGGCACCATTGAAACCGCGGTCCGTGCAACCAAGCTGGGCGCCTTCGACTTTCTGGAGAAGCCGCTCTCCATCGATCGCACTCTGATTCTGCTCAAGAATGCAGTGGAGGCACGGCGGCTGCGCAGCGAGAACCAGGAGTTCAAACGGCAGCTGCTGATGCATGTGCCGATTACCGGAGAGAGCGTCTCCATCAAGGCGCTGCGCCAGCAGATCAAGCTGATGGCGCCCACCAACGGACGAGTGCTCATCTATGGCGAATCCGGCACCGGCAAGGAGCTGATCGCGCGCGCCATCCACAGCGAAAGCCTGCGCAGCGACCGGGTATTTGTCGAGTTGAACTGTGCCGCCATCCCTGAGGATTACATCGAAAGCGAGATCTTCGGCTATCGCCACAGCGCAATCCCCAATGGCCCGGTCGAGAAGCGCGGCACCTTTGAACGAGCCGATAACGGCACGCTCTTTCTCGATGAAGTCGGCGACATGAGCCTCAAGATGCAGGCCAAGGTTTTGCGCGCGCTGGACGAGCAGCGCTTCACCCCGGTGGGCGCCACGCAGGCTATCCAGGTCGATGTCCGGGTCATTGCGGCCACCAACAAGGACCTCGAAGAGGAGATCGCCAAGGGAAATTTCCGCGAAGATTTTTTCTACCGCTTGAATGTGATTCCCTTTTATGTGCCACCGTTGCGCGACAGGAAAGAGGATATCCCGCTACTGGTGCGCGAATTTCTGCTGGAGTTTGGGCGCCAGTATGGCCGTCCGCGAATCGAGATGAGCGATGAGGCGGTTGCGGTGCTGAAGCAATACCATTGGCCGGGAAATGTGCGCGAGCTGCGAAATGTGATCGAGCGGGTGATGATCCTGAACCCACTTACGGTACGCATCGAACGCAAGCATCTGCCCATGCTGGTCTTCCGCGGAAATAGCCGCAAGGGAGAAGAATTCAGTACCCTGCACCAGGCCCGGGAAGCCTACGAACGGGATTACATCCTGAAAAAAATCGATGAATGCCACGGCAATGTAAGCCGTGCGGCGGAAGCGTTGGGACTGGAACGCAGTCATTTGTACCGGAAGATGAAGAGCCTGGGCATCAGCGTTCGCGAGTAACGAAGGAAAAGAACCGACAGCATGATCCCTCACAGCTACGCTCGTTTCTCGCGAGTCGGGATCGACAATTCTGTTTGGAAACCTTGCATCTCAAGATTTGACCAAACACGAATTGTCATCCCGCATCCGCGAGCGACAGCGTAGATGGAGGAATCTGCTGTTTCTCTTTCGGGTTCGCTAAGGCAAACGCAATGGTGGGGCTTCGCCCTTCTTTTTCGGCCCAGGTACGCCGGTGCGAACCTGGGGCACCCGTCAACCCGCCCAGTCTTGTTTGTTTCCTTCACCGCTTCGTGCTGGAGAAGAGTTGGATTGCGCCAGATCTTCCAGTTGCTTGCGCCAATCCAGCGAGTCGACAAAGTACCTTGATTCCCGCCAGTTCTCTTCGACGATCACGTGCAGCTCAAGATAGACCCTCGTGCCCAGCAGCGACTCTATCTCTTTGCGCGCAGCCGCGCCTATGCTCTTGAGCTTGCTGCCGCCTTTGCCGATCAGGATCGCCTTCTGCCCCGCACGCTCACAATAAATCACCGCCGAGATGCGTGTCAGAGGCAACTTCGGGCCGGTGACTGGCTCAGGCTCTTCAAAGCGCTCCACCACCACGGCAGAGGCGTAGGGAACTTCCTCTCCGGTCTCCAGCAGTATGCGCTCGCGGATCAACTCAGCGACCAGGAAGCGCTCGGGCTGATCCGTGAACTGATCCTTGGGGAAATATCGTTGGCCCTGAGGCAGATACTCGACCAGTTTGGTCAACAAGACGTCCAGGCCATCTTTCTTGCGCGCGGAGATTGGGATCACTTCCGCAAACGGATACAAGGCACGGAATCGCTCGATAAGCGGCAGAAGCTTAGAACGCAAAACCAGATCGATCTTGTTGATTACCAGAAAGACCGGGCAGTCGAGCTTTTGGATAAGCTGCATCACGAACGCGTCTTCACTGCTTTCGCGTTCCGCGCGGCGCGACTGGCTCTTGCCGGCTTCGGGCGCTTCGCTGTAGCGGGCCGCATCCACCAGCAGGATGACGATGTCCCGGCTCTCCAGGGCCTCGTACACTTCCTGCATCATGCGCCGGTCGAGCTGAGAGCCGGGCCGGTGGACCCCAGGAGTATCGACAAACACAATCTGCGCGGCACTCTTGCCCTTGCGCGCGGGCACTTCCACGATCCCCTGAATTCGGTTTCGTGTGGTCTGCGGCTTGTCGGTGACAATCGCGATCTTCTCGCCGATGAGCGCATTCAGCAGCGTCGACTTGCCTGCATTGGGACGGCCGAGAATGGAAACGAAACCAGAGCGCACACCTTAGTGTAGACCCCGCTCACGGTCGTCGCTCTCGATGGCCGATACACGCACCCGTTCGATCCGGCGGTCGGTCGACGCAACCACTTCAAAGCGCAGTGAGTCGGCCACGATCACCTCGCCCGGCAACGGGATCCGCCCTGCAATCTCGCTGACCAGGCCTGCGACCGTCGCGGCCTGATATTCCTGCGCGACCTGGTAGCCGCCACTGAGCAGATCCTCAAGCCGGGCTACCTCCAGGTTCCCGGGAACCAGCCAGGTGCCACCAGCCTCGTGCACCGGCGCATCCTGCTCACTGTCATATTCGTGCTCGTCACTGATGCGGCCTACGATCTCCTCCAGCAGATCTTCGATGGTCACCAGGCCAGCCACGCCGCCATACTCGTCGATCACAATGCGCATGTGCTGTTTCTCGCGCTGCATCTCGCGCAACAGCTCATTCACCCGCTTGGTTTCCGGGACGAGCGCCGCGGGGCGCTGGATGCTGGCCACCGTCTGCGTGCTGGCGGCAGCATCGGCAATATGCAGTAGATCGTGCGCGAAGGCAATGCCGGTCACGTGATCGAGCGAGCCGCGAAAGACCGGGACACGCGAATACGGGCGCTGCTTCAACCCGGAGATGAAGTCTTCCAGCGTCATGTCAGCGGGAACCGCAAAGACGTGCGGGCGCGGAGTCATGACTTCGCGCACCACCTTATCGCCAAATTCAACCGCGGAGCGGACCAGGTCGCGATCGCCCTCCTCAATGATTCCCTCTTCCTCTCCCGCTTCGATCAGGGCCTCCACCGCCGCCTCGCTTGGATCCTCCTCGGGGTTGCCGGGAAGGGGTTCCGCCAGGGCTGCGATCGACAGTAGAAATGCCAGCAACAGGGTAACCGGCAGGACGAGGTATAAGAGCACACGGATGAGGGGCGTCAGCCGAACCACCCAAAGTCCAGTGGTGCGGGTGAAAAAGACAAAGGGCAGAAATTGATTGAAGAGCACGATGACCAGGACGGCGCCGAGCACCGCCTGCGCTACCTCGGCCACGCTGGGACGAACACCCCCGTTCCCGGCAAAGAGCAGCACACCAAAGAAGAGAGCCAGCGAGGCCAGGGAGAATTGGGCCAGTACGGCCGCGGAAAGCGCGATCCGCTCGCGGCTGAGACCTAGCTTCGGCTCAACCTTCAGCTCCCAGACGTCGATGTTCTCCTGGAACTCGCCGGAGAGAAACTTGCCCGTCTCCGCGTACAGCCGGGCGATGTAAGACGAGATCGTCAGGATGAAGAGCAGAATGGCGATCGCTAGTCCGGAAATGAGGCTCATGGCTTGCCGCCCCTTGGCCACGGGCCGCTGCGCTCGTCTAATCCGTTCGACCAGGCCGGCGGGCAAATCGAACTGCTTGCGCAGCAGGCTTTCCCGGCGCCGCATTTGCCCTTGATCGCGCTCATGATCATAACCGGCCAGATGCAATAGACCGTGCAGGATCAATACCTTAACTTCCATTTGCAAGCTGTGGCCATGGTCCGCCGCCTGGACGGCGGCGGTCTCCAGAGAGATGGCCAAGTCGCCACCCTGACCGCAGTTCGCGGCCTCTGGTAATGCCGGGAACGAGAGCACATCGGTAGGCTTGTCCACGCCCCGAAACTGAAGATTCATCGCGCGTAGTTGTTCATCTCCGGTCAGAAGGACGGAGAAATCACCGGCCAGACCAAGTGCTTCTGTAGCTTTGACCAGAAACCGGTTTAGGTCACGCTTACCGAGAGCAGAGGCTGCCGGCAACGTCTTCCCTCGGGCAGCTTCGATAACGATCATCTTGCCATGAGACTACGTTGCCGCGAGGCTTGGAGAAGAAATATCAGGCATCAGGCCGGCTATTTCCGAAAGTCCAGAAGACTACTGCGGTTTGGGCGCAGATTTGGCTGGAGCACCTTCTCGCAGGTTGAGCGGCAGTTCCCTCTGTGCCCGGCCAAAGCTATCGTACGCCCGGATAACCCGTTGAACGAGGTGATGACGAACCACATCGCCATCTTCAAAATGGCAGAAACGGATGCCATCCACACCGCGCAGAATCTCAATCGCCTCCACCAGTCCGCTCTTCTTGGGATTAGGCAGATCGATCTGGGTTACATCGCCGGTAATGACGGCTTTGGAATTGCTGCCCAGCCGGGTGAGGAACATCTTCATCTGTTCGCTGGTCGTGTTCTGCGCCTCGTCCATGATGATGAAAGCATCGTTGAGCGTTCGCCCGCGCATAAACGCCAGCGGCGCCACCTCGATCACATTGCGCTCCAGCATCTTATCGACGCGGTCCTGCTCCAGCAGATCATAGAGTGCGTCATAGAGCGGACGGAGATAGGGATCTACTTTTTCCTGCAGCGTTCCGGGCAAAAAGCCCAGGCGTTCGCCGGCTTCGACCGCGGGTCGCACCAGGATGATGCGGCTCACCTTTTTGGCCAGCAGCGCGGAAGCTGCCATGGCGACCGCCAGGTAGGTCTTGCCGGTGCCCGCCGGGCCAACGCCAAAGACCATATCGCATTCCTCGATGGCTTCGAAGTAGCGCCTCTGGTTGATGGAACGGGGCTGCACCATGCGCTTGATGCCGGCGGAGCGCTGCTTGCCGCTCTCCACCAACCCGCGCAGGGTCACCGCCGGGTCGGCGGTCACCAACTTGAGCATGCCATGCAACTCGCCGTTGCACAGCAGCGTACCGTTGCGCCGCAAATGCTCATAGTCGGCAAAAACCCTTTCAAAACGGGCAATTGCCTCCGGAGAGCCCTCCACATGCAGAGCATCGGAACGCAAATCGATGCGGACATGCAGATTTTGCTCGAGTAGCCTCAGATTCTCATCGCGAGTCCCAAAGAGGGGCTCCAGGTTGGGCGTGATTTCCAGCGCTTTTTTCATCAAGCGGAGAAATGACCTCCTATCAGATCCCTAAGGACTGACATGATTGGTGGGGTGGTTTGAGAGCACAATCTGTGGAAAGGCACAGGAAACTGCACGTGCATCGGATGCTTAGCCGGGTTGGCGATAATCACCAGATATTTCCCGTGGATGGGCACAGAGTAGCGTCTGCCGGTCATGGCGTCAACGCCTAATCCGTGAATTCTTTCCTGTTGGATGCACCATGGTGCCGCCGGGACGCCTTTCCCCTGGTCAAGAGATTGGGCATTCGATTGACCGGGGGCGTCAAAGCCCGTAAACTTAAGGTTTGCGGGCGCCTTGACGCTTCTTTGCTGCCTGCTCCCAGTTTCAAGAAAGCTAAGGGTTTACCATGGCAAATCATGTGTCGGCGCTGAAGCGCGCCCGTCAGACAGTCAAGCGCACCGCAGTTAACCGCGCCAATAAGAGTCACGTTCGCAAGTCACTTCGCGCCCTCCGCGAGGCCATTACCAAGGGCGATTCCTCGGCGATTACCGAACAGTATGGCAAGACCGTTTCCGCGCTCGACAAGAGCGTGCAAAAGGGTGTCCTCCACAAGAATACCGCCTCTCGCTACAAAGCCCGCTTGCACGCGCGGGTGAAGGCGCTTACCCACAAGGCCGCCTAAAGGAATCACTTCTTCGGCGGCGCCGCAGTATCGGCCTTTTCTGCTGCCGGGGGCGGCACAGGCACATTGTAGATCTCGATCGCGCCCTCGCGCAGGACCGCCAGGCGCTCTCCATCATCGGAGAGCGCGAAGTTCTGGCCCGCGGTCAGGATGGGCGAGGCATTGGTCGTCATCAGCAGAGCACCCGTTGCCGAATCGAAAACCTGCACCACCTGCTCGCGCACATCCTCGTCGTTGATAGAGTCGAGCAGGTCGATGGTGTGGGATACGTGCAGCAGGCTCACGGCAAAACGATCGCCCGTTCGCGAATAAGCGAAGGTAGGCCACACCAGATGGCCGTCGCGATGCCCGCTCCACAGCTTTTTCCCATCCGTGGTCCAGGCGTCGAGAAAAACATCCGGCGACTTGGGGCCGCAACTCTCGATGACCAGGGCTTTCTGGTTCAGGAAGTTCTCGTGGGGCGTACACGTGGATGCGACCTTGCCCAATATCCGCGACTCGCCTTCAAAGGGAATGAAGCGAACCAGAAACTCGTCTGGGCCCTTATCTCTGGCCACGCCCACGTATCCGTTAGAGGTGATGGGCACGGTGATCGGCGACTCGGTTCGCAGCGCAGCCACTACCTCTCTTGAGGCTATATTCACCAGCGTAATCTGGGTGTCCTCAGCCGGAGGTGATTCCCCGTATTGCTGCGCCTGCGCCTCCAGCTTGCGGTGCTGCTCGGCAGTATGCCGTTCATATTGGTGCTCGATCACCAGGATGCGGCCATCCGGCGACACCTCCGTTGAGAGTACTGGAGTGGGGACCTCGATGTAGGGATGCAGCTTCAACGATGCGTCGGTGAGCGAGTAGGAATTCTTCTGGCGCACCAGAAACTTGCCGCCGCCAAGCGGCCACAAATACCTCGACCGGTCATGCATCCGCCATTCCGCGGAAGCCTGGACAGCCCCGCCGGGAAGGCTGAGAACCACGGCCCGGATGATCTGGTCGTCATCGAACCGGTCAGGATTTGGCTCGCGCCGCATCAGCCGCGGCTGATGGAAGGTGAATAACAGGTGATGGGCATCGATAAAGTCCAGGGAGCTGAACGCTCTTCCTGACAGCATGTAGAGCGGGCCCGGCGGACGATACCCCAAGGGCCCAACCGGGATGCGTTCCTCGGGGCCGGCGGCGGGCGGTCCCTTGCGATGGGATGATCCCGCGACAGTCCAAGATGCGAACCAGGGCGCGCAACCCAGCCACAACACCAGCGCGATTGTGGCGGGCGGAAAAAGATGCTTCGACATCATCCTGGTGTTCCTGAAGACCTATCCGCGCGGCAATGATCGAGTGGGCGGCCGTAAGGCGACGATCGTTCACGCTTGCTTTGAGTGTAGAAGATATCTGGCCGGCTGTTCAGATCCGCGCAAATGCGCTTTGCCCCAACAAAAGAAACCCTTGCTCTCACAGGTCCATCACGTATTGGCCGTATTGGGCCCCGGCTATGGCTGAAGCCCGGGGACGCGGTTCGCTGGCCAGCTCCATCACCAGGCGCTCCAGTACCAGGCGTTTATCGGGCGGGGAGGAGCGCAATTCGAGATCGGCATGGGCAATCAGGCGAAGCATTTGTGTGAGCTCCCGCCGCGAGCTGTAGCGGCGGGCCTGGCGAATGAGGTCCTCGGCCGCAAAGGGAGGCATGCGGAAACCCTGCCATAGCGCCTGCCAGATGGCGCGCGAGTCGCGTACATTTTTCTCCAGGATGACGACCATCTGGCGAAAGGTCCGCGCCAGCATGTAGAGATGCCCGATGGCTGAGTCCTCACCGCCGTCGGAGGCATTGAGCAAGCCATGCAGCAAGGCAAGGGCGCGTGGTTTGTCCCGCGCGGTGATGGCGTCTGTCAGCTCGTATAGCGAGCGCTGCTTGGCTGCCAGCACCATGGTCTCCACGTCACCCAGCGTGATGCGCCGCCGGTCAAAAGCGTACAGCATCAGCTTCTCCAGCTCACTCGAAATGAGCATCATATCCGCACCCAGGGCATCGGCGAGCTCGCGTGCCGCGTCGGCGTCGAACTTCATCCCACGGCTGTCGGCGGTCGCGATCAGCCAGCGCACCGCATCCGCTTCGTCCACCCGGGCCAGCTCCACCAAACCACAATCATCGCCCAGCGTCTCCCGGATTCGTTCATAGCGGTCTTTGTCCTGCAGGTCCATCCGTCTCAGGTCGGCGGGGAGACGCAGGTGGTCGGCGACAAAGATGAGCAACGCCTGGGGATTGGGGGAACGGAAGTAGTCTTTCAGCGCCGCGAACTCTTCCTTCTTGGCACCGCGGGTGTAGAGGGCTTTCAGGTTTCTGACGAAGATGACCTGGAAGGGCGCCATCAGCGAAGGTGTGCGGGCGAGGTCGAGTACATGAAAAATGCTGGTTTCGGCCAGATCGAGATCGCTGAGCGAGAACTCGCGAAGGGTGGGGTCGATGAGCGAGTCCACGACGGCGCGGCGGCAGCGTTCGTAGAGGAAGACCTCATCGCCGGCGAAGACGTATCCGGCGCGCAAGGGAGCCCTTGACGTGGCGGCAGCCTTCACCTCGGCCACGAAGCGGTCGGAAGAGGAGAAGCTGCGGAGCTTGCTTGCGTCGTCCGTAGGCATGTTCTCCCCTTAGAAGGATTCCAGGATATCGCTCACTAGAGCTTGCGCAAAGTCCCGCGAGAGCCGCTGCATGGCGGGAGAATCTTCTTCGATAAAGCTGGTCACATCGACGGTGGTTTCGAACTGCTCATGAAAAACATAGTTGTTGTGCCGGTAAAGAACGCGATGGTCGCGATCGGTCACCACTACGTTGACGTTGATGGTGATCAGGAAACTGGAGGTGACGCTGGTGGTCTGCCCTGTCTGGACGTCAGTGGTCTCGGTACGATAGGTCAACGGCTGCACGGATTCGGAGATGATGGTGCCATCGACGGTGGCGTCGGCGTTATCGCCCGCGTCAGGCGTGACGGTGAGGCGGGTGCGATCCGTAAATTCACGGATGACCGCCTGGGTCATGAGAATTTCCGTGTGGTAGTACTGCGTCCTGTTCTTGAAGAAGGGGACAGCGATGGTATGGACCGTGTCCGGCAGATGAGCGGCGGACCCGAGCGTGTGGTATCCGCAGCCGGAGACGCCAGGCAAAGCAAGAGCAACCAGCAGAACAAAAGAACCGCGCATGCTGTCCCCTATTGTCGCATCCGGCGTTCCACGGCGTGATGCCCCGCGAAGAGCAGTCCTCACTGCGCTACGCTCCGGTCGGGATGACAATTCTATTTGGGTACCAAAATCCTGGCATTCAAGCGAATTTGTCATCCCGACCGCAGCGTGCGTAGTCGAGGGACCTTCGGTGCGCCTCTCCATCAAACAACTCCGCAGCCTTGAAAGCCTTCACCCTTCGCAGTTGCTTGCGGGAAGAGCGAACTGCAGCTCCCTCCCGGCTACCTCCGGATTTCCTTTCGAGGTTGGTGGCTTGGCGAACCTCATGCGGCTTTCCTTACGGAAAGCCGCACACGTGGCCTTCTCCAGATGCTGTGTGGTAGGAAATCCGGGTGCGCCTCGGGATGACAAAGGGTAGGGCAGCGCTCACCTTAGCAGCTGTTATAAGGGATCGAGAGAGCCGTACGCAGAGCGCGAAGTGAACGATCCTTCCATCCACATCACAAACTGTAGAGGAAGGAACAAATCTACCCTTTGTCATCCCCGACCGGAGCGAACCCGGATTTCCTGCCACGCATCGCCGGACACAGCCGCGTGTGCTGCTTTCGTTACGGAAAGCAGCATGAAGCTCGCCAACGCCCCCAACCTCAACAGGAAATCCGGGGGAGCGTAGCCTAGTGGAGAGCCTGCCCTGAGCGAAGTCGAAGGGGACCTGCGGTTTCAAACGACAAAGCCCCATTTCTGGAGAGAAATGGGGCTTTCATTATTGGATGTGGAATCGGGCTAGGCGGGTGACGGCTGGCTTTCGCCGCCGAAACCGGGTGCACGGCCAGGCTCGGGTTTGATCACATGCTGCACGTCGCCGGTAGAATTGCCCGGCGGCGGCCCAAGCGGCGGCAGCGGCGGCAGTTCCTTGCCTTCGATGATCATGCGAATGTCATTCGCATCCAGGGTCTCACGATCCAGCAGGGCTTGCGCCATGCGGTGCATCGTGTCCTTATGGTCGCCAAGGATGGAATAGGCGGACTTGTAAGCCTCGTCCACCAGGCTCCGCACTTCGGCGTCGATCTGACGCGCCGTCTCCTCGGAGAAGTCGCGGTGCTGCGCAATCTCGCGGCCGAGGAAGATCTGCTCTTCCTTCTTGCCGAAGGTCAACGGACCCATGCGGCTCATGCCGTACTCGCAAACCATCTTGCGCGCCAGATCCGTCGCCCGCTCGATGTCGTTTCCGGCGCCGGTGGTCTTGCGGTTCATGAAGATCTCCTCGGCACAGCGGCCGCCCATCAGAATGGCGAGCTGGGTTTCGAGGTAATCCTTGGTGACGGTGTGCTTGTCTTCTTCGGGCAATTGCATGGTCACGCCCAAAGCCATGCCGCGCGGAATGATGGTGACCTTGTGCAACGGGTCGGCATGATCGCGCATGGCCGCCACCAGAACGTGGCCTGCCTCGTGGTAAGCCGTGTCGCGCTTGTCATCCTCGGAAAGGAGCATGGACTTGCGCTCGGCGCCCATCATGACCTTATCCTTGGCCAGTTCAAAGTCAAACTGGTGCACGGCCTTGCGGTTGGCGCGGGCTGCATTCAGCGCTGCCTCGTTCACCATGTTGGCCAGATCGGCGCCGGAAAACCCCGGGGTACCGCGAGCCAGAATGCGAAGATCGACATCTTCCGCCAAAGGAACCTTCTTGGCGTGAACGCGGAGCACTTCCTCGCGCCCGCGTACGTCGGGCCTGCCCACCACCACACGGCGGTCGAAGCGGCCGGGACGCAGCAGCGCGGGATCGAGCACATCGGGACGGTTGGTCGCGGCGATCAGGATGACGCCGTCGTTGGACTCAAAGCCGTCCATCTCCACCAGCAACTGATTCAGTGTCTGCTCGCGCTCATCGTGGCCGCCGCCAAGACCAGCGCCGCGGTGACGTCCGACGGCATCGATTTCGTCGATGAAGATGATGCAGGGCGCATTTTTCTTTCCCTGCTCGAAGAGGTCGCGCACGCGGCTGGCGCCGACGCCGACGAACATCTCCACAAAGTCGGAACCGGAAATGGAGAAGAACGGCACGTTGGCCTCGCCGGCAACAGCCCGGGCCAGCAGCGTCTTACCGGTGCCTGGAGGTCCGACCAGCAGCACGCCCTTGGGAATGCGGCCACCCAGCTTCTGGAACTTCTGCGCTTCGCGCAGAAACTCGATAATCTCCTTCAGCTCTTCCTTGGCCTCATCCACGCCGGCCACGTCTTTGAAGGTGATCTTCTTTTGCTGCATGGAGAGCAGGCGGGCACGGCTCTTGCCGAACGACAACGCCTTGTTGCCGCCGCTCTGCATCTGCCGCAGCATGAAGAACCATAGCGCCGCGATCACGATGATGGGAGCGAAGTTGAGCAGAATCGGCAGCCAGGAATTGCCCTGCGTGTCCTTCACCGTGATGCTGACATGGTTGTCTTGAAGGATCTTGAACATGTCAGGGTAGTTGGCCGGCACGGTGGTGTGGAAGGCTTCTCTGTCGCTGGCATAGTGACCGTGGACTTCACTGTTGATGACGGTCACATCGCTGATCTTGCCCTGCTGGCCGTCCTGCATGAATTGAGAAAAGGAAATCTCCCGGTCATGACTCATGCCCGTGCTCTTCTGGACGATCTGCCAAAGTAGAACCAGGCAAGCCAGGATGAATACCCAGAAAATAATTGTCTTGACCGTCGAATTCACGAAAAACCCTCTTTCTACTGCGCCTCAATAAAGAGAAAGGACCATTCGAGGCGGAGCCTATCGCTTCACCAGGAACGTTCTTGCAGCCTTTTGACATCTATTAGACGACAGTAACCTGCCGTGGATTCCAAAGACTTTCTGGTGGATTTGGATACGGCCAATACCGTATGCGTGCCACCCTCACTCTTTGCGCCAAATTTATTCTACTCCGCAGAAGCCGGAAACGTCTGCCGAAACCGCGGGAAAGCGTGTCTGAAGTTATACGCGGAGGGTACTGACCACCAAGTTACCCCGGCTTGCCCGTCTTCAGGCCAGGGATTGGGCGGTAAACACAAATCCGGGCGCATCCACTTCGACCCCGCGCATCCAGACGATCTTCCCCTCGCCACTCGACCACCGGCCAGTTTTTCCGCGCCCCGCCCACCACGTGGAGCCGGTCCAGAACCTCTGCAACTTTCTTGGGACCCCGGCTGTGGCGCAGTGTTACCCGGTCCCCGGCTTTCCAGGGCCGTAAGACGGCGGCTCGCGCCGGCCAAGCCGTCCTGCGCGCGGCTCGCCGCGCAGGCACAAGCCGTATTCGGGGGCGCGAATCTCGCCCGGGATGGGAAACGCATACGCCGGGCCAGGAGGCGGGGCGCGCCGAGCTCCGGGTCAGACGGATTTCCCGCAGGCTGCGCTCGACCGTGATGCCGCCGGGAAGATCGAATTTGCCGGCGCGGGACGGTTCGGCAGCCATGCGCCAGCAGCTGTTCGGTGTGCTCGAAGCTGAGCCGGGCCCCAGCCGGCGGGCTGCCGCGCGCAACACCCGCCGGGCCACGGCCGGATGCAGCTCGCGCAAGCGGGCCTGCTCCATGGCCACGGTTTCCTCCTCCGGATGGGTGCTGGCCGACCGGCCGCCACCCCGGGTGGGCCGGCCAGGCAGCAGCAGCGGAGGCAGAAGGCGGCTCAATTCTCCCTGCCAGTAGGCCTCTTCGTCGGCGGAAATCGACGCCAAACGCGCCAGTTGGGCGGCGATCTGGGGATTGAAGGTGCGCAGCAAGGGCAGCAACTCGCAGCGGATGCGGTTGCGGGTGTGGGCCATGTCCTGGTTGCTGGCGTCTTCGCGCCAGGGCTGCTGCAATCTCGAGAAGCCAGGCCTCAATCGTGGCACGGCTGTTTTCGAGGAAGGGCCGCAGGATGCTTCCCGGCTCGACCGGCAGCACCGGGTGGATGCCGCTCAGCCCCTCGGTCCAGGCGCCGCGCAGCAGTTTGTGCAGCACCGTCTCCGCCTGGTCGTCCAGGGTGTGCGCGGTGGCGACGGCGTCCGCCTGCCACCCGCCATCAACTCCCGGAAGAATGCATAGCGCAGGTTGCGGGCGGCCTCCTCCAGGGTTTCGTGGAGGGTCGCCGCAGCGGCGGGTGCATCGGTGCGATGCAGATGGAACGGCAGGTCGTGGGCTGCGGCCAGAGCTGCGCAACAAATGCAGCGTCTTCCTCGGCAGCGCTCCGCGAATGCCGTGATGGACGTGGACCACGGAAAGCACGATGCCCAGCTTGTGCCGCTCCTCGAGCAGGCGGCGCAGCAGGGCTACGGAGTCGGCGCCCCCGGAGACCGCGACGGCGATCCGTTGGCCGGGACGAAAGAGACGGTTCGCAGAGTTGGCGGCGGCATCGCTGTGCCTAGTCAGCCCCGTGTGAAGCATCTTCATCGCTATCGAGCAATCACAGAGTTAGCATAGCTATACTGCGGGCATGTACCAGATAAGAGCAGCGACGCCCGCAGACGCGGCCGTCATTACCCACCACAGGCGGCGCATGTTTGTGGACGCCGGGCGGCAGGACAACCGGGTCCTCGATGTCATGGCGGAACACTTTAAACCGTGGGTCGAAACCAGGCTGGCGGATGGAAGGTATCTCGGCTGGCTGACCACCGAGGGCGGCAAGGTGGTTGCCGGCGCGGGCTTGATCGTCCTCGACTGGCCGCCGCATCCGCTGGATCCGCGGCAGGATAAGCGCGGCTACCTGTTGAATGTTTATGTGGAACCGGAGCATCGCCGCAAGAAGCTGGCCAGCCAGCTTGATCGATCAGGCACTGGCGGAGGCGCGCAAGCAAAAGATTCGGGTGGTCGCGCTCCATTCGACCGATGCCGGGAAGCCGCTGTACGAGAGCAACGGCTTCCGCCGAACCAACGAAATGTTCTACGTGGAGCCGGTGGAAGGCTGAGCGCCTTCCTGCTATACTCCGATGTTTATGCGGGTTTTCGTTATTCTACCGGCCGCCGGAATGGGCACACGGATGGCGCCGGGCCACGCCACCCCGAATGCTCCCAAGCAATTTCTTGCCTTGCAGGGTCTGCCGATTCTGGTCCACAGCTTGCGAGCCTTCGCCGCCGTGCCCCGCGTAAGCTGCATTTATGTTGCCGTGCGCAAGCCGGAAATGGGCCGCATGGAATCGCTGATTGCCGAATATGCCCTGGCCTCGCGGGTGCGGGTGGTGGAGGGTGGGGATACCCGGCAGGAGTCGGTGAGCCAGGCGCTCAAGGCGCTCTCCGCGGCGGACGATGACATTATCCTGGTTCACGATGCGGTGCGGCCGCTGATCGACCCCGCGACCATCGAGCGAACCATCGAAGCAGTAGAAATTTATGGCGCGGCCATCGTAGGACTGCCGGCAGTGGATACTATCAAACAGGTGGAGCGCACCGCCCGGGGAGCCATTGTGACCGCCACTATTCCCCGGGAATACATCGTGCAGGCGCAGACGCCCCAGGGTTTTCGCTGGAGCGTTCTGCGTCAAGCCTTTGCCGACGCGGAAGCAGATGGATTTGTCGGAACCGATGAAGCCAGCATCGTCGAGCGGTCGGGAGTACAGGTCGCCGTGGTCATGGGCTCCCCGGCAAATTTGAAAATCACCCATCCTGGCGATCTGCAGCTGGCAGAGTTTTATTTGCAACACCGGTCCTGACGAGCTGAGAAACGAATGAGCATGAGAATAGGCTATGGCTGGGACTCGCACGCATTCCAGCCCGGCGTGCCGTTGAAAATTGGTGGCATTGCCATCGATCACCCGGAGGGCCTGGCCGGGCACTCCGATGGCGACGTGCTGTTGCACGCAATTACCGATGCCCTGCTGGGCGCGCTGGCGGTGGGAGATATCGGCAGCTTCTTTCCTCCCGGCGATCCGCGCTGGAAGGATGCCGATTCGGCGATTTTCCTCAACCTGGCGCTGGAAGAGGTGCGCACCGCCGGCTATCGCATCGTCAACGTCGACACCACGCTGGTGCTGGCCGCGCCCAAGATCGGGCCCATCTCCGGCGATATGCGGCAGCGGGTGGCGGAACTGCTGGATATTCAACCCAACGCGGTGGGCATCAAGGCCAAAACGCCGGAAGGCCTGAACCAGGATCACGTAGCCCAGGCCCACGCCGTGGTTCTGCTGGAAAAATTCGATGACAACGAGCGGGATCGGCTTGCTGGAAGCCGAGATCGATGACCCCGCCACAGTGGAGGAGGTGCTGACCCAGATAGGGGTGAGCGAGGGCTCGGCAGCGGCAAGAGCAGGCGCATGGTGCCGCTGCCGGCCTTCGATACCGAAGACATCACCTAACGCTGCACACGATCTGTGCACGTGCCTGGCAGCTAAGCTTGCAACTGTGTCTGGTCGGGAGACTTAAGCCTTGCTTCCACTTACGGATTCGCGGCCCTGCACTTCGATGCTTTTTCTGATGTTCTTTTGGCTTCTTCGGCTTGCACGTGATTTCCGATTCTCGTTGGACTGATTCCTTACTAGGCTGGTTCAGCTTCAAGAAAGCCGGTTCAGCCCTTCCTCGCACTGCTGATGTTTGTGCCGTCTGATTGTCAAGCATCGGTCAGCCTGGTTGTACTTCATCTGGCGCTTTTCCCGCTGGAACGTGTAGCTCCTCGATGAGCTGCATGGTTAACCCTGCGCCGCTCCGTTCTCCGTAGCCAGCCGTGGTGCCCTAGCAGCTCGGCCGCGGAAATGATCTAGCATCGTAAAAGCGATGCCAGACACTCCGCAAAACCCTCGTGTTCGTTTCGCGCCCTCGCCTACCGGCTACCTGCATGTAGGCGGGGCGCGCACTGCCCTCTTCAACTGGCTCTTTGCCCGGCACACCGGCGGCACCTTCATTCTGCGCATTGAAGATACCGACTTCGAGCGCTCCTCCGAGGATATGGTGCAGGGCATCCTCGATGGCATGCGCTGGCTCGGCATGGAGTGGGATGAAGGACCGTTTTTTCAATCCCAGCGGCTGCCGCTCTATCAAGCCACGGCCGAGAAGCTGCGCGCCGAGCGGGCATGCGTATTACTGCTTCTGCACCAAGGAAGAGCTGGAGCAACGGCGGCCGCAGGCAGTCGGCTGCCGGCAAGCCGCCGATGTACGACCGGCGCTGCCGGGCGATCGATCCAGTCGCTGGCCTACGCAGCGGTTTCAGGCCGGCGAGCCTGGCGCCCTGCGCTTCGCGGTGCCCGAAGGCGGCGTGACCGCGTTTGAAGACGCGGTCTTTGGCCGGGTGGAATTCGCCAACGCGGAGCTGGAAGACTTTGTCCTGCTGCGCTCCGACGGCGTGCCTACTTATCACCTGAGCGTGGTTGCCGACGATCTGGATATGCGGCTCACCCACATCATTCGCGGGGCCGACCACATCTCCAATACGCCCAAGCAGGTGTTGCAATACCAGGCGCTGGGAGAGCCTCTGCCGGTCTTTGCTCATCTTCCGCTGATTCTCGGGCCGGATAAGAGCCGGCTCTCCAAGCGTCACGGCGCCACCAGCGTGCTGGCCTACCAGGACATGGGCATCGTGCCCGAGGCCTTCCGCAATTTTCTGGCGCTGCTGGGCTGGACGCCCGGGCAGCGCAGACAAGGATCGGGAGATCTTCACCTCCGACGAGCTGATCGAGCTGTTCTCGCTGGATGGCATCTCGCGGTCGAATGCCGTTTTCGACAATGACAAGCTGGCCTGGTTCAACACCGAATGGATCCGCCGCTACTCGCCGGCAGGAGTTGCTGCCGCTGATTGAAGAGGAGTGGGCGAAGGCCGGATTCTCCTCCGACCGGACCAGGGAAGAAATACTTGCGGCGATTGCTTTGCTGCAGCCCCGGGCACGCAGTCTTAAAGATTTTGCCGGAGCATTTCGCGGCTACTTCAGCGACGCGTTATGAATACGATACAGCCGCTGTGGCTAAATTTCTCTCCGACGAACGGAGCCGCGGGCTGCTGGTGGAATTGGGCGAGCGCTACCGAGCACCTGGACGAGTTTACCGAGCCGGCGGCGGAGCAGTTGCTGCGGGCTTTTGCCGAGGAAAAGGGCGTCAAGGCCGGCGCGCTGATCAATGGATCGCGGGTCGCGCTCACCGGGCAGGGCGTGGCCCCGAGCCTCTTCGCGGTGATGGCCGCTCTGGGTAAGGAGCGGGTGGTGAAGAGGTTGAAGGCGGCCGGCAAGATTCCCTCTACGCAAGAGCAGTTGGGCGTGCGATAGTGTTCGCGCTACTGGGCGACGACTGTAACCGAGACGGGAATGGTGTGCGGCGGCATGCAGGAGTTCGCATCGCAGGCCTGGTAGCGAAGGGCTCCCTCCAAGAAGATGCTCGCCCGGCTGCGCCGTCAGGTGGGCATGCAAAATAAACTCACCGGTATACACGCTGAGCTTCTCCCGCGGAGCAAACTGCAGGGCATACTCGGTACCCGGCGGGAAGTCGACCGCGGTGACGTTGAGACCCTGCACCTCGACCACCGCGAGCCGCGCCGGAATCAGGACTTCTCCGTGGGTGCGTGGGAATTGATGTGCAGACCATCGGCCACGCGAAAGTGAAGATCGATCTGGGCCGCACGGCGCGCGGGAATGTTTACCTTGTCCGGGGAAAGGAACTGGACCGCCGCAGCCGCATCGCCTCGCTGATTGGCGCCGCCGGGCAGCGGCAAGGGCTGGTCCTTTATTACCTGCGCCGGAGGCGCGCAAGCGCAAACAAGCCCAAAGCATGGCGGTAGGCGGAGCACTTATTTGCCCCCGGCGGCCAACGCCTTCTTGATGCTGGCCTCGACTTCAGCCTTTGAAACCAACCCGGCGGTTTCGGCGACAATCTTTCCGTCCCGGCCGACAAAGTAGGAGGTAGGAAGAAACTCGACCCCGCCGTACTTGCGCGACACGGCATCGTCGCCCACCAGCAACGGGTAATTCAGGCCCTGCTCCTGGCCGAATTTTGCCAGCTTGGCCCGCGGCGTATCCGCATCATCCTCGGAAACGCCGAGAATTTCAAAACCCTGCGGAGCATACTGGCTGCGCAAGGCGACCAGCCAGGGCATTTCGATCTTGCACGGCGCACACCAAGTCGCCCAGAAGTTGATCAATACCGCCTTACCCTTGTAGTCGGAGAGCGAAACCTTCTTGCCTTCGACGGTGCGCAGGCTGAATTCGGGGGCGCGCTTGCCGCGCAGATCAGGAAGGCCCTCGTCGGCGGCAACATCCTGCTGGACCGACTGGTTGTTGGCGTTTTCAGGACCCAGCACCTTGCACCTGGCGCTGCGCGTATTGCTTGCGGCGCTTGTAGTTGGCATAACCCGACCACACCATAAGCGCGAACGCGGCCAGCACCACAACAATAACCCATTGATTGCGCTTCACGTCGAGTGACCTTCTCCGGGCGAGGGAGCAACTTTACAGTTGCATACACTCGTGCCTCTACCCATTCTAAAGGACGCTTCCGCAGAGCGCCTTAAAGGCTCCCCGCTGCTGCTGTTACGATCAATTGTTTTGTGATTGCGGATTCATGAGCTCACCGACTCCAGCCCAACTGATACGTATCGAAGCCGAGGCGCTGCTTCGACTTGCGGCCCGTCTTGAGGACGGCATGTCGGCCAGCTTTGCCAGGCCGTGGAGCTGGTGGTGGGCTGCGGGCGGCGACGCGGGCGGGTGGTCGTCACCGGCATAGGCAAGAGCGGCATCATCGCGCAGAAGCTGGTCGCCACCTTCAATTCGACCGGAACACCGGCCCTGTTTCTGCATCCGGCCGAGGCGCTGCACGGCGACCTGGGCATGCTGGCCAAGGGCGACCTGGTGCTCGCACTCTCTTACAGCGGCGAGACGGAGGAGATCCTGCGCCTGCTGCCCACGCTTAAGCGAATGGGCGATGCCTTGATCAGCTTCTGCTGCGCCATGCGTTCGACGCTGGCGCTGGCCAGCGACGTGGTCCTGGACGTCAGCGTGGAGCAGGAGGCGTGCGGACTGGGCCTGGCGCCCACCGCTTCCACCACGGTGATGCTGGCATTAGGCGACGCCCTGGCGATCGCCGCGTCGCTCAAAAAGGGCTTCCGCGCGGAAGACTTCGCTGACCTGCATCCCGGCGGTAAGCTGGGCAGAAAACTAGCCCGGGTGAGGGAGCTGATGCACGCCGGCGATGCCATTCCCAGGGTATCCGCGGCCACGCCGATGCCGGCGGTGATTTACGAGATGAGCCGCAAAGGTCTGGGCATGACCACCGTGACCGACGGTGAGACCCTGATCGGCATCATGAGCGACGGCGACCTGCGCCGCCTGCTGGAGCGGAAAGGACCGGAGGCGCTGGCCATGACCGCAGGCGATGCCATGAATGCCGCGCCAAGAACCATTGCCCCGGATGAGTTTGCCGCCCGCGCCCTGAGCATCATGGAGGAAAAGAAGATCACCTCGCTGGTGGTCGTCGACCCCGCGCGTGCCGTGGCGGGGGTTCTCCATCTTCATGATTTGTGGGGACTTGAGCTGATCTAGCGGGTACCCAAGACTGGCGTCCTGGGTTATTTTCAGCCGTCCCCGTACGGCAAGCTCAGGGCAGGCTCTGCGGGACTTCCGAGCCCTGATCCCACCCAGGACCAAGTCGTCACGAGCGCTAACTTAGGGTGTTTCGTTCAGACTCCCACAAACTCGTCATCCTGAGCGGAGGCCCCACAAATCGATCGCGTGACACAGAGCTTGTGGGCTTATTAACGAAAAACACCTGGATTAGCGCTTATCTCCCACCCTGGGCTACGTTCTGGGCTAGTTTCAGCCTTCCCGGGGACTAAATTCGGTGAGGGTGACTACGAGGGGCGGCTTCTGCGGCTTCAATGCTGTCGTAACTTTTGATCAGGGTATTGGCGCTGGTTAGCTTCAGCAGCTCGGCAACCCGGTAATTGACCGCAACCAGCCGGATGGTACGGCCGTGGCGTTTGCCGGAGACGTAATAATTGAGGATGACGCCCAGCCCGGCGGAGTCGATGTATTCGGACTCGGTAAAGTCGAGGATGGTGATTTCTCCGTGCCGGCCGTGAGAACCTTTTGAAAGTCGAACAAATTGCTCAGGGTAATCGGGCCGTGCAGGCGAAAGATGCGGGTATCCGCCGTGCTGCCGGGAACGACTTCAAAGCTCAAAGGTTCGTTATACATAGCATCCGTGATTGTAGAAAGCGCGAGCGCCCGGTTTGATGACAATCCGGTAAATACCGCCGACGTTGCCATGAGCTGCCCTCGCCATGTGAACCGTCTCTGAACCATTTAGAATTGGCTCACGCTGCTCGAGAAAGTATCCCCCAGAATGCACCGTTGGTCGAAGCTGTTTATCCCTACCCTGCGCGAAGCCCCGGCCGATGCCGAGGTAGCCAGTCACAAATTTCTATTGCGCGCCGGATACATTCGTCAACTGGGGGCGGGCATCTACTCCTACCTCTTCCTCGGCCAGCGCTCCATCAACAAGATTCAGGCCATCGTCCGGCAGGAGATGGACCGCATCGGGCAGGAGTTCCTGTTGCCGGCGCTCCACCCGCGCGAGTTGTGGGAAGAGAGCGGGCGGTGGACGGTCATGGGGCAGAACCTGTTCAAGCTGCAGGACCGCAAGGGCGCCTGGCTGGTCCTGGGCATGACGGAAGAAGAGGTGATGACCGACATCGCCCGCAAGGAGCTGCGCAGTTACAAGCAGTTGCCCCAGATCTGGTACCAGATTCAGACCAAGTTCCGCGATGAACCGAGGCCCAGGGCGGGCCTGTTGCGGGTGCGCCAGTTCATCATGAAGGACAGCTATTCCTTTGACCTGGATGAAGCGGGCCTGGACGTTAGCTACAACAAGCATGATGCCGCCTATCGCGCGATTTTTACCCGCAGCGGCCTGAACTTCGTCGCGGTGCAGGCCGACTCTGGCGCCATGGGCGGCTCCCAATCGCAGGAGTTCATGGTCTACGCCGAGGCAGGCGAAGACCTGATCGCCAGCTGCCCCACTGCAACTATGCAGCCAATATGGATAAGGCTACCTCGCGGCTGCCTCCGGTCGAAGACCTGCCGGCAACCGGCAACGGTGCACCAGAACTGGTGCACACCCCGGGCCGGCGCACCATCGAAGAGGTAGGCGCGCTTCTCGATCTGGAGCCGGTGTACCAGATCAAGACCATGGCCTATATGGCCTTAACCCCGCAGGCGAAGGTGGGCGCGCCGGAGATCGCCAGCCCGGTCGTGGTCCTGCTGCGCGGTGACCACACGCTCAACCAGGCCAAGCTCGCTGCCCTCTTTCCCGGCGCCCGGGAACTGCGGCCGATGCTGGCCGAGGAGATCCTGAATACCTTTCATACCCCGGCTGGTTATCTGGGCCCCATCGGTCTCGATATCCTGGCAGCCGGCGAGCAGGCGGAGGCCGGCAAAGTGACCGTCATTCTGGATCTCGCTCTGGAAGGCCGCCACAATCTAGTCGCCGGCGCCAACCGGGAGGAATATCATCTGCGCAATGTAACCCGGGGCCGAGACTTCATTCCTACCCAGATCGCCGATGTCCGCAACGTCGTGGAAGGGGAAAGTTGCCCCCAGTGTCCGGCCTTGCCTGGCAGCCCGCTGAAAGTGGCAAAAGCCATCGAGGTGGGACACATTTTCAAGCTGGGTTACCGGTACTCCGACGGCATGGGGGTACGTGTATTGGACCCCGGAGGCAAGGAAGTGACGCCCATCATGGGCTGCTATGGGATTGGGATCGAGCGCATCCTGACCGCCGCCGTGGAGCAGAACCATGATGCGAACGGCTTCTGGCTGGGGCGCTCGATTGCGCCCTTCGATGTTGTGGTGACCGTGACCAATATGGGCGACGCGAACCTGGCAGCCACCGCCGAGCAGGTAGCCCTGAAGCTCGAGGATGCCGGATTCGATGTTTTGCTGGATGACAGGGACGAGCGGGCAGGTGTCAAATTCAAGGATGCGGACCTAATCGGCATACCTTTCCGCATCAATATAGGTAAGAAAGTGGCAGAAGGGCGGGTGGAGCTGGTAACGCGCTCCACGGCGAGCAGCCAGGACGTTGCCATTGCAGAGATCGCGTCGCGGCTGCGGGAAATTGCAGATACCGTCTAAGGGGATGCAGGAGTTCATCATTTGACCGTCAAAATCAAGGTTGTCCGCGCAAGCTTGCTTGAGCACCCGGTGCGCAACATCATCCTGATCGCGCTGGTGGGTACGCTCCTGCTGGCCTTGGTGGTGTGCGAATCGATCTTCGGCTACTACTACTTCACCTACCGTCATATTGTGGACGAGCGGCTGCAGAAGCCACTCTTCGAGCAGACAGCCAAGATCTATGCCGCGCCGAAGGAGTTGCGCGTCGGGCAGAAGCTGACTCCGCAGGCGGTTGCCCAGGAATTGCGCGACGCTGGTTACAGCGGAGACAACGATCGCGAGCGATCGCGGATGGGCACCTACTCGCTCAACGATGCAAGCATTACCATCCAACCCGGGCCGCAGTCGTATCACTCCGAACAGAGCGCCACCGTCACCTTCGACAAAGGCATGGTCAGCCAGATTTCCGGCGACGGCGGCCAGGCACTGGACGCTTATGAACTGGAACCAGTACTCATCACCGGGCTCTCCGAAGGGCAAAACCGCACCAAGCGCCGCCTGGTCAGCTTTAACGAACTACCGCCCAATCTGGTCAATGCCGTAACTTCGATCGAGGACCGGCGTTTCTTTGAACACGGCGGGGTCGACTACTTCCGCCTGCTGGGGGCGCTGCGCGACGATCTGCGGCTGGGCCGGCGGCGGGAGGGCGGATCCACGCTCACCATGCAGCTGGCGCGCGGCTTCTTCCTGACCCCGGAGAAGCGGGTGAAGCGCAAGATCATCGAAATTGCCATCACTTTCCAGCTGGAGAATCGCTTTAACAAGCAACAGATCTTCCAGATCTATGCCAACGAGATTCCGCTGGGGCAGCAGGGAAGCTTCGCCATCAACGGCTTTGGCCAGGCGGCGCAGACCTACTTCGGCAAAGACGTGAAAGATCTGGACCTGGCGCAATGCGCGATGCTGGCCGGCATGATCCAGCACCCGAGCTATCTCAATCCCTATCGCCATCCGGACCGGGTGATTCTCCGCCGCAACATGGTGCTCGACGCCATGGTGGAGACGGGCAAGATTACCAAGGAAGAGTCGATACAGGCGAAGGCCGAGCCGCTGAACCTGAGGCCCATGAACGTCGATGCGGGCGAAGCGCCGTACTTCGTTGACCTGGTGCGCGACCGGCTGGCGCAGCACATGGGCGATGCGGACTTCAACCATTCCGGGCTGCGCATTTACACCTCGCTCGACCCAGATCTGCAGCGGGTGGCAGCGGACGCTGTGACGGAAGGCATGAAGGGGGTCGACCTGCAGGTGGAAAAGCTGCACGCGCGCCGGGTGAAAGCAGGGGACGATTCACCCATCACCTATCCCCAGGTCGCGTTAGTGGCGCTGAACCCGCACACCGGCCAGGTGTTGGCACTGGTGGGAGGGCGGAATTACGGCGCCAGCCAGTTCGATCATGCGGTACAGAACCGGCCGACCGGCTCCGTTTTCAAGCCTTTTGTTTATGCCGCGGCCTTCAACACCAGCCTGGCCGGCACCGTGCTCACCCAACCGGCAGTCGTGCCGCCGGCCAGCGAAGAGGCCGTGTCCACGACACCTGTTTCGGCGAACGCGGCATCCGCCGATCCTGCGCCCCCTGATCCAGGCAGACTAAGCGGGGTCTTTACCGCCGTCACCTTGCTCAACAATGATCCCTCGACCTATGAAGGCGGTTATACCCCGGGCAACTATCATCATGACAAGCGTTTTACGGGACAGATCACGGCGCGCACAGCGCTGCAGTATTCGGAAAATAACGCTACGGTAACCTTGGCCGACATGGTCGGTTACAACAACGTAGCTGCCCTGGCCCGGGATGCCGGGATCAAATCCGCCCGTGGAACGCCTTCGGTGGCCTTGGGCGCTTATGGCTCAAGCCCGCTCGAGATAGCCGGAGCCTATACGGTCTTTGCTAATGGCGGGGTCAAGATAGATCCCTGGCTGCTGGCTTCGATCCGCTCCGCAAACGGCGATGTGCTCAACGATTATCCACCGCACTCCAAGCCTATCCTCGATCCGCGGGTCGCCTATCTGACCCTGGCTCTGATGGAGAACGTGATCAACGCGGGTACGGCTGCCATGGTGCGCGCTGACGGCTTCACCGCGCCTGCCGCCGGCAAAACCGGCACTTCGCACGATGCGTGGTTCGCCGGCTTTACCAGCAATCTGCTCTGCGTGGTGTGGATAGGGAATGACGACTACACGGATATCAAGATGGAGGGCGGCAAAGTAGCGGCGCCGATCTGGGCCGCTTTCATGAAGAGCGCGGTCAAGTTGCCGGAATACTCAGATACCCGCCAGTTCACCCCTCCCGCTGGAGTCTCGACGGTGCGGCTGGACAAAGTGACCAACCTGCTTGCGGATGCCAGCTGCCCATCGGATTACGATGCGGTTTTCCTTGACGGTACCGCGCCCACGCAGACCTGCGACCAGAGCGCAGGGGATCAGCGTAATGTCTTCCAGAAGCTTTTCGGCATCGGCAAGGAGGCCACTGTAGCCCCCGCGCCGGCGAACGGAACGCCGGCGCTCCCGCCACCATCGGTGGGCGCGCAGGCGGCAGCAGCTCCGACCCAGCCGGGCCCGGCTCCGCCCCCTCCCGATGAGCAGAAAAAGAAGAAGCGGGGCTTCTTCGGAAGGCTATTCGGCGGCAAAGGGGATGACGACAACAAGCAGCAGGCGCAACCGGACTCCGCGCAACCCCACTAGAGTGTAACTGTGGATGAGCTTTATTGCTTCTGACATTCTGGGCACCAGAAGGTGGAGCGGGCGCCCGGGCCTTGCTTACGCATGAGAATCGTTGTTCCGCAGCGGCGGCAGGCGGAGCCAGTGCGGTGGTAGACCCAGAGCCTGGCGGCAGGATCGCCCGAGTCTGTGGTACGGCGGCCTCCGGTGTAGGTCACGATGGCGTCCCCTGCCCCGTCGGCGACGTTGGCAGCGAGAAAGCGGCGCGCCGTCTCGAGCAGGCACTCGATCTCCTGCGCACGCAAGCTAGCAACCTTGCGAAAGGGATTTACTCCGCAGGCAAAGCAAATCTCGGATTTGAAGACGTTCCCGATGCCGGCCATCACCCGCTGGTTCAGCAACACATTGCCTACCTCTTCGTCGCCATGCTCGAGCAGGCGCGCCGCGGCTTCATCGGCGGCAAACGAGCGGCCCAGCAAATCGGGTCCCAGCCCGGCAACCCCCGCAAACCGCTCCAGAGTGCGCGCGGTGTAAAAGCGGGCCACCGGCACGTCAAAGGCGACTGCCAGCAAATCATCCGTGCCCAGCACTACGCGCATGTGGCTGCGAGCACGCTTCCACCGCTCCCCCACCCGGTAGATGTGCCAGCTGCCGCTCATCAGCATGTGCGTGGCCAGGATGAGATCGCCGGAGAAATGGATGAGCAGCCATTTGCCGCGCGACTCCACTCGCTCGATGATGCGGCCGGTCACCGGGCTCTGATCGTTCACGCTGGCCAACGGCGCATAGGCAGTCTCAAAAAGCGTGACTTTACGGCCGGCAAACCCCTGCTGCAGAGCGCGAGCGGTGCGGAAAATGGTATCGCCTTCAGGCACAGAAGAACCGCTCTCCTACTGCACGTTCGGGGCGATGCCCGAGGGCAGAACAGGTGGGTTGGCCAGCAACACACGGCGAAAGTTGAGACCAAGCGGCGCGAGATGGAAACCAGCATCCTGCAGGAAGGAAGCCAGGAAGTGATGCGCCGCGGGCTGGCCGTTGATAGTCGAGATCAGCATGCCGCCCCGCTGGTCTTCCCGGCGCTCCATATCCTGCTGGGCCAGCGCAGCGAGAAAGACGCTCAGGTCGCGCGCGGTTGAGGAGCGCTCCGGTTCGTCGGCGGGCAAGAAGACCTGCAGGTTGGGCTGATTGCGACGCAGATACGCCACCAACTCGCCGTTGCGCAGCACGACGCTGGCGCCGACGCTGCGCGTGAGCTGGCGCGGGGCGCCCTCCACTGCTTCCTCGTCCTGCGCAGGCCAGCGCAGGACAGAACCATATAAATTGGCGGGATCGGTGGCCGCGAGTATGACCATCTCCGGCTTCTCCAGCGGCGGCCCATTGCGCAGCGAACGCAGCAAATCGACCGCCGCGGGAAGAGCGAACTGCGTCGCTCCCAGACCAGCCACAAAATAACCGCGGCGTATGCGGCCGCTTTCTTCCAGCGCCTTGAGCACATCGTAGATGGCGCTGAAGCCTCCGGGCAGATTCTCATTCGCCGCCGACTCCCGGGTGAGAACGCCATAGCGATTGAGCAATTGTTGGGCGAAGGCGTGGCTCCATTCCGTCGCCGAGGCGAGCGATGACGGGACCAGGCTCCAGCGGCCCTGGGCGCTGGGCGGCGTGGTGCGGCGGGAGCGGAAGGAGGGCAAATTGTGCTGCCGCTTGGGCTGCCGTGAAGAAGCCGCGGGCCGCGCGACATACGCGCGCAAGGCGTGGAAGGTGTCATTGGTCACCAGGCCGCGCCAGACCAGGTTCCACAGCGCATCGAGTGTCTCGCCCGGGTATCCGCCACCGACGGCCTCGTGCAGTTGAGCAAAGAAAGCAGCGCCGCTACGGGCTAGTTGCTCCAGCAGTGCTGTTTCGCGTGGACTCAACGGGTTTTCGGCCGTCTGCCCGGCGCGCGGGGGCAACAGGGTTCTCAGCTTATCGGCCAGGAACAAGCCAATGCGCCCGTCATGCTCGCCCAGCGAATCGAGGCCGCACCAGACGACTTCGCCCGCGGCAATCAACGTATCCAGGCTGCCAGGCGAGTAATTGACCAGGCGCGCGGGCAGAATGGAAGTTTCGATCAGCGAGGCGGCCAGCGGCGCGCCTTGCAGATGCTCGATGGTGTCGAGCAAGGCATCGAGGCCGCGCCTGCGCTGCAGCACACCCTGCCAGTGGGTCTCCAGACGAGCCAGTGTCTGCTGCTCGATGGGCTCCACCTCGCGGCGCAGCTTGGCCAGCGACTTGCGCCGGATCAGGCGCAGCACCTCGGCATCGCACCACTCGCGGTAAACGCCGCCGGGACGGAATCCCCCTTCCAGGATGCGGCCGTCGAGCAGCAATGCCTGCAAAGCACTCTCTACCTGCGGCGCGTCCAATGCGAAGCGGGTGGTGACTTCGCGCAGGGTGAAGGGCCCGTGGGTGCGGGCGAAGCGGCGAACCAGTTCCAACACCGGCGCCGCCACCGGCTGCAGCAGCGCGGGCGCGATGCCGGGGGAAGCGGAATGCCCAGCGCATCGCGATAGCGAGCCGCATCTTCGACCGCGATGAGCCGCTTTTCTCCGGCGATCTTGATCTCCAGGAGACGCCGGGAGCGCAGCAGACGCTCAAGTTGATCGATGAGTTCGGGGTCGGCGAGACGGCGCTCCAGCTCGCCGCGCGAGAGATCGCCGATGCGCAGCAGCAAGTCATGGATGCCGTCGGCGGAGCGAACGCGCTGGGTTTCGAGCAGGCCCTGCAGCTGCTCTTCCACTTCGCTGATGGCGTCGGCATCGAGCAGCTCGCGCAGGTCGGCATCGCCCAGCAGATCGCGCAGCTGCTCCTGGTCGATGGAAAGGGCCTGGGCGCGGCGCTCGGCCAGCGGCGCATCGCCATCGTAGATGTAATTGGCCACATAGCTGAAGAGCAGCGACGACGCAAAGGGCGAAGGGGTGCGGGTGTCGGCAACATGCACGCGCACGTTGCGCTGGCGAATGGCACGGAGCGTTTCGAGCAGCGCCGGCATATCGAAGACGTCGCGCATGCACTCGCGATACGCCTCCAGCAGTATGGGAAACGATGGATAACGGGAGGCGACGGAGAGCAGGTCGTAGGCTCGCTTGCGCTGCTGCCACAAGGGCGCACGGCCCTGGGCACGACGGCGCGGCAAGAGCAACGCCCGCGCGGCACTCTCACGGAATTTCGCCGCAAATAGCGCTGTGCCGCTGAGCTGGCGCAGGACCAGATCCGTGACCTCTTCCGCATCGAGCAGAATCAGCTCGGGGTCGGGCGCCGCATCGCTGTCGGGGAAGCGCAGTACGAACCCATCATCACCCCACATGGCTTCGACATCCGCACCGCCACTGGCACGAATACGGCCGGTGATCGCCATGGACCAGGGCGCGTGAATGCGGCTGCCGAACGGGGTCAGCACGCAGACCCGCCAATCGCCCATTTCGTCCCGTGTGCGCTCGATCACGATGGTGCGATCATCTGGAACCACGGTGGTGGCAATTTCCTGGTCAGCGAGAAAGCGGATAAGGTTTTCCGCTGCCAGGGCATCGAGATCGTGCTCGCGGATGAGGCGGCTCAGCGCGGCGTTGCGGGGCATCTCGCGAAGTTCCCGCACCAGCTGGCCGATGCGGCGGCCAAACTCAAGGGGGCGTCCGGCGTTGTCCCCATGCCAGAACGGCATCTTGCCTGGCTGGCCCGGCGCCGGTGAAACCAGCACCCGGTCGTGCGTGATCTCATCGATGCGCCAGGTCGAGGCGCCCAGGATGAAGGTGTCGCCGGTCCGGCTTTCGAAGACCATCTCTTCGTCGAGTTCTCCGACGCGGACGGACTTGCCTTCAGCTCCAGCGAGAAATACGCCATAGAGACCGCGATCGGGAATGGTGCCGCCATTCAGTATGGCCAGCATCTTGACTCCCTCGCGCGGGGCGAGTGTATCGCGCGCCGCGGTCCCAGGTGATGCGCGGCCTCAGGTCGGCGAATTCGTCCGAAGGGTAGCGGCCGGCAAGCAGATCGAGCACGCCGGTGAAGGCGGCGCGGGTAAGGCTGCTGAAGGGAGCCGCGCCGCGAATCAAGCGGAAGACTTCTTCGACGCTGATCTCGACGGGTGCAGCCGGTTGCTGCTTGCGGTCCACCCAAGCCAGGGCGGGAGGTTGGGCCACGATGGCGACGATCTGCTGCGCCAGCACGTCCAGCGGGTTGCGCAGAAAGCGGGTGGATTCCACCAGGCCTTCGTGCATGGCGCGCGTCACCGCGGCGCAGGCGACCAGGTCGGCGCGATATTTGGGAAAAATAACGCCTTCGCTGGCTGCGCCCACATGGTGCCCCGCCCGGCCGATGCGCTGCATGGCGCTGGCTACGGAAGGGGGAGCCTCAATCTGGATCACCAGGTCGACCGCGCCCATATCGATGCCGAGCTCGAGCGAAGAGGTCGCGACCAGGGCGCGCAGGCGCCCGGCCTTCAACTGCTCTTCGATCTCGGAGCGCTGCGCGGCCGCGAGGGAGCCATGGTGGGCGCGGGCCAGCTGCTCGCCCGCCAGTTCATTGATCGCGCCGGCCAGCCGCTCGGCGATGCGGCGGCTGTTGACGAAGATGATGGTGGAATGGCGCTGGCGGATGATCTCGACCAGGCGGGGATGAATGGCGGCCCAGATCGAAGTCCGCTTGGGGCCCTGGGAGGCCGCGCCGCTGGGCAGTTCCTCCCGCTGGCCCATGCGCGCCATGTCTTCTACGGGAACTTCGATGCGCAGATCCAGCTTCTTGGGCTCGCTGGCATCGACGATGGTGACCGGACGATACGGGATCACGGCCTGCTCGTCGCAGCTCAGTGGTTGTTTCGGCTTCTCGCTGACGCTCCGCCGAGGAAATGCGCCACCTCTTCCAGAGGGCGCTGGGTGGCGGAGAGACCGATGCGCTGCACGCGGCCCTCGGTGATGGCCTCGAGCCGCTCCAGCGAGAGGGCCAGGTGCGCGCCGCGCTTGGTGGGCACTACGGCGTGGATCTCATCGATGATCACCGTATCCACCTGGCGCAAGCTGGCGGAGGCGTCCGAGGTAAGCAGCAGGTACAGAGACTCCGGGGTGGTGATGAGAATCTCGGCCGGGTGGCGGCGGAAATGGCTTCGCTCCTTTTGCGATGTGTCACCGGTACGGATACTGATCTCCGGCTGGTGGAAATCGACCCCGGCCTGGCGGGCCATATTTGCGATCCCGGCGAGCGGCGAACGCAGGTTGCGTTCCACATCCACGGCCAGAGCTTTGAGGGGGCTGAGGTAAATGACCCGGCAGCCTTCGGTATCCGTGGCCTTGCGGTGCAACATGAGCCGGTCCAGACACCAGAGAAACGCGGTCAGGGTCTTGCCGGTGCCGGTGGGAGCGAGAATCAGGGTGTTTTCGCCGCGGGCGATCGCCGGCCAGCCTAGCCGCTGGGGGGCGGTCGGCTGCTCGAAGACGGCGCGAAACCAGGCGGCCGTCACCGGGATGAAAGAGGGCCAGGACGTCTCGGTGCCGTGGTCGAGTTGGCTTCTTTGCCGCCATAGGTGCTGATTCAAGGATAGCTGTTAGGGGAGATTGAGGTTGCACCGCTTTGTCAGCGACGGCTTCAACTAGCGGTTTGCGAGCGTTACCGGAGTCGAATGCCCGCTTGCTCGCGTAGAACAATCGAGGTTCTGATGGCACCCAGCTAGTTATTGGCCGCAGGGATCGGACGACGTTGGGACGAAACATCCGGTTGCGTCTGCGGCTCGGGTGCCATTAGGCTCAGGGGACGATGCAAGCAGGCGAGAATGGATTTACCCCGGAGCTGCTGCGCCAGCTGACCACCCAGGCGGCGGATGCGGCTGACCATGCATACGCGCCCTATTCCAAATTTCGCGTGGGCGCCGCATTGCTGCTGCAGAACGGAGCCATCGTTACCGGCGCCAATGTGGAGAACGCGTCTTATGGTTTGACTATCTGCGCCGAACGGTCCGCGGTGGTTCGCGCCGTCGCCGAGCACGGACCGGAGATGCGCGTGCTTGCCTGCGCCATCACCAACCTGAACCAGGCGGCTAGTCCTCCGTGTGGAGCTTGTTTGCAGGTGTTGAGCGAGTTCATGCTGCCTGCCTCCCGGGTCATTTTTCGCGGCCAGTCGGATTGGGAGGACTATCGCTTCGAAGAGGTCTTCCCCCACCGTTTCAAACTGCAAACCGGCAGGTAAGGAGAACCGCTTGGGACGATTGACAGGGTTGCTGGGGTTGGTGGCAATCCTATCGCTGGCATGGCTGCTTTCGACCAACCGGAAGGCCATCCGCTGGCAGACAGCGGCCTGGGGACTGGGGCTGCAGTGGATCTTCGCCGTGCTGGTGCTGCGCTTTGACGCCGGAGAGCGGGCCCTGGCTGCGGCTGGAGACGCGGTGAACCGGATGCTGGCCTATGCCTTTGTCGGCTCCGGATTCGTCTTTGGCGATCTGGGCAAGCAGCACTCCTCCTTTGGGCTCATCATTGCCTTCCAGGTGCTGCCCACCATCATTTTTATCTCCGCCTTCTTTGCCGTGCTCTATCACCTGGGGATCATGCAGATTGTGATCAAGGCCATGGCTCGACTGATGCAGCTGACCATGCGCATCAGCGGCGCCGAGTCGCTGAACGTGGCGGCCAGCATCTTCATGGGGCAGACGGAAGCCCCGCTGAGCATTCGGCCGTTCCTGCCGGGAGCAACGCAGTCGGAACTGATGACCATCATGACCAGCGGGATGGCACACGTCTCCGGCGGCATCATGGCGGCCTACATTCTCTACGGGATCGAGGCCAAGCATCTGCTGGCCGCGGTGATCATGACGGCTCCGGGCACGGTGCTGATCGCCAAAATGCTGGTGCCGGAGACCCACACGCCTGCCACCTTGGGCCGGGTGACGATGCCCATCAACGAAGAACATCGCAACGAGAATCTGCTGGGCGCGATTGCCCGCGGAACGATTGATGGCGGCCGCCTGGCCTTCAATGTGGGCATCATGCTGATCTCGTTTCTGGCGCTGATCGGGCTGCTGAATGGCATGCTGGGGGGGATCCACAACTGGCTGGGCGGCCACCATGTTCCTTTTCCTTCCAGCCTGAATGTGATCCTCGGGTTTGTCTTCGCTCCGGTCGCGTGGCTTATCGGCATTCCTTGGCATAGCGCGCACCAGGTCGGCAATCTTCTGGGCACGCGCACGGTGACCAACGAGCTGGTGGCCTACGCGCTGTTGGGGGCGCAGAAGTCGTCGCTGGATTTCCGGTCCTTTACGATTGCGACGTTTGCCCTGTGCGGGTTTGCCAACTTTAGCTCGATTGGGATGCAGATTGGCGGCATCGGGGCCCTGGCGCCGAACCGGCGCAACGATCTGGCCCGGCTGGGATTGCGCGCTATGCTGGCCGGGACCATGGCCAACCTGATGTCGGCTGCGATTGTCAGTGTGTTGCTGCGGTGATGTGGGGCAAAGAAACCGCAGGCTACTCTCCGCACTCACGCGACGCGGGAAGCCGAAAAGCCCTGTGGTTCACTGGAGGAAAGCATTTGGCTCAGAGGCATTTTTGAAAAGGCGGAGGAAGCGGCTGCCTCTATCCGCGAGCGCATCGGCGTCAAGCCTCGAGTGGCCATTGTTCTTGGCTCCGGACTGGGATCGTTTGCGGAGCGGATCGAGCATCCGGTCGCGATTGCCTACCCGGAGATTCCGCATTTTCCGCGCCCACGGTGGAAGGCCACAGCGGCCGCCTGGTCGTGGGTACCGTCGCCGGAACGCCCGTCGCAGTGATGCAGGGTCGCGTCCATGCTTACGAGGGATACTCGCCGGAAGAAGTCACCTTTCCCATTCGCGTCCTGGGGCGCCTGGGCATTACCACCCTGGTCGTCACCAACGCTGCCGGCGGTATCCGGCTGGATCTCAAGCAGGGCCAGCTGGTTCTGATCTCCGATCACATCAACTTTACCGGCCGCAATCCGGTTTCCGGCCCGAATGACGAACGCCTCGGACCGCGCTTCTTTGACATGACGGACGCCTATTCGAAACGGCTGCGCCTCCTGGCCCACTCCGCCGCCGAGCTCGAGGAAGGAGTCTACCTGAGCCTTTCCGGACCCAGCTTTGAAACGCCGGCGGAGATCAGGGCCTTCCGCAGCTGGGGAGCCGATCTGGTCGGCATGTCTACGGTGCATGAGGTCATCGTTGCCCGGCATATGGGCATCGAGGTACTCGGCATTTCCTGCGTCACCAACATGGCTGCCGGCATCCTCGATCAGCCGATCAACCACCAGGAAGTGATGGAGACCGGAGCGCGCGTGCAGGCGCAATTGACCAGCCTGCTGGTGACGCTTCTGCCCGCTCTCCAGCGGAATTTAACATCCGAACCGGCTCGAGAGCGTCCGCTTTGCTATCCTTGATATGCTATGCCTACGAAAAAAGAGCTCCTGACCTCTCCGATCCAGCACATCGACATCAAGCAGCACAACGTTGTTCCGCTGGTGGATGCCATGCAATCCATGGCCTACAGCTCCCGTGACCTTGCCCGGGCTGCTTCGATCTACGAGCGCATGCTGCGCGACCAGGATTGTGGCGTGATTCTCTGCCTGGCCGGATCGCTGATCAGCGCCGGGTTGAAGCAAATCTTTGTCGATCTGATCCGCAACAACATGGTCGATGCCGTGGTCTCGACCGGCGCCAACATCGTGGACCAGGATTTCT